>CAVUMM010000001.1:0-4402 GCA_963742655.1 uncultured Candidatus Saccharibacteria bacterium
CTGATTTTTTAATGTATATTTGTAATTAATTAATATCGTGGGAGGCCGGATAAGCCGCACGCACCACGAAAGGAGTAGATATGGCAAAGGAAGCCAAGAAAGATTCAAAAGCAAAAGAGGTGAAAGAAGCCGAGCTAGTCGTTGAAGCCGCACCGGTTACCGAAGAGACTGACAGTAAACAGCAGGTAGCTGCCAGCGACGAGAAACAAGCAGTCGTCAAAGAAGAGTCGGCAAAAAAATCTACTGCCAAATCGGGTAAACGCAGCGTCAAAGGCCAAGCCGACGCCGAAGCTAAGGCTGAAAAAATCGAGCACCAGAAGCGCCGCGACGAGGAAAAGTCCGAAGAAGATACCGAAAATAAGCCGAAAAAAGTTATAAAACCAACACGCTCACGACTGGAACGACGCGGCAAGAAATTCCGTGATGCTGCCAAACTAATTGAGAAGGGTAAAGTATATGACCTTGCGCAAGCTCTTGAACTGGCGCAGAAAGACAAACCCCGCAAAGTTTGATGCCAGCGTGGAGCTGCACATCAACCTAGGCGTCGACCCGCGCCACGCCGATCAGAACATTCGCGACAATCTCGTGCTGCCAGCCGGTACCGGTAAAAGCGTACGCGTCGCCGTATTTGATGATGAAAAAGTAGCGGATGCCGATGTTACCGGTATTGAAGCTATCACTAAATTGCTTGAAAAAGGCGACATTGATTTTGACGTGCTGATTGCCACACCCGCTCAAATGCCCAAGCTCGGCAAATACGCCCGAATACTCGGCCCGCGCGGACTCATGCCGAACCCCAAAAGCGGCACAGTAACAAGTGACATTTCGAAGGCCGTGAAAGAAGCCAAGGCTGGACGAGTGGAATATCGTGTTGATAGCACGGGTATCATCCACTTAAGCATCGGTAAGGTCAGCTTTACGCAGAAGCAGTTGCTCGAAAATGCGCAAGCGCTTATCGCGAGCGTCAAGTCAAACAAACCGGCAAGCATCAAAGGCATATTCGTTAAATCGGTACATGTCACAACGTCAATGGGCCCTTCAATCGCAGTCGCAACCAACGAACTGTAAAAAAAGTTTAGTATGAGATAATCTATGCCGGGTCTAGAAACATTAATTGCTCCTTCATGTGATCAAATTGAAGCTCAGCTCGCAATGCTGCGTTCGCTGCCCGGTGCTAACCAATGGCGCCCGACCGTATCGGCCGTCATTATATTCCCCACGACTGAGGAAGTATTGCTGTGCGCATCGGTCGACTGTAAAAAACCCGGACCAAATGACTTAAAATTCCCGCAAGGTGGCATTGAAGCTGGCGAATCTGCAGTCGATGCATTTCTAAGGGAAATAGCCGAAGAAACCGGTATACCGACAGATGCGTACGTAAGTATACACGGCCTCGCAGGTGACGCGCTGAAAGGTTGCATGGTAGGAAGCGGTAAAGACAGACGACGAAAAATGCTATTACCCATGGTAGGTGTAGTTGGAGAACGGCACGACCTGAAACCCAATAAAGAATTGTCATTGCTGGATTGGTATTTAGTCGGGAGAGCAAACGAAATTATCGGGAAACAACGAAAGTCAAAACGCAGCCAAAATACGAGAGATATTCTGGCCCGGTTCAGTCTGCTGGCCGAAGAAATTGGATTATTACATCCTGTCACAGATGTATAAAATTGCTATCATAGACGTATGATAATTATCGGTATTGCCGGAGGTATTGGCTATGGCAAAACAACGCTTGCCGAAGCATTGATTTCAATCGAGCCGCGTTCGCTGCATCTCGAAACTTCGACCGTGATTGCCGAAGTCATTAATAATTGGCAATCTCGCGCGAAGTCGACACCCGATCCGAATGATGTAGCCGCTATCAATGAATGGCTGTCACTGCTGCCGGACGTATTAGAGCAAGTCGTACATATCAAACCCGAGCAACCTTTAATAGAGCTCAATAAAAATGGCTCTGTCATGCACGCTGAATCGAACGAAAAACTGTTCGTATTTCTGCGGCAATCACAGAAAGATCAAACCCTCGGCCAAACGCAAATTACGGCTGATAACAAAAGCGAATATCGCGCATTACTGCAATGGCTCGGCGGCTATGTGCAGCTTAAGCTGCCTCGTGGCATATGGTTTCACGAACTTATCCGACGCGCTGCTTCCGCCGCCGAACATGGCAAAAAGCTCTGTGTGGTCAGCGGCGTGCGCTTTCCGGCAGATGTCGAAGTGATTCACGATGCCGGCGGGTTCGTGATTTTGGTTGAGCGACCGTCGGTGGCCGCCATTGATACAACGGATCCGACCGAACGAGAACGGAGCCGCCTGCAAATCGATACGAGACTCGTTAACGATGCCGGAATCGACGAACTTAAACAGTGCGCACAACGAATCTACGCGGATATCAAGCGGCATAAGCTTCGAAAATTTTACGAGGCTGCTAACAATGGCACAAAATCTGCTACAATATACGGAAATTGAATGCATAATGCTTAGCAAATCGTAAAGAGGGGATATGACAGACAGCACGCAATCAGAACCGGACGGATATTACGACGAAGACATGGGCTCGGACGAAGAAATTGACCTGAGCTTTCTGGATGACGACGAATCAGACGCAAAAAAATAATCGATTAAGGGTTGGGCTGGTCGTACCGCACATTTTTATGCAGCGGTTAATTATGCCTCACGTTGTATTTTCTCCTGGGCCGTTGGCGCTTGATCTGGCCAGCGGACTTCAAAAGCTTGGTACGGATGTAACGCTTTTTTCGCCGGGACCCGTTGACACAAGGATAAAGAATATTACCGCCGATCTGTCGTACTTTGAGCACGAGCTTTCGTTGCGCGACGATACCTACCTAGATCTTCTCAAAAAGCATCCGTTTACGTTCATTTCTCTTGCACGACAAGTCCAGAGCGAGCTCATCGCCAAAGCTTACAGGATGGCGAACGATGATAAGATTGATCTCGTGCACATCTACACAAACGAGGAAGACAATGCGCTCCCGTTTGCCCAGCTTTGTACGAAACCCGTCGTTTTTACTCATCATGATCCGTTCAATTTTTTGGTCAAATACAAAAACCTGTTCCCGAAGTACAAATCACTTAACTGGATTTCGATGTCGTATGCACAGCGTAAAGGCATGCCTGCGGATACGAACTGGGTTGGCAATATTTATCATGGCCTGCCGGCGGACCTGCTAACTCCGGTCGTTCAGCCGGTAAACGACTATTTCGCATACCTTGGTAGGATTATCCAACCGAAGGGTTTGCATCTGGCCATCGACGCCGTGATCGTCTACAACTCATCGGCGGCAAAGCCGATAAAGCTTAAGATCGCCGGCAAGCATTACGCCGGACACAAGGATAAGTATTGGCAACAGGAAATTGTGCCGCGGCTTGACGACCCGAACATCGAGTACGTGGGTTTTGTCGGCCCTGAGAAAAGGCGCGACTATTTAGGTAATGCTCGGGCACTGATCGTTCCGGCATTATTCGAAGAACCGTTCGGCATGGTGGTGACCGAAGCACTGGCCTGCGGAACGCCTGTCATAGCGCTCGATTCCGGCGCAATTCCAGAGCTGATCAAACAGAACGAGACCGGTATTGTCATCGAAAAAATTCACTCCACAAATGGCGAAGTTGACGAAATCAAAACATCCCAGGCAATAGCGAACGCACTTGATAAAATCGAAAAAATTAACCGTGCGTCTTGCCGTCAAGATTTTGAAGCACGATTCACACGCGAGCGCATGTGCGCGGAGCATTTGGCGGTTTATGAAAAACTAGCCGCTCTATAATTCAGAAATTTACTCTTACCCATTCGTCAAACTCCATACTCGGATCGTATAGAATAATGTGTTCGTCCGTTTCGGGACGCTTGAAGTCCTGGAGGGCTTCCTTGAACACTGCTTCAGGCAAGTCAAAACGTTCATGAGTTTTGCGATTTTGAAGCCAGCGCTCACGCACGATATTTTCTGGGGTGTCAACAAAAATAACTTTCGTATCTATACCGATGTCAGTTGCTAGTTTACGCGCTCTATCTCTCCATTCCCGTGTCACCCACGCATATTCGTTTATGACGCTTTGGTTTGATCTTAATTGCTCTAAGATTCTGCTATCCAAAATCCCGAATATTTTCTCCCAAACTTCGTCCGTAACCTCGTCATCACCCAGCTCGCCATAGCCGAGTTCAAACTTTACATCGTCAACTCCAAGACGAACAAAACCCAAGCGCTTCTCTAATTGCTTAGCAAGCGTTGTCTTGCCTGCAAATGGCAGTCCAACAAGCAAATACTGAGTAGCCTTACGTTCCGTCACGATTTACAAAATCACTAAATCAGTTTTGATGTGGGGATGCGAAACATAATCTTCCAACACAAAATTTTCGGCTTTGAAATCGTCGATGCTT
>CAVUMM010000002.1:0-8351 GCA_963742655.1 uncultured Candidatus Saccharibacteria bacterium
TATTTTGAGCTTGGGAAACGGGTAAGGTTTACGCTTAAGCTGTTCTTTGGCGGGTTCAAGATGATTTTTATACAAGTGAGCGTTACCGGCGGCAATGATAAGTTCCCGTGGCTCAGCACCAATCAGATACGCCACCATATACAAAAGTAATGCATACTGCGCGATATTAAATGGCGCACCTAAGAAAACATCCCACGAGCGTTGATAAAGTTGTAACCGCAATTTGCCTTTGGTGAGATCGAATTGGAACATGGTATGACATGGCGGCAAGCGCATGTCACCGTAATCGTTGGGGTTCCAGCGCTTATCACCAAGCTCGCCGGCGTTCCAGGCGCTCACAATTATGCCTTTAGAGTCCGGATTGGTTTTGAGCTGCTCAATAGCCCACGCTAGTTGGTCGAACTCACTCCCATCTGGCCGAAGCCAGTGCCGCCACTGCACGCCATACACCCGGCCTAAATCATTTGAGCCCTCGTGCAAAAAACCATCCCAATAGTAAATCTTGTGATCATGCAAATATTGCACATCAGAACTGCCAGAGATAAACCATAACAGCTCGTGAAGCAAAATCTTAAATGGCATTTTTTTGGTGGTGAGTAATGGGAAGCCGTAGCGCAAGTCGAATCGAATTTGCGCGCCGAAAATCGATTTGATGCCATGAATACCGCGGGTCTTTTTACCGCGGCCGTCCTTCATGATTTCGGCCATAAGTTTCAAGTACTGGTACTCAGGATGTGCCACGTCGTTACGCCTCCGATTGCTTACAGTATGGTAGCAGGGAAGCGACCGGTTTTACAACCCGCCGGTCACCAATTTGGCCGCACCGATGATGTCGCTATGCTCTAATTTTTCAAAGCTGATCGCACCGGCCGGCACTCCAAGCCGCAACAGTTCCTGGTCAACCATCTCCTTATAATTTGGTCCGTGCCAGTATTGCCCGCCCTGCATAATAATGGTCAATTTAGCAGGCTTGTTCCTGAAGTTATAAAACCCGGCGAATTGCGTCGCCACCAATGACGCCGAACGCTGCAGTAGTGCTCGCGCAACATCGCCTTCTTTATTCGTGTTTGAAGCCGCCAGTGCCGCAAGCTCTTGGCCCGTTCGAAGCTGACCCCCCTGTAAAACAAGTTCATCGATCAAGGCATTGTAATGTTTGAACATTTCACCACCGGCGACTTCTTTGTTAAAAAGTTGCTCACCGACATTGTGTGATTCTTTATCTACGACTCGGCCGGTCGCGGTAGGTGCAAAGCCGGTAAAGTCAGCCGACTGTACGTTAACGATTGTGTGGTCATCTAAATAAATTGCGAAGCCATAACCAGTCCCTACGATACCGGCAACCAGCGACTTCCGGTCCATGCCCCTTGATGCAATCGAGGCCAGCAAGCAGACCGCATCATTGCCAACGGATGCGATTAAATCTTGGCCACGAATCATTTTAATATGCCTCTCAATAGCTGCACCGACGCGCTCTTTTTGCAGCCCCTCAAAGGCGTGGCCTTTCGTGTCGCCGCTAATCATATATCCGTCGAGCTGGCCTTTATCGCCAGGCATTGGTATTAACGTAAACGCAAAGTTGAGTCCGATAACTTTTGCATTCGCGCTGACGTGTTCGTCGATAAATTGCAAAAATTTTTCGATATCGCTAAATTTCGCTAACTCTGGATGCGATTGATGATCAAGAATACTTATTGAACCATCAGCGTTATACTGCACATGAGCCGATTCGCCATTTGTTCCGCCTATTACGAACACATCGAATGTTTCTCCTGGATGCACCAGCGGAAGTTCTGGTAGATGATTGTGGATAAACGGCAGGCTGGTGTCAAAACCCTGGGACGCTAGCGAGAGTTCCTGGCAAAACGAATCCCGAATCGCGGCATAATCTGGAATTTCTATCTGCGAGATTAACGGCATGGCGATATTATAACTTATGCCCGCGGTAGAGGTACAACCCTACGAACTTTTTTCCCTGCAGCTTCGAGCATCCTGATCGCGTAACCATCCGAATGGTCTTCGATATAAACAAACTCCATGATGTCGGTTTGTGCCAGCATCCGTGCACAATGCGGGCAGGGAAGCAAATTAATGAACAGGGTCGTGCCGACTATATCTAGCTTGCGTTTCTGCATTTCGATTATCATCATAACTTCAGCATGGACCGTATCATAGTAATTTAAATCATTTACTGGCGAGTAATGCGATTCTCGCTCGGCACCGTAGTGCATCGCATATGTCTGGAATGGAACAACTTCGTTGCATGAATGAGCCAGGCAATTATACTTGCTGCCTGGACCGGCTTTTTTGCCCAAGACTGTACCGGTCTGGAAGCTGTTTTCGAACGTCAGCTTGGCAGAACGTTTGGCGAGGTCGAGCATCTCAACATCAGAAAATTCGCCTATAGGATCCGCAGGCCACAACTCAGCTCGCACGTCCTTCGAAATTGTCGCATCGTAAGAACGAGCTTCAGCTTCATCGACGAATGGCGATATATGCGCAAATGGAATCCGATTATTGACTAAAGCATAATACTCTTCACGATTATGGAATGCGTATTGCCACGACCCGTTGACGAGCAAAACTTTTTTAAAACCGCCTTTTTCTAAGATATACCTAACTTCGCGCTGGAAATAATGCAATGCGTAGATTTTATGCGGTGAGCTGGAAGCATTTACTTTGTCTATAATTTTCTGGAGCTGCCGGATTCATCTGTAATGTCCGGAATTGAGGCTGGCAGTCAAATCCATCGATAAACTTTTCTTTGGCGAGACCTAGCACGATGTTACCTTTCGGCAAGTATTCCTTCACGAGCTGCGCGAATCGTTCGGCGGAAATCTCACGTGGCGCTGCAATAAAAATTGCCGCCAAATCCCTCAGCGGTTTCTTGCTGGCGAAGGCAAGGTTTGACCAGTCGAATTCATAGTCCTTATTCTTCGTCGGCATATTTTTTTTCAAACCGTTTGCTTAATTTTTCGATCTGATCGTGAGCGGCTTTGAACTTATTGGCGTTTTCCAGCGGAGTGTATTTCAGCTTTCGCGGATTCCAGGTGTTGAGATCGGGCGAGTCAAAGGGAACACATTGGAAATGCAGGTGTTCCACGGTGCTTTGGGCCAGATTGCCGTCCTTTTGGATAATCTGCATGCCTTTGATACCGTACACGTCGCGAATAAGCTTCTTGGCCATATACATCATTTTGCGCATCGTTTCCCACTCGGTCGGTGTCAACTCTTTGACTGAGCGAATGTGCCGGCGCGGAATAATCATTAGGCAGCCGTCGATGTAGGCGTACAGATGCACCGTCATGACTACGCCGTTTTCTTCGTAAAAAATGTATTTGTCACGCAGATCACAGAACACGCATTTGCCTACGTTCGGCCAAATATCGCCGTAGTAGCCGCCGGTGCGGGCATCACGATAATACGCTTGTTTCTTTTTCTCTTCGGGCGTCAACTTCATTACCGTTCTTTCAACGGATCTTTGCGCAGATCCATAAAGTCTTTGAAAATCGTGCCAAGCTCGCCGCCGATGGCGCGCTGCACAATTTTGGTGGTTGACAATGCCGTGGACTGGCGGTCAACCACAACGACCTCGCCGCCATACTTATCAACGGTTTTGTATTCTTTGGAATTCTTATAATCGCTGGCCCATTCTTCTTTGACCGTGATAAATACGTCGGGTTTCAACAATCCTAGTGACGGCTGGCAGCTAGGCTCCGGCAAAATAGTTACGAAATCCACGGCGCGCAAGTACGTCAGCATTTCAGCCCGGATTTTTTCGTCCAGGATCGGTTTGTTCGGGCCCTTGACCCGGCGAATGGCGTCGTTACTACTAACCCCTACGACCAGAATATTACCGCGAGCCTTAGCTTCTTCCAGATAACGACATTGTCCGACGTGCAGCAAATCCCACGAGCCGGCGGTGAACACTATCTTCTTACCTTTATCATTCAATTTTTCGTGCAGTGCCATCAAGTCACTCATGGGCACGAGCCGTTTTTTCCACTCCGAAGCCATCCGAATCTCCCCTCCACCTATTATTCGCTTACCATATTTTATCAGTTTTCCCCTGGAAGTGCCATGCCATTGTAACGGCAAAAACCCAAATAAATTGCCACGCTTACCGCTTCAGAATTATGGCGTAAAGGTCGGCCCAGTCAACATGGGTATATGGAGGTTTTGGTGGAGACACTATCACTTCTGCAACATCGGAACGCTGTCGAATACTTGCACACAGACCGGCGAGAACGCGTGGGCTTGCGACAAGATTTCTTGGAACCTGCGTAAACGTCAGTCCGCCTGATCTTGTCATATCCAGCATAAGATGGCTCGCGCCGCGGTAGGTCCGAAAGGGCAGCGTTTGCAAGCCACCTATAGGTCGGTGCATGACTATCGCGAAACCTCGCGGCGCATGACGTTTTTTCCAATCGACAACCCCGGCCAAAGTGGCAGGATCGGTCAGCTTGCCGTCAATATGCGCCAAGCGCCTGTCATTTATCACCGCATCAGGCCGGCGATCTTCATAATTTGTGGCGAGCGCTAACCGCAACACGCCGCTGTCCAACAAATCGCGCAATGCCCGCGCATCTGAACCGGCGGCAATATCAAGTCCGACATTGTCACTTTCTCCGCCAATTTGGGCGTCAATAATAAATTTTAGACCGCCCGGATGTCCCCAAAAATTTGCCCGCGAGGAATAATCATCAATCGTAGAATTATTGACGCTCCACAATCCGTCACCTTGCTCCTCCAATCGATGCCTCAATTTGTCGGCCGGTGTGGCTCCATCGAGGAATTCAAGTACTTGATAATCTACTTCACTCATAAACAATCGTAATTTGTAATGTAACAGCTTAATTTTATACGATAATATTCCCATACTGCAAATAAGTCTACGTCTGCCGAGTATCCGGCTCCCATACATCTTGGACACTTTCACTAAACTAGAAAGGAGTGAAAGTGAGAACACGACATATGACTGGAAAACAGCTCCAGGTATACGGAGCCCGTATCCGTTTAGCCTGGTTTCGAGCTGCCGAGGAACTCGGCAGCGTGTCTGCAGCCTGTAAGCATTACGGTATTGCAAGAAGTGAATACTACTACTGGCACAAACGGTGGCTGGAGGACGGCAAAAAGCTCACCAGCCTCTACGATCGGCCTCGGACGCCCCACAGTCACGCGCAGGACATGGACGAGACAACGACAAGCCTCATCCTGCAACTCCGGCTTGGTTTAGGCTACGGCGAGGCCAAGCTAGCGGTTGTCCTTGCACGAGACTACAGCGTAACAGTGTCCCGCCATGGTGTCGGTAATGTCCTGCGCAGAGCTGGTGTCACCGAGCCCAAGCCGCGCAAGCGGCGTGTCCAACGCCGCCTGAGCGACTACGCATATGCACCCGGCGAAAAAGGTCAGCTGGACGTCAAACATTGGAAGCGTGCCGCCTACCAGTACGACATTGTCGACTGTGCCACTCGGATTAAGTACAAGCGGCTATACCCGGGCGTTAACCCCGCCTACACGGTAGACTTCCTGGAGCATGCCGTCCGCTTTTTCGCTCCGGCGTTCTCGTTTCGGAGCATCCAGACTGACAATGGTATGGAGTTTGTCTACGACCAACTGTCGCGGGCCAAAACAACGACCGTCTCGCCGGTGACGCGCTGGCTCGAAGCGCATGGCATCCAGCATGGTCGGATACCATCCCGCAGTCCCCATCTCAATGGACGGATTGAGCGCTCCCACGGCGTCGACAAAGACCGGTACAAGAGATTGACTACCAACTCGCACCAGAAAGCCGAGCTGCAAACCTTCCTTGTTGAGGATTGTCTGGATTACAACTTTTACCGGCCGCACAGCATGCTCCGCATGCTGACGCCCGTGGCATACCTGCAAGGTATTCCTGGCTACGAGAATGCTACACTTGACACTAGTGTCCTATATGTTTAGGAGCCCGACCGTCTACGTCTGCCGAGCACCATCACGGAGCTATCCGGTGCCGTAAACTGCGGACAATAGCTTTAAGAGATGATTGCCGATTTAAATTTCAAGCCTGTTTAACAGGCTGAAGACCTGGTGGCTTTTTGTGTTTACGGCAAGATTCAGACTTATGACGGAGTAAAAATTCAAAACGAATGCCAACATTATGCCGGGCAACCAAGAACGATTAAATTATTTGCATAAGAATGCCGTAATACGTGCTACTGATTACGCCACGACACGCTACAATAATCACTGAAACCATTGACTGACTTCTATTTTGGTGTTTATATTTTTGAAAGCATGGCTTATAGCGATAACAAACCCGGATTACCCGGCGGTGAAGCGGTAGACAGATCCGTCTTAGATTTAGCATCGGGTTATCATCAAGCACTCATGCAAGAAGTTGGCATGCCGGGTGATCAAGTGATATCTACACTTGACGACGACTTCGCCGCGCAGCAAGAACAATATGAGGCGCGGCTTACGGGAAATCTTTTGATGCACATCGCCGGTGTTCGCTTAGACGAAAAGGCCTCTACGGCCGACAGGGCGCGGGCAGTCGTCGAAGCCCTGCGTCGCATTACAACAACGCCGGCGTTGCTCGAATCACTTACGGGTGCTCCATTCAGCCAAATGATGGCAACTGGCGAGTCACTGCTGGGCGAGCCGGCCAAGGACGAACAAGAAGCCGCCGATGCCGCGCAGCTGAAAACCGAGGTCACCCGCAAAGGTTACCTTGTCCGCACTATGATACCGAACGGCCGGCCGCTTCAACTCGAATATCGAACGACTAAGCCGTTGACGCACGGAATGCGAAGACGCACAAAATGCTATGCCCGCCGGGCGTATCATCACCCTTGAACTTTCGCCACATGAAAATAAGCTGGGATCCTGTGCAGCAATATCAAACTAGACACAGCGGCCAAGTTGGATATTCTTATTCCAATCCTTGCGGTATCCGTGAATTGCCGCCGACGCCTACCTTCAGGCTTATGGCGGTATCGCCATCAGAAGATTTGCCGCCCAAACTTACCAGGCTATTGGGCAATAGCATAACCCTTGGCCAAGTTACAACGGGCCGAATGCTTCTGTTGAGGCATTCCTACAGGCAATTTACAGAGGAATGGACCGGTGATACCGACCGCACGATTCATAGTCAAGAGCTTACATTGCCAGCCGTGCTGCTTCAAGCGTTTCTAGGCAAAAGCCGCAACTACCCGTTATTCGATAATTAATTCTTGTTTGAGACTTAGAGCAATTCAACGCATGCTTACCGGCTGAATTGTATTCCGTAATCCTGAATTCTCATTCAAATCGCAACAGCCAAATACGGCTTGAGTAGCTCGGCAGGACTTGCGTAACCATGTCGTTTGCGGGGTCTAGTATTGAGCAGGTTGACCGCCAGGTCAACCTGCTCCTGCGTGACGTTCGCGAATGATGAGCCTTTTGGGAAGAACTGCCGGAGCAGTCCATTGAAGTTCTCGTTGCTGCCCCGTTCCCAGGAATGGTAGGGATGGGCGAAGTAGATCGTCAGACCGGTGTGCCGTTCCAGCTCCTCGTAATCCTGCATCTCGGTACCATTGTCCAACGTCAGGCTGCGTTTCAGGTGTTTCGGCAACGGGGCAAGCAGTTGTTCCGTGCAGAGCCGGAACTGTTCTTTAGTGGCCTGCGGTATGTGTCCGACAAGGGCGTAACCGCTCTTCCGTTCGACGAGCGTCACAAGGTAGCCGCTATTGCCTTTGCCGCGGACGGTGTCGCCTTCCCAGTGGCCGTAGAACAGACGTTGGTTTACGGTTTTAGGTCGCACGTTAATCGAGCGTTTCTTCTGTAATTCCCGCTGTTGCTCCCGACGCTTGGTGCCGTACTTCCGCCGGAGCTTCTTGTGTCGGAGGTACCGCCACAGGTCCCGCAAGAAGGCTTTGGGCTGTGCCCAGAGCCAGCGGTAGACTGTGCTATGGCTCAAGCCAACCGCCACACCCGCTTGTTCGGGGCTGTAGTACTGGCGTAGTAGCCCGGTAATGCGTGCGGCTTGCGCCACGAACAGCTTGCGGTGCTGCTGGTTGGCCTGCTGTCTGAGCTGCCGATTGCGGACGCGGGCAACACGGATGTCATAGCCGGTAGCAGTCGGGGCTGCGCCCCGACGCAGCTCTCTACCGACAGACGAGGGATGAAAGCCCAGGATCCGGGCACAGGACCGGTTCGTGAGCCCGGCTGTTTTAGCTTTGCTAGAAGAACCCGGTCATCTCGGGTAAAGTGGTGGTGGGCCATGAGGGCACACTCCTTTCGTATTAGTTGTCGTTGCAAACAACAGGATACGAGGAAGCCTCATGGCTCTCAAGTTTTGTTAGGTTGCGTTTTGAGTGTTAATTCGGGACGAC
>CAVUMM010000003.1:0-3994 GCA_963742655.1 uncultured Candidatus Saccharibacteria bacterium
CAATATGATATTGGAAAACTTGGACCCTTGTATCCAAAAGATCCAGACGGAACGATGGAACGGGCAAGGGCGTCGATCGACCGTTACGCGCCCGGTGGTGGTACTAGTCCACATATTCCAAAAGCTGAGGTTGACGTGACGTTTCCAAAAGCTAGTTCTCATCCATCTGGTGGTGAGATGGGTGAAGTTTTTGAGAAGTTGAATATCAACGGTGCCAGCCAGAGTAAGCCGTCGAGCGGTCAGGTTCGACGTGAGGGTGCGCGCGACGATATCAGGATTTGACGATGGTTGGTCTACCAACTGAAAAAGCAGTCCTGGTTATTGATGGGCAAAATTACGAAGACTGGGAAAGCGTGATGGTCCGTCACGATCACATGGACCCGCCGTTTTTCAGTTTTCGTTTCACGTGTTCTGAAGGCATGCCGCTGGCACAGAATTTTGCCAAGATGCGCATTGTTCCGGGCTCTAAGTGCCAAGTCTATTTGGCGGGTCTGTTGGCTTTTTCGGGATATGTTTCGACGCGGCAAGTTTATTACGATGCGATGCGGCACTACATCGAAATTCGCGGTTCATCGCCCGATCTTGGTTTGTCGATGACGTCGGTTGTTTCGAAGACGATGGAGTGGCCCAATACGACGTTTATGCAATTTGCGCAAAGCATCTTGGCGCCAACCGGAGTGAAGTTATCGGTTTTGGGTGGGGCATTACCGGATCAAAAATTTCCTCGTATCTCGGTGGCGCACGGTACGCCGATCCTCGAGGCCATTCAAACTCATCTGCGTCAGCTGGGAAGTTTTCCACTGACCAGCAATATTAATGGGGATCTGGTTATTGCTGTGGGGCCGTCGGGTGGTGGTAGCACTGTGACTGAAGGCAAAGATATTCTGGAAGGCCGCGAAACAATTTTCAGTGCTGGCTTGGAAAATTACGGTTCAGTTCCGGCAATTGGTTCAGCTCCGGGGACTGATGATAAACGCGGTGCACAAGTTTCGCATGTGCCGTTTGCTGAAATGGCGTTTCAGAGTTTTGGCGCCGGTAAATTGCCAATAACGATCATAAACGAATTGCCGGCGTGGACAAAAAATCTTTTGCAGAACCGCGCATCGGCTACACGCGATTGGCAGCATAAGGATAGCGTAATTTTGACGATCACAGTTTATGGCTGGTTGAAGCCGTCAGGTGGTCTTTGGGAACGCAATGAAGTCGTCAATGTCATTTCACCGATGTTGGTGATGAGTGGTGGGGAAGGATTTAAGACCAAGTCGGTGACGTTCATGCAGGATAACGCAATCGGGACGCGTACCATTCTCGATATTCGAAATGAGATTGGCATGGGCGGTCAAATTCCAGCAGCTCCGGGAAGTGGGCCTTGAAATGACGGTTTATGATTCGTTGGCAAGTGTCGCTCGGCAGATGCGCATGATTGTCTCGCGCGCGACCATACGTGAGTTTGACGATAAACATGTGGTTCAGCAGATTAAATCTGCCGATGTTTTTCATTCCGAGACGCCAACGAACTTTGAGAATTTTCAACCGGTTGGATTTTCATCGCACCCAAAAAAGCAGGATAAACAGCAGCAACAACAAGGCGGCATGGGTGGCGGTGGTGGTATGGGCGGTGGTGATTGGGCCAACGATCAGCCAAAAGGTAAAGCCGCCGAAGCTATTATCGTTTACGTAGGTGGTGCTCGAGCCCACCCGGTTGTTATAGCGGTTGATGACGAACGCGTGCGCCCGCATTCGGCTCCTGAAGGCAGCACGATGCTTTATCACGCTAGCGGGACTGGCTCGAAAGTTTACATGAACGACGATGGTATGCACGTCGTTTCGACAAATGATCCAGAATATAGCAGTGATGGCAAAGCCCAAAAGAAGGAACGTTATTTGTCCCTTCGGCATGCGACCGTTGAAAAGCAACAAAAACCATCATCAAGTGGCCAGCAATCCGGTGGTGGTTCATCCGGACAATCAGCGGGCGGCCAACAAGAACATAAGCATGAGGGTAAAGCTAATCTTGAAACTCGTGTTTATGAGAAGAAGGTCGAGATCAGCCATGGTGACGGCAGCGATCGAAAGGTCGTAGCGACCTACGATAAAGAGCAAGATCACTGGACGTTTGATTCCAAGAAGATGACGCATAATGCCTCAGAAGAGTACACCGTGAATGCAAAAAATAAGTACACGGTGAACGCAAAAGAGGCGAGGCTTCACGCCCAAGATGCTAGTGGGTGGGTTGGCCCGATAGGACCGGCATAATGGAAATCAGAGACGTTCAAAATTCTTGGCGTAGTTTGTTGACGATGCAGGCATCGTTTCGGACAGTCATTTTCCATGTCGAAACTGGTGCGCGTCTTAGTGGTCGTCGTACGGTATTGCACGAATACCCGAAGAAAAATTTGCCTTATGCCGAAGACATGGGCCGACATGCCAAACGCTTTCATTTTTCTGGGTATCTGATTTATCGACCAAACGGTTCTTATGATTACGTTTCGCAACGGCTTAAATTGGTACGGGCTCTGGAAGAAGATGGCCCAGGTCAATTGGTTCACCCAGTTTTCACTAATCCAGAAGGTGGGCCGTTCTGGGTGATGGTTGAACGTTACACTATGGTTGAGAACAGACAGCGTGGTGGTTTTACCGAATTTGAAATGCAGTTTGTTGAAGTTGGTGCACCGGGGAATTCCGTAGGTAGCGTTAATTTTTCTGCAGTAGTGAATAGTAATAATAATGCGTCTGAGCAGGCTGCGGCTGCGAACGTCAACGTTATCACTCAGGGTAATTATAACGCGCCGTACATGGGCGGGAAGCCAGCATGAGTTTCACCATTGCGGAGATTAAAAATATTAACGAAGTAGTTGGACGAATTTTTGACGGATTGAGTGTCACGATCCCTTCGGTTGCTGGAAGTTCGGGATCAGATTTGCGTCGTCAGATCGGAGATTTGAGAGCTTTCGCAATTGATAAGCTGGAAGATCAGACTTTTTCTACTGAGTTATTGAACTGTTTTACAGCTGCGCGATTAGCTGGTGCATCGCGTCAAAGCTTTGAGATGTTGCGACAGAAATTGTTTGCTGAGGTATTTACTGGCCCAGTCACGGCCTCAATCATTTATGCGGCGATCGTCTATTGCCTTGGAGCTGAGAGCAGATTGATTACTGCAATAATATTTAAGTCGCGCGACGACGTCGATATTATGATGAAGAAAATGTCAGCAGCATTCAAAACGGCTTGTGACACAGCTGCTGATGAGATGGATCCGCAGTCTTATCAGACAATAAGCGCTTCGTATGCGGCTTTGATGCAATTTTTATCAACTACGGCTCGGCCATTGCCGCGCATGATGAAGTTTGAGTTGCCGTTGCCGTTCCCGGCGCTGACTGCAGCTATGAAGATGTATCAAGATCCGTCGCGCTGGGAAGAGATTGTCGGAGAGAACCACGTGGTTCACCCCGCTTTTCTACCTCGACAATTAGTGGGGCTTAGCGCCTGATGGGTGACATCCGCGTTAAAGAAAAATTTCGTCTTGATGCGGTGACGATGGACTTTCTGCTGCGTGATGGCATGCTCGATGACCGCGAGGAGTTAGCCAGCTCTGTGCGGGTAGCTCTGGGCACTGACGCCCTGGCGGGCCCAGATGATGCTCTACCTGATCCAAATTCAACCGATCACCGGGGTTGGTGGGGTGATCTAGACGCTGAGGAAATTTGGGACGGCTGGCCGATCGGCACGAAGAATTGGTTACTAACTAGAGCTAAAATTGCTGATCAGTTTTCAGTTGAAGGTTCAACGTTACAACGGGCGCGAGATTATACACAGGCAGCTTTGCAGCCTTTTGTTGATAAGCGAGTAGCATCGTCAATAAATGTGGAAGCTGCGCGCACCGAATTAGAACGTATTGAAGTACGTGCCACAATGTTTCGTGGCCCTATTGCCGAGATCGATTTGCGTTATCAGATCCTTTGGGACGATCCGGTCATTGCCGAGGTTTACGATC
>CAVUMM010000004.1:0-9048 GCA_963742655.1 uncultured Candidatus Saccharibacteria bacterium
CCTTCTGGCCAATGGGAAGATCGGATTGCTCGATGTGCCCTTCGTCAACGACAATGTCCGCCGCTGGACGGCAACCGCGCGTCGTTTGCTGGACCTATCGCGGCATGACAGCGGCTATCGCAATCATGTCGGCAACATGATCTGCTGGAACCGCGAGACGGTAAAGGCGATGCAGCAGCGAATCGAGACCAGCACCGGTATGAACTGGCAGGTTGCGCTCGCTCGGACGCTCAGCTTTTCCGAATATATGATTTACGGAGTTTTCGTACGGGAAGTACTGGGGTATGACGCGGTTGACCACGCGCCGTCCACGGTCCCGCTGGTCAAGGGGTCGTGGGGCATTGCGCTGAGAACCGATTCGGCAATCGAAGCCTTCTTCGCCGATTTTGATCCCCGAACGGTGGCGGTGATGGTACATTCCAAGGATGGCATCGATCCTGCCCGCTACCGGCATCATCTGGAGCGTTGGTGGAACGCATTATAGTTGATGATCTCGACGTCATGCCCCGGTCTCGACTATCGTCGATTCGTTTTGAAACGTCGCAACCTATTCGCAGGACTATGGCCTCTAACAACTAATGAGACCTGTGCGCGAGCGTCGTTTTGGTCGATGCGAACGGCATTGGACGCAGCGGTGCTACGATTGCCAATGCCGTGGGCTTTAGCGGTCTAGAGCGGATTCCAGTCCTGTAGAAGCATAGCCTGCATGTGCGAGGAAATTCGCGCATTCTCTTGCGCTAAAAGCGCCGAGCAGTTTGCCGATTTTGCGGCAGAGACCGGGAATGGTTCGCTTGGCGGTTTTGCGCAGAAGCGCCTTTAGTTTGCTGAATACCCGCTCGATCGGATTTAAATCGGGTGAATATTTTGGCAAGTAAAGCAGCCGCGCTCGCGCAGTTTTGATGACCTTTTGCACATCATCACCTTTGTGGGCCGGTAGGTTGTCGATGATAACGATGTCGCCGTGCTTGAGCGTTGATTTCAGGCAGCGTTCAAGATAAGTGAGGAAGGTCGTTCTGGTCATTGGGCCATCTACCACGAAGGGCGCAACCATCATGTTATGGCGAAGCCCAGCCACGAAGGTGATCGCGCGGGAAGAGAAGTTTTCGCTGGACCATGAAAGCATGTGTCGAACTGGCCATTCCTGTAAAGCGTGTTCGGCGCGCAACATTTTAGCGCCTCTTGAACTACGGCCAAAATGGCGTAATAGTTTTGTCGCTAGTACAAGAAAAAATCTCGCCGTCACCCACAGCGATAGTTGAACATGATGTGGAATTTATTGGCCTGTTCCGCAACGCCTCGCCGTGGGAAATTTAAGTGGTCTTCCCATTCGAGCGTTAGAACCTTTATTATGTTTCTCGCTCTCGCGTTTGGCGTGTCAGCTGCACCTTTAGCGGATGCGCAAACGGAACCTTTAGGGCCCCATCTCGATTCGAACGGCTGGACAGCCTTCACGCCTAGCATGGATACTCATATTATTTATGTTTCGAATACGAGCGGCAGGGATACAAATGATGGCCGCTCTGAGCGAATCCCAGTCAAGACAATCGCTAAAGGCATCTCACTTCTTCGGGACGGATATCCCGACTGGCTCCTGTTAAAAAAGGGAGACACATGGACAAATGAAGCATTTGGCTGGTTCTTCAAGTCTGGCCGTTCCGCTCGCGAGTCAATGCTCATTTCCTCATACGGTTCGGGCGCGCGCCCTTTAATTAAAACTCGCGGTACCAATCCCGCCATTGGTTCGTTTGGCGCCGGCGGCAATCGCGGGGGCAATTTCATTGCGTTGGTCGGGATTGAATTTTACGCTTACACGCGCGATCCAAGCTCTCCGCACTTCATTGCCTCCGGCGCAGGAAATAAGCAGGAGGGACTTTTCTTTCTTAATCCGAGCAGCTGGATTCTTGTAGAAGATTGTAAATTCAGTTTTTATGCGGACAATCTTGTTTTTGAGCTGGGCCCTAAACAGTATGTAGCCTTGCGCAGGAACGTCATCGTCGATGCCTATTCGACCGATAGTCATTCACAAGGAGTTTTCGCCGACAACGTTAAAAGTTTGCTCCTAGAAGAAAACATTTTTGATCATAACGGTTGGAATGATTCAACTGGTGCTACGGCTACCGTTTTCAATCATAACATTTATCTTCAGGGCCTAGCTTACTCTCCCAAGTCAGTCAGCGGGCCCGCTGTGATCAAGGGCAACATTATAGCCAATGCTTCGAGCCACGGAGTTCAGCTTAGGGCCGGTGGCGAAGTGACCGATAATCTATTTGTTCACAATCCACTTGGATTGCTTATTTTGCCACCAAGCAGCGTAACTCGTAATGTATTTTTATCTGGAAATGACATAACCCCATCGATACCGCGTGGCTTTGGCATCGATGTTAACCCGTTCAACGGGCCTGTGCAGATCACGAATAATATTCTCGCTCATGAGAATAGCATCGCTCGCGTTGGGCATGCTATTACTCTTTACCCCGGCACTTCGAGTGTTATTGTTGCACACAACATCATTTATAAATGGGACAATCCGCTCGTTAATAACGGAAAAGATAATATCACGTCGGCAAATGAAATAAACCTTACTGGCTACCGCGACGCGAACCGTACGATTGAAACCTATAATAAATTGTTGGGAGGTGCACCCAGCCTCTCAGATTTTCTCAAGGAAGCTCGTAAACAAAGCAAGGACAACTGGCGTCCTCAATATCTTGCAAAGAACGTGAATGAATACATTAGAGCTGGATTTGAGCAAAGATAGCATTTGATGGTGCTCGGGGGGAGTAGTGTGCATTGCTGGCTCGGTCGTCAGTCTTGCCGTCGCCAAATTCTACCAAACAGTGCGAGTAGTTCCGTGATTTGAAATAAATCGATCGCCTTAAGATGTGACATTGGGAAGGCCGTTAAAAATAGCGAGCGCGCTCACGAGATAGCAAATGTTAATTCGCATGTTATCAACAAGAGCATACTCACGGCTTCTGCGTTTGCTCCCCCTTGCTGGAGGTTTGACTAGGCTATCATTTAATCCCATCGCAAATCGAATGTTTGTCGGTATGCCTGACCAAGCATACACGCGCATGTTGAACGGTCTCCGCATCCTGGTGGACATAAACGACTACGATGGCAGAGCGCTTTTCCTGTTTGGTACCAACGATCCTAAGGTCCACCACGTCGTTCAGGCTCTACTCCGGAAGAACGACGTATTCCTAGATATCGGCGCCAATTATTCATCGATCGGCTTGCTCGCTGAGGGTCGCGTCGGGCCGCTTGGCCATGTACATCTGTTCGAACCACAACCGCATCTGTGCGAAGTTGTCAAAGCGGCGATTGGCGAAGGGAAGCTTTCCAATGTTACGTTGCACGAGCTCGGCCTTATGGATTGCGACGGCGAAATGCAGTTGGCACGACCGGCGTTTCACTCGGGCAAGGCGACGCTAGTAAAAAACCGTTACCAGCATGCATCTTGGGATAATTTCCCGGTTCAGGTGAAAAACATCGCAACGTATCTTCCGCCGCTGATTGGGCAAAAATCTTTCGGTGCTAAGATCGACGTCGAGGGTGCAGAACATATCCTTATGCCATGGCTATTAAAGCAGCCGATGTTGAAGTTCATAGTCTTTGAAGCGAACCAAAATCAACGGACACTTTATGACATGGTGCGTGAATCAAACTTCATACTTTATGGTCTCGAAAGAACAGTTTTTATAAAAAGAGTGAAGCGCGTCGATTCATTTGAACAGATGCTGATGTACCATGATCTGGTTGCGGTGCGCCTTCCCTCCAAGGATATGGGCCCCAGTAGACTTGGAGCATATGCCCTTGGGCATTTGGTTCGAGATACAAAATAAAAGTGGTTTCAGCCGCTGTTGCGTGGGCGTCGCCCTGATTGGCTGCGCGGGCTTATTAGATGGGGCAGCGGATAGCGTGCTCGGTAACTGTACCCCTTATGGAGACATGCCTGGTTTGCCGTCACGAACGTTGCGTTTGCGCAGGCCGTAGGTTGGGGTTGCGGTTTTGTAATACGCCGCCGAGCGAGAGCTGTATGGACTGTCCAACTAATGACCACTTCAACCGAGCGCGCGTCCGCCGACCGCCGAGAATGTCGGGCGCATCAACCGCTTTTGCGCCAAGGGACCAAATGCCGCGAGCAGCCTGTCCATTATAGAGGTCAAAATCAGGCGCACAGGTGGCTCAGCAAACTGAACGATGACGATGCTGCTGGAGACGATAAAAGATACCGCAATGAACAAAGCGATGTCGTCGTGCAATCTAAACTGGACAAGCCAACGGACCAGCACCGCGCCAGCGAGATCATGCACTAGATAAATAGGATAGGTGGCAAGGCCGACAACCTTGATGAACTTGACACCGCATCGCCCAACAAGGCGCGCGGCGGCGGCATTGAACAGAATTGAGAGCCAAATCCAGTACACACTCGCGCACAATAGTATCATGGCCACAGGTTGACTGTCTGTGGTTTTGCGCGTTGTTCTTGAGCTTCTCAGCACATTCCGTCATAAAGAGAGCGAGAATCAGATCGCACGAAAAACTCTGACCACTTTATGCCAGAAAATATAAGAGCCCTGATTGTTATCTTAGCGTTAGCTGCGCCGGCGTTTTACTTGGGGCGGCGGATCGCAAGCTCCGTAATTACAAATGGTGAGTTCGTATTTTGGAGAAATGCTTGGTTTGCAGTCACGATCGTAGCATTTCTGACCACCAACATTTTTATTTACGTGGCAATGATACTAGCAGTTTGCTTGTACGCGCGCTGGGCGGGGACCGCATCGGTCGGCCTTTATTATATCCTGCTGTTCGCAGCGCCGTTAGGCAAAATCAGCATTGGCGGAGCTGGCATTGTCAATAGACTACTAGACGTGAACAACGGCAGTCTGTTGGGAATTTTTTTGCTACTTCCGATCTTGTTGGCGGCTCGAGGATTTGATCGCCGTCAGTTAGGTGCCTATTCAATTCCGGATCGGCTAGTCGTCGGTTACGTGTTGTTATTGACGGCTCTCCAATTCCGGGGTTCGGAAGCTACCGTCACCAGTGTCATGCGCGCAGGGACGAGTTATGCCCTCGATGTGTTGATACCTTATTTCGCCTTCAGTCGCATGGTTACCAGCATGGCGGATGTCCGCAAAGTCTTACTGGCATTTATAATCGCCGCGCTTCCGCTGTCGCTGATTGCAGTGTTCGAAATGGCCAAAAGGTGGCACCTCTATTCTTCGCTAGTTTTGCATTGGGGAGGGGATCTGGCCTATCTTCAAAGGGATGGAATGCTTCGGGCCTCGAGCGCGGCGGTCGTTTCGATTGCCTTAGGCTTCGTCATCATGGTGGCAGTCGGCTGCATGGTTGGCATTTGGCATACGGTCCGCCCACTACGTCCTAAGGGGATCATATTGGCAATTTTTGCCTGTGGGCTCATCGCCACCTTATCGCGCGGGCCGTGGGTTGGGGTTGCGGTTCTGTTGCTCGTGTACTTTGCGATTGGACCGAATGCGCCTTCAAATCTTGGAAAACTTGCGGTGGCTGGCGCAGTAGCGGCTACGGTATTGCTTATTTTGCCCGGCGGCACGCGGTTGCTCGATCTTCTGCCCTTCATTGGGTCTGCCGAAGAGGGAAGTGTGACTTATCGCGCAGATTTGTTTACTCATGCGATGGCGGTCATTCAACTCCATCCATTGTTTGGAACTGTCGATTATCGGGCAGAGCCGGAAATGCTTGAAATGATGCAGGGTGAACACATCATCGACATTGTGAACTCGTATTTAGAAATTACCCTGAGATCCGGCTTAATCGGATTGGGCTTGTTCATTAGTTTTTTTGCTGCAATTCTCATTGGTCTGCGGCGGGTTCTCAAATTTCAAGCCGTCACGGACCGTAATTTTAAGGCTTGCGTGCGCGCCTCAATAGGGATTTTGATCAGCATGCTGGTCACGATCGCAACGGTCAGTATCGTTGATTTCATTCCGTATGTGCTCTGGCCATTCGCAGGAATATGCGTTGCGCTTATTCGCGTCGGCTACAAAGAACGATCGGCCGCCTTGGCACTTGTAAATGCGAATCGCGCTCACGGGTAATATTAATTTATTCATGGAAAAACACGAATACTTAAACGTCATGCGTGACTGTGTAGGCGCCGCCTTTTCGTACAGAGTTATTATCGATCCGGGCAGCCAGACGATGGCCGAACCTGATCCAATATTTTTCGTAATATTTTGTCGAAATGTGCGCAAAAAGGAAGCTTAAGATGAAACTGCCGATCCGTTTTGTATAGCGCACGAGGACGTCACCTTGGCCCATCCAGCCGGCGTATGTCACCGGATGTATGACATAAAGAGCGAATGATATCTGGGCAAGATAAGCTAACGTTCGTCCGCACAGCAGTCGCTGCAGCGCATCCTTCGGTCGCAGAATTGTCGAGCCAATCAATAACGCTGCGAAATAGGGCCGCGCATAGTTCAGCGACCCCAACGCGGGATGGCAAGATGCTAATAGGAGCGGCACAAGCAAGAATGGCGTAAAGGCCGGCAGGTTAGCTGCTGCATTGCTGACCTGAGCCGAACCGAAAGCGAGTGCAAGGCACCCACCAGCCAATATTTCGTCGATGCGAAACCATGTTATGGTAGCGACAGGCACGCCGTTGGCGATACGCGTCGCAGTCACGGCCAGGCAAGCGATCGGCACCAGTACTAAGCCCCACCGGCCGGCGAGCGCAACGGCCAGTGCTATGGCCGCATAGAATTGCATCTCGACGCACAGGCTCCAAAAATGGTTGCTGTTGTCAAGGAGATAATCCGGTCGGAGGTTCGCGTAAAATAATAGATTAGCTTGCCACTGCTCCCAATCTGCGCCGTTGAACGTCAGAAATATAATTAAAAAAGCCCATGCGAGCGGTACGATTCTGAATACACGGCGAACGATAAATGACGCGACATTGGTATTGCGTAACAGCATCGAGATGATGAGAAATCCGGACAGGATAAAAAACAGGCTCATTCCTGTGGTGGCAATCATGTCATTAAATTGCAGTACTTTCGGGCCGATCGGCAGCATATGACCTGCAAGCACGCATAAAATGCTGATGCCTCGCCAGCCGTCCAGTACGGGCACGCGTGCTTCGGCAGACTTCACAACAGTTGTCCTTATCCTTTTTCGCAGATGGCAATTAGCGTGGTCGGTTGCCAAGGAAAGTCGTTCTCATTGAGCGGCTGAATCACATAGTCTTCATTATATGAATCAGCCTCGGCGGTGAATTTTGGCGGCCCCAAAGATTTTTTGCCAAAAAGACGTTTTACAATTCTTCCGCATCTGTTCATTGGGTTGTAGTAGCTTTCATTGAGATATTCGAAAAGCTCTCGTGCCCGCAATTTCCTCAATTTTCCTGTGGGCGTGAGCCATTGGCCATAAAGTGTTACGGCGGCAAACCGAGCGCGTAGTATATTGGTTAATTCCTGCGCGGTGAATTCTTTGACATGGAACTTATTAGAAGGGTTCCCGCTTTTATCGACATTGCTAATTGCGCCATTCGGCGTGCTAGTAATAAGTTTGCCAGACTGCAGAATAGATTCGGCTCCCGCGACGAATCTTTGAGCGTTGTGCAGATGCTCTAGATTTTCATAATTAACGATAATATCAAATTGGCCATTAAACTCTGGATGATCGCCAATTCTTTCGACGTCCAGCTGTTCGAACATGAGATTTTGATGGACGAACTTCTGTCGCGCTTCGCGAAGAGCCTCTTCCGAGATATCCAAAGCAAGAACGGATTTGGCGCCATTTGATGCGAGATATTGAGACCCATAACCAACGCCGCAACCAGCATCTAGAACGCGCTTTCCTTTGCAAAAATTGAGCGCGAATTGATATCTCTGGATGTGTTCGGCATATGAAGAAATCAGTGAATCGTCGAGCGATGAAAGGCGCTCAAATGCCATGGCGGCCTCAATAATCTCAATCGGTTGACCAACTGGACTCAATTTGGCACGCATTGCACATTATCTCAACTGGGGGAAGCATTGAGCAAGCATGGTTTCTTGCGCGCATTAAAAATAAGCTGGTGTTCGAAGACGAGTCTCTCATAAAAGGACCGGTGTCAGACCATTCGAGCTTGCAACCTCGCCACCTATTGGGTGCTACTGAAATGGGGGACCGCGACCAAAACACTGGCAATGTTAAAGGGAACCTCATTCAGGTTGGACAATGCGGCACAAAATAACACAATGTGCCCGTCGATTCGCGACGAGTGGCGTTTCACTCGTACATCCGTCGAGCCGCCTGGACTAGCAAGATGAAACAGAGCCATATGCTCGTTAGCGTTATCGTTCCGATGTACAACGCGGAAAAGTTTATATCCGGGACGCTCAAATCGATATTGCGAGAAAAAGAAACTCCGATCGAGGTGATCGTTGTCAACGACAAGTCGACCGATCGCTCGCTTGAGCGGGTGCGGGAGTTTCAAGATGAGAGGCTTCGCGTCATTGACGGTCCAGGCTGCGGGGCACCGAGTGCGATGAACGTCGGATATGCTGATGCGCGTGGCTCGATCATGATGTGCTGCGATTCCGACGACCTTTATCCAGATGCGCGCATCAGCCAACAGGCTAAATTTTTGCAGAGTCATCCAGAATATGACGGGGTCTGCGGAATATTTTCAACGATTGACACTAACGGAAAACTTGTCGCCAAGATGCAATCCGGTGACGATCCGTCCGAAATTACCAATGAGTTGATCAATGGGAAATTACGCACCTCTTTCTGCACGTATGCCGTACGTTCATCGTTGGTCCAAAAGGTTGGTTTGTTTCGCGAGTTTTTCGAGGCTGGCTATGATCTTGATTTTCAGCTCAGGCTGGGCGAGGCGGGTCGGATTGCCTATGTTCCGGCCAATTGGTATTTTTATCGCATTCACTCGTCGTCAATAACGCATACCCAGCCAAATGTCGTGCGAAAATTTTTTGAGAGAACCGCATTCGAGCTGCAACAACAGCGGAAGACTTCCGGCTTGGATGATTTGCAGAGAGGTTGCCCACCCTCGAAACCAGGCTC
>CAVUMM010000005.1:0-652383 GCA_963742655.1 uncultured Candidatus Saccharibacteria bacterium
GCTGACGTTGTCATTCAGGTAAATTGAGATATTAATTTTGTCCGCAATCTGCGCGATTGTGTGATTGAACGTCGCGCTGGTCACCATCGAAAACAGCACGATGGTGAGCGTCACCACCATGACGGCGATGGCCGCAGTCGCCAGCGAGACATTGCGCCAGAAGTTGACAATGCCGGTGCGAATAATCCGGAGGAACGTAATAAAGCTGTCGTCTCATAGTTTGATATTCGGCGTTAGCGCGGTCACTGGCCATATTGCCGTCGCTGATGGTCACCACCCGCCGCTTCAGCTATTGACGATGTCCTGGTTGTGCGTGGTCAGCAGCACGGTGGTGCCAAAGCGGTTGATTTTTTCCAGCACCTTGATAACGTCCCAGGCGTGCTTGGGGTCGAGGTTGCCGGTCGGTTCGTCGGCAATCAGAATTTTCGGCTGGCGCACAATTGCCCGG
This sequence comes from uncultured Candidatus Saccharibacteria bacterium, assembly GCA_963742655.1. Lineage (GTDB taxonomy): Bacteria > Patescibacteriota > Saccharimonadia > Saccharimonadales > UBA4665 > JAICLK01. The sequence goes on from CAVUMM010000005.1 coordinate 449, forward strand.
GCAATGGCCACCCGCTGGCGCTCGCCGCCGGACAGTTCCAGCGGCATATTTTTGGCTTTGTTCTTTCAAGTTCACGATGTCCAGGACCTTGGGCACGGTGCGCTGAATTTCGCGCTTGCTCAGCACCGACTATCTCTAGGGCAAAGGCCACGTTTTCGAAAACGGTTTGTTGGGCAGCAGCTTGAAATCCTGAAACACCACGCCAATCTTGCGGCGCAGCAGCGGAATGTCGCGGTCTTTGAGTTTGTCGTAATCGATGCCGCCAACGATAATTTTGCCGCTAGTGGGCTTTTCTTCACGGGTCAAAAGCCGCAGCAACGTCGTCTTGCCCGCACCGCTCTGCCCGACGACGATCACAAATTCTTTGGGCTCAACGTGCAAAGAAATACGATCCAAAGCCGGCGCCAAATCTTTGTCCATACGTTTTGGTTACCCGATCAAGCAGAATCATGTACGGTTCATTATAGCAAATCGTGAGCACGCGCGGTCTATTGGCCGAGTGAAAACTTACGCCGGTATTGAGCTTTCCACAAATGCGTTTTGACGGTCAAGCATCGGTCAGTCGACGTCGGAAGTCTCAATCGTATTGAGTGCGCAGATCTTTGACTTGTTTATACGGGTGCAGCACGTAGCTGCGGATTTGGTTGCCCCAGGCCGCCTGCTCGTTCGGGCCTTTAAGTCGGCTAGTTTTTCGGCATGCTGTTCCAGCTGCAGTTGGGCCAGGCGCGAACGCAAAATGGTTAGGGCCGTTTCTTTGTTCTGCAACTGCGAGCGTTCGTTTTGGATGGCTACGGTGATGCCGGTTGGCAGATGCGTGACGCGCACGGCCGAATCGGTGGTGTTAACGCTTTGGCCGCCGTGGCCGCCGCTGCGGAAGACGTCGATTTTCAGGTCTTTGTCGTCGAGTTCAACCTCGTCTGGCTGATCAATTTTTGGCAGCACTTCCACCTTGGCAAAGCTCGTCTGGCGCAAATGGTCGGCGTTGAACGGGCTGAGGCGCACCAAGCCGGTGTACACCGTGCTCACCTTTCAGCTTGCCGTAGGCAAAATCTGCCGTCAACTTCGAACGTCGCACTTTTAATGCCGGCTTCTTCGCCGGCCGATTCGTCAACCATGTTTGACTTCCAGCTCACTTTTCTCGGCACAGCGAACATACATGCGCAGCAGCATCTGCGCCCAATCCTGGGCGTCGGTACCACCGGCACCGGCGTGAATGCTGACAATCGCGGCGTGCTCATCGTACGGTCCGGTGAATTTGAGCTCGGCTTTTAATTCGTCAAACATTCGTTGCACATCGGTTAGCTGGATTCGTAAATCGTCGAGTAAACTTTCATCATTCGTCGAAACTAGCTCATCTATATCGGCCAACTCCTGCTTCAGCTCACGCCATGGCTGCAGACGACGATCCAAACCGGCTTGCCGCTTGGTTATTTCTTGCGCTCTCATGGAATCCTGCCAAAAATTCGGGTCGGCTATTTGCTGGCTTAATTCGGTTTCCTGCGCGTCTAATTCGGCGAACTTTATACGTTCAAGAGCGACATCGATATCATGCCGCAACTCAGCTGCCAGTCGTTTTAAATCTTCCATACCCATCCCATTATACTTCTCTACGCCGCATTACTTCGAAGATCGCAAATAATTGCGCAGTTTCTCGGCAAACGGAGCCCTGGCATCTATATCGACGAAATACGTTTGGTTGTCTTCCTGGAATTCATCATCCGGGTAGCGCGGAACTACGTGGATATGCAAATGCCAGACATGTTGGCCTGCTTTCGGCTCGTTGCGTTGAATTATCGTTATTCCCTCGCAGTCGTACGTTGATCGAACTGTCGTCGAAACACGTTTAACGAGTTTGAAAACTTCGATCAGGTCACCATCCGGGATTGAGTACAAGTTTTCATAATGCTTGTTCGGGACAACCAGTACATTGCCGAAATTTTTCTGCCATGAGATAGGGCCCATGAATGCAGTGGCCAGTTCATTCCGGTCGATAATATCGTCTTTGGTATTGTACTCGGTTTCCTTGCCCGCCAGAAAGGCACAAAATATGCAATCGTAAGAATCCGGTTCGTGATTAAACATCTGCTTTGGTTTTTGATTTGCCGGACCACAACGGTGATAGTTTATCCTGCAATTCGAGTGCGAAATCCTCGCCGCAGCTGCCGAGCGTGCCGATTCCCCAAGTATTGCCGGCGAACATCTCGCGAGCCATGGTGATGATGCGGTCTTTGGTGATATCGCGAATGCGTTTGGGAATCTGATAATAATCTTCGATAACGCCGTCAAAGAAATAGCGCTCGCCATAGCCGTTGGCCGTACCGCCGACCGTTTGCGCGCCGCGCTGGTAGCGTCCAAGCGCGTAGGCTTGCGCCGCCTCAATGTCTTTGCCCGGCAAATCGCCCGCAAACAGTTTATCCATCTCTTCGACGATAATATGGCACAATGCGCCGGCGTTTTTGGATGACACCTGGGCACCGAACCACCATCCGCTGCAAAGTTTGGCCTCGTTGATACCGGAACTCATGTGGTAAATCAGGCCGCGCTCGCGGGCCCGCCCCAAAATTTTGGAGTGCAGCGTTTCAGTCAGCAAGGTGTTGGTGAGGTTAAGCGCATCCGATTCGGCATCGTCCAGCCGCCGTTTCAAAAACGTATCGGCGTAAAAGTAAACATTTTTTACGGTTGGATTGTGAATATATAGCGGCTTTTCCAACGAATGCGGCCGTTCGTCAGGCAGCGCAAAACGCCTGCCCTTCGGCAGCTCCACATGTTCCAGCATCTGTTCGATCTGCGTCATGCGGCCAGGCGTGATATTGCCCGCGATTACGAAGCGCATGTTGCCGCTGCGATGGGTCGCCTCGTAGTGCGTGCGTATGTCGTTCAGTTTGACGTTTTTCATAATCTTCAAACGCTCCTGGTCGGTGCGCGCCAAGAAGCCATAGGCATGCCTGAGCGCCAAGCTGAGGTGGCGGAAATGGTTGTTGCCGCGTGCGGCCAATTCTTCCTCGACATTGCCATATTCCGCGGTGTATTCATCGCGCAGGAATAGCGGTTTGGTGATTGCCACGAGCAGCAGTTCGAGCACGCGGTCCCATTCAAAGTCGGCACACTCAGCCTCATATGTGATGTCGTACACACCGGTGCTGGCGTTATTGTAGGCACCGTTTTTTTCGAACTCGGCCTGGAAATCGCGCCCACGCGGTATCAATTGGTTCGCGCCAAGTAGTAAGTGCTCCATCAGATGCGGCACTTCCCACTTTTTCTCGTCTACCAGATACTCGCCCGCCCGGAAATTGATATCAAAGGTCATCACCTCTGCCGCCGGCACGTGCACCAATAAACCTTTTGCCCCGTTTTTCAATGCCAATTCGGAAACTGTGTGTTTCAAGCGTTATAACCTTTCAAAATCTTCTACTTACTTTACCACAATCTTTACTAAAATCCGCGGCAAGCTAGACATCTGCGAATGATGTAATCTTGCCATCGGCCATTGCAAACTTGGCAACAAAATCATGCGGGTTGTAGCGCGTTCGCATCACTTCGCCCAAGTCTGCGTTTGTAAACTGCGCGTAGATCGCATTTATTGGGCCGTCGTGGGTGGAAAGGAAGATTGTTTGATTCGGATGCTTTTCGTTCAACTCACCCAAAAATTGCAATACTCGCTGCTGCATTTGCGCAATCAGATTCTCCGTTTGGCGGAACGAAGTCGGTGTGGTGGTATACATCCGGGTACTTGGCCTCTATCGCGCCATACGGCAAATTTGCCAAGTCGCCATAGCTGGCCTCGCGCAAACCTGCTGCCCGGATTATTTCAGTGTGTAGATCCAATTTATTAACGATAATATAAGCCGTGATGAAAGCTCGCCCGAGGTCGCTCGAATAAATAGCGTCGAACTCAAGGCCGGCTAGTTTTGCTGCGGTAGATTCTGCATTTTGGACACCCTTTTCGGTCAGCGGCGTATCAACCCAGCCCGATGATTTTTCGGCCTTGTTATTTTCGGTTTCGCCGTGCCGGCAAATATAAAAAGTTGTCATTACAAAAGTATAGCCTTACTCACGCTGCCGCGGCAACAATATCGAAGACCGCTTTGTCAGATTAAAGACTATTGACAATCGTTGCCATTTATCGCTAACATATTTCGAAGAGTGAGACGCTCAATGATGTTGTGTGACATTGGCAAACACACGGCATGTCTTGCTTAGTATGTGCCAACCCACCCTTGGGAAAGGGAGGAGTTGTTCGAGTGAGTCCGGACCAATCGCTGTGAAGTCCCCGCGGGTCGGGCTAGGGGTCAGCGAATGGTTTGCGACTCTACGGTGGCGAGATGATCCGTTGTCCCGTCACAAATGCCACAGGCATGACGCACGTACTCACCCCAAGGAGGTGATGACCGTGGGCCTCCCCATCGCACATGCGCCCTGACGCAGCCTGGACTTGGAGTTGGAGGTAACCTCTACGCCAGCGTCGGCGTCGGCGGTAACCGTCATTAACCAACCCCCGCCCAGGACATTGGCCGCCTGAAGCCACAGCCGAAAATCAGGCAAAAATCCGGAAATACCGGTCAGGTGAGACCCACAGGCAGTTGCCGATGACGTGTCGCCATTGCGGCTTCCCCCCATCGCTTCATGTTTCTGTCTCACCTGCTCACCCAGGAATTTTATCTAGTTTGTACATATTGATTAAAAGGCCGCAGGATTACCAGTTTTATGGCATCGGATTATTGAGATAATAATATACCGTTGCAGCCGTACCCGGAGCGTCAAACGTTGCCGCGTCCGGGTCAAAACCCAAGTAACCGGTTGTGTCGTAATGATATAAAGGCCTACCGCTTGCGCTGGTAATGTCAGCCGCAGCCACCCACCCATTCATCTGTTTAACATCACGTCCGTCAGCAAAGCCCGCGAGTGGCCGTGAGGACGCACCGTCAGCATCTACGACCCATTCCGTGTAACCAGGAGCTGCGAGTCTGATTTGCGTCAAATCGCCGCTCGGTACTACCGTGGTTTGTTCTGCAAACTTTACATCACCGAGCCGGCTTGCCGTGTTGCCCGACACCCATCAAAACGTCGAACAATACCTCACCATCGTCAGTATTACGTTTGCCGGTAAGTTCCACCAATTTTCGGCCGGCGAGAAATCGGCGATGCGCTTTGCCGTCAATCGCGGTTAATGCGATGCCGGACATTGACGGATCGATTACGCGTTCCAGTACGGCTTCGGTGCTGGAGTCATATTCCATGCCATTACCGCGAACCAGAAAATACGCACCAGCCCCAAATGCAAGCAGTAGGCCGCTGATTCCGGTGCCTATCGCGGCTAGCCTACCGATTCGTCGCAGGCGGCTAGGCTGATTCGGGCGCCAACTAGCGTAATCAGGCGAACCTGGCAGAACGGGGGCAAAATCAGCTGACATATTATTTCTCCGAGGCATAATTAATTATCATACCATTTTTGTTTCAGAATTCAATTTTTTAAAACCTGAGTTTCAAATCCTCCAACCGTCATCCTCAGCCCTGTCCTCGACTCCGATCGGGGATTGACTGGTGATCCAGTAAGACAAGGGGGTATTCTTTTTTAACTGGATTCCCGATCAGGTCGGGAATGACGGGGTTTTGAGATTCGGGTTCACATTGACGGTCTTGTAACGCTTGTTACTTCCGTTTGCGGGCTTTGGATTTGCGTTGGCGTTCCTGTTTGCGGGATTTTTTGCGCTTTTGCTCGGCTGTTTTTTTGGCAGCCTGAACTCCACCCCTAGTTTTAAAATCCTTTTCGTCGAACTCGCCGGCGTCGACGACATTGATCCGGCGCGCATTATCTACAGAATTGCGAGCCGCGCGGGTCAATTCCGTTTCGGCCGGCGTATCGAGCTGCTGGATATCAACCGGCTGGGCATGGAAGAGCGCGCGAACCACATCATGGCGCAACGCCACCTGCATTTCTTCAAAAAGTCGTTGAGCCTGTCGACGATATTCAACCAGCGGGTCCTGCTGGCCGACGCTTATCCAATGGATGCCTTCGCGCAGATGGTCCATGTTTTCCAAATGTTGCATCCACAGATTGTCGAGTATCTGCAAGTATACGTCCCGCTCTACTTTGCGCATGATTTCTGCCGTAAAAGCCTCGACCCGGCCATCATACAACTCGCGCGATTGGGTCAACAGCACTTCTTCGAACTTGGTCGCGTCAGTGTTGAATAATCGCTCCAACGCGGCGTCATCAAACGGCAACACTTCGCGGATAACGCTCTGGTATTCATCGACCGACGGAAAGCTTGCATTGGCCAACGCACGAACTTCATCTTCTATGAACACTTTTATGCGCTTGGAAATATCCGGTTGCTTAAGGATTTCGCGGCGCATGGCGTATGTTGCCTTGCGGTGGCGGTTCATGACATCGTCGTACTGCACGACGTTTTTGCGCTGGTCAAAGTGGAAACCTTCAACCTTTTTCTGCGCGCCTTCAAGCGATTTGGAAATTATCCGGTTTTCAATCGGCGTGTCCTCGTCGACTTTCAACCGATCCATGATTGACGCGATGCGCTCGCCGCCGAAAATCCGCATCAGATCGTCTTCGGTGCTCACGAAGAATTGCGTCGTGCCCGGGTCGCCCTGTCGGCCGGATCGGCCGCGAAGCTGGTTATCGATGCGGCGTGATTCGTGACGCTCGCTGCCCAGCACGAACAAACCGCCGAGTTCTTTCACGCCTTCACCCAGCACGATGTCGGTACCGCGGCCGGCAATGTTAGTCGCCAGCGTCACCGCGCCTTTTTCGCCGGCTTTGGCGACGGTCGATGCTTCGCGCTCGTTATTTTTGGCGTTCAGTACCTGGTGCGGAATACCGGCTTTGGTCAGCAGATTGCCGAGCACTTCGTTCTTCTCGATCGAAACCGTACCCACCAGCACCGGCTGGCCCTTGGTATGCAGCATTTTGATTTCCTGCACGATAGCCTTGAACTTGCCGGCTTCGGACTTATAAATACGATCGGTCCGGTCCTGGCGTGCTAATTTTCGGTTTGCCGGCACCTCGACAACATCCAGCTTGTATATCTGGTGGAATTCTTCGCTCTCGGTCATGGCGGTACCGGTCATGCCGGCCAGCTTTTCGTACAAACGGAAGTAGTTCTGGAAGGTGATGGTGGCGAGCGTCATGCTTTCCTGCTGGACCTCCACGCCTTCTTTGGCTTCGATTGCCTGGTGCAGACCTTCGTTGTAGCGTCGGCCCGCTAGCAGACGGCCGGTAAATTCATCGACGATCACGATTTCGCCATCGTTCGTCACCACGTAATCTTTGTCGCGGTGGAACAGCGCATGGGCGCGCAGGGCCTGTTGTAAATGATAGATCGTACGGATGTTGCCGCTGGCGTAGAGGTTGTCGATGCCGAGAATTTTCTCGACTTGTTCGATGCCTTCATCGGTCAGGATGACTGTTTTGCGCTTTTCGTCGGTTTCGTAATCTTCGTCTTTTTTGAGCTGGCGCACGACCTTGGCGAACTGCGCGTAGGCGTTGCCGGTCTGCACGCTCGGGCGCGGAAATAATCAGCGGCGTGCGGGCTTCATCAATCAGAATCGAGTCGACTTCGTCGACGATCGCATAGTGCAAATCGCGCTGGCGCAACTGGTCTTCTTCACGGACCATGTTGTCACGCAAGTAATCGAAACCGAATTCGTTGTTGGTGCCGTAGGTTATATCGGCTTCGTACGCTTCGCGGCGCGAGCATGGTTTGAGGTGCTGCATGCGCGCGTCTTCGTGGTCTTTGTTGATAAAATCCGGGTCGTAAATGATAAGAATGGTCGGCCATGATCACTGCCGGCACTCATACCGAGGAAATCATAAATTTGTCCCATCCAGCCGGCATCACGTTGCGCCAGATAGTCGTTGACCGTCACCACGTGCACGCCCTTTTCGGTCAATGCGTTTAGATATACGGCAGCGTCGCGACCAATGTCTTGCCTTCACCGGTTTTCATTTCGGACACATTGCCTTCGTGCAGCACCATGCCGCCGATCAGCTGGACATCAAAATGCCGCTGGTCCAATGTTCGGGTGGCGGCTTCGCGAACTACCGCGAAGGCTTCCGGCAGAAGGCTGTCCAGCGATTCCTTCTTAAGCCGCTTCTTAAGTACATCGGTCTGTTCCTTGAGCTGAACATCCGGCATGTCCGATATATTTTTCGGCAAGTGCGTTTACTTCCTTGACTCGCTTGCGCAACCGTTTAATCGTCCTGGCCTGCGGATCCCCCAGAATTTTTTTCAAAATAAAATGCATACTAAGCAGTGCTCCCGTCTTTGACACGCTGAATCATTGATACCATTGTACAGTTTTATTAACCAAAAGGCGAGAATTTTAAACCTGTTCCTATGAAATTATGAAAAAAAGCAAATTTATGCCGCCTGTCGCTTTAATCGTCTAAGCAACCTGCGATGAAGCTTCGGATTGGCGTGCATGGCTTTGTGTTTCTTAAGTTGGTTTTTGAGCTTTTCTTCGACGATATCGATGGCTGCATACAGGTTGACGGTGCATTCCTCCGCCCGGATAACTTCTTGCGGCACGTACATGATAACTTCGCAGGCGTAACGGTTCTTATCCTTCGATTTACTTTCCTTCAGCTTGACTTCGGCGTGAGCACTGGCCCTGGAATGACGCGACAGATATTTGTCTAGGCGCCCGATTTTTTTGGTGACGTATTTGCGCAACTTTTCGTCCACACTTGTATGCACACCGGATATTTCAAGCTTTTGGATCATGAGTAGCCTCCCCTCGCCCGAGTTGATTTTTTAGATTGCAAGTTCTCGTGACTTAATCGTCTTTAGAACCTGACATTAATTATATCTCGGCTTGGCCATTCATGTATGTGCGCAAGATCTCAGGTACGATAACGCGGCCGTCGGCCGTTTGGTTGTTTTCCATGATGGCGGCCATGATGCGGCCCAACGCAAAAGCGGTGGCATCGTTGTTGTGAACAAGCTCAACTTTGCCATCTTTGCGGCGTACCCGCACCTTGAGGTCGCGCGCCTGGTAATCGGTCATGAAATCCGCGGTGTGCGTTTCACGGTACTTTCCCTGCCCCGGAAACCAAGTCTCGATGTCGATGCCGCGCGCGTTCGGCTTGCCGATATCAAAGGTACACTTTTGCAAGACTTGATACGGGAGTTCGAGCTGCGCAACTAAGTATTCCTGAATGGCGACTTGCAGCAGATGTTCGTCCAGGCCGGTTTCGGGCGTGCTGAAGACTTCCATTTCCAGCTTGTCGAACTGGTGCATGCGGAAGATGCCCTCGGTGTCTTTGCCGTACGTACCGGCTTCGCGGCGGAAGCTGGTCGAATAGCCGATGTAGCGGATCGGCAGCATGTCCTCCGGCAAAATCTCGTTCCAGTACATCGTGCACAGCGTGTGCTCGGCGCTGGCGTTCAGCCACAGATCGTCTTCGGGCTGCCCGGCGCGGTACGTCACTTCTTCGGCATTCAGCCGCGCGCTGGCAGCGTACGGTTCGGTGCGCAGCATTGCCGGCGGTAACACGGGCACGAACGGCTTCGCCACAAGATTGAGATTATTTTCCTGGATAAGCTTTTCGATAATTGTCTCATCGCCCAAGGTTTGCAATACAAACTGGATGATGGCAAACTGCAGCCGGACCAAATCACCTTTGATGTAGGCGAACCGGCTGCCCGAAATTTTGGCTGCCCGTTCCTTATCGATCAGCCCGCGCGGTTCGGCCAGTTCCCAGTGCTGTTTGGGTTTGAATTCAAAATCCTTTGGTTCGCCGACTTTTTTGGCGACTTTGTTTTCATCTTCGGTATATCCCACCGGCACGTCGTCGAGCGGCATATTGGGTACGGATTTAAGCGCCTTTTCGTACTCTTCTTCGATTGGCACCAATTCGTCATCGAGCTTGGCCAGCGATTCTTTGAGTTTCTTACCCTTTTCAATCTGTTCGGCCGTGGGTTTGCCGCCCTTGGTCGAAGCAGATAAATCGTTGCGCTCGGCGCGCAATTTTTCAGCGTCAGTCACCAGCTTTCGACGTCGTTCGTCAAGCAACAGCAGGTCTCCCACATTTACGTCATAGCCTTTTTGTTTGGATTTCTCTTCCACCAGCTCCCTATTATCGCGAATAAATTGGATGTCTAGCATATTTCCTTCTTTTAGGATTTAACGTTATCAGTAACAGTGAATAAAAAATCTATCCGCCTAAGCGGATGAGCGTGAGATTGATGAAACCAGAGCTCCAAACACATTCATTATTTGTCGATTATAGAGCGTAATCTGACTGGGGGCAAGGATTGCATAACGACCGATTACATTTTACTATTAGCAAACCATGTCAGCACAAAGCGGCCACAAGATGAATCAGGGCCTGGGTGAGTGGGTGCGAAGGCTAGATACTGCTGGTTTGACCGTCGGTCCAGTCCTTGAAAAGTTGGCCGGACGACTTTCGGTCTTGAGCGAATTACCAGATTTAAGCAACGACCAGGCCGAAGAGGCACACGGCATTAGATTGGCACTACCTGAATTGCAAACTACACTCGAGCGACTGCCGCAAATAAGAGAGCAGCTGTTAGAAGATAAAATAGCTACGCTCCGGACATTGAAATCACTCAGAGTGCCGCACTTCTCATGGCGCGTTTGTTCGACCGACGAATTTCGCCATCATCCAGACAATTTTTACAGTCAAATACCGTCCAGCACGTATTACCTCACCGTCTTCCCTGCCGACCGGTCATTGCCACGCGACAAACGTATTGCCGGCAAAGATGAGGCTGAGACTACCGCGTTTTTTGAATCCGTTGTGGCAGGCCAAGAAGGCTATGGTCGAGTTCTACTGATGGAAACGGCTAAGATGCAATACGGTTTTAATATTTCAGTCGGAGACGGCGATGATAGTCCCGTTCTTGTCGAGATCGTTAAAGGTACGCATTCCGATTTGGTAGGCATGCAACAACCGATCGTGATGAATTTGCGCCGTGATCCACAGCGCCGGCTATTCCGATTTACAACTTTTAAGCCGGAAATTCACTACACCGACGAAGATTACGAAAAAGGCCGGGTGCCGCCAAAGAATACGCGTCAGCGGGTTGAATTAACCGAAGCCGAACAGCTCAGCGTCCGATGCGGTATACTTCTGGCGCTCGAGAGCATACCTCATTTCACTCCAGGAGCTTTGGAATACAGCTCGAACCTTTCATCGTTGCGTGACGCAATCTTTCATCCGGGATATTACGAAGGCGCTTTGCTCGAAGGCTACCAACCGGTATTTATCGAATACTCCGACCAGCCGCCGTTCCAGGCTATTTTTTAGCAGCCTTTCGCGATTGCAAAGCTTGCATGGTCAGTTCCGTCCGCTTGCGAGCGTAGGTGCAGAAATCACACGGGCCGCCCATGGCTGCGGTGCCGACGGCAGGCATATCGCCTTCCATGCATTTCTTCATTTTTTTGAGCGTCGGTTCGACCCATGAATCATCACCGGTGTACGGGATGATTTTGGTTCGGAATTCCACGCGGTTGTCGAATCCGTCCAAATCCAACCGGCCGTTGCAATATACGAAATAGCCGGTGTCATTAACTTTGAATCCATTGGCGCGCAGCAGCCATTGGTACACCTCCATCTGGCGTTTGTAGCTGATTTGCCAGTCGGAATCAATGCTCACGTCTTTGTCTTTGGCCGTGGCTTTGTAATCCACCACTATCAGCTCCCCGTCCGGGTTGACCCACAAATCATCGACCGCACCAAAGACATGCAAGTTCGTCGGTTCGTGCAGCGTTGCCACGCCCACGAAATTCTCGCGCCACGTGTCTAAATCGGCATGCACAAACGGTACCGCCTTGACTTTGAATTCGACCATCAGCGGATGCGCCTCGCCTTTTGCTCGGTATCCGTCGAACTCTTTTTTGAGCAGCTCGTCAATCGCCTTGTTGATGTTGAACGGCGGGCTGTTCGGACGGGTAATTTTAAGCCGCGCATCCAGCCAAAAACAGCGCGGACACTGCATATACAACTCGATTTTCGAGCGCGATACTTTATATACGGCCGTCTGCCTAGGTTTATACGGCTGGCTCCGTTCCCTCCAGTAATTCATAGTCTTTATTGTAACAGCTCATATTCAGCCGCGTGCGACAGCAACGTCCTGCGTGCGCCATCAACCTTTTTGGCAATACGCTATTTCAAATTAGCCTTGTTGCCATCCCCAGTTTTGATTATTTGCCGAATAATCACCGCCGTGACGGCTAAATACCTGGCTGTTTATTTTTGTCATGACCCACCTTGCATTATGATTGTCGCTTGATGACACGTTCACAAGCCAGTTTCCGCTGACGACCCACAATTGCGGCCTGTTAGTAGTACATCCGTAAATCACGATAAAATCGCTATCATTCGACATGCAATAGCCCGTATTGGCTTTTAGCTGAAACCTGATAACCGAATGGCCAAGATAAGCATTATTGAGCCATCCGGTGTTGAACGGGTAACTGCCCGTGACCGTGCCCTCGGAGTTTTCGTACCAGCGCCATGCACTGCCAATGCTATAAGTAGCTACGCCCTCTCCGCTGAATGCCGTTCCGCCAGGAGGCAGCGACGCGCACAAACCACCGCCATAACTTGCGCATATAAATCCCGGCGTGGCTGCACTAACGCTTGCGAAAGTCGTAAATGCACCGGCGACGGCCAATACAAATACCGCTCCCATTTTATATTGAATTCGTTGGATTAAATCTCTCACAACTCCCCCTCCCATTGAATTACATCATGTAACTTAAGTATACGTATTCACCATTCGAGCACAAGCGTTTTACATACGGTTTCATCGTGATTTCAATATGCGGGAGAGTTCGGCTGGCGTATTAGCGACTGCCGACGGTTTTTGAGCGGCTAAAGCCGAAAGATCGTTATAGCCCCAGCCCACCGCGACCGTGCGGATTTTCAGTCTCTTAGCGGCGTCTATATCGCCGATTTCATCGCCGACGTACGTGCAATCAGCCGCCCTGACATCCCGCTGCCAAAGCAGCGTTCGTAAAACGGTGGTTTTACCTACGATACTTGCACTGCCCCGAGTGCCGGCAAAATATTTGGCCAGTCCGTGCTGCCGCAGAAATATCTGGATATTCTCATTGCGGTTCGAACTGACCGCAAACATCCGGAAGCCTTTGTCGTGCAAGTCTTTGATGACCGATTCGATTCCCGGGAACGGTTTGACTTCCTGCATATGCTTCGTCATGACCCGGCGGCCATGGAAAAACAGCCACAACTTTTTAAAAAAGGGCATCCCGAGTTTTTCGGTCATTTTGCGGATTGATAAACCGCCGAAGTATTTTTGACGTTCAGGCAAGGATAATGGCGCTAATCCGGCCTGATCGACTAACAATGCCGTCACGAAGTCAAAACTGTCGGCGAGCGTTCCGTCGAAATCAAAAATAATTACTTTCTTGCTCATTACTCTAAGGGTGTAAAACCCCGGCAAAAATCAACCACGCCACAAGTGACTGGGCGGCCAAGCCGACGACCATGAACATCCGTTCGCTATACGGATAATTTTTCCACTCCCCGATCTTCCGGCTTTGCAGGTACAAGTTAATTGGCACACAAGCAAACAGCAGGAATGCGCCGGCGGCAATCCAATATACATAAGCCGGCACCGAACCATATATCGCGCCGCCAGCAAGATACTTCAGAACCGCTGCCCAAGGCAACGCACCTGCCGCGCAACTGAGCCAAAAGACCAACCGGCTTAATTTTGGTGTACTGCGATCACAAATTTCCGTCGCGAGTCCAAGCAGACACATAAGTGCCGTCAACCCAAACATCATCAGTAACGCTGCGATATCCTGTACACCGACGACCAGACCGACTGCGACCATCATCGTACTCAGGCTTACGCTATACGAAATCCAGCGAAATTTATTGCTGGCGTTCTTTAAATCTTTCTCGTACTGCGGACGCAGTTTAGTGGCCAGCAAAGCATGCGTGATGGCTGCGATCAGTAAAAACGCCGCCACAACATACGCCAAATTGACGTTATAAATCGTTTGAGAGCCGGTTGCCAGAACGGTGTGGCCCTGTGCCAGTGTTTGCAATGAATCGACACCCAGGTAGCTGATCGTCACCGGATACAGCCGCGACGCACTGGCAACCAAAATCGCCACGCCCTGTACCACAAACGCCAGCGCCAGCCACTTATTCCAGTTGTATAATGATTGGTTTGTTATGCTCGCAGTTTTTTTGCTGGAGCTTTTCGTCGCCATGAATGCATCATAGCATAAGAAGTCATAAGCCGGCTCGATTTTATAGGTTGCTGTATCCCCGGAAAATCAATCGCGAAATCAATTCGGCTAATGTTCGCCGCCTGCTCATCGCGCCAGTTTGTTGCAATACTTCAATCAATTGATTCAGTTTCTCGTCGGTGAGATCCGGAGTCTTTTTGACGATAAGCGCGGGCAATACGTCTTTTCCCTGCACATTCGTGGGCGGATAAATGATCCCGCAGACGTCCTTAAGCCCCTGCATCAACATGCCATCCGTCAGGGCTGCCGGCTTGAATACTGGTCCAGCCAAAATAGTTCCGCGCGCGGTGTCATCTATATTGTCGGCCGGCTGCGTCACACGCACCATTTCTTGTATTACGAGCGGCAAATCTGCACCTGGAATGTGTTGCAATCCGAAATGACAGAACGCCAAAGCAAATGTGCCGTCCTCGAATGGAATATTCTGCCCGAATCCCGGTATCCGATTCGCGACTGGCGGCATTAAATCCATACGCCCATACGTCGGATCAAGTGATGTCACTTCGAGCGATAGGCCAACGTGCCGTAAATCTCGTGCTAAATCGGTACAACCGGCAGCCACATTGAGCACGCTGCCCTCTACTTGGCTGAATTCGTCGAAAAATTGCGATGCCGCCAGCCCTTCATGAGCCGTTATCGGACATCGCCTGTCAAAGCCGTAAGCCACCTCCAAGCCTACTGTCATGAAACTAATTATGGTATAGGCTTGAGTTCGTTGCAACTACAATGGCGAATACGGGACGTGGCACATGCCGATGCCGGTCCTTCAACATGAGACACCTGCAAGCAGGTTTCTCATCGCGCCGGGCTCGAAATAAATTCGAGCACGGGCTGCTCTTCCCGTCTCAGAAACTCAAATTGGAGCGTACGGGACGTGGCACATGCCGATGCCGGTTTTTGCGGTGAACTTTTGATGCTCTGCTTCGGCCGGCCAGAATTTACCGGCTTTTTCTACCGTCGTCACGATTTTGCGCTCATCATTCTTTTTATATTTGTTGTGCATGTCAATCATGTCTTGGGCTGCTTTTCGCTGCTTCTCGTCGAAGTAGAAAATCGCCGAACGATACTCGTCGCCTATGTCCGGCCCTTGCCCGTTCAGCTGCGTCGGATCATGCATGCGGAAAAAGTGCATGAGCAGCTTGTTGTAGCTAATCTTGTCAGGATCAAACTCAATCAAAACAGCTTCGGCATGTCCTGTTTTTCGTGATGCAACCTCCCAGTAGGTGGGATTATCTTTATACCCGCCCGTGTAACCGACCGTAGTTTTAGTAACTCCGGGCACCTCATCAAAGTAATACTGCACTCCCCAGAAACACCCTGCAGCAAATAATGCTTTTTCCATGTCTCATCCCCCATTAATGTCCAATACAATTATAGCTCTCGCACCAAAACTACAACCACTAAATCGATTCTTGGTTAGCTTGAAGTACTAATGCGTCTTCTTGAACGGGAAAAGTTGGGATATCGGCTATCGTCATACCAGCGGCCTGCTTATGAGCTATTGCATTGATCATCCCATTGACAACCTGAACATTGACAGGCCAGACGGTTGATTCACCTACCCGTTGAGCGGCCGCGTGCCAATGAGATGGCTCGCCGCGAAATTTTGAAATTCCGGCTCGTGCCATATTGTAGCTGGTTGTGTCATGTTCTTCGAGCACCGTGAGCCACCACGCCCCGGCCGTTTCGGACCTGCCAGGTTGGCGCGGGTTCCAGATCAGATAATTCGCGCGCGCCCGAAGTTGAACGTCTGCCTGTGATACTTGCCTGAGTGATGCCTCGTCTCCAGGCCGATATGCCGGCTCGGCCCTATCGCGCACCGCAACAGGTGCCGCCGCGCTTGCCGAAAATATTTGATACGTATCGCCTTGACCGATTGCTATTCGACCAAGCCCTGGAGCAACTTCTTGGATTCGTCGTTCGCCGCGGGCACCGTACACGACAATCTCCCCGGCACCGGCTACCGCTTCCATCTGCATTTCTAGCGAGCCGATAACATGAATCTTCTCCGTATCCCTTGGGACATGCCATATTACCGTGTTCCCCGTAATGTCCGGTTCACGTGATACGACCGGGTAAACTTCATACTGCGAAGTTTCTCCGTCGATTATTTCCGGCTGGCCAAGCGTCTCGCCAGCACGAAGTAGCGCTTGTAAGTCCTGTTCTGCGGTTGTGCAATTCATAGCACAATTATTTTACTAACTGTGGCTACCTTGTGTAAAACTGTTGTGCAAAAACTGCACAATTGCTATAATACTCTCATGCTAACAGATTCGAACGCTATACGGACATATTTCGCCAAGCTCGGACTTGATATGGAAATTGCCGATATCTATCTTGCCCTGCACTCGTACGGCCCGCAAACGATATCGGAACTGTCGCGCAGCGCCCGGGTTGAGCGCACGCGTATTTATCGCTTGATAGACAAATTGATGACGTCAAACCTGATAGAGGTAGAAAGCCACTACAAACGAGGCGTTATCAAAGCCGCGCCGATCGCCAACCTGAATATACTCATTAGCCAAAAGGAGCAAGAACTAAAGGGGCTGCAGGACGAGCTCGGCCTGATAGAGCAAGTGTTAGCCCGCAACAGCATTTCCAGCCCGGCCACGCGCGTACAATTTTATCGGGGGCCCGAAGGCGTCCGCCAAATGCAGTGGAACCTGTTCCGCGCCAAAAAGGAAATCCAGAGCATCATGCACGGACCGATGCAGGACGCTACCGGCGATACTTTCTTCAAGCGTTGGACGGATAAATGGAACCAGGGTGACTGGCGCTGCCAAATTCTGCTTGATGAATCATTTTTTAGCCCAAAGCAATAAGTGGCACCGGCAACACCCGGGCGTCGTTCCCAAATCACACTTTTCGCGCGTGCTCGACCCGTCGAAGTTCCCTATCAAATTCGAAGTCGACATTTACGATGATGTCGTCGCCTATTACAACTGGCACGACGGTGAGGTTTTTGGCATCGAGATATACAACAAAGACATCGCCGAATTTCAGCGGACGTACTTTGAAATGATGTGGTCGCAGGCCAAGCCGCCCAAAGAGGACCTTGGCCGCGCTAAAGAGTAATTGATTGCTGCAACAGGGGCGTGGCGTTTTTATACTGAAGCGATTTACTAGCAAACACCGGTGTCCTGGGGGACGCTGACCCAGGGCGAGTTGGCCGTGAACGGACTGACGATATCCATTCTGAAACTGTACGCGTATTTACCGTTCGCTAACGCACTCAATAGCGGCTGCGAAGGGTCATTTGCAGTGATAAGAACTCCCGGTGAGCCTGCGCTGATCGTCTGGGAATGTTGCGCAGGACTGACCGGCGGCAGGCTGGGATTGGTTCCGCTGTCTATACGCGATTCCCAGAACCAGCTTATTTTCGTGTCCGCATTAAATGGCTGGCCGAGCGTGAGTTGGGCTGATTGCACGGCATAAACTTGATCGCTTTGGCCCTGGTCGCAGGTAGGTGTGATCTGGTTCGGATTGAGGCTGAGGGTCGCATTCACATTGCTGTGCGAAGATTGGTTGGCGGCAGACTGTGTGCCGTTCGTGGTTTGGCCGGAAGAAGAACCGGCCTGATGCTGGCTTTCGTCATGGCGGGCATTTCCTTTTTCTGACGAATGCGTATCCGTAGGCTTTGTAGCGATGTTCCCACTGTTTGTTTGATTCGATGGTTGTGCCGGCAAAGCAACCGGCAGCCCGACAATATGTGCGGCGCGCTGAATAGAGCTGCGTGCCGAAGCGTTGCTACCAACAAACAGCACACACACGGCAACTAAGGTAAGTATCAAGGCCGGTGTCGCATTCGCGCGGCGCATTCCACGCCAGGCGTTCAAAAGCAAAATGCTAAAAAATCTAATCATATTCGGTCACTCATCGTGCCCTAGCAGACAATTATAGCATAAGAGCCGCGATAATGCTATTTTCCACATATAATTTAGTTTGATGCAAGTCGAGTAAAAACAATCCCACTTAAGTCCAGCGGGCCTTAAGCTATTGCAAATCTTCCCTGTAGACAGTAGGCTGATACTAAAGATTGCCTAAGTATATGGAGGATTTATGAAGGCGTTGCAAGATTTAGAGAACTGGCTTAATGAAATTTTCGGCAAGAAAGCTCCGACCCTGCCGGAAGGCGGCAAGAAATTCGTAGTAAAGTACCTGCCCTGGTTCAGCCTTATGGTCGGGATACTCACGTTATACGGCGTCTACTTGTTGTGGCACTGGGCTCACTGGGCAAACCAGGCCGCGAGCTACGTCAACTCCTGGAACGCATACTACGGGCAGCCGCTTATCCATCTCAATCACATGACAGCTGTATTATGGCTCGGCTTGCTGGTGCTTACCGCAGAAGCTGTGGTGTACCTGGCGGCATTTCCGGCCACACGCGCCCGGCGGAAACAGGGCTGGAATTTGTTATTTTATGCTACGTTGATAAATATCGTATACGGCTTCCTTGTAATGTTCACAAGCTACGGAAACGTTGGCAGCTTTATTGGCGGCATAGTCAGTAGCGCCGGCGGATTTTACTTCCTATTCCAGGTCCGAGATAGATACAAGCACTGACCTTCGATGTTGACGTCACGCAAACATATCGAAGTGCTTTTGTAATAATCACTTCAAGCAAGTCATTATTTCAGAAAAAGCTTTTGCTTTTCTATAATAATATTGACTAATTAGCATTTTTACAGTATAATGCTAACGTAAATCTCTTCCGGATTGAGAACCGGATAGAATAAGGAGTTTGGGATATGAAAAAGTTGCATATGCTCGCCAGTGCGAGCGTTACCGGCGTTGTCGTTGCCGGTTTAATCGTTACCCCTGTTTTGGCGTGCCACCCGCAAGGTAAGATCGTCAAGAACGTGCAGGATAATACAACCAATAGTGATGTCGCTGACGCGAACGACGAATCGAGCGCATTAACTGTCAACAATGGCGATGTGCTTACCTACACCGTCACTGTCAGCAACCAAGAAACGCAAGAAGGCGACAAACACCAGGCCGACATGACTAATACTGTCTTGACCGACAACTTGCCCAGCGGCGTGGAACTCGTGAGCAACCCAAGTGAAAGCACTGTCACTGAAAACCTTGGCACTATCAAAGCCAAAGGCAGCGTTACCAAGCAATACCAGGTAAAGGTTACCGAAACCACCGACGGTGCTGTGCTTACTAACAAAGCCTGCTTTACCAGCGGAAGCAACCTTGGCGAAAAGTACAGCCAGAATGGTTGCGACGTAGCAATCGTGAAGGTTCACGTGCCGACAACTCCTACGCCTACTCCGACCCCAACGCCTACTCCAGCTCAGCCTACTACAACATTGCCGAACACCGGCGCTGGCAACTTTATTGTCCCAGCTGCTGCGGTAAGCGTACTCGGCTACTTGGGCTACCTGCTTCGCCTGAAGCGCCACAACGCTTAAACAAAATAAAAACTATTTGAAAAATGAAGGCGGTCCGCAAGGGCTGCCTTTTTGTTATCCGGCAAAGTATCTCCATTACTTTTGCTGCCAAAAGTAATGGAAGTATGAGTTGGGCTAAGGAAATAGAAGGGATGAGTTTTCCGGGGAAAGAATAGTACCAGTTTAGCCGGAAAATATAGAAAATTTCAATTTCAGAACAGCTTTTTGCCATCGTTATGCGCCTGCACCAGATGCGGAATCCTGCCCAAATTCTCTACCACCCGCACAGCCCCGGCCTCTTTCAGCTCCGCCGGCGTTCCAAATCCATGGCTGATGCCTATGGCATGTAGTCCGGCCGCCTGTGCCGCCTGCATATCAACGGGATGGTCACCCAATACAATAACCTCGTTCGGTTGCACGCCCAGTTTGTCCATAAGCTTTAAAATACCTTCGGGATCCGGCTTAGTTTTGGTTACGTCGTCGCAGGTCACAATAGCAAACTCTGGCATGCCATTTACTGCCTTCGCCCGATTGATAAATGCTTGCAATTTTTCTAAATCACTTGCGGCTTTACTCTGGAATAACGTAGTGTGGCCAAGAACTGGCAGTGCAACGCCGAAATTCCGTACGATATGGTGCGGACTGCCGCTAGAAAAAATGCCAAAGCCGGTTTTGCTGGCCCCGAGCCAATTAAATAATTCCGTCAATCCATGAAATGGGTGGACATACAACGGCGCGAGACGATCCTGAATCGGATCAAGTCTTTGATTCAGCTCGTCGAAATCAATTTTTTCTAGGTGGTGCTCGTGAGTATTGCCAAACATCAGGCGAAGGGTCTTCTCGAACGTCTCGCGCGTGCTGCCGCCCACTGATTTATTGATGTAACTTTCATATACTTCATACGCCGGGATGTCGTGCCGCGGTACGCCTCGCTCCACAAGATATTCCGCAGCTGCCTCGTATTGGCCGTGACGAATTAAATACAACGTATTGACCAACGTCCCGTCAGCATCAGATATGATCGCCTTGATTTTTCCCATGGGGCGATTATACCAGAGAAATGCCCTGGTTTATCAGATAGTTTCAGTGGCGTTCGCTATCAGCATGTCGGCGTAGCTTTCGAACCACTGCCCTCCCGGCGGCCCGCCGTGCGTCGGGCCGTCGGATTCGCCGGGCACTTTTATCCAAAGATACGCGTCGGCGTATTTGCCGACTGGCGGATTAGTCGTGGGTTTCGGCCCTAAGCCGCGTCCCGGCGGGTTGAACCAGTCGTTAGTAGCCGGGCCCTGGCCGTTGCGGCCGGTGTCTACCACGTAGCGATTGCCGCCAAGTTTCGCGGCAATTGCATCGCCGTACGCCGCCTCGTCGCGCGTCCACTGAAAATTCGATACGTTCAGCGAAAAACCGCAAGCTTTGTCAACGCCTGCTTTTTGCAACCGATCAACCATAGTGCTAACCGGCTGCCATGCGCTGTGACCGGCGTCGATATACGTGGATGCCAGAGTGTGATCAGCCAGCACCTCCGCCGCGTACGACAGATCTGCCAAACGCTCGGCTTGATCCGACCGGCTCAACGCATCCAGGTTCGCCAGAGCATCCGGCTCCAATATGATAATGGCTCGACGATTGCCAACTCCAGCCGCCAACAGATCAACCCACGCTCGATACGACGCCGAGCTGCCTGCTCCGCCGGCCGCATAACCGCCGCTGTCACGCCCGGGGATATTGTATATTACGATTTGAGCGAGCGATCCCTGGCTCACTGCAGCAGAAACCAACTCATCCGCTTCCCGGCGGACATCAGCTATCCAGTCGCCAAGCCAACGCGCCACCGGACGTGACGCGATCTGCTTTGGCCGACCCGCCAATGACAGATTCGGATCAATGTAAAGTTTGGCGCCGTGAATAGAATTATCAGTCATAATACACTCATTCTAATCTATTAGCGTCAAGTATCGGCAGCTTATTTTGACTTGTGGCCATGCGTAATCGGCACCCGGTAGTGCGGCTTTGGCAATTGGTTGATGTGCGACAGGATGATACCGAGCCCGAACCAGAATGCCACCAGCGACACCAGCGCGCCAAGGAATGGCACGAAGTACAGCAACAGCAGTACCGCGGCACCGACCAGCATGATGAGCAACGCGTTGGTGTTGTTCAGCATCAACAAACGGCCGGTGTAATAGGCGGCGAAAGGCCCCGCCATCAGCGCCACCAGCAGCCAAGCTACGAGCGCCAGGAGTCCCAACGGGAGGCCTACGATCGTAAACATCACCAAAATGATGATGACCGGCACGACTATACTGGCCGCAAAGCCTATCAAAAACGTTCTGCCCGGATGCTCGACAGCAACTTGTGTCGCAGTGTGAAATGTCTGGGGCAAGAGCAGCACCAGCACCATCGCAAGTATCAGCAGCGTCACGAACAGGTACAATGCGAACCACAATCCGCCGCGGATAAACGCCCCGTAATGCACGGGCGAAGTTTTGTTGCTCGGCTGTTTATGTGTCACCATGCCGCCGACATGCGCGCCATTGGCCTGCGATAGCATATCTTTGCTGGTGTACGTAATATTGCCGCCGATGCTCGCGCCGCTGCCGAGCGTCAATTGCCCGTCGGCCGACTGCACGTTGCGGCCGATTTTGCCGTTGATCGTCACGGTACTGGCCGCTGCCGCCAAATCCCGGCCCACGGAACCATTCAGCGTCAAATCCTGGCCGGCAATACTGGCATCGGTTTTGACCTGGCCATTGGACTCCAGCGTAACATTCTGCCCCATCACGCTTAGATTGTGCCCGGCCGAGCCGGTAATGCTTACATCCTGCCCAGCCACCCGGATGCTGCCTTCGACCGTGCCGGATACATGCACGTTCTGGCCGGCACAGATTACATCGCCTGAAACTTTGCCGGTAATCGTAATATTCTGGCCGGCGCATATCACATCGCCGTTCACCGTTCCAGCCACGTCAATCGATTTCCCGGCCGCGTATACGGTTTGATTGACCACCTGATTCTCCGCCACCGTAATATTATCGCCATGCCGGAAACTCTGCGCATGTGCCACCGCCGCCCAGCCTAAAATCGGCAACGCCACAATTATGCCGGCGAGCCACAACTTCTTGCGTTTCATAGACAAACCTCCGCTTACCTACTACTTATTTTACTCCCTAGCACAAGCGCGATAAATCAAACCCGCAGACTCGTCATTCCCAGCTCGACCGGGAATCCAGTCAGATATGAATCCTTTTTTGTTTGAACTCTGAAATTTGATATTTTGAATAAGATTTTACATCCTTAAGAACGAAAACAAATGATAGACTAGATACGCTGGCCAAACGAGAGATTTGAGTACAGCTGTTACATACGCTCCGAACCCGACAGCTTGCCCCCAGTAATAAATAACCGCTCCGATAAACCCCAGGAAATAAACCGCACCACCGGCACCGCCGCCGCCCTTCATACCCTTGCCCTTCCACTGCTTAGTTTCCCCATGCTCCGTCATAACGCTTCCTCCCTTTATACAAACTAATTATAATCCTGCACCTCAATCCCCAACAATCTCAATGACCCCCGTCACTCCCCCAAATTCACATTTTCCCCATCTGTTCCGGGACTGTCCCGTCCTAAGCAAAACCATAACAGCATGGCCATGCTAACGGACTAAATACCCAGGGCGATGCCCTATGGCAGCAATTCAGAACCAAAAGCGCCCGCGACCAACTATGTTGGTACGAAAGCATTCTGGAAGTAATATCAAAACGAAACGCCCCACAACTATTGATAAAAAACCTAGAAACCCAAGTAAAAACCCTACGCCGATTCATCATCGGCGAAAAGTGAACTAAGTCCGGAAATTTAAAGTACTAGTTTTGGTAGCGCCGGCTGGATTAGTGCAAGTAAAAATTATGGCTTGATGGTTATTCGGCCAGCGTTATAATCAAACTTTATACTTCGGAATTGGTCAAAAAAGCCGCTCTGTCCGACAAGACCAAAGCCATGTTTCGCTATATCTGAAGAAAAAAGTGCTGTAATGTTACGCGTCTCATTGCCTACCGTAATGCCAATTGGGTGTCGATAGCATTTGACTAGTTTGGGTTTTGCAGTTCCATCACCAGCGATGCCCCCTACTGCTTGGAATTCACCAGATTCTAAATTGAGCCCTAGGAGTTCACCTACTTCGGCGTGAAATATACACTCATCAGCGCCAGAATCGATCAGAGCTAAATATGATATAGTTTCGCGCTTAAAATGTAATTCAATTTTTATGATTGGTTTAAGAGTATTTTTTAACTTTCGGTACTTTAGATTAATTGACGCCCTAGGCATACGCCAAGGGTATCATATATTATCCGATATAGGGTACGAATTTTGTTGGCACTTTAAAAAGTATTGGATTTTTAAATCCCTTACTGCGTGCGCCCTGCAAAACTTCTTTTGCTTTTTTACCATGCGAAATAACAGACTTTTCGTCGTCTTTTAAAGCTACCCACTCTCCTTTGTACATATCATACAAGGGTGTCAGATCTGTAATATCCATTGCTACCCCCTATTTAAGTTTTTGTATGCAGATAATGCAAGCATTAACAGCTTAATATTATCATAAGCGCTAGCTTTATCTTGTAATATTATTCGCCTACATTCAAAGTAAAATTGGTAGCGCCGGCTGGATTTGAACCAGCAATAGTGGGATAGAAGCCCACAGGTTTATCCATTAGCCTACGGCACCCAAAAGTTATTGTCTATCTATCAGAACGCCCTTGTTATCGAAGATAATAACTTCAGAATTTCTTCTAGCAGCCTTAGATTTTGCATCTTGAATCGCATCAGTCTTTGTCGCAAAGAGCGTACCACGACCACTTTTAGCACTGGCCTTACGCACATACCAACCCCCACCGTTCTGGACAACAAAGTAACTATCCATGCCTTTTTCAACGGCCTGAACATATTCTCGAACTTGCTTGTTCGACTTTGCTGGTTGGGGTAATGTTTTAAATGTCATACAGTCCTTGTTCGCGTCTTATTTGTTCTTCAGTATATTGATTTGTCTCTAAAAATTCAATTAGCCCTTTGCTATCAACATCTTCCAAAGTCTTAAACTCCATTTTATGGTCGCCACCCGTTGCCAAGTATCGACTTTTAATAATAACCATCTGTACATCGGGATAATTTCTAGCAACCTGCAATAGCACTTTTCTTGATTCACTATGTGTCCGATAAAAATGTTCTGACGGAAACTTACGGTCTCTATTCAAAAAAGCAACAAATGCTGTCAGTAAGCTTTCGGGCAGAACTGCGTGTACTTCTACGAGCTTGTTACACTTTAGGGCGTTCCTAATTTTTATCTTTGCCCCTTTGTATGTAGGTAGCGTTCCATCAAAAATAATCGCTTTCCGCCGCTTCAAATACTCAGATACGTATTCCGATTTTCCTGAAGCTGTTCCGCCGGCCATCAAAATTACTGTGTTTTCCGGTCGATTTTTGAGCGCGTCAGCATAAAATTTATCCGCAAGCTTTGCAGATTCTCTATGCAAAACATCGGAATGATCCGGATCATACCCAGGCAATGATTTCTTGATATCATCAGCAGAAATAATCAGCGGCATGCCCGAATTATAACAAACCAAAAATCACATATCCCCATCTGTTTAAGGTCCGCCCTCCGGAATCCTCCGCACGATCATTTGCAAAACTGCGCAGTGACTCAGATAATGCGATTATGGCGAGGCGAGGCGGACGACCATCGGGCAAATCCAAATCTTATAAATCGCGTATCGATAGGCGTGCAATCCGGGATTGGAAGCTCTCGGCATAAAATTGAACGACGACTCATATTATATTGGCATCACGGCCTATAAAAACGTTGAGCGGAGAATTAAACAGCACGGCGGTTATGCGGGCGCATTATGGAATCGCGGCAAAAAGGTGGTACAGATTGTTGAAATCCGCCATCTCGGCCGAATACCACGCCTCAATGCCGAAGATATCGAAAATCAGGTCACGCTGCAGTACAGAAAACGATACGGCCACAACCGCGTCCGCGGCGGCTACAACGCGCAGCTAAAAGCTTCCCTAATCCCAAACTACACCCCAGGCAGCAAAGAATCGATTATTTTTATACTGATCTGTTTGGTTGTGGCGATTGTATTAGTGTGGATGATAGCAGCGTTTGGCTGATGTGCTCCAAGGCCACAAAAACTATTTATACAACTTTTCCCCTTTTTAAGAGGTATGCCTGCTTAAATCCTAGGGCTGGCGCAATAGGCGCCGGTGTCGGCTATGGCTGCTGGCCGATTTTCCAGATGCCTTTTTCGCGGAAGGCGGGGATAGTTTGGCGACGGGCGGCGTTGAGCAGGCTGTTGATTGACTGTTCATTTTGTTTAGCATACTCGGTAAGCTTTATAATCTTGTTACCCTTTAAATACGCGAGGCGTTTATGCAGCGACTCTATTAGTGCGAGTGACAACAAACTGTCTAGCTGATTTGTCGATCCATTATCCTGATACGCCACAAATGCCGGGTAATAGTTATCCCGCTTGCCCTTGTTACGGATAATAACCGGCGGATAGCCGAGTTTGGCAAGTTGTACATGAATGAGCACGCGGCCAATACGCCCATTGCCGTCAACAAACGGATGAATGCGCTCAAATTCCAGGTGGAAGCGCGCGATACGCTCCAGAAAATACACATCATGCGAGCTGGTATATTCTACGAGCAAGTTATCGATCAGTTGCTCGACGTGCTCTGGTGCCGGTGCAATGTGGTTGCCGACGCGAACGTATTCATGCTGTTTTCGCAATCTGCCTGCAATATTGTCATTAATGCCGCCGATGAGCATTCTGTGCAATAGTAGTATGGTCTCCAAATCGATTGTGAAGCCGGATTTAGTACGCACATACTCGATAACGCGCGCCAGATTCTTGGCCTCGAACAGTTCGCGCACACTCACATTCCGAACAACTTCGAGCTCCAGCAAGATGCGCTCAGTTTCTTTGAGTGTCAACGTAGAATTTTCAATAGCGTTGGAATTGTAGACCAACTCGGGTATTTCGACTTCTTCTAGCATAGCCAGCAAGGACTCTTTGCCGTGTTTTAGTATTTCAAATTCCCTTTTGAGTGCTTTGATTTTGGATTTTGTTCCATTGCTAACCATAGGTGTAGTATATCAAATTAACGCTTTTTAGTCAATATTGCGTTAATTTCTGTTACTTTTTTAAAATATTAACGATTTATTAGTTGGTCTGCGTCTACATTATCGAATAGTTGGCACGTGTAGCTGGCACGTTTTAAGCCAACTACAGGCAATCGTATTTGGATTAATCGGTCAGGATTCTTTTTTGGTTAGTTCTGTTTCGAAGTCTTGCATTGCTTTGTTTAGGTCCCAGCCTATTGATGGGGCTAGTTCGTTTTCTACGTAGTAATATAACTGTGCCCATTGTTTGGGGGTGTATAGGCGCAGCTTTTGCAGGTATGTGTCGTCTTCTGTGTTGGGGCGCGGGCCGAATTTGGTGAATTCTACGTATTCCTTGCCTTCGGCGTTTTTGCCGTGGCGGGCATAGAATTTGTTCATCGATGATTTGTTCAGTGATATTTCGGCGTAGATTTCTTCGCCCCACGGTAATGTTTTGATCGGTTGTTTGGTTGCGTTAGTAGTCGTTATGTTGGACATTGTGATTACTCCTGATTAAATTATGGATTTCCTAATTTACTGGATTCCAGCCTTCGCTGGAATGACGAACTGAAAAAGCCCACCCTGTGAGGGTGCGCTTTATTGTGGTAAATCTAATCATTTGTCCTCCTTGATGCGGTGTACACGAGGTGGCAGACAGTCCGCAATTCTTTATTGCGTAGCACTATAGTCGCGATAAATTAACCTGAATCCATAAACCCGCACTAAGTTGGTTTGCCAGTAACCTCGGTGTAATGCAGGGAGTAGCCCTGTACGCTCTCGGGGAGTTTGAGTTAGCGGTGTTACTTCCCTTAGTTCGCGCAAGAAATTAGCATCGCCGGAGCGGATAAGCTGCTTGCTGGAGTTTCTCGCCTGCGCTCTTCGAGTCTGATGGCGGCAGGATGTAGGCGGTGCTCCGGCCTCAGCATTCGAATGACTGGAATGACGCCACCTCGCAGCATTAAATTAGCGATTTCTTTGGCGCCGGGAAAGGTATTGTTGTGTGTAGGCGGAGCAACCGATAGACGAACGCCACTGGGCCTTGGGAATTATTGGTGGTAAGTGCTTTAATATGTTATAGTTACAATTTTGGGAATCTTTATGGCCGAGCGAATTCACGATATTCATTTCCCCGAACAGGTAGTTAAACTACTTGGCGATGCTGGATTGCGATCTGAATTGGGGCCGCTCTCTACCATGGTGGCGCGCTGCGGTGCGTGCCTTTTGCGGCGCGGGCTGACCATCTCTGCTAACAACATTGCAGGTTGTTTAAATAGTGATCGAACCGGCGCTGCTCATCAGCTGAAACACTTGGAAATAGCTGGTCTGCTTGAACCCGGGCCAAAACAATTTGAAGAACCTGGCAGGGGCAGGCCCCATTTTACATTCAAACCGACAGAAGCAGCCCAGCCCGCTTTCGACATTATGCCGCCCCTCTCCGGCTGCGAGGAGTTTTACAGGCAGAACCCAGGTAACGAAGTATGCTCTGCTGACGTTTGCCCGCTGCAAGACTTCATATAAGAAGTTATGTGAAAATTTCTTTGGCGCTCGGGAAGCCGTTATACCCGTGGGTACTGAAGCTGGCGCAATAGGCGCCGGTGTCGGCTATGGCGGCGATATCGCCGATTTGGGCGCGGTTCATGCGGCGCGGGGCGATGTGCTCCGGATCGCCGGGGGCCGGTGTGAGTACGTCGCCGGTTTCGCAGTTGTGCCCCGCCACAATGTAGTCGGCTTTTTCTTTTGATTCATTCAGCACTTCGATCTGATGGTACGCCCCATACATCGCCGGTCGGATGATATCGTTCATACCCGTGTCGAGCCGCAGGAATATGTAGCCATCCTTGCCGGTGTCGACTTTGTCGTCCACGCGTGCCAGCAAAATGCCGGCGTGGGCTACGAACCACGTTCCGGGTTCGAGTTCCAGCCGCAGCTTGCGGCCGGTTTCATCAGCAAAAGTTTGCAAATGCTCGGCAAATGTCTGACCAATCAGCTGCATGTCGGCCTCGCGTTCGGAATCGTGCCGGGCAATTTTGTAACCGCCGCCGATGTTCAGCGTTGTAACATCCGGCATACGGCGCACGATTTTCAGTGCTGAATCGATGGCGTGGCCCCACACCGAAGGATCAGCGCCGGAGCCGATGTGCATGTGCAGACGGTCAATAGTAATTTGCTTAGACGCTGCAAGCCGAAGGGCGTCTTCGATGTACTCGTGCCACAACCCGAACGCCGAGTTTTTGCCGCTGGTGCTAGTACGGTTATTATGCCCTGCTTTGTCGATGGTGGGATTGACTCGCACGGTTAGTCGAGCACCCGGACCCGCCGCGGTCGCGTATAACTCCAGCTGGCGCATCGATGTCGCCACGTATTCCACGCCTGCGCTCAAAAGTTCCGGCAAATTGTGCGCCGATTGCTGGCTGGACAGGCTGATTTTGCTGCCGGCTATGCCCTTCTCCAAAAGCTCGCTCGCCTCGAAGCTGGAGCTGGCATCAAACTCCAGACCTATCGCATCAAACAGTTTGATAATTTCCGGATGCGGGTTGGCTTTGACCGCATAGCGCACATTGTGACCGAAGGGCAAATCCAATCCCATCAACTCTTCAGCCCGCTCCTGCAGCAATTTTTGCGAATACACGAAGAGCGGAGTGCCGTGTTTCGCTACTAACTCATCAGCTTGATCTATGGTAATCCACATTGAGGGATCCTCTTATTCAGACTTCGGCTTTAATTGTTTTTCGTCGAACTTCAGCTCTGGATAAATCGATTTGGTAACCTCGTCGATATCGCTTCGCAAGTTTGGGAATGGGACGCCTTCGCGGGCCGTGACACCCTCGAAAATCCAAAATACGCGTTCGCTGTAGCCCCAGCCGCAGGCCGGCGGCATGCCGTATTCGAGCATTTCCACGTAGTCGATATCGAGCATTTGCGCTTCGTCGTCGCCGGCATCGCGCATGTTTTGCTGCTCGACAAAACGATTGAGCTGATCAATCGGATCATTCAGTTCGCTCCAGCCATTTCCAAGTTCTGTGCCTGCAATAACAGGCTGGAAACGCTCGACCGTATTCGGATTGGACGGATTCGTTTTCGACAACGGGCTTATAAACGTAGGCGTGTTGATGAGCCAGACCGGTCCGGCCACGTCTTTGCGGATGTTTTTCCAAAGCTTGTCGATACCGCGGGCTTTGTTTTCGGTTTGCTCAACCTCCAGCTTGTTGTCGGCCAGCGCTTTTTTGACTTCATCGAGCGTGCAGTTGTAGACATCCAGTCCGTATCGGTTTTTGATGGTGTCGGCGTAATCCCACTGTTCCCAATCTTTGGCCAGGTCAACGTCGAAATTGCCGATTTTGAACTGCAGTTTGCCGAACGTCTGCTGCAATACATGCCGGTACATATCCGTCATGAATTTCATGCCGTCCTGCCAATCGGCATACGCCCAGTACCACTCCATAGCGACGTGCTCGGGCAGATGTTCGTCGGAATAATTTTCGTTGCGGAACCTGGGGCCGATATCGAATACTTTTTCGTACCCGGCGCCGATCAGGCGTTTCAGCGGCAGCTCGTGGCTGATACGCAGGTAAAAATCCTGATCCAGCGCGTCCATATGCGTCACGAATGGATTAGCGTCGGCGCCGCCGGTGGTATGTTCCAGTACCGGAATATTGATTTCGATAAACCCGTTATCAATCAAAAATTGGCGCGTGGCCTGCCAGAACGTGCTGCGGCGGACAAACCGGTCGTATACGTCTTTGTTCACGTTGATATCGATGTAACGGCGGCGCAAGCGTTCCTCTTTGTTCGTGAAACTCTCGCGGTTCACGGGCATCGGCCGCAAGGATTTCGTGAGCAGCCGAAAGCGCTCTACTCCAACAGAAATCTCGCCAGTTTCGGTTTTGATCACCTTGCCGTGCGCCTCTACGAAATCCCCGCTGTCGAGCAGCGGCAATTGCGCCATGCCCGATTTGGCTTTCGACAGCGTTCAGATCGGCGACTTCGCCCTCGCGGAAAAACAACTGCAGCGAACCGCTAGCGTCGCGAATCACCACGAACGCGATCTTGCCGAATCGGCGGATACTGACGACGCGCCCAACTACACTGACTTCCTGGCCCTGAAGCTCGTCGAATTTACCTGTGATATCGGACAAAATGTGCGACCTTTCGGCATGAGCCGGAAACGGATCCAGCCCGAGCTTTTTCAATTCCTCTAATTTGCGCAACCGCTCGTTACGGTAATCTTTCAGTGTTGCCATGTTTTGTTCCTTGCTTTTATGTAATTGTACCACCGTTAACAACTTTTTGAGTTGCCGGAGTACTCGACCACATTGCCACTCCGCGTGCAGCCTCTCCTCCATTTAGAAACCAGGGTGCAATGAGGTAATCTGCCCCCTTGCGCCATCGCAAACGATGATGTGCTTCTCTAACAAATTGCGTAGCAATCCTCCCTACATCCAAATCCGCACCGGGAAGGCAGCTGACAACTGCCGACTCGGGCAGTTCGCTCAGCGCATCATACAAGTCTAAAGCGTCGTCGACCTGGCAATCCCAAAGCATCCTCTACTCCGGCAGCACATGCTTCAATAGCGGCCGCGAAGCCAGCAGGATTATCTTCAATTGTAAACATATTTTTCTCCGTAGCGACTAAAAAACTCTCCCGTGGATGTTCTGTCGCAGTACCGGGAGAGTTGTTGAAACGAATCTATGGCTTCTGGTACTACGACCGAAGCTTCGACTTTGTCGTGTTCACTTTCAAACTAGTAATCATATTTTGGTCCGATGCATTACGCCTAAGCAATAATCTCTGCGATTTTGTAGATCGTGGTTTCGGCGGGTGTCTTAATTTCGATGCTTTCGCCGACTTTTTTGCCGAGCAACGCCTTGCCGATGGGCGACTCGTCGGAAATCTTGCCGTTCAGCGGGTCGGCTTCGACGGTGCCGACCACCTGGAATTCCTTGTTCTTGCCGTTAGAACTAGCCAGCTTGACATTTGAACCAAGTACAACTTTGTCGTCATTTTTTGGCGTGTTGATGAGTTTTGTGTTTTCCAGGATGTGTTCGATTTCGGCGATGCGCTTTTCGTTGCGTTCTTGTTCCTGGCGGGCAGATTGGTATTCGGCGTTTTCGGCCAAATCGCCCAGTTCGCGGGCAGTCTTAATACTTTCGGCAATGGAGCTGCGCTTAGCAATAAGGACCTTGTGTTCTTCCTCTAACTCAGCCACACCCTTTTTGGTCAGTCGAAACAGTTTCTTCATTACCATAGCCTTTCTCCTTTGCTGGCAGGTATCCTTGCTGGGATTTTGAATGTGCCCATTATACCAGCGTTCTTTTGCTCGTTGCTATCATTTTTATCACCGCATCAATGCTTACCAGTTCTGTATCACGGAGCTGCGGCTTTTTAGCTCGTACTTACCTTGACTGAGCGTTTTGGCGCTCACCACTAACCGATATGGAATGCCTAATAAGTCTGCGTCTGCAAACTTCTCACCCGGGCGCACATCTCGTTCGTCATATAATACCTGAATCCCTGCATCAGTCAAGGTTTTATATGCAGCGTCTGCAGCATCAGTCACCTCTGCTTCGTCGCCCAGTCGTGCCAGATATATTGTAAACGGTGCAATCGCTTCTGGCCAGACTAAGCCCTTATCGTCTGCCAGTAGCTCGGTAATCACACCTACCAATCGTGACGGGCCAATGCCGTAGCAACCCATTAGCACATTGTGTTCCTGACCGCTTTCATCGGTGAATGTCAGGTTGAGGGGGCCGGAGTATTTATCTTTGAGCGTAAAGATGTTGCCGACCTCGGCCGCTTTGACTTGTTCAAGTTCTTCGCGGTTAAGACTAAGCTCTTGTAGCACTTCGTCGGTAAAGACCTCTTCGTTGACCGCTAGTTTTTTATTTCGATCAAGATACAATGTGTCTTCGCCGGCATCGGTAACTGTTTGGAATTCGTGGCTATACTGGCTGAACGCCCCGCCGCTCGCGAATGTCAGAAAGGTTTGCTCGCCAATACCGAGCCGTTCAAACACCCTAAAATATGCTTGCTTGATTTTTTCGTAGAGCTCATCGTGCTCCTCGGGCGTGCGTGCAAAACTGTACATATCCTTCATCAGGAATTCGCGACCGCGCATCACGCCGCTTTTGGCGCGGGTTTCATTGCGAAATTTAGTCTGGATTTGGTATGCCAGAAATGGCAGATCCTTATAGCTGCTAACGAATGATTTAGCGGCACGCACCAGCGGTTCTTCGTGCGTCCAGCCCAAACCAAGTTCTGTCTGGTTCTTAAGTTTCGTTTTGAACCATACGTCAACCGCTTCGTCACTCCACCGGCCTGTCGTTTTCCATATCTCCGGATCTTGCAGCGCCGTGAGTTTGAGCTCCTGACCGCCAATAGCGTCCATCTCTTCACGGATGACCATATTAATATTTTCAAGCACCCGCAAACCGAGCGGCAAGAAGGTATATACGCCGGCCATTTCTTTGTGGACATAGCCGGCTTGAATTAATAGTTTGGCGTTTTTGGATGTCTCGTCTGCGGGGACGGTTTTACTCGTTTTCGTGAACAGCTGCGACATTCTCATAATTGTTACTCCTTCTCGGTCCTTCTGAAAATAAATGTGCGTGTACTACAAAGAATGCTTCGGCCTGGCGGCCGGCATTGATGCTGCGCAAATGGTTGAGTAATAACTATACATGTCGGATCTGAGAAGTATTGTAACCTAGTGCACGTGAAAAATAAACAGACTCGCGAATGCCAAACCGTTTTTGAGCCCGTGCACGCCCATGCCAGCCCACAGCCGGCCGGTCTTTTCGCGCAGGAAACATAGCACGAACGACAGAATTAGGGTGTCGATGCCGGCAACCCACAACAAGCCGCCGCCGTCGCCTTCCAGCAAATGCGGAGCGGCAAACAATATGCTGGTGCCAAGTGTCGCAATCACGAACCCGAATTTGCGCCGAAAACCAGTAAATACAAACCCGCGGAAAATAATTTCCTCTGCAAACGGCGGCAGGATAACCAGGCTGACAAACGCCATCACTAAAGTCGCAGTCGTGGTAGCATTCTGAAAACCAACGTCTTGTTGCTGATTTACATTCAGTGATGGAACCAGTTGTTTGACGATAGCCAATAACACAAGGTACATCACAAAATACACGGCAAAGCCGACGAGCGCGTACAAAATATCCTTCAGCATTGGACGTAATAATCCAATGGTACGCACGGCCGCTTTGTAGTATTTCAGCACAAGCCACACGATGCCCAGAGCCATAGCCTCGACGAAAAATGTGTATACGAATTGAGCGGGAATAGAACCGGTCAGCCAGTCGTTTGTCTGGCTACTCGACCACTGCTTAGAATTCCCATACGCGAACAACAGCGCACCGACGATCACTTGCGGGATCACGTAAATTACAATCGCCCACAACGTCGCCCCGATCGGCCCCCACAGTTTTGGGGAGCCGGAAGCTGGGAGCTGGGAATTTGGAGCATCAATTTGATCGCGATTGTTTGAGCGATTACTCATTTACATCCTCAATATCTGGTGACGTTAATGGCCTGCATAGGATGGTGCAGTGTGAGTGAAGGCTGAGCATCGGAGCGCAGCGTACTTGTTGGTACGGTAGCACCGAAGCGCAAGCGTTCGCTCGCAATGTGCCGTTCTATGCAGGCCCGCCTAGAAGAAGCGTTTGACATCGACAATTGTTATAAGGGCAATAAGGCCAAGTAAAAATGCGAAACTCGTACCATACACCCAGTCTTCGACCTGCCGTGAAACTTTCTTGTGGAAGGCCCGCGCGACGAGCGTGACGAATATCTTGCCTCCATCCAGCGCCGGAATCGGCAGAATGTTCATGATGGCCAGCGTCAGCGAAATCACCGCCACGATCATCAGCATCAACTGAAAGCCGAGCGCGCTGCCGTCTTTCAGGATGACAAATATTCCGACCGGGCCCGAAACCTGGCTGCTCGCCTCTGTTTGTCCGGCCTGCCGAGCGGTCTGGTTGCTCGTCGCCAAACCGGCGATGGTTGAGCCGAGCCCCTTGATGGCCGTGCCGAGCCCCTCGAATGTGAGCACCGTAAATTGCTTCGATATCCCCAGTGCAACTATCGGCGCCGACCAGGTCGAGCGCTGCAACGTATACTCCGTGGGCGAAATTCCCAAATATCCTTTCGGCTTGCTCGTTTTCTGGCTGGCGGCAACGACTTGTTTGCTCAGCAGCGTCACGGTCGCTTGCTTGGTCTGATTTTTACGCATATACGTCACCACGACTGTTTGACCGGCCAGCTCTTTGGTGGCTGGCCGGAGCGCGTTCGCGTTAGCGATTTTATGTACGTCCCCGGGGTGATTGACCGGCGCGATCGCGACCAGCTGATCGCGCGGCTGCAGGCCGATTTTCGCGGCAGGCGATCCATGTAACACATCACCGACCAGTACTTCGCGTTTGGCGACTTTCGTATCGGAACCCACGGTAAATTGATTGTCGATAAGCTGCGGCATGCCGATCCAGGCCAAAGCCGTGAACAACACCAGCGCGACCGCGAGATTCATCACCACGCCGGCCGCCATGATTCGCATTTTTACCCCGAGGCTGGCCGCGCCGAAACTGCCCTTGCCGGTGTCCGCATCATGCTCGCCTTTCAGCCGTACGAAGCCGCCCAGCGGCAGCCAGTTCACGCTTAATATAAATCCGCCTTTCACTTTTCGACCGAACACCCGCGGCGGAAATCCCAATCCGAATTCCTCGACATCCACTCCGTTGCGCCGCGCGACTATAAAATGCCCCCACTCATGCACCAGTACCAAACCGACGAACAGCACAAGTCCTAATATAAGTAAAAATACACCCATCTACTTGCCGAACCTCCGTTTTCGTTTAGCATAGTCTGCCAGCACCGCGCCGAGCGCCTGTTCGTCAAAGTCCGGAAAGTACGCCTGTGCGAATGCCAGCTCGCTGTAGGCCGATTCCCATAGCATGAAGTTGCTCAGACGCTGCTCGCCCGAGGTGCGAATCACCAAATCCAGCGGCGGCACATCAGGCGCGTACAAATATTTGGCAATCATGTCCGCTGTTATATCCTCTGCGGCAATGCCGGCGGCGGCAATGCGCTTGGCGGCTTCGACGATTTCCTGCTGGCCGCCGTAATCCAGGCACAGCAGCAGCGTGCCGCGCGTGTTGTTTTCGGTGAGTTTTTCGGCGTCATGGATGGCGGTAAGCAAAGCCGCGCCGAGTTTGGCCTTCGACCCGATCACCCGCACACGAATTCCCTCGCGGTGAAATTCGTTCAGCTCGTGTCTTAAAATCCACCTGAGCAATTTCATCAAATCGCGCACTTCCTGCTGGTCGCGCTGCCAATTTTCGGTAGAAAAAACATACGCCGAAACATAGCGCACGCCATATTTGATGGCGGCTTTGCACACCGTCTTCAGATTTTTGTAACCCTGCCGGTGGCCCTGCGCCACGGTTTTGCCGTGTTCGCGGGCCCAGCGCCGGTTCCCGTCAACAATCAGGCCGAGATGTGTCGGCACCGCCATATTACTAGCTTCTGTCATGGTCATTATATTATATCAACCCGCGTACAATTCCATGTGGGTTTGAATTTAATTTAAACCGTTAGTATTTCTTGCTCTTTAGATTTAGCCAGCTGATCCACAGCTTGCTTTTGCTGGCTCATCAAATCGTCGATTTGTTTCTCAACTCGTTTAACATCATCCTCGCCAATGGATTTGTCTTTCTTGGCATTGTCGGCGGCACGCAGCGCGTCATGGCGGGCGTTGCGCATGGAAATCATGCAATCTTCGACTTTTTCGCCGATTTGTTTGGCCAGTTCGCGGCGGCGCTCCTCAGTTAATGGCGGAATCGGAACGCGGACCACACGGCCATCGTCGGTCGGGTTTAGACCTAAGCTTTGATTGTTGCGAATCGCCGTTGCAATTGCCTGCAAATTATTCGGATCAAACGGCGTGATCTGCAGCAGCTGTGACTCCGGCGCGATTATCGTGGCCGTCTGGTTCAGCGGCATCTGCGTTCCGTACACCTCGACCACCACACCATCAAGCATGCTCGGATGAGCCCGTCCGGTCCGGAGTTTTTTAAGCTCGTTCTGCAAATGCTCGGTGGCCGCGTCTAATTTTTTCTTAACGTCCTCAACAATTTGGTTTGGGTTCATTCGTTCTCCTTGATTTCAATTCTACACGTTTTTAGTAAAAAGAATCTAAAATCGAGCAGTACTTTCAATTTGTGCACCCGCAAAAATTAGTTTATTGTTGCATTGTCAACCGGAGGGTTGATACGGACAACTGGAGGGTTTCATACTCTTTAACCGCTTTATCGGCGACACGTCGGTGGCGGGGGGTGAGTTCGCAATGCTGATGGTCGCACTGATCTTTGGTGTGATTGCGGCTACCGCACTCATCCTCTTCATCATCTTCCTGATAGCGAAGTTTGGCTACAGGAAGGAGGTCAACGTCGCGCTCGTCACGACCGGAGTTATCGCGGGTGTTTGCCTGATCCTTGGCATGATCTTCGGTAATGCCGGCTGGCAGATGGCTCGCGGCCGCGCAACCACCCCGGCTGCATACCAGCAGCTGAAGGCGCAGGGATACGACGTCGTCGACCTCAGCGTCAGCGAAGGATGGGCGCAGGTGATTCTGCCCGGCGGGTGTATCGCGAACTTCGACCTATACCAGCGGACCCAATACGGGGTTCTATGTGACCCAACATGGCGCAGCAGTACCCGCCGGCCGGGCAAGCTGCCACTGACGGCGGCACCGCGCGGTGGGGCGAGCCGACTCTAGCCATCATCATGGCTAACTGGCGCGGTTCGCCCCGGGAGGATGAGGACCCTTAATGTCCCGTGTCCGTAGCGGCGGCGCTGCATTTTTGTACCAACAAACCTGCCGCCCGCCGCCATCTTTCCAGTGTGTTGCTGCAGATTTTGCAACATCCCTAAAGTTCTTCGTTTTTTGCTACGGAAAAGCTTTAATCATGGCACGTTTTGACGTTTGATTGCTTTTGTTATAGACTTTACACTCATGAATCGGAGATTCGACCAATACCCCCGTCTTCGCCGTGGAATACTTATCGCCGGTATAATCGGTGCGTCGGCTTTGGCAGCGGCATGCTCAGGCAGAAGCGGCGATGCTGCCCCACCTGCATCAACTGCCGCTTCAGCACCGGCAGCGACCCAGCCGGAAGCAACCCCCTCCCAAGACACGAAAGCCGAAGCATTACACACCGCAGAAACGTACCTGCAGCAGACCTCGATAGATAGCGCCAAGAAAATTATCGAGGATGCCAGCAGCCCAACCAGAGTTTGCGAACGTTATGATACAGCTTCGATTGGCAATAAAGCACAGGAGCAAGCTAAGGGTTTAGTGGGCACATCGTTCCAGGAAATATTTATAAACTATGATACCGAAGGACACAGCGTAACTGTCAATTCCGGAAATAAGGATCATTGGATGTCTTTACACTTTAGCGTCAGGCCGAAATTTAACGACATGGACGCAATAATCGCGTATGGCGTTCGGCCGACGACATCAGACTTTCTCCACCTGTTCGCAGGCGATAATGTAACGCTTGAATCGGCCACGGCTGGCAGTGAGAACTATACTCACACAACAAGACGCCAGCCCGACGGTACTTTCGACTACAGCAATTCGGGGCCCCATTATAATACTCAGCCGTTTCATGTAGATGCAGCCAACCTAGACATATTGTACCGTGAGGCTCGCCGGCTTGATGCGGCAACGGCTGCCTTGAGTGCAGGACTTCAAGGAGCAGGAGCTTAGAGCTTCAGCTCAATTATATAGGCGGAAGACAGGCTTATTTCGCGAGCCGAATCGTTACACGCGGCTTACGACAAACATCCGATAATGGCCGGTCTAGTAAATCGGTTTTATCAGTTTATAATTTGATTACACTGCTAACGTTAGGTTGGCACGAACATTCGGGAGGTAGCCGTGGATTTCGCCGGCGGCGAATGGGCAATTTGCGGTATCGGGATCGCCATCATTATTATCTACATAATTTGCGAGATTATTGATGATGTATCGGGATGCATCGCATTCCTTGCCGTCATGACCGGAATCTGTTTCGTGGCGTCGAGCCTGTCGATGGGCCACAGCCGGGCTGACACTTTGTCGGCGATGCGCAACCTGCAACAGCAGGGATTCAGCGTCTTTGCCGCCAACACCAGCAACAAAACCGCGGTAGTTCAAAGCGGTGACGGCAGCTGCATCACACAGGTTCGCATGGCCAAGAGAGACGGTGTGTGGTTTGTCGTCATTGACAAAC
Organism: uncultured Candidatus Saccharibacteria bacterium; assembly: GCA_963742655.1. Taxonomy (GTDB): domain Bacteria; phylum Patescibacteriota; class Saccharimonadia; order Saccharimonadales; family UBA4665; genus JAICLK01. The sequence goes on from CAVUMM010000005.1 coordinate 39,569, forward strand.
ATTATGCGCTGCCGCCCCAGGTCACGTGCCCATCGCGATGAGTACCATATCGGAGATGAAACAGGGTCGAGCACCCGCGTCAGCCAGACGCGCGGAAGCTCCCCTGTGATGACCGGGCTCGAAGCGTTGAGCAATCAAATGCCAGCAACCCAAACCCGCAAGCCGATACCTCCCGAATCACAAACCAACATTGGATGATTTACTGTTCCTCGGCCCCCTCGCCACCCGATCCTGGCACGGCACTATCAAGCGGGTAATCCGGTGCTTTATTCTTCGGATTCAGCGGACAGTTAATACACACGCCAGCTACATGTGCACCGACAGCAGCCACAACTTGCCTGGCATACTCTGCCGTAACATCCGGCCTGTAGACACTATTTCTGCGCAGAACCTCTTGACCGTCACCGTCCTTAAAGGCACCGCAAGCAAAGTAGCCCACCACGTCTACACCGCTATATGAAGCGCTGCCGGGATGCAATACAACCTGCGCGTTGCCAATGCAATCTTCGGGCAACGCAACATCCGGTACGATTGGGAGTTTTTTACGCCCTAGTCTCATGGGGATTATTTTACGCTACTTCGCCCAGCACCATGCGGTTGAAATGCCGCACCACGATGTTTTCGCCGAGTTTGGCGATATGTTCTTTGACGTAATCGCCGACTGTCTGGTCAGGATTTTTGATGAACGGCTGGTCCAGCAGACACTTTTCGGCAAAGTACTTTTTGAGCTGGCCTTCCACGATTTTGTCTATCATGTCGGCCGGTTTGCCATCCGCGGCGGCTTTTTCTTTAAATTCGGCAGAGACACGATCGCGCTCTTCGGCAGGCACGTCGTCAATGCTCACAAATTCCGGGGCAGATGCAGCCACGTGCAGGGCGATGTCGTGCGCAAGGTTTTTGAAATCATCGGTGCGCGTCACGAAATCAGTTTCGCAGTTTACCTCAACTAGCACGCCGATGCGGCCGCTATGCACGTAGGCTTCGATCAAACCTTCTCGGGCTTCGCGCTCACTCTTTTTATCGGCCTTGGTCAGGCCCTTCTTGCGCATGGCCTCAAGCGCTTTGTCGAAGTCACCGTTCGATTCGTCCAGCGCCTTTTTGGCATCAGTCATGCCCACGCCGGTTAGTTCGCGCAGCCGCTTGATTTCGTTAATATCTACAGCCATTACTTTGCCTCCACCTCTTTAGCTTCGTCTTTGTCTGGTGCTGGCGCTGCTTTAAGCCGGGCAGCCTTGCCTTGCTCGATTGCTTGCTTCATATAATCAGCCATTAGCTGGATCGTTTTTATAGCATCATCGTTGCTTGGTATCGGGTAGGTCGCCAGGCTTGGGTCGGCATTGGTGTCAACCAGCGCCACGACTGGCACTCCCAATTTTCGAGCCTCCCTGACAGCATTCATGTCGTGGTTCACGTCAACTACAAATACAGCACCCGGACGGGCGGCCAGGTTTTTGATGCCGCCGTAGAGCGTGTTCATCTGGTCGATTTCTTCCTGGAACCGTTGCACCTCGAGCTTGCTGTATTTGTTGGCCAGCTCGCCGGTGGCCATTTTGGTTTCCAGATCTTTCAGGTGCTTTACGCGCCCGCCGATCGTCGGCCAGTTGGTCAGCATGCCACCAAGCCAGCGGTTCGTGACAAACGGCATACCGGTGTCTTCGGCCAATTTGGTGATAATGTCTTGTGCCTGGCGTTTTGTGCCGACCAACAGAATCTGCTTGCCTTCGCCCGCAGTTTTGGTGACGAATGCTAACGCATCCTCAAGCCCCGCGACAGTTTTGGTCAGGTCGATGATGTGGCTGCCGCCGCGTTTGCTATGGATATACGGCGCCATTTTAGGGTGCCAGCGGCTGGTCTTGTGTCCGAAATGCGCGCCAGATTCTAATAATTTCTTAATGTCTACCCCGTTAGAAACGTTGTTCGTCTCAGGGATAGATTTTGTCTTTGGCTCTTTTACTTCGGGCTGTTCGTTTTTAACGGGATCTACTTCAGCAGTAGCCATGACTCAAATCCTTTCTCTTCGATTGGGCGCCCGCTGGCTCCTGCACGGAAATCCAACGAGAGGATCAAACCCCAACCTGCTTAATTAATGGTGATTTAAATTATAACAGATTAATTTGTAACCGCCAAGTATTTTAAGTGGGGGCTTGGTCTTGCACAGCCTTGATTTGATCAAGCCTGGACGCAATTTCCAGTAACGCCTGGCACTCGCCTCGCGTCACTTTATCCAACCCGATTGCATGCTCGGTCACCAACTGAGCGATATTAGATTGGAATAAATCGACAGCTTCATCAATATCCAGATTTTCCCGCGGACTGTCGTCACGGTCGGACGTCCATTTCGATTCGCCAGCATCATCACCGGTTTCTGACGGATGAATCCATAGCCGCTCACTTTCAAGCAGCGATGTGTCGCTTTTTTTAATATTTACGCAAAACGCCGGATCACTATGTTCAACTTCCTCTTTACCGAAGTATTCATAGTACTCGTAGTTGAATATAAGTTCTAAGGATTCCCCGACCTCGAAAGCTTCGGCTGCAGCGGGGGCGAACTGCAGCAACACGTCACCCCGGATAACATAGTGCAACGCCGGCGGTCCATTTTCTACGATAGGCAGGCCTCCCTCGCTTGTGCCGCGTATGACCATCGTCTCGTCAATTACCAGCTCTCCGTAATTCTCCAGCCACGGAACGATAGTATTATAGACCGACTCTAATTCGGCAGGAGGTGCCGGTTCAAAATTACGGGATGATTCTGGATTATTTGTCATACACGTATGCTATATGCGCTGATTTGATCGTTTAAGCGGCTGCCGCAATCTGGCGGACGAGTTCTGAAAGCGCGTTGATTTCATACACTTCCAACCTGTCCGGATGATTGAGCAGCGCCCGCCTTGCTTCTTCTACGGCTGCTTTAGAATCTGCAGCCGATTCCACCAATACGAAAGCAGAATGTTCCCCGGAATCCATTTCACCCAACCTGTGAGTTGATTGGTCAAACTCTTCAGCCGTTAAAGTTTCTTCGATTATTGGTGTTGTTTGGTACTCACCAAACGGAAGTGTAATGTGCATTCTTTGGTTAAACTTTTTGCCGTCCTGCGTAGTAATTTTGTGGATAAATTGAAACATTGCCGTAGCCGGCATTTCCGGAGTCCGAGCAGTATATCCGATATAACCGGTTTCCCCCAGCACCACGAGGAGACTATTCCCTAGGATATGACCCGGAATTATCACTGAAGGCATCTCGGTTCCGGGATCTATCTCTACACGCCCGTCTGCATGGAGCGATTCAAATGCAGTCTCCAGTTCAGCATCAAGATCTGAATACGCATTCTGTTCCGTAGTTGAATCACCTTCGTTCAACAAATCGACAAGCTCTTGAGTTGTAGTGCGTTGCGGTGGAAGATTGTGATTCATTAATATTATTATAGCATATATTTGCTTTATTAGCACGTGCTTTTTGATGAATATCTTTTCCCCTTTGACAATTTGTCGATAAACAGATACAATATTCCGGACTATGAAAAAAGACTTACATCCAAGCAACTACCGACTGGTGGTGTTTCAGGACCTGAACAACGGGTTTAGTTTCCTTACCCGCTCGACCGTTGCCAGCGACGAAAACATCAAGTGGGAAGACGGCAACGAATACCCGCTGGTTAAGGTTCACATCTCAAGCGCCTCTCACCCGTTCTTCACCGGCGAAGAGCGCATCGTAGACATCGAAGGCCGCGTTGACAAGTTCAAGGCCCGCGCCAAGGCCGCCGAAGAGGCCCGCGAAAAACGCACCGCAGCCGCCAAGAAACAAACCGCCCGCAAAGCCGCCAAAGCTGAAAAGCAAGAAGCCAAAAAAGCTCCGGCCGAAACATCTGAATAACTTCCCGTCCGTCATTCCCAGCTTGACTGGGAATCCAGTAAATTAAGGATTTCCTTATGACTGGATCCCGGAACAAGTCCGGGATGACGGCTTTTTAAGTTACACTATTTAATATCAATGCAATGAACGAAAAAGAACAATCACTACGAACCGAATTGGCGGACCTGGAAACCAAGCTCCAGGATCCGGCTATTTTCAGTGACAAAAATTATCCGAAGCTGGCCAAGCGACGAAGCGATGTGGAACAGATAGTCGCATTATTTGACGAGAAGCAAAAACTCCAAAAAGACATTTCTTCCGCAGAAGATTTAGTGAATGGCCCTGATGCAGAATTACAAGAGATGGCGCGTACTGAAATCGAGACTCTTGAATCCCAACTTAAAGCAAATGAGTCAAAACTGGCAGAAGCACTCACGCCGAAAGACCCGAACGATCAGCGTGATGTTATCATTGAAATCCGGGCTGCAGCCGGCGGTGATGAATCGAGCCTTTTCGCCGGCGATCTATACCGGATGTACGCGCGCTGGGCCGAAGCACACGATTATAAACTCGAACTTTTGTCTGAAAGCCCGAACGAAGTCGGCGGATTTAAGGAAATAATTTTCGCCATGCGTGGCGTCGATGCCTTTAAGCATTTGAAGTTCGAAGCCGGTGTCCACCGTGTGCAGCGCGTGCCCGTAACCGAATCACAGGGCAGAATCCACACGTCTACTACGACGGTCGCCGTATTGCCTGAAGCCGAAGAGTCGGATATTGAAATCAATCCAAATGATTTACGCATCGACGTTTACCGCAGCTCCGGGCACGGCGGCCAAAGCGTCAACACTACTGATTCAGCCGTGCGCATCACCCATTTGCCAACCGGCATCGTCGTAACCCAGCAGGATGAAAAATCCCAGATCAAAAACAAGGCGAAAGCCATGGGCGTATTGCGTTCGCGCCTGCTGGCGATGAAAATTGAAGAGGAACAAAAAAGCTTAAGTGACGCCCGCAAAAAGCTTATCGGCAGCGGCGACCGCAGCGAAAAAATCCGCACCTACAATTTCCCGCAGGACCGCATAACCGACCACCGCATCGGATATTCACGCAGTAACATTCCCGGCGCGCTGAACGGCGAAATCGACGATCTGATCGAAAAACTCCAAGCCGCCGAGCACGAACTCATTAATCAGGAATAGACATGCATAACTATCTCGTAACAGGTGTCGCGACATCGGGAAAAACTACTGTCGCCCGCGAGCTTCAAAAACGCGGATACAGCGCGATCGAAACCGAGCCTATCAAAGGGCTGCATGTCTGGATTGAAAAAGCGACCGGTAAAGCATTTGCTAATCTCAAAATAACCACCGTTGACGACTGGCTCGACCGCTACGACCCGTCCTGGGATGAAAGTCGCCTGCGCGAGCTATTAAACATGCCGCGAACCGAGCCCACGTTCTTTTGCGGCAGCGCGGCGAACCAAGAAGGACTTTTTTATTTATTTGATATGGTTTTCGAGCTCGCAATTGATAATCAGACACTCATCAGCCGGCTTCATAACGCCGATCGAGAGAACGAATTCGGCAGAAGGCCCGGAGAATTGGACGTCATACTTGAATGGTACAAAGCCCACCAAGAACGAACGAAAACCAGCGGAGCAATCTCAATCGACGCCACACAGCCGCTCGAAAAAGTCATCGACGACATCCTTTCACGCTGTGATTTGAAGAGTAACGAGGCAATCGATCATGGCTAAGTACCTGGTAACAGGGCGCGGCGGATCGGGCAAATCGACCATTTGCCGCGAGCTGCAACGTCGGGGCTACCCGGCGTTTGATGCCGACCAGGTTCCGGGCTTGTGCCGATGGGAAAACCGGCAGACTGGCGAGCCGATTGAGGTTGACCCGGCCGGATATATCAACTACAAAAAGATTGCCTGGGCGTGGCAGGATAAAATCTTTAAGCAGCTTTTCAAGTCGCACGAAGATTTGGTTCTATGCGGCTCTTCATCAAATCAAGAAGATTATCAGTCTTTGTTCGACGCCATGTTCGTGCTGATGCTCGATGAAAAGACGCACGATCATCGGTTGCAGACACGTGACTTTGACTACGGCAAACATCCGGATTTGCGGCGCGAGCTCGTCGAACGTCATCAATTGTTCGCCAAGCGGATGATTGCGTCGGGTGCGATCGCTATTGACGCTACGAAGTCGCTCGAAAAGGTCGTTGACGACATCCTTCTGCATTGTAATTTTTCAACGGCCACGTACAACGAGGTGAGAAAATGAAAGCGCTCATTACCGGCTATCCAGGCACCGGCAAGTCGTCGGTCGCACGGGAACTGCAAAAACGCGGGCATAATGCCTACGACACCGAAGCGATGCGCGGATATATGCATGCGGAAAGCATCGAAACCGGCGAAAGGATTTCATTGCCATCACCGATACCGCGCGGCTGGTTTGCGGAGATTGGCGGTAACAATTGGAATATTCCACGGGTTACGAAACTGCTTGAATCGCACGATGACGTGTTCATATGCGTCCTTGCCGACAATCAGCATATATTGTACGACGTGTTTGATTTTATTTTCCTGCTGACTTTGGACGATATTGAGATTGAAAATCGCTTGAAATCTCGAAATTCGACCCAGTATGGTAAAAATTCGGATGAGTTATCAGATATCATGACATTTCACGGCCATTTCGAGCAAAGTTTATTGAATGCCGGTGCAGTCGAAATTAAAGCCGACAAGGGCGTAACCGAAGTTACCGATGAAATTCTAAGCATCGCCGATAAATCATGACGATTGAGCAGTTCTTACAGCAGAATACGCGGTATTTGGAAGCCGCCGGCGTCGGCACTGCCCGGCTCGATGTTTTGGTGCTGCTCGAAGATTGTCTGAACAAAAATCGTACTCAACTACTTGCCCGCCCTGAAGAAAACATCACGATTGAACAATTAAAGTGGCTAAAACCGCGTGTTGCGCGCCGCGGCAAGCACGAACCATTGGCATACATCCGCGGCAAGACTGAATTTTACGGCCGTGAATTTATCGTCAACAAACACGTTTTGGAACCGCGACCCGAATCCGAAACAATGATCGACTTACTGAAAAGCGCCGTCATTCCCGTGAAAGCGGGAATCCAGTCAAAAAAGAATTCCTTTAAAAGTTGGGTTCCTGATCAAGTCCGGAATGAAGCTGATTCTGACACGGATCCGACAATCATCGACGTCGGCACCGGTTCGGGCGCGCTCGCAATCACTGCCAAGTTAGAATTACCGGAAGCGACCGTTATCGGAATTGACATTGATCCGAAATGCCTAAAAGTAGCTTCAGCCAATGCGGAAATGCTTGCAACTGAAGTTGAACTTATCGAAGGCGACCTTTTAAACTCTCTAGCTATAGACTTCCAGCTACAGACTTCTGTCTGTATCCTGGCCAACCTTCCGTATGTGCCGAACAGTTTCCATATCAGTGAGGCTGCAAGTTCCGAGCCACGCATCGCAATATTCGGCGGCAAAGACGGGCTGGATGTGTATCGACGCATGTTTAGCCAGCTTCGCGCTTTTTCGTGGCAGCCCGATCTGGTACTTGCAGAATCCATGCCCCCGCAACATGATATCTTAGAATCCATTGCTAAAGAAGCTGGATTTACCTTAACGCGGACGGATGATTTTATTCAGCAGTTTGAACCTGCGAAGCATTGATATGCTCCATAAACCTGACTAAAAAGTGCCTGCACTAATCGTTTTACTTAGTCGGAGCCGAGCCAAGAGTCGCATTAATATTGATCTGTTTGCCATCGCGTATAACCGTCAAGCTGACAGAATCGCCCACGGAACTTTTATCGAGCAGCGATGTCAAACTATGGCTGGCGTCAACATTCGTGCCATTAACCGCCACGATGACGTCACCCTCTTTTATACCGGCTTTATCGGCCGGGCTGCCGCTGATCACACCAGCCTGTCCGCCACTATCCTTATTCGATGGGATCACGTAGGCTCCGCGTTTAACGCTCAATTTCAATTGCTTCGCATAATCATCAGTCAGCGATAGATAGCGAACCCCCAAGTACGGCTGTTGAAATTTCCCGGTATCTAGCACGTTATTGATTAGGCCTTTGATATCATTGATGGGGATGGCAAATCCAATGCCCTGGGCATCGCTGGCAACGGCAGTGTTTATCCCGATGACTTGGCCATCACTGTTAACGAGCGGACCGCCGGAATTGCCGGGGTTGATAGATGCATCTGTCTGGAATAAGTCCTCGAGATTTTCGCCGCTGCCGGATGAACCTTGATCGCTGGCCTGAACAGTGCGCCCGTAGCCGGAAATGATACCTGATGTAACCGTGTTTTGGAACTGGCCGAGCGCGTTACCGATCGCCACCACCCGATCCCCGACCTGCATCTTGCCGGAATCACCAAGTTGCGCCGCCACAAGTTTATGGCCCTTGGTATCCTGAATTTTTAAGAAGGCGACATCCAGGCTATCACTCTGGCTGGTGCGGCCGATCACTTGCACATTATTGAATGTCGTGCCGTCGGCCAGCGTGACGCTTACACTGGTTGTTCCCGCCGGTACTACGTGACGATTCGTGACAATCACACCGCTCGACGACAAAATGATGCCTGTGCCGGCACTTTGTTGTTGCTGGGGTTGTATAAATCCAAAAAGGTCGCTGCTCGTCGACTGGCTGGTGACATTAACCGACACGACACTCGGACTGACTTGCTTGGCAATGTCTGCGATCAACTGGCTTTCACTCAGGACGACTTCTTTTTGCGTCGATGTCGGAATATTGCTGTTGGTCGCTTTGCTGTTCGATCCAAGCCAGCCGCCAAGAAAACCGAGCGATAGACTCGCGATAAGCAGCAGCACGACCCCGAGCGATTTCGCCTTCTGCACATGGTGGGGTTGTAACGTTATATTTGACGGGGAAAGCTTGCTCAAGCGCTGCTGTAAATCGGCCAAATTTACAGTAGGCAGCGTGCTATTCTTGGTCGCATTCGGTTCAGCGGCTGGCTTTACTTCTTCTGATGGTTGTTCGTCTTTTGTCGGCATATCCCCCCTTATACAATTTTGTGCCCCCAGTTAGACAGCGCAAGTACTATCACTACGATAGCGACCATAATAAATATGAATTGCCGCCTGATCAACACCGATAGCTTGTCGAAATGGTCAAGATAATATAGCGCCGCAAGCCCGTACCCGATTGACACCAGTAATACCGTTGGCTGCGAGATGATCCCATAAAACAACAACCAGTGCCCAAGCACCCAAACAAGCGCCGCACCAAAGTAGCCCCAGAAATAGGCCAGAAATTTAGCGTATGGTTCTTCGAAACTATCAAAATAGTGCCTTGCACAAAGGTAACATAGCAATGCCGTCAGAAATACTATTTCGTAGAGTGCGCCCGAAGCGGCTGTGTGGAAAAGCGCAATCAGCCCGGCTAAAAAGCCGATGCCGGCCTGAATGGACGTCATTAAAATACTCGAACCCGGCTTTATCGCAATCAGCCACACAGCGTACAACGCCGCCCAGACTCCTTGCCAAAAAGCCATATCGCTGTGCGTCATGAGCAGCAGCACCGAAAAACCGACAATCATGTCTACGGAGTTGGCTCGAATATTGGCCGGCCAAAATCGGGGGCGTACAGCAAACATACGCCATTTACTTAACAAGATAAGTATGAAGGCCAGCTGAATAAAATGCATTCTTACCAGCACGAACAAAGCCAGCGGCAGCAGCACAAGCAGCCCCAAGTGCACTACATAAGAAAAACCATTAGCTGGTTTAAGCTTTTTAACAAACGGCTTCATTGCTGCACCTATTATAGCAAAGATCGGAACCCTGCTCTATGGACGAGCCATTATGTAGTTTGCACCTTTACAGCCGCCGACTCTGAAGATTGGCTGACTAAGTCGACGCGACCTTCGGAACTCAGCAATATTTGCTGGCGCAGGCCCGGGCAATGTGTGCTATAGTTGAGTATTGAATGAAATTGAACGGACAAACACCGCTGGCATCGCCTAGTGCGGCCCAATCAAGCGGCTCTTCGCCAGCTGGCAAAGATCAACCTACAGCGTCAACACCAGTTACGTCGAACGAGTCCGAAAAATCGGGCGGCCACCAAAATCTGCACGACATCGCATCAATTGTCGTCGTGTTACTTTCTGCTCTCGTGCTGGCGTTCGGACTTATCTCGTTTGTATTTCAGTCATATCAGGTCGATGGGCCAAGCATGCAGAACACACTGCACAATGATGATCACCTGATAGTTTGGAAAGTACCGCGCACCTGGGCACGTATCACCGGGCATGCCTACATCCCAAAGCGCGGCGATATCATAGTTTTCAACGAACCCGGTCTAAGTGCCTTCGGTCAGAACCAGGATAAGCAACTCATCAAGCGCGTAATCGGGCTGCCGGGCGATCGGGTTGTCGTAAAAAACGGTTCGATCACGATTTATAACAAAGCACACCCGCAAGGCTTTGACCCTGACAAAACTTTGCCCTATCACAACACGGTTTATACGGCCGGCAATATTGATTTGACGCTTAGGTCGGGGCAAATATTCGTGTGCGGCGATAACCGAGGTGACTCGCTGGATTCACGGGTCTTCGGACCGGTAAACGTCAATAACGTCGTCGGCAAACTGGTAGTACGTGTACTGCCGCTTAATAATGCCCAATGGTACTAAAACCGTATATCGTAGTAAGTATAACGTGCAGCAACTGCGATTCTATCAGGAATACTCTATACGTTATACGCTTACTACATGTGCCAGCTTCGGATAACGTGCCAATAGCGCGCGAATTTCTTCTGGCGAGAAAAGAGTCCTACAATTATTGATAGTGTCTTGGGCAGAGTCCGAACAGTGAATCTTATCGTCCCGATAAATCTTATATTGGATTTCCTGCCAGGCATCTTTATCGGCAAACACACCTTTTTTTGCTAACCAGCCTGCGTAATCGGGCGTGCGTTCAAATTCTCGTTTATACGACCAGCGCCAGCGCATGGTGCCCGGCGTGTCCGGATCACCCTTCAATGCTTTGACTCGATTAATCACATCATCTTGGCCGCCGACCAAAAGTGCCACTGCCGGCTTGTCTATCAGGGATGCCCGCATCGAATCAAAGAACCACTCGTCTCGGACGTTTTGGTACAATGTGTCGATTTGCCCGGCACTCAGTTTCTTAATTCTAATAATCAGCAGCATATGTAACTGTTCGGCCTCAAGCCAGTCCACAGTCGCTTTGACGATATCAAAACCTTGCTGCTTGCCAAGTTCCAGCGCATCCCATTTCAACAGAACGACACAGGCGCCCGTGATCGATTGCGGCGCGGCTCGTTGTTGCATGACTGCGGAATTCTAACCCAAAAGTTTTATGATGTTGTCGAGTTGCTCGTCGGATTTGAAGATTATTTCTAATCTGCCGCCATTAGCGGTGCGGCGGATTGACACTCTGGCGCCGATTTTTTTTGCGAGCTGCTTGGTTCCGGGCGTTTCAGTGCGCATTCGTTCGCGCGTGGCTGAATTTTCACGGAAACCTTCTTTCACGCTCACCACGAATTGTTCGGCCTGTCGCACCGACCAGCCATGCGATGTGATGTTGTTCAGCAAAATCTCTTGTTTGTCGGGCTGGCCTTTAAGCGCAAGGATGGCGCGGGCGTGACCCTCGGTAATAGATTTGTCTCGCAGCGCCTGTGCCGCGCGATCCGGCAATTGTAATAGTCGCACAATATTGTGAACCGTACTGGTAGCTTTGCCCAACCGTTCAGCCACCGCTTCATATGTCGTTCCAAGTTGCTCATGCAGATATTCGATCGATACCGCTTGTTCTAGCGGCGACAAGTTCACCCGCTGCACATTTTCGATCAAGGCAATTTCCAACTGCTCCAGCTCTTTAGCCGAACGCACAATGGCGGGTATATCTGTAAGCTTGGCGAATTTAGCAGCGCGCCAGCGGCGCTCGCCGGCAATTATCATATAGTTGCCAGCTTCTTTTCTAGTGACGACAATCGGTTGCAAAATTCCGTAGCGTTTTATCGAATTAGCCAGTTCCTCAATTGCATCTTTATCGAACTCCTGCCGGGGTTGGTAGCGATTTGCCACCAACTTATCAACCGGAATTTTTTCAACTCTGTCGGTTGAACTGAGTAGCAGTGAATCGTCAAAATCTTTCGGTAAAAGCGCCTCAAACCCTTTGCCCAAACCTGTTTGCTTAGCCATTACTCGCTCCTATATACGTACTTTTGTAATCGTGCATTGCTGCATACGGAGAAAAAAGTATGAAGCATGAAGTATGAAGCATGCTCCGGCGATTACCACATTCCTTGATTCTTGATTCTTGATTCATGATTCTACTCCTACGATACGCGTTTCGCGATCTCTTTAGATAACTGTTTGTACGCCCGGGCGCCCTTGCTCCAGTGATCATGCTCAAATATCGTCCGGCCATAACTCGGTGCTTCGGCTAACCGCACATTGCGCGGAATCGTCGTATTAAAGAGCTTTTCACCGAAGTAATTTCTGATTTCGCCGAGCACCTGATTCGATAAGCTCATACGTTTGTTATACATCGTTACCACCACACCAAGCAGCTCGAGCGACGGATTGAGACTCTGACGAACGCGCTGAATGGTATTGAGCAACTGCCCAAGACCCTCGAGCGCATAATACTCCGCCTGTACCGGAATTAACACCGAGTGAGCCGCAGTTAACGCGTTGATTGTAAGCAATCCCAACGATGGCGGACAATCGATAATGATAATGTCGTAGACGGCTGGCGCGAGCACTTGTTGCAGCTGAAATTCCCGACGATTAAAGCCCACAAGTTCGACTTCTGCGCCTGCCAAATTACTGTTCGCGGTCAATATAAAAAGACCCTTGGTGTGCGTTTCGTGCACGGCTTCGGCCAACGATCCGTTATTGCAAAGCACTTCGTAAGCGCCGATTCCAATCTTGTCTTTCGCAATACCTAACCCACTAGTCGCATTACCTTGCGGATCGAGATCGATAAGTAACACCGGGTGATGTTCATCGGCAAGTTGTGCAGCAACACTCACAGCAGTAGTAGTCTTCCCTACACCGCCTTTCTGATTTGTCACGGCAATAATTTTTGTTGGCATAACCCTCTTTCGCCCTATCCGTGAAATTATACCATTCCATAGCTTTCACGCCCAATGTCCTGGCATAAAAAACTTTCTTAATATGGCTAGTACTATCAAGCTAGCCATATCACGCTTCTTTCAGAAATAGAAAAAAAGCGGATACTCGTCCGCCCGCTTCGACTTTCCTAAAGACGGCTCTAAACGATTTTTGAAATTTTGATGGTGGTTTGGTGCTGTCGGTGACCGTGAACCTTGTGCACGCGCTTTTTTGCTTTGAAACGGATAGCCGTAACTTTGTCAGCCTGTACATCAGCGGCCAATACTTCTGCGGTGACCTTTGCTCCCTGCACCGCAGGCGTACCGACGGAAATTTTCTCGCCGTCAATAACAAGCAGCGGCTCAAAACTGACGGACTTGTTATCTGTCTTCAGTAATTCAATATTCAGCTCTTCGCCTTCGCCTACTAAATACTGCTTACCACCGGTAGCAATGACTGCTTTTTTCATACAATTTCGTTATATAGTCATTAATTGATTTATCAAGAAGTCTACCAGATAACGTCATATCTGTAAAGGACTTCGACCTCACTCACATTAAATGTTACCGAACATAGCTACGATCATTCATAAGAACGTTACTAAAAAGCCATACTTGTTTCTTGGAGGAAAGAAGTATGGCAATGAGTAGTATAGCTCGAAATGAATATCTGACAGAAGTACGAAAACAATACCAAGGAGCCAGTAAAACCCAGAAAGGAGCACTACTGGCGGCTGCCCAAGTGGTCACTGGCCTGCATCGTAAGTCACTGATCCGTCATCTCCGCTTATCCCTTCATCGCTCTTCGCTCCGGCACCAGACATATACCCGGGGCCCGAAGGTTGTCTATGGTCTCGCCTTCCATGAGGCGCTCCTCACCTGCTGGCATGCCGAAAACGACATCTGTGCCGAACGCCTGCAGCCGTTCTTGCCTGAGCTGGTGACGAAACTGGAAGCCTGCGATGAGCTGAGAGTGACTGCAAACACCAGGCACCAGCTGGCAACGGCCAGTATATCTACTGTAGCTCGACACTTGCAGAAAGCCCAGAAACGCGCAACGTTACCCCTCGGTACTACAAAACCCGGTAGCCTCATTAAGAGCCAGGTAGCAGTTCGTCAGGGACGGTGGCAAGAAACCAATCCTGGCTGGCTCGAGAGCGATACGGTAGCTCATGGTGGTGACAGTGGTGCGGGAACATATATCTTTACCTACGACTTTGTAGATATTGCCACTGGCTGGGTAGAACTCGAAGCTACCATGGGCAAAGGCGAACGAGCTACCGTAGCAGGCTTGCAAGCGGTGACTAGGCGTTTCCCGTTTATCCTCCAAGGTATTGATTCAGACAATGGTAAAGAGTACATCAATTACCAGCTGCACCGTTACTGTGTGCAGCACCGGCTAACCTTTACTCGTTCTCGACCATACCGCAAGAATGACAACGCCCACGTGGAACAAAAAAACTGGGAAGCCATTCGCAAGATGGTGGGATACAGTCGCTTTGATACAACCGAGCAACTACAGCTCATGAACGAACTCTACCAGGAGCCCCTCCGGCTGTACCTGAATTACTTCCAGCCAACAAGAAAGCGAAGGTCTAAAACAATTGATACCATGACAGGAAAGAAAACCAAGCGATACTTTGAAGCTAAGACTCCCTACCAACGAGTCATGGAGCATGAACGCACTAGCCAAGCTACGAAAGACTTGTTAATCTCACAATACAACCAACTAAATCCAGTGAAACTACTGGCTGCAGTACGTTCCTTGCTTGATCGGCTGAACCGAACGCTACGGTAACAATTAATTGTGAGGGATTACGGGACTTGGCTTACGATGACGGTTGCAATGATGCAATATACGCCTCCCAGCCGGCGTATGGGATTTTACCAGAAGAAGTTACTATGAACAGCAGGTTGGACTTTTGGAATATCACATACTGGGATTTGTCGTTCGCCGTGCCGAAATACAGCGTTGTCCCGCCGGAGACAACTTTGTAGCCGGCTCTGTAGCTGTTCGCCAGTACCGCCAACTTTTGGGCCGGATCTGCCAGATAACTCTGCGGTAACGGCTGCTCACTTACAATAATCTTCACACCGTTTATAGAATCCGAGTATATGTGCGTGTCTCCGGTGCGGGTAGTGTTTGTCTTGTACCAACCGCCTAGACTTTGAATACTTTTGCCGGCCGGCAGTAACGTCTGGTATTTGGGATTATCTCGTAGTACTCCCCCCGTGCCGCCACCCGAATTCACTTGCAGATTTTGGCCCGAATTGACACCATGTGAACTGTTTGCCTGCGATGCAAGCGCTTGCTGTTTCCGGTGGTGGGATATTGTCACGAAACTTATCGCGCCGGCCGACACAATCACAATTGCGGCCGCGCTAATCCCGCCTATCATCATAAACTTTTTTGGTATTTTCGGCAGTTTATCGGCAGCCGCCTTTAAATTTAGAACGACAGGTTGTCTTTTGGGCGCGGCACTATCGAAACTACCTGACTTACGGTCGGGTTTCTTTGGCTTGCCTGGCGTATGTTGATTGGTGCCGGTCGCCCGTTTTACCGTTCTTTCACCGAACAGTTCTATTTTAAGCTTCGAATACGAACCCCCGACCTGTTTCGATACAAGTCCGACAAGTCCTTCTTCATGGCGGATTTGTTGTCTGGCAGCTCGTTTTTTGTCTTCTTCTATCGCCTCGGCAAGCCGGATACGCTTTTGCGCAGCCCACAGATCACCGATGTCTGACTCCGCGCTTTCCACGCTCGACGATCGTAACCGACCGTCAATACCTCGATGCAAACGCACTTTCGGCCGCTGCTTCCCCGCCCGATATTTATCCATAATGTACTCTAGTATACCAACAAGACGCCCGCACTTCGACGCCGAAAACGCATATTTTACTGCAAGGACTGCACGTAATCAGACCACTGCTTATTCGGTATGAGCGTGGCTGATTTGATCAAAATCAACAGATTGTTTTTGGTGAGTATCAGTGATTGCGGACCCTTGGCCGAGGTGCCGACGTAAACAGTGGTGCCGCCAGCCATCAGCGTTTGATTAGCGCTAAAGCTCTTGGCCAGCTGCGCAACCTGATCAGATGTGTCGTTTTGGAAGTTTGCCGGCAAAGGCTGTTCGCTGACGTCCACTACCACACCGCTGACTTTATCGCCAAAAGCGTAAACCGGGTCGCGGTTTTGCGGGCTCACCCGATACCAGCCGCCCAGGCTTTGGATGGTTTTGCCGGCCGGCAAAACGGTTGGAAAGTCCGGCGTGCCCGGCGTCAGGCCCGAAGAGGCCTTTTCGGCCGCCGCGGCTTTTGCAGCGGCTCTCTGGAACGCAACCTTTTTACTGTGGGCTGATAGCATGTGGAAGCCAGCCAGGCCGATGATGGCCGCCGCCGCTATGGACCCGCTGATAATGATGGTTTTTTTGGAAAGTTTGCTTATGAGCTTTTTAAGTTCCGCGATCGGGTGAACCTTGGGGATTTTCGGCAAGTGTGAGGGCATGCTGATTTTAATCTCGACGGTTTGCGTGACTTCTTGTTGGGGTTGCCGCGAATTCTTGGGCAGCTTCGGCTTGTTAATTGCTTCTTCGCCAAACAGCTCAGTCTTCATCTTGGATGTCAGCCCGGACAAATCCTTCTTGGCCACGCCGACCAGCCCGCGCTTTTTACGCAGCTCTTTGCGCTTGTATTTCTTCTGGTCTTCTTCGATTGCCTGCGCCAGCCGGATGCGTTTCTGCTCGGCCCACAGATCGCCGATATCATTGTGGGCGTCTTTGCTGTCCGCCGAATACAACCGCCCGTCGGCCCCGCGTTGCAAGCTAAGACGCTTTTTCGGCCGATCCTTAGTCTTAGGTTTCCGAATATCGCTCATGTCTATACAAGTATAGCAACTGTTTCTATAACGGGGTGTCGTCGGGTTGTTGCGGGCCGCCGGCTAAAACTTGAGACTCCATAATTCCATCTTGCGACTATACGTATGAACTGCTAAAATATACGTATGAGAACCAAACTCACGTTGAGCATTGAGCCTGAACTAGTGCGGTATGCTCGCAAACAGGCACAGCGGGACGGCCAATCTGTTTCGGCTATGTTTTCGGACTTCGTGCGCTCCAAAAAAGCCCAGGCCGAAAAGCAAGCCACTCCAAGCGTCGAGGCCATGACCGGCTCGCTAAAACACTACAAGATAGACGACTCTAAGTCGGCCATTGCATCAATCTATGCCAAAAAATATTCTGATTGACCTCAACGTTGTGCTCGACGTACTGCTGGAGCGCAAAGGATTTGAAGCGTCGCGCGCCGTCATAAAGCTGGGCGAGTATGGCAGTCATCGGCTATATACCAGTGCCCACATCGTCACTACTTTCGCCTATTTACTCGAAAACGCCAAAGTTCCTAAAGCCCAAATCCTGCACCATATCGATTGGCTGTTGCAGAAGTTTGCGGTCGTTCCGGTCGATGATGCGCTGTTAAAAGCCGCCCTCAAAAGCCGGATAAACGATTACGAAGACGCCGTCATCGAGCGCGCCGCGCGTGTCTGCGACGCCGATGCGATAATCACCCGCAAAATTCGTGATTTCAAAGCAAGCAGCATTCCGGCGCTCACACCCGAGATGTACCTTGAAAAGCCCTAGCCTTCGCTGAAATGACGAGCAGTGAGGATGACGCTGCGTGTTAGAACGGGGTGCTTCGGGTTGTTGGATACGGCGCTATGGTACCGGGCAGGCCGCGTAGGCTGCCTGTGAGCATGGGGTGTCGTCGGGTTGTTGGAGGCCGCCGGTGAAGGTGCGGCCATGCATCAGGCGTTTGCTGGGGTCGGCTTCGTATTCAAAGGTTAGATCGGTAATGGTCGGCCCGCGGCTGATGTCCTCCGGATAGCCATAGGCCTGGGAGCTATCAATATTTATGAAGAAATCGTAAAAGCGCGCGCAGGTCGTATTCGTACCGCTGCCGTCAAGCGCCGTATATACACCCGGCGTATCCAGCGTTACGTCGCCAAAGTTCGTCTTCTGCCCCCACGTAGTCATGGACGAACCCAGACATAAGCTGCTAGTATTCTTCATCGACTGATAGCTCAACTGCCACCGCGCACCGACGGAGTTGTCTATGCCGTTCAGCAGCCACATATTCGGATACACATCAGAACTCGTATCAAACATGATGGAATACTGCGCCACTTGCGGTTGGGAAAGCACTGCCGTTTGCTGCGTGACCGGGCTCGCAAATGTGCCACTACAAGCACCGCCGAGCACATAAGCCTTGCCGCTGCTATACACGGCCCCATTGCCATAGCGATTGCCAGAATATGCCGCGCTTGTTTGATACCAGTCCCCCACACCCGTCGGATCATTACCGCTTGATATGCTAGTATTAGCACTGATCGGTGCGACCAATGTCACCGGCGTGCAGCTTGTATCTTCGCTTCTGCCGCCTATCAAATACATATATCCGTTGACCGCAAAACCACTGGCTTCTCTAAGTGTGTTCGGCAGATTGGTACTGTACGTCCAGCTGCCCGCTTCACCATTACTGGTATTGAGTTGCGAGAACTGTACGTCACTCAAATAATTGATGCCGTCAAAGCCGCCCAGCACATACAGGTTGTTGGCATAGGCTATCGCGGTGAGTCCGCTGCGGGCTACATTAAATGAAGTCGACGATGAGTCCCAAGTGCTGGTAATATTACCGCCCGCATTCAGCTGGGGGCTAACATATACCGTCGAGTTGTAGGTGCCGTATGTTATGACGACCTCCCCGTCCTTGCCTGCGGTAGTCCCGGCCGCCGTAGTGGCTCCGCTGCCACCGGTGCCGGCCGTACCATTCCATGACGGGTCGAAGGTCTGGCCCGGAGTCGTGCCCGATCCTGCCTGTTCGATAGTACCGCCGCCGGTGACCAGATCGCTGCCGCCACCGCCACCACCGGCAGCACGATTGGCCGTATTGGAGTTATCGCCGCCACCGCCACCGCCAAAGCGCCCGCCACCGCCACCGCCACCGCCTTCACAGGAAGCCACATTACCGCCTTTACCACCAGCGCCAGTGCCACCGGCACCGCCAGTCTTACCGGCCATAGCCGTATTACAGGCAGCCGAAGATCCAGCCCCATCTCCACCGGCGTTCGCTGCACCAGCTGCACCAGCTGCGTTGGGAGTGGCAGTTCCGGCTGCACCAGCTGTGCCACCGGCCGACGTCGTTCCGCCGCCGCCACCACCACCGGGGCCAGTTCCGCTACCATTACTAGCAGCCACGCCGGTACTGCCACCACCGGCGCCACCAGCTCCCCCACTGGTGGTTCCTAACGTGCCGCCACCGCCACCGCCACTACCGGCTTGGATAAGATACGTACCGGTATGTTGCACTGCCGAGTAACCACCACCGTTGCCGCCATTACTATTAGTGGAAACTTTTGTACCGCCGGATCCAACCGACACATTCAGACTCCAACCGGGAGTAACACTTATTGTAGCCTGAGCGAAACCGCCGGCGCCGCCGGCGCCACCAGTTCCGGTACTGCCACTGCCGCCGCCACCGGCTCCGCCGGCACCCCAGGCTTTGATCGTTATGCTATTTACGTTGGAGGGCACTACAAAGGTATTCGTACCACCCGTAGTATACGTCACCGATCCGACCGTACCGCTTGCACCGCCGACAACGTACAGACGATTATTCCACACTGCGGCGCCAAAATCCGTTCTGGCCGCCGGCAGACCATCTGTAGCAGTGCCCCACGTGGTAACGTTACCTGATGACGGCGTGCCGTAGTACACCGTCGACTGACTTACCGATGAACTGTCCTGGCCGCCCAGGTAATAAAGCGTACCTCCGGCCGCCAGTAACTTTCCCCAAGCTCTACCAGCCGTAAGTGATGCGGTCGTATTGGACCAGCTGCCAACGGTGCCATTGGCATCCAGCGTGGCATAAGACACATTACTGGAAACGCTGCTGCAATCAGCCGCCGTGCAGCCGCCCGCCGCATATATATATCCGTTCAGCACGGCGGAAGCCACACCGACCCGGTTTGCGTCTGTACCATAGGTATGAGACGACGTACTATATCCCGACGGTGAGCCGCTGTCGTTGTTATAGATCTGAAAGGTCTGGATCTGGGGATCGAGGCCGAGACTACCACTGGTAGTACAGGTTGGAGCATTGCCGTGGTTACAGCCGCCAATGACGTAAGCATACGAGTTTGAAACCGGCACACTCAATCCCCATCGCTGACCAATCGCTACCTCGGATTGGTTGAATAGATTGCTGCCACCGGATTGATCAGTCAGGCTGCCATCGCTCACATCAATTTTGGCAAATTCGATATCACCCAAGATGCCGCCGCCAGAACCGTCATAGCCGCCAACTACATAAATATAGCCATTATATCCAAAAGCCGCCCCGCGGCGACGGCCATGATGTGTCAGCATTGGTGACTGGATCCACGTTGTACCACTTACGGCAACAACGTTGTTATTGCTGTCGATTTTGGCATACATCGTTGTAGTTAAGTCAGTACAACTTGGCGTCAAGCCGCCTATCAAGTAAATATAGTTCGCATAGACAGTCCCCGCCATAGCTCCGAGCCCTGAGCCGCAGTCGGTACTACCACCATTAGTGGTAACATCGTCGATCTGCAATTGTGTGCCATTGGCTGTGGTAGAGCAGCCTGAGACCGCACCGGTAGTTAAGATATTGCATTTAAATACGGCATTATCATATGGCGAGCCGCCGGTATTGCAGCCTGCACTACTCGAAGAATTGCAGCCGCCTATTATAAATAAGTTGCCGGGGTTAGTGCCCGCACTACTTGGGTTTGCCCGGGCATAAGCATAGTCATACGACACATTATCGGCGCCAGCCATCGTCTGCGTCGTCCAGTTCGCTGGCAAACTTCCATCCGAGTTAAAGTTAGTGTAATAAATTTGGTTGACATTATTCGAGCCATTCAAGCCGCCCGCCACATAGATCCGGCCACCGAAGATTGCCGTGCCGGCTGCCGCCACGCCGCTGCCTATTGTGTGCGTACTGTCCACACACCAAGCCCCAACGAGAGTATTACCATCTGTCGTGCAGTTGGCCGGCGCGGTAAGGGTACCGGTGCTGGAAATTGAAACGTACGCCGTGTTGTCGCTTGTAGACGAGCAGCCGACGTTCGCGCAGCCCCCAATTACATATAAATACCCGTTCATAATTGCGGTGGCATTGAGCATCTCCCCAATCTGCCCGGAGCCGCTACCGGCAGGTGGTAGATTGCAGTTATAAGGGCTTCCTCCAACGCAGGTGTTGTCAGGGTCAGAATCGCCGGGATCAAATGATACACTCACCGTTGAGGCGTCGCCGTCCTGATCGACGGCACAGTCGCCGTTTTGGTTGCCGCTGCAGTCGGTAGTATTGAGCGTGGTTGTGCAGTTACCGCTCGTTCCATCTTGGGCGGTGCAGCCGCCGAACTGGTACAAGGCACCGCGCCAGGCGGCCAGGCTCTGCCCCGTTCGTTGATCCGATACGATAGATGTATCGATTCCGTTCCAGACATCCAAACTGCCGTCGGCATTAATACTGGCCAGCTGCGTGTCGTCCTGGATTGTTGAACAGTAATCTTTGCCGCCGCCCACCACGGCCGAACAGCCGCCGGCCAGATACAGGTACCCTCCCCACACGGTTGTAAAGTTACCGCCTTCGTCGAAACGTCCGCCAGACAGGCTGGTCGTCTGCACCCAGCTGTTGAGCGCGCCGTCGCTGCTATTTATCTTGCTGTAATAGACCGTGCTAAGCGGTGCGCCGCCGATGCTGCTAGCGCCGCCTACTAAATATATGTAGCCGTTGTAGACCTGCGCGCCGTAGCCGTAATCGTTGTACGGCAGCGCGGTGGTTGTCGTCCAGCTGCCGATTTGGCCTGTGCCGGTGATGGGCGCGACTTGGGCAGTGCCGACAATCGATGGCGTACCACTCGTGCTGGTTTTACCGCCCAGCAGATACATATAGCCGTTGTACGCAACCGCGTCGGTGAAGCTACGCGGTGAACTCAAGTCGGTATCGCGGTACCAAAACGTTGCACCGCCGCCCGACGGATTCCACAGTTGCGGTTCGCCGTTGGCACCAAGTTTGGCGATATAGACTGTTTTGCAGACACCGCTATCGCCCGTGCCGGCGCCGCTGGTGCAGCTGCTGTCTTCGCCGCCGATGGCGTACAGGAAATCATTGTAGGCAACGAGTGAAAAGGAGCTTCGCGCGGCTGGCAGATCGTAAAGCGAATTCGTGCACCAACCGGAGCAATTGCCAGTGCCCGGATTCGCATCTTCGATAAGGCCGGTGTCCGGATTGAGTTTGGACCAACTGATACTGGTCAGGGTTGTCGGACTGCTACTATAAGTAATAATGACCAGACCGGCGGCTCCTGCGGTTCCGCTAGCGCGAGTAAGGCCGCCACCGCCACCGGCCGCAGCGCTGCCAATATCAGGATCCGAAGAATTGCCAGGTGTTTGGCCACTGCCTTGCGTATTCGTCTGGGAAGAACAGCCGCTGGTGCATGTAAAGCTCGAGCCACCGCCACCGCCACCTGCTGCTGCCGTGTTTTGGGAGCCAGATCCACCGCCGCCGCCGAAGTAGCCGCCGCTACCGCCGCCGCCACCTGCGTAGTAGTTATTTGCGTCATTCGATCCGCCGTCACCACCACTACCAAATGAACCGCCGTTATTCGCGCTGCCGTCCGTACCATTGCTGCTGCGGCCATCACCACCGGCGCCGCCCGTGAGCGAACTGCCGCCGGAGCCGCTGTTACTACCACCGGTTCCGCCTCCGCCGCCTGCACCAGATGTTCCCTGGCCACCACCGTGGGAATTACCCGACGAATCTGCACTACCAGCTACACCGCTCGTGCCGCCGCCTGCGCCGCCGGCGCCGCCGACACCGCCAGCCTCACTGCCGCCGCCACCGCCTGCGCCGCCGGCCGCTATAGCGAGAGGTGAGCCGCTAAGATAAACGCTTGAATAGCCGCCGCCACCGCCGCCCCGGCCCGACCTGCTGCTGCCGTTGCCCGCACCACCAGCACTGCCGACCGTAACGTTCAGGGTCTGGCTGGCTGAAACAGCAACCGTTGCTTGCGTAAAACCTCCACCGCCGCCGGCACCACCATTATCACCGCTGCTTCTTCCGCCGCCACCACCACCGCCGCCGGCGCCCCAGGCTTTTATGGTCACTGAAGTTATACCAGTCGGAACGACAAAATTGCTGGTGCCGGCTGATGTATAGTCCACTGTTCCGCCGTTTGAGTTGATGCCGCCGATGTCATAAATATAACCGCCGGTCACGGCCAGTCCCTGCTGCCAAGTTGACTGATTCATATTTGTCGTAGCCTGCCATGAATCAAAGCGCGCGCCAGTCGTAAAGCCCTTTTCAATTAAGCCGTCGTCAGCATTGAAATCGACATTGGTTTCGTTGTTGCCCTCCATGAATTGCGTGGCCGACGTTACGAAAATGCTTGGATCGACGGTAATCGGATATCGGGCCTTGTTAAGGTTAGTTACGGTTACGGTCAGATCATCGCCATGCACCGAATATTTGGCGTGAACACTCGTTTTTATTCGGCCGAACGACCTGACAGTGGGGGCTGGAATAGAAAATAATAAGGTGTTCTTTTGCGCATTTTGACGTGCTTTTTGCAACAGTGCGGCATCCTTGCTGTCGCTTGTGGCGACGTTGCCGCTGAACAGCGTGTTGCCGAATACGCCGATGCTGCCGTCCTTTTGGACGCGAGCCGCCAAGTTACTGCCCAGCCCGAGCGTATAATCAAACGCCATCGTATTGCCGGTTGCCCTGGTCAGCAGCAAGTCTTCCTTCACACCGACGGCGTGCATCGTATACACCGCCCAGCCGTTATTGCCGGCCAGCGGATAGACCACACGGTTGCCGTCTTGCTTGCCCGCCATCAAATTAAATTTGGGCTTCACCGTAAAATCAATGTTGTTTTGCGAATCAGTGACCGTTACGCCTTTGGTCGGATCAACGTTTGCGGTGGCCTGGATTTGCGGACCGGTGGCACCAAGCATACCTCTGGGCATACTGCTGTATTTTTGATTGAAGTTGTAGACTTGCTGTTTGGTATTGAGCTTCAGCTTGTCGGCCATGATTTGATTGACCGGTGATAGCAGCGAACCGGCAGCACCGAGTGCGTAGGCATTGTGCTGCATAAAGAATGGCTGCACCATGGTGATGATTTCTGCTATCACCACAATCGCCGCCACCGTCCACATCGACACGCGCACCCGCAAATCGCGCAAAAATGGATAGTGGTCTGCTATTTTTTCAACATATGGAATATTGATGTGCGGCAATCGCCACTTTGGGAACTGTATTCGTAACACCACATTGCGACGCACTTTTTGCTGTACAGACAGCGGAGGTTTAGGTGCTGCCGTGCCTTTGTCGTTTTCGGATGTATTTCCCGCTAACTGCGAATGCAGATGGAACATGCCGGTTTTTATACCGAGGCGATTCGGAAGCTGCGCGAAGCCGCGCCGCTGCGTTGACAGCGGAACACGTCGCCCCGACCGCGGTTTGTTTATATCATCCATCCTCTAGAGCCTAAAGCCTTGGACCTACTTCTCTGCCACTCCTATTATATTACCATAACCGCTTGCGGTTTTGGCCCTACAAAATCCGCATTAACCCCAGCTGGTTTTCAGGTTACCCGCAAGTAATCGGCTTTGACGGCGGAGCAGATTTCAGTCCGACCACGGACAATAAATCTGCAAGTCGTCGAATTGCTCGAAATCTTTGACGTTGCGCGTCACCAGCGTCATACGATGCTGCAAACATTGTGCGGCAATGAGCGAGTCGATTGCGGGAGCGGGCCGACCATTCCTATATCCTTGCGCCATTAACTACGACCAGCGCGAAGCGGTATCCAAATCGACTATGAGCATCCTATCGCCAAATTCCTCCAATATCTCGGCAGTTCGTTTCTCGAGCCGTTTGCGCTTTGATGAATCCGGCAGCAGCTCTATGCCTTTGTAAACTTCACCGAATGCTATGCACGAGGCATAGAGATCAGTCACGGCGGCTCCCCTAAACCAGTTCATAAATTCCTGGTCTGGATAAGGTTTGTTGATCTCGCTTAGCGCGTAAGTATCGAGCAAGTAATAATTCATTCACTAAATTCGGAAGAGTTAAAATCTACCGGTGTAGCTCGACCCGTGGTCGATTTGTCGCGCGCCAGGTCAAGCTCATTGAAACCGCTATTGCGCAGCAGCCACTTCAAATCTTTCTTCGGCTTCGTAAGCCGCTGAAATTCTTCAAAACTCATAACAACTGTCGTATTATGGCCGCGCCGCGTAATGATCTGCGGGCCTTTTTTGCGGCTGGTTTCCACCACTTCGCTAAACCGGTTTTTCGCATCTTGCAATTGCCATGTCATGACATTAATTCTAATCTAGCCTGTCTAGACAGCCGAGCAAATTTTCTCGCTAGAGATTTACTACTGGTTGCTGAAGCTAAAGTTGATTGTGCCTACGTAGGCGTTGGAGTTATTGCTGGCCGTAACGTCGATTTC
Organism: uncultured Candidatus Saccharibacteria bacterium; assembly: GCA_963742655.1. Classification (GTDB taxonomy): domain Bacteria; phylum Patescibacteriota; class Saccharimonadia; order Saccharimonadales; family UBA4665; genus JAICLK01. The sequence continues at coordinate 65,114 of CAVUMM010000005.1, forward strand.
GAACAGGATGCTATCGCCGGCGGAGAACCCGCAGGTTGACGGATCGGCCGTGCCCGTTGCCAATCCGGGTTGCCATGATGCCTTTACCCCCGTTGACACAGACACCGTGCCGCACGTAGTTAATGCACTGCTCTTGGCATCGTACACTTTGTAGGCTACTGTTGAATTAGTGCTGTCAGTCAACCCAGCTATAGACGTTGTGCCGGAATCGAAGCTCTTGAATGTGGATGGCAACTGGTATGTCACGTACACTGCATACGTCTGCCCAGTAGCTTGAGGCGATGTCCATCTGTAGAAATTTCGCGTTTCGGTGGAACTACAAATGCTGGTATTAATATTTAGTTCTGAGCTACCTGAACAGAAATCGGATGTCATGGTACCCACGCCTGCAGTACCGCCGCTTGGACCGTGCATCACGGCATTGGTGTACTCCGGCGAGATGGTGATGATGTTGTCCGGCGATGCACCGCAGGGGCCCCAACCGTTCGCCTGGTAACACTCCAGTTTGCCTAATGTCGTGTCGTAGTACATCGACCCAAGCAGCGATTGGTTGTTGGCCGCGATCGGCGCACTGGCAGAGCTATCGAGTGTCAGTAAGGTGAGCGGGCCACCGCTCGTGCCACTACCAATCTGGACGTTTGGCACCGTGTTGGCGGCAATGGTCATTGAGAAGGTGTCCACATTGATAGTACGACCCGTGCCGTCCGTTTGCGTGAACCAAACGTATGGCGCAGTGACATTCGTGTTGTCTGTCTGTATGTAGCACGTTATTTGCGTGAAGGCTGTCTGAGGCGAAGCAATTGTTTGAGTATTGTAATCGGAGCATGTCTTAAACGTTGAACCATCTGGCGTATATTGCACGGTAAACGTGCCGAAGCTGCTGCTGGCCGAGGCATACACGCTAACTTGATACAGAGTGCTCTTAAGCGGATTGATGGATAGCTTATTCTTAACACCTTGATTTGCACCCGTTGTAGTGACTTGGGCGCTATCGCTCGTGGCCTGACCATATGTCGTACTGCGGCTTGAGCTCGTTCCTATACCTACCCAGTTTGTGGCAAAGTTGGTGTTATCATCCACCCCGCCGTCGGTGGCGTAGTTCTGGCTGGCGGCAACTGTCACACTTACGTTGTCGACATACCAGACGCGATTGGCGGCGGCGGTTTGGGCAATGACAAGCGCATTTGTAGCCGTTTCCCCACTGGCTGGCGCCGTAAAGGTACAGTTGACCTTTGCCCATACACTAGTCGGAACTGTGGTTGTACTATAGTTCGTACATGCCGTATCCAGTACTGTACCAGCTTTCGAATAGTAGACTTCCATATCAGTGAACGATGCACTGCCAGCTGTCAGCTTGGCAGCGAACGACACGTTGTATTGCAGGTTAGCCGTTAGCGTCGTGGTAAGCGTGTTCTCGCCACCAGTATTGGCGTGGCTGCCGGAAGTTGTTATGCCGGCAGAACCAGTACCGTTCGATATGTATGTCGCGTTGGTGTTACGCGCAATGCCTGCACCGAGGCCGAAGCTCGACCACTCACTACCATAAGTACTTTCGGAACCACCGTTGTTGGCGTAATCGGTCACACTTCCGTTGATACTGAACAGGTTGGCGGCTGTGGCAGATTGAACTTCTAACAAGTTGCCGGTAACAGGTGCTGCCGCGCTGTTGCGAATCGTCAAACCGTCGTGGTTTGTGCTTTGGCTGACTATTAACTCTGCGCCGCCGGCGCTGGTCAGGGTGTTATCGTATGCTGCCTGCAGTGTCGTAGAGCTTGATGCGCCGGCCGCCGTCCAGTCGGATCCGTTCCATATCATTGTGGCGGTCGTATTCTGGCGCATAGCAATGTCCTGTTCAATGCCTGCGCCGCCGCCGGAGTTAGCCACCAGCGTAAAGTCACTTGATCCATTTGCGGCAGTAACGTAGACGGTGCGTCCGGCTGTCGTTATTGTCGGGTCCGGCAGTGTTGCTGATTGTCCTGATTGGTCAAAGCCGATAAGAATTGCCGAATAGTTATTGACCGACGTAGCCGTAATCGTACAGCTGGTGTGTACTATTGCGCCGCCAGTGTAACAGCTTGCGTCGGAATTCGCACCGCTGGCAGTCAAGTACGTTGGAGTATTGATGAGCACAAGGCCTGCGGCCCCGGCGCCATTGCCTGCCCCGCCGTTCAATACCAGGTTGCCGCCGTTATTGCCACCGCTGCTGGCGGCTGCGCCGCCGGCGATCGTCAACTGGTTGCCCGCGCCGCTGGTGGCCTGGCCGATGTTGAGCGTGTCGCTGGCGCCTGGGTTAAACTGCAGCTGCGTGCCGCCAATGGTCAGGTTGCCGCCGTACGAGCTGGTACCAGCCACATGCAGCGTGTCGGCGATGTACAAGCTCGAAGAATCACCTGTCGGCACAGTATCCACCGCTACATCGTCGTAGTAAGTTACTGTAGTTTTCGTAGTTGTCGCATCGGTGTTACCAATTGCAAAGTTGGCAATGTTAGTGGCACCGGTACTCAATGCGGTGGAGTTCTTGATGTTGGTGTTGTCCAGCCAGATTTGGAATACACCGGCACCGTTGTTAATCACCAGTTCGACTTCCAGCTTGTGCCAGGTACTGGCGCTCGGTGCAGTAGCAGTACAGCTGGCGCCTATACCCGTAAAGGCAGTCCAACAAATGTCACCGCCGGCACCGATGGTTATTCGCATGTGTGTACCCGAACCAAGAACGGCCGTGCCCAAGTCAAGCAAGTTGGTTGGGTTACCGATGGTTGTGGAGTTGAAGTAAGTGCGCGCGTAGACAGTAGACGACGATGTAATACTAGTTTGGGCATATGCACCGTGAGTATTGGTGGTAGACGCTTCAAAGGCATATTTACCATTACGTGCAGTCGTATTGACAACACTCGCTACCGCGCCACTACCGCCGGTACTGGACCAGGCACTCGCGTCGCCGGACTCGAAACTATCACTGAACAGCCGGGCGCCCGTTGTATTGTTTATGCTGCTTGCAGCGCCGACGTTTAAGTCATTGGTATTGATGATATCTTTCGTGCTGTCGGCAGCAAAGAAGGCTGTGCCGGCGGTGTTTTGTATCACAACTGCCGTAGATGAATCAGCCGAATTTTCAAATAATGCCTGTCCTGTACTGGAAAGGCCAAACACGGTGGCCGGATAGGTTGTGGGCGGATTGTCTGCTGTGTAGCCGGTAGTAAAGTTAAAGCCCGCAGCCCCATGCAGCTCCATGATGTCGCTGTCCGGGGTGCTATTGTTGTATTCGCCCATATACACGCAGGACTGGGTTTCAGAACAGTTATCACCGAACAGCAGTCTGGCCGAGGCGGCCTGGCTAGCATTCGACGGCACCTGCCCGATAATCACCTGGTTATTGACCGTGTCCACGGTCAGCATGTTTTGTCCGGTGGCGTTCTGCACGTTGAATGCCGTGCTGGAATTGGCCGCATTTTGCAAGTTCACCGGCGTATTAATTGTTCCGTTCAAGCCGATGTTGCTCTCGCGGTACGCCGTCGCCGCTCCGATGCCGGTGGTTAGCTCCAGCTGTGCGCCGTCGATGTAGAACGTGCGTATCGTGGCGTCGGTCTGGCCAAAGAACACATACGGGCTGCCGGAGGTACTGCCGGTAGTGAATGTACAGAATATCCGCGTCCATGCACCGGTAACAACCGTCGCCTGCGGCTGTTGGGTACCATTACAGTTGGTGGGCGATGCCCCCGTGTCGGACCAGCCCATCTTGGCTGTCGTAAACGTGCCGGAGTTTAGGCGGATGTACGCCGAGAAGGTCTACCGGGTTGAACTCGATAACGATACCGCATACTTAATGCCGTCATTAGCCGCGGCCGTGGTCGTCTCCGACCCGGCGCCAACGCCGTACAACACCGGGCTCGTCACCCGCGCCGGCGCACCCGCCGCACCCTTGGCCGTCCATCCGGTTGCGTTGGCCTCGAAGCTGGGATTCGAAATCAGGTTCAAAGCGTTGGCCGTGTCGTCCACGCTGATGACCGGTGTGCTGTCGCTGTTCTGTACCTGGAAGGCTGACGTGGAGTTGGTGGAGCTCTTCACTACCGTGCCGTTGGTCGAACCGTTCGATGTCAGGTTGATGTTGGCAACTCCGGTCGTGAGGCTGATGGCGCCAGTGCCGGCCGAGCTGTTAAGCGCGATTGATCCGCCGTTGCCGGTGGTGAGCGCGATGGCGCCGACACCGGTGCCGCCCTGGATGGTTGTGGTAGAGCTGTTAAACAAATCGCCGATAGTCAGCACATCATTGCCGTTACCCGATGTGGCGCCGCTGCCAATCTTGATCGTCTGGGTACTACCGCCAGCGACTGCCGCATTGCCGAGGTCTATTTCGCTACTTACCGTCGATTTTCCTAATGTAATCACGCCGGTCTGTGAAGCACCGCCAAGCGTTATAGAACCGCCCACGGTCGCCGCGCCAATGGCATAGGTGGAACCGACCGCACCGTTTAGGACATAGTTACCGGTGCCGACCGTCTGGGTGATGCCTGTGGCTTGTTGGAGTAAGTCGCCGCTGGTGTCGGTAGTCTGGGCGCCATAGATGGTGCCGGTGCCGGCGTCGTGGATAGTGGTAGCACCCGTGCCGGAGTACTGGTTGTCCGCCAGGTAAGAAGCCGTACCGGCCGAAATATCTATTGCGTAGCCGGATCCACCGTTGCCGATGATGATGTTGCCGGTGATGGTGTTGTCGCCATTGGAAGCCCAAATACCATCATTGCCGCTATTGTATTTGTAAATTGTGTTGCCGGTCACGACGTTGTAAGTCCAACCGATGTATATGCCCTGGCCGTGGTTACTCGTGCTGGTGTTGCCGGTGATGGTGTTGTAACTGCCGCCGGTGATGTTAAAGCCGTCGCCGGTGTTATTGACGGCGGTCGAACCTGACACCGCGTCATTCCCGCCGCCAAGCCCGAAGCCGATGCTGCTGTTTGAATCGGCGATGTCACCGCTCATGGTGACGTTACTGCCGGTAGCATCAAAGCCGTAGCCGGTATTGGATTTGGCCTGGTCGTTTGTCAGGTTAATACTTGAATTGGATGCCACGAAGCCGTGATTGCCGTTGCTGGTGGCCACCGAGTTGGCCACACTGGCGTTCGCACTGTTGATGTAGAAGCCGTACGACCCGTTGCCGGAGGCTTCGCTGTTGCTTATGGATACCGTGCCGCTGCCGGAGGTCTGGAATCCGTAACCGCCGTAGAAGTTGTCGGCCGATACATGGTCAACCGTGGCAGCCGGCGAACTGGTGGAGATGTACAGGCCGGTCATGCCACCGGACGACTGGTTGGCCAGGTTGCCGTCCAGGCGCAGGTCTTTCACTACTACTCTGGTGGGACTGCCGGTCGAAGCGGACAGCATGTCAGTGAAGGCGTTTGTAGCGTTCTTGAACTTCAGGATGGTATTGGCGCCGGCGCCTTCCAGGGTGACATTACTCTTCAGATCGATCTGGGTCGTGATGATGTAGGTACCTTCTTCCAGGTACACGACACCGCCGCCGTAGTTGGTTGACACATCGTTGATGGCTGTTTGGATGGCGGTGTCGGCCGCACAGCCGGTGGCTACGTAGTCGGCGCCGGCAGTGTCACTGGAAGCTACTGAGTTTGGCGTACTACAGGTGCTGGTGGAGCTCATGGCGACTATTTCAGTGACTGACTTAGAACTGGCACCGCTGCTACAGTTGGCCTTTGTCTGCAGACAGATGGTATCAGTAGCCGCTACGCTAGACGGTAAGCTCAGTACCGGGCTGTTGGCTTGTGCTCCGCCGCTTTGGAAGGTAACCGTGTGGCCGCTGCCGTCCTGCAGTACCAGTGATCCGGCAGAAGAAGCAGTACCGAGTGTCTCAGCGCCGGTAGTACTGACGTTGAAGTTAGACGAAGTGATGCCAAGCGTATTGCCGCTGCCGACAGTCCAGGTAGAATTAGCCGCACCGGTCAGGTTCAGGGCTCCGGCAGACTGGACAGTTAGGTCACCACTATCGGTGCTCCATGTGGACGTTCCGTGGGACGTAATATTAAGTGCTTGAGAAGTTGCGGCCTGAACGGTGGCAGTCGAAGCTGCATTGAATGTTAATGCGCTGGAAGTCAGGGTGACATTTCCGCCGATGCGGTATTGGGTGCTGGTGTTGATGTCACCGGTGACATCCAGTGGGTACTGTGGGTTGGTGTTGTTGCCTATGCCGACATAGTCATGCCCACCTGCACCGCCGTTGATGAACAGTGGCAAGAAGCCGCTGTTGGTGGCATCTTGCAGGAAGAAGTTGTCGTTGCCATTCAACCCGCTGTCATTCCCCAGCACAAAGTCATTATTTTGGCCCTTGAATTCAACCGAAGTGCTGCCCGACGAACCGCCAGTAACGTCGGTGTTCTCCAGCTTGATGCCCGGACGACCACCGGCACTGTTATTAGCGATGTGCAAGAGATTGCCCGGCGTAGACGTGCCGATGCCCAGCGCGCTCTGTACTTCCACATCGCCCTGCGTGCCATTGGCATTGCTGGTAAATATGCGCATCGCATCGGTAAATGTCAGGCCACTGCCGTCGGTGCCGTCACTGCCGGTAACATACTTGAAGTGGATATCGTTATCCGTAGCTAGGCCAATTTCGGCACGGGTGTTGCCTTGGTCGCGGAAAATCAGGCTGGCGTCGGAAGTAGTGTTGGCTTTGTCGATAACCACATAGCCGCTGTTGGCGCCACCTAGTGCTAGCTGGGCACCGATGCCATAGGAGGTTGGGCCGACACGAAGCTCGTTGCCAACAACTTCTGCGTTACCACCGACTTGTAGTTTGTCTGAGGTCGTACCGGTGCTTGGTGCCATACCGATGCCGAGCATGTTGTTGGCCGTATCAGCTACGACCAGGTTACTGGTGCCTGCTGCATCCTGCACTTGGAACGCCGTGGTCGAATCATTGCCGGTCGTTGGCATTACCTTCAACGTACCGTTTGCAGTCGTAGTGGTATTAGTCGAAATGGTTGCATATATCGAATCACGGTGCGACGCGGTGAACGGGCTGCTTGGTGAATACGGGTTCGGCCATGTGTTGTAGGTTATACCGCTCTGGAATATATACGAACCTGTTGATGTGTCGTTTTTAACAGCCGTGGTATTGCTGTTCACGTTTACCGCCAGCCAATAGGACGTATTGGGCAACAACGTGGCACTCAATGGAACGGTGTTCCATGCGCCTGCGGTTGCGGTGTTGTCGCCAGAGAATGCAATCCTGGCGCCTGGACATTCCGACGCAAAGCCGCAACTGCTGCCCCCGGTAGCATCATAAAGCGCCACCTGGTACTTATTATTCGGAGCGGTATCAACAACACTGAAGTAGGTGGAAATACTACTCATCGCGCCACCGGTAGCCGTAGTTAGCTTAGTGAACTGTATGCCGTCCTTCGCGCCACTGTTATCGGTCGCACCTATTGAGGTGTACCCGTTATTCGTGGCAGCCGCACCAAGCGAAATCGTATAGCCGCTCGTATCAACATTGAACAAGTTGTTGCTGGCTGCATCCTGCACTTGGAATGCATTGACAGAGTTGGTATTAGTCTTGATCGTATCCCCGCTGTCTGCAAGCGATTCTGTAGTTGCTCCGGCAGTTAACGTAACGGTATTTTCGGCGGCACTGCTGCTTCCAATACTGACGGCTTCAAGCCCGCTGTTAGTCGAATCAGCAATGTGAACGTTTGTGATGTCGGATGACACGCCAACGGAACCGATGTTTATGGTGCCGTTTGATGCAACCTGCAGATTCAGGCCTGCCGCGCCACCCTGGACCGTCGTGACGCCCGCCTGATCCCTGTTGCCGACGGTTATCGCTTGCGCGTTTGCCGCACCAATTTCAACCTTCGGTACAAGCACGCTCGATAAATCAGTTATTTGGACATCATCCAGGTACTGAACCTCACCGGCTCCGCCGCCGGCACTATCGAACACCATATCCGCCTGTTCAGTTACATGGCCAGACGCATATGCGGGCGCAATTGCCGTGCCGCTAAACTCCGTCCAGCCGGAAGTATTATCGGTTTCCGTATCCAAATCCACCCCGTTATTACCATCGATGCTATTCCAGAAATTAACGGCCATTGTAGTAGTTTGGGCAGATGTGTCGCCGCGCATCCAACCGGTGAAGTAGTAAATATGTCCCGGAGTAACATTTGGTCCGCTACCGCCAGTTTGCTGGGTAGCCCATCCACCTGCAATAGTTTGAGTGAGTGCCAAGCTTTGCGTTCCGCCATGCGCAAATGACAAAGTTGTGGCAATCGACGATAAATTAGAGAGATTGGTATAGTTTTCGGTGCCGGATTCGAAAGTATTGGTATTGATCACCGTGCCGCTTGGTACGTTCGTACCGGTGTCGATACTGATGTTGCCCGAATTGCCGCCAGACGAGTTGCCGGTCGCGATGCTGATCGAGCCGGTAGTGCTCGCGCCGGTACCGGTATTTATCGCCACATTGCCCGTCCCGCCTTGGATCATCGTCGCGCTACTGCTATTCAAGCTACCGACGGTGACATTATTAATACCGCTGCTGCTGTCGGCGATGTGCACCGTCTGAGTCGAACTGGCACCCGCATTTGCGCCAATGTTAATCGTACTGGTTGATGCACCATTGTATTGACCAATGGTGATGTCACCTGTTGTGGCCGTGCCGCCAAGAGTGATAAATCCTGATGTGACACTCGATCCAAGACTTATGCCGCCGCCGGTCGTTGACGCGTTAGCTCCGCCGATAGTTAATGTGTTCGCCGTACCGGAGCCTGTAGCATCTAATGTACTCAATAGCCCGGTGCCGGTGATATTAAAGTTTCCAGTCTGCTGCGTGCCCGGCGAGCTGCTTTGCAATGCCAGCAAGCCGAAGCTGGTGCCAAGGTCCGGTAGCGTGATGGTGTTGCCTTGCAACGTGTCGGTCGCGAACTGCAACGTGTCGGTATAAGTGCCTTGCAATTGCTGCAACTGCTCGGAGCTCTTGGCCTGCAATGCATATGGCACTGCTGTCAGGTGCAGTCTCGGGCTCATCTGCCCGTCCCAGGTGGTAGAGCTGCCGCTGGTACCGCCGATGTCCATGGTGAGGTATAGGTTCTGATCCCAGTTGATGGTTCCCGGGAAGGCTGTGATACTACCTAAGTCTACTGTCAGGTATCCATTGGCCACATGGATACGGACATCGGAACTGCTGGGTCCGGAGTTGTAGGTATATTGTTCTGTCCATAGACAATCGGTATCGGTATTACAGCTGGTGTCGGTACTGCCGCTGGAGGTTAGGGTATCGAAGAGATGGAAGCTTACGTTGTAATCGCCGTCTGGTGCTATGGCGCCGGAAGCAGTTTCCAGGCGGGCTTGGAAGTTTAGGGTGTTGTTGGGGGTGGCGGAGACGGTTGGAGCGTGGAAGTTTACCGCGTAGATTATTGAGAAGCCTAGGGAAATTAAGACAATAACAGCAATGGCCTTCAATCGGCCCACAGTATGAGAGGTAACTACAGCAACACCTCTCAATCTGCGATTTTGCATCAGGGTATCTCTAAAGGAGCCCGTCAATGCAAGAAAATGATTGAAGGTAAACTTAGCAGGATCCTGCAAGCGTAAAATCTGCTTGAAGACACTACAAGCCCAGCGCACAAAGCTGACAAACAGCTTGAACGCATAAGCCAATACAACCGGTTTTAGCGGTTTTGGTTTAAACATTTATTTGTTGATTTGTATTTAAGTGAGCCACTTTATGTGACACCACCTTGTTTTTGGTTTAGTTTGTTACGGACAAACAGAAGCCCGAAAAACTCCCACCTATCCGTAGCTACCATTATCGGCGAAGCATAAGGGATATACAACGCATTATTGAACCAATATTATCCACGAAAAACCGGCTCAAATTCCTCCATAATTAGAATTTTTTTGTTGTAACTATAATAACGGGCAATAATTTCCCGCGACAGACGCCAAAACTACTTCGACACAGCTATAGTACCGCTACTAAAAAACGGTTGTGTTTTGTACATTGCTGTTTATTTATGAGTTGGGTTTTCCACAGTAACAAACGCTCATTTTCACTCCGAACTGCGGTGTTGCCCTATTTAAACTTTCGTGGTGTTGTACCATGAGTGCTGGATTTACCGGGGAACGGCCCTTCTAAAGTAAAACGACTTCACTGTGCGCATCCCGTTATTGAGAAACTGGCAGAGAGTTTACATATGCCGCCCACATCGAATCGGGAATTTTGCCACCCGCGCCTATCAGTACCATCACGTTATCTTTGACAAACACTGCGGACTGGAATTTATTGGTACCGCTGCTTAAATAAAAGGGTGCCCGATCAACCGTAGTGACCATCTGGTTCGCACTGAAATGTTTTGCTACCTCTGAGGCATACGCCTGCGGATTCGATTATAATTGGGCCGGCACTCCCTGCTGGGCTACGACTATAGTTTTTCCGTCCAGCTTATCGCTGTAATTGTACATGGTCCCGATGGTAGCAACCTTCGAAACGTGCCATCCGCCAAAATCGTCGATCGTCTTGCCTTTCGGCAGTAAGCTTGAGAATTTGGGGTGGTAATCCGATGGCTGCGGAGGTTTTTGCTGCACGTTCAGGTTAGCAGGAGTTTGGCCAGTTGAAGCGTAATCTGCGGGCTCGGTTACATGGTAACGATCATACACCAGATGGAAAATCAGGTATCCGGCCCCTGCTACCACAATTACTCCTGCCGCAAGTCCCAAGGCGGGTAAGCTTTTCGCAAGCATACTCGATGTTTTATTTACGCCGCGTTTCGCCTTTTCGGCCGGTGCCGGCTTCTGGACGTTAACCTGTGTCAGTGCAGTTTGGATTTCGGCAGTTTTGTACCTTCCCGACTGCTTTATCCGATGGGTGACGGACGGTTTGTTTTTCGTCGCTGCACCGAATAACTCCGTTTTTACCTTGCTTTTAATGTTTTCCAGGTCTTTTTTGGCGATGCCGACCAGCCCGCGTTCCTCGCGCAGCCGCTGGCGCTCCTTGCGCCGTTTGTCCTCTTCTAGCGCCTCTGCCAGTCGGATCCTTTCCTGTTGGGCCCAAATATCGCCGTTGTCATCGTCGTCAGACGGCTTTAACCGTCCGTCAGCCCCGCGATGCAGGCGGATCTTCGCCCTTTCGCGCCGTGTCTTTTCCTTGGAGTAACCGTCCACCATATTCAACTAATATACCAAGCAACGTTTTAAAAACCTGCGTTGAAACGATTTTTAAATGCAAGTCCTCTTGAGAGCCTAGTAGCCCCTGTACACATCACGTCGGTGCCCGACTTTTATTACGAGAATTATCAATTCACCGTTATTCACTTTATAAATTACCCGGTAGTCTGCGTGCCGCATGCGGTACAGGTCTAACGATCCACGTAATTTAACCGATCCGGACGGATGCGGATTGTTGGCAAGCCCAAGAATTTTATTAATTACAGATACCCGATGTGCCTGTGAAAGTTTACGTAGGTCTTTCTCTACAGATTTTTTGTATCGTATTTTGTACTGCTGCGGCATCGGGCTACAATAGCCCTTCGGCTTTCAGCTGTTCGACGAACTCATCAAAAGTATACTCGGCCTCGCCATTACGCTTCTGGGCGTCTTCGATGTCCTCCAAGTCTTCAAGAACCTGGTATTTAACAGCGTTTTCGATGAATTTAGATACGCTTTCATCCGTTTCGGCCGCCCTTATCTTTAACGTCCGATAAAGTTTGTCATTTATCGTAATCGTTGTGCGCATAATTTTAGACTCCTGTTAGTCAAATCTTAGCATACATGCATCAATGCATCAACATGCAGATATAGCAGATACCTAAATACTGGTACGCCGGACAGGACAGCCCCGTCCTAAATGATTCGGACGGGACTGTCCCGGAACAGAGAGGGTTTTTGTGAATTTAGGAATCGGCGAGTTCGTGTTTGATTTCTGCCAGCATTTGTTTGTGTGCTTCGTAGTCTTCGACAAACTCCAAATACGAATGCCTTGATTCGAATAATCCGAGTACCTTCTCGCTCATCAGCCATTCCGGTTCATTTCCACGTATATAAAGCTGTAAGCTTGAATACGGAAAGCGCTTCCAGAATCGCGGGTTTAGATGTATGTACCGACTGATATGCTGCAAGTAATTATCAGCATCGATCATCGCTGCTTTGTACCTGCTTTCAAATAATGAGCCGGTCCGTCGATATTTGCGATTGAAATACAGGCTGTAGCTGGTCATCAGGCTCTTCATGAATGCGCTCATCGCACCCAAATCTACCTGATAAACGAGCAGATGAAAATGATTCTGCATCAAACAATATGCCAACAGCTCTAGCTGATTATAATAATGAGGATATGGTTCCTTTTGCCGTTTAATGGCCGGTGCTTTTGACAGGTATCGAGCAAATAAATTCACAAAATACGCGTAGTCATGCGCAACTAGAAAAATGGGCTGCTTGTTCGTTCCCCTGGCATAAATGTGATAAAACGAATGCTCAACATCGTACTTGGTAACATTCCTAGAAGGCATCGCATGAGTATATCACTCCTGTCACACTCATCAAGCACTAGTGTTATGTAGTGCAATTCACATTCGCTCCCCCTGGGACGGGACAGTCCCGTCCTGACTGATAACTGGATCCCAGATCAAGTCAGGGATGACGCTGCAGTGCTACAAAAGTTTTGGTTATTGGAATTTTAGGGGTGTAGTGATTGGGGTGGTGAATGGAAGGGTTACTGGCGTGAGCGGGTAGAAGTTGTCGGTTACGTTGGTTGAGAAGCAGAAGTAATTTCTAACCTCGTCACTCTCATTGAATTGTGCGAAACTATTGGCAGTAATCGTTTGCTTATTGGCATTATCGGCTACGATTGCTTGATGTTCACCTGTCCCACTGTTCCAGTGATATAGTAATGTATTGAGATCAGACGACTCTGGTGTCGAGGCATTGAAGTAGGCTTGTCCTGTGCAGTCAGAGCTCTGGAAATATGCTCTTGCTGTCGCGCCGACAACCACATTACCTAGTTCATCCTCACTTATAGGAATAGCGCGATGAAGGGTCGCATTATAGACCTGATCCTGGGGAATCGGGTATCCGACACCCATAACAAGTAAGGTACCTAATACCTGGCCGTTGGCATCGGTCACTGTGGGGTTTGAACTGCCGCCACCACTGCTACCGGTGCTCCAGCTCAATGGATTTTGTTTGTTGCTACATGTTTTACCGGCCTCGGCGTCTATGACACTCAGGTCTCCTTTATTCTTGTCGTAGCAGGCGCTGATGGTGCCGTTACCACTGGGGATGGCTGCCGTGACTATGGCTGTTGTGGCGCCACCGATTACGGCCGCGCTTGTTACCGCTAGTATTAGTCCACTGCCCTTTGTAAGCTTGTGTGTGATATTGCGAATACGAATCATGTTTTACCCCCTCCGCTTATGCTTATACGCTAACGATACCCTTAAAGATTCCTAACAGCAACAACCTGACCTAGTCATTATTGACGTATATCGCCGACGAAGACTTGCCATAACCAGTACATTCACGGTAGATTGGTGGGAGTATGAATGGGGATTTTGAGTTAGTTGATGCGCTGTTGACCGCCAAGGAAAAGAACATCCGGCAAAAAAAGTTACGGCGACGCAAAAAGATTATTCTGTTTGGTGCGATAGGTTTGTTGCTTGGCGTGATGGTTGGCGGCGCTATTGCGATTACTTGGTACAAGCTACAGCCCAAACCGCCTATCCCGGATTCAATTAAATCCCAAGTTACCTCTACCCTATTAGTTCCCCAGGGGCAAAACTTTGTAGTGGACAGCAAATCGGTCAAGTATGATTCTACGGCTAAACTACTCATCTATAACGTCAGAACGTACGGCACCAAGATTGTTTTCAGCGAACAACCCACACCCGCTGCATTCACCAACCCTAACACCCCTGGCACCTTTACAAGCGCCGATTCGGCGTACGGAAAGTTCTTAAAAAACTTGGCGCAATACGGAAAATTCGACGTAAACGTCGGCACCGTTTACCTAACCCGCCCTCCGCAACAGCAGAATCATCAAGTCGCAATTATTAAAGCCAAAGGCACATTACTTTTCGCCAAAGCGGATAGAAACCTTACTAAAGCCCAATGGCAACAAGTGTTCAGCTCGCTTGTGGCAGTGCACTAAGTAAACAAAACAAATATCTAGATTACGATGTTACATGAAGGTGACAATCATGTTGTACATTGTGGCATTATTGCTTGCACTCGCAGTACCCCAGGCTGGCGAGATGCGCACATCTGTAGCTTGAGTAGTATCAATCCCAGTTGTGCTGGTCGAAACCATACCCGTTGCGTTGCCAGTGCCCGCATTTGAGTCAAGAGTTCCCATACCCTCGTTTAGAAGCTGGCCGGACGTACCGCTGGCGACACAAGTTACATAAGTATCCAACGTCCAACCCAAACTGCCCGCATTGGTTCCGGCGGTCATAGCACTGGTGCTGGCACCTATCTTGGTATCAGAAGCCTGTGTCGTACTGGTCCCGAAGTAAAGCCTGAATCCAAGGGTCGGGGTGCCAGTCGTGTTGTAGATACCGTGAGCCATAATATGTATTACCCTTCCCGGTACACAATAGTTAGCGGGTAATGAGACTTTTTGGTTAAATGTTACACATTGAGTAGTGCTATTGTCACAGTTACCATCTGATGAAGAGGCGGTCGTATTTGAACTAATCAAACCGCTTGTACAATTCACCCAGATACCGCTGGTGCCGCAGCGTAGGCCGCCGGTGTTGGAGTTGTAGTACATGGCGCCGTCGACTTCTGTGGGATCGCTCGAAGTCGTGCTGCTGTCGAGCACTAGTAGCTTCGGTGATGATTCGCCGGCGTTTCCAGCGCCGATGTTGACGTAGCCGTTGCTGGTGTCGACACTGAAGATGTTGACGCCACTGGAGTTTTGGACTAGGAGTGCCTGGGCGCTATTTGTTGACGCCGCAAATGTGGCATTACCATTCGCGCTGACGCGGAAGGTATCCGTACCGCTGTTGTTCTGGACATTGAACACATTGGTGTTGTAGGTTATCACAACACATCCAACCTTACCGGCAGTAGCGCTTGCAGCCGAAGTGGCGCCAGATCCGCCCTGCCCGGCGTTTGACGCACAACTGGAATACGTGGAGTCGCCGGTACCGCCGGGTGTAATGCCAGTGCCGGCAGTTTCGGTAGTTGCCGAACCGGTAGCCAGGTCGCTGCCGCCACCGCCACCGCCACCGGCGTGGTTGTTGGTGCTGAGTACGGACCGCCACCTCCACCACCGTAGCGGCCGCTACCGCCGCCACCACCACCGTACAGGAGGCAATCGTACCGCCGCCACCACCCGCGCCGAAGCCGCCGTTACCACCGGTGCCGCTGCTGGTAGCGCAACTGGTTACAAAGCGCACCACCGTTACCACCGGCGTTGGCCGCACCTGTCGAACCCGCACCACCACCAGCACCGGCGCTACCGCCGTACCGCCACCACCAGTTGTACCGCCGCCACCGCCACCGCCCAACTGGAACCGGTAGACGCTACCGTCAGCTACCGTCTGAACCGCCACCAGCACCGCCAGCGATACCGTCCGGCATCGGAACCTTGCGACGCCACCGCCACCACCACCGGACCGGCTTGCACCAGGTAGGTGCGACCGCGTTTTACGTCGGAGAATCCGCCGCCATTGCCACCGTTACTGTTGGAACCGGCCTTGACTGCCGAGCGTACCAACCTCGACTGTGAGCGATTCGACCAGGAGTCACAGTGATGTTTGATTTGATAAAGCCACCACCACCACCGGCACCGCCCGTTCCGGTCGATGCTGAACCGCCACCTCCACCGCCGCCGGCACCCCAGCTTGTGACCGTGACGGATGTGACATTATTCGGTACCACAAAGTTATTGCTGCCCGCTGAAGTGTATGCAGAACTGCTGCTGTTCGCATCAGCACGGACACCAAGCGTCGCAGTTTCCGTGGTCGTGTTGATCGCTATTGATTTTTTAGTCGTATCGGCTGCGAACAGCGTATTGTTGCTGCTGTCCTGGATTTGCAGGGCAAAGCCGGTGCCGGCGTTTTGGATAAGTTCCACTGCCCCGGTAGCACCAGAGTACTGCTGATTCAGGTTCATGAGGTTCGACGAATCGTTGCATGTGCCCGCTATAATCGCGCAGCTGCTACTTAGCTTCGCCAGCGACCCAGTAACGTTCGCACTGCCGCCGCCAGCCACATCCGCCTCGAAGATGACACCCCAGGTGTTTGCGTAGCTGGGCGGACCGCCACTACCTTGAGCTACCTTGCGGTGTGTATGCCGTTCCGCTGGTTAGTGAAGTAGCGTACGTTGTACCTGTTGTTCCACCACCGATGGCGGTACAGTTTCCTGTGAACGCAGCCGGCAAACATGTGGTTGTTAGTGTACGTGTGCTGCGGATCGGTCTCACCCCAGTAGGCTTGGTTTGCACCTGTCGCTGACAGCGTGGGGTAATCAAAGTCCCTTCCAGCACCAGCATCGTAGTTATGGCTGTGAAGTTATGATATTCCAGGTAGGTGTTCCGGCAGCATGGAATGAATCGAGTCACCTCGTTCCATATGCTGATCCATGTCGTACTACCAGGTGTTGCGAAACATGTAAAGTCGCGGGTGATGTACAGCGCTTGTCGCTTTTGCGTACCAAATTTCCACATCATCTTGGTGGGTACATCATCCGCAGAATTGAGGCGTGTCCAGGTATCCGGAGTTAGTGAATGTGTTATCGACAATGAAACAATTGAATTGTTGTACCGTTAAGAAGTACGTCAGAATACTGATGTCACCGACGGCTAGACGTTGTGACGCTTGGTAGTTTGGCGGGTTAGAGTTGTTTTTACCCTGTGGGAGTTTCCTGCTGCGTAGACATGCGAGATGGCTTCGCTGGTAGTACCGACATTTGCAGTGATTGACCTGCGACGTTCAAAAATTGGCCGCTATAGCTGCCTCCGTTGGTGGTGAGCGTGCTGGCATTGCTGATGTCCACTTCGTTCTGGAGCGAGGTCGTGCCGGATACATGCAAGCTGTCCGCAGTGTATAGGCTGGCCGAATCACCCGTTTGAACCGTGTCGACAGACACATCATCGAAGTAAGCAGTCGCGGTAGAGGCGACGGTGGCACCCAAGTCAAGGTAAGACAAGCTGACGGTGCCGAAGTTCTGGCTGGACAGGTTGATAGCGTTGCTGTTGCTGGTTACCAACGTGCCGTCCAGATAAACTTGAAGCACTCCGACAGAACCGCTAATTACTACCTCGGTTTCCAGCTTGTGCCAGGCGCTGGTGCTTGGTGCCGTAGCCGAGCAAGCCGAGACTGATGCGCCGCCCAAACTGGCCAGTGTGGAGCTGTAACACAGGTTTCCGCTCGCGCCAAGATATACGTACAGATCGCCGCCGCCAGTCGAGGTGGTTCTGAAATCCATCAGCGGCGTCGGGTTGCCAAGCGAAGTGACATCGAAGTACGCACGACCCCAGACGGTCGATGACGATCCGATCGATGATTGAGCGTATGCCGTCTTGCTGCCTGCCGAAGTGTCGAGTTGCAAAGCGTATTTACCGTTTCGCACTGTGGTGGATTGGACCGCAATCGTGCCCGTACCTCCACTGCCGCCGCTCCACATCGATAAGTCCCCGGATTCAAACGTGTCCGAGAACAGCCGGCCGGCGCTGCTGACATTGGCCGCGCTGCCGACATCCAGGTCGCTTGACGAGACAATCTTGTTGGTACTGTCGGCGTTCAGGAAGCTGGTGCCGGAGGAATCTTGGACCCTGAAGGCCGCGGTAGAGTTGGTCTGGCTCTTGAATGTCGCTGCGCCGCCATCAGCGATAGTGAAGACATGGGCAGACACACTGGTAGTATCTTGGACATCAAGCAGGTTGCCGCTGCCGGCGCTACTGATGTCCAGGCCGTCTACGTTGCCGGTGTATGAATTTGTCAGACTAAACAGCGCACCGGTGGAGCTAGTGTTGCCGCTGGCGTTGGTGATAGAGATACCGTTGCTTGCGTTGTTGGTGAGCGCAATCGTGGCAGTGCCGGCGCCGGATGCCGCGTACACCTGCTGTAAGGTCGGCGTGCTGCCGGAACACGAACCGAACTGTAGCGCTGTCGCAGAAGTGGTTGATCCGCTAGTCGACTGCAGACATTGGCTGCCTGAAACGCCCGCGACCGGCAAGGTCAAGCTATAGGTGCCCGTCAGCGTCGGGGTATTGAGTGTTAGGGTATGACTACTCCCGTCCTGCAGTACTAATGCACCTGCTACTGCTGCCGCACCAAGAGTGGTCGTACCGCTACTGACGTTGAAGTTAGACGATGTAATAGCTAACGTATTAGCACCGACGTTCAGGCTGGAGGCAAGAGCACCACTTAAGTTCAATGCTCCGGCTGAGCTTACGGCCAATGTGCCTGATGTAGTTGTTGATACTGTTACGTTACCGGCGGTGGCATTGAGCGTGGCGCCGGCTGTGCCGCCTTGTAACGAGATCGATGACGCACCGTTGGTGTTGCCGATGGTAATAGCGTCGATACCCGTACCGGTAGCCGAGTCACCGATCTTAATGGTCTGGGTCTTACCGGTTGCAACCTGGGCGTGGCCGATGTCTATCTCGTCGGTTTGGGTGGACTGGCCGATGGTGATGGTCTTGGTGCCTGTAGCCATACCGAGCGTAATGACGTTGTCGTTGGTTGTGCCGATGCTTATGGTGCCGTTAGTGCCGGCCTGGATGCCGACAGCGCTCGCACCCGTCCCGCCCTGAAGCAATGTCTGGGTAGCGGCGGTAGTGTTGCCGAGGTTGAGAGTAGTCGCGTTGGTATTACCCAGGTCAACCGCACCCGCACCGACAGTGTCAAGAGCCAGTGTACCGGTGCCGGAAGTCTGGATGGTCAGGTTCTGGTTGGTGCCGCCGACACTCCAGGTGGCAGAAGCAGCCGAGGTTAGTGTCAAGGCACCAGCTGTCGTGACCAGCGAAGAAGCTGCCGCGCCGCTTGCCGTGATGCCACCGGTACCGGTCAGTGTCAGGGTGCCTTTAGCCTGGACAGTCGTACTGCCGCCGGTGGCCGAGGAACCGGTGCCTATGGTGACGTTGGTAGTACCGCCGGCTGTATTACTGTTGCCGATGCCGATGGTTTGAGTACCGGAACTTAGTGCGGAACTGCCGATCTGGATGGTACCATTTTGGACGGTCGTGCCGATACTTATGGTGCCGGATGCTCCGGTCTGTAACCCGATGGCACTAGCTCCGGTGCCACCCTGGATGAGGGTTTGTGTAGCAGCGGTTGTATTACCTGCGTTAACGGTGGTGGCGTTGGTGTGGCCGAAGTTGGCGGTACCCGCACCGACAGTGTCAAGAGCCAGTGTACCGGTACCGGAAGTCTGGATGGTCAGGTTCTGGTTGGTGCCGCCGATTGACCATGTCGAGGAAGCCGCACCGGTCAAAGTCAGTACACCCGCCGAAATTGCAGACAGCGTGCCCGATGTAGTGGTAGACAGTGCCAAGTTGCCGCCGGTTGCGTTCAAGGTGGCGCCGGCTGTGCCGCCTTGTAACGAGATCGATGACGCACCGTTGGTGTTGCCGATGGTAATAGCGTCGATACCCGTACCGGTAGCCGAGTCACCGATCTTAATGGTCTGGGTCTTACCGGTTGCAACCTGGGCGTGGCCGATGTCTATCTCGTCGGTTTGGGTGGACTGGCCGATGGTGATGGTCTTGGTGCCTGTAGCCATACCGAGCGTAATGACGTTGTCGTTGGTTGTGCCGATGCTTATGGTGCCGTTAGTGCCGGCCTGGATGCCGACAGCGCTCGCACCCGTCCCGCCCTGAAGCAATGTCTGGGTAGCGGCGGTAGTGTTGCCGAGGTTGAGAGTAGTCGCGTTGGTATTACCCAGGTCAACCGCACCCGCACCGACAGTGTCAAGAGCCAGTGTACCGGTGCCGGAAGTCTGGATGGTCAGGTTCTGGTTGGTGCCGCCGACACTCCAGGTGGCAGAAGCAGCCGAGGTTAGTGTCAAGGCACCAGCTGTCGTGACCAGCGAAGAAGCTGCCGCGCCGCTTGCCGTGATGCCACCGGTACCGGTCAGTGTCAGGGTGCCTTTAGCCTGGACAGTCGTACTGCCGCCGGTGGCCGAGGAACCGGTGCCTATGGTGACGTTGGTAGTACCGCCGGCTGTATTACTGTTGCCGATGCCGATGGTTTGAGTACCGGAACTTAGTGCGGAACTGCCGATCTGGATGGTACCATTTTGGACGGTCGTGCCGATACTTATGGTGCCGGATGCTCCGGTCTGTAACCCGATGGCACTAGCTCCGGTGCCACCCTGGATGAGGGTTTGTGTAGCAGCGGTTGTATTACCTGCGTTAACGGTGGTGGCGTTGGTGTGGCCGAAGTTGGCGGTACCCGCACCGACAGTGTCAAGAGCCAGTGTACCGGTACCGGAAGTCTGGATGGTCAGGTTCTGGTTGGTGCCGCCGATTGACCATGTCGAGGAAGCCGCACCGGTCAAAGTCAGTACACCCGCCGAAATTGCAGACAGCGTGCCCGATGTAGTGGTAGACAGTGCCAAGTTGCCGCCGGTTGCGTTCAAGGTGGCGCCGGCTGTGCCGCCTTGTAACGAGATCGATGACGCACCGTTGGTGTTGCCGATGGTAATAGCAGCATAACCTGTACCTGTATCAGCCCCCGCCCCAATCTTTATGGTTTGTACCTTTCCACTGGGAGTGATGGCATTGCCAATGTCAATTTCGTTGGTGTCAGTGGACTGGCCCAAAGTAATCGCGCCGGTCTCGCCCGTGCCGCCGATCGCAATCGTGCCGCCCACGGTAGCCGCTCCAATCGCATAGGTTGAACCGACCGCACCGTTTAAGACATAGTTACCGGTGCCGACCGTCTGGGTGATGCCTGTGGCTTGTTGGAGTAAGTCGCCGCTGGTGTCGGTGGTCTGGGTGCCATAGATGGTGCCGGTGCCGGCGTCGTGGATAGTGGTAGCACCCGTGCCGGAGTACTGGTTGCCGGACAGGTAGGCGCCCGTCGTGCCAGCAACAATTACGATGGCATTGCCGGAGCCGCCGGTACCAAGTATCTGGTTGTTAGTGACGGTGGCGTTGTTGCTGCCCCCGCTGACATAGACGCCGTAGTAGGCACCCGAGCTCGGCTCCGTGATGGTGTTGCTGCTCACTATGTCGTTGGTAGCATTGACAAATATACCGTTACCCGCATTCGTGCTGTTGTAGACGGTATTGCCGGTAGCGGTCTGGTAGCTAGACAACAGATAAATGCCGCCGCCGATGGAATCGTCGTTATTGCGGGCGGTGGACCCGGTGATGGTGTCGTACTGGCCGCCGAGCAGGAAGCCGCTCTTGGAGTTGCTGTCGGCCACGTCGCCGGACAGGCTGCTGCTGGCGCCGCCGATGTAAAAGCCGTAGGCGGTATTGGACTTGGCCACCGAGTTGGCGATAGCGTCCTCGGTGCCGTTGGTCTCGAAGCCGCGGTAGCCGTTGCTGGTAGCAGTACTGGAGCTGATACTTACGTTATTGCCGCTGCCATAGAACCCGGCGGCATTGTTGCCGCTGGCTTCACTGTTGGTGATGGTGATACCGCCGCTGCCGTCGAGCTCAAAGCCGTCGCCGGTGTTGAACAGGCTGCCGTAGACATTATCCGCCCAGACATGGTCTGCCTGCACCGAACCGGATGTGCTGACGTTCAGGCCGTACATGGCAGCCGGATGTCTGGTTGGCTTTGTTGCCGTCCAGGTGCAGGTTCTTGATGATGACATTGGTCGGGTTGCCGGTCCCGGCGGAAACTATGGCTACACCTGATCCGTTGGTGGAGTTCTTGAACTTCAGAATGGTGTTGGGCCCGGCGCCTTCGAGCGTCACATTGCTCTTCAAGTCTATTTGGGTAGTAATAATATAGGTACCCTCTTCCAGGTAGACGATACCGCCGCCGTAGTTGGTTGATACATCGTTGATGGCTGTTTGGATGGCGGTGTCGGCAGCACAACCGGTGGCTACGTAGTCCGCTCCGGCGGTGTCACTGGAAGCGACTGAGTTTGGCGTACTACAAGTGCTGGTGGAGCTCATGGCGACTATTTCAGTGACGGACTTAGAACTGGCACCAGCAGAACAGTTAGCTTTCGTCTGCAAGCAAAAGGTATCGGTAGCCGCTACGCTAGACGGTAAGCTCAGTACCGGGCTGTTGGCTTGTGCGCCGCCGCTTTGGAAGGTAACCGTGTGGCCGCTGCCGTCCTGCAGTACTAGTGACCCGGCAGAAGAAGCAGTACCGAGTGTCTCAACTCCGGTAGTACTGACGTTGAAGTTACTGGAGGTAATACCTAACGTATTACCGGATCCTACTGTCCAGGTAGAGTTAGCAGCTCCGGTTAAGTTCAATGCTCCTGCTGAGGTGACTGCCAGCGTACCGGAGGTGGTGGTAGATAAGGTTAAGTTGCCGGCTGTTGCGTTCAAGGTGGCGCCGGCTGTACCGGCTTGAAGTGATAGCGATGACGCGCCGTTGGTATTGCCTATGGTGATGGCGTCACTGCCGGTACCGGTGGCTGAATCGCCGATCTTGATGGTTTGGGTTTTACCGGTGGCTACTGTGGCATGGCCGATATCTATTTCGTTGGTTTGCGGTGGACTGGCCGAGGGTCAGGGTACCGGTCTGCGATCCGCCGCCAATGGCAATGGTACCTGTGGTAGTAGCCGCACCAATAGCATAGGTGGAACCGACCGCACCGTTTAAGACATAGTTACCGGTGCCGACTGTCTGGGTGATCCCCGTAGCCTGCTGGAGCAAGCTACCCGTGGAGTTGGTGACCTGGGAACCGTACACGGTGGTCGTATCACCGTCATGGATGGTACTGGCACCGGTACCGGCGTAGGTATTACCCGCCAGGAAGGTATCCGACGTACTGGTACCGGTGATGTCAATGGCGTAGCCGGAATCGCCGCTGGCACCGGCAATGTTGTTGCCCGTGACGGTGCTGTGATCGGAAGTTGTGATGTAGATACCGTCATATGCGATGCTTGTCTTAAGCGTAATGGCGTTGTTACTAATGGTATCGTAGCTGCTGCCGAATACACCAATGCCGTACTGGGCGTTATTGTAAATCTGGTTACCGGTAACGGTGGCGTTCGCGGAGAATTGCACGTCGATACCGTATTGGCTATTGTTATACACTATGTTGCCGCTGGCGGTGCCGCTGCCATCGATGTTGATGCCATCGAGCGTGTTACCGTATGAGCTGGAGCCGGTCACCGCCACATTGCCAACCGTTGCTATGCCATGTCCGGTGTTGTTGTAGGCCTGGCTGTCGCCTATCGTGTCATTGGTACCGCTGACATAGAAGCCGCAGTTGCCGTTGGATATGGCCTGGTCGCCCGTGTAGCTGTTCCTGGAGCCGACGTCGTAGAAGCCGCGGGAGGTATTGCTGGCAGCGATGCTGTCGGTAATGCTGCTGTTGGAGCCGCCAATGTCAAAGCCGTCATTGCCGTTGCCGCTCGATGTTGTGTTTTCAATCGTGATGTTGCCGAACCAGGTGAGTATGCCGTCGGTGCGGAAGTTCTGTACCGTGACGTGGTCGACCGTGACGCCGGCCGTCGCGTTGGCCTCCAGGTACATACCGTACATCGCGCCGGATGACTGTTGGGAGCTGTTGCCGTCGAGCGTCATGTCCTTGATGAACGTCTTACTGATGGTGGTGGAGGAGTACAGCATGTCGACGGCGGTGTTCAGGCCGTTCTTGAGTTCCAGGATGGTATTACCGCCGGCGCCCTCAAGGGTTACATTGCTCGGCAGGGTTATTGCGGATGAGATGATGTACGTGCCGTCTTCCAGGTAGACGACACCGCCATTGGCAGGAAGTGCAGAGATGGCACTGTTAATGGCTGATTCGGCAGTACAGCCGGTGGCTACGTAGTCGGCGCCGGCTGTATCACTGGAAGCTACTGAGCTGGGGGTACTACAGGTGCTGGTGGAGCTCATGGCGACTATTTCAGTGACGGACTTAGAACTGGCACCAGCAGAACAGTTAGCTTTCGTCTGCAAGCAAAAGGTATCGGTAGCCGCTACGCTAGACGGTAAGCTCAGTACCGGGCTGTTGGCTTGTGCGCCGCCGCTTTGGAAGGTAACCGTGTGGCCGCTGCCGTCCTGCAGTACTAGTGACCCGGCAGAAGAAGCAGTACCGAGTGTCTCAACTCCGGTAGTACTGACGTTGAAGTTACTGGAGGTAATACCTAACGTATTACCGGATCCTACTGTCCAGGTAGAGTTAGCAGCTCCGGTTAAGTTCAATGCTCCTGCTGAGGTGACTGCCAGCGTACCGGAGGTGGTGGTAGATAAGGTTAAGTTGCCGGCTGTTGCGTTCAAGGTGGCGCCGGCTGTACCGGCTTGCAACGAGATTGACGAGGCGCCGTTGGTGTTGCCGATGGCGATGACATCCTTGCCGGTACCGGTGGCGGAGTCGCCGATGTGAATATTCTGGGTATTGCCGATGGCTACTTGAGCGGCGCCGATGTTGATAGTTTGGCCGGCAGTCGATTGACCTAGGGTGATAGTATTGGTTTGGCTAGCTCCACCGATGGCAACTGTGCCGGTCGTAGCACCCGCCGCTATGTTCACTGCCCCCGTACCGGTGTTGGTGGAGCCGATAGCCAGTGTGCCACCGGAAGTCAGGGCGTCTAGCGTGCCGATGAGTTCTTTGCTGCCGGCGTCGATGCTTGCAAGGTTAGCCCCGGTAGAACTCTGCAGCTGGAACAGTGTGCTGCTTTGAGTTGGAGCAGCCTGGATTACTAGCGGGACATCTGCGGTGCTGATGCTGGAGATAAACTCGCCGCCGTTAGAGACAACACCAGTACTAGCTGCCACGGCTGCACCTGTCGTCCTGACATATACCTGTGGAACGTTTGATTGAACAAGCTGTGCGCCCCAAGCGTAGACCGTTTGCGTGTCGCTGCCCCCTGACGTGCCCGGGTAAATCTTTGGGGTGACGGTAGTAACGCCACTCGTGAAAGTCTGCGAAATGCTGAATCGGCGCCATTGCGTGCCCACTGTGATATTTGAAGACAACGTTGCGGGAGTACCATTCGAGTCAAGATGCAAATCTACGCTTTGCGTGCTTGCCGCGGTCTTCAACCACACGCTAAAGGTGTATGTGTTGTTACCTGCCGATGTGTAGTTTTGACTTATGAAACCACCGCTAGATGTATCGTGAATCTGATCTGCGGTTGTCTGGCCATCTGGCGAAGTTGCCCCATTTGCCGTGACATTAAGCGTTGTTGTTGACCACGGGCTGCTTCCACACGATGTGTTATCAAACTGCTCGCTACACAGCAGGAGATTACCGAACGGTCCGATACCGCCCACGCCGTTGTCATAATAACCGGCTGCTTCCTGATTACCGGCCGATGAAATACCATACAAGGTTGTTCCATTACTGTTTTGGGCATCGAACAGGTCACCCGTCTGCGTGGCGCTGTGACCCTTGGCGACTATTGCAACCTGGTTGTCTGCCCCCGATTGGGAGGTTAGTACGCCACCGGCCAGCGTTAAGTTATGACCCGATGTAACCGTTGTGCTGTTTGCCAGGCTGATTCCGCCAGCACCTTGTATAGTCGTTGTGCCGGCATTGACATTACCTACGATGACGTTAGTAGTAGCACCGGATCCAGCATTACCCACATTAATCGTTTGCGTTACGCCAGTCGTACCAGTTTGGCCGATGTTGATTGTTTCCGCGATACCGCTGGCACCGACATTTATGCTACTGCCAGAGGTGTCGATGTTAAGCAGGTTAACCCCACTGGCGTTCTGTACCTGGAAGGCGTTGGTGGAATTGTTGGCTGGTGCGACAAGCACGTTACCGCTGAAGCTGCTTGTGCCGCCAACATGCAAGTTGTCCTGAACGTAGGCATTTGAAGAATCACCTGTTGCCTGGGTATCTACTGCTGCATCATCGTAGTACACAGTATTTGTGCTGGATACATTATTTCCGATGGCGAAGTTGGTAAAGTTGGTGCTGCCCAACGAGGCAGTGGTGGTGTTAAGCGCGTTGCTCCCCGAGGTCACCAGCGTATTGTCAAGCCAGACTTTGAGCGTACTAGCACCGGCACCATTCGGTATGACCTCTGTTTCCAGCTTATGCCAGGTACCCCAGCTTGGGACCGTGGTAGAACATCCGGTGGACCCCCCGGCATTATAGTTGAAACAAAGGTCACCGCTTGCTTCCATGTCAATGTACAGGTGCGTACCCGAGCCAATACCGGCCGTGCCCAAATCCTCTAGGATAACCGGGTTACCTATTGTAGTCGGGGTAGCTACATCAAAGTATGTGCGAGCATATAGCGTCGAGTTGGAGGCAATGGTTGTTTGGGCGTAGCCTCCGTTAGCTGATGTGACAATCTTTGCCGCGTATTTTCCGCTTCGTGGGTTAGTCGCGTCAGGAGTAATCGTGCCGCTGCCGCCAGTGCCGCTCCAGACGTTGAAATTACCTGATTCGAAGCCATCGCTGAAGATCCGTCCTGCACCGCTCAAATTGACTGCGTTGCCAACGCTTAAGTCTGACTGGATTGCAGCATTACCGCCAACAGTCAGATTGCCGCCTGCGGTCAAACCCTGTGCGAAGTTACCCTGGCCTTGCACCTGCAGCGTACCCACGGCCGTAATGTCACCAGCAGTAATGCTGCCGCCGGTGCTGCCGTCACCCTGCTGGCCACCGTTGGCAGTGTTTTGGCCGGCCAGGCCGACGAGGTCGAGCGAGCCGCCAATCTGGACGCGCTCGGTTGAAGCATAGTAGACATTATTGGTGTTGCCGACAGCATCGTTTCCGGCTATCTCGTAAATATATCCGTTGTAAACCGTACTGGTGGCAGCCCATCGAGGTTCGGCGGCAGTAGCAGGCACACCGATAGCGTTAGTTGCGGTCGACCAGGAACCACTAGTGACAGAACCGTTGGCGTTGAGCTTGCCATAGTAGACAGTAGAAACGGCCGTGCCATTGCTCTGGGCACTCGAACTGCCCAAGTAGTACAGGTAGCCATTGGCAACCACCGCAGAACCCCAATACGGAGTGGTCGCAGGCAGGGTCGTGGCGTTGGTCGTAAAGCTGCCGATTGAGCCGTCGCTATTAAGCGTCGCGTAGGACACGTTATTGGTGCTGCCCGCTACAACGTATAGGAATCCGTTCGCCACGACAGCCGAATTGCCGAGCCGGCCACCACCCGAGATTGCGTTAGTGCTATCGGTCCAGCTGCCAATCGAACCATCGGCGTTAAGTTTCGCGTAGAAAATGCGCGAGCTGCTGTTGCCAGCAACGTAGTAGATATAGCCATTGGCAGTTACGGCGCTGCCTCCGCTACGCGTCGTGACGCCCAGGTCTGAGCCATTACCAAGAGGATTACCGGAAGTATTCCACGTCCCCACCGTGCCATCCGAGTTCAACTTCGCGTAATACACGGTCGACTGGTCTGCGCCGGCACTGCTGTTGCCGCCCAAAACATATGCGTAGCCGTTGGCAACGGTCGCGCTGGCTTTCCAGAGAAGTTGCGGCAGCTGATTGGCAGCGGAGTTGAAGGCGCCGATTGAGCCGTCGCTATTGATCTTGGCGTAGTAGACAGTTTTGGAGGCGCCCGCAGCAGAATTACTGGTACTACCGGCAATTTCGTAAAGGTAGCCGTTGGCGACAAAGCTCGATGCGGCAAACCGGTTGAAAGCCAAGGTGCTCCCCGACAGCGTCCAGTTTTGCAGGTCGCCCGATTCGTTACCGCCGATAATGATGTTGTTGTTGGCCGTATCAACGGTCAGCAGGCTTTGGGTGCCTGTAGCATTCTGCACCTGGAAGGCAGTTGCTGAATTGGTAGCGCTCTTCACCACCGTGCCTGAGCTTGCCGAGTTAGTCGTCAGGTTGATATTGCCCGTGCCGCCGGCAGAAGCGTTTATGCTGCCGTTCGCACCGGTCGTCAGGTTTATGGCAGTGCTGCCAGTAC
The DNA here is from genome assembly GCA_963742655.1 of uncultured Candidatus Saccharibacteria bacterium. Classification (GTDB taxonomy): domain Bacteria; phylum Patescibacteriota; class Saccharimonadia; order Saccharimonadales; family UBA4665; genus JAICLK01. The sequence continues at coordinate 93,096 of CAVUMM010000005.1, forward strand.
CGCCATTGATGGTAGTAGTGCTCGATCCATTTGTCGAGCCAACTGTTACATTATCTACGCCCGTACCTGCTGCGGAGTCACCGATATTGATGGTTTGCGTGTTGCCGGTGGCTACGGTGGCATGGCCGATGTTGATAGTTTGGCCGACGGTGGACTGGCCGAGGGTAATCGTTCCGGTCTCGCTGGCGCCGCCGATACTCACTGTGCCGCTCGTCGCGCTCCCTGCAATATTAACCGCTCCGGTCGCCGTGTTGGTTGAGCCGATCGTCAAGGTACTGCCTGTTCCACCGGTAGCGTCTAAGGTCGCGAGCTCACCGATACCGTCGATATTGAAGTTCGCCCCGGTCTGTTGCACTGGCGTTGAAGTGTTCTGCAGCGCCATCAAGCCGAAGGTGCCGCCGCCGGTAATATCTGGTAGGTTAATGGTTTCATCTGCCCCAAGGCTATTGAATTGCAGGGTGCCGGTGTGACCGCTCAATAATGTCTGCAACTGCTCGGCACTCTTGGCCTGCAGAGCATACGGCACTGCGGTGAGGTGCAGTCTTGGTGACATTTCACCGTCCCAGCTGGGGGAGCCGGTACCGCCGATGTTCATGGTGAGGTAGAGGTTCTGGTCCCAGTTTATTGTTCCCGGGAGGGATGTGACACTGCCGAGGTCTACGGTCAGATAGCCATTGGCGACATGGACTTTGTCGGCACCGATTCGAGTTTCAGTCCACAAACAGTCAGTATCACCGGTACAGCTGCCTTGGGAAGAGCCACTTGAAGAAGTGGTGTCATAGAGTTTGAATTCGATATTGTAGTCGCCGTCTGGTGCTATGGCACCGGAAGCGGTTTCCAGGCGGGCTTGGAAGTTTAGGGTGTTGTTGGGGGTGGCGGAGACGGTTGGAGCATGAATTCCAAGGATGTAGGTCAGGGAGAAGCCGAGGGAAATTAGGATAACAACAGCAATAGCCTTCAAGGCGCTTGCCTTTTTCAAGGTATAACGAGCACTACCCTTCACGTTATGCAAATATCCGAGCACAGCACTAATCATGCCCATCAATCTGCCATTCTGCTTTTGGGTATCTCGGAAGATGCCTTTCAATGCAAGAAAATGATTGAAGGTAACAGTAGCAGGGCCTCGCAAGCATGAAATCTGCTTGAAGACACTACAAGCCCAGCGCACTAAGCATGAATACAGCTTGAACGCATAAGCCAATACAGCCGGTTTTAGCGGTGTTGGTTTAAACATTTAGTTGTTGGTGTGTTTTTTGTGAGCCACTGTTTATGTGACCCCCAGGTGTTTATTGTTTTTTTACACGGACACATAGAAGCGTACAAAACCCCTACCCATCCGTAAGCTCTATTATCCCTGAACCATTAGCGGTAAACAACGGAATACCAGTGCTAAAATCATGGGTAAAATTGTGCCGAAATCGTCCTAAAATCGATCGCATATCGTTGTGATAAAAATAACGGACAATCCAGCACTCTACGATTCCTTGGAATTAACTCGAAAAAAGCGACTATAACAGATATACAGCATTGTTTTTAGCACAATGCCAGCAAAGATATGTATCACCTTATCCACAAGCGGTTTCTCGAATTCGTGCCAAGGCGCCGAAAAATACCGGTAATGAATCAGCTTTTTTGCAGCGAGATAGTGAGCGGCGCGTCGTCAACCGCAACGGCAGATTCGAATTCAAACGTCTGGTCCAAAGCCATTTCTTTCGCCAGCGTTTCGGCCATAATAGTATCCGCGTGCTCTTCGATAGCCCTGCGCAGGTCGTCATCGGTGCTGGATAGGCTTAGGAGAATCCTGTCATCTACGTTCAGCCCGGCTTTTTTGCGCTCGTTCTGAACGTGACGAATTACTTCACGTACCAGGCCTTCACGTTTCAACGCCGGCGTAAGTTTAGTGTCCAGGTTTACCGTCAAAGCAGACTTGCCCGGATTAATTTCGATATTTTTGACATTCAGCTCTTCGAGCAATATGCCTGCATAGATCTCTGACTGCGGTTCGTCATCGGCCAGAAACTCAAGTTTTGCCCCGCTTAAGCTGACTTTGCTCAGCGGCTGACGTATTTTCAATCTCGCTTCAGCGCGCAGGCTTAAACCTTGGTTGATGGCATCACGAAGTATTTTCATCTTTTCAATGACCAGCTCGTCTATGTGGCCTGATGCCGGCCAATCGCGCAGGTGTACACTTTCACCCAGTTCTCTGCCTGTAAGCTTCTGGAATAATTCCTCGGCCAGGAACGGGGTGAATGGCGCCAGCACGTGTGATAGCTGAACCAGGACGTAGTGAAGCGTTTTGTACGCCGCCTGTTTATCGGAATCATCGCCGCTTTTCCAGAATCGCCGCCGCGATCGGCGAACATACCAGTTTGATGCATCCTCAATAAATGGCAAGATGGGCGCGACGGCGTTCGGTATGTCATAGCCTTTCATGTGCGATTCCACGTCATGTATCAATTGGTGTAACCTGGAAACAATCCACTGGTCAATCGGATTGGTCAATTCGCCGCTCGGATCCTCCAGCAACCCACCCCATTCCCAGCCGTCCACGTCGGCATAGAGCGTGAAGAAGTCGTACATGTTCCAAACCATGTTGAGTTTGCGCGCCACATCAGCCACGTCTTTGTCGACAAGCGAAAAATCTTCCCCGTTCAAGACCGGCGAAGAAAGTAGTAAATATCTCAACGAATCGGCCGAATATTCATCCATCAAAACGTTGGGGTCTGTGTAGTTGCCAAACTGCTTGCTCATCTTGCGCCCATCGTTACCCGCGAGCGTTCCCGTGACCACTACATTGTTGAATGCATTTTTGCCAAACAAGCCCACGCTCACTGTGTGCAGGTAGTAAAACCAGGCTCTCACCTGCCCGACATATTCCGCGATAAAATCACCCGGAAAATTCTGTTCGAACTTCTCGGCTTTCTCGAATGGATAATGAAATTGTGCAAAAGGCATCGAGCCGCTTTCGAACCAGCAGTCCAAAACTTTGTCGATCCGCGTATATTTTATTCCGTCTATTGTAAATGTGACATCATCAATCCATGGCCTGTGGTAGTCTTCCAGCTCAATACCGGACAACTCCTTGAGCTCTTCGTAGCTTCCGACCACTTTGATGTGTTCTTTACCACTTTTGTCCTTGCCTTTCCAGACCGGCATGGCCGTTGCCCAGAACCGGTCGCGGCTCAAGTTCCAGTCCGGCGCGCTTTCCACCGTCTTGGCAAACCGGCCCCGCTTGATGTGCGGCGGGAACCAATTAACCTGGCCATTTTGTTCAAGCATCTGCTCGCGCTGATTAACTATGTTCATGAACCAACTGGGATGCGCCCGGTACATCAGCTTCGTGCCACAACGATGGCAATGCGGATAGCTGTGCGTGATGTAGTCAATTTTCCAGATAACACCACGCTCGTGCAACGTTTTGGCAATCGGTTTGTTGGCGTCCCAGACATACTCGCCTTTCCACTCGCCACTGCTATAGAAGCCGTTGTCGTCGATATTGCTGACCGCCGGGAAACCCTTTTCTTTTGCCAGCTCAAAATCTTCTTCACCGTAGGCTGGCGCTAAGTGAACCGCGCCGGTCCCTTCGTCCATACTGACATAGTCGGCGTGCCAAACTTTGTGCGCATTTTTGCCCCGGTCTTCGAACAGCGGCTCATAGCTCTTGCCCACCAACTCTATGCCCTTGAATATCCGCAGCACTTTGTGCGGAACGGGTTGGTGCTTTTCGTCGGTCAACGCTTTATCGACCAAAGCTTTTGCCAATATTAACGTCTGGCCATCAACTTCAACTTCGGCGTAGGTCTCTTTCTCGTTGACGGCTGCAGCGGTGTTGGCGGGTAATGTCCAGGGTGTCGTCGTCCAAACCAACAGGAACGTTTCTGAAGCGGATTTCTGCGTTGCCGTCTGCGATGCTCCATCACCGTCCCGATTGGACGGCTCAGTCCGCTGCTCGTCGTCGCCTTGCACTCCATCTCCAGATAACGCTCCTGCCCAATCAATGAGCTTGAGTTTTACGTACACGCTCGGGTCTGTCACGTCTTTGTACGAGTTGTCCATGGCAACTTCAGCTTTGCTGATCGGCGTAGCATCGCGCGTGCAATACAGCAAAACCTTCTCGCCCTCGTAGATTTTTCCTTCATCGTAAAGCTTTTTGAAGGCCCACCAAACGCTTTCCATATACGGCGCATCCATCGTTCGGTATGCGCCCTTAAAGTCCACCCAGCGGCCGATACGATCGATCGTGTCCTCCCATAACGAGCCTGTCAGAACCATGTTTTCGCGGCAGGTCGTGATGTATTCCTCCAGGCTGACTTTGGTGCCGATATCGCGCTTGTCTTTAATCCCGAGCTTTTTCTCTGTAAATACCTCTGCCGGCAATCCATGGCAATCCCAACCCCAAACCCTGTCAACCCGCTTGCCCTGCATCGTCCAAAAACGCGGCACTGCGTCTTTCACGATAGAGCTAAGTAGCGTGCCGTGGTGCGGAATGCCCGTGATAAATGGCGGACCGTCGTAAAAAATATATGAGTTGTTTTTGGGCCTAATCTCGAGGGATTTTTGGAAGGTGTTGTTTTTTTTCCATTGTAAAACGAGATCTTTTTCGTATTCGATCGGTTTCCTGCGTGTACCCTGTTTGAATTTCATGTTTGCTCCTTGAATAAATAAAATCACCTTAGGTTTTCGGATCCGACAGTTGCCGGAGGTACCATCCGATTTCCCTTTAGGTGATCCTAAAAAGCACTCGTTTGCTGCTATATCGGGCTTACCCGTCGGGGTCTATTAAGCTTTTGCCGTTCTTCCCGCTGCGTTCGTGGTTGATAGCCACTAACCCTTATTTCCTTGGGGTGCATTAACTATATCGCAGCTATAACTATACCTGATTTACAGTTCATAGGCAAGACAGGCGTTTCATCGCGCATAGACATAGCCGGCCACTTCGTCCATCAGCGGCAATGATACGCCAACCCAAGCTTTGATCAGACTTCCGTCATCGGCTAATGCTAATATGGCCGGATGCTCCATGACATCATACAGGCTCGCCGTCGCGCTGCCGTCACGGCTATCGATATCGACGACCGACATCCTGTCTGCGTCGGCTTCATGCTGGTACCTGAAATCCCTGATAAAGCTCTCCACAGTCCTACTATTTTCTGAATTAGGCCGATACAGCACGAGCAGTTTCATACTTTTAACAATAGCACGACTGACCGGCTATTACTAATATACAGATACTATTTTACAGATACGGAATGTCATTTTACGTTGTGCAGAGCACAACCCTCAATTTCTACGCCGACTTGCCAAATATCGGCGCAATACGCTAGATTGTAGCTTATGGTTAAGTTGGAGCTGTCCTTAAACATCGGACGCAAACAAAAGTCCGAGACCAAAGCCAGCACTGCTGAAGACGTACAAACCGCTCCACCCCAACAACAGGTAAAGCGTAAGCTTGGCAAAAAGAAATTTGTCCTGATATTAGCCATCTTATCTTTGATCCTGCTTGCAGGCAGTGGCTTTGCATATTGGAGATTTATCATATGGAAACCGGCAGTCGTTAACCCGTTTACCGCGAAAATTATGGCATCGGTTCAGTTTCCGCTGTATTACCCCACCAAACTACCGGAGGGTTATCGTGTAGATACGAAGTCTGTAACCGTACCGCAACAAGGTGTAGTCGTCTTCAATATAATAGGTCCGCATGGCGCAACGCTCTACATGAGCGAGGAAGCCCGGCCCCAGTCTTTTGATCTGGGCGGTTTCTATAACAATCTGCAAGATTTAAAAGAAATCGGGATAAGTGACGGCGCCGTGGCAGTCGGACGCAAAGAGGGCCAGGAAATAGCCAGCCGCGCCAACAGTAAAACATGGATACTCAGCAACACTACCGCGCACATACCTCCAGACCAACTTACAGGTATGATGAAGAGTTTGACATTGAGTTATTGAGTATAGGATTTGTCAGAATCGCTCGACTAAATTTCGCACAGCTCTAGATTAAAAACCCTGCTTCCCTTTATTGCAAGTGAGTATCATGGCCCCATTCGTTGAACAATAAATTGATCTAGGGTTGCGCCTTTGCCGCTACCAGGGCCGGTACTCCACTGCGCCGAGAAGCCTAGGGCGTCACCGCCAGAGCCATTAGCCAGCGTCCCCGATCCACTAGTAAACGGTATGAAATTACCGCCAACGTTACTCCCTCCGGTATATTGGTCGAACGCATCGCCCTCTACTTTAAAGCCAAAGGAGGCACGACATGTTAGGTTGAGATCAATATTAAAGTGGCTAGAGGTACCATTTTTTACTACTGCTGAAGCTATATCCGTAGAACCGTCTTGCAGATTAAAGGTGAGAGAATAGTTAGCTGTACCGCTGGTGGCAAGACCGGCCGCAGTTATATGGTAAACGACGCCCGGCTGGCAGTCATCTTGTGGCGCTGTCCATGTTTGGCCAAATGCTGCTTCGCTAGTTCCACCCACTTGAGATGAGTCTGAAGTTGTTGAATACATAAGGCCCGTACAATCATGCCAGTGCCCGTCAATGCCGCAGCGGAATGAATTCATTGGCGCATTATAATACATAGCTCCATTGGTGACAGTCCCTGGATCCGCATTATCATCGCTGTTATCAAGCACGAGCAGCTGCGGCTGGCTTTCTTGATTTGTGCCGCTACCGATTACCAGCCAACCGCGTACATCTGCATTACCTGCAACATCCAGGGTTCCACCAACGCTTAGTCCGCCCTGTATCGACTCGTCACCATTGACAGTCACATTACCGGCAGTCTGTAGTGTGCCAGTGCTTAGGCCTCCAGTCTCTAGTTGCTGAATATATCCGCCTCCCAAATCATATACTTGCAGGAATTCATTGGTGGTACCGCTGGTACCGCCACTTACCACATACGCATATCGGCCGCTGATCCAGACATCATTTGGAGCTGTCGCAGTTGCTACGGTACCGATAGATACTGGTGCGCCAGGATTGGATATATCGAAAATCTGTAATGTATTAGACCCGCCGTTCAACTCATACAGGTATCTGCCCTGTACCCTTACGGATCCCGGCCCGGTACCTGTAGCCCATCCTGCAGAATTGGGGGTCGTTGGGCTGTTCGGGTTTGATACATTGAACACCTGCAAGGTATTGGTGGAACTGTTCGTAACGTACGCGTAATTGCCTTGTACCCAAACCGAGTCAGGCGCTGTACTGCCGGAGCCGGTCGCACCGTCCCACACGCTCGTTGGCGCCGAAGGGTCGGATACGTTAAATATCTCCATACTATTGCCACCCCACTCGGCTACATATGCATACCTTCCTTGAACATAAACGTCCATAGGATCAGCAGTTGTGGTAACCGTATGGCTTATTTCCTCTGGGACAAACGGATCAGAAATATCCCAGATTTGTAGTTCCGAGTTAGATGTCCAGCCAAGTATATAGAGATACCTGCCCGATATGTATAGCCCATTAGCATTGGAATCGCCTATCGCTGTGTAACTTCTCTCTATTGGCGTGCTTGCATCACGCACGTCTACGATTTCGAACCCGTCATTTTGCTCAGTTATATACGCGTAATTACCTTGAACTCTGATCCATACTGGATTTGAGCCATCTGTGCCATATGTGGATTCTAGTACAGGAGCCGCCGGGTTTGATATGTCAAATATCTTCATGGTGTCTTCGCCGGCATTAACTTCATACAGATAATTGCCTTGAACTGTCACATCGGTAGCACCGCTGGTTGATATACCGGCAGCCTGCCATGTCGCCAACGCCGCACTTGGGACCGTACCAGACACGTATAGCTGTCCTGTTGGGCTACCATTTCCTCCCAATGCCAGTTGCAACGAGCTGTTGCTGACGTTTGTACTGGCATACGCAGTATTTGAGCCAGGTGGCGATAGTGTTGATTGGGTAGCAATAGCGCCGGTGTCGATGTAAGTAGTTAGCGTTGAACTGGTTAGATACTTTTCGGTACCGGTTGAGGTTGAACGGTAAATTTTGTAACCTGCGGCGCCAGTAATTGCATTCCAGGAAAGTGTTACCGTACTAGTTGAACCGGTAGTCACCTGGCTCTTTTCGTTTGATGCTGTAGTCTCGCCGCCGGCAGCATCAATTGCCGTAATCTTATAGAAATATGTCGCGGCTGTAAGTGTTCCTGCGGGGATACAGCTTGAGGCACAGGTGCTAGTGTTGTTTTGGGTTGGCGCGCTCATAGCGGCGAAGGTAGAGTTGACGGCCAGGCGCATGTTTGTGGTGTCGGCACGCAGCAGCGATGCAGCGCTGGAGTTTTGAACTTGCAATGCAGTCTGGGAGTTGGAGGTGCTCTTGAACAGTTTGTCGCCGGTGATGGTCTGGCTGCCGGTGCTAACGAGTCCGGGATTTGTGAAATCAGCAGTCTGCATGTAAATGCTGCTTCCCGAGATAACGGCACCGTTTGAACTCTTCGTTTGTGTATCGATTCCACCCACCGTAGTCACGCCGCTGCCGCTTCCACAGGATCCAAAGACAAGTTTCGTCGCAACACTGGAATCAGATTGCAGACACTGACTGGTGCTTGGGGCAGTGACCGGCAGCGTTAATGTGTAACTGTTGACATTGGACGACGTGACAGCCAATCCCACCTGGGCCGCTCCTGCGGAATTATTGAATAACAGCACACCGTTGTTGTGACTCGAATTGCCCAGTATCACCTGTCCCTGATTGGAGTTTGACGAGGTGTCGACCGTCAGCACGGTGTAGCCGCTGGAGTTTTGCACCTGGAAGGCTCCGGTCGAATTAGAACCGGTCTTAATCACCAGACTCGGATTCGAAGAAGCCCCGGTCAGGACGGCGGTGATGTTCTGCCCCTGCAGTGTCGTGGCCCCGGTCTGTGAGGCACCGCCAAGAGTAATTGACCCGCCCACGGTAGCCGCCCCGATGGCATAGGTGGAAGCTGCCACTCCGTTTAAGACATAGTTACCGGTACCGACCGTTTGGGTTATACCGGTGGCCTGCTGCAGTAAACTGCCACCGGTGTTGGTGACCTGCGATCCGTAAATGGTGGTCGTATCACCGTCATGGATGGTACTGGCACCCGTACCGGCATATGTGTTGCCGGACAAGTAAGTATCCGAAGTACTGGAGCCGGTAACGTTGATTGCATAACCAGTAGCACTACTGGCACCGGCAATAGTGTTACTGGTAATGGTGTTGTGATCGGAGTTGCTTAAGTAGATACCGTCATAGACAGTGCTGGTTTTGAGCGTTATGGCGTTACCGGTAATGGTATTGTAGCTGCCGCCGAATAGTTGAATGCCGTAATAGGCATTATTGTAAATTTGGTTGCCATTGATGGTGGCGTTCGTGGAATACTGGACGTTAATACCATCGTTCGTGTTGCCGTATACAATGTTGCCGCTGGCGGTGCCGTTACCGTCCATGTAAATACCGTCAGTCGTGTTGCCGTAAGAACTGGATCCGGTTACCGCCACGTAGCCGATTGTCTCAATACCAGCCCCGGTGTTGTTATATGCCTGGCTGTTGACTACCGTGTCGTCGGTACCGGTTATGTAGAAGCCGCAGTTGCCGTTGGATTCGGCCTGGTCGCCCGAATAGCTATTCCTGGAACCGTTATCGTAGAATCCGCGGGAGGTGTTGCTGGCGGCAATACTGTCGGTGATGCTGCTGTTGGAGCCGCCCACGTTGAAGCCGTCATTGCCGTTGCCGGTCGAGCTGGTGTTTTCTATCGTGAAGTTGCCGTATGTAGCGTATATACCGTCGGTGCGGAAGTTCTGGACGGCTACTTGGTCGATGGTTGCTCCGGTGGTCGAGTTGGACTCCAGGTACATACCGTACATCGCGCCGGATGACTGCTGGGAGCTGTTGCCGTCAAGCGTCATGTCCTTGATCATGGTCTTGCTGACGTACGTGGATGTGTACAGCATATTGACGGCGGTGTTCAGGCCGTTCTTGAGTTCCAGGATGGTATTACCGCCGGCGCCCTCAAGGGTTACATTGCTCGGCAGGGTTATTGCGGATGAGATGATGTACGTGCCGTCTTCCAGGTAGACGACACCGCCATTGGCAGGAAGTGCAGAGATGGCACTGTTAATGGCTGATTCGGCAGTACAACCGGTGGCTACGTAGTCCGCTCCGGCGGTGTCACTGGAAGCGACTGAGTTTGGCGTACTACAAGTGCTGGTGGAGCTCATGGCGACTATTTCAGTGACGGACTTAGAACTGGCACCAGCAGAACAGTTAGCTTTCGTCTGCAAGCAAAAGGTATCGGTAGCCGCTACGCTAGACGGTAAGCTCAGTACCGGGCTGTTGGCTTGTGCGCCGCCGCTTTGGAAGGTAACCGTGTGGCCGCTGCCGTCCTGCAGTACTAGTGACCCGGCTACAGACGATGAACCAAGCGTAGTCGTACCGCTGCTGACATTGAAGTTGGTGGATGTAGCGGTGATACCGCCAGTGCCTGCGTTCAGAGATAATGATGATGCCCCATTGGTATTGCCGATGGTAATAGCATCAAATCCGGTTCCGGTAGCCGAGTCACCGATTTTTATGGTCTGGGTCTTACCGATTGCAACCTGGGCATGGCCGATGTCTATCTCATCGGTTTGGGTGGACTGGCCGAGGGTTATGGTGCCGGTCTCACTTGCTCCGCCAATGGTGACCGTGCCAGCGGTAGCACCCGAAGCTATAGTAACCGCACCACCGGAAGCGCTGGTATTAGTAGAGCCGATTGCCAACGTGCCGCCGGAAGTCAGGGCGTCTAGTGTGCCGATGAGTTCTTTGCTGCCGGCGTCGATGCTGGCAAGGTTGGCGCCGGCCGAACTTTGCAGCTGGAACAACGTACTGGACTGCGTAGGAGCAGCCTGGATAACCAGCGGCACATCTGCGGTACTGATACTCGAGATAAACTCGCCGCCGTTACTTACAACACCCGTGCTGGCCGCAACTTGAGCGCCAGTTGTTCTTACATACACTTGCGGCAAGCTTGACACTACCATTTGCGCGCCCCAGGCGTCGACTGTGGCAGCGTTATTTGTAATCAGAATCGTTGGAGTAACTGACACCATACCGGAGGCACTGACTTGCTGTGTGACACTGAATCGGTGCCACGTCGTACCAACGGTTAAGGATGCCGTGGGCGTACCCGTTTGCCCGGCCCCATTATTCCAGTCTATACGGAGCTGTACCGGTTGAGTGCCGCTGTTAGTCTTGAGCCAGACGCTGAAGGTATAGGTTGCTGAGTTAGTAGTACAGCCGGTCGTGCAGGTTTGAGCGTCAGTTTGGCTGGCAGCGGTAGTAACAAGCTGTTCAGCAGTTGTGTTACCGTCCGGAGCCACCTGCGTGTTGGCACTCGGAGAAGTCAGGTTTGCCGAATTAACCCATGTAGCGGTTTGATCAAATTGCTCGGAATCAATCAGCAAGTTGCCGAACGGCCCGATACCGCCATAGACATTATTGTAGTATCCGAGAGTTTCCTGATTACCGGCCGATGAAATACCATACAAGGTTGTTCCATTACTGTTTTGGGCATCGAACAGGTCACCCGTCTGCGTGGCGCTGTGACCCTTGGCGACTATTGCAACCTGGTTGTCTGCCCCCGATTGGGAGGTTAGTACGCCACCGGCCAGCGTTAAGTTATGACCCGATGTAACCGTTGTGCTGTTTGCCAGGCTGATTCCGCCAGCACCTTGTATAGTCGTTGTGCCGGCATTGACATTACCTACGGTGACGTTAGTAGTAGCACCCGATCCAGCATTACCCACATTAATCGTTTGCGTTACGCCAGTCGTACCAGTTTGGCCGATGTTGACGGTATTAGCCACACCGTTATCGCCAACACCGATCGTACCGCCACTGGCAGATTGTAATTCGATAGCCGTTGCACCGTTGCCACCCTGGATTAACGTTGTATTGGCCAGAGCTGCGATCGAACCGATAGTAATAACATTTGTGCCGCTGCCGCTTGGGGTGCCGTCACCGATGTGAATCGTCTTGCCGCCTGCCACCTGGGTAGCGCCGGTCCCGATGTTTAGGGTATCTATACCCACGATATTGTCGCCGGTGCCCACGTTAATTGTTCTCGCCGCATCAGCCGCGACATTGCCGACATCAATCTGCGTTACCCGGTCGCTATTACCAAGTTTCAGTACGGCAGTTCCATTTGTACCGTTTCCGCTACTGGACAGGATATTTAAGTTGATGGTGCTGGCGGTTGACTGGTTCGTACTCGGGCTGGCAATATTAACCGTCTGGGTATTAGTGCCACTTGGAACAGTAGACGCCAGATTCAGCGTGTATGCACCGTTGGATTGGCCAAGGTTTATAGTGGCACTACCGGTTGTTTTGCCAATATTGACACCGGCGCTGTTTACAGTAGCGATGTTAACCGTGCCATTGACGCCGCCGGCGCCACTGCCCGCCCCCGCATCAATGCTTACGTTGCCGCCGTGATTCGTACCCGCGCCGCCATTGGCGTCGCCGCCCTGCAAAGTCAGTGCGCCACCGATACAGTTCGTGCTACAGGTGGCGTTCGTTTCGTTGCCGCCCTTAACGGTAACCTGGCCGCCGGTGCCGTTGTCCACGGTGGTGTTCCCAGACTGGACTGTCAACGCAGTGGCCGCGGCAGCACTCGGCGTCGTGATGTCCTGCGTTTGGCCACCCTGGAGACTTAGAACACCGGAAGTGTTCAGGCTGAAGTTCGTTCCCGACAACGCCAATGTGCTGCCGGTAACGTTAAAGCTCGATGCCGATCCGGACGCCAGCTGCACCGCACCGGCGCCGCTATTGCCGATGGTCGTAGCACTGGATCCGCTCGCGTTAATTTGGGCCGTGCCGGTTTCGGTCAGCCCAGCGCTCAATGTCGTCAGGCCGCCGTTTACCGTGAATGTCTTGGTGCCGGTTACGGCAGTATTTTGGTTTAAGTTAATCAGGGTTGCGTTCGTCGTGCCGATTGCCAATGTCGTGGTACCGCTCGGCGTATCGAGCAAAGGAGTTTGGATTGCCGTTCCGGCTATCCCGGTTCCGCTCACATTGAAGTTCCCCGTCTGCTGCGTGCCTGGTGAAGCGCTTTGCAGCGCCATCAAGCCGAAGGTGCCGCCGCCGGTAATATCTGGCAGGTTGATGGTTTCATCTGCCCCAAGGCTATTGAATTGCAGGGTGCCGGTGTGACCGCTCAATAATGTCTGCAACTGCTCGGCACTCTTGGCCTGCAGAGCATACGGCACTGCGGTGAGGTGCAGTCTTGGTGACATTTCACCGTCCCAGCTGGGGGAGCCGGTACCGCCGATGTTCATGGTGAGGTAGAGGTTCTGGTCCCAGTTTATTGTTCCCGGGAGGGATGTGACACTGCCGAGGTCTACGGTCAGATAGCCATTGGCGACATGGACTTTGTCGGCACCGATTCGAGTTTCAGTCCACAAACAGTCAGTATCACCGGTACAGCTGCCTTGGGAAGAGCCACTTGAAGAAGTGGTGTCATAGAGTTTGAATTCGATATTGTAGTCGCCGTCTGGTGCTATGGCACCGGAAGCGGTTTCCAGGCGGGCTTGGAAGTTTAGGGTGTTGTTGGGGGTGGCGGAGACGGTGGGGGGATGGGTGCCGAGGACGAATGTCAGGGAGAGACCGAGGGAAATCAAGGCAACAACAGCAACGCCCTTCAAGCGGTAAATCTGCTTGAAAGTATGACCGAACAAGACCGGTTTTCGCGGTTTTGGTTTAAACATTTAGTTTTTTGTTTGTGTTGTAGTTAGTCACTTTATGTGACCACCTAGTATTTGGTTTTGTTTTTTTGCGAACAAACAGGAGTCCGAAAAACTCCCACCTATCCGTAAGTACTATTATGCTTAAGCTATAGGGATATAAACAAGGGTGAGATGACTAAAAATTTTGCCCGATTTTAATACTTAATAAGAGACTGTATATATGCCCGCGTATTGTAATTGATACAACTCCATATAATGCTTCCCCTCTGCGGCGAGCAATACTGTTAGATGCTTAAATTTACTGTAGATTATTGCGCTGTAAATCAAACTACGTAGCACATTCGTGTACATCATTTATCCACAAGCGTACGTGTTTTTCTGGCAGTTTGCAGTGCTTTTTTGATGCCAAAATAATTAGGCATAGGTTTATTTAAGCGTAATGAAGACGTTACACCTCCTAGACTAAAAGTAATAGTTTTGCTGATTAGCTGCAGCCGGTTGTTGCTCCGCAGGAGCTGCAAACATAACAGGAGCCGGCGCGTTGTGTATGATTGCCGCAGTTATAGCAGATAGGCGCTGTATCGTCGACGAAGGCGGCTGCTTTTGGGGTAATTGAGGATTGCTTACTGTCAACTTTGTTGGCTGCCGCATTACTGCTATCGACCTTCTCCTGATCCACATTCAATTCTGCCTCGCCGCTGGCTTGGGCTGAAGTCGTATCTACTAAAAGAGTAGTTTGGAATTCGGGGGCATCGATATCATCAATCGACACAAGTCCGAGCTCCAGGCGATCGTCGAACGATAAGTAGTCGAGCGCGAGCCGGCGTACGATGTAATCCGTGATGGAGCTTGCCGTGCGAATGTCCTGATCGTCGGTAATACCGGCTGGCGCAAAACTGGTGCCGCGAAGTGTCTTAACGTAGCTCTTCAGTGGTACACCGTACTGTAGACCATGGCTCACTGATATAGCGAATGAATCCATGAGGCCGGAAAGCGTTGAGCCCTGCTTGGATATGCTAACGAATAATTCGCCAGGCGTAGCATCGTCATACTCCCCGACTGTGAAGTAACCGTCCAGGTCGGCTAGCTCGAAGTGGTATGTTCGGCTATTGCGAACGCGTGGCAATTTGCGCCGAACGGCACCTTTTACGACAAATTTATTTTCGAACACTTCAGTGGCCACTGGGGCGGCTTCGGCTTTGGCCGGTTCAGTAGACGTCTCTTCGGTTTTGGCCGATTCTTTCTTGGCCATACTGAGCGGCTGGGCAACTTTGCAATTATCGCGATAAATCGCTACGGCCTTGAGCCCCATTTTCCAAGCATCTATGTGAAGCTGCTCAACGTCTTCTACGGTAACGTTTTCGGGCATGTTGATAGTTTTGCTGATGGCGCCGGAAAGGAACGGTTGGACAGCAGACATCATCTTCACGTGACCGAGGTAGTGGATGGCGTTGTCGCCCATCGAACAAGCAAAGACGGGCTCGTGTTCTTTCTTAAGATTTGGTGCGCCAATTATTGTTTTTTCAACATCGATATATGCCACGATGTCGTCGATTTGCTTCTGTGAATAGCCTAAGGCTTTGAGTGCTCGTGGTACGGTCTGGTTGACGATAATCATCGTTCCGCCACCAACCAACTTTTTCATTTTGACTAAACCGAGGTCCGGCTCGATGCCGGTAGTGTCACAATCCATCATGAGCCCGATTGTGCCAGTTGGAGCCAGCAAACTGGCTTGAGAATTGCGGACTCCATATAACTCTCCGAGTTCAACGGCCTCGTCCCATGCACCGGCTGCAGCACTGAGTAATTCTTCGGAAACCATTCCGGCATCAATATCAGAAACGGCGCGGCGATGCATTCGCAAAACATTGAGGGTGTTCTCGCGGTCATTGTGAAAACCGGCAAACGGACCGACTTTTCGGGCGATTTTAGCACTCACCGCATAGGAGTGCCCGGTCATGAGAGCCGTAATGGCAGCCGCCTGTGCCCTGCCCTCATCGGAATCGTATGGCAAACCTTGTGCCATCAACAATGCACCGAGGTTGGCGTAACCAATGCCGAGTTCGCGGTACGCCCGGGCCGTCTTGGTAATTTTGTCAGTCGGATACGATGAGTAGCCGACTAATATCTCTTGTGCAGTAAAAATTAGTTCAGCCGTGTGCTTGAAGGCCTCGATATCGAATGTGTTGTCATCCCGAAGATACTTCAGCAAGTTGATCGATGCCAAATTGCAGGCAGAATTATTGAGGTGCATGTATTCGCTGCACGGATTGCTGGCTTCAATGCGACCGGCGTTTGGCGTGGTGTGCCAGCGATTAACGGTCGTGTCGAACTGCATACCAGGGTCGGCGCATTCCCAAGCGGCTTCGGAAATCTGACGAAACAGTTCTCGGGCTTTCACGGTTTTAATCGTCTTGCCGCTGCTGACTTCTACCAAATCCCAGTCGTCATCGTTTTGGACGGCCTGCATGAAGTCGTCGGTCACGCGGACTGAATTGTTGGCATTTTGATACTGCACCGAAAAGATATCTTTGCCGTCGAGCGTCATGTCGAAGCCGGCTGATTCCAGCACACGCGCTTTGCGTTCTTCGATGGCTTTGCACCATATGAAATCAAATACATCCGGGTGATCGGAATTCAGTATAACCATTTTGGCTGCACGGCGCGTCTTGCCGCCGCTCTTGATCGCGCCTGCGACCGAGTCGGCACCACGCATGAAGCTAAGCGGCCCTGAGGCCTTTCCAGCGCTCTTGCCGAGTGGCTCTTTCGATGAGCGAATGTGGCTGACGTTCACGCCGGCGCCCGAACCGCCTTTGAATATCATGCCCTCTTCGGTGTACCAGTTTAGTATTGAGCGCATGTTGTCTTCGACGTCCAAAATGAAACAGGCACTTGCCTGCTGCGTTCGGTCGGCTGCCCCGATATTGAACCATACCGGCGAGTTAAAGGCTGCGCGCTGCGTAGCCAGCACGTACTTCAGCTCTTCCTGAAAGTCTTCGGCTTCGGTTTCATTATCAAAGTAGCCTTCCTGCAGGCCGTGGCGTGCTATGGTCTCGGCGACGCGGTCGACAAGATGCCGCAGTGAGGTTTCGCGGCTAGAGGTACCGGGCGTACCGGTAAAGTATTTTTGGGCGACAATATTGATTGAATTCAGCGACCAATTTTCCGGGAATTCAACACCAAGCTGTTCAAAAACCGGTTTACCGGTCATCGGATTCATAATGACCGAGTCACGTTTGACCCATTTTAGCTGGTCATATGCTTTGGTTTTGGGGCGAGTGAAAAACCGCTTGACCCCTAATGTTGTCGTTTGTGCCATAGTACCCTCACTTGTTACGGCTTTGGAGGCCACCGGCCCCTGTAGCTACTTATGTTTTTAGATTTGTTTGTTTAGAGTTCACGCTTTATAACGTCTGCTCTCATTAGACGTCTGGAGTGGAGCTCCTCTTCGAGCTTTATCATTATATGAAGCCCGAGGAGCAGCTGTCAAAGTTTAGCCTTTGACCGACTCGATTGTCTTTCTTTGTTTAATGTGCGTCAGCTCTTTTTCGAATCCTGCGATATTTTTGAAGCGGCGATAGACGCTTGCAAAACGTACATATGCCACTTCGTTCAGGACTGCCAGCCGATCCATGACCATGTCGCCAATTTTGGTAGAAGCGACTTCCGATTCTCCGCAGCCATACAACTCGCGCTCTATATCTGACACGAGCCGTTCAAGCTGCAAGGCCGTGACGGGAGTTTTTTCACTCGCCCTCAGCAAACCGGACATGAGTTTGTCGCGATTAAAAAGTTCACGGACTCCGCTATTTTTAACGATGACAAGTTGCGGCCGCTCGAGTCGCTCGTAAGTCGTGAACCGCTCACCGCAGGCTGTGCACATGCGACGCCGGCGGATCGCCTCGCCATCCGCTACATCTCTCGATTCGATGACCTTGGTGTCATCATAGTGACACGCCTTACATTTCACGTTTGCATTCCTCCTTTGTTCAGCTGTAAGGTACTATCGCTGATAGGGATTTACCCACATATAGCGTTCGCTTTCTGATAATAGCTCCACTGCTAGTGCTTTTGCAAATAATTATCGGTGTATTATTTAGTACGAAAAATGCCTATTTATCGCTGTTAGCTTCTTCTTGTTCATCTTTATGGCGCCTGAGCCTGCGCAAGAACGAGGGTTTATCAAGCGTGTCTTCTTCCGTGCTGCCAACCACAAAACTTTCATCACTTTTTGATTCACGCTGGTCGTGGTCTGACGATTTGTCGTCTTTGTCATTTGCCGAATCATCGCCGATGGTACCATGGGCATTATCATTAGCCGCCCAAATGTTGGTCGTCGGAGTTGCTTGTGACTGAAATTCGGTGACTGCTTCGGAATCCTCACTATCCAAGTTCATGTCAATATCTGATATCACCCCATCATCCTGAGCATTGATAGCCGAACGACCGGGTGCAGCTTGCTCTTCTAAAGCCCCCTCTAACCCGATGTTCTGTGCACGTTTTGCAAAATATGCGGCATCAAAACCGGTGGCCACGACGGTAATTATTATTTCGCCCTCAATATCCGGATCAACGGTAGCGCCAAAAATGATATTGGCTTCCGGATCGGCCGCGCTGGTGATGGCTTCGGCGGCAGTATTTATTTCGTGCATTGACAGATCGTTGCCACCGATAACGTTTAACAATATGCCTCTGGCACCATCGATTGACACTTCAAGAAGTGGTGATTCGACGGCTTGTTGTGCGGCCTGAACCGCACGATTTTCACCGCTGGCACGACCAATACCCATAAGCGCCGAGCCGGCACTGCTCATGACGGTTTTGACATCCGCAAAGTCAAGATTAATTAATCCGGGTACCGTGATAAGATCTGATATTCCTTGTACGCCTTGGCGTAATACATCATCGGCAACTTTGAACGCCTCGAGCAAGGGCGTCTGTCGATCGATTGTTAATAACAATTTGTCGTTCGGAATAATAATGAGCGTATCGACAGCTTTGCGCAGGTTCTCGATAGCAATCTCGGCGTTTTTGCGACGTTTTTCACCCTCAAAGGCAAACGGCTTGGTGGCAAAGCCAACCACCAAAATATCCATCTCTTTCGCGGCGCGTGCGACTATTGGCCCGGCACCGCTGCCGGTGCCGCCGCCGGCACCGATCGTAATAAACACCATATCGGAATCTTGCAGAACTTTTTTTATGTCATCGATTGATTCTTCTGCCGCCCGCTGTCCGACTAACGGATCAGCACCACCGCCAAGCCCCCGTGTGGTTTCCTTGCCGATGTGTATCTTCGTTTGGGCCTTCGAGTGATACAGGGCCTGGGCGTCGGTATTGATGGCTATAAACTCAACACCGTCAACGCCGGCATCAATCATGCGATTGATAGCTGCGCCTCCAGCGCCCCCGACACCTACGACTTTAATTTTTGCAAACGTTTCTATGGCTGGTTCAACTTGCGGCATTACTAATTACTCCCGTCAATCAGTTGCTTTACAGACTCAAGTATAGCTTGTGTGGCGTATCGGTTCAATAAATTATCCAGACTTTTATTTCGACCTGCTTTGCACGCAGTTTATGTATGCAGGCAAATGCTAACGCCGCTTAAAGTAGCCAAGAAAGTTATCCAACACGCCAGACACGTTTACGCCCGATCCTTGCCGCTGCCCTGAAGCGGCCTGCAGCTCGGGCAACAAGAGCATGTCAAGCAGCATTAACCCTAACGCGTTAAAGTACGCCGGGTCATCCACGGTATCGACAAGACCCGTCAACGGCTGTATTTTGCCAATGCGTGCGGCGATTTGGAGATGTTCCCGGGTAAAATCGGCTATGCCCGGTAACTTGGCGGTGCCACCGCTTAAAACTGCGCCGCCTGGTAGTTTGCGCGAACGCTGAATTTTTTTGAGCTCCCTGTCTACATATTCTAATAATTCTTCAACCCTCGCTTCCGAAATCATGGTAATGTCAGAATTCTTGAAGCTGTGGTCCGTATCACTGGCCTTAATTGTTACCGTTGTTTTTTTATTACCGCCGGCAAGGCTGGCATGTTCGACTTTGACCCTTTCGGCAATATCAAGATCAGTCTTCAAACCTATCGCCAGATCATTCGTAATATGCATACCGCCGATTGGCAGAACAGCGACATGCTGTACTTCACCGTCTTCAATCACGACAATATTAGTCGTACCTGCACCGATATCTATCAATATCGTTCCCGCTTCTCTTTGCTGCCGTGTCAGCACCGCTTCGGCAGCCGCCAAACTAGAAACCGTGTAACGCGTCGGCTGTATTTGAGCTCTTTCGAGTGCGATACTCAGGTTGCGTAAATTCGGAGTCGCTGCCGTCACGATGTGCGTGTCGACTTCCAGGCGAACACCGTGCATGCCGACAGGATCCTTGATATTCGATTGCCCATCCAAGCTATAATTTTTGGCAAATACCTGGATGATTTCACGATTGGGCGGCAGCTGGACTACCGATGCCGCTTCTTCTACGCGCAGTCGATCGTCGGCTGTGATTTCGCGGTTCGCGGTACTGATGGCAATCACACCTTTTGAGTTAATGCCGCTGACGTGGGCACCATTAATATTGACGGTCCCTCGGTCGATGTGGACGCCAGATACTCGTTCGGCCTCGGTTATTGCCTGGATGACAGATTCCGTGACGTCATCGGTGTGTACGACCACACCTTTGCGCATGCCGAGATTTGGTGAAGTTCCGTGGCCAATTATTGATGGCTTGGCATCACCCGGCCTCTGCATACCTACGACACAGCGCACTGCACTAGTACCAATATCTAAACCGACGAAGTGCGTTGAAGCAGAATCGCGCATGCTGGCAGTATAGCGCTTATTCTTCACTTTGAGCAAGTTTATGCTAGAGCCTGGGCCAAAAAGTAGTACAGGCTGAACTACAGAATTGTCATAATCTCGGCGCCATCCTCGGTAACGGCCACCGTGTGTTCAAAATGAGCCGACCTTGAACCGTCCCAAGTCAAAACAGTCCAGCCGTCGTTACCAATATATACTCGTTCAGTACCGAGCGTCGCCATCGGCTCAATTGCAATGGTCATGCCTTTCAATAGTTCCGGTCCGCTGCCGGCCCGGCCATAGTTTGGCACATTTGGGTCTTCGTGTACATGATCGCCAACGCCGTGGCCGACTAAATCGCGTACGATGCCATATTTGTGGCGGTTAAGCTCGGCTTCGATTGATGCGCCGATATCACCGGTATGAACACTGTCATGAACGGCATCAATGCCAACGTATAGCGCTTTTTCGGTATCCCTTAAAAGTGCCGTGTCTTTCGCCGATTTTGGCTTGCCCGCAATTACGGAAGTGGCCGCATCAGTAACCATATTTTTATATGTCACACAAAAATCTAAACTTACTATATCTCCGTCTTGAATAATCTTATGCTCGGATGGGATACCGTGCACGACTTCATTATTGATTGAGGCGCAAATTACATCAGGAAATCCTTGGTACCCTAGAATCGATGGCATGCCGCCGAGTTTGCCCAGTTCACTTTTGGCCAGGACCGATAAATCCTTGGTGCTCATACCTGGCACCAGTTGTTTTTTCAATAAGTCTAATACTGTCGCCAGCATGCGCCCGCCCTCACGCATCGCCTCCAGTTCTGAAACTGTCTTGACGCGGGTAAACATGCCGGGTTCAGTTATCCCCGTCGTCGACGTACTTCACTATTTGGTCGTGAACGACTCGCGGTGACTGCGCCGCGTCGATGTCATATACATGAATGCCTTCTCTTCTGAAATGATCGATTATCGGCAATGTGACGGTTCTATATTCATTAAACCGTTTAGTTATCGCTTCCTCAGTGTCGTCAATACGCCCGCGCTCCATCAGGCGCTCCTTGACAATTTTTTCTGAAGCTTTAAGATGGATGACTGCGGAAAGTTTAAAGCGACCCAGTTCGGCTTGTTTTAACAACCAGTCTGCCTGGGTGACGGTTCGCGGAAAACCATCAAGCACAAAATGGCGCGTGGTATCGATAAGCTCCAGAACCTTATCTAACACTTGGATTACTTCATCATCACTGAGCAGTTTGCCCTGCAACATTTCCTGTCGACGCTTACCCGTAACCAGGACGCGCAATATTTCGCCAGTCGATATCCAGGCGTAACCATGCTCATCGGCCAACAATTTGCCTTGCATGCTTTTGCCGGCACCCGCGACACCCATCAAGATGATCACTGTATTACATCCTTTCCTTTACCAGATTTGCAATCATCGCGCCATTAGCAGTCGCACCGGCCCGCTGCTTTACTTCACCAATAATACGGCCCATTGTCGCTGATGTCACTGGCCCTAACTCGGCGACAACCTGGTCTACAAGAACCACGATTTCTTGCTCCGATAAGGCTTTTGGCAAATATTTTTCTATTATTTCTTTTTCTTCAAGTTCGGCATCTGCTCGGGATTGTTCGCCGGCACGCAGGTATGCGTCCGCGCTTTCTTGTCTCTTTTTGGCTTCTTTTGCAGCGACCTGCAGAACGGCCTCATCGTCCAAACCGCCACCAACGCCTTTTACGCCCTTGGCGACTTCTGCATAAATAATGGCGCTCTTAACGGATCGAAGCACACTCAGTTGTGTCGCATCGCCTGCACGCATGGCAGTTTTGAGATCCTGCTCTATGCGTTCTTTTAGCATCGCTAGCGCAAGCCCAGTTTAATTTTCTTAAGCTTGGCAGCTTTGCGCTCTTGGCGAATAATTGCCTTGAGACGACGTTCGCGCTTAGTTAACGGTTTATCAAAATACTGGGCCTGTTTAACGGCTGTGATAACGCCGGATTGTTGCACTTTACGATTAAACCGACGCAATAAATTGTCTAGCGATTCTTTCGAATCTTTCTTTGTCACACTTATCATCGCTGCCAATTGTATGGTAAAAGGTATAAATTTGCAAGTGTTTCTACGCTGTTAGAAATCCGATTAAAGCTTAACGCTTTTTTTCTGGGTAGTGCGCTGGGATTTCAGCACGATACTTTGAAGCTCTTTAAAAATCGCAAACTGTTTGTTGGTGTGGTAAATTTTGGTATTACCCTGCTTTTCGGAAATTAAAAAACCAACTTTTTCGAGCCGTTTAAGTTCGCGCTGGATGTTGCCGGCATCTTCTTTAATCAGCTTAGCGAGCCCGCGTACGTGGGTTTTAAAATCGGGATATTTAGCATATATAACGATGATTTTGCGTCTAACTCGAGATGTGATGAAAACGTCTAGCATGATTCCTACCTATTGTCTTTGAAACAACGTTAATTATAATCTCTGTTCGGCTGTTTTTCAAATTTTTTCCGAAACATCGCTCATACAAATATAATATATACCATACCATGTTCTATTATCACGTATTTGTAAACGACAGTTCCTACCAGGCCAATACCGCATTGACCTACGCCGATTCCCGACAGTTACACGTCGGATCATTCGTGCGGGTGACCGTCAAAAAAAAGTCCGTTTTGGGATTTATAACCAAACGCGTCAGCAAGCCGAAATTTTCAACAAAGCAAATTGAAGAAGTTTTAGACATACCTTCACTCCCGATCCCAAGCATCGAACTTGCAAAGTGGTTGTTGTATTATTATCCAAGCTCCGTAGGATTTACTTCGTCACAATTCATGCCAAAGGCAATATCGGCCAAAGACATGCTAGAGAATGATACCGCACCTCAAAGCCTGGCAACATCGACACTGCCCAGTCTCACTTCCGAGCAGAAAGTCGTGCTCGGAACCATTGACCCGCGAGTCGGTATATATATGATCCACGGCGAAACTGGCAGCGGCAAAACCCGTGTGTATATAGAGCTTGCCAGGCGTGCGCTATCGCAAAATCGGTCGGCAATAATATTGACGCCAGAAATTGGACTGACACCACAGCTTGCAAACAGTTTCAGAGAAGCATTTGGGGATACCACTGTTGTGGTAACGCACTCAAAGCTTACCGACAAGCAACGAATTCGTCTGTGGCTGAAAATGCTGCATGCTGCAAAACCTTGTATTGTCGTCGGGCCGCGTTCCGCCCTATTCAGTCCGCTAAATAACGTAGGCCTCATAGTTATCGATGAGTGCCACGAACAAAGCTACAAACAAGAACAAGCGCCGCATTACATCGCAAGCCGCGTTGCCGCTAAGTTGGCCGAATTGCAAGGCTCGGTGCTCGTTATGGGCTCAGCAACCCCGTCGGTTTCAGACTATTATTTGTTAGAGCAAAAGAATAAACCAATTTTGCGAATGACCAAGCTGGCAAGGTCGAGTTTGGCGAGCGCTCCAACAAAAATTGAGCTGGTAGATATGAAAGATCGCTCACGCTTTTCCAAGAGCAGCTGCCTCTCAGATGATATGTTGCATGTTCTGGAACGGTCATTGCAAATGCGTGAGCAAAGCTTGCTGTTTCTTAATAGGCGCGGTACCGCTCGATCTACTGTTTGTAACCACTGCGGATGGCAAGCATTGTGTCCGAACTGTAATTTGCCCCTGACATATCATGCTGACGTGCATCTGTTGCGATGTCACACGTGCGGATTTCGACAACAAGCTTTAAGTTCTTGCCCAGCGTGCGGAAACACCGATATTATCCTTAAAAATATCGGTACAAAATTTATAGTTGATGAAATTACTACACTATTTCCAAACGCTCGGGTACTACGCTTCGACGCCGACAATAAAAAGGCCGATAGCCTTGAACAAAAATATGATGCTGTGAGATCCGGTGAAGCAGACATTTTGATTGGAACGCAGATTCTGGCCAAAGGCTTGGATTTGCCAAAGTTAACCACTGTGGGCATTATTAACGCGGATACCGGGCTTTACTTCCCGGATTACACCGCCGGCGAACGAACTTACCAACTGCTACGACAAGTAATCGGCCGGGTCGGTAGGGGCCATAAATCTAACAGTAGCGTAATCGTACAAAGTTACGATCCACAAAACATTATCCTTCAGGCAGCAATTAAGAGTGATTGGCAATCATTTTACTCTAGTCAGCTTGAGGAACGTAAAAAGTTTCTGTTTCCGCCATTCTGCTTTTTGTTGAAGCTTACATGTCGGCGCGCCAACACAGCCGCTGCAGAGAAAGCAGCGACTCGTTTCGCAGAAAAACTTGCGCACACTGGCCAACGTATCTTGATAGACGGACCGAGCCCGTCATTTCATGAAAAGATCGGCAATAAATACCAGTGGCAGTTAGTCGTAAAGGCGAAGCAACGAAGCGAATTACTCAAAGTCATCACCTTATTGCCGAGTGGGTGGGCGTACGATATCGACCCCTTGAATCTTCTCTAGTACGCCCCCTAATCCATTTGTGATTAGATAAATAGGAACGCGGAACGCGCCCGTCAATAACGCCTCGAGCCAGTTGCCAGTCTAACAGGGGAAGCCGCACTAGTACAGCCTCCCTGATATTTAAACGCATAACGGCACAGGATATCGGGTGTCGCATAAATCAAAATACCCGTTATTTTACAGGGGAGGCCGCACTAGCAACAGAGAGGAAAATACGCTATACTCTAAACCTAATGAATAAGAGTAATATCATCACTTTGCCGAATCCAAACTTACGCAAACGTTCTCAGAAAGTTGGCATTATTACAGATGAAATTAAAAAAACGGCGCAAGCCATGCAGGACGCCACCATGGATTGGGATCAAAGCCGGGATCACGAGGTCGGCGTAGCTTTGGCCGCGCCGCAAATTGATAAGTTGATTAAAATAATTGTCGTACGTAATAATTTTGACAACAAATCCGACCAGACCTTCACTGTTTTTATAAATCCCGAAATCACCAAACATGAGGGTGAAATGGAAGAAGATTTCGAAGGCTGCTTAAGCGTGCCCGATTTATACGGCAAAGTTGCCCGCTATAACAAAGTACGTGTGAAGGCGCTCGATCTTACAGGCCGTGAGTTTCGGGTTACTGCGGACGGCTTTTTAGCGCGCATATTTCAGCACGAAATCGATCATTTGCATGGCACTCTATTTATTGATCAAATAAAATATAACGAAGATGCCTTTTACAGTCTGTTACCAGACGGCAAACTCGAGCAGCTCGATTATGAAAAAGCCATCCGAAACAATTCTATTCTTTGGTAGCGGGCCCGTTGCCGCCAAATCACTGGAGCTTTTACTGTCTTGGTGCGAAGTTGAAGCCGTAATAACCAAACCGCAACCTCCGCACCATAAAGAATTATTCCCGGTAATTGATATTGCGCAAAAGTACGAGTTGCCTATTTTGACAATCAGCAGCAGCCAAGAGCTCGATAGCTTAGTGGCTGACCGCCGTTTTATAAGTCGAGTGGGCGTGCTGATTGATTACGGCATTATTGTCAGCGAAAAAGTCATTGATTCTTTCGAGCTTGGCATCGTCAACAGTCATTTTTCGCTTTTGCCCGAATGGCGCGGCGCCGACCCGATCACATTTGCCATTTTAAGCGGACAACGGCAAACAGGTGTCAGCCTGATGTTGGTCGTGCCCAAAATGGACCAAGGCCCGCTAATCGCGTACGGTGAATACGACCTTGAACCGCACATCACGACGCCGGAACTCACCGAAAACCTGATAGAACTCAGCAACGCCCTGCTAGAGCATGCCTTGCCCGCATATCTTGCCGGCTCCATCGAACCGCAGCCCCAATCAGTCACCGGTCGTAACGTTTCATATTCCAGAAAGCTTGTTAAAGAAGATGGCAATATGGATTGGCATAAAACGGCTGCCGTGCTTGAACGTGAGATTCGCGCCTTCATTGATTGGCCGAAGAGCTTCACGACTTTGGCAGCTAAAAAAGTCATTATCACCAAGGCGCACGTCGTTCCGAGCCAGGATCCAGATAAAAATCCGGGCAATCTGGAGGTATTAAAAGATACTGGAATGCTTATGATCGCAACTGCGAACGGAACTTTATGTATTGACACGCTCAAACCGGAAGGCAAAACCGAAATGACCGCCAAAGCCTTTATCGCCGGCTACGCTAACAAATTGATCAACTAGCAATATATTCTATTTATGCCGGAGGTTGCTGCTGCGGTGGCTGCTGATATGGATTTGCCGGAGGCGTCTGCGGATGTTGAGTAGGTGGCTGCTGGTATGGCGGCTGTTGTCGTGGATCAGTTGGGGATTGCGGCTGTTGCGGCGGCATTGTCGGGATACCAGGAGCAGGCTGCTGAGCGCCGCCTGCAGCGTGCTGCTGCTGGCTTGCGGATATGATATCCGGTGCGACAGCTTTGATTTCCGATTTCAATTTTTCAAATTCTTCAGCAACGACCTCTTTATAATTTGGAAAGTTAGTTTCCAGCCAGTGGAAGGCGCCGGCATCGTCTTTGCGGTCGATAAATGTCTCGAATTCATCAAGTTGTTGGTCGGTCATCCGTTCGGCCAGCCTGGTGCCTACACGCATCTCTAAGGTTTCGTAAATATGTTTGAGAAATTTATCTTTTTCTTCTGGAGGCAATGCGCCCAGTCCCAGTTCTTGGAGTAAGTTGTCGTCTAGTCTAATCATCTTTACCTGTCCTTGACTTGCTTTCTTCTCAATTGTACCACTGTTACAATTTGCGGTGAAGGCTTGTCTTTAAAATTCTTAAAGCTCGCGCGTAATCATTTCTCGGGTGAATACCTCTATAGTGTCGCCTTCAAGTATCTCTAACCGCCCTGTTGTGCGCAAATTCATGCCGCACATTTCGCCTTCGACTACTTCCTTGGCATCCTGCGGACCGCGCTTCAGGTTTGTTAATTCGGCCTCGGCAACCACCTCGCGATCCTTGCCGCGCAATATCCTTACGAGCGCCGGCGCGGTTAACTTTCCATTCGTTACTTCGCCACCGCAAATTATTTCCGTTTTAGTTGTTTTGAATACAGCTTTGATGTTCAGCTCGCCTAAATGTTTTTCCTCGACGCCTGGAGCGAGTAATCCGGATAGCTCGGTTCGCGCATCATCAATAAGCTCATAGATAATACTATATAGACGCACCGAAACTTTGTCGCGGGATGCCAGCCTTTTCACATTTGCAGGAAAAGATACGTTGAACCCATAGATAATGGCCCCGCTGGTATGGGCTAGCTGAAGATCATTTTCGCTCACCGCACCGACACCGGAACCTACGATGCGAACCGCCACTTCGTCCGTATCAAGCGCTTTCAGGCTGCTCGCAACTGAAGTCAACGAACCCTGCACGTCGGCTTTCAGTATGACGTTCAGCTCTTGCAATTGATTGTTGCGATTTATCATGCGGATCAATTCGCTACTGTTCATGTCGAGCCGATCGTTGGCATTTCGGCGTGATATACCGGCAGATTCTGCCTGTTGTCGTGCTGCGCGCTCATTCGTCACCACCTTGAATTCATCGCCAAATTCCGGCAACGCTTTAAAGCCGGCGATAATGACCGGCGTAGATGGGCCAGCCTCATTGATTGGCGTACCATCTGTAGACTCAAGATTTCGTATATGGGCGTACGTTGAGCCGGCGACGATATAATCGCCCGGGTGAAGCATGCCTTCTTCTACCAACGCGTGGGCAATCGGTCCACGTCCATGCTCTAAGTGGGCTTCGATAATGAGCCCAGCACCCGCAACATTGACTTCAGCCCTTAAATCTTCCACGTCCGCAACCAGCAATATCATATCGAGCAAGTTATCAATACCCTGACTAGTCTTGGCGGATACTTCAACTACAACGGTATCGCCGCCCCATTCTTCAACCATCAGTTCTTGCTCGGCAAGCTGCTGCTTAATGCGGTTAATGTCGGCGCCTTCTTTATCGATTTTGTTGATTGCAACGATTATTTTCACACCAGCCTTGCGAGCGAAGCGGATGGCTTCGATGGTCTGCGGCTTGACGCCATCATCTGCCGCCACGACCAATACGACCAAATCCGTGAGCTGAGCTCCGTGTTCGCGTATTGCAGCAAAAGCCTCGTGGCCTGGCGTATCCAAAAAAGTAATTTTCCTGTCACCATGTTTAACCTGGTAGGCCGAAATATGCTGTGTAATTCCGCCGGATTCGCCTTTCGCAACATTTGAGCCGCGCAAAGCGTCGAGCAGACTGGTTTTGCCATGATCAACATGACCCATTACCGCAACTACTGGCGGCCGGTATTCGCCGGATTCAGTGCTCGTTTTTTTTCGGGCCGCACGACCCGTCAAACCAACAGGCGCAGTTTCAGCCTTAGCGAGCTCGACATCAAGCTCCAGGTCCTGGACAATAATCTGTGCCGTGTCAAAGTCGATTCGTTCGTTAACGGTCGCCATCACACCGTTTTTCATGAGCTCCGCAATCAGTCGGGTAACGGGTAGCATCAATTTATCCGCCAGCGCGCCGACGGTAATAGCTTCTTCGATTTCGATAGTTCTGCTGCTCATCAGACTGCTTGCTCCTTTCTCCGCGCTAGCGGCTCATTGCCTCACGGGAATTATTTGGCGCTCTTCAGGCTCAAGGCAATTTTGCGACCGTCGGTATCAATATCTAAAACTTTGAACTGTTTCTTCTCGTTCAGCTGGAAAATTTTCTCCGGGTCAGCCCCGCCGTCATCGCCCATCTCAGAAACGTGAACCAAAGCTTCAACAGCCGGACTGAGCTGCACAAAGGCGCCAAAAGGTGTGATACGCGTAATCTTACCTTCGACTACGTCTCCCTTGCTGAATGCCTTCACCTGCTGCAACCAAGGGTCTTCGCTCATTTGCTTTAAGCTGAGCGACAGGCGGTCTTTGTCGATGGCAATAATTTTTGCCTTGACCGTTTCGCCAACTTTGACGTATTTGCGGGGATCTTCAACGCGTTCCCAGGAAATCTCCGAAATATGTATGAGCCCTTCGATGCCTTCGACATTTACGAATGCGCCGAAATCAATCACACCGGTCACCACACCTTCGACAACATCACCGACTTTCAGTTCGGCAAAACGGGCCTGCATGTCATCCTTGACGGCTTCTTTCTCAGAGAAAATAAGCTTGTTATCCTTGCGGCTAACGTCGAGGATTCGAACGCGAAGTGTTTTATTGGTAAGCTGATTGAGCTTCTGTAAAATTTCGTCTTTATCAGCCCCTGATACGCGCGGATAGTGTCCGGCAGCAAGCTGAGAAACCGGCAAAAATCCGCGGATTCCCTCCAGCTCTACCAATAAACCGCCGCGATTTGCGTCGTAAGGACTGACCTCGACAATCTCTTGCCCCTCGAATAAACGTTGCAGTTCATCCCATCCGCGATCTTTTGCGGCGCGCTTCATGCTCAGCAGCGCGTAGCCCTCGTCCATTTCCGGATCCAGTACACTGACCGTTATTGCCTGGCCAACCTCTAACGGTTGCCCATGGCCGATTTCCCGACGCATCACTACACCAACGCCGTTAGCGCCAAGATCAAGCCACAACTCGTGCTTTTTGACAGATGCTATAACGCCGTCGACCACATCGCCAGATTGCAATTGCTTGACGTCGCTTTCGGCGAGTAATTCGTCCATTGTTATGTTATTAACAGATTTTGACATGTTTTTTCATGCCTCCTTCAAAATGTATTTCCAGCCAGACTTGCCAATGCCAGGCAATCCTTACTTTGGTGTCTGTCTAAGATTACCTATATTATACCTGTTAAGCGGGTTTGCGTCTAGAGAAGAAAATACGACGTGAAAGAAACGCTTCATGAGCATGGCCTAAACTCAAAATGACCGGCGCGATATGCTACACTACAAGGTAAGATGTATCTGGCAATAGATATCGGGGGGACTAAGACGCTTGTCGCGAGTTTAGACGTTCACGGCAACATTCACGAACGTCATAAGTTTCTGACGCCCAAAGCATATTCGATGTTTTTAGAAGAACTGGCGAAATCCGTTGATGTATTGTCGACGAAAAAGTTCATAGCGGCAGGCGTCGCTGCTCCGGGGAAAATTGACCGCGATCGCGGTGTGGTAATCGCATTCGGAAACTTAGACTGGACTAACGTTACGTTAAAAGGTGACTTAGAAAGAATCGTTAACTGCCCTGTAGTAATAGAAAACGATGCGAAACTTGCCGGCTTGTCAGAAGCAATGCTGCTTAAGGACTTCGATAAAGTTTTATACGTGACGATAAGTACGGGTATTGGAACAGGTCTGATCGTAAATCAGCAAATTGACCCGAGCATGGCAGATAGCGAGGGCGGCCAAATATTATTGGAACATGGCGGCAAATTAGAGTCCTGGGAAGATTTTGCTTCTGGCCGGGCTATCGTCAAGCGCTTCGGCAAAAAGGCCAGCGAAATAGAGGATAAAAAGATCTGGCAAATAATCGCTCACAACATCGCAATCGGGCTTATAGACCAAATAGCACTTATGCAACCCGATGTTATCGTGCTTGGAGGCGGTGTTGGAAGCCATTACGAAAAATTTCATGCATACCTGCAAAAATATCTTGATGAATATCAAAACCCTTTGTTTACGGTACCCGTCATCAAACAGGCCGAACGCCCTGCCCTGGCGGTGCTATATGGGTGTTATGATTTAGCGAGGCAAACGTATGGAAAAACTGCTTAAAGCGTTACGCCAAGATTTTCCCCAGATAACATTTACTATTGGCGATGCATTTTGTTGGTCACCGGTAACGAGCGAGGTCTTTTATAAAACCAATTACAAGCAAGAAGACAACGCGAAGTTTTCCATCCTGCACGAGGTAGCACACGCCCTGCTCGGCCATAAACAATACGCTTCGGACTATCAGTTACTTCAGATCGAAATGGCCGCTTGGGAATTTGCTTCGAAACTTGCTGAAAGTTACAGCCTCATCATAGACGACAACCATATTCAAAATTGCCTCGACACCTACCGGGACTGGCTGTACCGGCGCTCAATCTGCCCTAATTGCAGTAGCAAAAGTATACAATCTGATGATTTGGCGTACTATCAATGCTTTAACTGTCATAGCCGCTGGTCTGTTGCCACCTCAAAGTTCTGCCGGCCCTATCGCCAATACAGCATAAATAAAAAATCGCCAGCAACAGCCGTTGCGAGCGATTCTTATTAGCTATTAAATACTACTTATTTAAGCAGTCTTCGTAGCTTTTTTGGTGCGGCGAGAGATGCGACCACCCTTAGCGCCAGCCTTGCGAGCCAGCTCACGGTTAGCGTAAAAACCGCCAGTCGTACCTTTTTTACCGCCCATTGCACCAATCCTTGCGTAAAAATCAGGACCGTGCTTCGATTTGTTGGTTGCGGCAGCAGCTTTGCCGCCAGCTTTGGTTCCAGCCATAATCAGGACCTCCTTATTAATAATACTCCGATTTCGCTTATGGAAATAAAAAGGCTTCGTTTTTCTTGACGAAACCCTCAGCTTTCCCAGACGAAATTATGCTTATGATATCACGCTAACCCGCTCATGTCAACAATCTTAGAGAAGATTATTTGAAATTGCACAAAGTTAAGATTCACTTTTAACTTTGTGCTTCCTATTCAGGAAAAGAGCAGCGAGCAAAGCGAGTGTTGAGAAAAACGTAGTTTGTCTAAACATAAGAAAAAGAACCTCCTATTCGGAAGTTCTTTTTATTGCAAGAAATCATTTGGTAATAATTTCATAAGCGTAAATTAAAGGCCCCCTATTCGGAGGCCTTTAATATAATTCGGCACCGTGCTATTTTCCCAGGGGTGAGCCCCAAGTATTGTAACCGCTGCGAGGCTTAACTGCTGTGTTCGGCATGGGAACAGGTGTTTCCCTCGCGCCATGGGCACCGAAGTCTAGCGCTTCGAGTAATGGATTCTTGCTTGATTGGTGATGACGTCTGTTTATGGATAAGTCCATAATAACTCACTCTACGCCAAACCAAACTTCGATGTCAATGTGATATTTCGCACTGCGTTTAATTGTTAAAGCATCTTAGACAAACGGATGTTTATCATATGATAAACACCAATAACTAGTCAATGCACTTCCTCTCGATCCAAACCACAAAATGTGCACGAATCAGAGATCGTAAAAAGTCAATGCCTCTATTAGTACGCTTCGGCTACATACGTTACCGTACTTCCACCTTGCGCCTATCAACCTGATCGTCTTTCAGGGAGGTCATAGGGAAATCTAATCTTGAGGTCAGTTTCGCGCTTAATATGCTTTCAGCGCTTATCTATTCCGCACTATAGCTACTCAGCAATGCCCTTGGTAGAACAACTGATACACCAGCGGTGCGTTCACCCCGGTCCTCTCGTACTAGGGGCAAATCCTCTCAAATTTCCTTACGTCCACAGCGGATATAAACCGAACTGTCTCACGACGTTCTGAACCCAGCTCACGTACCTCTTTAACCGGCGAACAGCCGGACCCTTGGAAGGTGCTCCCCCTCCAGGATGAGATGAGCCGACATCGAGGTGCCAAACAGCGCCGTCTATGTGAACTATTGGGCGCTATAAGCCTGTTATCCCCGGGGTAACTTTTATCCGATAGCGCTGCCGATACCACACTCATGTACAAATGTACGGACAGCGGAAAACTTACTCCTACTTTCGTGCCTGCTTGGCTTGTAGGCCTCACAGTCAAGCTGGCTTATGCGTATACACTATCGATACGATTTCCATCCGTAATTAGCCAACCTTTGAACGCCTCCGATACTCTTTAGGAGGCAACCGCCCCAGTTAAACTACCCACCAGACACGGTCCCGGAACCAGTAAACTATAACTCGAGATAATTCAGTACAGTTAATGGTCCTGGTAAGAACAAGAGGTATACAAGGGTGGTATTTCACTGGTGACTCCACCAAGGCTAGCGCCTGAGCTTCAAAGTCTCCCACCTATGCTACACATGTATACCCCCGGCCCAATGCCAAGCTGTAGTAAAGCTCCACGGGGTCTTTTCGTCCTGCTGCGGACAGACGGCATCTTTACCGTCAATGCACTTTCACCGAGCTCTTCGTTGAGACAGTACCCATATCATTACGCCATTCGTGCGGGTCAGAACTTACCTGACAAGGAATTTCGCTGTTACATTCTTAAAGAGCTTATCGAAAAACAGCCTTCGCCATCACAAACCCAACGATCCACAATGGGTCTAATCTTCCCTGCTGATTGTCTGCACGGATCTGATTTTCACTTGGTATAGTTCGTTTCCATCTAAGGAAACATTTTACCATAGTACAGTCCGATACTCAGATGTTCCAGCATATAGTCAGATTTTCTCCTTAAATCTCGACATTTCGAGGCAACTTGAGGAGTCTTACACTCACTAAGCACGACACCTTAGGACGGTTATAGTTACCGCCGCCGTTCACTGGGGCTTCAGTTCAGCGCGTAAACGCATCCCCTTAACCTTCCAGCACCGGGCAGGCGTCAGCCCCTATACA
Organism: uncultured Candidatus Saccharibacteria bacterium; assembly: GCA_963742655.1. GTDB lineage: Bacteria > Patescibacteriota > Saccharimonadia > Saccharimonadales > UBA4665 > JAICLK01. The sequence continues at coordinate 127,089 of CAVUMM010000005.1, forward strand.
TCCACTTTCGTGTTAGCAGAGACCTGTGTTTTTGGTAAACAGTTGCATGGGTTCCTTAGCTGCGGCCCCGTCACGCTACCTACCAAGGATGCGCTTTCGAAGCACAGCTTCTCATGCGATTAACATAATCTCAAGAAGTAACTTCGTTAGTTTTCGCTAACAGAACTGAAATTCCTTAGTGAAGCACTGTGACGGGGCAGACCTTATCCCGAAGTTACGGTCGCTTGTTTGCCGAGTTCCTTAACGAAGAATCACTCGTACACCTTGGTCTACTCGACCTGAGCACCTGTGTCGGTTTGCGGTACGGTCAGCATGTAGCACACGCGTTAGATAGCTTTTCTAGTCAGCACTTTCACAGGAATCCAGCCTATAAGGCCCTTTCATTCGTCAGCCGTTACTCCTGCTTAGACGGATATAACCATGAATCCGCTCCGGCTAATATGCCGCGCACTACTAACAAATACAACACTGGTACGGGAATATTAACCCGTTGTCCATCGCCTACGCTACGCGCCTCGGCTTAGGACCGACTAACCCTGGGACGATTATCGTGGCCCAGGAAACCTTGCTCTTTCGGTGGGCAGGATTCTCACCTGCCTTATGGTTACTCATTCCAGCATTCTCACTTGATAACGCTCCACCGGACCTCACAGTCCGACTTCAATGCGATATCAACGCTCCTCTACCACTCACTACATACGAATCTAGCAACATCCATATCTTCGGTACTACGCTTTAGCCCCGTTACATTTTCCGCGCAAGATCTCTTGACGAGTGAGCTGTTACGCACTCTTTAAATGAATGGCTGCTTCTAAGCCAACATCCTCGTTGTTTAAGAAATCTCACCTCGTTTCCCACTTAGCATATATTTAGGGACCTTAGATGATGGTCTGGGCTGTTTCCCTTTTGAGCGACGAGCTTAGCCCCGCCGTTCTAACTGCCGTAGTTCCACTGACAGTATTCGTAGTTTGTCAAGGGTGGGTACCCTTACGCGCCCCAGTCCGAAACAGAGCTCTACCCCTATCAGCTACCGTACGACGCTAGCCCTAAAGCTATTTCGAGGAGAACCAGCTATCTCCGAGTTCGATTGGCATTTCACCTCTAACCACAGGTCATCCGGGCGTTTTGCAATTCGCTACGGTTCGGCCCTCCACGCAGTTTTACCTGCGCTTCAGCCTGCCCATGGTTAGGTCACCCGGTTTCGGGTCTATTCACTATGTACTATGTCGCCCTATTCAGGCTCGCTTTCACTATGCCTCCGCCAAATGACTTAGGCTTGCACATGCAAATAACTCGCTGGATCGTTCTACAAAAAGCACGCCGTCACCGGACAAACCGGCTCCGACTCCTTGTACGCACACAATTTCAGGTTCTATTTCACTCCCCTTCCGGGGTTCTTTTAACCTTTCCCTCACGGTACTTGTTCACTATCGATCGTAAGATATATTTAGCCTTGGAAGGTGGACCTCCCAGATTCAGTCAGGGTTTCACGTGTCCCGACCTACTCGACAACTAGTAAATGATAAAGGTTTGCGACACTTGGCATACCAGGCTTTCACCGTCTTTGGCCAGTCTTTCCAGACTGTTCTGCTCGCCTCGCAAATTTCTTACCTTATGCAGGCTGGTGGTAGCACCTGCTTCCAATACGGAAACTCTGGATAAATCCAGACGCTCCGCACTGGTTATTTACTATGTCACAACCCCTTTATAACATTCGTCTACCAACTTATCCATCTGACAAATTGACAGATGGAAAGTCATAAAGGTTTGGGCTGTATCCGCGTTCGCTCGCCACTACTACCGGAATCGTTGTTTACTTTCTCTTCCTCGGGGTACTAAGATGTTTCAGTTCCCCCGCTTACCGCTATCCTAGCCTATATATTCAGCCAGGCGCCATGCGACATGACTCTGCATGAGGTTTCCCCATTCGGACATCTCCGGTTCAAAGCTTGTTAGGCAGCTCCCCGGAGCTTATCGCAGCCTTCTACGTCCTTCATCGGTATCTTACGTCAAGGCATCCTTTGTGTGCGCTTGAGTAACTTTTTACGATTGACAATGAGACAAAACCGAAGTCTTACTCATTACGTGCAATTGACTAGTTATTGGTGATTACCCAATAACTGCCGTTTGTCTAATTGCTTTTTCAATTAAACTTATCCAAATTTTTAAGGCTCTAAACTCTAGGACACCCACATACTGACATGTTCCTGATGCTTGAGTTTACGTTTGAAATTCATTATCCAGGGCAAGAATCTCTCGCCTAAACTCAAGCTCATGGCATTCTACCAGGAATAACAGAGGCGGTCAAGCATATTTTGATGCAATATTTGCTACACTATGACACCTGATGAATCGCGCAACTTTACGCACTAAGCGATAATAAATGCACATTTCACATCCCTGTTGCGCCCGCTTTCTTGTCTTATGCCCATTTATTCGGTAGAATATGCCGGTAGTTTCCCGCTGGGATTACCCAATTTCACAAACCAAGGAGCGAAGTCGACTGTTGCGGAATTGAGAGGAGGAGCATGGCGCCAGGCCGAAGCTTTTTGCGAAAGCAAAAACGAGGTAGGCGCGTCGGTCCGACTCGGGGTCCCCAAAAACAAACCAGCGCAGAGTTTGTTTTGGGGTATGGCGCGGGGACATAGCTCAGCTGGCTAGAGCACCTGCTTTGCAAGCAGGGGGTCCGGGGTTCGAATCCCCGTGTCTCCACCACCGTAATGAGACAAAACTACGTTACTCAAGCCCCAAAAAATCTAAAGATTTTCCGGGGGCCCCTGAGTTTCTCATCGCTGCGCTGCTCTTTTTGCTTTAGTGGACAAAAGTTCCCGAAGTAAATTCGGGAACTTTTTATGATATAATATGCTCACAAGGCTTTGGGGGATGCGTGACATGACTCAGCTAAAGCTGCCAACAAAATTGCTTAGTACTGGGGGCATTTTTCTGGCGGTTTTGGGACTGATTTCGGTGGCCTTTGCCGAGCCGAAATTGGCGGACAGTTCCTTTGTTTCGCACAATAATGTTGCGCAGCAAAACGGCGCATTTTCAGCCCGCTCGTCCAACCAAATTGGCCAAGACGATTCAGCATTCATGCCTACCGCCAATCTCCAATCACAGGCCGCGAAAACGGCCGAGACGAACATTCAAGCCCCGCCAAGCACTAGCACAATTACCACTTCCAGCCACATCAAAATTGTGTCGCCGCCCACACCAATTCCGTGCCCAAAATGCCACGCAACCGAAACCCAATTACGCCACGGCTCGCCGTGCCACTATTACTGCCGGCCAATCCAGCCGCCACAATGCGCGCCCTGCGGCGGCTTCCACAAAGTCAGCGACTCCGAATCCGCCGACCACATTGCCTGCCCAATGTACTGTGTGGAATAATTAGACTCAATGGCGATCAACTACTGGTGCGGGCATGTCTGAAAACTTCCATTCACAAGAGCTAGAAACCGAAAGAACTTTAACCATACTTTATTGCGACTCATTGATTCCGGGGTTTACATATCAGCCGCGAGCACAAGCCGAAGCCGAGCAAGACAGACACCTTCGAGAAGCTTTGGGCGACGAAGATTACGCGCAGCATATAGCAGAACAAGCAGAACTTCTCGCCCGGGCATATGCGCGGAGACCCGGCTTAATAAGAACAATGTCCAGTCATATCTTGTCTAATAGTTAGTTTTTCGCTAAAATACACCGGTAAGTTTCCCTTTGGGATTACCCGCAAACTCGGGCGATTAGCTCAGCTGGTTAGAGCGCGTCACTGATAATGACGAGGTCGGAGGTTCAAGTCCCCCATCGCCCACCAACTTCACTAGATCATGCAACATGAAGCTCAGTTTAAAACAGTTTGAAGAGCAAATCTTCTTTGCATCAGTGCGAATTGTCCCTGAAAGAGACAAAGGCAAAGGATCATCAATCGGTACAGGATTTATTTACTCGCTTAAGATTGACGATAAAAAGTCCGTCCTATTACTTATCTCAAATAGGCACGTACTCAAAGATTCGAAGCGATTAAGTCTTGTGTTAAATCGACAACAAAAGACGAAGCCCGCCCCACGATTGGGGGATACTATTCACTACAACTTAGAGAATTTCGCCCCGCTTTGTCATCCAGACAAAAGTGTGGACTTGGCCTGTATAAACATTTCGGGGATAACCAACGACCCATTAAACAAAGCTTTTTATAAAATTCTTCATAGCGAGGTGCTGTCTGGTCTAGCCGAAGATGGTTTGCCCGCAGGCAGCACCGTTTGGTTTGTCGGCTATCCGGAGAATAGATTCGATGTACGTAACAACTTACCGATTCTTCGCTCGGGAACTATCGCGAGTATACCAAGTGTTAACTTTAACGGTAAAAGACAGTTTATTATTGACGCTCAAGTATTCCCAGGTTCAAGTGGCAGCCCTGTCTTTACTATTATAGGAAACAACTACCGATTAACAGGAGTCGTCTCTCAAACCATGATACGTAATCAGGAAATACAGGTGTTGCCAGCCAATGTCGGGGTTGGTGTTGAGCAAGTGTTGGGGCTCGGCATAGTTATAAAAGCAAGCGAACTTGATAGGCTCTTCAAAAAAGTGGTCGAGCGCATGCGTGAGAAAAGTCGGCAATAAAAGAGCCCTCCGCAATTGGGCTACGATTGGTTGGCTTGTTCGATGGTGTGGCCTACGGCTAGTCTGCTAGTGAAGTACTGGGGGACCCAGCCAAAATGGATTCTAATCCGGCTAGTGTCGACGCGTGAGGCATAGAGGTCCGGGCTGCCTTCGTTTTTCATGAGCTGAACTGAATCGCCTAACTCGTAGGCTTGCGCTACAAGCTCCGCCAGTTCTCCATTACTCATAGAATCATCTGCGCCAACATTGCAGAGAAACGCGGGCTGTTGATCATCGTCGATACGCGGTTGCTCGGTCGCAAGCTGGATCAGCGCCCAGGCGATGTCTTCGGCGTGTAAATAACCCCGGCGACTTTCCAACGGGCCGCGAACCGGCTCGAACGGCTCGCCGTCCCTGGCCTTTGCCGCTCGTTCCATAAGCTGTGCCAATAGTTGCTTCTCGGGCATGTGGCGGCCGACGATATTACCTGCTTGCGCTATGGTAACGGGTATTCTGCCGATTTTACGATCATTATATTGCCCAGCGAATAATCGCTCCACTACTTTGCCGTAGGCATACGGTGGCAACGTTCCATGTGTCGCCTCGTATTCCTCAACCGGCAGCCGATCTTGGGGCACGGCACCCATTACAGCCACTGAACCCATCAGCACGCAGCGCTGCAAATCAATCCGCTTTGCCGCAACTTGCTCGAGAATCGTAACACCAAAGCTTTCATATGGGGGATTTGCCTTGCCTGTAGCGGCACCGGCGCAGTTAATAACGGCATCGGGCCGTACGCTTTGCAGCACGCTACCGATCGATTGCTGATAGTTCAGGTCGACCCTGCGATCAAACCCATCACCACGACCGACCATAATCGGATGGTGCGGAGTATCATCGCGAAGCTGCCTGCAAACTTCCTGACCAATCATCCCACCAGCACCGAAAACCATAACTTTCATGCGTTGTTTCTCCCAGAATATAGACACTATTATCTACAGATTCGGCCCGGCATCAAAATAAAAAGAGCTCTCACGCAATTAGCCGTGGATTTCTAGCTATGTTTGTCAATGTAATCAGCCAATTCCCGTAATCTCGTAGGATCATCTTTTGCGAGGCCAAGAACCGTATTGCAATTCATGCACAACCAGCCTCTAAAATCGCCGGATTCGTGGTCATGGTCATATGCTACACGAACCGAACTGCCGCATACCAAACATATGCCCGGATTCGGCTCATGGTATCTAAATTTATTGCCATTAATTCTGCGGTATTCTTTGACCGCAAGAGTACAACGGTACTGACTGCCTTTTTTGTTAATTTTTACCAGACCGCAACTAGAGCAGTTTGCCATCCGGCTTTCTTGATCTATGCTACTCAAACGATGAAGCCATTTTCCCATAATCTTTATAAATAAATCAAAAAAGAGCCCAAAAAGGGCTCTTTTTCTAAAAGCGCTCTCGCAATTGCGCTCTTGTGGCTCAGCTTCCTCCCCCAACCGAAGATTTTTAAAAACTGAGTAGTGCAGATCAACGTCAGTTGTCGTTGTCAGAAACTGATATCTCGGCCATCCGAAGATGGAAATGTAAATTGTCAGTACTGAAGTTTACGATTTACCGAGATCGACCTAGCTCCAGCAAGTGATTGCTCGCTTACTGCTAGTTTTCTCCCTAGAAAGGAGGTAATCCATCCGCACCTTCCGGTACGGATACCTTGTTACGACTTAACCCCAATCATCTCCCCTACCTTAGGCCGAGACAAGCTCAGACGTCAGGTATTGGCGACTTTCATGGTTTGACGGGCGGTGTGTACAAGACCCGGGAACGTATTCACGGTAGTGTGCTGACCTACCGTTACTAGCGATTCCGACTTCAAGCAGGCGAGTTTCAGCCTGCAATCCGAACTGAGACCGGCTTTGATGGGATTTGCTCCGTCTCGCGACTTGGCAGCCCTTTGTACCGGCCATTGTAGCGTGTTTGTAGCCCCAGACGTAAGGGTAATACTGACCTGACATCATCCCCTCCTTCCTCCCTGTTACCAGGGCAGTCTGGCTAGAAAAATTCAACTAACCATAAGGGTTGCGCTCGTTGATGGACTTAACCAAACATCTCACGACACGAGCTGACGACGGCCATGCAACACCTGTCACTGGGTTCCCGAAGGCACTCTCTCCTTTCGGAGAAATTCCCAGGATGTCAAGCCTGGGTAAGGTTCTTCGCTTACCATCGAATTAAACAACACGCTCCACCGCTTGTGCGGGTCCCCGTCAATTCCTTTATGTTTTAAGTCTTGCGACCGTACTCCACAGGCGGGATGCTTAACGCGTTAGCTTCGCTACTACCGGGGTCGATACCGATAACAGCTAGCATCCATCGTTTACGGCGTGGACTACCGGGGTATCTAATCCCGTTCGCTCCCCACGCTTTCGTGCCTTAGTGTCAGGAATGAGCCAGTAACCTGCCTACGCCATCGGTGTTCCTTCTAATATCTACGGATTTCACTCCTACACTAGAAATTCCAGTTACCTCTCTCATCCTCTAGCTTAGCAGTTTCAGATAATGTATATCACGGTTGAGCCGCACGCTTTCACTATCTGACTTACTATGCCACCTACGCAACTCTTTACGCCCAGTAATTCCGGATAACGCTTGGATCCTCCGTATGACCGCGGCTGCTGGCACGGAGTTAGCCGATCCTTATTCATCTGCTACCGTCATAATCTTCACATATAAAAGCAGTTTACAACCCGAAGGCCTTCATCCTGCACGCGGCGTTGCTCCATCAGGCTTTCGCCCATTGTGGAAAATTCCCTACTGCTGCCTCCCGTAGGAGTCTGGGCCGTGTCTCAGTCCCAGTCTGGCTGATCATCCTCTCAGACCAGCTAATGATCGTCGCCTTGGTGAGCCATTACCTCACCAACAAGCTAATCATACGCAGGCCGCTCCCAAAGCGCCGAAGCTTTACTCCGAAGACCACATGCGGTATTAGACACCATTTCTGGTGCTTATCCCTCACTTTGGGGTACGTTCCTACGCGTTACTCAGCCGTCCGCCGCTCGTGCACTCAACGCATGTCAAACTTCACACAGAGTAGCCTTACCGCTCGACTTGCATGTATTAGGCACGCCGCCAGCGTTCATCCTGAGCCAGGATCAAACTCTCCAAAAAAGAATTTGATCTTATGCTATCAGTCAGAATCTGACTTACTTTTAAAGAGTCGGAATAAAAACATGTCAAAATGAACTGACGTTGATTTGCACTACTCAATTTTTAAGGCTCACTTTTAGCGAAATCAGAAGCTGAATCTAACAGACTTCCCTCGAAAGCTCGTCACATCATATCTGGTAAAACAGATAATGTCAACTAGAATGGTTGTAGTTTTTGCTACTTTGACTTCTTCGGAGCTTTTTCAGCAGATTTTGATTCGGCAATCTGAGACTTCTTCTTCCTCATATTCATCTTCTTCGACCTTATCTACAAGTGCCAGCGAAACGACTTCGTCGCCATCGTTCAGCCGCATGATACGCACGCCTTGTGTGGCCCGCCCAAGTGCCGGGATATTCTTCAATGCCCAGTCGGATAGTCTGTCCTTGGCTGGAAATGATAATGACTTCCTGCCCGTCATCTTCGCTCAGTGTCTTAACGCCGATCAGATCACCGGTCTTGCTATTTACGACAGCCGAACGGATGCCCACGCCACCGCGTGCATGCGGCGTAAACTGCGCTACTTTGGTACGTTTGCCATAGCCGATACTTGCTGATGACGAAAATACTCGAGCCTTCTTCGACGATGTCCATACCGATTACACGGTCACCACTGCGTAATCGGATTCCGCGAACACCGCGTGATACGCGTCCCATCGGCCGGGCATCTTTTTCATGGAAGCGGATCGCCTGACCCTGCGATGTCGAAATCAGAACTTCGTTATCGCCGTTCGTCATGCGGATCCATTTCAGTTCGTCGCCGTCGTCCAGGTTTATCGCGATCAGGCCGCTGCTGCGGACATTCTGGTACTGTTCAAACGGCGTTTTCTTGACGACGCCGCGCACGGTACACATGAATCAGGTTCGCGGCATCGTTACTCTTACTGACGTTGATTACAGAACTTACAGTTTCTTCTGGCTGCAGCTGCAACAGATTCACTAACGCGATACCTTTTGCGTTCAGGCCGACAGCAGGTACTTCGTACGTCTTCATGCGGAATACACGGCCTTTGTTCGTGAAGAATAGCAGGAAGTCGTGCGTGCTGGCGTTGACAACATGTTCGATCACATCTTCTTCGCGCGTAACCATGCCGCGCCGGCCTTTGCCGCCTCGACCCTGCTTTTTATATTCGGCAATCTGAGCTGCGCTTAATGTAGTTTGCCGATGTTAGTGTCACGACGACTTGTTCGTCCGGCATCAAATCTTCATCGCTCAATTTGCCGAGTTCCTGAGGTACTATCTTGGTGCGGCGCTCGTCGCCGTACTGTTTTTTAAGCTCCAGCAATTCATCTTTAATTATTTTCAATATCTTCTTTTCGTCAGCCAAAATAGCTTCTAGCTCGGCAATAAGTTTGATCAGTTCGGCCAGTTCGTCTTCGATCTTCTTTGCGCTCAAGACCAGCCAAGCGTGCGCAGTTGCATGGCCAAAATGGCCCTAGCTTGGATTTCGCTCAGGTTGAACTTGCTTCATTAAGCTTGACCTGCGCTTCTTCAGTCGTTTCGCTAGGCACGAATTGTCTTAATCACTTCGTCGATATGATCAAGCGCGATCTTGAGACCTTCCAAAATATGAGCGCGTTCTTTAGCCTTGCGCAGCTCGTATTCAGTGCGTCGTCGCACCACAATGCGCCGATGTTTAATGTGCTCCCCAATAATGTCCTGGAGGCCCAGTACGCGCGGCTGAATGCCATCCACAAGCGCCATCATGTTGAAGTGGAAGCCGTCTGCAGCGGCGTCAGTTTATAAAGCTGGTTAAGCAGCTTCTTCGGGATAGGCGTCTTTTTTAAGATCGATAACAATCCGCACGTTTCCGCGGGCGCTTTCGTCGCGAAGGTCGGAAATTCCGCCGACTTTCTTTTCTTTGACCAGGTCGGCAATCTTAATTACCAGGCTTTCTTTGTTGAGCGCATACGGTATTTCGGTGATGATGATCTGATGTCGACCTTTGCTGCCTTCCACGACTTCCGCGACACCGCGTACCACAACACCGCCGCGGCCGGTCGCGTAGGCCGTGCGCAGCGATTCTTTGCCGTAAACACCACACCGCCGGTCGGAAAATCGGGACCTTTGATGTATTGCAGAAGATCGTCGAGCGTAGGCATCCTCGTGATCGATCTGATGATACGGTCGCATCAATTAGCTCACTCAAATTATGCGGCGGGATGTTGGTGGCCATGCCGACGGCAATGCCGAGTTGACCGTTCAGGAGCAGATTTGGCAGTTTGCCTGGCAAGACCGATCGGTTCCTGGGTGGTGCCGTCGTAGTTGTCACGAAATTCTACCGTTTCTTTGTCGATATCAGCCAATAACTCATCGGCTACGCGCGCCATTTTGGCTTCGGTATAACGCATAGCAGCCGGCGGGTCACCGTCCATCGAGCCAAAGTTACCCTGACCGTTAATGAGCATATAGCGCATCGACCACGGCTGGGCCATACGAACCATAGCGTCATAGATTGCAGCGTCGCCGTGCGGGTGGTACTTACCCATCACCGCACCGACCACGTTGGCGCTTTTGCGGTGTCGCGCGCTGGAGCGCAAGCCGTCACTATTCATGCTATACAAAATGCGGCGATGAACAGGCTTCAGACCGTCGCGAACGTCAGGCAGCGCGCGTGTCAACAATTACGCTCATGGAGTAGCGGAGGTAGCTGTCCTCCATGACGTTCTCGACCGTACGCAACTCAAGCCGATCGCTTACTTTGACTCGGCTCTGGCTGGTTAATCTCAAGGTCTGGTGGAGTTAGTTCTTCTGCCATTTTAAATATCCAGATCCTTCACAAATTTAGCATGCGTTTGAATAAAGTTTTTACGCAGCTCCACCTCTGTACCCATGAGCTTATTGAAGATAGCATCGGCCTTTTCGGCATCTTCGACCTTTACTTGAATCAGCACGCGCTTTTCCGGATCCATGGTCGTGTCGAACAGCTGCTCGGCATCCATTTCGCCCAAACCTTTGTAGCGCTTTTGCTCGATAAAACCGGCCTGTTTGTACCGCTCGTCCTCACTAGCTTAACTTTGGCGCCTTCTTTTTTGCGCTTCTCGATAGCTTTATCGAGCACCGCTTCCAGCTCGCCTTCGTCATATATAAAGACGCTGTTTTTGCGGCCCTGTTTTACTAGCTCGAATAGTGGCGGCTTTGCAAGATATACATGTCCGCCATCAATAACCGGCTTCATGAAGCGGAAAAAGAACGTCAGCAACAAGGTACTGATGTGCGAGCCGTCGACATCGGCATCGGTCATAATAATGATGCGGTCATAGCGAAGGCCGCTGACATCAAACGACTCTTCGATTCCGACGCCCAAGAGCCTTAATGAGGCTCAGGATTTCATTGTTGGCCAGCATTTTGTCCAGACGGGCGCGCTCGACGTTCAGGACCTTACCGCGCAGCGGCAGGATCGCTTGCGTTTTGCTGTCGCGGCCGCTCTTGGCTGAACCGCCAGCCGAGTCGCCCTCTACTAAATAGATTTCTGAATTTTTCGGGTCTTTGGACGAACAATCAGCCAGCTTGCCCGGCATACTGGCGCCTTCGAGCACGCCTTTGCGAATAATATTGTCACGGGCGGCACGGGCGGCTTTTCGGGCTCGGGCGGCTAGCAGTGCTTTGCCGACAATTTTACGGGCAACCGCCGGGTGTTCTTCGAGATAATAACCGAAGTATTCGTTCAGCACTTGCTCAACGTAACCACGGACTTCGGGGTTGCCGAGCTTGTTCTTTGTCTGGCCCTCGAACTGCGGATCTGGCAATTTTACCAGGATGACGGATGTCAGACCTTCGCGGCAATCTTCGCCCGTCAGGTTTTCTTCTTTTTCTTTGAGTAAACTTGCCTTGCGAGCGTATTCGTTGATTACACGTGTTAATGCTGAGCGAAAACCAGTCAGGTGTGTACCGCCGTCAGGGTTCAACACGTTGTTCGCGAACGTTTTTATCGTTTCGCTGAAACTATCCGTGTATTGGCTGGCGATTTCAATTTGCGTGTCTTGGATTTGCTTATCGACATAAAAGATATCTTCGTCAACGACTTCTTTGCCAACGTTCAGGTGACGTACATACGATTTAATACCACCCTCAAAATAAAAACCGTACCTTTTGCCCGATTTTTCGTCCTTAATTGACGTTCTAACGCCCTTGGTGAGATAAGCTTGATGACGCAAGCGGTCCAAAATCGTATCGTAATTAAAATTCGTCGTTTCAAAAATAGTTTCGTCGGGATAAAACGTAACTTCCGTGCCGGTGCGATCGCTCACGCCGATGGCTTGTAAAGAGGTTTTTGGCGCGCCTCGTTCGTATTCTTGGCGAAACGTTTTACCATTCTGATGGATGATTACCACTAATCGTGTGGACAATGCGTTCACCACACTGACTCCCACGCCGTGCAAACCGCCGGAAACCTTATAACCGCCGCCGCCGAATTTGCCGCCAGCGTGCAGTATCGTCAAAGCTGTTTCTACGCCGCTCTTCCCGGTTTTTGAGTTGCGGTCGGTTGGGATGCCGCGACCATTATCGGTGACGCGCACGCCGCCATCAGCTAATAATTCAACCGTAACTTCCGTAGCGTAACCGGCTAATGCCTCGTCGATGCCGTTATCGACAAGCTCCCACACAAGATGATGCAAACCTTCGCTGCCCGTACCACCAATATACATACCGGGACGCTTGCGCACCGGTTCAAGGCCTTCGAGCACTTGTATATGGTCAGCTGAGTACGAATTATCTTTCATGCTGCTGTTTTTTTGTTTCGCCACTATGAATAACCCTCTTCTGCTAAACTACTGTTACTTGACTAGCCCACTCTATGAATATTATAGACGATTTTCCTACTAGAGACAATCTTGCGCGTATCATTTTCAGTCGGTGCTATGTTTTTGTTCGTCATCTTTCTGATGTAGTGTACCCTCTTGATCGATAAATATAGTGTCTCCCGGGGTCAAGTGACCGCCGTCCGGTGGATTCAGTTTTTGATGCGGTTGATGATGATCGGAAGGATGGGTGCTATGACTTTCTGGCGGCTTTTGTTGCAAGTGTCCTTGATTACCTTGTTTCAGGTCGTTCGCAATCAATGTAACCTCGCGATCCTTCAAATCTTCGTTGGATGCAGCACTATTATTGGCGGGTTTATTGGGCTGATATTGAATCGGCGCTTGCGACGTTGGCGGTGGTACTGCGGCAGTCGGCGCATTAGATGCGCCAAATGGAGAATTTAGCGGTCTGGCCGGCACTTTGCGTTTAGTCAACCATTCATCCAGGAATGAGGCCGATGGAGCCCTTGGCGGAGCCGCGGCCGGCATCCCGGGCATACCGGCAGGCGATCCAACTCCCATTGGCCGCTGAGCTGCAGCACCTTGTTGCGCTGGCCATGGCTGCGATGCACCGGCACCAAATCCGGAAGCTAAGCCGGATTGTGCTGACGGGGGTAGTTGTTTTGTTTCCATGCGCTTAAATATCTCAGACTCTACCGAGGCTTTCGGTCTGCCGAATTTCGCTGCCGACAGCTGCTTAAGCGCGGCTGCCAATTTTGCATTGGGCGTACCAAGTGTCGGCAATGTGGCCATACTGAATGGCCGTGTCGGTACACCCCCGATCATGGTTCGTACAATCGTATTGTAGTTCGGCAAACGTATTAGGTCCGTTTCTTCAAATGAAGGCCTGAAATATTTATAGAGTGATTCTGCGTCGCGATCACCCACACGAAATGCTACGGTCGTTCCGACATTTCCAAACACGGCGTCGCGGATTTCTTCGCTTAGCTGCGTCGTAAATTGGTTTGCAACGATCAGGTTCAGATGGTACTTACGAGCCTCGGACATGATCGTCGCGAATGAGTCGGTCGAAAAGTTCTGGAACTCATCGACATACAGCGCGAAATCCTGGCGTTCGCTTTCCGGAACATCCGCCCGGCTCATAGCCGCAGCCTGGAACTTCATTACAAAGATCATTCCGAGCAACTGCATATTAAGTTGCCCTGTGCGACCTTTGCTCAAATTGACCAGCAGAATTTTTTTGTTGTCCATCACATCACGCAAATTGAATGAACTTTCGGTCTGGCCGATAATGTTTCGCATCATTGTATTAGACAAAAATGCGCCGAACTTACTGACGAACCAGCTAACTACTTCACCGAACTCATTGGAACGCTGCGATTGCGGCATTTCCTTTTGCCAAAACTCAATGACGCTCGGGTCCGTTACATGCTGCAGCTTTTGTTTTACATACTGCGGATCGCGGAAAAGTTTCGGAATATCGATGAACGTGCCACCATCGGGGTCGGCCATGATCGTAAGAGCGGCACTGCGGAACAAATGTTCGTAGCGCGGGCCCATAATTCCCTGGTGCTGCGGATCGTACAGTTTATACAGCATATTCAGCGCTTCTTGGATCAGGAAATCTTTTTGATCCGGATTCTCAAATTCAAAAAGATTCAGGCCCATCGGGTAGTCCATATCGGCCGGGCAGAAATAAATCACGTCTTCGGTCCGTTCGCGCGGCACCATTGCCAGAAGTCTTTCGGCCGTGTCACCGTGCGGATCGACAAATGCAAATCCATTACCATCCAGCATGTCTTGCAGTGCCAAATTTTCAAGAAACGTGGACTTACCAGTACCCGTCTGTCCGACCGCATACATATGCCTTTGCCTGTCCGTAAGACCAAGCCGAATCGGCTTTTTGACGCCGCGAAAAATATTGTATCCAAGCAACAAGCCTTTTTCAGGAACGTTGCGAGGACCATCAACTTGCTTTGAGTCTTGGCGTTCAAGTTGCGATGTGGGAATGCTGCGCTGATCGGGAAAATGGAAGATTGTCGCGAGCTCAATCGAGTTTAGAATGTTGTCGTTTTCCCGTTGTGGGAAAAGTCGTAATATGTATGATGTCACTAGTTTGTCGACGCTCTTTGCAGGTACATATTTGAAACCGTTTCTTCCAGGGGCATCAAAGAGAGCGAATGCTGCTACGACATTACTGAGTATCGCTTGTGAACGTTGTGAGATATTCGACGATGAAACTATCCGAATTGTCACTTCGAAACCCGGGCTGCGAGTCTTATCATCAATCGCATTGATCACCGCCTGCTCCAAATCGGAAAGATCTTTTTTATCTCCGCCGGCATCCTTTTCGTCGGGCACTTTTACAAGCGCGGTAGCTATTAATCGTATCCAATGCAACACCTTGCTTAAGCTACTTTTATCGTCCTTGCCTTTACGCTTTTTGCTTGCGACTGTTTGGGCTTCTTTACGCCATGACGAATCAGCCGGTCGTATCAATATCTGAATACCTACCCCATCCTCTTTGCCTAAATTAGCCAGCGAGTTGAGTAATGCTTGCATAGCGTCACGTTTCAACTCCTGGAAGGTAGCAATGGGGTACGCAAACGATTCCTTTAGAACCAATTCACCACCAGAGGTACCGCTAATTTTGCCAACTGGATTGAACACATTATGGTCAGGAACTTCTTCTAACCTTGCCGACGGGTACGCGCTAACGAGCGCTTGCTTAACAACCTCCACCAAACCGATCGGTACTGCCGTGTAAAAATACACAAACCCCTTGGCTCCGACTATTTCAAATGAAAAGTGGCGCTGACCATACAGCTTATGCTTCCAGCCTTTCTGAAACGTGCTGGCTATAATGTTATAAACAATCTGGGCTTTCGAGATTGTTTCTTCGATAACATCGCGGACATCACGTCCGTTCGCTTCGGTATCTTCGCTCGGCGGAGGCAGGTGGATAAGGAACGGCACCATTTTAAGCCCGCGTTCGTAACTTTTCTGCTCACGCGCGGCACGACGAGATTGCATTAGAAGCATCGGTACGGTAACTGCCGCCGCAATCGCGATGAGGATGATGAAAAACAGAAGTATAGCCACCTCGATTATTATCCTTCACTTATTTTAAGTTCTTTGCCGTATCGCCTTTTTAATAGTTCTGCTTTTACCTTGCTAAGTTCTTTGGCTTGTAAAAACGGATCAGAGCTTGTTTGTTGCACTATCGCTTTGGCTTTATCGATGCACTCCTTTTCGATAGACATGTCATCATCGTCTGAAGATGTAACCCCGGCAGCGCTGCCCGTATCTTGCTGTGGAAGTGCTGCGTGTTGGCCCGTTCCCGAAGCTGACGTCGGATCGGGCAGCGTGTTTACCAGGGGCTGTCGGGAGCCCTGCTGTGATAGCGATTCTGTCATCATTGGCTTTCCTCCGTGTTGTGCGGACATTCTGGCAGCTTCTACCGGCGATTTACTTGGAACGCCAGGCATATTCATATCCGGAACTGGCAGTCTGTCAACGTTTGGATTCATCCTTAAATAGGATTATAACAGTTTACAGCGAATGAGACGAGCCTAGTGCTTCGGTAAGTCGGCCGAAAACTTTCCAACGTAGAAATACGCTATAACGAATATTGTGGCCACAGTAAGAACATCTCTTAGTGAGAGCTGCCCGATTGACTGCAACAACAGCAATAATACAGGAAAACCAGTCGCGAGAGTCGCTACCAGTCTGGGACGAACGACATGAGAGCCAGTGACGGCCGAATCTTGGTCGCCCTTAATTATATCTAAAAAAGTTATGACGCTTAAATACAAAATAACTGCAACAAGTATGAATGGTATCATGAGCGCAATGGAAGGCAGTTGTTTTGGGTTGGTTACCGACAAATAAACACCCAACGCAACGCATAATGCGCAGACCTTAAGTATCCTTTGAACTGATAAAGCACGCATTCTTCGCCTATATCTTTCTGTTTACAACAAAGAAAGCCGCCCACCCTTTGCCGAGCGTGACAGCTTGTTTAAAATTCATGGAAGCCAGGCGATAAATCCGCTCTTTTTAAAAAAATGTATAGCGTTTATCGCCGTGGCCTTGACTGACCGCTCTTGGCGCCGATAAGGCGTCACAGAGCGACGAATTTTACCCCCACTATTATTTGTGGACGGCACTCAAATTGTAAGTTTTTGTTTTTGTACTTACGCTTTAGTAACATATCGTATTTTGAGCATTAAGTCAAGCTTAAGTTTATAATCGGCAATGCTTTGAAGGTGCATAAATCATTAAAAAGTGAGGCCTACTGCTTGTTAAATAAAAGTTATGCACAGTTTTTCAAATTTTTCTCGATTTTTTGTTGACAGGTATGCCGCTTATCCTCTACTATTACCGTAGCACTTGAATAAAAAAAGTGCTCAAAAACAAAAAACGTATCTGTTACAACGGCTTCTCGCAAGCCGTTGTTTCATAATATAGAGGAGCTTTCGCATTTCTGATTGGAACTCAAATTAAACACTATTCTTTACGTGTGAAAGTTGCCTGGTAACCTTGCTTGATGCAGCTTATGATTGCATTGTAGCAATATTCCTTTGTAAAATATCAGGTCATGAGTGCTGCAGTGAAAAGTATTATCAGCTACGGCAATACCGGCATTGCGATCGACATTCAATGTCATATATCAAGCGGCCTGCCAAGCATAGTGATTGTGGGGTTCGCAAATAAAACAGTCGACGAGTCAAAGGAACGACTGCGTGGTGCTTTTACAAATTCCCAACTTCAGCTCCCCGTAAACGTATCAGTATAAATCTTGCACCCGCCGATATACCGAAAGATGGCAGTAGCCTTGATCTGGCAATTGCGACTGCAATTTTAGCAAGTTGCGGTCAGGTGAAAAATATTCCCGATGAAACTCAAGCTATCATCGGTGAATTGGGGCTAGATGGTACTATCCGGCCAGTACGCGGAATCATCGGTAAAATCATCGCTGGGCGAACAAATGGCGTAAAAACATTCTACGTACCGGCAGAAAATCTTCAACAGGCGGAAATGGTGCCGCGCGTAGAAATCATCCCTCTGAAAAACCTGAGGGAACTATATTTACATCTGAACGATGTTTGTCCGCTGAAAGCTATTTCAACGGGTAATGGCATTTTTAACTCGATACCTGCCGCCGAAAAACCGCTCGGGATACCGAATTGAGCGATATAATAGGCCAAGCGCAGGCCAAACGGGCCTTAGAAATAGCCGCGGCAGGTGCACACAATATCCTGCTGAATGGACCGCCCGGCACGGGTAAAAGCATGCTTGCCAAAGCGCTTCCCGCACTTTTGCCCCATTTGAGCCACGAGGAAATGCTCGAAGTGACACATTTACACAGTCTCACCAACAATAACTATGAGCAGATTATGACGACGCGTCCATTGCGCAGCCCGCACCATAGCGCAAGCAACGTGGCAATTATCGGTGGCGGCAACTCGGTGCGTCCGGGGGAAATTAGCTTAAGCCATCGTGGTGTCTTATTTTTTGATGAACTGCCTGAATTTCAACGGCAAACTATCGAGGCATTACGCCAGCCGCTAGAAGATCGCACGGTTACGGTGTCAAGAGCCAAGGAAACTATTGAATACCCGGCAAATTTTTTGTTTGTAGCCACTGCCAACCCCTGCCCTTGCGGCTACTTCGGCACCGCTAAGACGTGCGAATGTTCGCCGCATCGTATTCAACAGTACAGAAGGAAGATGTCGGGGCCACTTTTGGATCGAATTGATCTATTCGTGAATGTCCAGGAAGTTGAACATGAAAAGCTGCTGACCCAGAAACGCAACCCGCATGACGATGACGACGCCAGACAACGCATCTTGAACGCTCGTCACTTGCAAACTGCTCGATACCAGAAAACGAAACTCAACTGTGATATGTCTAATCGCGAAATTACACAATTTTCAAAATTATCCGCCGATGCTAAATCCATACTTGATATGGCCGCACAAAAACTCGATATATCGGCCCGTAGTTATATGCGGTCCATAAAGGTTGCGCGTACTATTGCAGATTTAGAAAAATCAGAAGCGATCCTGCCGGCACATATCACCGAAACCCTGCAGTACAGACCCCATAAAGTCACCTAAGAAATTAGTGCCGGCTGTAAGAGAAAAATAGGCTATAACTTGACCCCTGTTGCTACGTCTGTTACAATTCTTTCGATAGTGCAAATAAGATATAGGAGAACATTTCTATCAGCAAGCCTGTTCGCTTGAATGGAGCTATTCAAGCGCCACAATTGAGAGTAATTGATGCTGAAGGTAAGCAGCTAGGCGTTCTGACACGTGCAGAGGCACTAGGCGCGGCCCAGGAACAAGAACTAGACCTCGTCGAAATCGCACCAGACGCCCGCCCACCGGTTGCCAAAATCATCGATTGGGGAAAATTTAACTACCAGCGCACCAAGCAACAACAGCGCAACAAACGCAACGCCAAGGTTCTGGAAGTAAAGCAGATTCGGCTGGGGCTAAAAATTGGCGAGCACGACATGCAGGTTAAGCTCGGCAAAGTAGCAAAATTCCTGGAAACAGGCCACAAGGTTAAAATCACAGTTTTCTTCCGTGGACGCGAACTGGCGCATAAAGAATTAGGATTTAAACTTGCTGATAAAATTATCTCTGATTTAGGCGAAGTAATCGTGCTAGACCAACAACCACAACTCGCCGGTAAACAACTAAGTTTCGTAATAAGGAGCAACCCTCATCATGCCAAAGCTTAAGACGCATAGCGGCACAAAAGATCGCGTACGGCTTACTAAAAATGGTAAGGTGCGTCGTCGCCATTCATACGCCAGCCACTTTTTGCAGAAAAAAAGTGCTGCGCGAAAGCGCAAGCTAGCCGGGCTTGAAACAATCGGCGGCAAAGTCGCTAAGAATATTAAATTGAAACTGGGAGCCTAAGCATGCGAGTCAAACGAGGCGTTGCCAGCCACAAGCGGCACCAAAAAATCCGTCGCGCCACCAAAGGCATGACGCACCCGAACCGCGCGAGCATCAAACGCGGCAGGCAGGCCGTTACTAAATCATTGCAGTTCGCTACGCGGGACCGCAAAAACCGCAAGCGGACTTTCCGACAGTTATGGAATGCACGAATCAATGCTGCAGCGCGCCTAAACGGGACGACTTACAGCAAACTCATTGCCGGTCTAAAAGCCGCTAATGTCACACTCGACCGCAAGGTATTAGCAGAATTGGCCGTAAACGAGCCAAAAGCCTTCGAGGCTGTCGTTAAATCTGCTCAGAAGTAACAATACAGCACTGAAATTAGAGATTGCTCTGTGTCCATGGACGCTGCAGTTCGTTATATCTTGCTTTTAGTGCTGCATAAGCGCCGCGACGGACAAGGTTTAATGAACTTAGTTCTGATAAAGCGTTAATATCTTCCCGCCCTAAACTAGGATTAGCTTGTTCCAGCTGACGATACATAAGTGAACACTGCGACTTTAAAGATCTATACCATTCGGCAAGATATACGGGAGTGCGTCGATATGTTTGACCGCCATCAAGATCAACCCAACGCATTGCAGATCGTTCAGCAACATAACCCTCGGCCATCGCGCGAGGAACGCCACTACTTACCATTGGCTCAATCATGCACGAGCCAAAAGATTGGATGCGTAGATCAACATACCTTGTATCTTCAGCAAAGGGAAATGCAATCGCAGCTTCTACGGGACGTACCATAAATTCAACATTACACTACGAAAAGTTAATTAAAAATCCCTGTTTAGAGGGATCTTTAATTACCAGATTATCCGTAAGCCGGGTTCTGTTCAGAGCTTGCCAGAACCTTTCCATCCCGTTTTCACGGCAGGTCCGCGACACATCGCGCACGCAGCACGCGTCAACGTACTTAAAAGTACGCTTCCTACTGCTTCGCACACGCTGCACTCACGTCTGCAGCCATGCCAACTGAAATGTAAAAGTTCAGACAAACTCCTGCTGATCATCTATCTAGTCCTGGCGTTGCCGCCAGGATCAAGCGGATCTTATGACAAACTCTGGCGGGAACCATCCGGCAATTGCCGGAGAGAGTTTATCTCCTTGCAGCAGGCAGGGTTTACCTTTTGTACCGTCACCGGTACAGAACTGTGAGCTCTTACCTCACTCGTTTCACCTTTCCTCAAGAACCAAGTTCAGGGTAGTTTCGTTTCTGTGGCACTTTCCCTAGGGTCGCCCCCGGTTGCCGTTAGCAACTGCCTTTCCCTTTGCTGCCCGGACTTTCCTCCCACCTTCGCATGAAGCTACGGCGGGCGATCAGCCGATAATCTGGCTTGCATTCAATTATAACACTTATGGCATATTTTGGGAAGATTGGCTCAACGCCTCGTCGAGTGCCCGATTGACCGCCGCGTCGGCCAGCTTATTGAGTTCCCGAGGCACATGTGTGAATGTGACTCTCTCAAATTTTGAGGCCAGACGTTTTATGGCTTCATGAATCGGCCATAAGTCGCGATTTTTCACCTTAAATACGCCCTTCATCTGATTGATAACCAGCAAGCTGTCCATGTACACATCGACGTTTCGCGCATGCATATTCCCCGCTTCCTCTAGTGATAATTTGAGCGCCTGGTATTCCGCCTGGTTGTTAGTCGTCAGGCCAAGATACACGCCTTTGTCCACCAATATTTTTCCATCCGTATCCATCAGCACAAAACCGCTCGCCGACGGTCCGGGATTGCCGCGCGATCCGCCGTCGGCGTAGATTTTAATCTTGTCTAGTTGAATCGGCGCGGTTTTAGTAGCTTCAAGTGGCACGAAGTTGAAATGTATAATTTTTAACGAAGTTTCCAGTGATACGTTCGAGCCGTAATATGTTTGATACGCCTGCAGCATCTGCTCTGTCGAACTAAACTTTTCGTGCCCGTCCATATCACTTTCATCGATATCGCCTAAGTTTTTTTCAATAATTTTCGTAATTCGTGCAGTTCCGAATGATCGCCAGGTTTCCGGTTTCCCTGGCTGCACTTTATCTATCACCTCAATCTCATCGCCGACGGTCAAATCCTTGTCGTCAAAAAGCCGCCAGGTGCTCGTTTTCTCTCCCTGAATAATTTGTTCAGCCAAACTATGCTCGAACTTAAGTTTTTTCATACAAAATTCTAATTTGGTCGGGGTGACAGGACTTGAACCTGCGACCTCACGGCCCCCAGCCGTACGCGCTACCAACTGCGCCACACCCCGAGAATCAGCAATATAGATGCTCGAATGTACAATACACTATAAATGCCAATAGGGAAAAGAGCAGCCCGACAAAATGTATTCCATTTTGCCGGCGCGATGAGAAAAACCGTAGGTTTGTCTCATTACCCAAAAAAGGCGGGCTGCCGAAAATGATTAACCCGCATAATCTGCAGGTGGGTGCCCGCACATAGCCGCCACAGCGACTATAAATCTAGAGCTCCCTATTTTTCAAACTAATCAGATAATCATTATCAGGCAGCGCCTGCCTGCCAACTATTATACAGCCTCCTGCAGTTATAGCCTGGATAAAAGACTAAGTATCATTTGATTGATATTGATCAGTACGGTGAAGTGTGTGAAAAAAAGTAACCCGAAAATGATAAAAAATCCGTAGGGTTCAACTTGTTCAAATACCCGACGCACCGGTTCCGGCGCAAAAGCATAAACAACCCGCGAGCCGTCGAGCGGTGGTATGGGGACCAAATTGAAAACGAATAGCCAAACATTTAAACTAATGAAATCAATGACTGCTTTCGCAGAAAACGATCCTATCGGAGTTAGGTTCAATAGCAAGGTCCCTATAATTGCCAGCGCGAGGTTAGACAATGGGCCGGCGGCCGCAACCATTGCCGCACCATAGTCATCGAATTTAAGACGTGCCGGGTTAAACGGTACCGGTTTTGCGGCCAAGATTGGTATCTTCAGTATCAAAAGAGTAATCGCTGGCAATATAATTGTTAAGAATGGATCTATGTGATTCAGCGGATTGAAACTTAATCGGCCTTCATCTTGGGCAGTTGTGTCACCGAGTTTGAACGCAACGAAGCCGTGCATAACCTCGTGAATCACCATTGAAATAACCAGCACGACAATGTATATCGCAATGTCCGATGGGCTCAAATTGCCAAGCATATTATACGTAAGTATAGCAGCTTCTACGGTTGACTTACAGGGATAATTCCGGTACAATTGGGCTTCAATACCGCTAGGAGCAGTTATGCAAAAATGTGAACTTACCGGCAAAGGCAAGCAATTTGGCAGCAATGTCAGTTTTTCGCAGCGTCACACCAAAAAGGTCTGGAAGCCAAACCTCCAGTCCAAGACGGTTGTCGTAGACGGCAAAAAGGTCAAAATGAAGCTGAGCACCCAAGCTATTCGCACCCTCAAGAAAAAGGGCTTATTGCTATCGCCCGCCTCCAAAGCGCGCGTCACTTCCGCTTAAGAGATACTGTTTAGAACTTAATTTGCGTTATTCGAACGCTTGACCGCGTCATTTTAAGATCGTTCTAATACGACAAGCCGTAAACTGTCAGTCAATTCACTTGGCTTCAGTTTAAGCTTATTTATGGGTTGTTCGGGCTCCATTGCCAGATCCTTAAGAGCATCCTCGAGCGTCAGCTGCGGTACCGGGTACTGCAAGTTTTTGTCGGCGTAGTGCGTCGGTATGACCATCTTCGGCTCAATCGCTTTTATAAGCTGCATTGCTCCTATCGGATCGAGCGTATAACCATTGCCGCCGACCGGAAGTATTAGCAAGTCGGCCATGCCAATCGCCTCCAACTGTTCGTCACTCAACTTTGGAAATATATGACCGGTAACCAGTACGCTGACGTCGCCCGCCCGGAGCCGATACATCGTGGCCGCTAAACGCCCTTCCTCATCGATATGCGCTTGCGCGGGAATGCCGTAAATCGAAAAGGTGGATACTTCGTACTCGCCTGGCGAATCGAGTGTTAGCTTTGTTTCAACTTTTGGATCGGCATGAGGGCCGGTAAATAGCGCGACATCACCAGTTTTGGTGATTGATTTAGCGCCTAGGTCTGCCAAATTATCATCCACTACGACACGAACACCCTGATAGGTAAACGCGACACAGTTTGCACCGTAAAATTGTATATCCATACTTCCCCTTAGTTTTACTCGTCTAGCAGATTATGCTTGTCAAACAGGACTTGCTTTTTAGCACTTCTCACAGTGGTAATGAACCGATCTTTGATTTGCAAACGATATTGGAATTCATCAAGTGTGAACAATGCGTAGCGAAGTTCTTTATTCTCTTTGGCTTCAAGTTCGGCAACGTATTTCTGCAGCTTGTTTGGATTGACATTACCGACAATTAACAAATCGATGCCACTCGAATCGTCGCGCGTAAACTGCCCTGTATACAGTGCAAGCTCTATGTTGCCGAGCGCTTTGAGCTCGGCCGGCTCGGCCATTGTGGGTTTGGCAGCCTGTTTCGGGTTTTCCGCAGCTTTTACCGGAGCAGTCATGGTCATGGGTCGACCCCCAAACATTGCAATTAGCGGTGCGTAGTGTTCGAATTTTTGATTGACTTCGTAATATAAGCGATTATTGACCGTGTCGGATGTAATAATGCCTATCGACAACAAGTTGGCCAGTTCGCGACGCACGGAATTGATCTGCTCGTCGATTTTGCGCGTAATTTCGCGAACATAGAACGAACGATTCGGATTCCCGAAGAAAAGCTGAAGCAATTTTACCCGTGTTTTTGACCCAAACAGTTGCTCAATCATGATGCTATTGTACCAGAGTGGGAACTCTTTTAGTAAAGTTATGTGTTCAAGAACGTTTTTACTAGTTTTATGGCGTCCGCAGGCTGGCTGATTCTCTGGATGTAATGGTTGCGCTTAAACCACGTCCGTTGGCGCTTGGCGAGATTCATGCTGGCGCTGATTATGCGCTCGCGGGGTTTTTCAAGTGTTTGCTCGCCATCGAAGTATGTTTGAAATTCACGGTAGCCGATTCCCTTCATCGGCTCAACATTCCAGCCATATTTTTCGGCGAGACTTTTTACTTCAGCCTCAAGTCCAGCGGACAACATGGCATCAACGCGCCGTTCAATACGCTTGCGAAGCTGATCGCGCGGAACTTCCAGTCCGATCACGAGCGTATTCGGCCTTAGTTTATTACGACTCGGCCGGGCGCCATCCGTTTCAATCAATCGGATCAGCCGGCGCTTGTTGCGAATATCGATTCCGGTCGTGTCGTGTCCTTCAGCTTCGATCTGAGCGAGTAATTCATCGATTGATAAATCATTAAGCTCGGCTCGTTTTTCCGGCGCACTCGGCGGTAAAAAACTATAATCAAAAATAACGCTATCTACATATAGTCCCGTGCCGCCAACCAGTATTGGCAATCTTCCGCGACTAGCGATGTCTTCGATTGCAACTAAAGCCAGACGCTTATATTCCGCTGCGCTGAAGCCCTGGTGCGGATTGGCAACATCTAACAAATGGTGCTGTATTCTGGCACGCTCCACAGTGCTTGGTTTCGCCGTGCCGATATCAAAATCCGTATAAACAGTCCACGAATCGGCCGCGATAATCTCGCCGTTAAATTTATCAGCAATTTGCATGGCCAGAGCAGACTTGCCCGACGCCGTTTCGCCGACAATCACAATCAAAGCAGGCTTGTCTGATCCGGCCGCCACAATAATTTTCCTACATCAACTTTATAATCATCCGATACCTGCACACCGTCTGCTTCGAGCGCCGCGCGTTGTCCGGCCACTCCGCCATTCGGCCACCCGCGCGCCAAACCGCCCTGTTTATTCACGACCCGCTGCCAGGGTAAATCGCCGGGCCCGTGATTAGCAATCTGCCCGACTTCCCACGCCGCCCAAGCCGCCCCGGCCAACGCCGCAATTTGTCCATACGTCATCACTCTGCCCTTTGGAATTTGTGCCACCAAATCATACACTTGATGCTTAAATTCTTCATCAACTCTTGGCATCAAAATACCTCGCGACTTCCGGCCAATCTTTAACTCTGACCACTCCGGCTGGCAATGCATCGACTTGATTCCACTTATAATCACCAAACAACAGCACCTTGATGCCGACTTCAGCCGCAGACAAACAATGTTTGGGTTGATCGTCGATGAGATAGTCTGCCCCTATTTCTTTCAGTAAATCGGCTTTTGTTGACTTAACAGCCTCCCGACCTGTGCCGTCGTAAAATCCGGTAAACGTAACTTCGTCGAAAATTTTGGTAAAATGCCGATTCAGCCAAGCAAGCGTTTCAGTGCGAACAATTTCTAAACGAGAAGTGACAACGACTAATCGATATTTTATCGCAAGCTGCTTCAAGACGGGCTTTGCGTCATTGCGGTGGTAAATCTTGCTAATGATGCCCGACGCAAAAACCATTTCTCGGCGCTTCAAGGCTTCCGTGAGCTCAACATTCCAAACTTTAACCCAATCTTCATCGTAATCGTCGGTGGTAAGATTCGTTCCCCAGGTTTCATTGGTGTAAGCTACCCAACCTTCCGCCGTAAACGACAGCACATCGTCAAGGTCAACTGCGATAACCAGCTTCTTTTTCACGCCTTTCCTTTCAGAATGAAGTCTTGCTGACCCGCGATTTGGCCTCGTTTGCAATAGTTTTTAAGAATTCATCGACAGTATGAGACTGATGTTCCTCGCTTACTTCCAAATCTTTGCGCACGCGGGGCGTCAGCTCGCCGGATTCAATTTCCTTTTCGCCGATCACGACGACGTACGGCACTTTCATCAATTCGGCGTTACGAATCTTTTTGCCAACCGATTCGTTGGAATTATCAATCGTCAGTCTAAGACGAAGTTCTTTGGCACGCGCCGCAATCTTTTCGGCGAAGGCAATCGTTTTATTTTCCTGGTTGACGGTCGCGATTCGAATCTGCTCCGGCGCCAACCACACCGGAAACTTCCCGGCCATGTGCTCAATATACACGCTTAGGAATCGCTCAATCGAACCTAGCAATGCGCAGTGAATCATCACAGGCCGTTTTGTCGAACCATCTTCCGCTATATATTCGAGATTAAATCGTTCCGGCAGCACAAAATCCAGCTGCACTGTCGCAACTTGCCACTCACGGTTTAGCGCATCTGTGGCGATAAAATCAATCTTTGGACCATAGAATGCAGCTTCTCCCTCCTCGATGTAAAAGTCGAGATTATTTTGCTCAGCCAGCTCCTCCATGGTGGACTGAGCGTGCTCCCATAATTTGGGATCACCTAGATATCCGTCGCCCTCGTCCCTAAAACTTAGCCGGAATTTAAGCTGCATATCCAAGTTTCGATACATTTCATTTGAAGCTTCTACCAGTTCGTTTACAACTTGCTTGATTTGATCTTCACGCACGAAAGCATGACTGTCATCTTGCGTAAATGCGCGGACACGACTGAGCCCGTGCAATTCGCCAGTCTTCTCGTCGCGATAGTCGCCGGCATTTTCCATAAATTTAATAGGAAACTGCCGATAGCTTCGAAGCTGAGATGCATAAATTTGGATATGGTGGGGGCAATTCATCGGCCTCAAGACAAATTCATCGCTCGTTTCCTGGCTTTTTACCAGAAATAGCTCGTCACCAAATTTATCCCAGTGGCCGCTCGCTTTATACAAGTCAGTTTTTGCAATATTAGGCGTCCAAACCCGCTCAAAGCCGCGATCAGATCGCAGCTCCTGAGTGTATTTGCCGATTTCCTCACGCAGTACTGTGCCTCGCGGAGTAAACAATGGCAATCCAGCCCCGACAATTTCAGATAGCACGAACAGGTCCAGCTCCTGGCCAAGTTTGCGATGGTCGCGCTTTTTGGCTTCTTCGAGCATTTCGAGGTGTGCTTTGAGCTCTTTTTCGGTTGAAAAGGCCACTCCGTAAATTCGCTGCATTTGCGGGTTTTTTTCATTGCCTCGCCAATACGCCCCTGATACTCTCATCAATTTGAACGCACCGACCTTGCCGGTCGATTCGGCATGCGGGCCGCGGCACAAGTCGGTAAAATCGCCGTTTCGATAGAACGACACTTTTTCAACCTTGCTGCCTTTGCCCGCTTCAACTCCTAACTCGGCCGCATCCAAGTCCTTTGCAACAGTCGTGCCTTCGCGTTTCAGGTCATTGAGCAGCTCCAATTTATATGGTTGACCGTATTTCTTTGCCCAGGCGATCGCCTCATCAATCGACAATTCAAACCGTTCGAAGGGTTCATCGGCTTTGATAATTTTTCGCATCTCAGCTTCAATGCGTTCAAAGTCTTCTTCTGAAATCGTATGCTCCGAACTATCAACATCATAATAAAAACCGTTTTCGACCACCGGCCCGACGCCGAATTTCGTATCCGGCCACAACCGCTGAATTGCCGAAGCCATAATATGCGCTAAACTATGCCGCATCGCATAAAGCTCGTCATGCTTGTTGTCACTCATGTCTACATCTCCTTTTATTAAAAAGTTGCTGATTCAGACTTTCGTACATGAGTGCAGTTTGGTTGAAATCTGAGCATCGCAGCGCAGGCGTACTCCAAGTACGGCGAGCAGCGAAGCGGAAAATTTCGACCAAAATGTGCCATGTACGAAAGTCTGCCCTAAAGAAAAGAGACGCTTCGATTAAATACTCTCGCAAATGTATTTAATCTTAGCGTCTCGGACTCGCTTACTTTGCGTTTATGGAGGGTCGCAAAATAAACGGGCGGTTCCACCGGACTTCCTTTTCAAAATTCTTTATTTAAAAAGGCTCTTGTATAGCCACGTTAACGCACGTACTACTGCCGACGAAGCTCAGTGGTTGGTGAGGCCACATCACCGCTCGATATGTATTGTAACACATCGCAAAACTCTACCTACAAGCTAGTTTAGCAAGGTCAGTACTATATGGCTAGTACAATCTTATTGTCGTTTCTACATCCCACTTGTGGATAGTCTGTTCTATACTTTTCATGATATGCTGGCCGCCTCATGTAAAGATTGGCTTTTAATTGCCGATATATCACAAACGGTATACTAAAAACTTCCCCGTATTGTCTTTTGGTGCAAACTAAGGTATCTTTATAAGTCGTCCTGTCGCGCAGACAAACATTGCGGGCACGTAGCCTCTGCCTTCGCCAAGGCTTCGGGGGACAGGCAGCCGGCTAGTGCGCCCCGCTCTTTCTAATTTAATACTTGGGTGATTAGCTCAGTTGGCTAGAGCGTCGCATTGACGTTGCGAAGGTCATAGGTTCGAATCCTATATCACCCACCACGATCTTTACTTCCTACATGCACAATCAAGCATTAACACCTTACTTACACTTGCATTAAAGCACTTTTCGTGATAGAATCTTCAGGTTAAGTGAGGAGCCCGAGGTTTGAATACCACGAAAGCCAGCGTGCTTGATGGGTTTCAGTTGTTTTACGAAGAAATGCTCGTAAATAGCAACCCGATCAGCCGCATCAAACGTTCACGTTAACTATAGTAAAATCGAAAATTTGTCTAAAACTACCAGGTAGAATCGCCTGGTAGTTTTTAGTTACCCACACATGCGGCAAAGTTTTCCACTAGCTTTTTGTCTAGCGGTATGTCAATATGTAGTCATGGTTTGTATATATTGCGGGCATTCTTTGGCCGTCATCAACAGCCGCCGTCTGCGGCGCAACAACCAAACGTGGCGGCGGCGCCAATGCCCGGAGTGCCACGCAATCTTTACGACACACGAGACGATCGATTTCGCGAAAGCTCTAGTCGTTAAAGACGAGCACGGCAAGCTTCTGCCCTTCGCCCGCGATAAGCTGCTATTGAGTATTCATAAAAGTTGTCGACACCGGCGTAATGCAATTGGCGATGCCGCTGCCCTGGCGGATACCATTATCAATCAGATCACAAAACGGGCTTCCGGCGGCTTGATTACGGCACACGAAATTGCGACTGAAAGTATATCGGTACTAGGAAATTTCGATAAAGCCGCAGTCGTACAATATGAAGCTTACCATGCTCGAGCCCTGTCGCAGGTTGATTAGAACAGATTGTCTCGCCCAAGTAATCTATCTAAGTAATGATACCTTTGTCTTTGGTGACCACCGCTTTTTCGGTTACCACAAAGCTTAGGTACCAGCCAAAAATCAAACGCGTTTGCGAGTATAGCGCGACGAATGAATTGTAAACGATTGTCGTAATCGGCAAATATACCCACTGCAACACCATCCACAATGTGCGCCGGTGCTTGTAACGCGCCGGCTTGGGCGGCAAGGTTTTCAGCGCGATAAAGATAATTGCCAGTCCGAATGCCAACGCGACAGTTTGGACACGGCTAACAATCAGCGGCAAAACATTGGCCGCGAAACTTTGCGGATGGAAAAAAGCCGGGATGAAACCGGCGCCAAGCACCAAAATCGGACCGGTCGCCCACGTAACGTGGCCTTCGAGCAAACGCCAAAACTTCGCGATTAGATCATGCCGCGGCACTTTGTTCTTTTTGTAGAAACCTTCGTTCACGAGGTATGCGACATCTGACGCTCCCCAAGTCCAACGCCGCAACTGGATGAATTGTGCCCTGAGCGTCTTGGCATAATTATCGGTCAATACGGCATCTTGATAAATCGGTACGTACAATGGATATACCCGATAGTCCCCGTCAAAGGCAAAATACGATCGCCAAAATTGATGCCCGTCTTCAACAATTGTGCGCGCACTCCAAAAATTTGTCCGTAACAGTCCGGCCAGTGGCTGCGCGTGAGTAGAAAAATTGCGCAATGCGTGCGGACGCAGCGAAAGAACAATATTGTAGAACGAATTACCTGTAGCAATAACGCGCATCGGCGCCGGAGCATCCCATATATTATTCGTATACATCGCGACCGGCTGGTATGAAGCCCTTATGTGATTCGGCGAAACGGCATATACATAACTTAAGGCGGCCAGATATTTTTTGTGCGGCCGCGTGTCGGCGTCAAGCGTCGTGACCATCACCCGTTCCGGGTCGATATTTTGCTTTTTAACGTAATCGAGCAACGCATGTCCGGCCGCATTGATGTTACCGCCCTTGCCTATTATTTCACCCGGCAAATCACTGGGGTGCTTCATTGCCATGGCGTGCATGACTTTTGGCCCGAATTCACGGATAAGATCATTCGCGCGCGCTTCAGTTTCCTTGCCTGCCCGGGCTTCGTAAGCCAGCACGATGATCACCTGGTTCATGTTGTAATGAGATTTAATGATTGATTCGAATGTCGGCGCCAGCACCTCGCGCGCTTCTTTGACGGTGGCAATAATTATCGCGTGAATAATTTGACTTGGATCTATATTCTTTGGCCTTTCGGGCAAATGACGCATTCGTGCCAAGTGCCATTCCGGCCGAGCCGCACTTTTATCAGTCACCTTCCCGGCTTCCAGATCGGCCAGCAGCGCCTGCCAATCAAGATTTTCGTGTTCCTGCATCGTACGATGACCTTGTATGGCCCGGATTGCAACGGCTACCGCACGCGTAAAGTTAATGAGCAAATATATGAATACGAATACCGCAGCTGCCACGGCGTTGAAGAAACTGATAATAAAAGGCAGCGCCAAAATCGACCACGACAATACACCGGGCAAAGCCTCGAAAATCCGGTAATGCAGAGTGCGGTCTTTTTCGAGTGGAATCTCTAAATCTGTCATATACTACAGAGGCTTTCTCACATGAGTGCAGTAATCCACCCCATAAAATTCTATTTTATGGGGACCCTGGGTGCGAAAAGTTGAGCACCGCAACGTATCCGTACTTGTGCGTACGGCGAAGTGAGGAGCGGAAAGTTTTCGTGCAAAATGTGCCATGTGCGTAAGTCTCATCGGAGAGCCAGTAGCGCGTTACTCACAATGATACACAATAGCAGCAAAAGCATACCGAGCGACAGGACGACGAGCGACAACTGGCGATGTATGCGATACGACCGCCAACCAAGTACCGTATGCGCTGCCATAACAATCAGCGCAAAGCAAATGAACGCCAGCAAATTAGAAACGCTGCCCGTTTTGAATGCGCTTATCCCAAGGTTCGCCCGATACTGTACGATAAATCCGCTGCCACCCGCACTACCCACACGGAATAAAATCAGCAGCGTCGCAAGCAGTGTCAGGAACATGTTGACGCTGAGCAACAATAACACGAGCCGATCCTGAAAATAACTTTTGGCAGCTGTCATATTGCTCTATTCTACCATTTTCTATAAAAATTTCCGGAGTGTATTACGACCTGAAAGTCCTGCGCATCAGAAGTGACAGACCGTACTTAGTCTAATATTATACCCCTGAGACCCTCCCAGGCCCGCTGTTGTCTTTCTGCGATCCTCTGCAAGTCTTCATTGAGCTGGCGAAGCTCTTCGGGCCCCAACAGCAAATCGGGATGATCGAGATCGATTATTGGTCTGCGCTGCGAATGTTCTACGCCTCCCATACCTTCAGTGCCATCTGATACTGAATCTGGTGCGTCCGATAATCCTGGAGTTTCGCCTGCCATGAGAATATTGTAACATCTCAACACCTGAGTCCATGGTGCGGGTAGAGAGAATCGAACTCTCCTCTCAGCCTTGGGAAGGCTGCATAATAGCCACTATACGATACCCGCAAACGAAAGGTTGTCGGAATTGCGAATTTACTTCGCGATTTCGGCTTCCGCTTTAGGAAAAAGAGCAGCGAAGCGATGAGAAAAAACGTAGTTTTGTCTCATATATCTGGAGCCACCTCGGGGATTCGAACCCCGGACCTCCGCTTTACGAAAGCGGCGCTCTAGCCAACTGAGCTAAGGTGGCGTAACTTCGAGGTCATTATACCAGATTATTCCTGGGGTTGGTCGCCGGCCTGCCTTATCGCCTTCTGCTTGAAGTACTCCCTGGCAGTCAAATATATAATGACGAAATCGAACAACGTGAGCAGCACGAAGCCAATCGTCGGTTTCTCTGCCAAATGAATGACCTGATATACCACGAAGCCGGCCGTTACAACAATCAATGCCAGATACGCCCACAAGTGATTGCGCAACACCTCGTACACCAACACTACCTTGATGATTCCGTGCGACAACAGATAAATCGCCGCGAACACCGCAGCCTGCTTCGTATAAGCATTCGCCCAGTGAACGAGGTGCGTCGCGATAAAATCGTGCGGATCCTGTGCCAATTCGGCTGCGGTCAGTTGATGCACCCAGTGCGTAACATGTTCCGGGCGGATGAGCAGCAGCGCCAATCCTATAATAGTCTCGATTATCCCGTCGAGCATTTTCAGCAAAATGCCTATCTCGAAAAAGTTATCGAGCATTGTTTTGGGATGGAAAAATTTCGAGCGCTCTTTTACCATTGATATCTATTATATGCGTTTCACGAGTTTATGACACGATTTTGCACACACCTTCACGGATATCTCCAGACAATTCCTAGTATTTTTCAATTGACGATGCAACTTGCCATAGCTTGGATGATATCGTGTCATCAACGCCGGCGTGATGAGATCGCTGACACGGCACGCCTGTCAACGAATAACGCCAAATTGTTCCTTCGACTCTTTGATCCATTCCTTTATATATGCCTACCCTGTTGCCTTCGGAATAGCGCATGATTACTTGGGTGCCGATCGGGCAATGGCATCTTATATTCCAGGCTATTTCGTCCTTGGGCTGGGCGAGTAATGCGACCACAACCGCATCATATTCAGCAATGTCCCCGTGCTCGCCGGCTGCATTGATAAATCTAATCTTATCGCTCAATCCAAGTTTTTCGATAACTTGAGTCGACGTTTCAATTGCCTTAGCCGAAACATCAAAGCAACCAACTGATACGCCGGTCATCTTGGCAAACAGTATAGCCGAGATCGGGAATGGCCCGCTGCCAATAAAACTCCATTTTTTGATACTGTTGTTCAACGTGTCTTCCGGCCGAATGCCAGCCAGTTCGGCTTCAGCCGCTATCAGTCGAACAAATCGATCGTACAATGGATAGTTTTCGACGCTCGCTTCGCCGGCTAAAACTTTGGAGGCAAATTCGTACTCAAGGTCTGTTTCAAACCTCTCGTAAAGTTCTTGCAAAGTCGATACGTTCGCTTCGCCAAGTGCCTCTAAAAGGCCCGCATAAGCACTTGGCTCGCGGGACAACAAACAGAGCTCCATAGCTTGTGCGCCCAACCGGACAGCTTGCGGATCCGATAAATCAGTTCGCGCGATACCTTCTAAGGTTGATACCGCCTCAAAACCGGTAATCATAATACATATGATACCATTTTTTTATATTTTTTCTACCGCGCAACCTGCTTATTACTGATGCCTATCGCCGAGATAAGTCCGCCAATTCCCAATAGAATCGCCATGGCTACCATGCCCCGATGGAAGCCGAGCAGACTTAGCGTCGAGCCGGTGATGGTGCCGATTGCCGCGATTGCCAATAACCCGGCCACTCGTGCTACTGCGTTGTTGATGGCCGAGCCAATACCGGCGTGCTCCGCCTTAATCGAGCCCAAAATTGCAGCCGTGAGCGGCGCGACGGTCATCGAAAGACCGAGCCCGAACAACAAAATACCGGGCAATAATTGCGTCCAATAATTAACTGATTGATCGACACTCAATAACAACAAAAATCCCAAGCCCGCCAAAACAGGCCCGACGCCCATAAAGAAGCGCGGCCCGTATTTGCCGCACAACGCGCCGAAACGCGGCGAGAGCACAAACATGATAATCGTCACCGGCAGCGTGGCCAGCCCTGCTTGAATCGCCGAGTAGCCACCAACCTGTTGAATAAATATCGTAATCAAAAAGGTAGTCACCGACAGGCCGGCATAGATTGCGATGGTCGAAATGTTACCGACCGCAAAATTTCGTACCTTGAAAAGTTCGAGCGGCAACATGGGGTGCGCTGCCCGCCGTTCATACCAAAGGAAAACACCAAGCATCAGTATTCCAACCGCGAACGGCAGGTAAATCTTCGGGCTTGCCCAGCCGTAATGCGATTGCTCAATCAGCGCATATACCGAACCGCCGAGGCCCAACACGCATAGTATGGCGCCGATAAAATCAACTTCCGCCATGGTTTGAGACTTCTCTTTCAAGTGCAAATAGCTCATCAGCCATAGCGTCAGCGCGATCGGCAGCACGTTAATGGCGAAGATCAGCCGCCACGAGTAGGCATCAATCAAAAACCCGCCAAGCAATGGCCCGATGAGATATGAGATTCCGGTCCAGGCCGTCCATGTGCCGATGGCTTTGCCTTCACCGTTGCCTTCGAATACCGCGATGATCAGCGCCAGCGAGCTTGGCACCAGCAGCGCGCCGGTAATTCCCTGCAACGCCCGGAAAATAATCAGCGCTTCGCTATTCGGCGCCACGGCACACAGCACAGAAGTAATTCCAAAACCGATCAGCCCGTACGCCATCACGCGTTTGCGCCCGAACAAATCAGAAAGTGAGCCAGCCACCAAGATCAAAGCACTCAACGTTAGCAGATACGCATCCACCACCCACTGCTGCGTGACCAACCCGCCGCCCAAATCGCGGCTTATCGCCGGCAACGCCACGTTCACCACCGAACCGTCAATAAATGCCACGAACGAGGCCAGAATACTCACGATCAGCGCCAACCGCCGCTGGTTCCCCACAACTTTCTCCATACCTTAACTATAGCAGAACTTACTCTGGCTCTTACCGCGGCCTACGCTGGAGATGCCTGAAGTACTCGCCAAGTCCAAAATACGCCAATTGATCGAGTGACCCGGCCAAAAAGATCGGTAAATCCGGAAAGTCTTCCCGGAGTCTGGCGATGTGCTCCCGGGCGAGAGTTCGAGTGCGATTTGACGGCGATTTTACGTCGCTACTGCGCGGCTCTATATAAACGCCGAACGACTGCCCGGCCAGATGTGCGTGCATCATACGCGGGCCCAGCTCGGCCAGTGCACCCAGGCTTTCGGTTTCATCGGTTATGGCTACGAGCTGCACGGCATAACTTGTTTTAGGTATAATTTCTTTCTCCGCCCCTCCTCCTTTGCTCCAGCCTATCATGTGACTATCCTCGACAGGCACATCCAGACCGGTGAACACTTCTTTCACCTGCGATAACCATCTTGGACGCGCTTTCCCTGATGTGCCCGACAGATAAACTGCCGGATCCAGTACAGATAAATTCCTGGGTACCTCGTACTGAATCCTTTCTGTGATATCGGCCTGTTCGCGCATTTTGTGGCCATGAAAGCTTATGGCAGCCTGTTGTGTAAGCCTTTCCAGATCATCGGCTATCGTAAAAAATGGATATCTCTCTGACGTAGCTTGTAATATCAAACGAGCCAACTTTCGAGCAGTACGTGTTTCCGGCGGAGAATTTTCATTGTCTTCAATAAATATGAACACATCCTGACCGCGCAATACACCGCTATACATCGCGAAACCGGATTCCATTATGCCGGACTGGCCGGCCGTCTGGTTTGTTACGGCCACACAGAGCAACCTGTCGCGGGCTAGGTGTGCACCCTCTATGGGCGCCCGTTCCGGCACCCACCCCGGAAGTTCGGGATTAAACGCATCGGTTGGTGGCAAGCCAACGCTTTCCATTTCCGGAAAAAGGTGGTCAACACGCCATGAGCTAAAACCTGGCGAGTCCGGTCTGCCGCAGGTTCCAAAGGCACCGATCTTCATTACTGCTTGTCCACCAAGCGCAGGTATAATAAGCTGCCTGCCAGCATTTAAAGACTGCCAATGAAGCGATTCTCCGGTTATAGGGTCGAGCAACTCGGTAGACACAAAAATAGCCTCATCACTTAAGTATTAGAATATACTATACAACTTTATTTCTGAACGTATAGCTGCTGACCAAGTTGTAGCGATTCTTTTTATATAGCAGTCACTTTATCTAATAACTCCGGGAATGTCGTATAGCCGGCATCGGTGTTGAGATGGCCACCTTTTGGGATGACGATTGGATCGACGCGCAGTTCGGTCGCCAGATCTTTCAAACACTGTTGTGTGAGATACGGGTCATCGTCACTGTAAAACACGACCGCGTGCAGAATATTCGGCCGTACCTTGTCAAAATCAATGGTTCTTTCGCGCATGTAATAGCTGTTCAGTTCGGTGCCAATATCGTACGCCCAACCGGCGACGCTGACGAACCCTCTGATTGGTTGATGTAATCGTTCAATGTAATCGAGTGCCGTCGGCACTCCGAGCGAATGCCCAACAATAACCAACTCACTTGGATCAACACCATCGGCCGCAGCTGCAACCGCACGATCCCAAGTTTGCCTGTCCGGGTGTTTCGAATTCGGCAACTGCGGCATTATCACCTTATGGCCAAGTTTGGTGAGCTCGTCGTTGAGCCACTGCTCCCAGTGGTCGCCAGCATGTCCGCCGATTGCGTGAAGAATCAGAATCGTCATGCAACAATAATAACAGATACAACGGTGGATGCTTATTTATTGTCGTGGCGCGGCGTGCTGCCGTTGATCGGGCTGAAGTCACGATACAACTTGTACTGCTCGCCTTTGCCCACGTCGCCGCGGTAATTTTTCCAGGTTGATCGGTCTGCAGGCAGTTTGGCGGACTCCTGGACTTCATCCCATTTGTTCGGGAAGGAATACGGCGGGCAATCCGGACGTATGCCCTGCACGTGGATGCACAGGAAGTCTTTGATGCATTATTTTATTAACGCAATCCGCACGCTTTAAAACAGAGCGGGCCAAATTCAAAACTATTCGTTCATTCTGGCAATATAGTTATCCAGTGATTCATCTTCATTCCCCCAATCTGTGTGGTATTGGATAATCCACCGCTGCGCCAGCCGCAAGGATTTTTTGTTTAACGCGATAAAATTCGTCCGGCCAGCTTTTTTACGCAATATTAGCTTAGCGTTTTCGAGCAATCGGATATGCTTATGCATCGCAGGAAGGGACAAATCATTTTCATAAGCCAACTGACTGACTGTCGCAGGCCGGTAAGCCAAAGTATGTATCATACCGCGTCGTTTCGCGCTGCTTAAAGCCAAAAATATTTTATCTAACTCCGGAACGTCGAAAGCTAATGTCATAATACTTAACCTTGTGGTTAACTTTAATTTATACTTTAATTTAAGTCAACCTTTCGCCAAGCAATTTGTTTTTGCTATACTTAATATAGTCTTAAAGATAAAGATACTAGAGAGGAGTTTATGATGGCTAATAGTGCACCGCGCAAGTTATCGAAACATTCAGAAAATAAATGGGTTATCCTGGCGCTGCTGGCCGTGGCGCAGTTTATGGTGGTGCTCGATGTAGCTATCGTCAACGTGGCGCTGCCGACTATTTTCCGCGAACTGCATTTTGCGCCGAATAACCTGCAATGGGTCGTTACAGCATACACACTTACATTCGGCGGTTTTTTGCTGCTTGGAGGGCGGGCATCGGACCTGTTTGGCAGGCGCAAAGTCTTTATCGCCTCCGTATCACTATTTGCCTGCCTGTCTTTAGTTTGCGGATTAGCCCAGACTGAGACACAACTGATAATCGCGCGTGCCGCGCAGGGGCTCGCCGCCGCCATCATGTCGCCGGCGGCACTTTCAATCGTGCTGGCCGAGTTTACCGAAGGCAAAGAGCGCAAC
This sequence comes from uncultured Candidatus Saccharibacteria bacterium, assembly GCA_963742655.1. Lineage (GTDB taxonomy): Bacteria > Patescibacteriota > Saccharimonadia > Saccharimonadales > UBA4665 > JAICLK01. Next base: position 165,201 of record CAVUMM010000005.1, read on the forward strand.
AAAGCTATGGGTGTCTGGGCAGGCGTGGCGGCCGGTGGCGCTGCGGCTGGAGTATTGCTAGGTGGAATAATTACCCAATACCTTGGCTGGCGCTGGAACTTCTTCGTCAACGTACCTATCGGCATCATTGTTGCAATAACCGCCCTAAATCTCCTGCCTCGACACATCGGCGAAGAGCGAGAAAAGATTAAACTCGATTTATCCGGGGCTGTTTTGGCGACAGCAGGCTTGATGTCGGTCGTGTACGGCTTGTCCAAAGCTCCGACGCTTACCTGGCATTCGAATACCGTCTGGGAATTCATCGTCGGCGGTATCGTGCTGCTACTTGGATTCATACTAAATGAAAGCTACGTAAAACAGCCGCTTATGCCGCTCGAAATTTTCAAGATTAGAAATGTCGCCGGCGGAAATGTGGCGTTTCTGGTGATTGCCTGTACTCTGTTTTCGATGTTTTTCTTCTTGACACTGTACATACAGAATGTTCTGGGCTACTCACCGGTCAAAACGGGTCTTTGTTTCTTGCCGATAACCATAATCGTTGGAATTACGTCAGGAATTGTATCGAATCTGGTCGGCAAAATTGGCTACAAACCGCCGCTGGTCGCGGGCCCCCTGGTCATCGCACTCGGCTTGCTGACATTGAGCCAAATCATAAAGGTTGGTGGTGATTATTGGCACAATGTCTTCCCTGGCCTGGCGATTTTTGCGTTTGGCATGGGGCTAACGTTCGTGTCAGGAACATTGACCGCGACTTCCGGAGTGCCGAAACACTTTTCGGGCCTCGCTTCTGGCATTCTGAACACTTCACAGCAAGTCGGCGGCGCAATTGGTCTGGGAATCCTGTCGGCAGTCGCGTACTCTACTATCCGCACGCAACTTGCGACCGGACATGTCACGCCAGTTGCGGCACAAGTACAAGGTTATAGCGATGCCATGCGCATCGGCGCCTTACTCGCGCTTGCCGCCGCACTCGTCGTCCTATTGGTCGTAAAGAACAAAAAGGTCGATGCCAAAGACGCCATGTCCGCCGGCACCGCCTAATTTTCAGCCGTACAGCAGAACGCCGACCACGACCGTAAGGTTAACGATTTCCCATAACGAAAAGCTGACGATGATGCTTTTGTCTTTGTGCGCGACACCGTACAGAATCCACGGGAAGGTCACGATAAAAATCAGCAGCCAGGTGATCATCGAAACTCCGGTGGCGGAGTGCGAGTGAAATATATTATAAATCTGCGGCAACACCGTAAATGGGCCAATAACGCCGGCCACGAACGTCAGCTTGTCCAGAAAAACGATGTACGGCGATTTTGCCCTTTTGATTTTCGCTTGTTTGCGTTCGAGCTTGTGCCGTAGCCCAAGGTAATGCATAAATTCACTATAGCATAACCGTAATTGAGATCGTTTTAGTTCGACTCGGCTACTTCTTGACTCGCGACAGGAACTATAAGTTCGTTGCAAACGAGTTTTAAAAACGCTGTCGACATCTTACCGGCAGTGCCTTCAGGGCGTTCTTCCGGATCCTGTAATACACCGAGATACTCTTCGACCCGCCCTACATCAATGCCATAAACTCTTCGATCCAGTGTCATGCATGGTTCAAATCCGGCATCTCGATATGCCCGAGCGGTCCTTAGGGATAATCCCTGAGCGCCAGAAATCCTTCGTGCGCGCCCAAACTCTGTCATGCTTTCTGCTGTAATGATAAGTCGCCTTTCGCCTTGTCCGTTCATTCCCCAGGTGACAAGTTCAGGGTTGTAGGCTCTGCCGTCGGGCCCGATTTCTGGTGGCCGCTGGACGGTGCTGACCATGAGCCGATACGCCAAATAAGCTATATCATCCGGACGATCTAACCGAAACCAACGATTTTGTTTTTGTTCAGGTGCTCTATTGCCAGCACTACGCATATAATTATATTAGCATATTTATGCTTACTTTTCAAGCAAATTTCTACCGGACAGCTTAGGGATTATTTTATATACGTCAGCTGAGTCAAAGAATCAACTTGGAGGTTTGCCTCGGACAGATCCTGCCTGATTCCCAAGCGCTGCTCGGAGAATTGATTGTGCACACCCACGGAGAACATGCCATTAGTCGCGTTAATGGCTTCGATGCCGTTTCTTGCGTCCTCAAACGCTACACATTGCGCTGGTTGCTTGCCCACCTTGCCTGCTGCCGCCAAGAATATGTCAGGCGCCGGTTTGCCGCGTTGAATTTCGTCTTCACCCGACACGATGGCTGCAAACGCTTGCTCCAGCCCCAGCTTACCCAGCACGATGTCTATTTTGCTGCGCCGTGCCGATGAAGCCAGCGCGCGCTCTAAACCGTGCCCTGCAAGTGCATCAAGCAAATCCATAAGCCCGGGCATTGGCTCAATTGGCTCGCGCTTAAATACAGGCAGCATCTGTTCGTCAAACTCATACTGCAATTGTTCGGCAGTGATTGTCGGAGGAATTTTGTATCGAGCGATAAATAGTTTGAAAGCATCAGATATTTTTAAGCCAAACATAGAAGCTTCGTCATGGGGCGTCCATGGATTTGTTGGATCGTTAATATTTACTCCATGGTCAGCAAGCACCGCCGCAAACACTTTCATATGCAGGGGATGGCTATCAATCATCAAGTCATCCATATCAAAAATAGCCGCTACCACGCCCGATGGAGCGACCTCTCGAAGATTTATGGGCGCAATTCCGCTAGGACTGCTCATAGAAGAATAATATGTATCAACGGTAATTTATGCAAGTGGCGGGCCCGACCGGATTTGAACCGGCGATCTCCTCCGTGACAGGGAGGCGTGTTAGGCCACTACACTACGAGCCCTCGTCAGGGCCTACGCCACAGTCTCGTTTTGCCTATCCGGCAAAAGCTTCGACCTATGGCTATGCCCTTCCTCTCAAAACTGCATTCAGTCGCCTTCAGCTCCTTGGATTGCAGTTTTGGCCTAAACAAAGAACAGGGGTAATGATAGCAAGTTATGGGGCGAAAAGCAACTAATTAAACTTGCTTATTGGACGCGGATGAAGATGGCGGGTTTTTCTTGCGCACGAAGAGGCTTGACATAATTGTTGATAGGCTGGAAATTGAACACGATATGCGCAGCCCGGATTTTGCCGTTCTTGTTCGATAGTACTTTGTCAATTTCGAGCGAATAACCGGTGTTGATCACGCTGGAAAGTTGGCCCGGTTTCAGGTTCATCAGTTCATTGAGAACCTGCGGTGGCACATCCTGGTTCGTGCTATCGATAACACCCGCATATTCACCGCCATTTCTGCTAGTAGCGGCATCATCGGAGTATTTTTTGGCGAGTTTGGCGAAGTTGGCACCGCGATGGAGTTGAGCTTCGACGATGTTTGCTCGCGCCAGCGTGCCGGTATCGAGCGTGGCGACTACTTTTTGTGCCAATAATTGCGTTTTGAGTTCGCGCTTAAAGTCATCGACCGACCAGCCCCAGAACTGCTTCAGCACATCAGCGAACTCCTGATCACTGCTGCCAAGCCGGTTTTGCTGGCGAACAAGCTGCACTTGGTTGTTCACTTCTTGGTCGCTGACACTTACGTGATATTTGCTGGCCAGCTGCTTGACGTATGCGTCGTCAACCACTTGTTGCATGGCTTGTTTTTTGAAGGCGGTCAATTGTTTTTTACCTGCATCGCTCGAGAAGTTCACACCCTGTTGGGTCTGATAATAGTGCGTGTAGTGGCGCAGCTCGAACAGATAATTTTCGTACGACACAAAGCTTGGGCCGGCTTTGGCAACCGGAAACGGAAACGCCAGCGTCAGGTAGTATGCAAACGTAGACGACGACTGGAGTTTGTACAGTGCAAGTCCGGTGTATGTAAAGAACGCAACCACCGCAGCTGACAAAATCCACACAGAAATAACGATGATGCGATGCCGGTTGTGCTCGAGCGGGTAGATGTATTTGCGGGAACCGCGCAGGAGTTGTTCGCGATGTTCTGCGACAGTTTCGTTGGTAATGCGCGGCAGGTTTTCGATAGCCTCGTGCAGCTTAGCCTCCGGCTCGGCTTTGCGCAGGTGCAGCGAACGGATGACCCGCTTGGCATGCGCCGAACGAACCGGTGATTTTTTTAATATCTTCTTAAGCCTGCTCGGCTTCTGTGCTTTGCGTATCTTCGTCTTCTTCATAGGTATCTTCGTGAGAGCCAGTTTGAGCATACGATGTCGCCGTAATTCCCTGCTCCCGTAAAATTTCCAGGATTTTTTTCTGGATTTTGGCAGGATGGTGAATCTCGTGAATCACCAAATCCCCCACCAATGTCTGCATCATAATTGTACCAAATCCCAGCAGCGTTTGCTCTAATCCGGCAACTTCATAGTTTACCATCTGGATTTGGCGCAGGCTCATATCAACCACGCTATGATGGAAAAATCCCTTTTGGGTGACCTGGATCAAGCGTTGATTCGTAATGATAAATACGCTGAAATGCCAGCTTATCCACCACGGCATAAACACGATTGCAGCCAAAACGAAGCTCAACGCCATACTGGTAAAGAAAAACGGTATCGACGGCGGGCTGTTCGGGTGCATGAATGTCAGCGCGAGCGTGTAAAGCGGCCCCGCCAAGATAGCCACTGAGCCAAAAATCAGCCCTTTGCGCATCACCACCGGGTGCTTGTGGAAAACGAACAGAACTTCTTCGTCGTCGAACTGATCCGGAAAATATTTGTCAGGCGAATTCGCTTTTTGCGCTTTATCAGCCATAAGGATAATTGTATCAGGTTACGATGCCGAGCGCTTTCAAATCCTTCTTAAGAGTTTTCATATCTAAATATAGGACGCCGGTTATCCCGTATTTTTCGGCGGCGTGCACGTTTTCTTCGTTATCATCGATAAAGATTGCCTGCTCTGGCGCTGCATGTAATTTCGCCAGGATGTGATGGAAAATATCGCGGTCCGGTTTGAGCATGTTTACTTCGGCAGAAATTACGATGTGATGAAAAAGCGGGTCAAGGTCATGCTTGCGCAAGAGGTCGCGCACAAGTTTACTGGGAGAATTGGAGAGTAATCCTACTTTGTAATGCTTGCCCAGCTTCTTGATGAGCGGGAGGATTTCACTATTGAGAATACGGTGTTCTTCAAGTTCTGCCTGCATCTGTTTTACAGAAACACCGGCAATGTCGGCCAGCCGTTGGTAGAATTCAGCCACGCTAATCAACCCCAGATCGGCATCGATACTCGCCTGCCGTGCCGAACCTTCCATTTTGATGCCTTTGCTTTTTCGCCAACGTTTGGTGGCATCGGCATACACAACGTCGAAGAAATCGAAAATAATTGCCTGATATTTCATCTTAAATAAACCTGGTGCCCCCACCACGATTCGAACGTGGAGCTTCTCCTTAGGACGGAGCTATTTTATCCGTTGAACTATGGGGGCGCGATGATGTGACAAACCCTAAAGGGTTTTTCTCACCCAAGCCTTGCGAAATGAATTCGCATCCCGCCGTTGGCGGGACCGGCTCTGCTCTTTTCCCTAAAACGCATATACTCACTGCCTTTTTCCTTATATTGCGCTACAAGCAATACCATAGGAGTTACGCGCGTTCGAATTCTTCGTAAAGGTGCATGTATTCGGATTTCTCGTATTCGAATAGTTCGTCGTCGGAGAAGAAGCGTGCGACTTCCGTCACGCCGGTCTTTTTGCTGTCAGACGCATGGATTAGGTTACGGCCGGTGCCTATCGAAAAGTCGCCGCGGATCGTTCCTGCCGACGCCTCGCGAGGATTAGTCGCGCCTACCAGCACGCGCACCGAATTGACGCATTCAAATCCTTCCCAAGCCATCACGACGACCGGCGAACTTTTCATGTGCTCTTCCAGCCCGGGATAAAACGGTTTTTCGAGATGCTCGGCGTAGTGGCCGCGAAGTATAGTTTCATCAAGGTGTGCCATTTTGATACCAATAAGTTTGAGCCCTTTGTTTTCAAGCCGTTTGATGATTTCGCCGATCAAACCTCGCTGTACCGCATCAGGCTTTGCGATTATTAAAGTTCTTTCCATAGTTTTCCTTGTTTACTTATCCAATATTCTAACAGGTACGGTCGGCCAATTCCATGCGCGTGGTATACAATAAAACGTATGCAGTTTGCTAAAGCCAAGACGGATTTCCTGGAATATCTGGAAATTGAGCAGAATCGTTCGCAAAAAACGATTGCCAATTACGACCATTATTTGACGCGCCTCGTTGACTTCGCGGGCGATATCTTAGTCTCTGATATCGACGCCGAGTTGGTCCGCAAATGGCGGCTGTGGCTGGCGCGGCTGGGCACGAATACCTCTGACGAACTGCAAAAAGTCACGCAGAATTATCATTTGATCGCGCTTCGGGCCTTCCTGCGTTTCTGTGCCAAGACCAACGTCTCCGCCCTAGCACCGGACAAAATCGAGCTAGCCCGAACACAACGCAAGCAAGTTACCTGGCTGAACGAGGAAGAACTGGAGCGATTATTCAAACAACCGGATATAAATACCCTGCCCGGTTTGCGTGATCGAGCAATGGTCGAACTACTGTTTAGTTCGGGACTGCGTGTAAGTGAACTTGTTGGACTTGATCGGGATAATATAAACCTGAAACGGCGCGAGTTCATGGTGCGCGGCAAGGGCCAGAAAGACCGCCCGATTTTTATCAGCCCGGAAGCCGCGGTATGGATTGAACGATATTTAGAAAAACGCGAAGACAACACCCGCCCGCTGTTCGTGCGTTACAGCGGCCGCAAACAGGTTGATGTAAGCGGGAATTTCCACCGCTTAACCGCTCGCAGCGTACAGCGCATGGTGGCTCGCTATGCACTGCTCGCCGGCATTACCAAACATGTCAGCCCGCACACGTTGCGCCATTCGTTCGCGACTGATTTATTGATGAATGGCGCTGACCTGCGTTCCGTCCAAGCCATGCTCGGCCACAGCAACATTTCTACCACGCAAATATACACCCACGTTACCGACCCGCATCTCAAGAAGATTCACGAAAAATTTCATCACAAGCAAGAGTAATAACGTATTTCTAACTGTAGATGGATAGTCGCAAATCGCCAGCGCCTACGGCGTTCCTGATGGTCCCAAACTGTTATCGCACATTGCATTGTAATTCGGGTCGCCCGAAGGAGCTTGCGGAGGGATAACGTCACCGGCGTTCGAATAATACCCGGTCCCGGCAGGCGTACCATTTGAAACCAGGTAACGCTTGCAAATCGCACTGTTGCTTTGGATCGCAAATCGGGGAATCTGTCCGTTAAAGTCTGAGACCGGCAGGCGAACTTGAATACGGCGTAACACGCCATTCGCATCGCCGGTGGCGTCCACCATCACTTGCCCGTTAGTCGACACCGGCGAGCCGCCACTCATGGCTGTAACGGTCACATCGCTCGTTTTGTACAAAGAATTGATATGCAAAGTGTAGCTCGTGCCCGAAAGGCCGGTAATGGTAGCCGTGCATGTGCCGTATGATCCTACATCGCAACTCGCCTGCACGATATTTGCCTGGCCTCTATGGGCGGCGTCGTATGGCAGGCTGCCGCCGCCGCTCGTGCTCATCGGCTCAAAAAAGCCAGTCAACTGATTACTAGCTAAACCGGCTGCGGTGAGCGCACCCGATGTCGGTACCAAGTCCGCCCTAAGTACTCCGTAACCGCATGTCCAGCCATCGCCGCCGGAAGCAGGATTAAAGTCGCCGAGATTTGTCGGACAGTCCGCCGCCGGGCTGCCGGCTCCTGCCGCAGGATCCGGCGTCCACTGTATCTGGATAGTATCAAAAGCGGAACTCGAAGTAACCGGCACCACCCAGGAATTATCACCTACGCCATCTTGCTCCAGCGTCGAGGGCGTAGGATCCACCAGCAGACAGGTATAGCTGACATTGTGGGCGCTGTCGAGAACCACCCCGCTGGTACCGCTTGGCACGGGGTAATTGGGCGAATAGCCGGCGCCATCGCTATTTGAATTACAGCTGGTTTTGCCAGGAATGGCCTGCGCATTCTGAACGGCGGCGTTGACGACTTTGCGTGCGTCGTTTACGGCACTTTCAGCGGCGTAAAATGCCTGGGTGCTTAATTGCCGATCCAACGTGTTCCCCTGCTCGCGGCGCGAAATCGTCGCGAAACCGAGCACTATCAGCGTTACGACGATCATCGTCACCAAAGTAATCAGAATAGACGCCATGCCTCGATTGTCGCCGCGAACTTTCGTTTGTTGTGGAAGTTTGCTTATCATGCTTACGCCTTTTTACTATGATACAGCATTGCTACTTAAGATTGTTAATTGACCCTTTTTTGAACGGTTGTGGTTATATCTGAGACCGCGCAGAATTCCGGTGCGCCAGTGTTTGATTTGCATTCTGTATCGATAGCGGTTGCGCCGTTCATACTATTCGGGTTACTGCAGCTGCCCACGACAGACTGCGAACATACCAGGTCGTCATCGCCATACACCACGCGCACGTGTACTGTGTAAAGGCTAGTCCCCGCTACCGGTGTAACCTGCAAATTTGCCAATCGCATGTGTTCGCCGAGCAATTCGGTGCCCGAAACGCTCGACCCTGGTGTCTGTCCGCTGCAATTGCTGACGCCCGATTCCATCACCAGCGTTTGCGTCGCTTGATTTGCCCCGAGCGATCCGCTTGATTTGAGTTGCTTGCCCAGTTGGTATTGATAGAATTGGCTGCCGACGCACAAGCCGCCCCAGCTGCCATTACTTAATCCGGCATCAACTTCGCCGCCATTCAGCTGGATTGCCTGGCTGATGTTATCGACTATCGTGCGGGCTACGTTCTGCGTGTTCGACTGCACGATACCGCCGTAATAGGCCTGATTAAACCGAATTACGCCGTACGTTATCAGGACAAGCACCAGCGAAAATACCACCGACGCGATCATGAGCTCGATGATGGTAAACCCGGCTAGAGATTTGCGAATTTTGTCGCTTTTCATATTTAATATGCCCGTCTCTGGTCGGGTATATCCGGCCGCGTGCATTTTGCGGGGCCGATGTTCATTGAATGAAAATTTGGGTTTGGGTATATTCATGGAACTCCTATTGATACAACCTATACACCATGGTTTCCGTGCCTTTGCTGCCGCCAGTCACCTGGTTCCACGTCGCTTGCGCTGTAAACAGGTCGCTGTTGGCGACTGAATTGCCGCATCCGATGTTGTTGCAGCCGGTTATGCTCAATGTGTAAGCCGGTTCTTTGGTCGCAGGGACAGGCGTACCGGCGCCGTTTTGTATGCAGTTGCCGGAGGCTGGCAGGGCCGGCTCTTCGTTGAACATGCAGAACGCTCCGGCCTGAGTGAAAATCGTGCCGTCGCCGCTAGAATTGGCGCGCAACTGCTCAAGCTGGTTTTCCAGTAATTTGATAGCCGCGGTGTGCTCCTGCGAATTCCGGACGCCCAGCTGGCTGCTTCTGGTGGTCACGAAAGCTCCGCCCAGAACCGTGCTGACGATAGCGATGCAAACCAACACTTCTACGATTGTGTCGCCCCGCTCGGCAAGCCGCCGATATGTCTGCGGCCTGATTCCGACAGACGCCCTTATCGAGCCAACCAGGTTTTTAATAATGATGAGTATAAGTGTATTCATATCAGCAAGTCTTGTCGCTAAATATAGCCGTTGTTATCGAATTCAAATCTCCGCCGTTGCCGCCGATAGTCACCAACCCGGATTGCTTCGTCGTACCGCTGGCAAAGCAGATTTTCACAGTGTAGTTCGGGTTGGCCGAACTGAGTATGTCCAGCGCGCTGGTATATGATCCGACAAGGTTGGCGTTTATGGCGTCGACCGCGCTGTTCATGTTCGCAGGGTTCTGGGTTGGGCTGGTACCGCTGATAGGCACCAGGTAAAACTGCTGCGAACCGGCATTTACGCCCAGGCTGCTCATGATGCCGAACGCACCGATATCAGTTGTCGTCGCACCGTTAACGAATTTCATAGAAGCCACCGACAGGCCATTATGCAAATACGTCGGCACGCTGGCATCAGGGAACGAATTGTTGCTGGCACTGCCCGGCGCGACAACGGCCGGCGCGGCATTGCTTATGCTGTTGCTGTTATCGCGCAGCCCGGCAACCGGGTACGTAATGTATGGCTGCGGGTCGGCTTGCGTGGCGAACTGCACGACTTTGCCGATAAATATGCAGTCGGTGTTCGTGCCTTCGGTATTCGTCGGACCGGCACTCGTGGTAATGGTAATACCGGCACCGAACTGGCTGCAGGTAATATTCTTGGCCTGCTGATAATCTCCGGTGCTGGTGTGCGCGATGGTCTCTTGCAGCGACGATTGCGCATCATTGATGGCCTGCTGGAATTCCGTTTCGTTCTGCTTGCCGCCAACCGCGATGACCGCAATCAAAAAAAGCACCCCCGTGACTGCGAGCACTATCATCGTTTCTACAACTGTAAACCCGGCTAGGGATTTATGGGCAACGCCATCTTTCATGTTTAATACTCCCGACTCTGGCCGGGTAAAACCGTCGATATTCCCTAGCAATTTTCGACGGATAAAACCATGCTGCTTCCGCGGCTTCGAAGCACCTCTCATGTGCATCAGTATACCATAAGCGCCATCTTTAAAGCGCCCAAATTTACCTAATCATCAAGCCGTTTATCCATGCCGTGATGCTGCCGCCAAAAAGCATGATCACGAATGCGGCCAATAGCAGGAAAGGCCCGAACGGAATAAGCGTATCGCGCTTTGCCCTGCCGCTCAGCAATAATGGCACGCTTACCAGGCTGCCGAACGTTGACGCGAAAAAGAGCAATAGCAAACTGTTCAGCGGGCCGCCTAGCAGCAGTCCGAGCACCACCCCCAGCTTCACGTCGCCGCCGCCGATCCACTTGCCCTGCGACAACTGGAACAGCACGTAAAAAATGCCGCTGGCAATCACGACGCCCCAACCAGCCGCCACAACAGCCTGCCAGCCGCCATCATAAAAAATGACATGCATGCCGACACAGACGGCCGCCAGCACCATCAGCGGGTACACTATACGGTCCGGCAGGATAAACCAGCGCAAATCGTACAAAGCCAGCGCCACGAAGCCGACCAGAAATACCAGCCAGAAGCAAAACTCCACCAGCCCCCAACCAGAAAACGACATCGGCCAATAGATGTATGAAAAAACGAACAGCGCCGGCACCAATAATTCTGCCGCCGGGGTATCATCGATTTTGTGATGACAATAACGGCATTTGCCGCGCAGCCACAGCCAGCTGACAACCGGAACCAAATCTTTCGCGGCAAGCTGATGCTGGCAATGCGGGCACATCGACCGTCCGGTCAGGATAGACATTTTTTTATTGGCTGACTTCGCCTTCTTGCGTTCAGCCTCACTCTGCTCGGACTCTTCTTGTTCGTGCAAACGCCACACCAGCGCATTCACAAAACTCCCCAAACACAAACCGGTCACAACCAGCCAAAGAACAATAAGCATAAGCCTATCGTAGCACAAAAACAGGCCCTTTCGTTAAGGACCTGTTTTAGTTTTCGTGTTTAGCTTATTTTTTACTGCTCAACACATTGGAGCGAACCGTTGCCACTGCCTGTCTCTGTGACGTACAGGATGGCCGCGGTGCGCGTATTCGCAGAGCCGACTCCGGTATTTGTCGCGTTACAGGCGTAACCCTCATCTACGATTATGCTCTGGACAGAGACTTTCGTAGTTGACTCGCTGCCGATCGCAGCAGTAGTAATAGCGGCCTGGCCCGTCTTGTCTAGCCAAACGCCAGTCTGCGCAAAAATGCCGAGTTTTGCCGTTTCAAGATTGGTACCTGCGGTACATGCGGTAGCGCTACTTGCAGCGTCAGAGACACCGCCCGCAGAACATAAGTCATCAGTATTTGTAGTGGCATCATTGGCGATACCAGTAGGTAAAGATCCGCCGTTATTACTGATGTAGTTAGCGACGGCACCAGCCACCGCCGAAGCGTCATTTTTGCGCTGCGTGTTGCGCGAGCTGCGCTGCAATGCCGGCACGGCCAGGAATATGATCAACAAGATCAAGCCCGCAATTGCCAACACGATCAGGACTTCGATAATCGTGAAGCCCTCTTCGCGGTTTCTAATTTTTTGCATCATTACAAATGCCCCCTTTGATTTTTAATGAAATACGCTAATGGTTTGATGTTACGACGTTAAAAGCAAAATAGCAAGTACTTTTTACATCGAGACCCCCGTTCATATCGGTACTTGCCATCCAATGCCCCGCTATATCTGTAAAAATGACTTGCCTGCCAGACCGTAAATCGGTAACAGCACCGCGGCGACGATCGTAAACGCCACGACGCCAAGCACTACCATCAGGACCGGTTCGATAATGGTCGATATGGCTTTGATCTGGTCGTCGACTTCCCGCTCGTAATAACTAGCCGTTTTATCGAGCATCTGCTCCATAGAGCCGGACTGCTCACCGATGTGGATCATGCTGGGCACGAGAGTCAGGAAATTAGGGTCGCCCTGGAGCGAATCGGACAGCGCCTTGCCGCCCTTTACCTTTTCGGTAGCTTTTCTGATCGAGCCGGAGATGTGCACATTGTTTACGGCGTTTGCCGTGATATCGAGCACCTGGATGAGCGGCACGCCGCTGGCGACCAGCGTGGAAGCAGTCCGCGAGAACCTGGCCATATACATCTTCATAAACAGCGGCCCCGTCGGCCAGGCTTTCATTTTGGCCATGTCGAAAAATTGCTTGCCGCCGAGAGTCCGGGCCCAGCGCGAACCAAAGACGACGAGCAGTATAAGCACGATGAGCACGATCCACCAGTCGTGAATGACAAAATCCGATATTGCAAGCAAGATGCGTGTGATAAGCGGCAGACCGGATGCGCCGCCAAGTCCGGCATACAGCGTCTTGACCTGCGGCAACACCTTGACGATCATGAATCCCACCACCATGAACATGACCGCCAATACGATAATCGGATAAATCATGGCGCCGCGGACCTTGCTGATAAGCTCGGCGTCCTTTTCCTGCTGAATTGCCAGACGTTCGAGTGCCTGGTCGAGCGTGCCGGAGGCTTCACCGGCGGCAACCAGGTTTATGTAAACCTGGTTAAAAATTTCCGGATGCCTGGCCATTGCGGCCGACAAAGGCATACCGCCTTCGACATCGGCGATAATCTGCGATATAGCCAGTTTGAATTTTTTACTGGTGGTCTGCTCGCTGACGTTTCGAAGGCTTTGAACGAGTGGCAGGCCGGCGTTGATGAGCGTGGCGAGCTGGCGTGAAAATAGCACGCGATCTTTGGCCTTGACTCTTGTGACGCGATCGAGCAGTTTGTTGCCCGAACCGCTGCCAAGTGTTATCGAAATCGGCACCAGGCCCTCGGCGCGAATAAGCTTAGCCGCCGATTGCTCACTTTCCGCCTGGACATCCGCCTTGATGCGCTGCCCGGTCGACGAATTGCGCGCGACATAATGAAACGTCAACATCTATGCACTCCCTCGTAAGTCTCGGATGTGTAGCCCCACTCTTAACCCCTCATAAGTCTATCAAGTTCATCTAGGTCAACGGCGTAATTTCGCGCCTCATCATACGTAATCGTGCCGTTATGCACAAGGCTGACCAGCGTTTTATCCATCGATTGCATACCAAATTCGGCACCGGTTTGAATGACGGCTTCCAGCTGATGGCTCTTACCTTCACGGATGATGTTACGTACCGCCGGCGTCGCAACTAGTATTTCGGCCGCAGCCATGCGTCCGCCGCCGATGGCCGGAATCAGACGCTGCGAACAAATCGCCATCAGGATGTTGGCCAGCTGCGCGCGGATCTGCGGCTGCTGGTGCGGCGGGAATACATCGATCATACGGTCGATGACTTTGTGCCGCGCTGTTGGTGTGCAGCGTGGCCAGCACCAAGTGGCCGGTTTCGGCGATGGTGATAGCGCTGGCAATTGTTTCCAGGTCGCGCATCTCGCCGATCAGCACCACGTCCGGGTCTTCACGCAGAGCCGAACGAAGCGCCGCGCTGAACGAATACGTATCGTAATGCACTTCGCGCTGTACAATCACCGATTTTTTAGAACGGTGCGTATATTCGATCGGATCTTCGATGGTAATAATGTGGCAGGCACGCTCATTGTTTATCTTGTGCAGCATAGCCGCCAGCGACGTGGACTTACCCGAACCGGTCGGGCCGGTCACCAGCACTAGCCCGCGCGGATAATCCGCGAATTTATTGACGATTGGCGGCAGGCCGAGCTGCTCGATCGTTAGAATTTCATTCGGTATAAGACGCAGTGCAGCGGCCAAATTACCGCGCTCGTGGAACGCGTTCACCCGGAAGCGGCCCAAATCTCCGAATGCGAAGCTGAAGTCAAACTCTTTGTCCTTGAGCAGGATCTGCTTCTGGTCTTCGTCGAGAATAGCAAAAATGAGCGTTTCGACAGTTTCTTCGGTCAATACTTCCGCGCCGCCAACAGGCGTTAGCGAGCCGTCCACGCGCAACATCGGCGGCAAACCGACTTGTAAATGAAGGTCTGATGCTTTTTTCTTTACGACTTCTTCAAGTAATACTTCAATCCTTGGCTGTCCCTGCATCATACGCTCCCTTCGGTCGCTTTAGTAGTTAGTAGATAGTGGCTGGAAGTTAGCGAATCACAATCAAACCGCAAAGTTGTTTCGGACATCGTATTCTCTAATTCTTCCACCCTGTTCATTTATTCCCTTTCTACTAACTGCCTGCTACTAGCTACTTTCTTAGGCGCTGTCGGCTGACGCGACGCGGTTCACCTCCGTAATAGTTGTCTCTCCGGCCAACGCTTTCAAATAACCGTCTTCGCGCATCGTTATCATACCCTGTTCCTGCGCTTTGCGTTGGATGTCGCCACTGGTTGCCCTCTTTATTGTTAGTTCCTGGATTTCCGGTGTTACGCCAAAGACTTCATAAATACCAAGCCGGCCTTTGTAGCCACCGGGGGAATCCGGAGTATCTTTTCCCCTGCATAAAGTATAAGCTTTATCGCTACGCAGTGGCAAGGTTTTATAGCCGAGATCGTGCGCCACCTTCTCTCGCTCAGCTTCGTTTGCCGGCAACAAGTGGCCGATAGTCTCTTTGATGGCGTCGGTTTCGACCGTATCCGACAGATACGTCTCCCGTTTGGACCCGATTTTGCGAACCAGGCGCTGACCGATGACCGTGTGGACGGTGCTGGCAATCAAAAACGGCTCGATGTTCATATCAAGCAATCGCGGCAATATGCCGGATGCGGAGTTAGTGTGCAAAGTACTGAACACGAGGTGCCCGGTGAGCGACGCCTGGACGGCTAACTCAGCCGTTTCTTTGTCACGGATCTCGCCGACCATCACCACGTTCGGGTCCTGACGCAGAATCGAGCGCAACCCTGCCGCGAATGTCAGGCCGACGTCGGGATTAACCTGGATCTGATTGACGCCGTCCATTTTGTATTCGACCGGGTCTTCGAGCGTAACGATGTTGATGGTGTCGTTTTTGATTTCTTGCAGCAGCGCGTACAACGACGTCGATTTACCCGAGCCGGTCGGGCCGCTGGTCAGAATCATACCATTGGAACCTTTGAGCCCATTCCGGATCGCCCGCAGCGAGCGGCCCCGATAGCCCATATCTTCAAGCTTGAAACTGGTATCACCCTTGTCGAGCAACCGAATCACCACCTGCTCGCCCCAGACGACCGGTGAAATTGCGATACGCAAATCTATCTGGCGATTCATAACCTTGATGCTGAACTCGCCGTCCTGCGGGATGCGGTGCTCATCGATTTTCATATTGGCCAGGATTTTGATGCGCGACACCAGCGGCGGCTCGGTAGTTTTGGGCAGCTTCATGACTTCGCGCAGCACACCGTCGATACGGCATCGAATGCGCAGGGCGTTTTGAAGCGGCTCGATGTGCACGTCACTCGCCCGGTTTTTGGCGGCAAATTCCAGAATCGCCGACAAGGCTTTGCTGATCGGTGAATCCTGCACGATGGTTTTGATATTGGCGTCAGCCTTGGCTTGCTTGGTTTTATCATCCGTTTTACCATCATCCGACGCGGCTGACGGTATACCGATAGCGCTAATGTCGACGAGCGCTTCTTTGGAAATGTTCGATTGGTACATCTTCAGCACCTGCCGGATACCCGACTCGCTGGCCGCGAATACCTTCAATGGCCGCCCGATTTTGTTGGACAGAAAATCCACCGCCTGTACGTTGTCGGCGTCAAGCATGGCAACCGCCACGCGGTTTTGAATTTCACCTAAGGGCACCGCCATGTAGCGTTCGGCTAAATCTTCAGGCAAAAGCTCCAACGATTTTTGGTCGACGTGCGCGCTATCCAAATTGACGTATGGCACTTTGGCAACATGCGCGATCGTTTTGGCGAGTTGTTCGTCCGAAACATGACCGTCACTCACTATCAGGCTAAGCAGCGGCGTGCTGGTTTGTTTGGCTTTCGCCTTCAACTCGTCAATCGCGGCCTTCGTCAATAACCCGTTCTGAACCAAAGTCGCTTCGACTTGCTCCTGAGCCGCTGTCGACAGGACGCTCATCTACAGCGTCCCCGCCTACTGGTGCTGGCCGTTAAATGGGTTGGGGTTGGTCGTGTTACCGATCTGGATCAGCAGTGTCGGATCGATAGAATTGCCATTGAAATAACGGGCATCAGGTTGCGGGAAATTAGCGCTGATGGCTTCGACAACATCAACCTTTTGCTGGCGGTTAGCCGGCGATGCAAAAATAAAGCGTGATACGAATAACGACACGACCGCGCTAACGAACACCACGATTATCAACAGCGCGATATCTTTCTGTTTCATACGACACCCGCCTTTTCGGTTAAGGAATTTAGCTCGTAGAATCGAGGCGTGTGAATTTGAGTGCAGTTTGCGCGCAAAGCCGCACACCGGAATGCAGCCGTACTGTAACGTACGGCGGAATGAGGAGCGGAAGATTTGCGTGCAAAATGTGCCAAATTCAAATGCCGTATCATTGGATTGCCTTCTGCGTTATGGATAATGTCTTTTGCGGCTGATAAAACGTCTGCGCGCTAATCGTCAATGACATGCTCGATTGGTCGCCGGATAGTTGCATCGTCTGGATTTGTATCGGTCGGATCGATTTTCCAAACGCACTCACCAGGCTTTGCACGGCCTGATAATTGCCGGTAACCGAAACCTGGAACGGCATAGCTACCGGCTGCGGCTTCGGGCTGGACTTTGTGGATTGCTGCGAAACTTCATCATCGGTACCGGTTATACTTTGAATCTGTACATGCTGGCTGGTTAGTAGTTTCTCAAGACTGGTTGCGAGCGCCGGGAAATCGTATTCGCTCGGCAGCGCGTCGAGCACTATCTGCGCGTTATCGCCATCCTTGCTGCCAGAACCATGCGGATTGCCGCCGATAACGTTCTGTGACGTGCCCACAAATGCCTGGTACGATGTAACCAGGGTGTTCGTTGCCTGAATGTCTGACTTGAGCTGCGTGAGTGCTTGCTTATCCGCGGTGATAACCCTGTTCTGGTAGGTTGCCTGCGAAATGAGTGTCTTTGAAGCGACCAGCGTAAATACCACGATAAAGGCTGCCACCGCCGTGATAACGACGATCCGAGCATTGGTTTTGTCGATCATCAGCCGTTTGGTGCTAACATGCATCTTTGCCATACGCTTCCTATTGCCCCCCTGCCGCAGTGTTGTTGCTCTTGAACAAGTCGGTTGGCTGGTCAATGGCTGAACGCGTGCTGATGATATTCGGTACTGTCAGGCTGACGTTACTCCCGTTATTGAAGATTGCCGGATCAAAGCTGGTAGTAACCGTGAACGATGCGCCAGAGTTACTTCTGCTAAATTGCGCCAGTACGACTGACGAGAAAGCGGGCGCCTTCGAACCATCGGCCTTTTTGTACGTGGTGAATTTAAGCGTGTCTACATACGTATTGACGACATCGAGCGAGCTGGCATTACCCGTGACAGTAATGCTGTTTTGGGCGTAGTCGACGCTCAACTGGGAAATGCTTGCCTTTGACGGCGTGACATCCTTAACGAATGTAAACAGCCGTGAAGCAACCGGCTTTTGGTTGTGCAACGTAGTGAGTGTTTCCAGTTGGTTCTGCACCGTTAGAATTTTGTTGAGATTCGGCGTGTTTTTCAATTGGCTGCTATTGGTGGATATATCCCGCTTCAAGTCTTTGATGTTCTTCTTTTGCAGGACATCGACCGTGCCGACCAGCAGTACGAGTACGAAAAGTGACGCAACGATGGCTACTATGGCAATCGTATATACAAGATGCTGCGTGCGGCGCACTTTCAGGTATTGCAATTTAACGTCGGGGAGCAGATTAAACTGGATCATTCCGTTCTCTCCGCAAGTCCCACGGCGACGCCAAACGAGTTCGACACCGCCAACAGTTCGTTCTGACGCGCCGCATCATACGTCACGTTGCGCCAGGCATTTCCAATTTCAACGTTCAAGCTAAACTTGTTCGCAAGGTACAGCGGAAATTCCGGCAGCGTCGACGCTCCGCCCGTAACAACGATGTGGTCGATCTTGGCGTCGGTGTAGCGCGCCTGGAAGAACTTTATCGACTTGTCGATTTCGGATGTCAGCAAGTCAACCGTGCCGATGATAGCCTGGTAGATTTGCCCTTCGAGCTTGTCTTTGCCCAAACCGAATTTGAACACGAACTGTTCGGCTTGCTTGTCGTCGATACTCAGATTCTGGGCCGCGCTGCGGATGATCGCTTCCACGCCCGTCGGAATAGCTCGGGTCAAGCGAGGCGCTCCCTGCATAACGATAACCAAATCCGTACTCTTGTAGCCGATGTCCAGGACCATTTCCGGTGTCGGCGCGTCCGGCGCGAGCAGCGCGCGTGCGAGCGCAAGGTTATCCGGCTCGAACGCGACGACGTTCAGCCCGATCGCCTCCAGCATATCAAGCCGCGCTTCAACCAATTCGTTGGGTACGCTGGAAAGTAACACTTCGACTTTTGTCTTGTCCTTCGGGGAATCGCCAAGCATTGCCCAATCGAGCTTTGACTCGGCCAAAGGCGTAGGAATCAGCGAATCCGCCTGATAATGGATCGCCTGCCCGAGCTCGGATTGCGAAAGCCGGTCAAAATCGGCGACAGTCGTAAAGACTCGCTGCGACGGCACGCCGACAGCCACGTTGCGCGTCGTCATGCGCGCCTGAGTCAGCAGCTGGGCGATGATCTGGGATAACTTTTGCTGGTCGGCTTTGGAGTCGCTCAAGGCCAGCTTGCTATCAATTGGAACGTATCCGTATTTGAGCAATTGCCGAGTTGGTCCGGCGCCATGCAACTCGACCAATCGAATGGCAGTCGTGCCGATATCAAGGCCGAAAAAATTGGATACACCAGACAGCAGGCTCATCAGCTAGAGCTCCGTATCACACTTGCCTTCTTGTATGTTTTATTCATGCTGCCCACTCTTTAACCCGCTTATGAAAGAAACTTAACGGGGCTCATATCATCAGTCGCATTATAGCATAAGGACTACGCTCGTTCGCAAGTCCAAATTCACACATGCCCCGCTGGCATCATTCGAAAGTTCTTTACGATAACACTTAACGCATATTCACCGGCTAGAGTGTCGGCGGCAAGCTTGTTATTGCGTCATAGGTGCTGCTTGATGACGAACCGATGCTTATTCCGGGCGGGCTGGACAGCCAGATTTCCGGGTTGAAGCTGAAGTTTTCCGACGGCGTGTTGCCATAGAGGGTGCCGGCCGTTCGCGTCAACCAGACCTGTTTCGCCACAATCGATCCATTGACCTGCAATTGATTGTTGCAATTATTGAACAACGTGCTGCTGAGCGACGGCGCCGCAAAACCCGAAGCGCAGGTGTACACGATCCCGCCATTCGAAGAATTATCCGGCTCGGCAATATACCAGCCGTCGAGCTGCCCCACGCCCGACGCGATGTAAATATTGCCGCGCGCCACGATGGTAAACGACGGGATGTCAGCCAAGCCGCCCGGATAGTTACCGCTGAACTGTATGTTGCCTGTAATCTGCACCTTACCATCGACATATATCGTGGTGTGCGACCCGTTCGGCACGGCAATCGCGCCGCCGATCGTCAGATTGCCTGCTTGAACGTAGATGGTCTTTGACGAATTTGCGGCAGCTAAATCACTACCGTTATTAAAGACGTGATTGCCGGAATATGTGGGTGATGACGGATGATTATTGAAGTAGTCCGGCACGCACGATTGACTGCCGAAAGCTCCGCCATACGTGTCTTCCCCTGCGCCCGAAGTGTCGACATTATCAATATTCGAAAAGCTTAAACCCGTCGGCACTTGGCTGGCCGTGCCTTGCGCCGTAGCAAAATCCTGCAGGAAGTTCATGGCAAAAGCGGCATATTGCGTGCCTGCACCGTCGTAGGTGGAGTTTTCTTTATTCCAGCTCACCACGCCGGCATTCGGATCAGCCGTAGTAGCGCAATCAACACCGCCCACGCCCATACTTGCCCCCGCTGAGACGTCGCCCGAACTCACGCTGAAGTACGGCTCATCGGCGATTATGAAGGAACCGGTGCATGCTTCATTCGCCGACGGCAGCGAAGCGCTCGAAATACTCCACGCGACATTGTATGTCCCCGTAATGTTCGATGGCCCTAAACTAGGCGAGATCGCATCAATTTCGCTGCTGTCCTGGCTCTTTGCGATATTGTTGTTCGTGTAGTTAATACCAGGGCCGACTACCGATAATTTCATTACCGCGTCAGGTTTCGATTCAACCGTGGAT
Organism: uncultured Candidatus Saccharibacteria bacterium; assembly: GCA_963742655.1. Taxonomy (GTDB): domain Bacteria; phylum Patescibacteriota; class Saccharimonadia; order Saccharimonadales; family UBA4665; genus JAICLK01. The sequence continues at coordinate 185,936 of CAVUMM010000005.1, forward strand.
GCCTCGTTACTATTGGCATAATCGATCGCTGCCGTGACCGAAAAAGCGGATTTCGGATCTGGGCGGCCAGGATTAACAGACAATGACCCGCACGAAGGATTAACCGTCGCAACCGGTACCTGCAATGGCACCGCCTGCCCGACAAGATTGGCGCATTCGCGGCGGATCCGGAACTTGGTGCCGTCAGGATTATTGAATACTACTTCATCACTCTGCTCTGTAGTGCCAGGGGGTATATCAAAAAATGCGTAATCCTTACTATCATCACCCGACGGCATGGATCCGTTCGCGTTCTCCGGGCAGCCAGTCGCAGGGTTATAGCTAAAGTTGCAGGCATGCATGGAATTAAGGTCGCCTGGGCCTAACGTCTGTGATACGTTCCAGCTGATCCACCCATGCGATCCGTAATAGGTAACATCCGCCACCCATGTCGCCCAGTTATCCTGCGCGTAATGAGCTCCGCCAAAAGCACTCTGCGAATAGCCTTTGCCGGCGAGCTGCGAGCCTTTCAGCCCGAGCATGGTGTCCACGATAAAGGCTGCCCCGCCCTTGTTATAATTATAGTTATAATTTCCATCGCAAGTAAGCGCAATATAATCGCATCCCAGGTATCCGCCAATCAGGTCCATGAACTCTTGCCGCGTATCGACGGATGACGGTATCGACCAGGATTTTCCTGCCGGAACGGTAAGGATGTTATAGCCCTGAATTCCGTAAGGAACAGACTTATACTCGCTAGTGCCGGTAAAGTATCCGTCGCACCTCGCACGCCCGAACTGCCATGTGCCGCTGCAAACATCCGTAAAATTGCTTGCGCCTACCTGAGCCGGAATAGTTATGAAGCTGAATATAACGGTAAATGTTATGAGTCCGGCGCTGGCTAGCAATTGCTTTATTTTCATAGTTCTATCGGCTTGTTATTTTGTAAATCCTGAATTTCGGTCTGGTATTGCAGTACAACCTGTTGTACCTGGCCGTTAAGGTTGGCCTGCGTGTGCAGTTGCTGCTTGGCAACTTGGACAATCTGCTGCATGAGCGGCATTAACTGCTTACGCTCACCGCTAGCATAGAGGGCACTAACCTCACCCTGCAGAGCGACGTATTTCAGGGATGTATCGAGCTTCATAGCCGCTTTGTACTCTGCCGCGGACTGGCTATACATCTTCAGATTGGTAAGTGCCGATGCTTTTTCCAGGTGTAATTGCGCTAGCTCTTTGGTGGTCAGGCTGAACCGGCCGGCCTGCGCGCCATTTATGAGCTGCGTGGTGGAGTCGGCGATCGTTTGGTAATCGAAATTTCTAAGCGCGGCCGCCAAACTAACCTGTAGCGTCTGCTGCGCCGCCGAGTTCGTTGCCTTATCACCGTTGCCGGAAGATTTGAAATACCAGAACAAAATTCCCGCGATAACAATGACCAGAAGTAATACCGCCACACTCAAAGTCCGCCGATTCAGCCAGGCCGTCCGGTATGTGGGCACGAAAACATTAGCTTGCCCTGCTTCTTTGCTGCCTTTTTTACGGGACATCTCGCTAAAAGTATAGCAAAAGCGCAAGCGCTATGATACTTAAAAAAATTTCACTCTTTCTGTTATACTCCCCAGGGAGATTACAGATTATGGCAGGACTTTCTATCGCAATCGTTGGATTACCGAATGTTGGCAAATCTACACTTTTTAACGCACTGACCGACAGCAACGCGCTGGCGGCAAATTATCCGTTCGCCACAATCGAGCCGAATACCGGCGTCGTGCCGGTACCTGATGCACGGTTGCAAAAACTGGCAGACATGTACCACACGCAGAAAATAGTGCCGGCGACGGTTACGTTTGTTGATGTCGCCGGATTAGTGGCCGGCGCCAGCAAAGGCGAAGGGCTCGGCAATCAATTTTTGAGTCATATCCGCAGTTGTAATGCGATCGTGCAAGTCGTCCGGGCATTTGACGATCCGAACGTTACGCATGTTGATTCAGAACATAATCCGCAAAACGATATCGACGTCATAAACACGGAACTTGTTTTGGCCGACCTGCAAACGGTCGAAAAGCGTCTGCCTAAATTCGAAAAAGAAGCCCGCGCAAATCCAAAACTCAAACCCGAACTTGAAACTCTGCAAAAAATCCAAACCCTGCTCAATTCGGGCACGCCGTTGTGGGCTGTAGACGGCATAGATTACGAGCACATCGCAGACCTGTTCCTTATAACGACCAAGCCGATTATTTATGTATTCAATGTTGATGAAACAGGTTTGAGCGACAGTAATAAACAGGTAGCATTAAAACAAATAGTAGCACCGTCGAGTGCACTATTTATTTGTGCAAAACTAGAGGATGAACTGCGCGGCCTTGATGAGCCAGACCGCGAAGAATTGCTTGAAAGCTACGGCCAAAAAGAGTCCGGACTGACTCAACTTATCCATGCCGCATACGACACGTTGGGCCTGCAGAGTTACCTGACTGCCGGCGAAAAGGAAGTTCGCGCCTGGACGATCCGCAAAGGCGCCACTGCCCCGCAAGCCGCCGGTGCCATTCATACGGATTTTGAAAAAGGTTTCATCGCCGCCCAAATTGTAAATTATCAGGACCTCATCGACGCCGGCTCGGAAGCCGCTGCGCGCTCAGCCGGCAAAATCCGCACTGAAGGCAAAGACTACATTATGCAACCGGACGACGTCGTTGAATTCAGGTTCAATGTAAGCAAGTAATCGGGTTGGTTGAAAATATCTACAGGCGCGAACCCTTACGCGCCCGAGCTCACCTGCTGTCCAAGTGGATTGTAAATTTCATCCGGCATGGCATAGCGGCCAATTCGCCGGTTCTGGTGGCGGTGGAAATGCGGCAGCTTCGTGTAAGTGTATGCCCCCAAAGTGCTGGCGGCATCACTCAAAGTTTGGCTTTGGCTGGCTGGTTGAGTATTTTGTGCGGCCATATTAGGAACATATGTCGCAGGCTGCGATTGCTGAAGTTGCTGCGTAGCCATCGCCTGGAACTGATGCGCCATGTAGTAGTACTGTCGTATTTCAATTACCCGTTGCTGCACGTAGCTCAAAAGCGCGCGCAACCGATGCTGGTTCCAGCTGTTAAATGTAATGGTTTTGGTGGTAGTGCAAATATGCGCCGAGGCACCGAAGAGATTGTTGTGGTAGCCAAATTCGCTGATTGTTTCAAACCGTATGTCACCCACACTTAAGGAATTCAGTGGCTTTTTATCTACCAGCAGTACCCGATGATCTGTGGCGCAGAGCAGCGCAAAACCACCTTCGTAATGCCCGTTCACACAGTGAGCAATCGTCTCGGTCTCCATCAGTATATGCTTCAGTTCGGCCAGCTCGGAACGTCCCCAAAAACGAATATTGCAGCCTATCCGTGCAAGCTGCTTGTCTACTTCCTCTTGAGTTACCATGAAGACCTCCTTTGTGGGTTTTTGATTACCACCCTCAGGCTTTACTTTATGTTTAACTTGTTGCTTAGTCGGTTACCTTCTTCACAGTTTGCCTGCGATTAATATCACACGGATGGTAGGCACCCCTGGTTAACTATGACATAATTAAGATATTATGTTGGCGAATAGAAAACAGACCCGCGAATTCGTCGCGCTTTTTCATGACCATGGCACGAATTTAAGCTACAAAAAGGGCGAATTCATCATTCGGCCCGGAGATACCCCGACCGGCATATTCTATATTGATTCAGGAACCGTCAAAGCTTACGATATCACGAAGTACGGCGAAGAAAATTTACTCGCCATTCGCAAGCCGGACGAGATCTTTCCGCTGATTTGGGCCTTCACCGGCAAAGGCCGCCAAATTATTTACGAAACGCTGGCGCCGACGGTCGTATGGCGCGTCAGCCGCGAATTCTTTATGCAGTCGGTTTACGAGCGCCCTGATATTATCTTCCCTTTCCTGGACATAATCCTCGAGATGTACCGCATACATTCAGAGCGCATCTTAAACCTTGAATACCGCAGCGTTCGCGAACGGCTTATTTCATTCTTGCTTATAATGGCCGGCCGATTCGGGGAACAAACCCCAGAAGGCTTGGTGATTAACGTACCGCTCAGGCATCAGGATATCGCCAGCTCGATCAATTCCAGCCGCGAGACTACGAGCCGAGAAATGGTGGCGCTGGAACGCAAGCAGCTTATCACGAATACCCAGGCCATCATCACGCTTCGCGACATCGAGCAGCTGCGCACTTATTTATAGGCGAGGCTATTGCCACTTGCGCATGATCCGTTCAAGTACCTGCACGATCACTTTATGCGGCGGCACGTCACGCACATCATAGTAGTGATCGGTCGTGATGTAGTCGTGAACGACATTCAGGCAGTAAATCTCATCACCCAGCACGTGCATGCGGTCGACGGCAGGCACGCTGGCAAGCGGTGCTGCAATGACGAGCTTTTGATACTTGATACTTTTTAATACTTCGGCAGCGACATCCAGCGAAAAACCGCTCGTCAGCCCGTCAGAAACCAGAATAATTACCCTGCCATGCAACAAATCCCTGCGCAACAATCCGCCGGCGCCCAGAAGTTCATGCATTTGCGACAGTTTGGTGCTTTTAACTCCCTCTATGTAGTTATGGTATTCGGCTACCAGTTCGTCGATCTCCCCCGGGCTGTACAGGCCATTGTATGCGAATGAACCGTCATCGCTTAACCCCCCGATCGGCAAACCTTCGCGCGGCAATTCAATCGGCTCAACAAGCAGCATTCCGAGCGGTGCATGCAAACGCAGCGCGATCTGCGCGCCCGTAATCACACTTCCGTCACTAAGACCAATGACCGCACAGTTATCGCCTGTATGATTTTTTGCAATTTCATCGGCGAGCATCTTACCGGCTTCGGTACGACTCGCAAAGTACATATGTTTAATAGTTTAGCAGCTAAAACACAAAACGTTACAGTTTCCTGAGTTTATAAAAGCGCTCTTGATTGCCCTTCGCCCCTGTAATCTGCGAATCAGCCTTGTCGATAATTACACAATAATTCGTTGCCCAAACTTCAAAAGCTTTTAATATGTCGCGTCGCATGCGGTCATTTTTTATGACACCTTTGTGTTTGAGATTTGACGTCGTTGCCTCAAACTGCGGCTTTACCATCGCGATTATTTCAGTTTTACGCGCGCTGAGTATTACGATATGGGGCAAGATTTCGCGCAAACTGATGAAGCTTACGTCGATAACCACGATGTCAGGCACACTCGGCAGTTTGTCCATATCTCGGATATCTGTCTGCTCGTAGAGATTGATGCGCGCATCACCGCGCAGGCTTGCATGTAGTTGTTCGGTACCAACCTCTACGGCGATCACCCTCTGCGCGCCATGTTTCAGCGCGTAATCCGTAAATCCCCCCGTCGAACTGCCAACGTCCAGCACTACTTTGTCTTTGAACACAAGCCCGAGAACTTCGGCGACCGACGCCAGCTTTAGCGCCGCGCGTGACACGTATTGCTCTGATGCAGTCAGCTTGATAATTGATTCTGCGCCGACAAAATGCCCCGGCTTGGATACGACCATGCCATTGACCTGCACCTCGCCAAGTTTTATATAGCTCTCAGCCTGGCTGCGCGTCGCCACCAGCCCGCGCGCCACAAGCGACTGATCAAGCCGCTGTTTAGCGTTCGCCAAACCGAACCTCCCCGATTATTTCTTTTTGCACGCCCTTTTGTTCAATGATATACAAACTCGCACACGAAAATCTATCGCCGCGTCGTAACGCTCCGGACTTTTGCGCAGTTATATGGGCCCGAAAATCACGCTTTGATTTCGTAGTCTCGTCTACAAGCCACGCATGTTGCCGACGCAAATAGCCGCGCACGCGACTTTCAATTCCCGCAAAAGACGTTGGAGACTGGACGACTGCCGCAAGTTTGCTTTTCTGATGGCCGAACCGTACGTTTTCCTCGCCAATCACTACCTGAAATGGCGCAACGCCAGCCAGTTCCTGGCGCAAATCTATGACAAGATTTAAAGTATCTATTTCTACTCGAAACCACGGCACGACAGTTACATGAAGCAGCCAATCTTTAAAGCTGAACCCGACCTGACGAGGCTCGGTCAGAGCGCAAATTAGTCTGTCGCCCGGCAGCATACTATCAATGTCCCGGTATCAGGACTGAGGCACCAACTGCGAAAATACCGATAATAACAGCCAGCCCAAGTGTGTCCCATAATAATTCGGCCGTAGTTGGTGTCTCTCCGCTTTTTGCCATACTCTAATTATACTCGTTAGACGCGAGACCTATACGCGCCCGTCGCGGTATCGACCGATATCACATCGCCTTGTTTGATGAATGCCGGTACTTTGATTTTGATTCCCGTTTCCAACTCGGCATCCTTTTGGATGGCGTTAGCGGTGTCGCCTTTTACGACGTCTTCGGTGTAGGTAACTTTCAGCGGCACGTTTTTGGGCAGATCCACGTTAATCGGCCGGTCGTTGAAAAATTGTAATGTGACTTTATCGCCTTCTTTGAGATAGCCGGCCCCATCGCCAATTAGATCGCTCGGTACTTCGAATTGCTCGAACGACTCTTCGTTCATGAAGTAAAATTTGGTGCCGTCGTTGTAAAGATATTGCACGTTCTGGTTTGTTACGTCCGCGTTGTCGAGCTGTTCATTGCCTTTAAATGTTTTTTCCAGCACCTTGCCGTCAACCAGGCTTTTGATGCGTACATTGACAATCGAACCGCCGCGGCCCATCACCTTTTGCGCGTACTCAACCACACGATACGGATTGCCTTCCCATTGGAACACCGTGCCCTTTTTTAGATCTGTAATACTAAGTGCCATATGTATTTAAATCTCCTTATTTTCCTGATTTGATCAGTTCAACTATCTTGTCGAGCGTGTCCAGATATTTTGCCAGCTCGCTATCGCTCACCACGCTAAAAAGCTGCGCGATACGAAATGCACCCTCAAGCTTATCGACCCGCCGTAATGCATCTGCAGTGGAATCGCCGCGCTGCAATGACGCCACAAGCTCTGCCGCAGCTTTGCGTAAATCTAGCAATGTCGTTTCTGCCGGCAGCTGGCCTTGATAGGCAGGCAGATTCGCCTCCGGCATGGCATGGATGCGTTCGGCCAGCTTTTTGGCCTCAACTAATGACGCTTGTCGCTGCCGTGTCATACGCACACCCCGTTACTATTTTAGTTGCTGGCCACAAACGGCAACAGCGCGATATGACGTGCGCGTTTGATGGCTTTTGCCAGCTGACGCTGCTGACTTTCGGTCAACCCCGTCTTCTTGCGCGTTTCAATCTGTCCATATTGGTTCACGTAACTCTGCAACGTCTTGAAATCCTTGTAATCAAAAAACGCTACGTCAGTCTTGTGTTTAAAAATCTTCGCCATAATTCTCCCTTCGGGTAATGAGACAAGCCTGCGGTTTTTCTCATCGCGCCGGGCGCCGGAATGAATCCGTCGCTCGGGCTGCTCTTTTCCCTTCCTTGCTATTAAATCTGTTCTTAAAACGGAATATCATCTAAATTGATTGGTTCGTCGCCAATATCCTCGATAACGACGTCATCCTGTTTCTTGCCGCTCGCTTTTGTCGAGCCCGGCGAACTTGCCGCCGGCTGCGATGAGCTTGCGCCGCCATCGCCAACGCCGCCCCCCACAAAATTGAAATCTTCAACGATTACTTCAACCTTGCTGCGCTTATTCCCGTCCTGTTCCCAACTGCGCTGGTCCAGTCGGCCGCTCACCAATAATGCACGACCCTTTTGCAAATATTGTGCGATAATCTCACCTGTTTTACCCCAAGCAACGCAGTCGATGTAGCTGACACTCTCCTGGTTGCTGCCGTCTTGGCTGCGCCATGTACGGTTGACTGCTAACGAAAAATTCGTGACACTTTGGCCGCTTGGCGTAGTCCGCGTTTCGGGATCCCGTGTGAGATTGCCCATCAATATTACTTTGTTAAAACCCTTTGCCATATCACTCCTCCGGATTTAGTAGTTGGTAGTTAGTAGATAGTAGTTGGCAGATGAGGAACCGCATATTTTTTCTTCATTAACCCAAACTACTAGATACAAACTTCTAGCTACTTGATATTTTACTCCTCATCAACCTTTTCGTCTTTATCGGATTGGTTGCCATTAGACTTGGCGCGCTCGGCAGCCTTTTTGGCCTTTTCAGCCCGAAGAGCTTCGGCCTTGGCAAACTTTTTGAGGTCTGGCCGGGTGATCAGAAAACGAATCACTTCATCGGTAATGTTCAATACGCTTTCGACCTTCTGAACGGCCTCCGGCGGAAATTCCACCGTGTAGAACACATAGATTGCGTGTTCGTTCTTTTTAATCGGGTACGCCAGTTTGCGCTTGCCCCAATTATCGATATTTTTTACGTCTCCGCCGTTATCGGTGAAGATCTTCTCCACTCGGGCAGTAGCTTTTTCCAGATCAATTTCAAGATCCGGGTCATACAATACAGCAACTTCGTATTGATTCACGTTTGCTCCTTTTTGGTCTATCGGCCCGCTTGCATTAGTCCGCAGCGAGCTGAAGCGTTAGTCCAGCACCAAACTTTGCTTAGGTGCTGTGATTGGTAAAGTAAACAAATTATACCTTTTTATTTAACAACGGTCAATTTTAAAGCGCCGGAATACCCTTGGCGACTTCCGGCGCTCCTTGAACTAGTTTTTTTGTTTGAGCTTATGGTAACCCAAACTTTACGCGCCGACAAGCTTTATTACATGCATCATTATTGCGAAATTATTTCTTGTGCTCGCTGCCTTTGATAGCAGATTCAATGACATCCCGCGGCAGCGCGGCTGAAGACATCAAGGCATTGCGAACAGTCTGCACGGCATCGCCGCCCACGGAGGTAGCGGCATCAAGCGCTCCGCCAACGGCTGCCTTGGCGGCTTCTGACGTGTCGGCCCCCATTTCGCCGGCTGATTTGATGGCGGCCTTTACGGCGCCAACGGCCGCGCCACCGACATCACCGCCGGTGTCTGCAGTGCCTTGTACGATTCCTTGCGCCGCTCCTTTGATGGCTCCTCCGATATCGCCGCCGACCTGACTGGTTCCCTTGATAACACCGCTCATCGTACCGGCAGCCACATCAATTACCGAACCGCCTACTTGCCCTGCACCCCTTATCGCTCCATCGGCGATAGAGGCGATCGTTTCAACACTGGCCCCTGCGACATCCCCGGTATCAGTTATGATGCCCACTACCTGGTTTTTAACCGTATCCGTCACCGCATCCAGCACATCATCGACACCGCGTACTGCCGCCGCAACCGCATCAGTTACTTCATTGACTATTTTTGCAAGCATGAGTCCCCCTTGTTTATCGTTGACTTAATAATAGCATGAGCACGACACGACTATTTAATATTAATAGTGATTCCTATAACGGAGTTGCTGCTTATGGCTACTCTACGTCTGCCAGCGATTCGTTTTGTGGCGCAACTTCACTGCTGCCGCCAAAGACTTCATCGAGTGAACTTACTAGCACCTCGCGCGGGCGGGCGCCATCAGCCGGACCGACAATCCCCTGCTCTTCCATCGTTTCAATAAGCCGTGCGGCGCGGCCATAGCCAATGCGCAGACGACGCTGTAGCAAGCTGGTGCTGGCCTTGCGGCCTTCGATCACAACCTGCACGGCGTCCTTCCACATGTCATCATCGGCATCGTTAGATCCGTAGTCTGCCACGATACCGCCCTTACCGTTGAGCTGCACCGGCATGCTCACAACTTCTTCATCAAACTGCGGCGGCCGCTGCATGCGGATGAAATCGTTGACCTTGGCGATCTCCGGTTCCTCGACGAGCGCGCCCTGCAGACGAACGGGCTTCGGCATGTCGGCAGTCATGAACAACATATCACCACGCCCAAGCAACTTTTCCGCGCCCATCTGATCAATAATCGTGCGTGAATCAACCTGGCTGACGGTCGTGAAAGCAATACGCGCCGGCACATTGGCCTTAATCAAGCCGGTGATGACATTCACGCTGGGCCGTTGTGTAGCCAGCACCAAATGAATGCCGACGGCGCGAGCCTTTTGCGCGATACGCACGATGAGCGCCTCAACGTCATTCCGCGCGGCCATCATGAGATCAGACAACTCATCAATGACAATCACGATGTACGGCATGCCGGCTTCCTTTTTAAGCGCATTGTATTCGGCGATATTGCGCTTGCTAACCCCAGCCAGCGCCTTGTAGCGTCGTTCCATTTCGGCCGTCGCCCATTTGAGCGCGCTAATACACTTCTCCGGCTCGGTTATAACCGGTGTCAGCAAGTGCGGAAGATTGTCGTAAGGTTTCAGCTCAACCTGCTTTGGGTCAACCAGAATAAGCTTGAGGTCGGACGGTGAATTACGATACAGCAGACTCGTTAGGATGTCATTGATCATGACTGACTTACCGGAGCCGGTCTGCCCCGCTACCAATAAGTGCGGCATGGCGCTTAGATCGCCGACTACTGGCTTTCCGGCGATGTCCTTGCCGATAGCAAAGCCAAGTGGGCCGCTCAGCTTCGTCCATTCGTCGGACATCAAAATTGAGCTTAGGCGCACCACGGCAGCTTTGACGTTCGGCACCTCAACGCCAACGGCTCGTTTGCCCGGAATCGGCGCTTCCATGCGAATGCTCTGGGCCGCGAGGTCTAACGCCAAATTATTTTCCAGGTCAGTCATTTTCGCAAGCTTCACCCCGTTCGGCGGTTTAAGCGTGTATTGCGTGACACGCGGGCCGACGTTAGCGCCTTCTACCTCGACTTCTATATTGAAGTTTTCGAATGTGTCGTGGATCGTTTTGGCGTTCGCGTTCACGTCGCCGGCGTCAGCCTTATCTTGTTTTTGATCTAACAAGTCAAAGCCCGGGAATTTCCAATCCGGATCGCCTGCCGTGGTGAGCGCCGCATGATTTTCGTTTGCGCCGAGTTTTTCTGCGGAATTTTTAAGCGAGCCCAGCCGCGCATCCTTTCGGCCATGGTGCTCCACCGGGACACCTTCGTTCAGCTTAAAGTTCTCTGTCCGGGTTTTGAGATCCTCCAGGTCGGTATCATCTTTGTAACGCGACCGGAATGGCCTGCCAACGCGCATGAGTACTTTCGGCGAAATGCCGAATGCGAAAAATACCGCAAGCATCAGCAGCACCATAAATGTCAGCGACGCCGGAAACTTATCAAGCGCACTCATCAGCCCGCTGCCCACCAGCTGTCCTACGCTGCCGCCGTGGCCGCCGGAAAAGCTTCCGTCCGGTTGTTTGCTGACAAAGGCCGTAAATAATAATGCCGCGCTAAACACCAGAACCGATATCATGCCCAGCCACTTGCCCTTCGATATCCGGTGATTTTCGTCGGTAAACGTCGTCACGCCCCAATAAACGAGTGCCAGCGGCAACAAGTACGCCGCCAAACCGACCATCCAGTAGCCGGCATGGAATAAGCTCTTCGGCAACGGTCCGCCAGTTCCGAATCCGCCTAGAAGTACGAGCAACGCCAGCACAAAAGCCAGGATTCCCCAAGCCATCGGCCAAAACACCGGCCGCTCAATTTCTTCTTCGACGGTCTTTTTCTTTTTTGCTCGTGTCTGTTTTTTCTTCTTTGCCATAGGATTCTAGTTTATCATGCCCCTCAACCCATTTCATCTGTTGGAAGCTGCCGCCGGCCGGTCCTGTATTCAAAATCAATAAGCTCAACATCCATTGACTGTTTTACTTCTCGCAGAGTTTGGTTGCCGGGGTCGTTTTCTAGTCTAAGCCGAGCCATTTTTGCCGCCGCTAAACGTGCAAGATATTCGCGATCTTCTCCAGCGATAGCACGGAGGTCTTCATCCTCGTACATGTTGTAGCCGCTATCATCAAAAAATTCCGGAGAAGTTGTTTGCATATGAATATTATAGCAAAAATTACAACCTTTGTCAATCCGCTAAAGCTTGTTTAGTCTGGCTGGTCTTGGCCAAGTAGACGTGAGCGCATTTCCTGGAATCGGCGCTGTTGTTCTTCGGCGATTTCTTCGGCGGTTTTGGTGCGTGACTGATGAACGGTTTTGACTTCGCCCTTGCCGCCGAGCACGTTTACCACCGGAATGACAATCGGGCTGCGCTGTGTCTTTTCGAACAGATAGTGCGTGACGTGATCTTTCAATTCAGCCTTGAACCGGTCGAGGTCGACGCGCTTGAAGCGCTGTTGCACCGCTCTGCGCAACTCTTGGCGCAAACCGTTCATGATCTCCTCTTGCTCGCGCATATATATGAAACCGCGGCTGATGATGTCCGGACTGGTCAGCAAGTTGCCTATCTTTTTGTCGACGGTAAGTACAACTGCCACCAAGCCTTCCTCGGCCAGCAACACACGGTCCTTCACGACCACATTGCTCACGATCGAGCCGGTTTGGTCGACGAGTAAACTGCCGTTCGGCACATTACCGGCTGCTTCCCATTTATCACGAGTGAACAAAAAACTTTCGCCATTGTTCGCCTGGATGACATTTGCCCGTGGCCAGCCTTCCTCTATAGCCATCTCGCCGTGGTAACGGCGATTCAACGCGCCGGCGTAGGTCGGAATGAAGAACTTCGGGCGGATAATCTGCAACATTTCGCGGTGTTCGTCGCGTCGGGCGTGGCCGCCGACATGCAACGGGCCGCAACCGTCAACTTCGTGGTTGGGGTTTCGGAACAGGTGTACGCCCCGCTTAGCCAAGTCATTTCCGATGATTTCATACCGCACTTCGTTGCCTGGAATCGGGTTAGAGCTAACAACAACCGTGTCACCCTCGCGCAATTTGATGTGCTTGTGGTTGCCTTCGGCCATACGCTGCAAGGCCGAACCAGGTTCACCTTGCCCACCCGTGCAAACTACGAGCACTTGGCGTTCCGGGATATTAGCTATTTCTTGCATCGATAGTACTGTGCCGCGCGGCACTTTCAAAATGCCCTGCCGGACAGCGATTTCGGCATACCCCATCATGCTGCGACCGTCCAGCGCCACCCGTCGGCCGGCGCCGACTGCGGCGTTCACGATCATCTGGATTCGGTTCATGTTGCTCGAGAAGATCGACACGAACACGCGGCCATCGGCATGGCTGATGACATCATGGAACGTATCCTGCAAGGTGTGCTCGGTAAGCTGACGGCCAGGAACGTTAGCGTAGGTGCTTTCACTCATAAGTGCGAGCACTCCTTCGTCGCCCAACTGCTTCAGACGCTCTTTATCGCTCGGCATGTGATCAAGCGGCTCGGGGTCAAGCCGGAAATCACCGGTGTTAATTATCCGACCGACGGGCGTGTCGACCACGATACAGCTCGATTCGGGAACCGAGTGGGTGATGCGCACCAGTTCGACAAAAAAACTGCCGACCTTCAATCGCTCGTGGCTGTCCATATTCATAATGACAAGCTGCGGCTTGAACTCCAGACCGGATTCAGCCGCCGCGTCATCAAAAGTCTTCTCGACGACGCCCAGCGTAAAGCGCGACCCGTAAATCGGCGCCGGGAATTTCGGCACGATGTGTTTCAGCCCGCCCAAATGGTCGAGGTGGCCGTGACTGATCACGTAGCCGCGGATTTTCTGCTTGATGGTCTCGAGGTATGCCGGATCGTTCACGGTGTAGTTAATGCCCGGCAAATCTACCGACAAATCATTACCGCAATCAAGGATTATGGCATCGTTCTGCCACTCGATCACCTGCATATTCTTTTCGCCGATCGCTTCTTGGCCGCCTAAAAAGGTGATCTTGAGCTTGTCGAAGTCATCCGTGATAACGTTCGCCCGTTGTTTGCGATCGCCGATGTTAGCCGCGGCGTACTGATTGACGTACTTCTGCGCGTCCATTTGGCTGCGTTTTTGAGCCCGTACCGCCTGTCCGCGCGAAGTGGTCAGCCCGTTCGGCTTCAGCTGGTCGTTTTGCTGGCCGGATTGGCCATCGCCGCCCTTGCGCTGGTTGTTCTGTCTGGGTTTAGGTTTATTCCTGTTGTTCTGCTGTGGTTGCATGATATTATTTGACTTCCTTTCTGTCATTTTTTTCTATAAGCTTCACAATCTCGGGGATCCTCGCAAAATCATCAATGAGAGTCTGTCTCATTGCGCCGTTATACAGTGCTGCAGCCGGGTGAAATAGAGGTAAAATTACCAATCCGACCGGCTCTTGTTTGCCAAATTGAATACGGATTCTCTTTGGCTGGCCATGGATTTTGCTGATTTGCAGATCCGGCAAGAAGCAATTGGTGCTGTGGCGGCCTAATGTCACCACGATTTTAGGCTGAATTACTTCTAGCTGGGCCTGTAAATACGGCAGGAACGCCTGTTTTTCTTCCGGTAACGGATCGCGATTATTCGGAGGCCGGTATTTTACGATATTTGAAATGTATACATCTTTGCGTCTGAGGCTGATACTCTCCAACATTTCATCCAGAAACCTACCTGCTGCACCGACAAATGGCAAACCCTGCAAGTCTTCATTCTTGCCCGGCGCTTCGCCGATGAACACGATCTCTGCCCCCGGATTCCCATCGCCAAACACCAGATTCGTCGCTGTTTTGGCTAATTCCGGACAGACATTATCGGCCACGATTTTGGCTTTGATATCGTCAAGTTGTAGCTTCTTGTCACTCATATTTGAAGCCTTCACGGCTAATTACCCATCGCCTGACATACGTCTTGGTTTGAAAACTGAGTCCCCAAACTCCTTCACAACTTCCGCCCAAGTTACTCATGACTCTTTCACTCCGGACATTTTCAATAGCTATTCCAGCTACGATTTGTCGTAACTGCCGCTCGCGAAATCCGGCCGCGCACAGCGTACGAGCTGCAGCTGTCGTATAGCCCCTGCCTTGGAGTTGCTCGGCTACGCAATAAGACAAATGAGCCGATGCACCATCGGGATTAAGTTCGCCCAAGCTTACCAGGCCGCCGATATCGGCGTTGCGCGCGCTGTTGCGGTGCATAATTTTATACATCAAGTCGTCGCTCGCACCTCCAATCAACCTCGCAGCTTCTTCCGAAATGCCTGCACCCGAGAAGAAGACCGCAAAATTTGCAAGGTGTGCCCTGTTCGCCCCTAGAAAACCCTCAAGCTCACCCTGGTCACCGTCTGCAAGTGCCTCAAGGAATATGCCATCATGGTGCGCACCTGGCACTGTCAAAATTTCGGGGAGTCTGGAAGTTGTCTGCATAGTAAATGAAAGTTGGTAATTATTTCCTGCTTTTCGGCAGCATCGCCCACAGCGTTTTCGCGGTAGTATGCGCTGCGTTGCCGAGCCGGTTTACGCCGAAGACAAACAGCACGAACGTCATGATGTACTGCTGCCAGCTGCCGGTATCGAGCGATCTCGTGCCGATGATGTACGCCGCCAAAAGCGACACAAGCCCGAGCCCGAGCGACCAATAATGCCGGTTGTACCAGCGCATCGGTTCGGGTGTTCGTCTAATTTTTGCCATGATTTCTTATCTGAATATTAATACGACTGATCGCCACACCCATAACCATGCTGCCGACAATAACGAAAATAGTTGATGTCAAAAACGATAGATTAGTAGCGCTGGACAGTGCATGATTCGATATGGCCATTGATTTAAGTTCGCCATAAATCGACGCAACACCCAACCAGGTCAGTAAAAGGCCTAGTATTCCATTCATTAGATCACCTTTCTGAATATAACCTTTCGATTTTAATGCGCCGCGTTGATAGAAAAAGCCAATGAGTATCAGTGCAACTATCGCTGCTTTCCCGATCACGTCCCAAAGATGACCAACTCCACTGCTAATATCAACGATACCCCACACAATTAACCCGACTATACCAATTAAAAGAAGCTGTCGATTTTTTTGTTCTTTTACCTGCTTTGTAGGTTTATTTTTTGCCATTTTTTACACCTTTACTTTCACTTTTTTGCATTGAAAGTATGAAGTACAGAGCAACGCCGACCACTACTTCAACCGTACCGATTACTGCGAGTTGTCTGCCGGTTACGGTCAGCTTGCCGTGACCGAGCGTAATTGCGGCGAGCACGCAGCCTATCAAAAAGCCCGATCCGGCACCAATCAGCCCTCTGGCTGTTTTCTGGGCGAAACTTTTATCGGCTATGGGCAGAAAAGTTTTCACGGGTCAGCCTTTCTTCACCGTAAGTTTTTTCCGCCGCGAAATCGTGCCAAAAACTCCGCCAACAATCATCATGATCGCTCCCGTTATCAGCGCCATTACATTCTTGATGGGCAGGCTTCCGTTCATGGGGAGCAAATACAGTGAAGTGAAGATTAGGCCAAATCCAAAGCCGGTAAGGTAGTGCGACTTGTTATACCAATAGCTGTCTTTTACTGTCATGCTCACCCTTTCTTATCAGCTAGCTCGCGAGCGGCGGCTTTCATACTTAATTGCAAACGGCCGCGGTCGTCGATGGCGACGAGTTTAACCGTGACTTTGTCGCCTTCTTTTACTACGTCGCTCGGTTTGTTTACGCGCTCTTCGCTCATTTCACTGACGTGCACCAGGCCGTCTTTGCCCGGCATAATTTGCACGAATGCGCCGAAGTCCAGCACGCTCACCACCGGTACGTCTTTGTAAATCTTGCCGACTTCCGGTTCTGCGGTCAGTGATCGAATATATTGAATCGCGGCGTCGATTGATTTCTTGTCCGGGCTGGCGATCATTACTGTGCCGTCGTCCTTGATGTCGATTTCGGCGCCGGTTTCGGCGATGATCTTGTTGATCGTCTCGCCGCCCTTGCCGATGACTTCGCGGATCTTGTCCGGATTGATATGGATCGCTTCTACGCGCGGCGCGTACGGGCTCATCTCTTTGCGCGGTTCAGCGATCGTAGTTAACATATGTTCGAGGATGTGTGCGCGACCTTCTTTGCCCTGCAGTAACGCTTCTTTTAACGTTTTAACGGGCAGGCCGTGGACTTTCATGTCCATCTGCAGCGCAGTAATTCCCTTGCTGGTACCGGCGGTCTTGAAGTCCATGTCACCGGCAAAGTCTTCGGCATCAGCAATGTCGCTTAGAATATACGTTTTATTGCCGTCAATCATCAGGCCCATAGCGATGCCGCTGACAGGACGTTTGATCGGTACACCGGCGTCCATCAGCGCCAAGCAGCTGGAGCACGTGGCGGCCATGCTGGTCGAGCCGTTCTGGCTCATGATTTCGGTAACAGAACGCATCGCGTACGGGAACTCACTTTCTTCTGGCAAGACCGGCATCAAAGCGCGCTCCGCCAGATAGCCGTGGCCGATTTCGCGGCGGCCAGGCGATCCCAGGCGCTTTACTTCACCAACCGTGTAGCCGGGCGCGTTGTAGTGGTGCATGTAGCGACGCTCTTCGTTTTTTTCCATGGTGTCGACCATCTGGACGTAGCTGAGCGGCGCCAGCGTGACAATGTTCAGCCCCTGCGTCATACCGCGCGTAAACAGGCTCGAGCCATGGGCTCGGGGCAGCAGGCCGACCTCGCTCGAAAGCGGACGCATTTCGTTAAGTTTGCGGCCGTCAGGCCGCACGCCATCCGTAACGATTCCCTTGCGTACGTCTTTGTGCAGCGCCATCTGGAACGCTTCGTCGTATTTGGTTCGCATCGTTGCATAATCTTCGCCGATTTTCTCCGCGAAGTCGGCATGCATCGCTTCTTTGAGCTGGCCCACCAATTCGTTGCGTTCCGGATATGGTGCACGGATTGCCGCGCCGAGTTTACCCTCTACCCACGAGTCGATTTCTTTCTGGATGCTTTCTTCCGGCAACGTCAGATCATATTCCTGTGCGGTGACGCCGACTTGTTTTACCAGTTCTTTCTGGATCTCGATAGCCGGTTTGATTGCTGCCTGGGCGAATTCCAGGGCTTCGACGATTTTTTCTTCCGGGACTTCTCGAGCGCCGGCTTCAACCATCATAATTGCGTCCGCGGTGCCTGCTACGACCAGGTCGAGCTCGCCGGTGTTAAGTTCTTCCAGCGACATGAAGGCTGCCGGTTTGCCATCTTTCAGACCAACACGAACGCCGGCGACCGGGCCCTCAAATGGCGCGCCAGTCAGCATAAATGCCGCGCTCATGGCAATCATAGCTATCATGTCCGGACGAAACGCCGGATCCATGCTTAACACCGTTGCCACGCCTTGAACTTCGTTGCGATAGCCTTTAGGCCACAACGGGCGGATCGGGCGGTCAATCAGGCGGCCGATCAGCATCGCTTCGTCGCTCGGCCGGCCTTCGCGCTTGATAAAGCGCGACCCGCTGATCTTGCCGGCGGCATAAAACTTTTCCTCGTAATCGATGCTGAGCGGGAAATAATCAAAACCCTGTAACGGCTTGCCGACCATAGCAGTACCGAGTACTACCGTGTCGCCATAACGTACCATGACGCTAGCCGACGTGCGGAAACCGACGCGGTTGACTTCCAAAGTCAGCTTGCGTCCGCAGAATTCAGTCTCTACCGATGTTATTTTTTTACCAAAAGGGTTGATGGTTTGTCCCATGACTGTCCTTTCTTGTAGGTGACAAGGTTCAAGCGCCCTCACGTTTAGTCAAAGGGAACCTGTGCTCTGCCACCCATATATATTGTTAAAATTTTGGCTAGAATTTTGATTCTAGATGGTAGATTTTAGGCGCGTTCAACTTCTTTGCTAAAATCCACTGTCCAAAACCGAAGTTCGAATAAACTAGCGACGAATGCCAAGTTGCTTAATTAATTTGAGATAAGCATCACCGTCTTGGGCGGCAATGTATTTCAACAAACGGCGGCGCTTGCCAACGAGCTGCAATAGTCCGCGGCGAGCCATGTAATCATGCTTGTTCGCCTTCAGATGCTCAGTAAGTTCCTTGATGCGTTCGGTCATTATCCCAACCTGAACAGCGCTGGAACCAGTATCAGTCTTGTGTGTCTGCAAACCAGCAATTGTGGCCTGCTTTTTCTCACTTGTAATCATACGTTACGATGATTGTACCACAAACCCTATCTGTTATGCAATACCTTGCCCAGACAGAAATTCAGCCAAGTCGTTTGCTGCGAGCGCTTCATCAACCACACGTTCCATTTGGTCTGGCGGCAAATACTCCACCCTGTTTGAACCTGTATACATAAAGCCAAAAGTGTACGGGTATGTTCGCTGCAGATAAAACATTACACTGCCGAATGTGTCTGCACCAATATCTTCGCGGATGTACATGTCACGTCCTGGCAATTCATGACCATAGATGTCAACCGGCGGCTGATCAGGGATAATACCGACACCGCGCGCCGCCATTAGCGGATTGATTGCTTCGCGATTCTTAAAGCGACTGTACTGTGGTGCAAAATTCTCCCAGGGTTCGTCGCCTTCATTGAAGGTAGTCCAACTAACATAAGTGATGCCATCGACACTAATTCGATTGTTAGCGCTGTCATCTTCTCCGGCAGAAACCTCAAAACTCATAACGTTATTTTAACATCAGTCTATAAATTAGCAAGCTCGCCGAACGGCTCAATACCTTTGTACCACTAGCGTGTAAGATGCACCTGCACCCGGAAGACGGACCTCCTGAAATAGCTTAACGCTAAATCAGACACCATATAAATTCATTGGTTTGGCGGAGCGACGGTCGCTGGCAAACTTTTTGGCTAAGGCCAGATTTCCGGCGCGAACAGCGCCAGTTGTCCGGCACGGGACTGATAATATTTGGTCAGGCTCGACACAACTGCGGCATGTTCCACGGTCCACCCTCCCATACACTGCGGCAATAAGCCATGCCAAGCCCGATCAGTAAAATCGAACAACGCGCCGTCTTTACCGGAATTCGGGCAATTGAAATCTCCTGTTGTTTCCGTGCAGTGCAAGCAGGCAAACGTCCGGCCGACTTTTTCTGAATAATCAACATTCGGACCCTTTCCGTAATAACTGTCAATAGCCACGCGCGGCGGTAAATTACCGTATTCGATAAGTTGCAATAGAAGCGTTTGCAAATCTAACTGATGCTTTGTCATCAACCCGAGCAAAACGCCTTCATCAATATCCACGACATTCTGGGCGGCGTTTCTGCCAAACACCATTGCCCGTGCAAAAAAATCACAAAACTTTTCCGTCCACCCGCCCAGCTCAACTTCCGCGACTTCGTCCAGAAAATAGTGGCCGATTTCATGCCCGAAAGAATCTTTTATCTCAAAACCCAGATCGTGTTGAACTGTCAGCTCAAGCGGTGACTTACCGCGATTCCGCCCGGTACCGCCAAGCTGTGCTTTGCTGCGCCCGCCATCATTTGTCACGCCAAAAATCAGCGGTATACCCAAATTGGCGGATGTTGTCTCCATATCAAGTACGCCGGCCGGCCCATCATACACTGCGACCAAGTCGATAAATTGCTGGGCACCCAAGTAGTCAAACTCGAACCTTGAATAATTTGGATCCAACGGCGCGCCGTTTGGATACAGCCTGCCGCTCATCAATTCGTCCAATAGCCGACCTGGCCTTGCAACCCGAACTTGCGGCACGAAATCCGGATCCGGCATTGCCGGCACATCGTAAATGTGCTTTTCATAGGTGGACATTCTAATGTCTCGATAAAACTTTAAATTTTGAAGTCAACTTAACGCGTAACTGCGTATTGCAGCAGTTTATCATCTTTGACTTGATGCGCATCACCAATATTGAATTGCCCTACTTTCGTTCGGCGTAAATCGGACATATATGCCCCTGTTCCGAGCGATTTGCCGATATCTTCGACCAGTGAGCGGATGTAGGTGCCGCTAGAGACTTCGGCCGTGAACTCCGCGAATGGATATTCATACTTTTTGAGTTCAATATTGCGGATAGTTACCTGCCGGGGCTCAATATTGACTACTTTTCCGGCGCGTGCCAGTTTATATGCCCGCTGACCGTCAACCTTTACAGCGGAATATGCTGGTGGCGTCTGCATGATTTCGCCGGTGAACTCCTTCAAGACTGCTTCGATATCAGCCCTAGCTACCGGATTCGAGCTACCAGCTACTATCTCGCCTTCCCCATCGCCCGTCGTGCTCGTTTCGCCGAGCTTCATCGTCACTTCATACGTTTTGTCGAGTTTGGTCAGCTCCGGCGCGCGTTTAGTATAACTCCCGATAAGCAGCACAAGTAGCCCAGTCGCCAGCGGATCGAGCGTGCCGGTATGCCCAACTTTCACATTCTTCGGCTTTTTGCCCTCGTGATTCGCCACCATCCGCCGCACATAATTCACCACGTCAAAACTAGTCCACCCACTTGGTTTATCGATCAATAAAATTCCATTCAGCATGTAACTTGAATTATATGACGAACAGAAATTAACCCCGAAAGATTAATCCTGCGGAATCAGCCTTTTTATATCGTGTCCGCCAAATATCAAGCGTAAGCCTGCAACGATTTTTGCCGCTACTGTAGCAGCAATTGCAGGATCTTCAGCGGTCAACTTTCTAAAATCGGCCGCTTGTTCAATCGAGTCTACCGGCAGATTGCGCTTTTTGCCTTCTAAAATTATCCATTCAGTTTCTCCGGATGCAGAGCCTATAACGCCTTCGATAGTTTCAAGGTTAGGATCCATCTCAAGCAGTTCAACCAACCTGTCCATCATAAAACCGGACATTAATGTGCCTTTTTGCCAGAGCTTGGCAATTTCAAGCATACTCAAATCTGGATATTTCGCTACCATGACACCAAACGCTTCACCAATTGCCTGCATCAGTGGGTACTCGGCGCCATTGTGGCCGGCTTTTACTAAATGGCCTCGTCCGCCTTCGCCGAAGTAGTGATGTGCACCCTGATTACGAGCTAACGCGTCTAGGAAAGGAACCAATCTATCGTATGCTTCCCGATCACCGCCGAACATGACCGGATATCCGACTTCTGCAGCAGTAATCCCACCGCTTACGCCCGCGCCCCCGAACAATATTTTTTTAATCATCATCCGCCGAGCCCACTCATCGGTATTTTCCCAGTGAGTATTTCCGCCGTTAGCAACCAAATCACCAGGTTCCAGCAAATTATAAAGTACGCTTAAGGCAAACTCAGTCGGCGTATCTTTTATCGGATCCGGCTTCGACGGGTCATATGCTGGTAGCATGACCCAAACAGCCCGTTCACCTGGCTCGCCGCTTGCTTCTACCGCTCCCTCTAACGAAGCATACACCTGCAATCCTTTTGCGGAGGCGCGTTCCCTTGCGGCCAGACTTGAGTCATAGCCAAATATGTTTTCAAACCCTTCACGCTGGGCTTTTAGGGCCATGTTAAGGCCCATTTTGCCGAGGCCATCAATAACAATGGAGCTTATTACAGTATTTCGTTCAGCAATTAATAAACCTTCATCGCTCACACCCATAACGTCGACGCCTCGTACCTGTTTAAACTAACCTAAATATTTATTAGCGTAAATGTACGTTTGTATCGCCCAAAAGTCAAGTTTAGGTTCTTGAAAAATAATAGGACTGCTTTTTTACTGCCCTGCTGGCGGGAGCGGCATCATCGGTGGCGGAACCGGCGGCGGAGCTGACGGGTTGTTGTTGCTCTGTGGAGTTGGCGGCAATGGGACTGCCGGAGGTGGCATAAGCGTTGGCGGCAGCGGCATGTCCATTGGCTTGTCCGATGGTGACGCGCTGGCCGGTGCGGGTTCTTTTTCTTCTTCGGCGCTCAATGGCTCGGCTAAACCGCCGACATCTGGTGTCGGACCTTGCGCACTCGCATCATCGCCGGAATCATGCAAGTTCCCGCCCAGCGGTTGGGCGTTGAGCGCTGCAATAGGCTCTGGCGCTCCCGGAGGCGCTGCATGCACTGCGTCATCGACCGCTACCCGAGCATTGCCCGCATCAGGCGGCAACGTGTGCGGACTGTGAATCGCCTTTTCAATGTCGGTGAGCGTTTGATCGTCATCGGCCGGTGGTGCCGGCTGTTTTGGCGGTTCTGGTACTGGGACGGGCACGGCAGGAACTGCGCCAGGCGGTGGTAAAGTAAAGTCGGGAATATTTGTTGCCGTAACTGGCGGCAAATCGACCGTCGGAGCTGGCGGTGTTGGCACTGGCACAGGTGGTAATGGCGGCAACGGCGTAGCAGCCGGAGCCTGATTATTATGCTGCAATAACGGACCATCCAATTTCGGTGCCGATAACGGATCCGTTGAAGGATCTAATGCTTCCGGGCTCGTATTCGCCGTCAGCGTGCCGCCCATTGTCGGCGGTGTGAACGCAAATTCCGACCCTGGCGCTGGTGAGCCCGAAGGCTTTTCATTATCAGCAGTCGGCAATTCGCCAGCATCCTCATCGGGCCCGGATCCTTGCAATAGGTCGTGTTCGCCGCCAATCTGAACCAACTGGCCCTGCTCATCAATATGAATCTGCGGGCGCTCGTCCTTCGGCTCTTTTGGATCGCTATCTTCAGATGGTTTATTTGCCTTTTCCGATTCTTTATCTTTTGTCTCGTCAGGGTTGCCGCCATTGTGCTCAATCCGCAAAGTGCCGTCACTCGGTTTGGGCGGCTTAGGCGGAGGTGTTGGTTTTTCGTCGGCGTGATCATCGTGATTGTCAGATGGCGGCAAAGGCGGTGGTGGCGGCGGAGGGGGCGGCTCCTCCAGCTTCGATGCGACCAATTGCTGATTGGCACCCGCGGCCATAAGCTGCGAACTCACCTTCATCGTCTCGGGACTCGTGCGGTCGTTGCTGAACCGATCCGTTTCGGCCACGATACCGGTCAGCAGCGCGGTCGCGACCTGGTTATCAAGTACTTTCTTTTCAAAACTTTCCGCGATGCTTGCGACCATCTCGCATAAACTGCTGGCTTTGTCGTCCAGCCAATTGATCGTGCCCAGATTGTTGCCCGCTTTGTTGTTGACGCTGATTATCGTGGCGTCGTGCAGGATGCGGCCGTGCGACGTAATCGCCTGGTCGAGGTCTTTTTGCTCGTGCACACCAAGCGCGATAACGACATCAACGTTGAAATCACCCTGGCTGAACTCCAGATCTTTGTCAGAGATGCTCGTCCGATACGGCGTGATGAAAATCTTCACCACTTTGTCTTCGACTTTATAGCGCAGCTTGTCGGCCTTGGCCTTATCAAGCGAAATGATAAAATCGCGCAACGAATCAGTGTTTTTTTCGAGTGTTTTTTCCGGTTGCAGAAATTCAATCGTCGAAGGCACGGCGCCGCTGAATACGGCCGTTCCGTGCTTGCCCAGCTCGTTGAGCATGATGGTTAAACCAAGGCACGCCGCCAGCTGGTCCACGGTCGGATTCGCGCTGACGGTAACCAGGATGTTATTCGCCTGTTTTATCCGGTCGACCGCTGATTGTTTTTGGCTGTCCATCCGGCTAAACCCCAACCCTGGTATTAGTTAACAAATTACAGCGATTCAGAGCATTCTCTTGGGTGATTTTGTAATACTTTTTGGTAAGTTTGGCCGGATCCATGTTTTTTGTTTGATTACCTATTTAAGCTCGAGCGTACCACAAACGCTAACGCTTGTCGAGGTTTTTCTCTGGGGTAAGGCTTTACAAACAGCGCTCGCCTCTGTATAGTCTGTGCTCAACGAGATAACCTAAAAGGACCCCTAATCAACATGCCTATTATCAAGTCAGCCAAAAAACGTGTTCGCGTCTCCAAAAAGGCCGCGGTTCGCAATAGCAAAACCAAGCGCTCGCTGAAAAGTGCGTTGAAAACGTTTCACAAAGCCGTAACCGGCGGCAGCAAATCGGCAGCCACCCACAGCAAAGCCCAAAGCGAACTCGACAAAGCCGTTAAAAAAGGCGTGATGCATAAAAACAAGGCCGCCCGCCAAAAACGCAGACTCGCCGCCCAAGCCAAAGCCGCCGGAGCAAAAACTGCAACCGCCAAGAAATCCACTTCTAAAAAATAGTCTCGACCCTAGGTAAAATTATTCTCTACTGGAACGCCCAGGCTTCTTGGTCGTGATACGCTTCACTGGCAAAAATTGAAGCATTCGGACTTTGGCCGCCATTGTACGCTACGAAATCGCCAGTTTGATACGAAATCTGTAATGCACCATCTATTTGCCCAACCCACGGACCCTGATGATTAATGGAGAGTCCATCATCCGGAAACCTGAGGGCGCCGGCAGGATCGAACGCATTTGTAGCCCCGTCAAAGGGCACTATCAGAACTTCATTACTACCATGAACTTCGTCTGCTGAAAAATCAGGCACGAAAATACCGTAAGCACGATCACCGCCACCATGCGCTAACATATGCAGTTGCCTGCCGTGGAGTATAGGGCCAAGAGCTTGTGCATTCTCAGCAGAGACGCCCAATGGAACGGCGTTTTCTGGCACAGTCGCAGCATTGCCGGGTGCTAGCTTAACCAAACCCGAAACCGGTTCCCCTTCTGTTCGTTTTTCGATTTTAGATGCGTTTTGCATTAAAGTCATAATAGTACGATAGCACATATGCTTAAATCAGTCAAAAAACTCACCCTGCGATCACCCCTTCAGAACTAGTACACTAATCAGGCACAACCTACAGAATCGCTCGTGTTTTCCAATGGTGTGACGGTCCTGGCGCCCTGGTTGCTCCTTGGGCTGCGAGAGCAGCGGACTGCGCTAACTCGCCGAGTGGTACCGCTTGTGTTTGGTCAAGATTAGCTGCTGTCTCTTGGCCGTGTTCTACGGGTTGCATCGGTCCGGTATGCGCAGATTGGCTTGAAGCTGGCACTGTCGCCAGTGCTTCGGCATCCGCAACTACCCTGCGAGGCGCATGTGCCGCTTGGACAAGCGTGTCGTTAGCCGGCTTCATATTGATAATCTGTATCGTTCCGTCAGCCCACCATGTCAGCATACAGTGCTCCCGAGAAACCGTGCTGGATATACTGTAGTTAAAGTCATCATCCTTATGAGGAAGAGGAAACAGTTCATGCAGTACATTTTGGGGCAACTGGCCCGACTCTGCCCGACGACCCAATATAACTTGGCCCTGGGCTTCCCCGAGTATGACAGGATTTTCTGCGCTAAAACCTTGGACCGTCGGAACTCCGTTACGCTCCATTTCTTCCCAATTCGCATGGCTATCTTCGGTTACTCTTGCCGGTACCACAGTGCGTTTAGCTTCATCGAAAACTTCAATCTTTGCTGGTACCAACAATAACCCCGGATCACCAGTCCAAAAGGGCCGATCGTCAAATACACGCTCGGTCAGCCTCCCCGAACTATCACGGGGGTTGCGCCGTGTGTCTAAAATACCAAGCGCCACGCCACCACTTGCCGAATCACCTAGATAGATAATACCGCGTAACTCTGCGTCGACACCAAAGCGCTCCTTCATTTCCCGACGCGTCAGCATCGGTGCAGTATCTTGTTGAATGGCGACCCGTTCCTGTTTGTCGAGATGTCGTGTGAAAATTTTGCGTGTGTCACGAACTGCTTCGCTGACCTCTAATGGATCTGCATTCAACGGACTGGTCGCAAAACTAAAGCGATTTTCATTGCGGTAGGCTTTCCATCTATCACCGTATACGAACTGGAAAACCGAATCCCACGGAAGCGATTCTTCTGTTTGAGCAGGCTGGCTCTGCATGTCCGCTCCTCCGCGGTCTATGCCTGCACCATGCCTGGCTACATAACCCAATGCGCGATGCGAATTCCGTATTTGCTGGCTCCTGATATCCGCTACGAGCGGCGCGGGGTCCGGCTGCCTGTCCGCGAGCCACGATGCAAACGCCGCGGCTCGATCATTGTCGGATACAGAATCTACCGGTTGGCCCGCTTGCCGTCTGCTGTCCTCCCATCCGGTTTGTTCGGCGAGTAAATCGAGTGCACGGATAAGCCCTGACCGCTCCGTTTCGTAGTTGAGCTCCAAGCTTTGTAGGTCATATAGTGCTGCACGCCTTTGCTCGAAAGCAGGCACGCTTGCCAGCATATACTCCGCTGGCTGGTCTAGACCACTGAGCGCTTCATGCGGTAATGTAGGGGTGCCTAGGTCAACAATCGGTTCTGTGTGTTTGTTGGTCATTTATAATATGTATAGCATAAGTACTAATAAATTGCAAACACCTTACATATCGGCCGCCTTTTGGGCGCTACTTCTACCTAGGCTTGAACGACAGCTCGCCTGCCTAGCCTGCGGCTCAGCCGTCGACGTTGATGCTGTTTCGCATGTTTAGCACGGTAGTCTCTATCTCTGCTCTCGTGCATCTGGGCGGCTGCAACCGGTAGCACTTCTATCCGGTCCTGGTCTACATCTACCGCTATAACTTCTTCTGCCTCGATTACAGGTAAATTACCCCACGAACCATGATAATCTTCGCCAGATAATGTATGTGCAGATTGTAGCTTGAGCGGCTTTTTCCAAGCTCGGTCACGATGGACGAGGAGGTCGTCACCGTCCCAGTAAACTTCGGCTCCTCGTGGTCTAAAATCGCTATCCGCTTTGGCTTGGTCTACTAGTTTCGAGTCAACCGCTAGTGCCTGGTAGCCACGATTCCCTCTTAATTCAATCGCCTTATTAAGGTCAAACTGCTTGTCCCGGTAAGGAACAAGTAAGTATCCTTCGAGCGCTCCGGTTGGCTTTATCACTCCCCACGAAGAACCATATACTGCGACGAGGCACCGCAGCTCTCCGTCAATGCCGTGTTTCTCCATCTGAATCTTGGTCAACACAGGAACCTGATTGCCAAGTACCGGGACCGTTGCGCCAACAGGTATTTCTTCGCTGAACATTCCTATTTTTCGGGCATCGGCTCCCTTCGTTTTCATAATGTCGTGGTGTGTAACATATATATCAAAGTCAAAGTTGGTTTGATCCTTGAAAGAGCGCCATTCATTTTTTTCATAAACATATGTGGCCAATCTTTCCCATGCCCATGCGCGACTATGCCAACTTTCGGGTGAGTCTTGCGCGTTGCCTTCCATATGCTCGTATTTAGAACCATAAAATCGAACAAACGCTTCTGCCGCGTCATGTACCTGAGCGCCTTCTGCAGGATCCGTGTAATGCGCGACCGACATATTATCGGCAATCTCATCTTGCATTTCTGCTGGGTAAGCCTGATACATGCCCATGCGTGTTCGTATATCTAGTACCCAGTCCGCGGGATTCGGGAATCGCTCCCTAATTTTTGCCGACAGCGCCCATGGCTCCCCAAAGAATTCATTCTCTTCGCAGAACATCGTCAATGCATCCCGGCCATAATGCGGGGCGCGAGAGACAAGCTCAAGGTAATTTACCTGGAGTTCACCGGGTATGACTGCAGAATGAACCCTGTCAAATCGTGCATTACCATAACCTCCACTCGACCTATAGGCTGGATTCCAGGCCCATTCATGAACGACTTGGCTAACATCGTGATCGGGGTTTACGACTGAAATAGGCGGTTGCTGTGTGCCATCGGGTCTGATCAGAAATCCGGGTTCATGATGCCACACGTGCCCGGTATCCTGTTCCCATTCTAAAATAGATGGATCGTCGCCAGGTGCACGCCCTGCCTGAAACTGCATCCCTTCGTCTGAGGGGTGCATATCGGGTCTTTCATGGTGGAGTTGTAGATCGCTGGCCATCTATACATCCTATTATCGTATAAAAGATTATTGCAGTGTGCGCATTGTATGTTTATATTACAGTAGCACAAATGGCTTAATCTGTCAATCTGAGGCTTACCAGGTAGGTTTGCAGGGCTTCGTCTGCGTCGAGTGGTTCGCGTTTTAGGCGGGTGTCGATTTGTAAAAGATTTGCGATGAGATGTTTAAGACGAACTAGGGTTAGTTTGCGGGCCACGCCAGCACTTTTTCGTACGACGAACGGATTGAGTTTGGCTTCGCGGGCAATTTGATCGGGTGTGCGGTCGGCGGCGGTTTTGATAAGTGCCAGCACGTGCAGTTGCCAGGCTAGCATGGCGATGATCTGCGGCGGTTCGACCTTCATGGCGCGCTGCTCTTCGTAAATTGCCAGGGCGTGCTTGGTGTTGCCCGCGAAAGCGGCTTCGATCAGTTCAAAGATGGTGCTATGCGGCGTGGCGTCTGTCAGCAAGTCAATCGTTTCGCGCGTGATTTTAGTGTCGTACAAAAGTAATTTTTCGAGCTCGCCGCTCAAGCCTTGCTGTCCCACGCCCGCGCGTTCAACCAGATATAAGGCGTCGCTCCGGCTCAAGCTGCCGCCCCGCTCTTTCGCTTCGGCCGTGAGCCATCCAGCCAACCCCGTTCGGTCGAGCTCGCCAAATTCACGAAAATCCGTTATCTTTTTAAGTAACTTGTAGTAGCTGGATCGTTTGTCGAACTTCGGCTCCACTAAAATAACATCGGTGGTTTCGGGCAGTTCTTTGAGCAGCCGCTCGGCATGCTCGGCAAATTTTTTATTCGCGCCGGGGGTTCGCAATACCACCATTTTTTTACTCGACAGAAACGGCAAACTTTGTAGCGCTTCCTGCAGTTGCTCGAAAGCCGCTTCTTCACCGTCCAGACGCTCGAGCGCCATGTCACCATATTCGGCAAGGAACGCTGCGACTAGCTTGTCCAGCTCTGTGTGCAAACCAAAACTATTCTCCCCGCTCAGCACTATTGTCATCGTGTAGCTATGATACCATCAGGTATATGCACACCGCCAAAAAGCCAACCATCACTATTTGTTCGAGTTCAAGTTTTTACCGCCAAGTTAATGAATTGCAGGACGAACTTGCCTCCCGCGGATTCGAAGTGCTTGTTCCCAAAATGGCAGCACGGATGAAGCAAGACAATCATTACGAACGACAAACCTATCAACCTTGGTTGACCGATCCGAATGCTTACGGCAAGAAAGCCGATCTGATGCACGGCCATTTCGACAAAGTCGTGCAAGCCGACGCCATCCTGGTGCTTAACGGCGAAAAGCACGGTGTGAAAAACTATATCGGCGGCAACGTATTGATGGAGATGGGCTTAGCTTTTCATTTAGGCATACCCATTTTTATTTTCTATGACATTCCGGAGGAATCGAAGTTTATGGAAGAAATCCGCGGTATGCTGCCGGTACTGATGAAAGGCGACGTCAAAAAATTCCCGGCGCCAGAAAAGCTCGGCGCATCCGCAAGCGGTTAAACCTTGCGTTGGCACTTCGGGCAGATGTGCGTCCCCCGGCCGGCTACTCGTAGTTTGACGATGGTCGTGCCGCACCTGGGGCAAGGTTTGCCTTCGCGGCGAAAGACGTTGGCGAATGTAAGGTAGCTGCCCCGCCGGCCTTCGGCATCCACGTAATTTTTGTCGGTGCTGCCGCCTTTTTCAATCGACAGCTTCAATACCGCAACGAGCGATTCGTATAGTCTTTTAATCTTCGCGTCAGAAATATTTTTGACGAGTGTTGCCGGATGTATTTTGGCGCTCCACAAAGATTCATCAGCATAGATGTTGCCAATGCCGGCAATAACGGTTTGGTCGAGTATTGCCGCTTTAATATTTGTGTTCGATCGGCGTTTTAGCTGTTCACGCAAGCTGCGCCAGGTAAAATCTGTGCTCAGCGGCTCAGGCCCAAGCTTTTTCAGGAAATCTATTTGCGGCACTTCGGCTGTTGGCAACAATCGGACCCAACCGAATTTTCGCTGGTCGTTAAAGTATAATTTACTACCGTCATTGAACGTAAAAATCACTCGCGTCGAGCTGTCAGGCAGTTCGCCAACTAGCGACCCGCTGGGATGCCCCGCCCCAAACCGAACCGAGGGTTCGTCAATTTTCAAATTCCAAACATCAAAATTCAAACTTTCGCCATTTTCTTCGGTTGATTTCTTTCGTTCTGTTGAACTTTGGAGTTTGGTTTTTGAACTTTTCTTTGTCGCAGCGCCGACAAAGACTAATTGTCCTGTCATTTTCAAATGGATGACCAGCGAATATTTAGTGCTCAGCTCGATGAGCAAGACTTTTGCGCGGCGTCGTACTGTCACAACTTTAGCGCCAATCAAAAAACGCTGGACGTCCGCTTCGGCATTCGGGAAGCTCTTTGGCCAATTATGTTCTACTTTGGCGATTTTGCGGCCCGGCAAAAGCCTACCCAGGCCCAATCGCACCGTTTCGACTTCTGGCAATTCTGGCATGTTTATAGTATGTCAGAATTACCCTGAGCCCGTCGAATGGGCAACTCCGGCATATCATCTATAATAACGTAGATGGACAGCCTACATGACCTACTTGGCCGGAAAGATTTTGACGAACCGCCTGAAGTCGCGGCAATCAAAAAATACGTGCGAGAACAGTTCGACGAAGCTGTGGCCGTGACAGTTCGCGAGCGCGAGATTATCATCGCGGCCCCCAACGCCGCGCTCGCTAACACCTTGCGTTTGCGTGTGCTGGCCCTGCGGAGGATCACCGGCGAAAATAAACGCTTAGTTTTTCGAATCGGCAAGTAGGCGTTCAATGGCTGCTTTGCCCTGTTCGAAATTCCGATATAAAACCGATCGCATGCCAACCGCCTCCGCTCCGGCACAGTGCGTTTCGCGGTCGTCGACCATGACGCATTCTGTCGGTTGCACGCCAAGCTGCTCGGCAGCGTACAGGTAAATTCGCGGGTCGGGTTTCATAATGCCGAGCTCCGCAGACACGACGACCGCGTCGAAGTGCGTTTCTAACTCTTGCGCCCCAAAACGCCGATGCAGGCTTTGGCGGCCGATGTTACTGACGAGCGCCGTCTTGTACTGCCGCTTAAGTTCAAGGATGTATGCGAATAGGCGCGGATCCTTGGTTTCGCCCTGATCGATGCGCTGTCGCCAAGCTTCAACACTCGTGCCCAGCAGCTCGGCAATCTGCCGGTTTGATTCCGCCGGATCGATAAAACCGCGATTATTGGCATGGATAATGTCGACGATCTGGCGCGCGGCTGATGGATTTGTTTCCTCAAGTTCTTCGACAACAACTTTCAGCGCGTCAGTAATTAGCACGCCAAAACAGTCAAAAATAATCGCCCTGATCACACCCCCAAGTATACGTGAAACTGCTGTTTTAGGTTGCCCGCAAGGACTTTCGCAGAATGGTGCTATTCGTTCGAAGGCCGAGCACCGAAGCGGAGCGTACTTGAAAGTACGTGAGCATCGGAGCGCAGGTATTCGGGCGAAGAGTGCCGTTTTGCGGAAGTCCTACACTCAGAATTGCAGGTTTTCTGTCAAAGTCATGTACCCCGGAATCTGCGCCTGGAACAGCTGCACAGTCGTAGTAGTATTTCCGCGATACGTACCCTGGCCGCCGCATGACGTCGCCCAGTAATTTATGATCGAACTGTTATTTTCAAGAAGCTGGAAGGTGTATCGCTCGCCGCCCGGACAATAGCCCTGCTTGTTAGGAATCTGCAATTTCAACCCGCTGGTAAAACCGGCCACGGCCAAAGCCTGCAGGAACGCCGAGTAAGACGTTTCGTTATTCTGTATGTCTTTACTATGGTCAATCCTACCTTCGTAACCCCTGGTGATTTGGAAATTCGTCTGTGTAGCACCCACGGTAATCTGGACGCCTTGGTGCTCGATATCGGAAACGATCGGCCCGTCAATAGTTAGACGCGCGACCGCTCCGCTGTTAGCATAGCTTGCCAGGTTGAATGGAATAGGCTTGGGGCCGTTGCCGTGTTTCAGGATAATAACAAACAGGAGCACAATTAGCCCCAAGAAAATTAGAAACCCGGTAAAGAATCGCATCTGATCAAAAGTCTCTTAAATTACAAGCTAATCATACCATATGCATGATGGTTTTGCAACAATTTCACCTCAGTTTAGCATTTTTTCGCTTGACGTAGGCCGCTATAGCTTCCAGCTCCGCGTCTAAGATGTCGTATTGGTCGCATTCTTCGGGCAGAATCCAGCGAAAATCATCGTGTTCTTCGCTTAAGCGCACTTTGGTCGCCCGGGTTTCGCAAACCGTAAAAATAGCCACGATGTGGCGCGGCACGCCTTTGATAACCGGCCACCATTCGCCGACAAATACCGGATAGAGCGGTGTGAACTCCGTGATGCCGGTTTCTTCCGCGACTTCGCGCTTAAGTCCGTCAGCGTAGCTTTCACTCGGATTGATGCGCCCGCCGGCGGCAGCATGGTATTTTCCGGCATTCGTACCTTCCGCGTACGATTCACCCGCTTCGCGCAGGATTAAAATCTTGCCATCGCGATTTACCAATATACCCTTTGCCGCCACTTGCAAAACCGGTTCATCAGCACTGTTCATTTCTGTACTCCTTTAAAATAATTTCCTAAACCTTGAAACATATTCCGCACCCCGCCGCGCGGATCAGGAACGTCGCCTTCCCATCGCGGAATTATATGCCAGTGCAAATGATCCTTCGTCTGACCGGCTGCCGTACCGTCGTTGACGCCATCGTTAAAAGCATCCGGCGGTCGATTGTCCGCGCGTGATAGAAGTTCCATAGCGTATGCTATAAATTCGCCGGATTTCGGGCCTCTCGGGCGACGAAGCATTTCTTCGCAGATCGCATTAAGATCGGTGCGCAATATTTGATTTCTGAGCGCCAGCGCCGCTTTCGCGATACTTTGCAGCTCCGCTTCGTTCAAATCACGAAAGTATGGCACGTGACGCTTGGGAATTAATAGCGCGTGCCCCGGCCGAACGGGGTTAATCTCCCACATGCCCGCGAACAGGCCGGATTCGTCTTCGAAGAAAAATTCAGGCCATCCAGCCTCCATCTCATCACAGAATGAACACTTCGTCTTTGTAAAATCGCCTGCCATACGCTAATCGATCATCCCCTTTGCTTTTAGCTTTGGAATAATTTCGGTTTTGAAGATCGAGCCTAGCTTCATGTCGGGCGGAATTTCTGACGTTATCCAGCGGGTTTCCTCGACCTCGTTATCCGGCCGGATTTCACCACGCCACTTTTTGACAAGAAAATTATCGATATGAACTGTTTTGCCGGGTTGATTCGCGGCTTCGGCCGTATGAGAACCGAACGGTTCGAGGTCGGCCTCGTCTACGTCAATCTGGAATTCTTCTTTGAGTTCGCGGACTAGCGCTTGCCTGGGTGTCTCGCCCGCTTCTAACTTGCCGCCCGGGTCGATGAAAAATTCCTTGCCCCTGGAGTGTTCGACCAATACCTTTCGGTCTTTGATGATAATGCCGCCGGCTTTGTGGATATCGGCAGGCTTGTCTTGCCGCAATGCTGCTTTGATTTCCGTGAACGCCATGTCGAAGAAATAAAAATGCCGGGTTGAATACTGTTTAGCCATTTCTTCGTCATGCAAATCAGCCACGACCTGTTCGATTGGAAACCATCGTACGTCGGTCAGCTCTTCGGCTTGCAGTTTGAGTACTGCGGGGTCGAGCTCTTTACGCAAAATAAAATTCCAGTCAAACACATTATGAGTCCAGCCGACGCCTGGCATGACTGCATCGGTGCGCGTGACGCCGATAAATTTCAGCTCGCCCGGATCAAGCTTGAGCCCGAGCTCTTCTTCGGTTTCGCGCAACGCCGCACCAACATGCGATTCGCTGGCCAGCAAATGGCCGGCAGCAGAAATATCCCACGTGTTTGGGTAAATCGGCTTGGTTGGCGCACGGAGCTGCAACAGCACCTCGCCTTTGGAGTTATAAATCCACACGTGAGCGCCAGCATGCCACAGTCCCCGTTCGTGGACCAACCGTTTGTTCATCTGGCCAGTTTTGTTGCCGAACTCATCCAGAACATCAACCAATTCATCAGTGCTCACCAACCAGCTCCCTTCGTTGCTTTCATTCTACTCCCGCAATCTATGCCCGCAAAACTTACCCTGTTTATGCCTACACTGTTTATATTCTTTGATGTCTGTTTGCGTGATGAGCGAAAGCTGTGCAGGCAAATTATCCAGCGGGAACCAGCCAGTGGCATCGCATTTTTCAAGCTCGAGGATTTCTGGTGTTTGGCCGGGTTTGAGCCGGGCCAGAAACGTGGTCGCCACCCAATGTTGATGTTCGTCCGGTATAAGATGGTCCGCCGCAGGAAATTGTTCGATTATTTCAATATCTATGCCGTATTCTTCCTTCATTTCACGCTTCGCAGCTTGCGCCAAAGTTTCGCCGAATTCCACGCCGCCGCCCGGCGTTTCCCAACAGCCGCGTTCGTTTTTGGCTGCCCGGCCGCGTTTGGCCAGAAACACTTCCCCGTGCGCATTGATCAGCATTACACCAGCTGACACGCCGATGTAATCGGATCCCTGTTTCATGGTTGTTAGCGTAGCAGCATTGCTAATGACTTGCCAGCGATGAATGCTACAAAACCTTGTTTTGGAAACATATGCGTTGTATTATTTATAGCATAAGCAAGGAAATTAAAAATGGCAAAGAAATCATCGAAATCAAAACGCAGCGTTGCATCCGGCGGCTATGTGAGTTGGCTATCGAAAAATCGCTGGCAATCAATGTCGCTTCTGCTCGTCGTCATGGCGGCGGTAGGCATTTTCGGCGCATATCGCTTGGGGCAAAGCCGCGCAAGTCCTTTTCCCAACGAATATTTTTGGGGAAGTGCGCCGGTATTGACAAGGCCGAACATTCACGCCGGATACGAAGGCACCATGAAAGCAGGCTATCACAGGGTGTCGAGCCAGGTTAACTGTGTAGGATACCCACTTGGCGAGGTATATCAAGGCAGTCTCCGTAACGGTTGGTGGGTTTACTTGCCTTTAATTTTCAATAAAGGCGGCTGGGTAAACGAGCTGTATGCGAGTGGCGGCGGTAATAATAAAAGTTCATGGCCGGGTCTATACAAGCTCTATGCCCCAGGATGGTGCTCATAGCTAAACCTTCGCCAGTCATCGTAGGTCTAGAGTTTTGAGCCCTGTCGTATCGTCATGTTTACGATTCATTGGCTTGTACGATTGATGCACAAAAAGCTCAACCGTCGCTCCTGCGACAAAATCTTTAACATGCCCGCCCACGGTTTGATATTCTTCATCCGCGAATACGCCGTGCAAGTGCCACATCACTTTTCCCTGTTCGTCGTAGGCAAAATTGCCGTTGAGTGATGCGATTTCCATGGTCCGGCCGAACGTCCGCCACTTGTAATCTTTGGCGTTCAATTCATAAAACCCGATCGCCACTTCGCAGGCCGCGCCCACGCCGCTGATCCAGCCGCCCTCGATTTTCGATTCCGCGATAAACTTCTCCAGACCATCACTCAGCCGTTCGCCCATATCCAGCCGAATCAGATAATTATAACCGTCAAAACTGTGCGTCATAATATCTAAGTATACCGTTTATTAGATGAGGTCGTTATGGTATTCTCTAACGTGTTTTATGATAGAAGGCCTAGATCCCTTTAATACCTACGAAACCGGCAAAATTGCGCTTCAGGAAGCCGTCGTTGCTGATGGTGGGCTGGAAGGCCTGTTCGACAAACTCCGAGCCGGGCAATTTGATGAAATTTTCGAACGCTATGACAGATTACTCAAAGCTGCGGCTTCGCCCGAAGATCGGCAACGACGTCGTGCAGAAAATGAAGCAACTGGCATGTCGGCCGACGAACGATTAGATCGAACCTTCATGGAAGTTGCCAGCGTTGATGGCCTCGACCCAGATGATGTGCCAGCCATGTTACTTGCGGTTAAACTTTGTAATACAGCATTTCCGGGTATTCCGGTGGACGAAATACCCGGCGGAGTAGGATCATGAACGCAGCAGAACTGCTTGAACTTGGGCAGTCATTTGGTACACCCATGGACACGCTTTACGCGGAGGGTGTCACCGCGACGTGGAAGGCCTGGCAAGCGCCCGATGCTGAATCTCCAGCACTACTCGCTGCCGCGGAAAAGGTGCTGACTAGGGTTGTACGCCTTCATATGTCCAGAACCGCACCCGAAATCAACAGGCACCTTAGTGCCGAAACGCATCTCGCTCACCTTCCACTCTACGGAGCATGGGCACAGGGCGAGGAAACACGACCCTGCGCTATTGCAGAAACTCAGGATAATCTATCAATCATTTTGCAGGGGCTTTTGGATGATAGATTTCATGTCCGCCGCTTTGCCGATCGGTACGCCGACCATTCGTTACGCACAACGTACAAAATGTTGCTCAACCGCCACAGCGACCTCTTCCATGTTGCGCTTCCGCCTATC
This sequence comes from uncultured Candidatus Saccharibacteria bacterium, assembly GCA_963742655.1. GTDB lineage: Bacteria > Patescibacteriota > Saccharimonadia > Saccharimonadales > UBA4665 > JAICLK01. The sequence goes on from CAVUMM010000005.1 coordinate 222,834, forward strand.
CCGGGCACCGAAAAAAAGTGGCAAGGAACAGATGAGCAGTTTTATCCGCCTTGCAATACCGCCGTCACGACTAGCGACAATAGGCTCATGCCGAGCATCGTGCGGCTGCAATCACACGATGATAGCATTATGGAACCGGGAATATTTTATGTAGATCTCGGCGTTGAGCTAGTCAATGCGGCTACCAGCATACCAGAAATCGAAAGGACGCTGCCCGAATCACGAAGATATCGGCTGGACAAAGCCGTAAAAATTGCGGCGCGGTACTTAATACAGGAGGTCGTAGACGACAGGCTGAGACCCCATCAACAAGATTTCCTTGAAGTAGCGGCAACCAATTTGAGAACTGCCATAGAGGCACATGCGGCGGCACTACCAAGCGCGCCATACCCGGTTAGAGCAATTCCAGCAGTCTAACTTTAGCCGCTCGAGGATTATTTATTAACCTGCCCTTTTACCAAATCGAGTACGACTTTGTCGCCGGTTTTCAAAATTTTGGTAGCGCGTTTGGTACCGACAATGCACGGCAACCCGAACTCGCGCGCGACGATAGCGGCGTGCGACATCATGCCTCCATGATCAGTTACGAGCGCCCGCGCTTTGCGCATCAGCGGCACGTAACTCGGGCTAGTTGACGGTACAACAAGCACGGCGTTATCCGGCATGCCGTCAGTTGGTTTGTGTGCCACGAAAATCACGCCATTAATAAAATGCCGGCCGCCGTTGCTCACTACAATTCCTTGCAACACCGCTTTCGACGCGCGATATTCGATATACCAATCCCAAGCCAGCGCAGCATCTTGCGCGCTGAACTCACGATGTGTGCCATTAAGGAATGACCAGCCATGATACGGGTGAACTTTGCATGCAGCAAGAGCGCTGAGCTGTGTCTGTTCAAGTGATGCGAGCGGCACAGATTGCTCGCGCGCTACCTGCTTTGCGGCCCTTAAAATATACTGGCGGCTGCGCATCATCCACGCTTTTCGTTCGTCCATCAACTCTGCCAAATTTCGTGCAAGGTCAAGCGCTCTGATTTCGCCCTTTGTCAGTTTATATTTTTCCGCAATTGCGTGACGCTTCTCCGGCGAGCCGCTTCCTAATTCCGTATTTCCCTTCACTACTTTCAGGCGATATTTAAAGTATTTTGCTGCATCAGTTGACACGCCGCCGTAGCCGTCTTGGATCCATGGATACTTTTTTGCCATGCCAGCGGCATCACCGGTTCGTGCCAGTTCGATGTCGATCTGCTGCATAAATGTCGGCTGGTCAGGCAGCGTCATCGTGCCCCATACTTTGACTTTGTCATTTGGCGCCAATCGGGCGAGCCGCTTGTTGAGCACAGCCTCAGCGCCATACAACGCGAATTCTGGCGGCAACGTGGGCCTCCAGACTTCTAACAGAAAGTCGCGCAGGCGTCCGACTTCAATTGAGGTGTGAGCTGCTATATAATCGTCCAGTGCCAGGACGGCCTCACGGTATGTTTTTACATCCCTGTTAAAATCTCTGCTGCGTTCGTATTCCACAAAGGACGATTGCACAAAGTCGCTGAAATCAGCCAGTTTATTGAGCCAGACAGTTTGCCCGGCGTGGAAAATAGCTATCGCCTTTGGCGGATCGAGGACATTCTTATTTGCAAGCATTCGGTCGAAGTTCTGCTGTTCGGCCTCGACAAAGTCGCTCATATATAAAGGTAGCGCTCGTGACGGACCCCAGTAAAACAGTTTGTCCGGGTCGCCCAAATAATGCTTGCCTGCACCGCGTTCTTGCAACGTTGTAATCGGCCGAGCCTGCACAACCCAAATGCGCACATCATCAGCCGCCCATTCGATGTCTTGGGGCATGCCTCCAAAAACTTTTTCGATTTTCTCGGCCAGTTCTACCAACTGGAGAGCATTAAAAGGTATTTTGGCCTGACTGCTGGTAGTAAACTTGCGTTTTGTGCGATTCCACGTAATCTGCTCCGGATCGGCGTCGCCGTGCACCAGCGCCTCGCCCAAACCGGACACGTATTCGATAATGATATTGTTCGTACCGTCGCTCGGGTTTTTAGTGAACAATACGCCAGCAAAACTGGCCGCAACCATTTCCTGCACTACAACCGCGACGTGCATTTTGGCGCCCGCCTGTTGCTTGGCATATGCTCTGGCGCGCGCTTTGATGGCGGCGTGACACTCTTCGATTTTTTTGATGGCGTTTTTAGCTGAAACGTTTAGGTAGCTTTCGAACTGGCCCGCCCACGAAGCATCAAGCGCATCCTCAACGGTCGCCGATGAACGGACCGCATACTCCTTGTCTGTCTCAACGAATGCTTCAATCGTTTTCTTGGCATCCGGTTTGAGTTTTCTCTTTTCGTCGAACGCATCAACCGAAACCGCAAAACCCTCCGGCACCGGCAAACCCGCTACGAGCATCTTCCCCAGATTAACGGCTTTCCCGCCAAATTTTTTTGTGTCCACTGAGTCCCGCAAGGCAACAACATCCACAGTTAACTCTCCTGCATGTATTCGGCAACTATGTTGATGATTTCGCGCACGTTCTCGGTGCAGTTCTTGAAATACAGTTTATCGAACACAGCGTCGCCATACTGGCGAATTGCTTCACTAATGAGTGCGTGAACGAATGATTGAGTAGCGCCCGTAACCTCAGCGAAATCAAGAGTTACCTTTTGTCCTCTTGCTAACGCTGGCATGATTTTGCTCAAGCGTATGTCACGAGCAATATCTTTATTTTCGGCGAATGTGCCGGCTTTTGCCTGAATAGAAATGTTCATTAAATTACCCTCCTATATAAACTGTGGCCGCTTGTACCGCGCCTTACGCCGCTCACGGACGGCCTGCGTATATGTGCGGCGAATGACGCCAAGTAAACTTGTGAATTCATCGGTCGTGTCCAACGAAATGTCTATAGCAACCACCGTGCCAGGAAATTGGGGCGCCGCATTGCTTTCAGCATGCTTGTCCCTATCCGGATCAGCATTTAGGCGCGGTAGTCCTTTGGTTGGGCGACGCTTGAGTAGTTTATATAAACCGCTACCGCTATAGACCATGAAATAATCACGCCCGACCATTGCCATAGATTTGATAAAGAAAAGTCCGGCACCAGCGTTGACGTCCGTTCCGCCTTCTCGCCGCGTCGTGCCAGAAACACCGGGGACTAATGCTAGTTTGATTGCCTCAAGGTCGTCACGAGCGTGCCACGATTGATTAATAGTCTTCTTGATACCGACACCAGTATCACAAATACCCAGTCGGATTGTGTTCGATTTGGGATAGTACTGCGCCGCAACGATCGCCCCGAATTTGGACCACGAGTGCTCAATAACATTACGCACCAACTCGCCTATTGTATATTTGATTGCGTCAGCCTGCGCAGGAGCCAGATGCAGTAACGGTATCATATCGGTAATGAATCGTGTCTGATCCTCCGGTGTCTTGATTATTGTGAGCGGAATGAATCGTCCAGCCTGTTCGTGTTCTTCTATCGAAAAAGGTGACGGCACGCCCAACGTTTTGAATAACCCCATTCGTTCCAAATAGTGTCCGGATCTCGCCACCACTTTATCGATATGAATATTTTCTGGCTTGACGGTCATACCAAGCGCCGCAATCATAGTGATCACCACCGGATGTACGTTAATCCACCTGTCATGCGTAGCAATGTCTAGTCTTTCGGGCTGGCTCGGATCAAAGTTACGTAGAAAAGCCTCGAAATTTCTGAGGTAGTCGGCATTTGATAGGTAAAACTTCATATTCTCCATTTTACCGGTAGAGTACGTTTTTGTAAATATGTACTCTACCGGGACGCGAACAGGTACAGACTTCTCCCCTAAATCACAACTCGCCCCAGTTGTTGCCTATCGTTGTGTCTACCGTCAGTTTTACGGGGAGTTCGGGGTAGATGTTTTCCATGGTTTCTTTCATGAGTTTGGCGACGTTGTCGGCGACTTCGGCCGGACATTCGACCAAAATAGAGTCGTGGATTTGCAGCAGCTGATTGCAGTCGTTGTGTTGGGCCAACAGTAGGTCGTCGACCTTTACCATCGCCAATTTCATCAAATCCGCCTCGGTGCCCTGGATGGGCATATTCATCGCTGCCCGTTCGGCAGCATTTCGAACCATAAAATTACTGGAATGGATGTCGGGCATCGGCCGGCGGCGGCCGAATAGCGTCTCTACATAGCCGTCTTTGCGTGCGCGTTCTTTCAAGCCTTCTAGATACGCCATCAATGGCTGGCGAACCGCGGTGTACTCCTTAATGAAGTGCCCTGCCTGCTCGTACGTCATGCCGGTGGCAATACTTAAGCCATGTGCGCTCAGGCCGTACAGGATGCCGAAGTTCACCGCCTTGGCCGTGCGGCGCATTTGCTTGGTAATATCCTCCGGTTCGCGGTGGTAGACCAGTGCTGCGGTCGAGGTATGCACATCCACATCGCGGTTAAACATGTCGATGAGTTCTTGGTCGCCGCTCATGGCGGCGCTCAGTCGAAGTTCAAACTGGGAATAATCGGCGCTCACCAACTTCTTGCCCGGCCCGGCCACAAACGCGGTTCGGATGCGACGGCCTAGCTCGGTTCGCACTGGAATATTCTGCAAGTTCGGGTCATTCGAACTCAGCCGGCCAGTCTGTGCGACAGTCAAAGCAAACGTCGTATGCAACCGTGAATGTTCGTCTACCTGCTGCGGCAGCGTATCGACATATGTGTTTTTTAATTTCGTGACTTCGCGCCACTGCGTAATGAGATCGATAATCGGATGCAAGCCGCGTAATTTATCCAGCTCGCTCGCAGCCGTGCTAAAACCGGTTTTGCCTTTTTTAATCCCCTGATTCGAAAGATTGAGTTTGACGAACAATATATCGGCCAACTGTGCCGGCGAACCGATGTTGAATTCCTGGTCGGCGTAGCCGTAAATCTGCTGCTCGATGTCGGAAATCATGTCGTCGATCTCGTCGTTCATTTTGTGCAGCGCCTTGGTATCAAGATGAATTCCAATATGCTCCATGCGTGCCAGTACCGGAATCACCGGCCATTCGATATTTTTGGCCAGCTCCGGAATTTTGGGGATCGACGCCATTTCTTTGGCTTGTTGATCGTGAAGCGATTTGATTACGGCGATAATTTCCGGCGCACGTTCAATAATTTCATCCGGGCTCAAATCCTCAAATGGTGAGCCTTCGTAGCCAAGATCCGCCTCGGCCAGTTCGGTCAGCGTCTGTTCGCGCCGTAATGAGTTCAGTAAAAAGGCGCCGATCAGTACATCATGCCCGACTTCCGGCAGGTCTTTGACACCTAACACGAGCAAAACTTCTAAGGTTGACTTAATGTCATATCCGACAAGCGGCCGTACATCGCGGATTTCTTTGGCGATCGCCGCAAGGTCCAGTTTCCGTAAATCAAGTGTGTACGTGTCTTTGCCATTCAAGCTCATAATCAGCACTTCCGGTTTGCGGCCGTGTTTGCCCGCCGACCGGCTATGGATATAAAAGTATTCGGAATCCCCCAGTTTCAGTTCGGCAGCTTTTTTGTTGGTATCAATGAGCACATTTTTGCCCGGCTTGAACGAGCCTGCACTTTTTGTATTTACAGCATGATGGTTGCTTATTGCCACTTGCATCACTTCCGGCAGCTGGCGTTCCAGGCTGCGGAATTCGAGCTTGTGCAGCAAATTGAGCACCTTTTCGGGCTGGATTTTACTACCGTCGACTTCGGCCAGATCGAGCTTGATAGGCGCATCCAACCAAATCCGTGCCAACTCTTTGCTCAGATATGCCGAATCTTTGCCCGCCTCTAATTTTTTGCGCAACGAATCTTTGATAAGCGCCAGGTTATCATAAACACCATCGAGAGTTTTAAATTGCTTGAGCAAATCAAGCGCACCCTTTTCGCCGATACCAGGTACACCCGGGATATTATCGGATGAATCACCTTTCAGTGATTTTAAATCCAAAAACTGACCGACCTCGATGCCATATTTGGCCTCAAAACTTTTTGGCGAATACAGTTCGATATTGCTCAGGCCTGTCTTTAGCGCAAACACATGAACTCGCTCATCAATAACTTGCAACATATCAAGGTCAGAAGTAACCAGTAATGTTTCGATGCCCTTCTCACCAGCCTGTTTTGCAAGCGTACCCATGATGTCATCGGCTTCGTAATCGTCCAGTTCATACAGCGGCCAGCCGAATGCATTCAGCAGCTCGTGCAACACCGGTACTTGCTCGTAAAAATCCGCCGGCGCCGGCTTGCGCCCGGCTTTGTACTCCGGGTACAGTTCGAGCCGCTTGCGGATATTCGTCTTCGGTTTGTCCCATGCCACGGCCACATAATCGGGCTTCAGCTTCCTGATAACTTCGAGCGCCAATACTGCAAAACCGTACACCCCGCCCGTCGGCGTCCCGTCTTTGGTCGCCAAATTCGGCATCGCATAATAACCGCGGTAAAAAACGGTCTTGCCGTCAATAATCGCGAACTTCTTCCGTTTCTCTGTTTCGACCATCTTTTAAGTATACGATATGAGCTTAAGGGTACCCTAACCGCCGCTTGCAGCAGGAGTTCTATTGTCGATTGTAAGTACTGTTTCTGCCCATTGTCTCAGACTTCTGCCGGAGGCTGTGCCGAGTAATTTCGCAATCAAAGCTTCCCGTTGATCCGCGGTTCTGCCGCCGTATACTTCGCTCTGTTCCGACCGAATCATGCCGAGAGCCAGGCAGCCCATTGCCATCGGGCAGCCGCCGCAGTCAGCCGGCGTGATGGCTTCTGAACCCTAGCATTTGGTGCTCCGCTAACCATATCCTCACAGAAACCACCAGCCGGGCGCAAACCTGCCGCCAGCGGAGCATCGAGAGCTGTTATGATTGCGCGAGCTAGCTGTAAGCCTATTTTCCGATTCCTGTCAGCCTTCCGTTGCTCAGCTTCAGTTAGTGCTGGTCTTGGCCGAACCGCTTCCCCTTGGCCGGCAGAAGCTGCAACCTCACCGCCTGCCGGTACTACCGCGCCAGCTAAATCAGAATCCGGTACATTGGCTAGCGTAATTTCAAGCTCCTCGTCTCCCGATACGAAGGCGACAAATCGCTTCAAGGAGCCCGCAACTTCACTCTCGCGCAGCTGTAGATTTTTCGCTACGTCTGCCGTGCTCAGCCCTGAAAGATGAGCCGAAATAACAGCAACGTCGCGCTCAATTTGCTCGCCCGCGGCTGCAATTTGGAGCTTTCTGTACGCGTTCAAAAGCTCGCCGAGATTAGCCCGGAGCGCCTCTTTGGCTCGCGCGTTGGCATATGGCAACTGGCTCGTTTTGGGATTGAATGGCATATCAGAAATCGCTTTCAGCCACGTCATGCCCAGTGCACTGAACGTGTATCCCGGCCGGTTGTTGCGCGGCTCCAAAATCCGCAAATCCGGATTTCCACCCACCGTATCGATAATATCTTCGATTACGGACTGGATATTGCCGAGTCGCGTCACTACAGCAGCGCGAGCACGCGACACGTGCCGGTGCCAACGTCCTGGCGCGCCGCCCGATAATCTTGCCAGCGCTGCGGCTATATCTTGATCGGGTATTGCACCGAGATACGACACAAATTGCTGGAATGAACTGTCTAACTTCATGTGGGAGTGATTTGGGGCGTGCTGCATCACCCGATAAGCACAGGCCACCAACGTGGCAACCTCACACACCTGGAAGTCAGACAATCTGTCGATGATTTCAAATCTTTGAACAACCGCCGCGTCATCCGCATCTCTACCTTCGAGCATAATGGCTTTGAGGACTTGACTAGCGAAAGCGGGCGCAACGTTGGCGGCAAAGTCAAATGTCGCGCCGCTGCGGTCATCATGCCCCGATTTACGTCGTCGAAAATCCGGAACGCGCGGAACCGATACGGCAAATCTCGATAAGCCCTCAACCTGCAACCCGCCGGCATCGAACATATCACCTTCGGCAACTTTGAAAATCCCGCCTCTACGTGAAGCGGGGCGCAACACACGCGCTTCGCCTGAATGAGCATGAACGTCGATATCCAGATCACCACCAACGGGTTGAATCTCGGCAATGCGTAGCAGTCTCGCCAATTTTCTAAGATGGCCTACCATGGCTCGACCATCGTGCGGCGATAACTCACCAGTGATCTTGCCCATGGCTGCGGCGAGCCGTGTGGCGGTCTGGCCGCCGATGCCTGCTTCGGTGCACAAATCATCGAAAATAGTTAGCCCAAGAACTTCCGCGGCATCTGCGATGTCTTCACTGGGCTCAACAGGAAGCTCTGCGAAGTTAAGCGCGGCAAGAGCTGCAGCGGCCTCATCTGGTAGGTCTGGAGCTACGACGCTTAAGTGACCATATTCTCCGGCGGTGGCAGCTGCTGGTTGGCTCATCTACAATGCTCCCCTGCAACCCCGCTGATGCGATTGGGCAGCCTGCCAATTGGTCATGGCATGCGTATAAAAAACGGCCCGGTCAGGCCGCATACAATAGCAAGACGTACCCACGCCGCCATTCGGCGGAAGAACTTCTGCGAACATGGGATGAATCCCCATAAGTTCAATTATGCACAACTTTGCTAACTATTTGCAAGCATGGGCAAAGCACAAGAATAATGACTATAATGAATCAGACATGGGCGACGTAAACGAGCAGCTCAATTATTATCGGCTTTCGCCAGATGAAGTGCTGGCGCAGTTGCAGGCAAGCCGTGATGGTTTGAGTTCGGCCGCCGCGAACAGGCGACTTGAGCAATTAGGATCGAATGAACTGCACAAGGCCAAAAAGACTTGGGTTGGGTTTGTGTTTTTGCGCCAGTTCAAGAATCTACTGGTTGTAATGCTGCTCATTAGCGCAGCCTTTTCAGCCTATTTGAACGACAATAAGACCGCCAGCATTTTGCTGCTCATCGCGATGGTAAATGCGATGGTGGGCTTTTTCCAGGAGCACAAGGCCGAAACGCTCATGGACAGTTTGCAAAAACTGGTCGTGCCCCAAGCTAAGGTGTTACGCGACGGCACGCTGCAGGAGATTGCGTCGACCAACGTGGTGCTCGGCGATATCGTATACGTAGAAGAGGGCGACTCGGTGCCGGCGGACTTGCGCGTGCTCGACGAAGAAGAACTGGCCACGAACGATTTCGCGCTGACCGGCGAAAGCAATCCCACGCGCAAGTTCGTGCACGCCATGGAAGATGAAGTGCCGCTGGCCAACCGCCACAATTTATTGTTCATGGGCACGACGGTGGCGCTTGGGCGCGGTTATGGCGTGGCTGTAGGAACCGGCATGAACACGGAACTGGGACGTATTGCCAACCTCAGCCAAGATACCAAAACCGACGCCTCGCCGCTGCAGAAAGAAATGGGCAACCTGGCGACGCGCATAGCCCAGGGCACGATTATTTTGGCCGTAATTTTGACGATTGTGGCCCTGAAAGTAAACCTCGGGCTGAAAGACGCCCTGCTCTTCGCCATCGGCATCAGCGCCGCCATGATTCCAAACGGTTTGGTGGCCGAAGTGAACATCACGCTGGCGCAAACGGCGTCGCGAATGGCTCGTGCCCGGGCGCTTGTTAAAAAACTTTCGGCCGTTGAGAGTTTGGGCGCCACTAACATCATCGCCACCGATAAAACCGGCACGCTCACCAAAAACGAAATGACCGTGCAAAGTCTATTGGTCGGCAAAACTGCCTATGACGTTACCGGCACGGGCTACGAAACGAACGGACGGATCGTCGGCAAAAATGGCAAACGGCTCAGTAAAAACGACTTACGCAAGCTTGAACTATTTTTTACCACCGGTGTGATGGCAAGCAATGCCAAGGTGAATCCGCCGGATGACGGGCACGCCACCTGGTATGTTTTGGGCGATCCGACAGAAGGCGCATTGATTACATTGGCCCGCAAAGCAGGCCTCGATCCGGTCGCAATAGACAGCCAGCACAAAGAATTAAAAGAATACCAGTTCGATTCAGCCCGCAAGCGAATGAGCTCGGTGCGTGAATACAACGGCAAAATGTATCTGTTCGTCAAAGGAGCGCCGGAAAGCGTGCTGGCATTGAGCACTAAGCTATGGGATGACGGGCACGCGCGCAACCTGCGCGACGCCGATCGGACCTTCCTTGCAGCCTATAATGAGCGGCTGGCGAGCCAAGCTATGCGTAACCTCGGCTTTGCATACCGCGAACTGAAGAAGTTCGACGCCGGCACAATGAACCTGCAGGACGTCGAGCAAAAGCTGACCTTCCTCGGCATCGTGTCCGAGCTCGACCCTCTACGCGAACAAGTACCGAACGCCATGCGAGAAGCCCAAGACGCTCACATCAAAGTTACCATCGTCACGGGCGATTTCCCCACTACCGCCGAGGCGATCGCGCGCAAGGCCGAGCTCGCACCGCCGGAAAATATTACCGTTGTCCTGGGCGATGAGTTGCCCAAACTGGCCGACTCGCAGATTCTGCAGATGCTCGAACGCGGCGGGGCTGTGTTCAGCCGTGTAGCCCCGGAGGATAAATTGCGTATCGTTGACATTGCCAAACAAAGCGGCCAAGTCGTAGCCGTAACCGGCGACGGCATCAACGACGCTCCGGCGCTCAAGCGCGCAGATATCGGCGTGGCGATGGGCAAAACGGGTACCGACGTAGCCAAAGACGCCGCCGAAATCATTCTGATGGACGACAGTTTTGATACGCTGGTACGCGCCGTACAGCAGGGCCGCCTGACCTTTCAGAACATCAAAAAAGCGGCGCGCTGCGCGCTGACCGACAACGCCGGCGAGTTGCTCACAATCCTGGCGAGCCTGCTCGGACAAGCCGTGTTTCACGTGCCAATGGCGATCACAGCCATCCAGATATTGGCCATTGATGTCGTCGCTCAAATCGCCCCTATCACGGCACTAGGTTGGGACGAAGCACAACGAGAATTGATGCACGACAAGCCGCGGCGGCTGAAGGATCACATCATCAACCGGCACACCGCCGCGGAGTTCGTAAGCTTCGGAGCTTTGAGCGCCAGCCTTGCCTACCTAAACTTTTTGTTCTTTTTTGTTAGGCATGACGAAACGATTACCCACGTGAGCACAAAAAGCAGCGTATATATGAGCGCTACTATCCTGACCTACGTGACGATCGTTCTCTGCCAGTTCATGAACCTGATGCTGGTTCGCAGCGACTCACACGAAAAATTCTTCACCAACTACCTGTGGAGCAACAAAAAATTGCTCGGCGCGTTCGCCATATCATTCTTCTGCATCTTCAACATCATCTATAACCCGCTCATCCAGCCGTATTTCCACGCCGGCCCGCTGAGCTGGAGTGATTGGTTCTACGCCATACTTGCCGCCGCGATTTACTTGAACATCCGTCTATTCCAGCGCTACAGCCGTAAGCACACCCGAGCAGCACTACTTACGCAACACTCACCCGAAACGCTACGCCGCCACCTCGTGACGCAATAATTCCTGCGCACCGCGAAGTATGATGCCGATTGCCGAATAAGGATTCTGATGGGTCGCCGTCGGTTCATCTCCTGTTTCGCCAACGGGGAATGAATCACTTGCTATAAATAGCTGCCTTTGCTCAGGGTTCGTGTCAAATTGAGGCGAGTAGGACCGGAATGCGCGACGAAGCTGACCGCCATTCTGCACCCAGTTGCCAGCATTAGTCGCCAGCAATATTTCATCGCCTTCAAAGTCGAATTCGGTATTGTATAAACGCTCAGCCAAACTAGCCATGACCTCGTCCCCCTTCGAACTTGGTACGACCACTATGTCCTCCGCTTTCACTTTGTCCCAAAGCATGCCGGATGATTCGACGGCAGGAACGACACTTGCAACCAGATAATTATAGGCCGGCACGCCGGGGATGAAGTCGTCGCCTTCAGCTTCTCTCATTGGCCGATTGCCGCCCGCTACCACCAGTCTGATAGCGCATACCCCTGCTTCGGCTTTGCGCACTAAGACTTGCCCGCGGCGATGCATCCAGTTGCGCACGCCGTCAGTCACGACAGCAACATCAAAAGTTGTCCTTGAGGCGACGGCATCCGCAGACATGTAGGCGCGGTCAACTTGCTCCAGCAGCGCAGTGCGCCCTACCCAGCTCCGCGCGATAGCCAAACTGTCCGACCCTAGGACTTCCTTGGCGTGAGCTATATTTAACTGCAGCTCCTTTTCGGGGGCTACGACCCCAATTAACGCGCCGAGATTTGGGGCATTGGGTACGTCATCCAAATTAAATCCAAATCTGTCAGCAATCTCCGTAACCGTACCTCCACCAATATCATATATAGAGTCTTCGCCGAGCCTAAAATTAGCAAATGTAACTGCTGCCGCTTCTGCCATGGTTTAGTAATCTCCCTTAGTTTCAAGTTCAGGTTACTATAACACAAAAATAAAAATTATACTCGCCCGCCTTAGAGGCTAAGCACTTTTGCGGCGTGGTCTTTGAATACTTCGATGTCGTTGCCGTTGTTTTCTAGGCGGATGTCGGCCATGTCGATGACGGCTGCCATGCCGAATTTCGTAGGGTCGGTTTCGCCTACGGCCATGTCGGCGGCTTCTTTTTCCGCGAATTGCTCGAAAGTGATGTTATCATCAGCGCGGCCACGGCCTTTAAGGCGCTCAAACCGTACACGCGGATCAGCGTCGACTACGACAAGTTTGCCGCCGAATTCTTTCAGCCGCCGTGCTTCGCCGGTGCCGCGAATACTGCCGATCACCAAGCCATTCGGCTGCATTTCCGCGGGCAGCGCGCCTGCACGCATCCACCAGTCCAACAGGCCAAGCTCTACCATTCCACCCGGGTACACCGTGCGGAACGCGTTACCGACCCGGCCGAGCGGCGCGTCGTTACCGCCGCGATCGATCGACTGAAAAACTGCCTGCGAAATCTCACGCAAACTATCACTCGTGTTAAAAAGCAAGAACCCATGCTGCACCAGCAGATCCATCAGCGAATCCTTGCCGCTGCCGTTGGTGCCGGCCACGCCGTAAATCGTCACGCCTTTGAAGCTGTCGCGGAAGCGCGGATCGTAGACTAATTCCTGCTGAAACAACATAATGTAGCCTCATTGTACTTAGTATCATCTAATTTCACCAGTGTTTGGCAACTAAATTTGACGAAATCAATTTAAAGTTCTAATGTATGTTAATGCAGATGAACCTCGAAGCTTTGGGCGATTTCCCTCTGCCGCCAGTCGCCTCAGACGATGCAACTTTTTTTAATGACAACACGGCTGGCGCCGAACGAATCGGCGTATTACAGCAGCAACCAGCCGAAAATTCCTGCGGGGTTGTTATCACCCAAAAATGGCATGGCGAAGGCGGACTCCGCGTTCCGGCTTGGTATTCCCAATTTCACAACATTACATATCGAGCCGGCATGCTTGCGGCACGCGGGATGGTGGGCGCATTTCACGCCGTCGGCGTGGAAACTAGTATTGTCACATTGCCGTCAATCGACGATCAGCCGCCGAGCACTCTCGCGGCCATAACCTACCCCGACACGCAAACGTTTTGTGATCGAGGCACCGAAGTGATACAGGCCGAACCAGCTAATGCTAATGCGCGGCTGATTGCCGACTACTCCCCGCTCATGTCATTCGGTGCGCAGCTTAGAACCGAAGACGCCAAGTCGGAGCAACTGCGAATTTCGGGGGGTGACGAGAACGGGGATGATCTGTTTTTCTATCACGATTGGGCGATTCATGGGCTCACATGGATTTTACTGGCACGGATCCCAGCGATTACCGCTGATTTAAGCGCTCAAGCCGCGGCAGCCCTCGGCAAAGATAGGCACCGTTTTTCGTCAGATCAGGTGATGGATTTTTCCGGACGAAGCGATGCCGGAATCAGCACCACTGCAATCCTGGAAGTTCTTGATGGTAAGCTTTCGTGGCAATGGAATGAACTTTGGCGCGGCGAGCTAAAACCCGAAGAAGGCGCCGAGCTAGTTCGGCATCAGCTCGGAGTAATGGCCGTCACAAACTTCGACGAATTAGTGCCTCAACCTATTTGATATGCTCGCGCAGTATTTTTGCGTTAGAGTGAATGCATAGCTTGGCCGCCGGATCGAGCAGCCGAACTTGTCAGGGATTGTGTCGGCAATTTGGCAACAATTGATTTAGACGCGATACCGGCCACTTGAACCGGCAGTTTTTGGAGCACGGTTGCCCATTCAAACAGATTATTATACGCTTTGTTAAATGAAAGCGGCGGATCTATGCAGCGCGAGTTTATACGACGAATATTTTGAGCAAAATCCCGACGATTCGCTCGTCTTGGGACCGGAAGCTGGTGTATATCAAGGAGCTTACTGCACCGGCAGAGTCAGCGAAACCGGCGACGATGCCACTTACGATCTGATGGCTGAAACCATGTTGCTCGCCTATGCTTGCGACGATCCGTCAGTTAGAGCCGTGCTGGGCAGCTGCATGTTGTATGCCGAAATGGACCATTGGGGTGAAAATCCGGGGAATGACCGTTCAAATTTGCGATTTTGCTTCCCGACAGTCGACCAACTGCAATCACAAGTAGAGCAACTGCGTGAACGAGTGCCTGCCTTCAACCCGCCCAGGATAAAACGATTCGATGGCGAAACTTACACGCCGGTCCAATTCCTGGCAGCATTAACCAATGGCGATATATTAGTTTCTGAATGCGATGGCCACGACATGATTAATCATGGATCGATATGGTTGTTCATCAAAAGGAATGGGGATTTATTCCAGCTAATGCAACGAAGCGCCGAAAACGCCCTGCTACATCCCGGCAAACCGGACGCTCAAGGCAATGTGGCGAGTAACAAGCTCATGGATGGTTTTGATTGCACTGTTGCCATCATTCCTACAGGAGGCAGGTTGCTTTCAAATCCGACATACACAATTGATGGCAGATCACCGCAAATGAAATTCATGCGTCAAATAATGGGGTCTACGGAAGGCGCCCGGCATGCGTTTTCTAATATCGGCATGTATGCGCAGCAGATCGGCGGTGCGTTGTTGCAAGATGGAGTGTAAGACGTATTTATTGCGGCTTACTTGATGTAATCGTGGAGTTTTTTGGCGTCTTTGTGCTTGCGGAGCTTGGCCAGCGCTTTGGCCTCTATCTGGCGGATGCGTTCGCGGGTGACACTAAATTCTTGTCCGACTTCTTCAAGCGTATGCTGTTTGCCGTCCTCGAGGCCGAAACGCAGTTTGATGATTTTTTGTTCGCGTTCAGACAAAGCGCTCAACACCTGCTTCACCTGCTCTTTGAGCAGTTGGCTGGTCGCGGAATCTTCCGGGCTGATCGTATCTTCGTCTTCGATGAAATCCGCCAGGACCGAATCGTCCTCGTCGTCGCGGATAGAGGCGTCGAGCGAGCTGATGTCCTGTTTGATCTTCATGATATGTTCGACTTTGTCGACGTCGATTTCCATGGCCGCGGCGATTTCTTCATTTGTCGGTTCGCGGTTGAGTTCCTGTGTCAACCGGCGCTGCGTCCGCAAAAGCTTGTTAATCGTTTCGACCATGTGTACCGGAATACGAATCGTACGAGCCTGGTCTGCGATGGCACGGGTAATCGCCTGGCGGATCCACCATGTCGCATAGGTGCTGAATTTAAACCCCTTGTCCGGATCGAACTTTTCGACCGCGCGCAGCAACCCAGTATTGCCTTCCTGGATCAGATCGAGCAGATCAAGCCCGCGGCCGACGTAACGTTTGGCGATCGAAACGACCAAACGCATGTTGGCTTCGGCCATTTTGTCCTTGGCACGCTTGTCGCCAGCCACTACACGTTTGGCAAGCTCCAGCTCTTCTTCTGCCGAAAGCAGCGGGATTTTACCTATTTCGCGCAAGTACAAACGCACCGAATCGTCCGATATATCTTCGTCGTACACATGCTCCGGCACGGCGACTTCTTCTTCGTCCTCTACCCATTCATCGCTGAGCACGACGGCGCCGGCCGGTTCAGGCTCTTCGTCTTCACTGCCCACGATATCGATGCTGGCATCAGCCAAATCAGTATATAGCGAGTCAAGAATTTCGGCGTTGTCCGGCGTATCCGGAATCAGCGCGAAAATATCCTGCTGGGTTATCTTGCCTTCTTTTTTTGCCTTATCAAAAAGCTGTTTCTTGGCTTGTTCGTTATCAAGCATCTTGTCGTCAACCATCCTTGCCCCCCTTTGCTTGGTTTAATAATACGTCGAGTTCTTTGACCCGTATGAGCAAGACTTGCGTCCTTGCGTCATCCGAGTCGTCGAGATCAATAATCAACTTTTGTTTTTCGTGTTTGACAAATTGTTCTACCACGCGTGCTCGTAAGCGAGCGACTTCGAGTTTGAGTTCCAGTTCATCAAGTCCCTGGTAAAGCTCCTCGTACTGTAATATTAAAATTGTACCATATTCTATCAAACTCTGCACCCCTTTGGGCAATTCTTCCGGGCTGCCTGAAAACTTCGGATTGGACTGCAGGAAATCGTAGAGTTCGCGGGCGCGCGGGTCGATGAACATTTCTGTGTTCAGCAGTCCGAGCTGCGATCTGAGTGATGGGTTTTTGAGCACAATCGCTAACAAGTGATTCTGCGTTTTGACATTTTCAATTGACTGTTTGTCGAGTTTTTGTGTTTGCACGAGATCTTTGCGCCGCTTGGGTTGGGGGGCTGATGCGACAGCTTTTTGTAATTTCGCGTCCAGTGCCGCGCGGCTCACGTCAATCAATTTGGCGATTTTACTCAGGTAGTGATCCTGCTCCACGCTGTCGGTCAGCCGCTGCACGATCGGCAGCAGGATGTCACTGAATTCGCGTTTGCCTTGCGCGCTTTGCAGGTCGAGCAGCTTAGCGTAGCGATCAACCAACCAATCAAGTGCGTACTTCGGTTTTTCGATGGTTTTTTGCCATATTTCAGGGTCTTGTTTGATGAGTTCATCCGGATCTTTGCCGCTCGGTATGTCGATAACGCTCAAACTGACACCGACTTTGCTGGCGATTGGAATTGCGCGTTCGGTGGCGCTGGCACCCGCGCGGTCGGCATCGAAACTCAAACGGATATCCGGTGTCAGACGACCCAGGGCTTTCAACTGCTGTTCGGTGAGTGCCGTACCGGCAGTTGCCACGACCTGGCGCACGCCGGCCTGATGGCTCATGATGACATCGAGATTTCCTTCTGCAATCACCGCATATTTTTTCTTACGAATCGCCTCTTTTGCCAGATGCAGACCGAACACGTGCCGCGACTTGTCATACAAAATCGTTTGAGGCGTGTTGATGTATTTCGGCGCGTTCGGTTCGTCCTGCAAAAGACGCGCCGTAAAACCGATCACCCGCCCTTGTGCATCACACAGCGGAATCATAATGCGTCCGCGGAACATGTCCTGCGTGCCGCCGCGATATGCCCGCGCGCTCAAACCGGCGCCCTGGATTTCTTTGTCGGTAAAACGTTTATTTTTCAGGAAGCGTGCAAGCGCCGAGCCGGTATTCGGCGAATATCCCAGCCGCCATTCTAGCACTGCGTTTTTCGTAAACTCGCGCTTTTTCAAAACGTATTCGAGAGCCGTGCGATTGCCCTTCAACTGCGCCTGATAAAACAAAGCGGTATATTCCAACGCCTCGTACAGCCGTTCTTTTTGCTTTGTGTTGCCCGCCGAGCCGGAGCCACGATATTGCTCCAAGTCCACGCCGGCTTTGCGTGCGAGCAAATCCAGCGTTTGGCGAAAATCCAGCCCCTCTACCTCCATCACAAAGCTGAACATGTCGCCGCCCTTACCCGAAGAAAAATCGTGCCATATCTGCTTTTCCGGACTGACCACAAAGCTTGGGCTGCGCTCGTTCGTCCATGGGCTCAAGCCTTTCCAGTTGCTGCCGGTGCGTTTCAGCTGCACATACTCGCCGACAACATCTTCAATCGCCAGCCGGCTCTTAATCTCCTCAACAGCATCCATAACAATTAGTATTAAGTAGAAAGTATAAAGTAGCAAGGGGTACTCCGGTCATCCGCATCTTAGCCATTACCCTTGAAACGCCGGCGAGCACAGTACCCTTACAACTTGCTGCTCACTACTTGCTGCTTGCGCGCAGTGGCAATTGGCGATTTATCAGTGAAATTTGATAAGATAAGCATGAGCCATGAACCCACAACAGCCTTATCAACCGCCTCAGCGTCCCGGGTCGGAATACGAATTTTTCATGAATCCTGGTAAGCCGCCGCGGCCAAACCCCATTAGTCGCCTTGGCGGGAATAAGTCAATGCCCATGCGCATCGGCATTATTGCTGGAGCGGCGATAATCGGCATAATACTTTTATCGTTTGTCATGTCCCTGCTTGGCGGCGGCGGGAACAAACCGAATCTCATCACAGTTGCTCAGGACCAAAACGAGATTATCCGTGTTGCCGGTGTGGCAAACACCGGTGCAGCGAGTCAAAGCGCGCAAACCACCCAAAATTTTGCTCAGAGCGCGGCTTTAAGCCTCTCAAGCGAACAACAACAGCTCCTGAATTTTATGGCCGCGCACGGCGATAAACTGAGCCCCAAACTACTCGCCGCGACAAAAAACGTCACAACAGACACGACGCTCAATAATGCTATCGCCTCGAGCAGTTTTGATTCGGCATTTACTAACGTCATGCTCACGCAGCTACATGGCTATCAGACCGCTCTCAAAACCGCCTACAACGGTGCCCGCAGCGCCACCGAAAAACAGCTCCTGTCTGACGATTACGACTCCGCCGCTTTGCTGCTGCAGCAGCTACACAGCCCCGATCAATAACTCTATTGCAAGCTTAGTTTTGGTAATTGTACGTATTGTGCGATGATTTATGAGTGAAAAAATCCGCAATCATTTTTGATATTGATTCAACCGCAATCGATTCACCGCACCAAACGGTTCCGACAAAACGTTTGGTAGCAGCCGCAACAAAAGTGTCAAAAAATTATTATCTTTGCGCTGCCACCGGTAGAGTCTGGTCGTTTGCAGAACCTGTACTTACAGGGATGTATTTGTCAGACCCGTGTATCATTTCAGGCGGCACCCAAATTTGCAGCCCCCAAACTGGCAAAATCTTCTGGCAATTCAACATTGAACCAGATGATTTGGCATCCGTTCTTGAAATTTTTAAGCAATTCCCGGATTACAAAGTATTGTTTAATGACTACACCAGAGAAGACTATTTGTACGGCGGATTAAATCCGGGCGAAGTTGCTTTTCACGAACCTGTCTACTTTATCGAGCAAGTTTTTGTACCGAAAGAAATTGCGCCCGAAATCGTGGGCAAGCTGATGAAAATAAACGGCATAGAGTGTCTCTCCCCAATATCTCAACGGCCAGGCTGTATTGATATACATGTCACTAACCAAAACGCTAGTAAAGAACACGCCATCGCCGAGCTACTCCAACTGCTAGATGTCAAGGTGGAAAACACTATCGGCGTTGGCGACGGCCATAACGATTTGCACCTGTTCAATGCTGTGAGCCACAAAATAGCGATGAAAAATTCGGTAAAAGAGTTGAAGGCCCGAGCGGACGTAATTATTGGCGACGTAAAAGATGACGGATTCGCAGAATTTTTGGAGTCGTTAATCTAGAATTTATTTACTGCCTGTCACAAGGTTATATGAGAGCCGGATAAGATCCTGAACCTCCTCCCAGCTCAGCTGGCCGGTGAGTACGATGGTGTTCCAATGTTTTTTGTTCAAATGGTATCCCGGCATGACGCTTTCGTATTTTTCGCGCAACGTTGCGGCCAGCAGCGGGTCGCACTTCAGACTTAGATTCACCGGGTCGCTTTTTTCCGCAATCAGCGCGAACATCTTGCCCTGCCCTGAGCCAGTCGAAAGGTCATCAACTTTATACACTGCCACGCCTTCACCAAATGGATAATCCAGCTTAGCGCCCGGCATACTCAAAATGTATTTTTCGACAGTCTTGTGGTCCATAATTAAAATAGTAGCGTATGACGTAGAACGTATAAAGTATAACGTGTGGGTTGCGATTCATACGAAATACGTAATACTTCATACGTTATATACTAATACTTGCCTTCCCATTCCGCATAAAATTCTTCGAGAAATTGCTCCATATATTTGTGGCGGTGCTCGGCTAATGCCATGCCGGTCGGCGTGTTCATGCCATCTTTCAGTAGTAACAATTTTTCATAAAAGTGATTTATTGTTGGATCGCTCTTGATTTTGGACCTAAAATCAGCAAAGTCTTTGTATTTCTTCGGTGGAATATCCGGATTATACAACTCCTTGCCGACAGAACCGCCGAACGAAAACGCCCGCGCAATGCCGATGGCACCAATACCATCCAGCCGGTCGGCATCCTGCACGACTTTGGCTTCGAGCGTTTGCATAACGTGTTTGTTGGTGCCGCCGCGGTAGGAAATGTGCTCAACGATTTCTACGATCACGTCGATAATTTGTCCTTCGACGTCGAGCTCTTCCAGCCATTCCTTGGCGATTTTCGGCCCTGCCGTCGTATCGCCGTCATGAAACTTCCAGTCGGCTATATCGTGCAGCAAGGCGCCGAGCTCAGCCACAAACAAGTCTGCACCTTCGGCCCGCGCAATCTTTTTGGCCAGCTTCACCACCCGCACCACATGCCACCAATCGTGCGCGCTGCCATCCCCCTTCATGTGTTCGCGCACGAATTCCCGCGTTTTACGCAGAATTAAAACTTTATCCTGCTTGGTTAATTTTTGTGATTTCGCAGCCATTCGAAATAATACTGCCATTCGGCTATTGAAGCTTGTATGTCATCGAATGCGCGGTGCACTTCCTTTTTCTCGTACTCCACGCCGTATTTGCCCTGCATATAGACTTTGAGCGAACTGACATCGAGCATTCGATAGTGCAACAGCGCGTCAACCTCCGGCCACCAGCGCCTGATAAATGAACGGTCGTTATGGATCGAGTTGCCTGCCAGCACAGCCGGCTCATCGCCAAACTGCGCCTTGATAAACCCGACCAGCTCATGCACTACATCTTTTTCCGGCCGTCCCTGTGCGCGAACTCTCTCGGTCAGGCCGCTGGACGCGTGCTGCGTCTTGGACCACTCATTCGCACGTTTCAAAATTCTGTCAGAATGATGAATAATTGCTTCGTAGCTGGCCAGCGTCTTGAAATTGAAGTCGGTTACTTCCGCCGCGATTTCCAGGATCACATCTTTGTTCGAATCCAGCCCGGTCATTTCTAAATCTACCCACAATAGCTTCGTCGGCTTCGCTTTTTTGTCAATCATTCGATATACCCCCAACGTTTAAGTGCCGCGCTCACTCCCGAACCCAATTTGTCCATTGGTAAATCTGAAAGCGCGAACCAATCCAGTTTTGCAAATTCTTCGTTCGGCTTCGTATGAATCTGTGCAGCAGGCTTGTCGGCGAGCACCTCAAAATTATTGAACTTCATGCTGACCAGCACCCGCTCGCCGGAATCTTTAAGCGTTTTTTCGCGCTCGTCCGTATCAAAGTTTTCATCGTATTTGTCGTCCATGAATGTTATACGATACGGTGACAAATCAATCCCCGTTTCCTCTATAAATTCACGTGTCAAGGCTTGCTCTTTCGTTTCGCCTTCGTCTACGCCCCCGCCCGGTACCACCCACATACCCGCGTAAGCCCCGCCGATCTTCGGGTCCATCAGCCCAAGCAGCAATTTATTGTCGCTCGAAAATACAAAACCGCCGACAATGTCCCGTGCAATCGTCCTCATTGCCTGCAATTATATAACTTCGCCATAAAAGATGTAAGAGCGGTGGATTATACTGTTGTCCAGGAGGACTGATGAAGCAAATTTTTACCGATGAGGATGCTGCCGCCCTCGTAGACTGCGCGGCCAAACTCGCCAAAACCACTGCGACGGACGAAAAGGGCCCGAAACCCGTAGCGATATGCTGCATGGTCGCCCAGCCTGATGTGATGGCTGTGCCTACTGCCTCCCGGCGCATGGACGGCGCGAAAGCGATCAGCGTAGTCACCGCCCTGCACAAAGCATTTACCGTTCTAGCCTATCGGGCAGACACCATAAAGCACGCGAATAAAATCAAGAATAATGAATGGTCGGAAGCAGATATGCTCATGCGCCAAAACACCGCCCCCATGTTCTGTCCATGGGATGGCGGTATCGTCGTGATGGACAAAAGCGGAGAGCTGCTGTGCGCACTCGCCGCCGCCGGCCGTACGTCCGGAGGCGACCGCCGCTTAATGGTTCTGGCCGCGCACAAAATGGGCTACCGCACGAATTTCGACAACGACGGCAATCCGCCCGCATAGAATCATCACGCCGTAACTCCGGCCATTTCATTGCAGGAGTTACACATACATCTCTCAAGCTTATTCTGATTTGGCTCGGGCCGCGGCCAAGACGTCGCTGTACCACTTCAGCTCCGCGAGTAGGTTTTGGAGCGCAGTCGTGGGGCCGTATGGCAAGGCCTTCTCTTCCTCGCTCAAGTTTCCGTTTTCGTCAATCTTGCTGCCCATACCGGCGATTGCCAGCTGCGTCGGGATGATGGCGGCTTTCGATTCGCTCAAGATTTCCTTCAGGTGCATCGTGGCGCGAGCACCGCCAACTGTGCCGTGCGACGCGATGGTTGCCGGCTTCTTAACCATTTCAAATGTTAGATAATCGATGGCGTTTTTGAGCACGCCCGGAATTGAGTGGTTATATTCCGGCGTCACAAAAATGTATGCCTCGCCCTCGGCAATTTTGTCTATCCATTTTTGCGCTTGAGCGTTTGGGTGGCGGTTTTGGTTATATCGCGGGCTGATAGGTTCGTCCGTAAACGGCATGGGGTAATCGGCCAGGTCAACAATTTCGGCTTCGATACCAGGCAGTTCCTTAGCCTCGCTGGCAATCCATTTGGCAAGTCGCGGCGTCGTCCGGTTCGGTCGTGTTGTACCAACTATAATTTGCAGCTTCATAACTAGCTTCCTTTCCGAAGTTTTATGCTATACTTTATGTAGTATTAAGTATAGGGCGTCTTACTATATTTTGTAAAGTATGAATTTATCTTCCCAGAAACAACCGGTTAAACTAGAGAAAAAAGAAGGCTGTATCGCCAGCGCCATGCAGATAGTCGGCAACAAATGGACTGCCCTGATTCTGCGCGACCTGTACGCTGGCCCGAAGCGTTTTGGCGAACTCGAACGCTCACTCAACGGCATCAGTCCGCGTACCCTTTCGCAGCGCATGGTCGAGCTCGAGCACTGTGAAATCATCACAAAAGAAACGTTCCACGAAGTACCACCGCACACCGAGTACGCGCTCACTGAAAAAGGTCGCGACCTGGTCCCCGTCCTCCAACAAATGGCCGCCTGGGGCGATAAATATTACAGCCCCTCGGTCAGCAAGACTTAGGCGCTCTTTTTCTTTTTCTTGAAATCTAACGCGGCAGAATTTATGCAAAATCGCATGCCGGTCGGCTCGCCAGGCGCATCATGGAACAGATGGCCAAGGTGGCTGTCGCACACCGCACAGCGCACTTCTACCCTATGCATTCCGCCTGAATTATCATCAACAAGCTTAACCGCGCCTTCTTTGGCGACGTCATAAAAACTCGGCCAGCCGCTGCCCGAATCAAATTTGGTCTTGCTATCAAATAGTACATTTCCGCATACCGGGCAAACATATTCGCCGGACTCCTTGTTATGCAAAAATTTGCCGGTGTACGGCTCTTCGGTGTCGGCTTCGCGCAAAACTTTAAATTGCTCCGGCGTTAATTTCTTTTTTAACTCTTCGTCAGAATATTTCTGTGCCATTGTCGCCCTCCTAAACTTTCTTCTCCAATTTTTCGAGCTTCAGGACTTTGATGATAACGTACAAAACTCCAACTACAAATAAGAAATCTATCAGTGCGTATATAAACGAACCCCAGTGAAAATATGCTGTATTACCGTTAAAATGGACGGCTGTATACCGTTTCATCAGATCTTCGCCGCTAAGAAGTTGCAAAATTGGTTTCAAGAAACTATCGATCAGCTGATTGGCAAGCACCTGCACCTGCGCACCGAGCACGAAACCGACCGCCAATCCGACGACAGCGTGCGTGCGAAGGAATTCAGCGAACCCGTGTATAGTACCGCCGACCGGACGCCGAACGACTTCGTCCAGCAGCTCGGCTGCAGATTCCGAATCCAGGTGCCGCAACCTCGCCCGGGTCTCCCGCTTCAACTGGGCGTGCGTTTTGTCGGCTAAATTCTGCTCGTCAAGCGTATTGACAGTCTTTACTGTCGTTTTTTCTTCTGCTGAAACCTTTTTATCCACCATGGTTTGTCCTATTTACATTTTATCAGGCGCATTGATACCGAGAAGGCTTAACCCGTTTTTGAGTACGTCTGCGTATCTTGTTACTAGCTGCAGCCGGACAGCTTCGCGTTCGTCGCCGATTACCCTGTTCTTCTCGTAAAAGCGATTGAAAACCTGCGCCAGCTCGTAAAGATAGGTGCATATGTAATGCGGCAAAAGTTCGCGCGTGGATTTGTCGATAACATCGCTATATTCCGAAATTTTCCGCAGCAAACTGCGCTCATCACCCCCAAGATTTTCAAGGGTCTGACCTTTTACAGATAGGGTTTTTGCAGATTTTGCAATTATGCTTCGAGCCCTTGCGTGCGCATACTGTAAATACGGGCCGCTGTTTCCCTCGATGCTGACCGACTCTTTCGGGTCATAAATAATGTCTGCGCCGATTCGCTGCTTCAAAAAGGCATACTTTACCGCGCCTAGCACGACTTGATTCGTCATCCCAGCCTGTCGCCGCCTTATTGGCTTCGGCCGCAATATCGAGTACGTCGACGGCACGCACGATGTTGCCCTTGCGCGAGCTCATCTTCACGCCGCCGGCCAGTTTAACCCGTCCGTGCGTAAGATGTATAGTGGCTTCGGCAAGTTTGGGCGCGAATTGTTCGATGCTTTTTACGACCACCGCCATATATTCATCCTGCGCGCTGTCCGTCAGGATGATGGATTTATCGAAGTGGTAATCGTTCCACTTTTCAATAATCAGCCCGACATCTTTGGCTTCGTATGTCGGCAATCCTTGTGAGTTAATAAAGACTCGGGTGTGTAATCCGAATTTTTCTCCGCGAAAGACGATCGCGCCGTCGCTTTCTTCGTAGACGCCGTTTTTGAGCTGTTCGCGCACCGTTTCGAGCCCGAGCCGCATGGTCTCGCTTTCGGGATAATATTTTTCGAAATGGCTGCCGATCCGGGCGTAAAATTCGTCGAAATAATCATAGCTCCACTGCCGGCAAGTCCAATAGATTTGTGCGAATGGCGAGTCGTGATCGCTTTCGGCATGAAGTTGATAAATGCGTTTGTTCAGCTCGACGATTTCGGTCTTGGCCTGCTCGTCGTCTTCGTACGCGCTGTTGCCTTCGACGTATCGTGCCGACATCCAATCCGATCGTGATTCTTTTGGAACTTGCTCCAATTTTTCCGGATTTTCACCGCCAAGCTCGCGCAAAATCGCCCACATGGTTTTTGCCACGTGCAGCCCGACATCGCCGCCAAAATTTACCCGGTGCACAGTACCGCCGGCGTTTTCAAGCAAATTAGCTATAGCGTCGCCGACGACGCTGGTATACAGATGGCCGGCGTGCAAAACCTTGAATGAACTCGGGTCTGAGTATTCGCAGACTATGCTCTGCCCGCTTAAATTTTTAGCGGGTTCGGCCGAAGAAACCTCAATAAGTGCCGCATCACTAAGGGCGATGTTGATAAAGCCTGGACCCGCAACGCTAACATCGCGCAATTTGTCACCAAGTTGAGCACGCAATTTTTCGGCAATCTGCTCGGCGACTTCGCGCGGATTTTTACCCAATTGTTTGGCAAGTTGCAACGCAACATTGGTCGCGAAATCACCGAATTGTTCATCCGGCCGCGTCAATTCCACGCGCACATCAACATCGAACAACTCTTTGCAAACCGCAGCAATAGCCGCCTCGATTTCACTTTTCATTACACCCCAAGTATATCAAATGGTTTATGTTGATAATTTGTCCGCCAAAGCTGGTTGCGGACGCCCGATCCGCACAACCTTGCTAACCAGCGCTTTTCCCGATCTTTCAAGGTCGTCTAACGTATAGCCGTGCGCCTCAGCAACTTTGGAACTTCCGTTAAGCGTGAATCCCGCTTTAGCGAAAGCTATCATTGAAGATTCAGTCGCGATAGCACTTACTAATGACAGGCGCTCGCCAGGCGCGTTTACTAACGTTCTGCCGCCTGCAACCATACAGGCTTCGCCTATCAATAACCGACCAAAGCCGTTTCCTTGCTCTTGCGGATCTACAATTAGGCTCCGAATACCATAATGCGGCATACTCCACAAAAGCGGCATTTCTTCATCATCTAATGCCGCATAAGCAGGATCCTCGAAATTTACTAACGCAAAGAAGCCGAGTTGCTGCTCGCCCCGACTTAAGAAATTGGCTTCGCCCGCCACTACATAAGCTAAGATATCACCTAGCGATTTATTTATCGAACAAGGTGCTTGTGTTAGCCATTCACTTACTTCGCGCGCTGCGCCAGTCAAATCTGCAAACGGCATGCCCGCACCGGTATGCAATTCGGCATATTGTCCTTCTGCACTCACCTTAATCTCCTTTGAATAATGAAAAGCCCCTTCGTTTACAAGGGGCTGCTTAAGGCTCTGGTTATGATAATCTCAAGAGCAACCCCCGCAGGTACGGTTGCTACGGCGAAACGTAACTGGCATGAACTGGAAATTCATAAGTATTTACAATATATTATAAGCACATTTTTGTCAAGCCTTGTCCTAGCGTCGCGCCCGGTAAGTTACGCGCGGCTTGCGGACAAATTGCCAAATAACGACGTAAACGCTCAACAAAAAGACAAAAAAAGTCAGGGTCGTGGTAAAGGCCAATGCGTGCTGCGCGGGGTTGAGAGCTATGTCCGACACCTCAAATAATATTGCAGCCGGACTGACCAGCAAGTCCCAGGTATTCAGGCGCAGGTCGCGGCCGAGGTAAATCGCAAAACTGCACAGAAACAGTACCCCGCTGACCACTGCCCAGGCACTGAGCTGGTTTCGAAACCGCTTGGCAAGCTCCAAGTGCACCAGATACAAGCTGGCATAACCTATGAATAAACTAGTAAGGATGAAAATCGAAAACATCGCCGTATCGTACACGATGTTCACCCGCTGGTAGTCCTGCAGATGCAGAAAATCACTTACCATATAAAAACTGTTCGGCAAAAAGCCAAGCCACAGCACCGTCAGTAGCATGCCCGGCCAGCTCGACCACGATCGGTGCTGGAGCAACCGTGTCAGCCAGAGCGCCAGCCCAAGCGGAATCCACGCCAGGAAAAGATTCCATATCAGATACCATAGCTCCCAGCTGTGATTGCTTATCGCGCCTACCGCGAAAAAGCCCGCGCTCACCAGCGTGAGGTACACCAGCGACAGCACAAAACCATACTTCGCCCAAAACTCTCGCAAGTACATCATTTGTTTATTATATAGGTTCGTGGATAAAATTTTGATTAGCTTTTGGCGGCGTGGACCAGGCCGAGTTCAAGTGCGAATTCGGCACCCTTGGGTTTGGCGTTGGCCGCGGTAATGGTCGCATGATTGGCCGAGGCGATTTGTTTGGCCAGCGCCAGGCCGAGTCCGTATCCTTCCGCTTTGCTCGTGCGTGCTTTATCACCTCTATATAATCTATCGAAAATGTGCGGCAGATCAGCCGCGGCTATGCCAGGCCCTTCGTCGCGGACCTTCAGCACATAATGGTTTGATATTTTGGCGCCTGACAAAAACACGGTGCCTTTTTGCGGCCCATATTTGACGGCGTTGTCGATCACGATAACCAGCAAACGCTCCAGGCTTTCGCGGTCGCCCAGCACATGTGCGGGCGCTAATTTCTTTTCAACCTTGATGCCGCGCGATTCCAGTTCCTTGGCCGCGTTGCTTAAGGCATTGTCCACGACCGTGCGGATCGGCACCGATCCCAATCGCAAATTCGCCTGTTCATATTGGGTGAGATGCAACAGATTGTCGGCCAGGCTTTCCAGGCGCTGGACTTCTTCGAGATTGCTTGTGATTAACTCGCGCGCTTCCGGCTCGGTGAAAATTTTCTGGCGCAAAAAAACCTCATTCTCTACTTTCATATTGGCCAACGGCGTGCGTAATTCGTGGCTGGCGTCCGACGCAAATCGTTTCTGAGCATCGTGCGCCTCTATGATCGGCTTCAGCGTCCGGCCGGCATACCAATAGCTCAAAACACCGCCGACAATAAGCGCGCAGATGTTGAAAATTAAGATATCTTTATTCAGATGGTCGCGCACCAAATCGTTTTGGTCGTGCTGCAAATCCTCGAATTGGTTCCTGGGCTGCGGCAGCACGAACGTTTCGATACTGTTATCAAAGAAGTTTTTCTGCAACGAGTAGACTTCGCCCAGCTGCGCGCGATTCGAGCGGTCGTACTCGTGCAAAGCCATCGCACGGATGCCGAATGTCAGCGCCAGGCTGAATAACAATAAAATTGCCAGATAAAACACCGTCAATTTCAACCGAGCCGAATAAAATATATTCTTCATATCAAACCAAGCGACCTGTGTACGCGGATGCACCCGTCGCTAACGGGTTCCACGCTTGAGTGCAGCGCAAGGCGACAGCGTGCAGCGCACGGAAGCGTACTTGTTAGTACGCTGGAGGAGCAGCGGAGCTGGCAACGCCGCGATGTGCCAAGCGTGGAAGCCGTCACTCTATTTTATACCCGTAACCTCTCACAGTCTTAATAACTTTCTCCCCCCCGCCAATTTTCTTACGCACATTCGCCACGAACGTTTCCACCGTATTGTGCTGCACACGAGATTCGTCGCTCCACACATGATCGAGCAAACGGTCCTTAGAGAGTACTTCGCCCTCGCGGCTCATCAAATATTCAAGCAGCTGGAATTCTTTGGCGGTCAGATGCACCGGCTTGCCCTGCGCCGTGACCGTGCGAGCAACTATGTTCATCTCGATCCCGGCCGCACTAAGAGTAACTCCATCATGCTCCATCGGCCGGCGCAACAGCGCGCGGACGCGCGCCAGAAGTTCGTCGAACGAAAACGGCTTTGTTAAATAATCATCGGCGCCCGTGTCGAGTCCTTGCACGCGATCGCCGATCGTGGTGCGCGCCGTCAACATCAGTATCGGCGCCTGGATCTTGTTAGCCCGCCACTTATTAACAAGCGCCGGCCCGTCAAATTTGCCGGGAATCATCCAATCCAGCAAGATCAAATCATAACTGCTTGCATCCACCAGCGTCGCCGCCGTGTCGCCGTCATTGGCCACATCAATGATGTAGCCTTCGGCCCTCAAGCCCTTTTCCAAGCTTCGCGCCAGCTTTTCTTCATCTTCGACAATTAGTAGTTTCATGGAACGCTCCTAAAAGATTTTACAGCTATGATACTGCCAGTATGCAACGTCAAGCTTAACATTTACTGCAGGAGCCTGCTCGTAACATTCTGTATTCAAGCAAAAAGTGCAGATTGCCGAGCTATAAAATATCGGAGCGGAAGGAAGCGTACCGGATAGTACGCTGACGCGTGCTCCGTTATTTTTAGCCGACAAAGTGTACTTTTTGGCTGAACAGAATGTTATGAACAGGCTCACCATGTCAGTTAGCTCTCGCGTATGACTCAACAGCAAAAGCCTCGTCCAAAAATTTCTGATCAAATATTTTTAGCAATACTTCGGTCTGCGACGGCATCGCGGCAAGCGCCTCACGTTTGGTGCGGCAAACACCGGGAGGCAAATTGAAAAAAATGTCACACGTATCCGGCTCTATGATCGGCGGCCTATCTATATTGAAAAAGATATTCAGCTTTTCGTCGGCCGGTTTTAGATAACGATTAAAATGCTCGGGTGTGCCGATATAGTGATACACGGCCGGCAATGGATTGAGATTTTGTGTGGCCAAGCTAACCCAGCGCGAAACCGAAGCGTGATCGGTATGCCCGGTCCAGCCTTCCGGACCGAACGTCAAAATACTATCCGGTTTGTACTTGTCGATTAATTTCCTGAGCTTACGTACTGCTTCAATTTCCGATGCCTGCTCGCATACTCCGTCACGATATCCGAGCCAATGGTGGTGCTTGATGCCTAAAATTTTAAGGCTGGCAATCATTTCCTTCGTCCGAACCTCGGCCAGTGTGGCGCTCGGCCATTTCTTTTCGTCTTGCGATCCGGCTTCGCCTTTCGTTGCCGTCACACAAACAACCGTTTGACCGTTTTGAATTGCGGCAGCCATGATGCCTGCAGCCAAAAACGACTCATCGTCCGGATGCGCCCAAACGGACAAAATTGTCCCCAACTGTTTGATGTCTTGGGGTGAAGTTATTCGCCCTGCCATGATTCTTCTCGGCGGCCGAAGAAGGCCAGGAGCTTTACGTGTAAGCTGTCGTCATCATTCGTGGGCAATTGTTTGCCAAACATGCCGCTGGCGCGGAATTCTTCGGCGCGGGGCGAAACGAAATCCTGCACCGCCCGGGCCACTTTTTCATCAAAGAGTATCGAACTGTTGATTGCCTGGCCGACGTCCCAGCCGTGAATCAAAATGTCGCCGCCGATTTCGCGGATGTAGTGATCGGCCGTAACGTCGGCGTATGAAAGATGCACCACATCGGTTGAATCGGCTTTTTCAACCGCGGCAAGCGCCGCTTCGGACGCGCGCTGCCACGCTGCGTGCGGATCATCACCCAGCAAATCGCCGTCATACTTATCGCCGATTTCTTCGACCGTTTTGCCGGCCAGCAAATCCGGCACCCAAACCAGTTCATATACCATATGTTGCAGTAGCGCGCGCAAATCCCACTCGCTGCATGGCGTAGCGTTGGTGAGTTGGTCCGGCTCTACGCGCTGCACGCAACTGCCGGCTTCTTTTGCCGCTTCCTTGAACAAATCTTTCGCATCCATTTCAGCCCTCCTGCTTACCTGCATTAATAATAAGCTCTTCGAGGCAACGGTAAAAGCCTTCATGGTTGTCGATCATGGGGAAATGTTCACTGTGAGCGATCTTGCGCGTATCGGACTCGGGAAGTTTCGGCAAAATATACGGCACGCGTTCGCTGTTTTCGCCGTAGATATATGCTTTTTGGGGTAATGCCAGAAACAGTGGCAGCAGCTTGCCGCTGTCGGACCAACGCGTTGCCGAGCGCGCACTTAGGTATGCGGCCCACGGGTCGGATGTATCGAGCCACGCAGACCACTGCTGATTGTCGGATCGTTTCGACGATCGGATCGCCCGTTTAATCAGCGGGAAAAATATCCGCCTAAAAAGCGGGTAACCGTGGCCGGCAAGTTTGCGCATGGCCCGGGAATCGGTCGAGATGAGATTGCCTTCGATACTGATAAAAATCTGCAACCTGTCGCGAAGCTCTTGCGCGCAGAGCAGCCCGACTCCGCCGCCCATACTGTGTCCGACAAGATAGATTTTATCGGCATCAAGCTTTTCGATAACTTTACAAACCACGCTCGCATGATCGGCCAGATCATATGAAAATTCATGCGGCTTGTCAGAACTGCCAAAACCCAGCAAATCCAGTGAGCACATGCTGTAATTTTCTAGACCTGAAAGTTCGAACGCCGGATCAAAACACTCCTTGGCACAGCCCCAGCCATGCAGAAAGATAACCCAATTGCCGGAAACACGCCGCACTTTTACGGCCACACTATACTCGCCCAGCAAAGTTGTTATACGAATCTTCTCGTCATTTACAGCCGCCATGCTCAAGAGTATAGCAAACGAATCTCCTGACTTTATCGGCAGCAAGAGTTGGGCTATTTGTCCAATTCTACTTTGAACTTTTCGACCAGGTCTACCGGCGTGGGATTGACGTTATTCAGGATCGCCAGATAGATGCCGACGAAATCGCCCATCGCGATTGTCCACAGCAGCTGCTGAAGCAATGTATCGCCATGCGGCTGTATGATGTTCGGCGCAGGGCGTTTGCCAGACAGTAATCGCTCTGATACTTCGAAGCGCTTTTGTATTCGAGGCAGCTCTAATTGGGAGCGGATCTCAATGATTGCGAACGGCTTTTCCAACGGCTGGCCCGACCAGCCGATAAATTCGTTGTGATTGAATTCCGGATACTGGTTCCCCCAAGCGGTATTCTTTGCCATTTCGTTTACGCAAATCTTCCATTTCCAGGCCGCCGGGAACAGGAGCGGGCCGCTATAAACAATCACCGACTTGCCCACGATTTCAAGTGCTATCTGTTTAGCAAGATTCTTGTCCGCGGGTACCACCGGGCTGAGCTGATCCAGTTCGCTTTTCAGCCAATCGCTTTGTGCTGCGTAATCATCATGGTTTTCAATCGTTAAACCGGCGGAGTGCAGAATCTTTATAAACGCGTTTATGAGATACAGTGTGGACATTCGCGGCTGTAGCCCCGGCTCTATCGCAAATAATGGGTAGTTTCGCTCTTGTGCAATTTCGACCAGCTTGCCGCCGGCAGCGACAACCGCGATCTTGGCACCACGTTTGTCAGCATCGTTTAGCGCGGCCACCGTTTCTTCGGTATTGCCGGAATAACTCGACGCGATCAGGAGCGTTTGAGGCCCAACGTAATCAGGCACTACGTAGTTACGGACGGTCTCAAAAGGCACTTTTACGCGCGGCCACGATTGCAGAAATCCTGCCGGCCAAGCGGACCCGCCCATACCCGTCACCACCACATTGGCGACGTTTTCTTTTGCCGTAAAGTTCGCTTCAAACTCACGTGCTAAAAATTCCCACTGCTTGCCCGCCACCCCTAGCGCGTCCTGCGGATCGCGCTCGTGAATAAGTTTTAGGTCGTCAAGCATCTACTCCTCCATCAGACTTTCGGCCCTTTTAGGCAGCCGGAAAGCCTCGTTTCATTTTACGTTTGTGTGCTATATTATAACGTAAAGAGCATAAGCGACGAGGGGGAATATGTTCGGGCACGCAGACGACAATAGCTATAGCGATAACAACCATTCGCCGGTTAGCGCACCATCGAGTGACGGCATATTAGGACGACCAAATCCGGCGCCGCACCCTGCTCCTGCGCACGACGACAGCGCACCAAACAACGACGCCCCCAGCGCCCCCGCCGCGAACGATGACCTTGTTCAGGATTTGATGAATGATGAGTCTTCTGCGGCCGATGATTCCGCAATCCCGACACCTCCCTCACCCGCTCCGCAGGCTTCCGACGACGACCTTTTGGACATCAAGCAGCAGGCGCTGCAGCAACTCAGCCCGCTCGTCCACCAGCTTGACCAGACCCCCGAAGAAAAATTCCGCACCACGATGATGCTCATCCAGGCAGCGGATAATCAGGGTTTGCTCAAAGACGCCTATGATGCCGCTCAAGCGATCAGCGACGAAAAAGTCCGCGCCCAGGCCCTGCTCGACGTAGTGAACGAAATCAACTATTTCACCCAGCACCACGACGAGGAAGCTGAACAAAGCGCATAGTTAGACACTATTTTTACGTTAAGTAGCCCGACTTTCATCAATGTTCAATTGAGCGGAACTGTTTGTAATTTATATATTTATGATGTTATAATAAGCTAAATTTTATAGAGACAGCCGAGTTAAAATGAGCCGTGACGTATCCTCCGGTGGCAGCCAGGGCTACCCTGACAGAGTTGGAGTATTGCCCGCTAACGAATATGTTGACGGGCCTGTTGCTCCTGTCTGCTCAGAGCCCGGTAGCGACACTATCGTCCTCGGAGGACTGGATACCACCCCCGAAATAGCACCGACACGATTCGACTACCTCCTGTCTCCTTTGCCGGCCGTAAGTCCCGAAATTCAATACTCCGATATCCCCGACACACTGGATGCGGACAGAAAAAGGCTCGACAGCAAGCAGACTGCTATTGCCGGTCGGCGCTGCTCTTCTAGCCGGACTTGCAATATTTAAGGTCGGGATGGCGGCAAGCCCTGTCCAAGCCGACAGGATACATCTGATGGCTGCGTTAGCGCAGAAAGATGCCGGACAAGCAGCCGATATGGTCATTTCCGAAACTGAGACTATAGAATACGGAGCCGCACCTCAAATAGAAAGACCGCCAGCGGATTTCAGTGATTTGACTTCCAGATACGGGCTTAGTAACGGTTTGCTTCGAGCCGAAAACAATCCGATGGGCTATTATGCATCAACTTGGGCAGTCTACCAGTACCTCACCGCCGCACGAATCGCCCAGTTCCTGCCCGGCGGGGAAAGTGCAGCTGATGATTTTCAGCGGAGGTTAAACGCTCTTCTGCAGAATTACACCCTCCCTTTGCCTTACGGGCTCCCGGATGCCATCGCCCAAGGTCCGGCCGCACTGCATGAACCGTCAGACGCGCCTACGGATGACGATAGTTTATGGGCAGCGACCTGTTTAAACCTCGATAACCCGCCCCAGCTTCAAATGGCCAAAGATATATTCAGCCTGATTGAAAGCCAAGCGGATTATGATAGGGGTATTGGCGCCTGGTGGGCGGTACATATGGACGGCGTAAGGACGGGCTCGAGCAAAGCAGTGGTTTCTAATGCGCCTGCGGTTGTCCTGGGTGTAGAAATATATAAGAAAACCGGCGACCAATTTTATCTGAATCAAAGCAAAGCTATCTATAAATGGATCCAGCATACACTCAAGAATCCTGAAAACGACTTATATTACGACCGGGTAGAAGTGAAGAAGCCTAGGCAATTAGTCAGTCGCGTATATACATATGGTCCCGCAATGGTTGCTGCAGCCAATGCATCACTGCACAGCGTCGATCCGAATGCGTACCCGCTTGAAGATTCGGTCAGCCTGCTGCAACGGACCATTCGCTACGCAGATAAACATCATGTGTGGGGTTTACCGGAACTCGACAGCATATTCTTCCGGGTAGGCCTTCAAATTGCCAGCCTTAATAATGACCCCGCTTTTACAAACCAAGTACTGAATGCGCTCGACAGGGCGATTGCCGTAGAGCCATCAGACCCCCCGAAGCTTACGCAGGTTGCCGCTAACCTTACCCTTCGAGAGCTTAAAGCTTTGCCGAGGGCAGCATACGGCAAGCTTGGCATTATGCTTCAGGGTTAGATCGAGAACGAAATCAATCACTTCACCCAGCAGCACGAACACGACGAAACAGCATAAAACCCGTGCCCGCTTCTTTGTTTTAAACAAGTTAGCAATCCTATTGACACATTGACTTTCTTTCGGATTGCTATTACCATAAATAGTATCACCACAAAAACATAAAACATAAAACATAAAAATCAGATGCCATGGTGGACTTGCCTTAACCGGCGAGGGCGTCTCTAAGACTCTCGGTGAACAATGGCACCGAAGAAAGGAAAACTATATGAGCATTCTTGATATCACGAGCGAAGCCTACGAGGCTAGGAACTCTTTCCCAAACAAGCGCAGCGGAAAACCCGTTTCGAAACCTGCGGCTAAAAAATCGAAGAAGTAACGAAAGTCAGACGGTGCACGTGTTGTTTATGGCACGTTTAACGCACCTGGGAAAGGAACAGCATATATGAGCGTATTAGAAGTAAACAACGAGGCCTACGAGGGCCGGAACTCTTATCCTAACAGGCGCAGCGGAAAACCCGTTTCGAAACCTGCGGGCAAAAAATCGAAGTCTAAGAAATAGCTTACTGCTTGGGGCGGCTGATCGCAGCTGTCGCTGCGCGAATCGTTCACATCCTAAAATCGTGAGAGGATGTGAAGATCGCGTACTCATATATAACTCATGGTTTATGAAAGAAAATAGGATCACAATCACTATCGGCAAACCGGCGCACCAAGCGTTCGATTTTATAGTCAATCCGAAAAACGCGCCAAAATGGCAGGACGACATTCTCGTGAGCGAAGAGACAAACGAGTGGCCATCCAAACTCGGCACGATTTACACCGATCACGACCCCGACGGTGAATCGTACGAATACAAAGTGACTGCGTTTGAGCCGGGCAAAGTCTTTGAACTGAGCCAGGATTGGGGTTACCACGAGCGCTTCACGTTTTCCCTGCAGGATGATAAAACGACCAAGGTCGAGTATCGCGAATGGATGGATGATGGCGATTTGCCGGAAGCCACGCCGCGAGCCAGACTCGAGAAGCTGAAACGCATTTTGGATTCGGCACAATAAAATCTCATGCGAAGTAATGCGGCAGTTTCAGACTTTCCGGATTAGCCTCGCCTCGAACGGACGGATGGGAAAAATGTTCGGTGCCGTACCCGAAATTAATCGGAATAAGTGTTTCACACAAGACTCTGACTACCGAAAGCGAGGCAACCTCAGGCGAGAGCTTCACAGCGACAGGCCTGAGTTTTTTAACTAGTTCCACTAACGTGGTGGTCGCTTTTGGAGCGGGCACAACTTCATTGCCGCTCCAGAGCCAGCGAAGGTTTTCGAGGTTGTCCGGGTGATTATATAACATGGCGTGGTCGAGCGGATCGGTTACATCACGCTGATTAATTCTTCGGGTTTTCGGTCGGGCGAGCGCGTCCAGCAAACCGGATTCGGCTTCTTGAAACGCTTTGGCCAATGCTTCATCAAATGATGTCATCGAGGCCGCCGCTCCGTGGGCAAAACTTGGATAAGCCGTCTCCGAAACGATTACGACCAGAACCGCCACAACGCCATGCTCACTTAGATCGAGCACAAACGTTTTACGATTTCTCGCCTGCCAGTATCCGGTTCGATTGCGCCAATGTTCCGGCAGCTGATCGTTTGCGACTTGCGGCGGGGACTCACGCCGAAACCAATCACGCATGATGGCATCGCGCTCAATGAGCTCTGATAGCCCACGCTGGATTGCTTGTTTTTCGTCCGTAAAGGCTGCTACTCCCGAAGAACTAGCTTCGTAACAAAGTTTACGGCCGTAATTTTCGGCTCGAATCGGGCAAAAAACTAAATCAATCGGCACCAAAACGTTTTTTCCGGTGACGACATCGAATCCCCTCACCCATTGCCAAACTGTCTCTTTGTTAAATGGTTGAAGGTGCGGCAGCTTTTTATACTGCTCTTTGGTGAGCGGTGCGAGCCGGCGCGGATCGAGCCATGTTTCGGTAAGTTCACTGGCCCTGGCAGTAACGTCCACCCGAACCAGGCCGCTGGCGTAACGTTCGTATGCTTCGCTGATCGCCTTGATCAAAGCTAACGATGCAGAAGTTGCGGTACCGCCAGCGGTGCGCTGATTTAATGGCTGGCGTGCATTGTTACCAGGAGCGGGCGCAAAAACAGCGGCGGCGGCAAAAAACGTATTCCCCGATTGAGGTTTGGGGACGGCTGTAATCTTTGCAGTGCGGACCGGCTTATTCCGGCCGACAAGCATTCGCCACAAGTCTGACAGAACGGCGACAGATTCAGCTTCAGATAGATCAGCCCCACCCCTATCCGCGAGCACCCCCAAGCCAACAAGGTCGGCAATAATACTCTCGATGGTCTTGATTTCGATATTCGTAAACTTTTTGTGCACGCGAGCAGAGATAAATCCAGTCGGATTACGCCCGTTGCACTCTGCGAGAATTGACCAGATAACGTCGGTATATTGCCTCACATCATACTGCGTCTTGGAATGAAAAAACCGAACACCGCCGCTATGCGGCACCGCAGGCATAACAAGCAGCGGACAAAAATCTTTCTTCATACTCCCCCATTATGAATAAGGCTGATGTCGAATCGCAAATGCCGCTCAAATTTTCAAAAATTAAAAAAACTTTGGATTCACTCCAAAGTTTTTTTATCTACTTTCAGGAAGGAGCAGCCGGAGAAAATGTTTCATTTTCCCCGCGCGATGAGGGAACCTATCTCGGTTCCCTCATTTTTTTACATCATTCCCATGCCGCCGCCCATGCCGCCCATATCCGGCGCGGCAGCTTCTTTCTTTTCCGGCACTTCGGCCACGAGCGCACCCATGGTCATACTCGTGCCTGCGATACTCACCGCATTTTGAATTGCTTCGCGCGTCACACGAGTCGGATCAACCACACCGGCGGCTTTCATATCGACAAGCTTGCTAGCATCATTCACGTCCACGCCCTGCCCTGGTTTGGCAGCCTTGACCTGCGGCAGCCATTCATCGGGATTTAGGCCTGCGTTAGCGAGCAAGATACGAAACGGCTGCTCAAGCGCGCGAACAAGCAGGAGTTTACCAGCCTGCACCGTTGCGTCGTCACTTGAAGCCGGATTAATCACGCTCGAGTTTGAAAGATTTATCAACGTCACGCCGCCGCCCGGCACCACGCCATCACCCAACGCTGCTTTTACGGCGTTTACTGCGTCATCCACGCGGAATTTCTTTTCCTCGATTTCGGTTTCGGTTGCACCGCCGACTTTGATGACGGCGACCTTACCGCTCAACGCGGCGCGGCGCTTTTCCAGGTTTTCTTTGTCGTATTCGCTCGTGGCCTGTGCGATCTGCGCGTTGATCTGCTTGATGCGCGCGGCTACCTCTGCCGGATTTCCTTCACCTTCAATGATAGTCGTTTCATCTTTGGTAACAATAACTTTTCGGGCCGAGCCAACCACGTCCAATTCCACGTTCTCAAACGTCATGCCGCGGTCTTCGGTAATTACGTCCGCGCCGGTCAAAATTGCGATATCGTTCAAAATATCCTTGCGGCGGTCACCGAACGCCGGAGCTTTGACGGCAACCGTGTTGAACACCCCCTTCAGACGGTTCAGCATCAGCGTACCGAGCGCTTCGCCCTCAACGTCTTCGGCAATCAAAACCAGGTCTTTCTTGCCGGATTGCGCCAACTTTTCGAGCAGCGGCAAAAATTCCTGGATCGAGCTGATCTTTTTGTCGGTAATTACAATTGCCGGCTTGTCGTAGACGGCTTCCATGCGGCCGGTGTCGGTCACCATGTACGGGCTGACGAAGCCGCGGTCGAAGGTGAAACCTTCCACGATTTCTTTCTCAAGCAGCAAGCCCTGCCCCTCTTCAACCGTCACCACTCCGTCTTTGCCGATCGCGTCCATTACGTCGGCGATCAGGTTGCCGATTTCGCTATCGCCGGCAGAAATCGTAGCAACTTCCGCCACGCGGGTTTTCTTGCCCTGGATGTCTTCGCTCAAACCATCGAGCTTGGCAATCACATCGTGCGCCGCAGCTTCCAGGCCTTTGCGCAGCAGCATCGGGTTGTGCCCGGCCGCAATCAGCTTGTTGGCCTCGTTCAAAATGTGGTACGTCAGAACAGTTACAGTCGTAGTGCCGTCTCCCGCCACGTCGTTCATCTTGCTGGCGGCTTGCTTGATCAGTTCTGCGCCTACTTTGTAACCTAAAGTTTCGTCGTCGACATCACCCAATTCCACACCCTTGGCAACCGTCACGCCGTCGTGCGTAACCGTAGGATTGCCGTAACTTTTGCTGATAACCACGTTGCGACCCTTTGGCCCCATGGTCGTCTTGACCGCATCATATAAAATCTTCGCGCCGGCCAGCACGCGGCGGCGGGCGTCATCATCATAAAATACTTTTTTAGCCATGTTCGTCTATTCCTCCGAAATTTATTTTACCGTTGCGTAGATATTTTCTTCTTTGATCAACAAATACTCGGTGCCATCTTGCTTGATCTCGGTATTGCTGTAACCGCCGTAAATGATTCGGTCGCCGACTTTTACTTGTTTCACATCTTTGCCCACCGCCAATACTTTCGCCACTTTTGGTTTTTCGGCTGCTTTTTCCGGCAAGTACAAACCGCTGGCGGTTTTGGTTTCAGCCTCTTCACCCTCAGCTACTACGTAGTCAGCGAGCGGTTGGATTTTTGCGCTCATAAACAATTTACTCCTCGATTAGTTTTCACACGTTTGGCAATCTCATTGTTAGAGTGCCAACTATCCAATCAATAATAATGGAGCTTCAACTCCCCTGTCAAGCATAAGGGCATCAATTCTAAGTATTTCGTATGTTTAAAAATTTTTCTAGCTATTGTCAATATTACTCACCTCTGTTATACTATTCACGATTCCCCATCCTCTGCGGAAGGAGACAGGGTGCAAAACACCCACGTAGATGTGCCTGGCGGCGGAAGCGCTTCCCTGACCGGTTGGTCATGCGACCCCGGCAAAGGAACAGGCACACTCGAGATCACCATTACCGGCGGAAGCAACGTCGTGGAACGTGTATACGGAGTGGTCCGCGACCACCCCGACGTCCGCGTCGTCAACCGCACGGGCAAGCAGCACGTCTTGCGATGCACGGTGAATCTCAAGCCCGGCAAGAAAAAGCATGAGGAAGCAGGCGACTCCCTGAAGGGCGTTGCAAGCAATGTCATGCTGGCACTACGCAGAACACCCGTGCATCGCCCAGGCGGCGAAACCGGACGGCCACCCGGACGGCCACCGCAACAGCGGTATGTAAACCGCCCCGGCGGCCAGCGTGACCGGCAGAGGCACAAGGTGCACAAGAGGTAATGGGAATCCCTGGGGCGGGTCGGTGTGGCGTACCACGCTACGACAACGATGACGGATGCGGACAGTCACCGCACCCGTCCCAGGGCCCGGGTTTAATTGAACGAGAAGGTTCGAGTCGCAGGCTATAGCCTCCTCACTTTCTCATCAACTTCAACTAAACCCGCGCAAACCCCCAATTTTTATCACTGAAGATTTTACTTTTTACCAAGCCTCTTTTTGAGTGCCGCGTGCGCCGCCTCGGTCTCGTTATACTTGCGGCGCACCGTATCAGTCGATTCGTTATAAATATGCCCAGCCGCTGGCGTATATCCAGGCTTGTTCGTGATTATCACCGTTTCTTCGCCCTTGCCGAGCAGCAAAACCATGTCGTCAGGTTTCGCTAAATCAATTGCCTTCTGCACGGCAGCTTCGCGCTCATGAATTAGCAGTAAATTTTTATCCCTCACCTTGCCGGTTTTTTCCACGCCGTCAGCGATCAGTTCCATCAGCCGCGTACCGTCTTGATCCCGATCGTCTTCTTCCGTCAAAATCACGATGTCCGAATTGTTGCCGGCGATTTCGCCCTGGATCGGCGCCTTGATCTCATCACGCCGCCCCGGCGTGCCGAACACGCTGATGATTCTTCCCTTCACCGCCGGCCTGATAGCTGCGAACACCTTGTCAAACGCGTCCGGCGTGCAGGCGTAATCCACGATCACGCCGAAATCCTGACCTTCATCGATGCTATTCATCCGCCCGTTTACCATTTTCAAACTGGCAACGCTTTGTTCTATTTGCTCACGCTTGAGCCCGACAGACCGAGTAACACCGATCGCCGCCAAACAGTTGTACACATTGAATTCACCTGGCAAGTTGCTGGT
Source organism: uncultured Candidatus Saccharibacteria bacterium (assembly GCA_963742655.1). GTDB lineage: Bacteria > Patescibacteriota > Saccharimonadia > Saccharimonadales > UBA4665 > JAICLK01. The sequence goes on from CAVUMM010000005.1 coordinate 264,021, forward strand.
AATGTCGTAATTGTCATCGCCAATTTTTGCCTTGAAGCTGCTGCCAGACGGCGTAAGCTTGATATCGCTCGCCCGCAAATCACCATTTTTGATGCCATAATTCACCGGATGCGCGATTGCCTCGGCAAAATAATGCCCGTTTTCATCATCAGCGTTAACAATTCCGGTTCGCAAGCCCTTGCGATTGCGGTTGCACTGCTTGAACAGCATCAGCTTTGCCGCGCGATACCGCTCGAACGTGCCATGATAATCCACATTGTCGTGGCTCAAGTTGGTATACGCCACGATGGAATACGGCACGCCCCAAACCCGATGCTGCGCCAGCGCGTGGCTCGTCGTTTCCAGCACCAGCCATTCCACGCCGGCAGCTTTCATCCGCTTGGCAGCTTTGATAAGTTTCAGCGACCCGAGCGATGTCATGCGTGTCGGATTCGGTTGCGGGCCCGTGCCATCGCCATAATCAATCGCAATCGTCGTGACCATCGCTACTTTGAAGCCGCTTTCGCGAAGCATGTGCGTAATCAGTGTACATGTCGTGGATTTGCCGGCAGTACCGGTAACACCAATCACTTTCAACCCATGAGTCGGAAACCCGAACAGCACATTTTCGGCAATCGCCTCACCCAAATGACCGTACGGCTCAACCTTGGTAAACAAACTTTTCGGAATAACCTTTTTTACGATTCGCCTTGGATTCATTCGAATATAAAGTATACGGCCTCCGATGATAATTCACCAGAGGCCGCTGTTATCGAGCTACTTTTTGTGTCTTTTAAGTCTGAAGCTCTGTACCCGGACGCAGAGTTCTTGCTACTCGGGTTGCCGCCTCCCAAGTGAATCGGCCGAGATGACGAACCTGCATTAAGTGCCTCATGATTCTGGCGTCTTCTATTTGAATATCTGCGTTCGACGGATGCAAGTTACCGCGCTTCTCTAAAGCTTGTTCGGCTATACCCCATGGGGTGTCACCGCTATGCATTTGGACTTGACCGCCATGTTCACCGGCATGTGCGATACCTCGGGAAACGATATCACCTGATTTAGCAGCGCTTCGCCACTGACCGCCAAATTGCCTTAACGTGTCACTGTTCATTACGTGTCGGACCCCTTCGGCAACAGCACGTCCCGCACCAGGAGCGGTCCTAAGATGTATCCCCCTTGCAATGAGCGCACCATCAACTAAGGCTATTCCAGCTACGGCCGCAGTAGTGCCTAACGCCAGTACTAGTTGGGCCCGACGTACGCGATCTCGTCTGCCTTGCTCTGTATGTGCTCGTTGAAATACCCCGTCATCCCAACTCTCGCCTGCCGGATGAGGTATCGGTGCAGCAGGCACGAGAGGAATTCCGCCAATGTCTGGGCGTCCGAGTGAACCATCTTCAGGCAGTTGATTCCATCGGAAAGTCCTTCCTTCTTGCGGTCGAGGTGCAGGTGCTCCGGTACGATCAGCCGAACCGGCATTTGGATAACTATGATTCGCCCAAATCACTCTTCCGTCATGTGGCAGAGATGTAGGTTCAGCTGAGGCAGGACGAACACCCGGGCGGCGTAACGCGACTGGTGCCGGCCCATACTCCTCGTGTGCGATAACCGTTGCATCTGGATCGGGTACTGCCGGATCTACGTCCGGTCGTACTTGAGCACCACCATCTTTATCTTTGTTAATTTTTTGAGCTTCGATTTCCTTGGTGCTGGCATGCTTGCCGACATACTGCTTGCGATGCTTGCCCTTGCTGGGTGAGGCAGCAAACTCAGTCGGTAAACCTAAATCGGCACGGGCTTGCGTAACTTGTTCGTCAACTTGATGGCCAGCTTCTTTAAATCCTGCCCTGATTTCGTCCCAAGATCGAACATATCCCTCACCCCGATTGTTCTCAGTGTCTGCTTTGTGATACAAATCGCGGGTACTCGCTTCGGCGGCTTTAGTTTGTTCGCCAATAAAACTCCATGGCTGCGGCTCGGCTCCGAGTTGGCTGTCGGGAGTCAAACGTGCGAAATCATGCACAACCTCACGGCTCGGTTCGCCAGGCCCTTCGGCATGTTGACGCTCAGCGTCCGCGCGCCACATTTGGTCGAGTGCAACCCCGGCTGCTGCCTGTCGCGAAGGGTCGCCCGATGCGGCGTCGTGGATTGTATTACGAAGTTCCGTGGCTGCTATCGCAGGATCATGCGATGCATACATTTCACTGGGCGATTGCGCTGGAGCTGGTGGAAGAGCTGGTGGAAATTCTGTTGAAGTCATAATATTTTTGCTTTTTTCGTTTGACGTTTTGGTTAACTTAGTTCCTACTTTAGCACAAGCTGCATTTTTTGTCAATCATTTTTACACTCTTTTGCTTTTTCTGCAACTATCATTTACGAAATACAACTTGGGGTAGGGCTGCGGTAGTGATGATTTGGAAGAATGTTTGATCTCCAGGGGAGAACATCCTTCGCACATCACGTACCGCAGCCGGGCCTACCCTACAAACTACTTGCTGCCCGCCGCCCGGTGCCCGTGTGACCCGTTGATCAGGTCCGGTATCCGAGCGCCTGCTTGGCCGAGTCCGACAGTCCGGCGACGATGGCGTCGGCGTGGGCACGCCGGCCGGCACCCCGGAGGGCGTTGCCGACTTCTTCGAACAGCGCTGCCGACGCAGGCGTCGGGTATCCCTGTGCGACCCGCTCGAGTGTCGCGATGAGCCGGGCACGCTGGTCGTCGCCGATTCCGCCGCGGTGCAGGTAGCCGTGAAGGCTCGTCAGCTCGCCGAGGCTAGCTGCGTTTTCCTCCGCGGTCTCGAGCAGCGCGTGGACGTGCAGCGTTCCGTCTTCCCGGAGGTGGTTGTCCGCGTTGTCCGCACGTGCCGCTGCGAGCAGCTGCAGGTGCAGGATCAGTGCACGCGGGTTCCTGGCGGGATCCTGCTCCATGATCGGCCCGACCAGCGCGGTCATGGCCTGGAGCCAGGGCAGCGGTTCCATCCCGAACGTTCCCGCGAGCTCGCGCAGGTGGGTGTTCAGGACTTCCGGATCCGCCGTACCCGTGCCGCCACCGATCGCCGCCGGTCCTGCCGTGGTGCCCGTGACGAGCGCCAGGAAGTCCTCCGGTGAGGTGACGCCCGCGAAAGCAGCCGGATTGGCACGTGCGTGGCGCCGAGCACTCAGGATCAGTGCGTGCACCTGCTGACCGACGACCGCCTTGACCTCGTCAAGAACGTGCGTGTCGTCGAACAACTCCTCGAGCTCGACCACGGCGCGGTCCTCGTGCCTCGCCAGTTCAGCGGCAGAATCGCCACGGAACTCGTCGCGGCGGCGGGCCCGCTCTTCACTTGTAGCCATTGATAGTCCTCCTCGAACCGTGGGTTGATGGCTGGTTGTGCGGTTTTAGCGCCCCCGCGCCCTTTACCAATAAATAATCTGGTATCGGCAAATAAAGACTTGTTTAAATCTTCATGTGCCGATACCAATCTATTGGCAAAAGCGTAGTGTAGTTTGCTAGGTAAGCTATGCTGCGCGAAGCTTGAAGCCTCAAGCGCAACGTTTCACTAACATCAAGAAATATTGGCGTAACGTTGCGCTCTGGCGGAATCGCCAACGCAGTTTATATACCGTAAGCAATAGTTGCTACTATCTTGTTAATGTACCTTCACACCTCAATGTGAGCGGATAGTATATTAGCATGAGATGTGCTTTTTGTCAATATTTACATAAGCATGTTGGGCTCTTGTAATTATTATGATATAATTATCAAAATTATGAGTTCTCCTTCTCCGGAGCATTTGGCTCACCCAGGGAAGATACCAGAGTTCGACATCTCGTTTGCCGAACCTGATGCCATCGATCAGCTCCGGCACGATCAGCGCGAAGCCGTACATCAAGCCGGCGCTAATGCCATGCAGCAGTCAACGATCACTGAAATGCTTGCGCGCGGGCCCACTATCCACGAAGTTGCACGCGCCGAGGCTGCACGCCATTCTGTCGAAGAATACGTTGACGCCAACCTGCCGCCAGATTTGGTAACGGCTCATCCGGAACTACGAGACCGGCTTATCGGATTAATACTACCCTACTCCGTCCATCACATGAACGATAGGCAGTGGAAGTACAGCACCAGGGGGCCGGATGGTCACCGTTTGCCATCCGGCAGAGACGAACTGCGCGAAAGGCTTGCCGACTTTAAGGATGAACATTTTTTGGCTCCATTGCCAAGCCGGTCGCTACCGCCTCACCTGCTAGCACTAGCTGCACTAAAAACGAATTCCGAACGCATGGGTGAGCGCATGAGAAATCACAGGGGTAGGACTGCCGCCATCATTGGCGGCGTCGTTTTGCTCGGAGTCGGACTCGCCCTCTGGAAATCAGGCGCATTGGATGGCATCGGGCATTTCTTTTCCGGTAGTCATGGGCCTGCTACTCATCCGACCGGTGGACCGAGATCCGGCGTTGGCGCCGCGCCGCCCAGAATGCATCCGCACGGCCCGAATAGGACCTCGCCCCCTCCGTCGCGACACAACCCGAACTTCCCGCCTGAAGGTATACGAGTCTTCGCCCCCGAACAAACGGCAAACGTTCAGCGAACTTGGGCTGGCGGCACGAACGCCAACCACATTTTTCATATCATTCCAGATAAACATGGCAGCGGCGTAACCATCGAACTTCAGGATATTCAGCCAGGCGGAACGACATTGAATGGCCGCGCGGTTAACCCGGAAGACGTTTACAACTTGCGCGCAAATACAATCGTTAATTTAAATGGGCATCAGGAAACGGTGTCCATACCCATGCCCCATGGCAGGGCACATCTGATCGGTAAAATTGCCGGTTTTATCAGACGGCGAGGCTTTGCAACGCTCGAAGCGGTACGCATGCATGGCCCCCGCAGAGAGGATGTATTTTCGACGGTCGTCGGAAATGGCCAACGAATCTCCGGTAAATTTGCCCACCATTACGCAACCATGGCGCAACACCTATTTCCTTCGGGCAAAAAGGCACATCCGCCACAGTACATGTATGGGGGCAACCGCATCAATTACCCCGCTACATCCGATTACCTTGGCAACCCGGCAGAAATAATATCGTCAAGCCCGCATGAACTGCTGAAATAGCCTGGAAAAGCTGTACTTGCCTCAACCTGAAAACGTACGATTTAACGATGCGGAGTCCGTTGCTCTATCTGGTACGCTTCATGGTAGACTGGGCGTATATGACTGTCTTGGGCATTGAGACGAGCTGCGATGAGACAGCGGTGGGCATTGTTCAAGATGGCAAAAAATTACTTGGAAACGTGGTTGCCAGCAGCATGGACATCCAAAACAAATACGGCGGCGTGGTGCCAGAGGTCGCCGCGCGAAGCCAGATTGAAGCGATTATCCCAACGATCGATGAAGCACTCTCGCAAGCCAAATGCACTTGGGATGAAATCGATGCAATTGCCGTTACCTATGGTGCCGGACTTGGCGGGAGCTTGTTGATCGGTGTGCTTGCGGCGCGTACATTGGCGATTGCCATAAGCAAACCACTCTACGCCGTCAACCACGTAGAAGCACACTTGTACGTCAATTTTTTAACTGAGCAATCCCCTGCCCTGACTGCTAACTACCAGCTACTAACTACTGCCCCAGAATTTCCAATTCTGGGGCTAATCGTCAGCGGCGGGCACAGCCAGCTCGTATTTTTCCGAAATCACTTTGACTACGACCTGCTCGGCCAGACGCAAGATGACGCGCTCGGCGAGGCTTTCGATAAGGTAGCCAAAATGATCGGCCTGCCCTACCCTGGCGGCGTGAGTGTAGATAAACTCGCCCCTGAAGGTAACCCTAAAGCTTTCAAGTTGCCGAAAGCACGGATGGAGCGCAAGTACGACTTCAGTTTCTCTGGGATTAAAACAGCCGTTCTGCGCGTCGCACAGGCGCAAGTCGGTAAAGATTACACATTTCCGTCAATAAAGCTTCCTGGACTATTGAATGACGCCCAGAAAGCAGATATTGCGGCCAGCTTCCAGCGCGTGGCGTTTGAAACGATAGTCGACAAAGCCGCTCAGGCCTGCGAAGAATTTCAGCCAAAGAGCATTATCATCGGCGGCGGCGTGGCGGCAAGCCGGGCACTCCGCAAAATGTTAGACGATCGGCTGCCCTTGCCTATCGAATATCCCGACCTGAAGCTCTGTACGGACAACGGGGCTATGATCGCCACGCTCGGCTGTTTTAAAGCGATGATGAAAAAGCCTCAGGCAGATCCCTATTCGTTGGAAATTGCCCCAAACCTCAGTATGTAAATGTTGTGAAAAAGAAATTTGCCTTAAGCACATTTCTTGTTATGCTTATCTAGTCAAAAACAAAAATTGACAGACAAAACGTGGGAAAAATTCGGCAATTGGAATGTGGGTTTTCATACGAAAATTCGGTTTTGAGTTGCTAAATTTTTCATGTGAAGATTTGAATTTCTCTTCGTGTGGCAAAAAATCTCTCGGGGTGCTACTCTAATACTTAGACACTAAATCGTGAGGGCTTTCTCACATGAGTGCAGTTTGTGCGCAAAGCCGAGCACCGGAATGCAGCCGTACTGTAACGTACGGCGGAATGAGGAGCGGAGGATTTGGGTGCAAAATGTGCCATGTGCGGAAGCCCCCTCAGTAGAAAGGGAGGAAGGCAATGAAGCTACCAAAGGTCTACGAGCCAAGCCAGTACGAATCTGACATCTACGCGCTATGGGAAAAGAGTGGAGCTTTCATCGCTGTCCCAGAAAGTAAAAAGCCGCATTTTTCTATCAGCATGCCGCCACCGAATGAAACCGGTACGCTTAGCCTCGGGCATGCGTTATTTCTGACGCTGCAAGATATCATGGCTCGCCACGCCCGTCAACAGGGAAAAGATGTGCTCTGGCTGCCCGGCACTGATCACGCCGCCTTGCCTGTAAACGCCATCATCGAAAAGCAATTGGCCGAAGAGGGAACCAACAAACACGCGATCGGTCGTGATGCATTTTTAGAGCGTACGCGTACATTTGTGGGCAATAGCCGCAATACCATGCTCGGTCAGATGCGCGCCATGGGTGCGAGTGCCGACTGGACCCGGTTGCGCTACACCTTGGACGACGCGCTAAATCGGTGTGTTAACGAAACGTTTGTAAAAATGTATAACGACGGGCTGATTTACCGCGGCCATCGAATCGTTAACTGGGATCCAAATCTGGAAACCAACGTATCTGATGACGAAGTTGTGTACGCGCAAGAAAAAGGCAAATTCTACACCTTTAAATATGGTCCATTCGAAATTGGCACCGCCCGTCCTGAAACCAAATTCGGCGACAAATACGTAGTAATGCACCCTGATGATAAGCGGTACGCAAAATACAAGCATGGCGATACCATTGAAGTTGAATGGATTAATGGCAAGATAATCGCCACGATAATCAAAGACGAAGCGGTCGACCCAACCTTTGGCACCGGCGTTATGACGATCACGCCGTGGCATAGTCTGGTGGATTTTGAAATTGCCGAGCGCCACAACCTCGACAAAGAGCAGATCATCGATTTTCACGGTAAGCTTTTGCCTATCGCCGGCGAGTTTGCCGGCATGCCGATTCAGGAGGCCCGACCGAAAATTGTCGAGAAGCTAAAAGGGAAGGGGCTTTTGGTTTCTGTAGACGATAATTACATGCACAACGTTGCCATCAACGACCGCGGCAAAGGTGTTATCGAGCCGCAAATTCGCCTGCAGTGGTTCGTCGATGTAAACAAACCGGTTGTGGACTGGAAAGGCAAGCGGCGCAGCCTGAAAGAAGTAATGCAAAAAGTTGTGCGCGACGGCGACATCCGTATTATGCCGGAGCGTTTCGAGAAGATTTATTTCCACTGGATAGATAACCTGCGTGATTGGTGCATTAGCCGCCAAATCTGGTGGGGGCACCGTATTCCGGTGTGGTATCGCAAGCATACGGACGGCAGGGAAGAAACGTTTGTGGGTGTGCAGCCGCCGGTTGACGACCAAAGTGAAGGATGGAACCAGTGGGAGCAGGATCCGGACACGCTCGACACGTGGTTCAGCTCGGCGTTATGGACCTGGAGCACGCTTATCGACCCCGAATTAGCCGAAGATTACGCTTTGTCGCTCGACGATATATTGAAACGAAGCGTCGATTTTCAAACATACCATCCGACGACCGTCATGGAAACAGGTTGGGACATATTGTTCTTTTGGGTAGCACGCATGATTTTGTCGACCACCTACGCCACCGGCCAAATCCCGTTCAAAGACGTTTATCTTCACGGCATGGTCCGCGCCGAAGACGGCAAAAAGATGAGTAAAAGCCGCCCGGAGTCAATCATTGATCCGCTCACTGTCATTCCGAAATACGGCACCGACGCGCTGCGTATGGCGCTTATCATGGGCGTATCCCCGGGCAACGATCAAAACTGGGGCTGGGGCAAGATTGAGGCCAATCGTAATTTCTGTAATAAAATGTGGAATATTGCCCGCTACATCGAAGGCAAGGTAGGAGAGAATTACCGCGAACGTCAGCCAGAGCCCAAAACGACCGCCGATCATTGGATATTGACTAAATTACAACATATTTCAGAGACCATTTCTGCTGATTTGAACAATTACGGATTCGCCGAAGCCTACGAATCCCTCTACCATTTCGTGTGGGACGATTTTGCCGATTGGTATATCGAGGCATCGAAGGCCGCGCCGAATGCGCCGCTGCTGGCATTTTGCCTGGAAGCCGTACTGAAACTGGCGCATCCGTTCGCGCCATTTGTCACTGAGACTATTTGGCAAACGCTCGCCTGGGAAGGCAAGACATTGCTGGCATCGAGCTTATGGCCGGTAATCCCGGACGCAGACTGTCATGCTAGCGAGCAATTCGAGGAAATCAAAACGATTGTCACCGAAGTACGCTTCATCGTGAAAGCGCTCGGCGTCCGCAATGTACGCCTGAGCTATAGCGCCGATTTATTCGTGCACCAAAACGCCGAGCTCATTCGTCAACTTAGCCGGATTAAAGAAGTCGTTGAAAGTTCCGACGGGAAGAGCGGCGTTCGTCTGACGCAAACCGCCCATAACGCCTGGCTCGACATCGATCCGGAAATGGCCCAAAAATACGCGGATGAGCTTTCCGCAAAGCGCGATGCCGCCGAAACGGCAATCGGCCAGCTAAAGGCCCGCCTCGCAAACAAGGCCTACATCGAGAACGCTCCGGAGCATATCGTTGAGCAAACCAAAATGCATCTGAAAGAGGCCGAGGAACTGATGTTCAAAATTGAGGCAGAACAAAAACGATTCAGCAGCGTTTAAAACCGCATTGCGCTATTGCTTGATAAGCAGCGGATTCTATGTAATAATCGCCCATCATCTATATAAGGGGCGGGGAGAGGTGTATTATCGTGCACAAATTACAAATTAAAAAATTGCGGACCACCGCCGTTGCGGTAATCGTGACTGTCGGTTTTGCGCTAGCCGGCGTGTTCGCCAGTGTCGCACCTGCATCAGCGGCTGCTGGAAATGTGAATATCACATTCGGCAACTGGCACTGCCCGCAAGGCGGAAGCGTGATTTATATCAACGGAGCAACTGTAAACCCGGCCGGTTACGGTACGTATAACGTCCGGGGGAACAAGGCGAGTATATTTGTGTGGCTAAATACGCGCGATACTGTTTACGCAACCGTAACATGCCACTATCAACCGCATTGGTACATGCCATGGTATTGGATAAATGTGCCTGTTAGCATTTACGGCGAAAGTTTCTGGCCTTCATACGCCGGTCAGAATTTCGGTCTCTAAAAGCTTAATTCGGCAAAACAAGAGGTTCGCTTTAACAGCGAACCTTTTTTACGCGATAAAAACTCTATTCGGCCGGTTCGAGGGCGGCGTGGACACGGGCGACCGCATCGGTCACGCGAGAATCGTCAAACCACAGCACGCGCCAGCCGAAGCGCTCGGCAGCCATCAGGTTAGCTCGCGAATCATCTATAAGCAAGATTTCTTTCGGTTCGACGCCGGCTTTTTCGAAAGCAATATGGAAAATCTCCGGCTCCGGTTTGATAGCCCCGACTTTGGACGAGTCTATGATCGAGTCGTACGGGACATTGGGCAGTAAACCGCGGGCAAGCATGGCATCGACAAAACCGGGCATCGTGTTGGTAAGCAGGCCGACGTGATAGTTCTCGCCGGCCCAAGTTACTAACTCCTGCATTTTTTCGACCGGCTCAATCGCCTCGAGATAACACGTCATCCAATCGACCGAAGGCAAATGGAGCTGCTTCGCAAGCGATGCGTTGAAGTCGTCCAAACTTATATCGCCGCGGCATACGGCGTCATTGTAGTGCCAGTAGGTGCTTTCTACCACGTCCAGCTGCTCTGAACTCTCTTGGGCCAGCCTGGTGAAGGCCTGCTGGAAAAAATGTACCAAGCAGCCGTTCATATCAAAGTAGACGAAACGCACGCCGCTTTTTGATACTTTTTTGGGCAGGGCAGGCGGTTTGGCAATGGCCAAGCCCAGAAGTGAATCCAGCGACACGCCCAGCGCCGTCGCGATAGTTTGCACGGTGAAAATGGATGGCGACTTAATGGCGCCGCGCTCAATCTTGGCCAGCGTGGAATAACTCAGGTTGGCCTTATGGCACAACATCTGTTGCGTCAAACCCGCCGTTTGGCGGGCCACCTGAAGGCGTTTGCCTAAACTTTTCTCGTCCAAAGCACTCACGAACGTCGTGCCCCACCAATACTCATAGCCATATCGTACCAATTATCACAATAAATTAAAAGCGAATTGGTACGAAACGGCTACCAATGTAGGACGTATTTGAGTAGCGTAAGTATTACGATAAACCCGATTAAAGCAGTTACCGCGCCGCCAATAAGGCTGCTCTGGGTGTTGTTGGTGCTTTTCATCAATTTACTATACGTCCAAGTTCCCAGACCGACAGCAAATATGAACGCGGTTGCACCATCACCAAGCATATTAAGTATTGTACCTTGTTTGCTTATGCTATTAAAATGCGAGCTTGGCCGCCATCTTTGCCAGTTCGGCATGATCGGGTTCGGAAGTCATGTCAGGCTCCTTGCGATATTCCTTGCCGGTGTCGATGGGGAAGAGTTTGACGTGCACATGCGGGACGTCCAGCCCCTCAACCTGAATACCGATGCGTCTTTTATCAGGAAAAGCGTCTCGCAGCCGCGCCGCGACTTTGCGGACGGCCGCCCAAAGCGCCTGAAAATCTTCGTCTGATAAATCAAAAAATGTTTCTGCTTGCGTTTTGGTAACAACGAGCGTCATACCCGGCCGCACCGGATGAATGTCCAGAAACGCAAACGTCTTGTCATCCTCGTATATCTTGTGGCAGGGAATTTCCCCCTTGATAATTTTGGTAAAAATCGAATCTTCCATTGCGTATAACCCCTAAGCAGTCGGTTTATTCAGGGCTGAGCGGGCGACAAAATAGTACACGATCGCGACTATTGGATGTATCAAAAACATGCCCAGGCACCACAAAATTTTTTCGGTGTCCGTTAGCCGAGGATTACGGATAGCGTCCACGAACATTATGATTTCAAAGACAACTACGGCAATAGCAATGATAACGAAGAACATTATGATTGCCATGCCCGCTGCTCCAACTATCATGGTTATACTATATCATGCGGTACGCGAGTGGTCGCACCCCTGGGCCGAAGTTTACAGGGCGGGCCGAACTGTGGTTAACTTTAGGCTTAAAAAGAATTGCGGATAAGATGGAAAAAATTTCTACCGATATACCTTCGGAAGTTCCGTTCGAGCGTGTTCTGGTGGTAGTCAATCCGGTGAGTACACACATAAGGCGGGCCCGGATAATGATTGCTGAACTGCGCCTACTTGCCGGCAATTGGCCGATTGACATCATCGAAACTTCTGCAGCTGGCCATGCCGCAAACGTCGCGCTTTTGGACAGCAAGGCTTCCGTTTTGGGGCCTCGGACATTAATATGCATCGCAGCAGGCGATGGAACGATTAACGCGATCGTCGAAGCGTTGGTGATGGGCAGAAAATTGTCTCCGGAGGCTCGGCAGACACCGATATTGCCGCTCTGGGGCGGAAATGCCAATGACCTAGCCTGGATACTAAACGGGCCAGCCGGCAGTGCCTCGCTTAGCACGATTCTGAAGCACGGAAAATCCGTACCAATTTTGCCAATGCTCGTACGCATGGCATTCAAGGGCGGCAGTAGCCAGACATATGTCGCCGCTTGCACAGCAAGTTTTGGCGCCACGGCGCGAGTTATGCAGAATATCAACAGTGCGCGTCACCGCCAGAGTAAATTGCATCGCATTCCTGGCGGAAGATTCCTGAAAGAGGCAAGCACGGGTTGGGGCGCGGCGATGAAATCACCGACTTTCGCGGTAGAAGAGCAGGGAACATCAAAAAATATATACGAATATTCCTATGCCAAGGGTTCTCGCATGGCCAAATATTATCACTTGCCAGTGCGCTTAAGTGACGATTGCTTTTATAACGATACTATCGAAGGTAAGCGTTTCTTCCTGACTGCTACCGCGCTGTCCCTTTCGTTTAAGCGGCGGCTGAAAAATAATGCGCTACGCAAACGAATGACGTTTATGCTTCGCGAAGGTACATGGGCGCAATTTGACGGCGAATCCGTTATGGTTAAAGCTGGCACCAGTGTCACGGTCGAGCTTAGCAAGCAACCCTTTTACGCTGTAAGTACTGTCTTGGACGAAAACTAAACTTTGTTAGGTGCGAGCTCGAAATCTTTTGCGACACGGTCAAAGCTCGTAAGCACGCGGTCCGCCTTATCAGTGACACTTGGCCGATTCACATTTTCAATATATGCCCAAAATTCATCGGCTGCGCCAGATTCTCGGATTTCATAATCGGTGTAGCCATCGCCAATCACAATAATCGGGCGGGGGAGGGAAAGCGCCTCGACCTGCCGGACTTTTCCGCCGGCCTGTCCGACCATGCGGGTTTTGTCAAAACCGATGATTTTGCCGGTATCATCATACAAAAATTTATTTGCCAAAACGTGATCAGCCGGTATGCCGAGCCGCGCAACGACCGGCACGACGCATTCCTCGAACGCGCCGGACAGCACGTAGATTCTGTCGCGGTTGTTCTGAAACCAATTCTTATGCTCTTGAACGGACGGCGTGATGTCATGCGACAATTGAGCAACTAAAGGCGCCAGAATGCTTTTGTGCGCGCCAAAAAGTTGCAGTCGCCGCTGCAATGATACATCAAACGGCAGCGTGCCGGCCATCCCTTGATTGGTAATAGCCTGAAGCTCAGCCATCACAACTTCGCGGTCAGGACGATCCTTGAGCGCCATACGAGCCAATTCCTCGAGCGTTTCGCTGCGAATGATCGTGCTGTCGAAATCAATGATATATGTTGGCTGCTTCATTTTTAGTCTACCCTCTGATGTTTGAACAATTAATAACTAACGGCCACATTCGCGTTTATGCCGGAGCACATCCTCTATAGTCCCGAAATATCAGGACGACGGAGCATGGCGGAGAGGGAGGGATTCGAACCCTCGGTACGGTTGCCCGCACACTGCTTTTCGAGAGCAGCACCTTCAACCGCTCGGTCACCTCTCCAATTGCCCTATTGTATCAGATTAGATTTACTGGCGAGAGACTGGCATAAAAACTAACCATGTGCTAAAATTACCCCTGTTGCAAACTGCGATTGAATTTTTACAAGATCCTTTGGGGGTTGGCTGCGAATAAATATTATTTTATTCAGCGAAACCGTCCATCATTGAAAATTGTGAATTGTAAATTGATAATTGCTTTTGCTTCGCAAAAGCGCGTGTAGCTCAGCTGGATAGAGCGTTGGCTTGCGGAGCCAAAGGTCGTAGGTTCGAATCCTGCCACGCGTACCAAACAGGAATATAACTATGACAAAACAGAGGTAGATATTGCCTCTGTTTTTGTTTATGTTAAATTAATTGATTTCGTTAACACCTTAGTCTGGGTACGAATCCTGCTTGGCGGCACCTAAACGACTCACTTTGCGTTAGAACCACCGCCCAAATAAGCCGAGGGCGCTACATGCTCTCAGTAGATTGCGAAATCTACTGAGAACGTAATCTACGAGTATGCGACATACGATGCGACATAGTAATTTACCAGTTGACATAGAAAAACAAATCTGATAATATTTCATTATGACGATCCAAGAAATTGTACTCTCGGTTGCTCGCGACAAGAGGGTCTTCAAAGCTTCAGACGTAAGTCAGAAAGCCACTAGCTACTCGCGCCAATACATCAGCAAAACTATAAGCGACATGGTTGAAAAGGGGCAGCTATTCCGAGAGGGTTCAGGAAGATGGTCAACCTATGCATTGCCAGAGTACCAAGAATACTTGGGGCATCGAATCAGAAAGCATTTAAACCTGTCGGGGCTTAAAGAACATGAAGTGCTCGATGATATCATGAGAGCCAGCGTCGTTCTGAAACAAGTTCCCGAGAATATTAAAAGCATATTTAATTATGCATTTTCGGAAATGCTAAATAATGCAATTGACCATTCGAAATCGGAAAGCGCTGATATTACTGTAGTAGAAGATGACCGGCACGTGTTGCGGTTCATCGTAAAAGACAGCGGTGTCGGTGTTTTCAAAAACGTAATGCAACAACGGAACCTTAAGTCTGAACTAGAGGCAATACAAGATCTTCTCAAAGGGAAAACTACAACAGCACCTCAAGCACACTCGGGTGAAGGAATATTCTTTACTTCTCGTGTCGCCGACATTTTCACTCTAGATAGCTACAATTTAAGGCTTCGCGTCGACAATTTGATAAATGATGTTTTTATTGAAGAGTTGCCTGCAGATAAGCCCGTAAAAGGTACTAGGGTGACATTTCAAATCAGTACGATAACAAAAAAGCATTTAAATGAAGTGTTCAAGCAATTCCAAGCAGACCCGGAGGTACCGGCATTCGATAAAACAGAAATTCTTCTTAAACTTTATATTTTGGGGACTGTATATGTTTCTCGCTCTCAAGCAAGGAGAGTTTTGGCGGGTCTAGAAAAGTTCAAGACTATTATTTTAGACTTTAATGGCGTTCCGACCATTGGGCAGGCATTTGCTGACGAGATATTTCGTGTATTCAAAAATGCGCATCCAGACATAGAAGTAAAGACCATAAACATGAACGAGGCCGTCAACTTCATGGTCCAACGGTCTCAAGCATAAGTCGACATACAACAAGACATAGTAACTTTCATGTTGACGTAGAATTTAATGCAACCGGTACACCTAAGCCGTCATGAATCCTACTTTGCCGCCAAACTCTCGATAAAATAGGTTCGAACTTCCTTCAGTGTGGCGTACCAATTCGTAATTAAAGAACCGCCGAATCGGTGGTCTTTATTGTTGTATGAATGCGAGACTATTTAGTCCGGCCAAAGGTTCGGCGGCGGCGGATGTATACGTGGCTCACTGCCATGCCTGCAACTGTCGCACAGGTGAAAAGAGCAACTACATTACCAGGGCCGGTATTTGTGAGCGACTGCGATGAGCTGCTGCTTGGGGCAGGGGTTTTTGGCTTTGTGCTAGTACTGGGCGGAGGAGTCGATGGCGGCGGAGTTGATGAGCCGGAGCTAGCAGAACCGGAAGACTTACCGCTCGACGAGCCTGAACTCGAAGAGCCAGACTTCTGCTGCGTAGAAGACGTTCCGCTTTGTTGCGTATTACTCTGCGATGACCCGTTCGAGGTGGATGTGTTCGGGCTGTTGTGGAAAAACACCAGCCAAATCAATACCACAAGCCCGATGAGCAGCACAAAGATGACTATAAGTCGGGCAACTGATACGCGTCGTGTGGGTGTCTGGTAATCTGGTGGCATACGTTAATCTCCCTGTATGCCTAAATAATAAACTAAACTATCGATTTTGTCACTTTAATATTCTGAGGTTGGTAAAAAGCAGCCAGTGTTTCAGGCTAAACTGTATACATCATCAAACATAAGGCATCGCGATATGATGCTGCTATTACCAATCCCGTAGCCGCTGTAGGCGCATCCGGAATAGCTGTCGCTTCTGGTGGCGCAAGGCTGTCTTATAGGCCAGTTTGCGCTCCATTCGCTCAATGAAACGTTGGCGACGCTCGGAATCTTGGTGCTCACGCCCAGCTTTACCGGCAGTTCGTACTGCTGTCATTTTCTTGCCCTCCTCACATTGGCAAAATCAAGTATGAACCAGATCGGTGCCGATGTAAGTAAGGCAGCTTACACCGTATACGTGACTTTTGTCACTTTAGTGCGGGCCAGGCAAGCCGCTAATTTAGTCTTCTTTGGCCAAAGCAAGTGCACCAGATGCACCAATATTCGGGTCGGTGATAAGGTAAATCGGGATTGCCTCGAGCATTGGCTTTTTCCAGGACGCATGATCTGCAGTGCCATGTCGCACGAAAGCTTTGGCAAAATCCGTATTTTCGGCCCAATACTCGCCAAGTCCGAGCGCTACGCTGCCGGTCAAATAAATTCCGCCCGTTGATCTGCAGGCAAATGCATAGTCGGCCAATATGCTGCCGACCAACGTACCCATATTGTGCAATATGCTTCTCGCGGCATCGCGGTTTGCGCCGGTGCCCTCGGTCGCGAACTCCAGTAATACTGCTCCGGCCGGGCGGTCAGCCGCTAGCGCGCGCTCAATCGCAAGTTGCAGATCGTGAGCATATCGCATTTCGGGGCTGTGTTCCAGCCAGCTTTCAATACCGTGTTTGCCCGAAATTGCCAATTCGCCTGATGGGTGGTCGAATTTCGTAAATAAATGCGCTAAATGACGCCGTTCGGCTTCGTTGTATGGCTGAAACCCGGTGTGTCCGAGCTCGCCCGAGAAGAAAATCCGTCTTTTGCTTTTTACATCCCAAATTGCCACGCACACACCCACGCCGGTGCTGATCGTAACTGACATTGCAGGTCCTTTAGGCGAAGGTTTACCGGGTTTAAGTTCTTTTAGATCAATGCTGGTTGCATGCAAAGCGCCCGCCGCACAGCCCGCCAAATCGTGGTAAGTCTCAAATTCGGTACCGGGGAACCGCTTGGATGCTTCACTCGGACTAAAAACCGGCCAGGGGACATTAGTTGGTGTAACATCGCCGGTGTCGTCGTCGCGAGGCCCTGCCATCGCTATGGCAACTTTTCGCGGACGGGATTTTAAAGTATTGAAGTAATCTTCGAAAACTGAATACAAATCCGCGTAATCCGGCGCTGGAAACCTGTGTATGTTTGAGCTGATAGTATCAACTATCAATATTTTGGTACCGCCGGCATCAACACCGGCGACAAAGTCGTTGTTGACAGGCAGATCACTAGCTGAGGTTGCTTGGCTCAATGTAAATTAAAGTTAAGTTATAACGGAATGTTCTAAAGCATACATGAAACCCCCGTCGTTTTCAAGGGGTGGGCTAGAATCGGATGCGGCGCATTAATTGGTCTATCGCATCAAGCTGGTGCGTTTCGAGCGGTAAACGGTTTGCCAGAATGGTTACGATTTTTTGCTCGTCTTTCGGATCGTAATAAATGGTAATGAGGGGCATGAAGCGCCTAAGCGGCATAAAGACGATGCTTGAAAACGCATCTTCGTCAACCACCGCGAATGAGCGGAATTGATCGTAATCGAAGGAACGTTCACCGATCGTTAAGCCGGCTGAATCAACCCGGTATCCAAGCGTCCGGGGTTTACGCGCCGCCAATATACCGAAGATAGCTCCGACAAAAAGTATCGCGCCGGTAGAAATTTTGTCACGCGTGAGATAGAAAACAGCCAGCGCGGTGACGACTATTACCAAAAACAATATGGCATACCAGCCGGCGGATTTTTGGTGTGCGATGAATTCCGATGCCGACCAGGAAACCGCATCGTCGTGGCTCACGGAGAACGGGTGATTCGCTGGTTGCGGCGCATATTCGTCGGGGTGGGGTTGGGGTATTGCTAGCGGATCAGATGGCGTTTGGCCATGCGGATCTATAGGTTGCGCTGACGGGCCAATGTTATTGGGTGTATCTGCAGGTTTATACTGCCAATTACCACCCGGAGGGGTCGACGGTTGCGGGCTATCTCCATCCATAAACGTTATTGTATAACGGCAGCGTCGGCGCGGCAAAGTTAATACAGACAGGCCGGCTGCCGGCACGTCGCCGAGACTGAAATGAAACGCACTCCACCCAAAAAAAGACAAAGCCCGCCTTTAGCGGGGCGGGTCATGTATTTGGCGGAGAGGGAGGGATTCGAACCCTCGCGGGAACTTGCGCCCCCCTAACGATTTAGCAAACCGTCCCCTTCAGCCACTTGGGTACCTCTCCTCGTCAGCATTCGTTTAGCAGTTATGCTGCTCATGCGAAAAAACAAGTTTGCTCGCCTGAGCAACATAACTCCCCGCGATGCTTCCTCCCAAATTTACAAACAGTCGACTTCGCTCCTTGGTTTGTAAATTTGAATAATCACAATTCTAACAGGTATCAACGCCGAACGGAAGGCCGAAGTTCGTTATAAATTTGCATAGAGTTTTGCCTAGCTCATCTAACCACAAGATAGAACTCAAACTACTGGGTGCTGTTGGAATCGTCTACAATTTTACTACTGTCAAAACCGCCATTGGTCAATCTATCAAGCTCTGCAAAGGCCTTACTCAGCACATCTTCCAGATAATCCAGCTCTTTTTCTAGCGCGGGTACCCGTTCTTCGAGTGTACCGTTTTCGGTTTTACGCTTACTTATTTGTGATTCCTGAAATAATTCCCAGAATAGCCCCATGAAGTTCCCTCATATTATTTTGGCGGAGAGGGTGGGATTCGAACCCACGGTGACATTTCTGCCACGCTGGTTTTCAAGACCAGTTCCTTAAACCGCTCGGACACCTCTCCATAGTCCATGAGACAAACCTACGGTACTTTCACCCCAAAAAATGGTTCACATTTTGTCGGGCTGCTCTTTTCCTTGACACCGCACGCGATGGTACTTCCTCCCAAAACCACAAACAGTCGACGTCGCTCCTTGGTTTGTGATTTTGAATTTGACAGAGGTGATTATAGCATTTATCACGCTAGGACGCTAGGCGCGGGCAAAAACAACCGCTTCTACCCGTTTGGCGCCAGCCGCTTTAAGAGTCTTCGCTGCGGCTTCAAGTGTAGTGCCAGTTGTAATAACGTCATCAACGAGCAGAATAGTGCGTCCTGCCGCAAGAGCGGGTCGCCTGACCTGAAAGGCATGTTCCATCCGGGCCCGCCGCACCGTACCACTTGCGCCAACCTGCTTGTGTTGGCCGCGACGGGAGAGCAGGGGATAATAGCGCCATTTCCGCTGCTTTGCCAGCCGTCTGGCAATTACCGCCGACTGGTCATAGCCCCGACGGCGAACGCGCGAAGTTGCGGTAGGGACGTGTACAACCAGCGCGTCATCCAGGTCTGTCACAAATGTTGCCAACAGGCGGCCGATTTCGTCGCCGGCAGCTCGAGCCCGCTTGAATTTAAGCCGCCACACCAATTGTTTGGCCAGGCCATTGTATGATGTGAGCGCGATAACGCGCACGAGCTTCGACTGGCTGCGACATGATTTGCAGGTTTTGCCATCTTGACTGAACTTTCGACATTGATAGCACATTTCGATAGAAGGCTCTAAGGTTGCCACGCAGTTGGCGCACAAAAGTACGCCCTCAACCTCGCACCCCTCGCAGATATGCGGTGCGATTGATGCCAAAATGTGTTCGATAAAAGACATTGTTGTGTTTAATGTGTTGTAAATTACGCTTTTTAAGCTTCTCACTGTTGCACGGCGTTGAACTACTAAGCTATACTGCTAATAATACAAAAACGCAAGGATTTGTTACATAATTACTGTGGAGGGTAACAACTATGGCGCGACGTAATCGCGATCAAGACGACCTTCTTATGGAAGAGGATGAGCTAACCGCCGCTTTCCTGGGTGACGATGATGTAGCTGCCGCTGCCGATGACGCAGCCGCGCCTGCTGCTGCCGCACAACCTCAACCGGTCGCCGCACAGGATGAGTGGGATGAAGAAGAGGCCGTACCCGGCCAGCTAGCAGTTGATGTTTACGAAACCAGGGAGCGCCTGGTCGTAAAGGCACGCACCGCCGGCGTCAACAAGAGTGACCTGGACGTAAGTATTTCCGACAACACCCTAACGATTCGCGGTACGCTTTCAGCCGGCACCGAGGATGATGTAGAGAATTACTTTCTGCAGGAATGCTACTGGGGTGAGTTTGCCCGCAGTATCGCTTTACCGGTTCCTGTCAAAGAAGATGAAATCGAAGCTATCCTGAAAGATGGCGTGTTGACCATCAGCTTCGGCAAGGTCAAACAAGACACCGTTAAGAAAATCCAAATCCTCTAAGCGAATTAGAGGTCGAGAAGCCAATGGCGTCCATAAAAATCCGGGCGCCATTTTTTATATTTATACTTTTCTGCGAGGCTCCCGGCTATCGCACGACTAAAGGCCGCCCAAACTTGAGTGATTCATAATGCGACGGGGAGCTTATTAGTGCTCAGGCTTCCGCGATCAGATAATAAGGGCTTACGTAGTTTAGTGCAGTTTGTTTGATTCGCGAGCATCATAAGTGAGCCGTACTCGAGGTACGGTGAATGCGAAGCGCAGCGAATCGGGCAAAATGTGCTGAACTGCGTAAGCCCGCGCAATTGCTAGTAGCCGGCGACCTTGCCGAGCACGAAGTGCACGATAAACTGGGACATCGCCACAATTATCAAACCGACAAGCGCAAAAATTATGGTATTTTTGGCTGTACTAATTTTGCCCGAGTCACCGTTAGACATGACATATTGGAAGCCGCCGATAATAATCATGATCACCGATACGATACCGACCAACAGGGAAAAGAAGTTAATGATACGTGTCATAAGATTACTGATCTGCGTATTCGCTGCGCCCGTCTGACAGCTTTGGCTGTCGCTGGCTGACGCGTTTGTGCCGCCACAAATATTGCCCTGGATGTTAGTTGCCGAAACCGTTGCCGGTACGAGCGCGGGCGCTAATAAAAAGCCGCATGCCGTAGCCGTTAATATAATATTTTTTAGTTTGCTGATCATAGTTTGCCTTTCGTTTCTTTAAGTAGTTTATAGCATAGGCGTGCGCTTCAGTTCAAGCTGCCCGCTTTACCCGACCTTTTTAATTACAAAATGAACAAGAAGCTGGGATATGCCTGCAACGACCACGCCGACCAGTGCATAAATTAAACTTTGCCGCGCGCTAGCCAGGCCCGAAGCATCGCCCTGGGCTGTCATAAATCTGATCCCGCTGATAATAACCATGACCACCGCAATAAACCCGGCAACCAAGGATAGCAGATTAATCGCGACCGTCATCAGGTGCGAAATGCTACTTTGCGCACCGCCACAACCAGTACCGCCAACCTCGCTAATGCCGCCACATGCCGAACTCTTAAACGAGGCGACTATGGACGGCTGAGCAGCGACCGGCTGGGCAACGCTAAGCGATGCAGCCACGGTTGCCGCGCCAAGGCTCGCGATTGCCGTGAGCGTAAGTATTGCGGCTTTGATTTTGCTTATCATATGAACATCCGTATTATAGCTTATTCAATACAAAGGCAACTATGGCCTGAGCGAATATTACAACCGCCACACCAATTAGCGCATATATGACGGTATCTCGTCCGCTTTTGATGGAGGATGGATCGCCGCCAGCCATCATGAACTTTATGCCGCCAAGTATAATTAGCACCACCGCAGCAAACCCTACTATGATCGACAGGATTTCAAGCGCAATTTTCATAGCATTAATGACAGGGTTCTTACCCTTGTTGGAGCTCTCTTCCTTGCAGACGGCAGTACCGCCAGCAACACTATCACACGCCCGAAATACATTCGCAGCGCCGGCTGGAACAGGCAAGGCAACCGCCGATCCCAGCAGGACGGCAAGCGTAATGGCTAGGGCGTAAAACTTATTCTTCATACGATTAGAATTTACCCAAGACAAAGCCAACGATCGCTTCGGCGCTAACAGCTACGGCCAAACCAATTACGGCGTAAATGATCGTCATCCGGGCTCGCCCCACTTGCTGCGGATCGCCCTGAGACATTATTAACTGAAACCCACCAATCACTACGACAATTACCGACAGAACGCCGAGGATTGCAAAAACCGTAGCGAGTGCGGCGTGCAAATTGCTGGCCGATCCCGAGATTTTCGGCAGCCCGGTGCCGCAATCCGCTCCGTTGCCACAACTCACTGCAGCGGTATCGGCTACAAAGAAATGGCCGAGCCTCACCAGCAAAGTATCCATAATCATCACTTAAATCTCCCGGCGATAAATGAAACGACCGACGCCGAAATTACCGCGATAACCAAACCTATTATGGCGTTGAGGATGGTTCCGCGAGCCCTTGTCGTTTTATCAGGCTCGCCTTGACTCGTTATATATTGGATCCCGCCAAAAATCACAAAACCGACGGCCGACAGGGCGGCTAGATACAGCAACATTTCAATAACCGCGGCAAAAATCAACCAAACGTCGTTGATATTCGAAAGCTGCGGCGTGTAGAGTTTGCCGCCGGTCGTACTATTAAGATTCGGCGCGGTCGTACAGTTCAAGTATTTGTACCATTTAGGAAAACCAAATAAGCTTCCGCCAGGGCAACTCTGGCTCGCAGCAAAAGCCGTGCCCGAACCGGCAAACATGAAGCTCAAAAACAGTGCTAAAAACATCGCAAACCTATATCGAAAAGTTTTAAATTGTTCAATCCGATTCTGCAGTTTGCTCATGGCGAGAAAAATCCTTGGGGAAGCAAAAAGTTTAGTATCGCATACGAAAATATGAATATCAGCAGCGCCACAACCGTATGCAGCATACGGTTTTTGGCCGCACCGACAGCAGCCGGGTCATCACGCGAGAAAATATACTGGATTCCAGCCCAAATCAATGACCCTACGATAATTATGCCGACTCCGGCCGTTATAAATCGGAGTACAGCGAACAACATATCAGTCAACGGATTGCCGATACCCCGGCAGCCGATATTAATGCTCGTGGTTACCTGGTGAAAATCCTTGCCGCCGCATTGTCCATCGGCGTACACTGGTAACGGAAAAGAGGCGGCTGCAAGCACCGAGCCAAGCAATACTACTAGACGCCGTTTCATAACTAACTAAACTATACTGGCAGACAATCCATTTCACAAGTGTGAGGCAATGTGCTTACGGTTCCATAACAATTTTAGTTGTATTATGATGTAAACTAAAGGTAAATGTCGCGCACACAAACACCCCGGTTACGCTATGTGGTTCTGCTCGCCGCTTTTATGGCCAGTACTATCATCGGGCTTGTCCTGGGAGCAGGCACGGCAAGCGCGGCCGTAACAAAGGCGAACTACAAAGTTGAACTTGACGTCAGAGTGGCGGCGCCTGCAAGCAGCCCGGGTGGGCACTTCCTGATCGCAATCGAGGACACTTCGGGCAATACAGTACTTAGCACCCCGACAGCTGCCGGTTCTGGTTCTACGAAAAACGCGGACAAATCCGTAACATATCACTACATCACACCCAATTTAAATACGGGTTCGATACACAACCCGACATCATTCAAAGCATGCCAGAAGACCGTATTCAATACGTGCGTCAGCTTTCAGGAAGCCGGCACGACCTTAGTCCGTATAAATGTCCAGCCCAACAGTGGCGGCGTTACTAATAATAAAACTACACCGAACTGCGAAACGGTCGGCGGCGGTCCATTGGACTGGTTATTGTGTGGCATTTTCGACACCATATCGGTCGTGTCGAATGTCATATTTAACAACTTTATAATTCCGCTTTTGCGGCAGGCGCCCATTCCAATTAGCGATTCGGGCAATAACAAAGCAATCTATGAAATTTGGTCTAATTTCCGTATTTACGCCGACATTTTTCTGGTGATCGCGCTGGTTATCGTCGTTATCATGCAGGCGGTCTCCGGGGGAACCGCGGAAGTCTACACCGCAAAGAAAGCTTTGCCAAAGCTGTTGGCGGCGGCGATTTTGATCAATCTGTCTATATATATCGTGGCATTTATGGTAGACGCCACGAATGTTATCGGGGCGGGAGTTGCCCAAATCATTACCGCGCCGCTGGCAAATAGCGGCAACTTGGCGCTCAAACCGGGTCTTGGTACCGGAGCGTTATTTACCGGCGGAGCTTTAGTGACCGGCGGAGTATTGCTCGCGGCCTTCACAGCCGCGGGTGTTGCCAGTGTCGCAGCCGCAGCTATACCTTTTTTGCTGGTGAACGCCTTGCTGCCATTGGTGATCGGCTTTATTATCGCATTTATAGTATTGGCCCTGCGGCAAGCGCTTATTATTTTACTGGTCATTGTTTCACCGGTCGCATTCGCACTTTGGTTCTTGCCAAACACTGAAAGCGTATTTAAGCGCTGGTGGTCGCTGTTTTTCGAAGTACTGATGGTTTATCCGATTGCTGTGTTGATTTTTACCGTGTTCAATATCGTCGCGGTAATCCTCGGCGGGCAAAACGGGATTATGGGTCCTATGGGTCCGGTTATTGCCGTAGTGATCGAGGGTGTGTCGCTCATCGGTTTTATTTATGCCTTCAGGTTCGCGAGCCAGACGGTTGGCAAAATACATGAAGTCGTCAGCAACCGCGGTAACCAACTCAAGGAATTCGTCAAAGGCAACCCCAACGACCCCAACAGTCTTCGCAACCGCACGAAGGGCAATCTGGGCCACGCGGCCGCGCGCGCCAACGCCGGCGTTTTGGCTGCTGGGAAATTGGAAAACAACACAACGGGGGGCCGCTTCCGCCGAGGTATGCGTAGTGCACGTGCCGGTTTTGTCGCTAGCGGTATGTTCGGAAATGTGGAGGGCCGCTTAGCCCACTACCAGGACCTGGCCAACAAAAAGAAAGAGGAACTCACTGCCAATAGCCTCGACGACATGATTTACGCTGCAGGCGGCTATCAGTTAGGTAATCAATTTTTCAATTCCAAGGGTGAAGAAATTGCAGGTTGGGAATACCGCCGCGGCAAATCTCTGTACGGCAATAACTTGAACGCTGTAGGATCGGCGCTTGGATACCGATTATATAAATCACAGTCCGACCAGGATATCGGTCAGATGCGCGAAGCTTTCATGCATAACGCCATAAATAACAACTGGAGCGATGAAGAAGCTCAGCGTGTATGGGCAGCCGCCACCTATCCGTACAAAACCATGATGGGCAGCGAGTGGTATAGTGCGCCTAAGCTACAGCGTGCGAATGGTGCTACCGGTCGCGTGACCGGTGTCCAGTTCCAGGATGTCAGCCGAAACGAAGGCAACTACGGCAAATACGTCGAGGAGCTTCACAAGACTCGCAGCAGCTTCCGCCTGAGCGATGTGCGCGATGGCGACTGGCGCGCCATGGCCGATCACCAGGCCAAAATCCAGGCACGACTTGATGATCCCGGCCAGCGTGCCGGTGTTTCCCAGGAGGAACTCGTCAACTTTGCCAAGACCAGCGAAGTGCTCGACGCCGTGGCAACACCGATGCGCCAGGGCGGATACCTGCAGTACGATGCGGAAAGCGGCGAGGTCAATGTTTCCGGTCTCAACCCGGCCGCACAACCGGTCGTCCAAGCTATGTATAGCGACTCCAACCGGCGCTACGGCGTAACCCACGCGAAGAAAGCGCCTGTCGGAGGCATGCCGTCAGAAAAGAGCGAAAATGAACGTATTGTTTACGAGAGAGCGCCACTTCAGGCAGCCCAAACAGCCAAAGCCGCAGCCGCCACCACTGCGACCGGCGGTCAACTAACGGATGCGGAACGCGATGCCGCTATCGCCCAGGGCAGGGTAGGTAGTGTTTCGGTGACCGGCGACGCCGCTCGTTCTACAGTTCCAAAGTAAAGATTAAGCCTTAAAAATAAGCATAACAGGAACTTGCTTTTTATAGATTTTTCTGCTATTGTAAATGAATGGCAATTCCTCCTTTTCGTCAAGAAATGAATGATGCGGCGGACGCAGAACGCGAACGCCGGCGTGCTAACACCCGTTTCCGTGCTGGCTCTATCGCCGTACACCTCGCCCGTATGGAGACGGCCGACCAGCGACATGGCGTCGCGGATGCTCTCGTTAGGGGATTGCGCGATGCGGGCATTCCAATGGATACTGAAGTGGTCACTCCAAATGTAGAGGCGAGGGGAGCATTGATGCCCTCGAGCCCGCGCTGGGCACAGCGGCTTGGCCGCGCTACCGGAAGAACGCGCGGATTGCCAACCGTAGCCGATGGAAATTTCCCCCGCAGACCCATGGACATACACCACGTCGTTGGCGAAGACGGCCCCAATCCCGTTGCACGCGGCTGGGTGCTACGCGTAAAGGAACGGGTTGGTGATGAGCAATACATCGGCAGCGACGATCCCCGCTTTAGAAATCAGAAAGCAAACCCGGTAACAGCAACCATGCTCGTCTTATTGGAAGACGGCGCAATCATGGTATGCAAGAAACCGAAGCAGAAGCCGGGCCCACTTCCAGACCATTCGCCCCACCGGCTCGATGCACGTCAGGTGGAACCATGGTTCATAAACGGAAGCGGCGGTGTCCTTCCGTTGGATGATTCCAGCTACGAAGGCACTAGAGAGGTTAATGACATGGTAGCGCTCGCTTGTGGGCAGGAATTCGGCTTGGGCCGAATACTCGCAGATTATGCCAACGACGCCATAAGTCGCGGCGTTGACCCCACCGTGTTCGACGGTCTCTAGACAGGCGTCCATCCACACAAGTCTCGTAATTAGTAGCTCCTTTGATAATTTTTGGCTATACTTTTAGCTGATGGCGCAGTATAAGGTACTCCAGGATATCGAGGCAGAGGACAAGCTTGTCGGGCCGCTCACGCTCCGTCAATTTATCTATGCTGCAATCACGGCCGTGTGTCTTTATTTGTGTTTTATCGCTATCACGAAGCATGTGCTCTTTATGTTGCCGATTTTCCTGTTGCCCGGCGCACTGACCGGTTTTTTCGCATTTCCATGGGGACGCGACCAGCCAACGGAAATATGGGCGCTTGCCAAAATCCGATTTCTGTTTAAGCCGCGGCGGCGTGTCTGGAATCAAAGCGGCGTAAAAGAACTCGTGACCGTTACCGCCCCGAAAAAGATTGAAGTAAGCTACACTGACGGGTTATCGCAAACGGAGGTTAAGAGCCGCCTAAAAGCACTCGCCGATACCATCGACACTCGCGGTTGGGCTATCAAAAATGTTACAGCCGGGCTGTATCAGTCGCCGATTCGCGGCGGCCAGGCTTCGGAGCGCCTGATAGACATCAGTAATCTCCCGGCAGAGCTTCCATCAGTAGACAATCGCTCCGCCAACGACATAATGGATGTACAGACCAGTTCGGTCGCCCATACTTTTGACACGATGATACGCGCATCGGACGAAGCCCACCGCCAACAAATTATAGAATCGATGTCAAAGTCCCCCAAACCGCCACAGCAGGTCGTATCCGATTACCAACCGACGAACCAGCAACAACCGCAAATACCAGTTCCGGAACAGCCGCCGATTGCAGCACCTTCACTGCCGTCACCACCGGCGCCAACGGATAATTATTGGTTCATGGGGCAGGCCCCGGCAGTGCAGACGCAAACCCAAATCGTTGCCCCGGGATCCACGACCACGAAAAGCATCAGCGTGGAACCGACTGCGGAAGAGAGAGCACTCGCTCGACAATTGCGTGAGCAAAACAACAGCCAGGGAATTTCGAACGCCCACCTGCACACTGTTTTACCACTGTCCGAACAAAAAGCGTTGGCAGAAAAAGCCGCCCAGGATGCCGCAGCCATCAAAGCCAGGCAAGCTTCGGTGACACGCCAACCTGACCCTGCTATAATTGCACTTGCTAGTAACAACGATCTCAATGTGGCCACTATCGCTCGTCAGGCAAGCAAGCAAAATGAGCAACCGCCGGACGAAGTGGTAATATCATTACACTAAGGCTTTAAGGGAACCGCACTTGAGACCCGTTTTGTTTAATGGTGGGATAATAGCGATACAATGAATCCGGCTAGACAAATTTGGACACAAGATGAAATTGTTGTGGGGTTGAGTTTTTTTGCACGGTCATACGTAAGAATTCCGATCACTAGGAGTCTGGCCGGATGAATCCTTCAGCCACAGATCAGCCGCCGCTGCCTGCGCCAGGTTCAGTGCCATACCCGGCACCACCCATGCCGGCAGCCGGCGGCGGCATTCCACAGCCACCACTGCGGCCACAAGCACAGCAACCGCTCCAAGGTCAGCCCATGGCTTATGCACCAGCCATGCAGGCCGCAGCGCCATACCAACAACCCGCACCCACTACCGTGCTAGCCGCCCAAACGGCCCCACTCCCCACGAAGTCCACCCACCCGAACAGCACACAAAATACGTTGCAGATCGCCGAGATCCGCGACGGTATCGTAATTATGAACGACGGCTCATTCCGCTCGGTCATCATGGCAAAATCCATCAACTTCGACTTAATGAGCTCCCAAGAGCAAGAAGCGGTCGAATACAGCTACCAGGGTTTTCTAAATTCGCTTTATTTCCCGGTTCAAATTTTTATCCGATCACAAAAGGTCGATTTGCAGCCGTATCTGGACAAGCTCGATAAAATCCGTACCGAGCACGACAACATGTTGTTGGCGCTGCTTATGGAAGACTACATCGACTACATGGACCAGCTCAGCCAGCAGACGAACATCATGGACAAGAAGTTTTATATCGTCGTGCCGTATTTCCCGACACCCGCCGACACCAAAAGGCGCTCACCAACAGCAAGAATTTCTTTACCGGTGTCGTAGACCTTTTCAATAGCAAGGAACAACACGTCGTAATCAACGAGGCCACGCTCGAAAAGGCCAAAACAGAACTTCGCAACCGCGTGCAGGCCGTACTTGGCGGTTTGATGCAATGCGGCATCAAAGGCCTGCCGCTCGACACCCAGGAGCTGATTGAGTTGTATTACGACACCTATAATCCCGACACGGCTACCCGTCAACAGCTCAAAAACTTCAACGACCTAACCGCCGACGTAATCACAAAAGGTCAAGGGAACGCGCCGCAAGCGCACCTGCAAAGGGAATTACAATGAGCAGCAGCAAGCAGCACGGGACAAGTAGCGGGGGTGTGCCTACGATTCAAATGCAGCTGCGATACAGCCGGCTATCTACTATCTACTAGCCACTGACTACTGCGCACCCGGAGGGCGCGCCCAATGATGCGCAAAAAGAATCGACAAGTAGCCGATCCCGTCGCTATCGCGCAAGCCCAGCGGATGCGCGAGGAGCAGGAAGTCAGCGCCGCTTTTCAAAAGGGCATTACGGCCCTACGTGACTTTATCGCTCCGAGTTCGATCGAGCTAAAGAGTGGCTACTTCCAGCTGGGCACCCGGTTGGCTCGCACTTACTATGTGTACGGTTACCCCCGGCAGTTGTACACCGGCTGGCTGAGCAGTATGGTCAACCTGGATGAAGTGATGGATATGTCGATGTATATTTACCCGGTCGAAAGCCAGGTCGTGCTGAGCAACCTGCGCAAAAAGGTCACCCAGCTCGAAGCCGGTATCCAGATCGACCAGGAAAAGGGCAAGGTTCGCGATCCGGGCAAACAGGCCGCCGTCCAGGACGCCGAGGAAATGCGCGACAAATTGCAGGTCGGCGAGGAGCGATTCTTCCGCTTCGGCCTGTACTTCACCGTCTACTCCAACACCTTGGAAGAGCTGGAGTTCGTTTCGCACAAAGTCGAATCGATGCTCGGCCAGCAGCTGGTGTTCAGCAAACCCGCAACGTCACAGCAAGAGCAGGGACTGAATAGCACCGTGCCGCAATTCAGCGATCAGCTGCAGATCCGGCGCAATATGAGCACCGGCGCACTTAGCACGAGTTTCCCGTTCACGTCAGCCGACTTAAGCCAGGACAACGGCATTCTTTACGGCATCAATATGCACAATTCCGGGCTGGTAATCTTTGATCGGTTCAGTCTGGAAAATGGCAACTCGGTGGTATTTGCCAAGTCCGGCGCCGGCAAAAGTTTCACCGTGAAGCTGGAAGCATTGCGCAGCCTGATGTTCGGCACGGAAATCTTCATCATCGACCCGGAAAACGAATACCAGCGGATGTGCGATGCCGTCGGCGGCGCCTATGTTCGTTTGAGCCTGAATTCGAACACTCGCATCAATCCGTTTGACCTGCCGCAAGTCGTCGACACCGACGAAGCCGATAACGCGTTGCGCAGCAACCTTATTACGCTTCACGGTTTGTTCCGCTTGATGATGGGCGGCGCCCAGACGCAAATGCTTGGGGGCAACAGCGCACTTATGCCGGCGCTCAGTCCGGTCGAGGAATCCGACCTGGATGCCGCATTGATTGAAACCTACGCCAAAGCCGGCATCACCAACGACCCGCTCACTCATACCGCTACACCGCCGACCATTTCCGACCTGTACGACACACTGCTGCATATGGGCGGCACCGGCCCGCAGCTCGCCCAACGCCTGCGCAAGTACACTACCGGCACATTCGCCGGTATATTTTCACAGCAGAGCAATATCAACATCAACAATCCGATGGTGGTGTTTAATATCCGCGACCTCGAGGACGAACTGCGCCCAGTGGCCATGTACATCGTACTGAACTACATCTGGAACAAGACCAAGAGCGACCAAAAACGCCGCATCCTGATCGTGGACGAGGCCTGGCAGCTGATGAAGTACGAAGATTCAGCCAACTTCCTGTTCAGCCTGGCCAAGCGGGCCCGCAAATACAACCTCGGCATCACCACCATCACGCAGGACGTGGAAGATTTTATGGGATCACGAATGGGCCGCGCCATCGTAGCCAATGCCAGTATGCAGTTTTTGCTCAAACAATCACCGAGCGCCGTCGACGTACTGGCTGATGTCTTTAAGTTGACGAGCGAGGAACACAAACGCCTCAGCCAATTCCCGGTAGGGCAGGGCTTGTTCTTTGCCGGCCAAAACCACGTACACATCCAAGTCGTTGCCAGCCCGACCGAGACCGGCCTCATCACCACGAACCCGGACCAGGTACAGCAAATCAACAGCCAAGCCCAGTCTATGGCGGCCGGTGTACCGTTGCACGGCGAATTTAACCAGCCACAAGGAACGATTGATTTGTCGAACCGTTTAGCGCCAGGAGTATAATGAAACAAAACATAACCATCTAAAAAGAATGGCTACAGATTTAAAAGACCGCGAGTTAAACGGGGCCGATGAAGACGAGGAGAATCTTGATGGCGCCCATGATGATCTGGGATTTCATCCGGAACATCGCGAAGCGCTAAATAAACAATTAGAAGACGAGTTTAACGTCCCCACCACCGAGGAACCCACATATGGCGGCCCCGTCGGCGGCTCCAGCAGCGCCGGAAGTCCCGGCGTGCGGGATACGCGCCCTGACCTTCGGTCCGACGCCGGACTGCGGCGCAGCGGCGCCCCGGATCTCGCCAAACAAAAAAGGGACCAGGATCGACGAGACGCCAAACACGAAGCAGCTGCACCCAATACCGATTTACGCGCCCATGAACTTGGTTCTAGCCACAACCCGAACGCCGATAACGTTGGCGACCAGATCGGCCAGGGCTTCTCGCCGACCGACACCAGCAAGCTCGGCTTTGCTTTTGCCGCAGGAAAACTATTCGCAAACTTAACGGGCAACAAGAAAGCGCTTGCGGGCGGTGGTGGTGCCGTTGGCATAATCATACTGATTATCGTGGGCTTCTTCGCGCTCGGCACACTAAAGATCGAGCATATCGTGGACAATATCGAAAACCATTTCGAGGCAGGCTCGATGAACGCGATCGACAATGAAACCCAGAACGCATTCCAGAGCTACATAAAAAAATATGTGCTGCCAGCCTACAGGCACTGCGGCACTACCATCAGTAAGGAGTGCTCGGTTAAGGTCTTGGGGCCCACCACCAATCCGGTTACCCATCTCTACAAAGCCTGGGCTCAGGCAAGGGTCGAGAACCATTTGGCAACAGGGGACAAGTTCATCATTCAATACAACAGGATTTCGAGAACTTGGCGAGTAATCACCCCGGATACGGGCAAAGACGGCCTGAACATTGGGCCGAACGGAGAAAACCTTGGCCAGGTTATGGATAAACGCGCAGATGTCCGGGCGGCAGCCAACAAAGCCATAGAAGGTGAGACGGGGCTAAAAAAAATGGTGATCCGCTACCAGATTGGCACGTTGTTACAGGAAAAGTACGGCATTAAGCGCTGCATAATATTCTGCGGTACGAAAGACGCTTTGGCGGATAGCGTTGATGCGCAAAAAAAGGCCGCGCAGATGTTTTTCGTGGAAAAAGTACTCATCCCTCGCACCCAAACACTGGGGCTGGCCCTGAAGTGTTTTATGGATGACAACTGCAACCCGGTTAAAACCAAGCCGGAACCCTGCGCAGAAGGCACCGACTGCGCCATGAACGGCGCCCCGGAATCGGACACCGACCGGGCAGCACGTCAGGCATTAGAAGATTATGCGGCCGAAAATGGCATCACGGACGTAGCGAAATTCACCGCTGACGTTAATGGTATAGCAGAAAAGGGGATTAACAAATATATCTCCGAGACCATGTTAAAACTCGTTTTTGATGACGCCGTTGCGGGTACGATAGCCGATAAGATCCCTTTCATCGGCTGGGCCAACTTGGCGGCCAAAATCGTAAATGGCGCGAACGACGCGGGGCCAAAGCTGAAAAAGCTAAGCTACATAGTCGACATAACGGCGGCCGTGCGGCTTTACATGATGTACCGCACGTACGCCGACGAGGCACACACCGGGCACCTTACTGCGACGGAACTCGGATCGTTCACCGACTCGCTCGGGCCGGGCGACCATACGGACGGCTCACACGACACCCAGCTTGGCGGGACAGCCGACGCCACACAAAGCCGGGAATACGCAAGTGTAATTGGTGGCGTGAACAACCCAACTCCATCCAAAAGCTACCTTTGTAATAACGGAAAACCAGAAAGCTCGACCGAAAATACATGCCCGGAAGAAGCTGCGGGCGTCGGCAACAATATCGCCAACACCATCCATGACTTCCTGAACCTCCCGGGTGTCAACATTATTACAACCGTAGCAAAAATCTGGCGAAGTACGCTTGGCCAAGTATTCAGACTCGCCAACGGCATACTGGGCTTTCTCATAAATCCGGCCATTAAGGCGCTCGACTTAAACTGCGACATACCCGGGCTTCCCCCCGAATTGCAACCGGGCAACCTTGCGCCAATTCAAAATTATTGCGTTCTGCGCGCCCAGTGGAAAGTTTTAAGCGCGAAGGCCGCACCGCTCATTATAAAGGGCATCTCTCGATTCCTCATAGCGGACCCCTTTGGCAACTACGAGAGTGGCGGCCGCAAAACATCCCTTTTGCTGATGGGTGGCGATGGCGCCTACAACGACTTTGCCCATAATAGTCTCGGCGGGCAGGTGCTATCGCCGAAAGAAATCACCGGAATCCGCAACGATCAGCAAACCCAGGAACAATTACAGTTCTCGCAACAACCCCTATTCGCACGCTTATTCGACACGAACAGTGCCTACTCGCTTATTTCGAAGGTTGCGATGGATGTCCCGGTGGGTGTCAGTTCTTATGGCTACTCATTCGCGAACTTCATCAGCAATCCGCTCACTATGCTTTCCCATAGCTTTGCCAGCCTGGTGCCGAGCAAGGTGGGTGCCGCAACCGGCGCCCAGCCAGACCCGTTCGGAATCCCGCAGTACGGCTACAAATCAGTACCCCCCGATCCGCAAACCTATTGGAGCCAGCATTGCGCGGACAATCCCAGCGTCGACCAAGGCGCAATGACCGTCGCATACAACAACGCCGCCGCCAACGGACCCGTAGACTCCAACACCGGCATGCCGGTCAATACATCGCCCGACCCGTGTTTGCTGGTAAATGACATTGCGGGCGCAGCCGGCGGAAAATACGACACAAGCCTGCTTAGCAAGGACGATGTAGCGCAAACCGGGGTGGGGACAAGCGGCCTATGAGCAAGCTTCGACACTACAGCGATACCGTGCTTCGCACTTTGTTCGGACTGATACTGGTGGCGGTTTTCGTTTTTCAGCCGGTTATCGCCCGGGCTGACGGACTGTCCAATGGCGACATTCAGGCGCTCAACGACTTCCCGAACTGGGTAGCGAGCACATGCGGGGGAACATCAGCCCTCGCGCCGGGCACGCTGCCCAAAATAATTCCCGAACCATATAACGGCGCGTTTACCGCCGGGGCTAACGCCCATAAAGTCGCGCCGGCACTTGTCGCCGCGATCTTCACCGAAGAAAACTTTACCCACACACCGTTTTCGCAACTCGCCGCAACCTGGGCGAACTTCCTCAAGATACATAAAAACCCGGATAGCGGCTGGCCGACATCAACCGCCGGAGCAACCGGGCCGTTCCAATTTTTGCCGAGTACATGGACTGGCCTGGGCTACAATATCGGCGACATCGATAACCTCGCAAAAGCAGCGGACGCCGCCGCAAAATACCTTGCCAGCAACGGCGCCACAAACGACAAGCCGCCGACCAGCTGGGATAATGCCATATTCGCCTACAACCACGCGCAGTGGTACGTGAACGCCGTACTGCAGTACTATAATTTCTATTCCAACGGCTCGACCAAAACCAACCCGATCGCATCGACAATCCTCCAGAACACCTGCGGGGCGGGCATCGGCGTCATAAACTGCAAGGGTGTAAAACCTGCCGGAACGGGTGGATTGAGTAACTTCCGGCAAACCGCGGTCTGTATCGCAAAGGAAGAGCTGGCCTTGTGGAAATCGGGCAAAATGCGTGTCGGATTCCGCCCGTGCAGCGCCGGCAATCCGTCCGGGTGCACCAGTTTTGCAAAATACAGCCAGAATTCGGATGAGCTTTGGTGTGCGGATTTTGTGAGTTGGGCATACAACCAGGCCGGTTATCCAATTGGCAGCGGCGGCGCCTGGCGTGTCCCGGCGGTCGCAACCATCGCGTCAATCGGGCAAAAGCAACAGAAATGGCACTATCACCCGGTCAACAGCTATCAACCAAGGCCCGGTGACCTGGCAATTCATAATGGCAGCGATCACGTAAACATGGTGGTCGCCATTACACCAACTAAAAATCTTTTAACTAAAGGCGTGCCAACGCTGATCGGCGGCGACGAAGTCGGCCCCAACTTCCCGGATGGATCCGTTGTTGCCCAAGATCAGTTTGTCAATGACGTAACCGGATATGTCTCACCGGATTAAGGAGGAGCATGCAGCCCACCCAACCACAGCCATACGACAACTCACAGAAGCGCCTCATACAAGTGGTGAAGGTTTTAGCCGTGTTGGCGGTTATCGTATTGTGCATTTTTGCCGGAATTAAAATCTATCAGGCAGTGGTGTTTCGAATTGTTTCAACGAGCCCCCAAACCAACCTGGTAGCCACTACCACGCCGTTCATGAAAGTCACGTTCAATAAGACTTTATCCAACACGGGCGTGGCACTTTCTTCAACCAGCGGCATCATCAAGTCTAATAGCGTAGCCGGCAAGACGCTCATTATTTACTTAGACTACCCCCTAAAAGCCAACACACGATACTCTATAAACATCGTTTCAATAAAATCCACAAGCGGCTCGACGATCAACAGCAAATCCATTACGTTTACCGCCCAAAACCTGCCATATGGTCAGATGCCGAAAGCCCAGCAAAAATATCTGGTGAGTCATCAAGACAACTACACGCCGGTTCAAAAAGATCCTATCCTAGCCAGCCTGCCATATAGCACGCTTGATTTTAGCCTGGATTCCTCGTTTCCGACCGGAAAGGACGGACAGCCGACCCTTGTGCTTCAAGCCCAGCTACTGCTAGCGCCGGGCGTTACGGGGGCAGAAGCCGCCACCGATACCGCCCAATATAAACAAGAGGTACTCGACTATATAAAATCACTTAATCTAAACCCCGACAATTACACGATTCAGTACCAAGTCGTGCAGGAGCAGCTGACCGGCACCTAATCAACCCAGGGCGATAACGTTGCAAGTTTGGGTGAAGTTTTTGATAACCACATCGGCATCGGTGGTCGTTATGAACGTCTGATGGTCGCGCAAGTGCGTGGTCAGGGCGTGCCGGCGGGCGCCGTCGAGCTCGCTGAAGACATCGTCGAGCAGCAGAAGCGGGCTGCGGCCGTGATATTCCCCAAGAAGCTGGAGCTCGATAACCTTGAGCATCAGTACCAAGCTGCGGGTTTCACCGCGCGAGGCGCTTGTCTCGGCCGGTTTATCATCGAGTACGATGCGTATGTCATCGCGGTGCGGACCGGAGCCGGTAAACCCCAGCAGACAATCACGCTCCAGCGAAGCCTCCAGCCGCCTCAGCAGGCTTGATTCATACTGCTCAACACTGCATGCCGATTGGTACGTTATGGCGACCGTCGCGCGCGTATTAGACAAGCCCCGATAAACTTCCGTTGCAAGTTTGTTTATCTGCTCGACAAGCCCAAGTCGCTTGGCGGCGATTTGGCCGCCAAGCTCACTCAAGCGCAGGTTCCATACAAATACCTGGGGTGCGGCGGTCGCGAATCCTTTTTTGAGCAAAGAATTGCGCTGTGCGAGCGCCCGCCGATAGACACGCCGTGTCGTAGCAAAACCGGGCGTCGTCTGCTCAATTACATCGTCGAGGAAGTTTCGGCGCAACTCGGGCGAGCCGGCAAGCAAGAGCAGGTGATTGGGTTCGAACAGTACGGCTGGCAACGTCTTTTGGGGGCTGAGGCGCAACATGGCCTGTCCGTTGATTTCAAACGTTTTTTTCGTGGTGTCGCCACGCAGCTCCAACTTTACTATTCTGTCGTCGTTGCGCCTTCGCGCCTCGATCCGTGCCCACGGGCTGCCAAACCGCACCAATTCGCCGTCTTTGGCCCTATACGAGCTGCCGCGGGCCGCCACCAGTATCGACTCGATCAGGTTGGTTTTGCCGCTCGCGTTAGGCCCCACGATAATGTTTACACCGTCGCCGAACTCAAAGGATTCATCACTGTATGAGCGAAAATTCTGCAGCCGGATACTGTCAAGCATACTCAATATGTTAGCAGGCCGCAGTGATAGAAGTTTAGCCATGATTTACGCACTTGAGTGCAGTTCGTTCGAAAATCGAGCACCGAAGCACAAGCGTACCTGAAGGGTACGGTGAGCATCGGAGCGCAGTGTTTTTGGGCGAAATGTGCCAAGTGCGTAAATCCTGCTAGCTCTTTAGCGGCATAATAATGTGCAGATAGTCGCCGCCGGCCGGATCTTTCAGTAATGTGGGCTCCAGCTTGCCGTTAAAACAGAAACTCACATCCTCTCCGTCCAGGGCATGCAATGCGTCAAGCAGATAACGGGAGTTGAGCGTGATACTGCCATCGCCGGTTATTTTTCCGTTTGCCGTAGCCGTGTTTTCGCCAAGCTGCGAGGCGATGGAGTGGATACTGAGCATGTTGGTCTTTTCCTCGACCTGAATCGTGACACTGCCGGCGCTTTCGCGTGCGAACAGGCTCGAAACCTTGGTAACATTCAGTAGGTCAGCGCGCTTAACGACCGCTTCCGTACTGAACTTGGCCGGGATAAGCTTCCGGTAATCCGGATACTTGCCGTCGATCAACCGCGCCACCAGATCAACATCACCGACCTGAAACAACACCTGCTGTTCGTCGTGCGTCACGGTGGCATCATCTTCGAAATCAGACACAATCCTGAGCAAGTCCTGCGCCGCACTGGCCGGCACCAGCAAATGTATGTCGTTTTTGTTCGCGCCAAGGCTCTTCTCGGCCAGGCGATAACTGTCGGTGGCCGCCATAAAAAGTTCGCCGTCAACCGTCTGAAGCAGTACTCCGGTAAGTACCGGGCGCGATTCATCACCCGAAGCCGCGATTATGACCTGCTGCAAAGCCTTTTTAAGAGCAAGCCCAGGAACTTTCCACGATTTACCGCCGGATATCGCCGGCATCACCGGGAAATCATCCGCCGCGACACCGTTTACCACCGATTTATATTGATCCGTTGCGATTCGCAGCTTTGTTTCGTCCAACTCCAAATCAATCACCCCCGGTGGCAAACTGCTGACAAAATCCTGCATCAGCCGCGCCGGAACGGTCACCGAACCTTCTTCGCCGACTTTGGCGCCGATATAGTGGGTGATGGCGATGTCAAGATTGGTCGCGGCAATACAAAGCCGGTTGTTGACGGTTTTGATGAGGATGTTCGACAGAATCGGCAGCGTACCGCGCGTGTTGGCGACCCGTGCGACAGTGTTCAGTGCCCGGTTCAGGTTTTCCTGGGTTACTTGCAGCTTCATGTGGCTATGGCTCCTTGCTGGCTTAATCTCTTTATATTAATTACTATTGTTATTATTAGGGCTGTGGAAGATGTGTACAAACCCCGCACTAACAGATGTGATTTGACCAATAAAACGGCGAAAAAGTGTGCGCAAAAACGCGCGCAAAAGATGGGCAGAAATTGTGTGCCCGGGTGGGGAGTGGTTTTTCCTGTGGATGGCTGTGGGTAAAAACTGCCGATTTGCCAACAGGTTTTCCGTAATGAATACACAGTTTTTCCACGTGCCATACCCACACAGCGGTACGGATTCTCAAACATAGAGCCGCTCCTGGATTTCTTTTATCGCTTCCCGAATGTCATTGTCGATATGTGATTCGCGTTCAATCTTTTCGACCGAATGGATGGCGGTGGTGTGGTCTTTGCGGCCAAGCTCCCGGGCAATCTTTGGGAAGCTAAGGTGTAATTCGTTACGCAGCATGTACATGGCGACCTGGCGCGGAACAACTATGTCCTTATCGCGCTTCGGGCCGAGGATATCCTCGATCGAAATCTGGTAATAGCGGGCGGTTCGTTCGATAACTTGGCGCGCGCTTAAATGTTTCGGCCGTGTCTTGATTGCGCCTAGCAGGTTGGTGGCGATGGCGATATCCGGCAACAGGCCGCGCATCTCACAAAACGCCAGCAGCTGGTTGA
Source organism: uncultured Candidatus Saccharibacteria bacterium (assembly GCA_963742655.1). Taxonomy (GTDB): domain Bacteria; phylum Patescibacteriota; class Saccharimonadia; order Saccharimonadales; family UBA4665; genus JAICLK01. The sequence continues at coordinate 303,020 of CAVUMM010000005.1, forward strand.
GCGCGCCTTCGAGTTCGCGGATATTTGTCTGGACGAGGTTTGCCAGAAACTCTATAACATCGGCGGGCAGGCGAATCTCGTGAGCCGTAGCTTTGGTCTGGATGATCGCGCAACGGGTTTCAAAATCCGGGGTCTGCATGTCGATGGTCATGCCCCATGCAAAACGGCTGCGCAGGCGTTCTTCGAGCGTCGGGATGTCGCGCGGCGGCTTGTCGCTGCTTATAATGATCTGCCGGTTGGCTTGATGCAAGGCATTAAAGGTGTGGAAGAACTCCTCCTGGATCTTTTCCTTGCCGGCTATGAACTGCACATCGTCGACGATCAGGACGTCGGCGCTCCGATAGTGCTTGGCAAAGTCGGTGGTTTTTTTGAAGCGCAGCGCGTCGACGAATTCCTGCACAAATTGTTCGGTCGACGCATAAACCACCTGGGTACTTGGCCGCTTGGCTATCAAGGTGTTGCCGACCGCCTGGATGAGGTGGGTTTTACCTATTCCCACACCGCCGTACAGAAACAGCGGATTATACTTGGTGCCGGGTTGCGCGGCGATAGCTTGGCAGGCGGCATATGCCAGTTCGTTGCCTGAACCGACGATAAAATTATCGAATACATATCGTTCGTTCAGGCCCTGGCGATAATTGTGGGTGAGTGAGTTGGCCTGCCGTGGGCGCTCGATGAAAGCCGGCGTGTCGCCTGGGTGCAGCCGGTCAGCCAAGTCGTCCGTAACAGCTCCTTGATCGGGTTGGGCGGGGATGTCCTTGCGCGGCGGCTGATAGATTTTGTAATCAATGCGTGCCGGACTGATGCCGTTTTTTTGCAATGTCGCAGCTATAAGGTCGTTATATTTTTTTTCAAGCTGTTGTTTGATGAAGACATTCGGCACGCCGATAACGACGGACTCGTCGGTGTTTTGCAAGAGTTGCGTATTCTTGAACCATGTAACAAAATTGCCGCGCGATACGGAAAGTTCAATCTCCCCCAGTACGGCTTGCCACAAATTAGTAGTTTGCATATTTCCCCTCGCTTTTGCGTTCGCGCGGTATGTGCCAAGCTTTTCAGATAACCTAAGCCACAAAACCGCGCATCTAGAGCTACTATACCGGTCTTTTCAAAACTTTTCCACAGGATTTGAAATATCATATTTTGATGGGTAGATATGCTTGGACTTATGCACACATAGAATCTTCATCTGAAAATCTGTGGATATCTCTTGGAAAAAAGTGGAAAAGTTGCTAGAATTAGTGGGTTAAATATTGTCAAAACTACGTAGAAAGCAGTATGCAGCAAGCAATCGCAAGGCGGTTTGACTAATAAGGAATTTCTTATTATCGCCAGCTACTGACTACCAGCTACTATCTACTAAATCCGAAGGATTTACCAATGCCAAAACGTACGTATCAGCCAAAAAAACGCCAACGCTCGCGTGAGCACGGTTTTATGAAGCGCATGGCCACCAAGGCAGGGCGCTCAGTGTTGAACCGTCGCCGCAACAAAGGGCGCACCAAGCTTTCGGCTTAAGACCAGTTTGATAGTTTATGGTTTTCGATTTGCAGCAAGGCTTCAATCGGCTCGGGTGCATTAATTCTACAAACTATCAACCAATACCTTTAAACTATTGATATGATTGCGCGCAAGAATCGGTTCCATGGTTACGGCAGCCTGCGCTATGTTTACCAGCACGGCAAGGTTGCGCGCGGCCCGTTGTGCGCGCTGAAATATCTCCGGAATGAGCGGCGCACCACGTACCGGGTGGCGGTCGTGGTGAGTAAGAAGGTGAGCAAGTCTGCCGTGGTTCGAAATCGTATCCGTCGCCGCATTTATGAAGCGGTCCGCCAGAAAATCGCGGCAAATGAACCATACGACCTGGTCATAACGGTGTATAGCGATCAACTTGCCCTGTGCCCGGACAAGGAACTCCAGCGGGTGATTACGGATAAGCTGCGTGCGGCGCGTATTGCCCTGAAACGGACAGAACCGCCGGCTTCTCGTGGTATAGTAAATCCTAAGGAGACGAGCTAAGCCGTGTTTACGACGTTAATTGTCCAGCCGATTTTTAACCTGTTGGTTCTTATTTACGCGCTGATTCCAAGCCACAATTTCGGCATGGCCATTATTATCTTTACCGTCATCGTCCGCCTGGCGATGTGGCCGTTGCTTAAAAAACAATTGCACCAGGCTCGAGTTATGCGCGAATTGCAGCCGGAACTCAAGAAGATCAAGGCCGCAACCAAGGGTAATCGCCAAAAAGAGGCCACGATGGTGCAGGAGCTCTATAAAGAGCGGGGCATCAACCCGTTCGCGTCTGTCGGTGTGATGCTTTTGCAAATTCCTATTCTGATCGGTCTGTACAGCGGATTGCGCCGCGTGGTCGAAGACCCGCACCAGCTCATCACGTTCAGCTATCCATTCGTGCGTAATCTTCCGTGGATTCAGCACTTGTCGAGCAATATCCACGCCTTTGACGGCACGCTGTTCGGGATCGTTGATCTGACCCGCGCCGCATTCGGGCCTAAGGGGGTTTACTGGCCGGCCATGATCATCGTGGTGGCGAGCTGTGTCGTGCAGTACTACCAGAGTAAGCAACTGATGGGGAGTGATAAGAATGCTAAAGGTTTGCGCGCTATCCTGAAAGACGCCGGCAGCGGCAATCAGGCCGACCAGTCCGACATCAACGCCGCGGTCGGGCGCAGCACCGTGTTTTTGTTACCGGCTATGATTTTCCTGTTTACGGTCAACCTGCCCTCGGCGCTCAGTTTGTACTGGCTGGTCGGCGGCATCGTGGCGTTTATCCAACAGACTATCGTGCTGCGCGAAGACACGACAGAGCTTGAAGCGATTGCCGACGCGCCAGGCAAAAAGAAGAAAACATCGGCCAAACCGGCGTCAAAGGATGTCGCCAAAATCGCCGAAGCCGAAGTGGTGGAGGAGCCCAAGCCAAAATCATCGCAACAAAAATCACCCAAGAAGAAAAAGTCCTCGCATAAAAAGAGGAGGAAGAAGTGATGGAAGAGTCGATACTGTTTGCCAAGAAGTTTCTCGAGGACCTGTTGTCATTCTTCGGGCTTAACATTGATGTGTATGCCACAAGCAGCGATGAAGAAGTGGTGGAACTCGACATCCCATCAACTCACCTGAATGGCTTTCTCATCGGTCAGCGCGGTGAAAACATGCGCGCCATCCAATTTTTGGTGAGTAACGCTCTTAAAAATAACGGATACGAAATAACGCGCGTAAACGTCGATGTGGCCGACTACAAACGCCAGCGGGCAGAGCGGCTGGCCGAAAAAGCCGAAGGCTGGGTGAAGAAGGTCCGCGACAGCGAGGAGCCGATGGAGCTGAATCCGATGAACGCGGCGGACAGGCGAATCGTGCACAAGGTAGCGGCAGAGCAGGGGATAGACAGTGACTCGGTAGGCGAGGGGCGTGACCGGCACATCGTGCTAAAACCTACAAATAAATAATAGTGCCAAAAAGCAAGTAAATACATATCGTGTTCGCTTTTTGTTTATAAATCGGGGGAGTAGTAAATTGTTAGCTTTACGACAAATCCGCGCTTGTCGTAGGGTTGCTGGCGTTTTTACTTTTCGGCGAGTGCCTGGACGTACACGTCGAGTGTCTGCTCTGCCATGCGTTTCCATGAAAACGTTTTGACGCGGGCTTTGCCGTTGGCGATTAGTTTGGCTCGCAGTTTTGGGCTATCGATTACGTCGCCGATAGCGGCAGCCATAGCCGTAACATCGGTCGGATCAAAATAATGCGCCGCATCTCCATAGATTTCGGGCAGGCAGGTCGCGTCAGAGCTCACCACCGGCGCGCCGTGCGCCATTGCCTCGAGTCCGGGCAGGCCGAAGCCTTCGCTCAAACTGGGAAACACATATGCCGCACAATGTTCGTACAGCCAGCGCAGGCTGCCATCACTTATAAAGTCAGTAAAATGAACATCAGGTACTCCGTTACGTGTAGTTTCCTGTTCGAGTCGGCGATACAAAACATCTTTTTTGCCGACGAGAACTAAGTGCAAACCCAGATGTGATTGCTTCAGAGTTGCAAATGCTTCGATAAGACGCTCCAGGTTTTTATGCGGCTGCGGCCGGCCGACATACATGATGAATTGCTTGCCCTCGAATTCTTCCAGCGGTTCCGGCGCGTCTTGTATCGAATCCCCTGCTTCGTACGTAACGGTAATCTTGCGGCTGTTGACGCTGAGCGTCCGTGCCACATCGTCTTTGACGAATTCGCTCGGTGTAATAAGCGCCACCGATTTGCGAGCTGCAACTATGTTCACCCACTTATACGCGCTTTGCTTGATCTTAAAAATTATTGGGTTTTTGCTCGGATTTACGAAACGGAGCGTGGTCAAGTCCTGCATGGTTGTCACGACTGGCTTGTTATATAAAATCGGTTGCTGCGCCATCGGAAAATGCACCAGGTCGCCGCCAATCTCGTTCAGCTGCCACAGTAATCCCAACTGCTCGCCGGTAAAAGTAAATTCTTTGGAGGTGCAAACTGTTTTGGTGAAGTTCTTGTTCGTCGGTTCCCAGCCGCCCATGTCTTTCGGCTTGAGCAGTACGATGTACCGATGGGATTTGTCGGTATCAATTTCTTGCAAATAATGCAGCAGCCGCTCCACATAACGCCCGGTGGTCGTTCGGAGTTCCCGCGCGTCAATGACAATTTTCTTCATTAGGCTAACTCAATAATATCAATTATTTGCTTCTTATTTAAAATTTGATACCGTCGTACGCTAATCTCTCTTCGATATTCGAAATTGCTGTGTTCAGGAAAGACTCGCGCTCATCATCTAAAAAAGCGCCATCACCTCTTGGTCTTGCTTCGAAAATAGTTTCGCCGTCTACGTCCGGATAGCGTACGCTGAATATGCCATGACGCAGCCGCAGATAGCCTACTTGCCGACCGTCCAGGAGGGCATCGTACTGTTCGGGATAGGCGGAACAAGTAAGTGCTAACGTAATCATTTTTAGCTCCCTGTGTTTTAAAGGAATTTTCAACTAGTAGGCCCCAAATCGCAAGCCGCTCGGCAAGTCTTCACTGTAAATGGTATTACACCACAAACCTATCGCAGCTTGGACGATTAGCGCTTCATAAAAACTGACATCGCCAACTGTACATAATTTAATACTTCTTTCATAAAAATCAAGAGCAGGAGTGTGTGTATAGCGGCTCAAGCAAGTTTGCTATAACCTGTTCCGTATATTCTGCTAGTATCCGCATTTCGAATTTTCCCAGCGCTACATTTAAAAACTCATGTACAAATTGGGAACTAATAGCCACACATCCTTCAAATTGATGTTCCTCGACAAGCACATAAGTTGCTCTAAATAATGCAATTAATGTTTCTCCGTAAGAAACATTAAAATAGATTTTATAATCTGTAAAAATTAATTATAACGATCTCTTTGATTATATTACAGCGCAACACTGCTTTCGGGTTGGTGCATATCGTGTGCTTTTTGGTGGAAGTCGACAACATAATTATTCTGCATGTGCAGTATAGGCGAGAACTTTACCGAAAGTAAATAATTAAATTTTTCCTGCAGTGCCCGATTGCCACGTCCAGTTTCCTGTATTGGCGTATACAACCAAATTACCATCACCTTGCATTGCAGTATATGATGGGCCACGTCCTGCAGTCTTGCTGTTCCAGACAGGAGCACCATTCGGTGTATACAGAACTAAATTACCGTCACCCTGCATGACTAGCCTTGTGGCCCCTTTGCCCGCAGTTTGGCTGTCCCATATCACATGATAGCCTGGCCCATAGAGTACTAAGTTACCGTCAGACTGCAGCAACAATGCATATCGCTTATCAGCAGACTTTAAGTATTGATTGATTAACATTGCCTGACCGTTAGTTAATTTATCGGAACCAAAGTAATTATATGTGGTGTGACCACCTTTATGTGCTTGCCAGGTCCATCCGCCCGTATCTGCATAGACAACAAAGTTACCGTCGGATTGAATTACGGCGTAAGAGGACCCATGACCCGCAGATTGAGAGTTCCAGACTGGTTTGCTGCCGGCAGTATAAAGTACTAAATTACCGTCACTTTGCATAGCTAACTTCGTCGCACCCGATCCGGCCGTATGGCTGTTCCATATCGCCGATTTATTGTTGTAAAGGACTAAATTTCCGTCAGTTTGGAAAAGTAATGCGTATTGAGCATTATCCGAAAGTATATACTGTCCGGTTGTCATTACTTGGCCACTTGTCAATTTGTCCGTTCCCAGGAACTTTGCATTTCCAACGCCACCCCAACTAGGTGCTGTTCCGCCCGTGCTACTGACGCTCCCAAATCGGTACGCTCGGTCATCCGAATCGAGTGTGACGGTGCGGTGGTAATGCATCACCGTACCCATATAATCATGGTTGGAGTCAACTACATCAAACGTGCTGCCACTTACTGCGCCCACAATGATGTAAGTATGGCCGCCGTATTCGCCTTCTTGAACCACGTCCCCTTTGGAGAGGCTGCTCATGCTGGTGATTTGGGTGCCACCGGCATTTTTTAGGTGGTCAAAATAGTCATCGCCTCCGGCAGCCGCGCTGATGTCCTGCGTGCTACTGCTAGCCTGATAAACCATGTCACGAACAAACGTCCAGCATTCGCCGTAATCCTCGCCAACGTGTTTGAGTGCCAGGTCGGCAATCGTTGCATTACTATAGCTGGCTGCATATGCCGGGCTATAGATGGTCTATGATGGCGATTACTGGCATTGCTACAAAAGCGGCCGCAAGTTGTGCGGGCAAAATTCGTGCCCAAATCAATCCGGCTGCTTTTGAGAACTTTTGACGTAATTCTCCGCGTGGCCGAGTAGTTGTGACCAGGCAAAGCCCGAAATAAAGTAGTTTTGTAATCAAGATGGTACCCTCCGCCCCACCCGATTACGTCAATGTAGGATTTGGAGTATAGATAACAAGCGTTTAGTTGCAAGCATAAGGAAGTAGCCCATATTGCATGCTGCTTACGGATACGCGCAATAATTACCCCCGTTCAAAGCATTTCAAGCTGCATTTTGTCAGATGTGTTGTAATTTATTCTAAGTTTATTAAGGTTTGGGGCGTGCGAGATCAATTTACCCTAGATTAGGCGCAATAAATTTATCATAAACATGTAAGTCATTAATATTGCGCATGAATAGCGTTATTTTTTTAAGAACAAAGCATATCCAAAAACTTTGGTTTATATCTTCTTATGTCACACCGTCCATCACGAAGACGCTGAACCCAATAGGAAGAGCGCGCTAGCGCAGAGGATAAGGAGCCCATTGAAGATTTTCCGATACTTGTTGATCGTCACGTTGACAGAAAATTTTTGCTGTATGAATTCGGGCCCCTGCTTGCTAAGTTTTTTGCGCAAACCAGGATCATGCTCCAATAATAGTATGGCATCCACTAGGGCCCGGGCATCTTTTTGAGGTACCAGTACGCCTGTGATACCATCTTTCACGACGTCTTTAATGCCGCCCGAATTTGTTGCGATAATAGGCAGCCCCATGGCTGATGCTTCCGCAAACACGGTTCCGAACCCCTCTTTCCAGCCATTCGTATCGTCAATAGATGGTCCTACAAAAACATCAGCCTGTGCATAATATTGCGGAAGCTCATTGGGCTGTACCCAGCCTATCAATGAGATGCTGGGCTGCAAGTGCCTGCTTTCAATATACGCTTCGACTTTTTGTCTAGCTTCACCGTCTCCCACCAAAGTGAGGTGGGCTTCAGAGCCAACATTACGAAGTAACTCCATGGCTTCACACAGGCACATGACCCCTTTTTGCTCTATCAGCCGACCTACAAAGAGTAATTCGAATCGTTTTATTGTTTTTGGCTGCCGCTCTATAGCTTTAAATATATTTGTGTCGGCACCGGTCGGGCATATAACGTAATCGTCACGGGGTACCCACTCATTGCAGATTGCATATGTGACTGAACTGTTAACTACAACAGCATCGGCATGTTTGAGCACAAAACGCTTGATGGCGCGCATACAGCGACCGTTGAGCGTAAAGATGTCGGCACCATGTACCGATACTACAACCGGACAGCGCAGGATGGGTTTAAGCAATATGCCTACGAATCCTTGTGGGATCAGCCAACGAGGGTTTAGGATTACCGGCCTGGAGCGAATACCAATAAGCAGCGTAGTCCAAAATTCCGCGATCGTATATATAAGCACTTTGGCGGGATAGAGACCAGACTTATCGAACTCACCATATGCCAGATCTTGGAGATGGTGTGGCCATGAATACCGAAAACGTGTGATGCGGACATTTGGCCACAGCTGTTCTCGCCGTTTTGCCCCTTTGTAATGCGGCGCGACAATTTCAATATTTTTAACGTAATCGCGCATATATTTCACGAAATTTTCTACGAAATTAGGTACGGTATCATTTTGCCAACGAGGGTAGGTAGAAGCAATCACAATAAGCGTTTTTTGCTCCAATTTGTTCATGCGTTTAGCTTATCACGGCGCTCATGACTGTACCACCAACCGGCAATGAATACTCAGCATACGTTCAGCATCCATTCGATGTGTTAAAAACAAAGCGCCGTCACTGCGAAGACCCCCCAACAACAAGTCGTCTCCAAGTTTGTCGCAAGCTTCGCAAACGAGTCGCGTTAGGGGGAAGATCATGAGTTAAAATGCTCCAAATGTAATCAACTTGTACTACGCGGTCGTGCTGAATTCGTCGTCGCTGGAGGGTTTTCTTCGGTAGTAGCAAACAACACCGAAAAACACCCCGAGCTACTGCATTATATTGCTTCCGTTGTAAAGCGCTCACACAAAAAAGTGTATACGCAAGTGAAAACCGCGGCAGTACTTTCCATAGTAACCGGCCAGGCACGTTTTTCCATACTACGAATGGCAAATTCTTAATTGTCTGATAGGTTGTAAACCCCTGAATTTTGCTGCTCGTGGCGCCGATTTGGTGGTATGCAAGTGCATTTGGCACATACAATACCTTCCAGCCACGTAGCTGCGCCCGGAAGCTTATGTCAACGTCTTCGTAATATGCAAAAAAATCTTCGTCAAAAAGGCCAATATGAGCCAGCATTTTTACACGATAGACACTCGCTCCCCCGCTCGCCCCGAATACTGTTTGATGGTTGTCATATATTGCGCTTACCGGCTCACCGCGTCCGCGAGGAAACGGTAAGCCCCATATGGTATATAGATCTCCGGTACTATCGAAATGCTGGTGGTCTATGGTGGCTAGTTTACATGTCGTAATTCCGACATGATTATGAATTTCAAGGACTTCGATAAGCTGCTCAAGCCATGCCTTATCGGCTATCGCATCATTATTAAAAAGGGCTACGAATTCATCGCCGCGCTCAATAGATCTACGAATTCCCGCGTTTACACCGCCCGCAAAACCAAGATTTTTTGCATGAACTACGACTTCAACAGAGGGATAGGCTTGACGTAAAAATGCGAGCGAATCATCGACAGAACCGTTGTCGACGACAATGATGTGCGGTTTGAGCGTTTGTGCTAACAGTGAATCCAAACAATCGCCAATAGTATCCCGGCCATTCCAATTCGGAATGACAACACTTACTTTCCGCGAGCTGTTTCCTGCCATCGACTATTTCATGTCCTTTGACTATAATATCCTAAAACATGATCCGCGTACTCACGAAACAAAACCGGGCATTGCTTGCTGAGCTTGTCCGAACCGATTTCAAGTTACGATACCAAGGCTCAGTGCTCGGATACGCCTGGTCTTTACTGCGTCCTTTGCTCATTTTCGTTATCCTATATATAGTATTTGTAAAGTTTTTGAAACTGGGAAACAGTGTGCCCCACTACCCAGTGTACTTGCTACTCGGCATCGTGATTTGGAATTTCTTTAACGAAATGACTGTGCTTAGCACTACATCAATCGTGGGTAGGGGAGACCTTATACGCAAAATTCGTATACCTCGATGGATGATTGTCTTCTCAACTAGCATTTCGGCATCAATTAACCTAGGTCTAAATCTTATTGTGGTGGCCGTATTTGTGGTAATTAATCATGTGGGCTTATTGGATACGTGGCCACTTATGTTGCTCATTCTGATTGAAGTTTACGCTCTATCTCTCGGCGCTTCATTACTCCTCTCAGCGCTATTTGTAAAATTCCGTGACATAAGCTACGTATGGGAGGTTTGTCTGCAAGCAGGGTTTTATTTGACCCCGATTCTATATCCGCTATCGCGTATCACCAATGTAACGTTGCAGAAACTGATTATGCTTAATCCAATGGCGCAGGCTATTCAAGACGCGCGCTATAGTGCCGTAACGCATCAAACGGTGACGTCTGGCCAAATATTTGAAGGGGGCTATTACAGGTTTATACCGATTATTATTGTAGTTCTCGTGTTGATCGGCGGTTTGCTTTATTTCAAAAAAGAAGCCAAGTATTTTGCGGAGAATATATAGATGGGCCGAGCTGATGATATCGCAATCAAAGTTGAATCCGTAAGTAAAACGTTTCGTTTGCCACACGAAAAAACAACATCAATAAAAGGTGCACTAATCAATCTGACTCGCCATAAGCGAGGCTACGAAAAGCAGCAAGTACTTAAAGATGTCTCATTTGAAATCAAAAAGGGTCAGTTTTTTGGGATAGTCGGTCGCAATGGCAGTGGTAAAAGCACTATGCTGAAATTGCTCGCAGGTATATATAGCGCGGACTCTGGCAGTATCCAGGTTAATGGGAAGTTGACACCGTTTATAGAGCTTGGGGTGGGATTTAATCCTGAGCTTACCGGACGAGAAAACGTATACCTTAATGGTGCTTTGCTCGGTTTTAACCGTAGAGAAATGGCTGCCTTATACAATGACATTGTTGAGTTTGCGGAGTTGCATCGTTTTATGGATCAAAAACTAAAGAATTACTCTAGCGGCATGCAAGTACGTCTGGCGTTCTCTATAGCTATTCGGGCCCAAAGCGACATACTGGTACTTGACGAAGTACTTGCCGTAGGTGACGCAATTTTTCAACAAAAATGCTTCGAATATTTCAAGGATCTGAAAAGAGAAAAGAAGACGGTGGTTCTGGTTAGTCACGACTCAACTGCGCTTCAGCAATACTGCGATAATAGCATTCTTCTTAATGATGGGGTGATCATTTCCAGAGGGCAAATTGGGCATGTGTTAAATATATACAAAGAATCACTATTAGAACAAGAAGAGCTTTCTGAACAAGAGGCTAGCAAACTGGGGCTCAAAAAAAGATGGGGTAATCAGAAAATTGAGGTCATTTCCGCGAAAATCACGGGTATCGATTATAGGCACCGAAAGATCTTCACCGACAAGGATGCGACTCTCTGTGTTAAAGTACAGTATCGCGCAAACGCTAACTGTGAACATCCCGTCTACGGTATCATTATTAATGATACGGAGGGCCAGCAAATGTTTGCCTCAAATACGCTATGGTCTCAAGTCAATGTGCCAGATGTCCTACCTGGTTTTGAGTATGAAGTTTTGTGGGAAATTCCGAACGTTTTTAGTTCAGGAAGTTATTTCATTAGCCCTGCCGTCGCAGACAGCACGGGGATTACTGTGTTTGATTGGCGAGACGCACTTCTGGATTTTAAAATTCGGAAATCACTCGAAAGTTCGGCGAAGATTAACGTTGCGCACAATATTGAGGTTAAAGAAATTGTTAAGCCGGAAGGTCGTGACTGATGGTATGGAAGGTCAAGTTTGGTGTAAGGGCTAGTTCTACGCACGAAATGACATTACAGGCAAACCGGATTCTAAAGGACTCTGAAAGTAAAAAAGAAAATAAGATAATATCCAGGTGCCCGTGTTGCGGAGGAAAGAAATTTAGCCAGACTGATGTCCTCTGGCCAAGCCTAATAAAAGAGTGGAGACTAAGCAATATCGAAGCTAATTACATAGACAAGCAGCAAGGTTTTGCGTGTACGACCTGTGGCTCTAATCTGCGTTCTATGACTCTTGCAAAAGCAATCATGAGTTGCATGGACCACAATTCTGATACGTTTGTAGAATATATGAAAAACCACAAGTTACTCAAGCTACTAGAAGTTAATGAAGCGGGCCAACTAACCCAATTCTTTAAAGTATCACCATACCATATCCTTGCGGAGTACCCGGACGTCGATATACAAAAGTTACCGTATAAAAGTAACTCCATGGATATGGTGGTGCACTCTGATACACTAGAACACGTGGAGGACCCAGTTAAAGGGCTAAAAGAAAGTTTGCGCGTACTTAAGCCAGGGGGGTACACATGTTTTACGGTACCTTTAATTGTGGATCGTTTAAACAAAAGACGAGACGCTAATAGACCGAGCTTTCATGGCAGTCCCGGCAATAAAGAATATTTAGTCTATACGGAATATGGTTGTGATATGTGGACTCAGATATTTGAAGCAGGATTTGATGGGTGCAGTTTAGTGAGCATAGATTTTCCTTCAAGTATTGCAATTGTGGCAAAGAAGGCCGGGGCAGTCGAATCTAGAAAAATTTCGTAAAGTATAAGGTTGACGATTAGATTGTGAAACGGAAAGTTACCCTACCGAACGATTATGAACGAATGATACCGGAGTATCATACCGGTACGACTATCTATGGTGAACACATGGTAAGGTACGAAGGCGTACGAGGTATTGTTAAAGGAAAAATAGTGCTTGATATTGCCTCGGGATCAGGATACGGCACGCAGCTACTAGCCAAGGAGGCGAAGAAGATATATGGTGTCGACGTTTCAAGCGATTCTATTGCCTATGCCGAAGAGAACTACGGAGGTTCAAATATTGAATATATTGTAGGCGATGGAGAAAAAATACCCCTTAAAGACGGCTCTGTTGATGTGGTTATAAGTTTTGAAACCATTGAGCACATCAAGGACTATAAGCGATTCATGAGCGAAGTAAGAAGAATTCTTAAAAAGGATGGCTTACTGGTCCTCTCCACCCCTAATGATATTGAATTTGCTGAAGGCAACCATTTCCACCTTCACGAATTTGAGCAAAAAGAACTCGAAGATTTGATTCACCAATACTTCGCGTACACTAAATCGTACTATCAAGGCACATGGTTGTATAATGCGCTACTCGACGGAAAGGGTTTAACGCAGCAATGGAAGGCCCCAATAATCACGATGCAAACTGCCCCAATTACATTAAAGCAAGCACTTTATTTCTACATTTTGTGCTCTAGCCGGGCCATCAAAGAGTACGTTGAGCCGATAGCCGCCATATCTGGGCACTGGAGCGAACGTAACTTCCAGGAACAGAATAAGACGTTACATAATCGCATGGATAAACAAGAACAAGAGATTAATCATCTGTCGGCCGAGCTTAGCCGTTCACAAAACGAAATTAATGCGGTTGTCACAGAGCTAAATAGAGTGCGTCAAGAACTAATGGCAGTCAATAGACACATCCTAGTCTTCCCATATCGTGCGGCACATAAAATAAAAAGAGTAATTATACAAAGCGGCCTACTACACGGTAAAAACCGTAAGAATTAAATAGAAATAGAGTATGGTAATAATGAATAAGGGTAAAGGAAAACCTATAGGTTCCAAATTACATGTGCTCAATGATTTAGCTGCCTCACGGCAAGACCAAGGAGTAAAATCAGCTTTGCACCTTTTAGAGTCTGTTCTTCAACGGAAGTACGACGATTTAACATGCTTGGATGCTGAACTACAGCAAAAGGAGATACAACTTAGAAAAAAAGACGTCGAATTGCACCAAAGATTAGACGCAATGCGACACAAAGACGCTGAAATCCTCAGTAGAGATGCTGAAATTGCCTATATGAAGGCTTCCAAGTTTTGGAAAGTCAGAAACCTCTACTTTCGGCTAGGGCTCAACAAGATGCACCCTAAACGTATTCTGCGTAAGTTCTCACATAGATCATTCGACAATATAATACTTCATTCTAGTGAGATTAATCCTGAAGATAGGCCCACTTTTTCAGTGGGGCTAGGTTACAAGCCAAAGGTAACTGTAATCGTGCCGTGCTATAATCACGCAAAGTTCTTAAAGCAACGGCTGGATTCGATATATAAACAAACATATGATAATTATGAAGTTGTTTTGCTCGATGATAACTCCCCTGACAATAGCCGAGATATACTCACGGGATACGGAAACAAATACAAGGCTAAAACGAGGTGTCTCTTTAATCGAGAAAATTCGGGCAGCATTTTCTCGCAGTGGAAACGCGGAATCGAGATGGCGGGCGGTGATCTGATATGGATTGCTGAGAGTGACGACTTTTGTGACAAGGATTTTCTTGAGGAGCTCGTAAAATGCTTTAGCGATGAGTCGGTCATGCTCGCCTATGCTTATCCTGAATTCGTAGACGAAAACGGAGCCAAAGCCAGCTTTAGTTTTGACAGCTATGTAGCGGAATTATCAGATACAAAATGGGCAAATTCATATGTTGAAACCGCTCATAATGAGGTAAAGGAAGGACTTGGAATTAAAAACACGATTCCTAATGTCAGCGGGGTAGTTTTTAGAAACATACCATCAAGTGAATATGATTACGATAGTCTTCGCCGGTTTAAGGTTTGTGGTGATTGGTATTTTTACTTGTCAATAATTAGTGGTGGGAGAATCGCCTATGTGCGGAGTACCAAAAATTACTATAGGTTCCACCCAAACAATACGTCATCAAATTATCAGAAAAATCTAGGCTTTGTAAAAGAGTACGAAGCAATAGCGAGGTATGTTGCCGGAAATTATAAAGTTACAGCAAATTTGCTACAAAAGAACATGCGTGCCGTGCAAACCGTTTGGGATTCACAGAATCTCGGGCGTGAAAAAGAATTTTATGAAGGTTACGATGTCACAAGCGTAAAGAAGGAAGCAAAACTGCGAAAGCCAAATATACTTATGGCGGTCTATGCGTTTACTACCGGCGGTGGAGAAACTGTACCTATCCGTCTTGCCAATAAATTAAAAGATAACGGCTATCCGATAACCGTATTCGAGTTCGCCCCTACAACACCTGGCGAGCAGACTACACGGCGCATGCTCAATAAAAATATCCCGGTAATCAAAAAGGGGATGGAAGACCTGGATTCAATGATAGACAATTTTGGGATAGATTTGATCCATACCCATCATACGTCGGCAGACGTATTCTTCTCGAGAAGGGACAAAAAATGGATTCCACACATCGTTACAACCCACGGCCTTTATGAAACTTTATCTGAAGCTGATGCGAGAGACATCGGTCAATACCTTAAATACGTAAATTATTGGGTGTATACTGCCGATAAGAATTTAAAGACTTTACAAATTTACGACTGGTTCACACAAAGGCCGTCAAAAAAGATGTTTAACGCCGCCGCTCCGCCTACCCACGCAAAAATTCCTGTATCCAGAAAAAAAATGGGTATAAGCGAAGATGCTTTTGTACTATGCCTTGTTAGCCGAGCAATAAGAACAAAAGGCTGGCTCGAGGCAATAGATGCAGTAAATATTGCAAACTACATCTCCAAAAGACAAATCGTCCTACTACTTATAGGTGACGGCCCACTCCACGATCAATTAGCAGGGCAAAGTAAAGATAGCAGCATACGATTGCTGGGATTTAGGGAGAATCTAACCGACTATTTTTCCCTTGCTGATGCGGGCCTTTTGCCGAGTACGTTCCCTGGCGAAAGTTTCCCGCTAGTTCTCATTGAATGTTTGTCCGCTCATAAGCCGTTCATTGGCACGGACATTGGTGAAATTAAATCGATGTTGACACTTGACGACGGCTCTGTAGCCGGTGAAGTTTTGGACATTAAAAACGGCACAGTCAATGTTCTCGGTCTAGTAAAGGCTATATTGAAGCTTGCAGAAAACAGTGAGTATTACCTAGACATCAAAAATAATGCGGCAAAGCTTAGCGAGCGTTATGCCATGGATCCTTTGGTCGCTCAATACGAAGCGATATACAAAGAATTAATTAATAAAAGCAAAAAACATCCGGAAGTTCGCAATAAAAAACAGTATCAAATAGCTAAATAGAGGAGCCAAAAACCGACGAGCACCTTATTGCATAGATGGTTCTATCGACTTAGCGGAGATTCGGAAGTGGTACAATGATTTCAGTGTCACAAAAAATACTGTCGGTGAATGCTTTTTTCTATAAACTGTGTTGCGTAAGGGTCTATGTATGATTCGTCGCGTCGGTAGAAAAGTTGCGAAAAAGAGTGTGGATATTTTCGCGCAGCCACTGAAAAAAATTTATAAACAGCATCGGCTGACCATAGAAAAGAACTCTTATAACAATTGGGCTTTAGAGAATGAACGCCAGTGTTTCTTGGGCCCAGACAGCAAAAAAGGACCGCTTGTCAGCGTAGTTGTCCCGGCGTTTAATCCCGTGCCGCAGCACTTTAGTGAGATGGTCTACTCGGTAGTAAACCAACACTATCAAAACTGGGAAATGATCATCGTAAACGCGTCGAGTGATCAGGTGTCTCGGCAGCAAATTGATCAAGCGGGCCGGATCGACAGCCGTATCAAGGTGATTGACGTTAAGAAAAATCTGGGCATTGCCGGTAACACTAATATTGGTATCGATCACTGCCAGGGGGACTATATCGCCTTCTTTGATCATGACGACCTTTTGCACGCGTGCGCTCTGCACTGTTTGGTGCGAGCGGTTATGCATGATGGCGCCGAACTGGCGTATAGCGACGAGGACAAGATTAAAGCCGATGATAGCATGTTCTTCGAACCGCTTTGCAAACCGGGCTGGTCCCCACATTTATTCCGTAATGCCAATTATATAAATCATTTAACAATAGTGAAAAGCGATTTTGTACGCAAAGTTAACGGCTTACGGCCGGAAACTGACGGCGCCCAAGATTACGATTTATTGTTACGTATTATCGATACGTGCAGACCGAAAATCGTCCACGTACCACGGGTGCTCTACCATTGGCGAGCCGCGCCAAGCTCGACTGCTGCGAACTTTTCGACGAAGCTGCATGTATTGAAAGCCGGCGTGCATGCCGTGCAGCAGCATTTAGATCGTAACAGTATTGCTGGGTTAGCAAAATCAATCGACGGTCGCCCGGGATGGTATGAAATTGAATACGCCGCGCCAGCAAGAACGACAATAGTAGTCGGGCCGACAGCCCCTGATAAGCGCCGTATGTGTGCCGTTTGGCTTCAGGAGCTTGTGGCAACAGCGAAGGCCGGTTTGCCAGCCGTGGAACTAGTTGTTGGTGATTGGTTTGACGGCTTCCGTAGTGATGACGTTTTTAATGATGTAGATGTTCATTTGGTGTCGTCGGATGCGAAGCACTACTGGCAAGATGCGGCTGAATTTACCCACGGGCAGGCAGTCCTATGTTTCTCGGCAGCGTCTAGCCCTGTCAACAGTAGCGCTGTTGCGCAGCTCGTTAGTTGCGCTTATCAGCTGAATGCTATTGTTGCTCCGGTGCTAATTAGTGGTGGGAAGTACATCCTCGACGCCGGTCTGATAGAAACCAATGTTGGGCTCGAACCATTGTTTCTCGAAAGTAGACTCGGTGACTGGACGGCTTTTGGTTCGACGGAATGGGTCCGAAATGTTTCCGGTCTGACAATGCAGGTATTTGCAGCCACTACTACCACGTTTCGGCACGTTGCTCAAGCCGTCGCTAAGCACCAGCCTTTGGACGTTATATCGCCTGACATGCTACGAGATGGACAAGTGGATTTAGTATCGAGCGCCCATTGCCAGTTTCTGTACAAAGGGCCACTTACGAATTTGCCGCTGACTAATCATTCATTCGGTAATCCCGAGCTCGCTCAAATATCGCCGCCGTCCATTCGGGTCAAAATGTCGTCGTGGGGTACTATAGGAGAGCGAAGTGAACGAGAAAACGTCTAGCCGTCGTAAAGTTGCCTTCATCATTGTCTGTTGGAATAATTTGGAGTTATTACCGGAATGCTTTGCGTCGATTCGTGAGCAGACATACGATTCGATCGACACCTATCTCGTGGATAATGATTCGAAGGATAAGTCAGTTGGCTATACTGAAAAGAACTTTCCGGAGGCTAAGATTATCGAGGTCGGCTATAATAGCGGTTTTGCGGTTGGCAATAATATTGGCATCAAAAAAGCCATGGAAGACCCCGAAGTCGGCTACTTCGCGCTTTTAAATACCGACGCTCGACTCGACAAAGACTGGACAAAACGCATGGTTGAGTTCGCCGAGTCCAAGCCCCATGCCGCTTTGCTGCAGGGCACGACACTAGACTATTATAACCACGAAATAATCGATTCGACCCATATCTACATCGCCTATAATGGCCAGGGAACACAAGGTAACTGGCGCCATTATTACAATGGTGAAATGGGTCCCCAAAAAGTTTTTGGCGTGAATGCAGCAGCATGTGTCATAACGCGTGACTTTGTGGAAGCACAGCCATTCCGTAACGAATTATTTGACGAACGGATGTTTATGTATCTAGAGGATCTGGATCTGAGCACCCGTGCGACGATTATGGGCTGGGACAATTATTTAGTACCTGTTGCACGTGCGTACCACATGGGTTCGGCTTCGTCCGGCAAAAATCCAGGGTTCTCTTTATATATGACGTTTAGGAATAATAGCGCCTTACTATTTAAGAATCTGCCTTTTGGCATGTTGGTGCGTATGGCGCCACACGTTTTACGCGGTGATTTAGATACAATTCGTGAGCTGCGGAGACGAGGTAAGAGTAAGGCTGCCAATAGGGTCATCAAGGGGAGGGTTATTGGAGTGCTGCGTATAGTATTTTATATAAATAAACGGCGGAAAATGCGAAGAGCGAATAGCATTATTCGCGGTTATTTGTGGCGTCTCATGCGCTCCGGTAATTAGAAATAGCGCTACGTAGTAGCTGAGAGGTCAGCTTGTCAGGCGGCTTTCAGTCAGCATCGTAGTAGCCGGTTGATGGTTGGTGGCTCTTGAACTCGAAATCGCACTGGGAAATTATTGCTGTAAGACAAGGTGGCGCAGGACTTTCTGTGCTGCATGGTTCGCCCGAATAACAGCTGGTTGCTGCCAATACCAGTTATCTTGGCTGAGGAGTATGTGAGTAGATGCCCCGCCGCCAGCAATAACAAAGGCGACAAACACAAGCACAAATGACGCCAACTTAAGCCAATACATCCGTTGCAGCACGAAGCCTATTGCCAACGTAATGAAAACCACAAGTATCGGTAAAATGGGTAGGAGATAGCGTGCCTGAATAGTGGCTGGCACGTGATACTTATAGTACACCGCGATATTTTGAATAAAGACCGCAGCCGTGAGCCCTACAGCAATAGTTATCAAAAAATAGAACGCCCTGTTCTTAGGCATAGAACGCCACGCGTAAAGTAGTATAGCGATGCCACCTAGCGAGAATGTCGATACCATAAGCTGCACTAACGGTAACGGCCCGAGGTGGATAGCCATACCACTAGTATTAACCGCCATCGACCAGGTGCTAAAATTCAACATAAATTCAAGCCACGTGATGGCATAAAAAGGCGGTAATACAGTTGGTCGCTGGTTCTTATTTACTAACAAGGCTCGATAGCTACTAAATACCGCACTTTTCATACATCTGCTCTCTTGCATAGTAGCGGCACAGTCAGGGTTGGGGGTATCATACCGTATAGTGTCCGCGACGTAGACCTGAGAAAAGAGACCAACCGAAATAATCAATAACGTCGCTACAGTAGCTACACTCCACCTGCTCGATTTCTTGATCGAGGTGGTCAGCTCGCTAAAGAAGTCTCTGCCATACCGGCGCCACGAAACGACTGCCAGATACACCACGGCGATGGCAAAGATCGGCAAAATTTGGACTTGAACCAAACTCGCAACGCAGCCCCATATGATAACCCCGGCGTACGCTTTCCAATCTAACGTCTTGGCCATGATAATCTGCACGCAATAAATCAAGAATATAGCCGTGAGCGGAAATAGCATGTTGTCATAATTGATGGTAGCCGCCACCAGCGAAGCCATGGGCAAGAATATAAGGAAAAGCAAGGCGACGTTGATAACTCGTTGTTTGACACCAAGTTTCTTGAAGAGTCTGCTAAAGAGCAACAGACCGCTGCCAAATAGTGCAATATTAAGTACCCTCAACGCTAAGACCTGCTTTGCCTGTACACTAGTGAACAGTTCTATTAGTCGGTATGGAAAGCTCATTATGTAGTGATACAGATGTGAACCTTCATGAAAAAGGTCACGGTAACCGTCGTAACCGGTTGGTTGGTTGGTGATGATAGGTGAAAGGCGATGACTATAAATCTTTATGAGGCCGTAGTGAAAGTCCTCGTCATAGGGCAGCGGATACCTAAATGAGAATGCAACCCATAAGGCCTGCACTGCAAATAGGGCGACAACGAGCCATAAGAACAAATTTGAATCCAAAAACGCAATGATTCTTGGATAGATTCGCTTCATTTGTCATTATAATAGCACCAAATACCTCGCTGACCGTAAAAATCCATTGTACAAGTCTATAAATTATGCCCATAATTAAATCTAGAATTAGCTTCGTCAAGGGCAACGCCAAAATAGAGTAATCCATGATATCTCCCCATCCAGCAAAAAGCCACACCAAAAGATCCAGCCAGATCGTGCTCGTTGTATCCGGCGTAGCTGTCCTAGCGATCTTGGTCATCACGACATTAGAGCTTACCGGGAAAATTCACCTATTCCACAAGCGAACTATGACCGCACCCAGCGCAAGCCAGTACACCAAGGGGGAAAGAGGAAGTAGTACTAGCAGTACTGGTACGAGCTCGACCCAGTCATCAACGTCGGTCGGAAGTCAACAATACGGGAGTCAGAAGAACACGGGCGACGACACTTCTACGCTCATCACGCCGAGTGGCCTGTTTGTTAGCAATCATCATCCAAACCTTAGCGGATCGCCAGCACCGAATGAAATAAACTCCTCATGCACCACCACTCCAGGGGCGACGTGCCGAATTGAATTCACGAAGGATGAGGTAACGAAATCGCTGTCCTCGCAAGTGACCGATGATGGAGGGTCAGCTTATTGGAACTGGAAACTCCAGGACATCGGTCTAACCCAGGGGGAGTGGACCGTTACCGCTAGAGCAACCTTAGGTTCGCAATCAGCGACAGCGCCAGACGCTTTAAAACTGGATGTCCAGCCATGAAGCGACTCCACTCCATTAGAGTCAATTACGTTGCCATCTTGACGCTGGCTATTATCATGGCCCTGACACCTCTGTTCACGCTACAGCAAGCGGATGCTCTCACTTTTCACGCTACACGTGTTATCGATGACCCGGTGTTCGACAACTATAGATCAATGTCGGCAAGTAGTATTGATGCCTTCTTGAACAGGTTTTCGGGCAGCTGTATCAGCTCAGCGAGCGGTTTTCTGGCTCGTGATCCCAACGGATATAACCCCACCAACGGCTTCTTATACGGTGGCAATGTAACCGCCGGGCGCATTATATATGACGCTGCCAATGCCTATCAAATCAATCCTCAGGTTCTGCTCGCCACGATCGAAAAAGAGGAAGGGCTCGTCCGCGGTGACGGAACGTATGGCTGCTCAACGCTTGCGATAAGCGCTGCAGTGGGATACGGCTGTCCGGATAGTAGCAAGTTGTACAACTACAGTTCAGTTAACTTATACACGCGACATGGTACGACGTATACCTCAATAAATAGTATTTGCGTTAAGAGTAGCCAAATGGTAGGTTTTTCTCAGCAGATCATTCATGCGGCGTGGCTATTGAAATTTGGTGAACAACGATCACAGGGCAACCTCAATTGGGCGGTTATAAAGGGTAGTTGGAACAATTCCGACGATCCACAAACTTGCTACGGCGGACCTATGACACAAGGATGGCACGCTGTCTGCCCAAGCGGAGCCACCACTTACTACGACGGCTACAAGACTATCGATGGAACGGCTGTTCATATGGATACGGGTGCCACAGCCGCCTTATATTGGTACACACCTCATTTTCACGGTAATCAATTGTTCTTTAGCATCTACACAGGATGGTTTGGCGCACCGCTAGTCGGACAAGCCATGCCTGACTGCCAAACTGATGCATCAAAGGTGTCGTGTGTCTGGCTACTCGATTATCCTCGTTCGGCTAATGAGTTTCTCACCTCATCCACGCCCGAAAGAGATAACCTCGCCTACTTCAGTAAGTTTAAGTATAGGGGCATAGCGTTCTTTGCTAGCGTAACTTCCGGCACAGATACAGTTCCTGTTTATAGGTTATACGATCCGAGAACGGGCGGACACTTTTGGACGGCAGGAATAAATGAAAAGAATACACTGACGGCTAGGGGATAC
Organism: uncultured Candidatus Saccharibacteria bacterium; assembly: GCA_963742655.1. Classification (GTDB taxonomy): domain Bacteria; phylum Patescibacteriota; class Saccharimonadia; order Saccharimonadales; family UBA4665; genus JAICLK01. The sequence continues at coordinate 325,332 of CAVUMM010000005.1, forward strand.
GGAGTTGAAGGGGTTGCTTTCTATGCTGTCCAACCAGGATCTGCTCGTGCCGGTAGTCCGGTGTATAGGATCTATGATTCGAGAACCGGTGCCCATATCTGGACGGCCTCCGAATCATACAAAAATGCCCTCCTGGCAAACCCGGTATATAAGTACGAAGGGATTAGCTTCTATTCTGCTGCACCGCAAGTCGTAGAAACTGCTCCATCGGCGGGCTTCAAAAACGTCTATCGCTTCAATGGGCTACCTGGCAATGAACATTTTTGGACTTCTAGTGTCGCGGAGCGAAACAATTTACTTCAAGTTGGATACCCTTATGAGGGGGTGGGGTGGCAAGTCACGCAAAGTATCACGACTACACCGGTGTATAGATTGTATTCGAGCAAGCAAAAAAGGCACTTCTGGACGGCAAGTTCTACAGAAAAAAATAATTTGCTCAAGCTTGGCTACGGTTACGAAGGCATAGTATTTTATGCCTCAAACACCACCACAGGAGCGCCTGTTTATCGCATATATGATTCCAAAAGTGGACTCCACTTCTGGACTGCAAGTGTAAATGAGCGTAATAGCTCGGTACAAAATTCGGGTTACCGTCTCGAAGGTGTCGCCTGGTACGATTAGGAAGACATGTCACAAATACCGTCTCAGCGGGGTAGTGATGATGCCGGGTTGTTGGTTGGGATTAGTGGCTTGCTGCTTGCCGTTGTTCGTATTTTATTTCGATTGCTCTTGGCCGGCGCAATGATGGCGCGCGGCTGGACAGCACGGGGTACGGTGCTACGAACGTGAAGGCGAGAAGAGGGTCTCAACGGGCTGGATTGCCCGGAAACCTTTATATTCTCACCCCCACGCAGGCTGAAAGCGCACATCACATGTGATGTGGTTCAAGTCTTGTTGTACCTAGCAGCCCTTTTGGGGTTGGTTATGGGTCGGCCCCGGGCTTAGGCTATGGGCCAGAAGCGCATCTGGCTGACTACGAAGCTTCGATCAGCCCGACACCCAGGAGTAGGTGACCTGGTCTCCAAACGTCGTCCCGTACTTGATGAAGAACACGCCGTTATCACCGTTGCGGAGCCCGATGTAGGCGTAGCCGTCATCGTTGAAGTCCGCAGCGAACGGCTGGTAATGGTAGCTGCTCAGGTTCTTGAAATGGTTGAACTTCGTCGGCCATCGTGCGTCGCCTTGAGAGATGGTCATCTATTCGAATGGGGCGCTGGGGACGGCGTCCTCCGAGATGGTGATGGTATAGGAGTCCAGGCTGCCGCTCACATCTTCGATGTAAGCGACGTGGCCCTCCGTCCCCATGTCATTGGTCGCGCCATCAGCTGCGTCCCACCAGGCGACAGAGCCAAGCCCTGCGTAGCCCGCTGATTGACCGGTACGCCGTGGGCACAGGCATTCGTCCCCCATCTACTGGCGTTTCTTCCAGTCGATATCCCGGGGTTCGGACGCGCCGTTGACCGTGCTCTCTGTATACGCCACGTAGTTGGTGTAGTCGTGGGCAGCGTCGGCACCCCAATAGCTAGCGCCGCTGTTGGAGCTGTAGTCGTGGTCGGTGTAGCCCGCGCTGTGCAGGTGCTGTGACGGTACCGCTGGACAGCCGGCTGTGTAAGCCAGCGCCGGCCCGGCCGTACTCACCACCGCGATGGCGGATAAGCCGAGCAGTCCGGTCACGAGCCCCAGTACTGTCAGATAGGAAATGCCCAAGGAGGCTGAAGCGGTGGATTTGCGCAAGGTGCGGGCGGTGACGATGCAAAGGTATTGTCTGACGGTTTGGCTGTGGCTTCAAGTGGGCAGCTGACGAACCATGTTGGCAGGCAGCTCGTAAGAAGCCTACCGCACGTCAGCATAAGGCGCCACTATCTGTAGACCCGAGTTGGCCCGCCACCATATCGGTATTGTTTTTATGAAAACCTGTCTTTACTTGTGAAGCCGTTATTTGTGTCCAATTCAGCCATTCATCCGAGCGTTCGGTTTGCGGATGACCGTAGATTAGTGCAGCATCCTTCTCCTGATTACCATAAAGGAAGGTTTTGTAAGCCCCCTCTGACGTTCCGCTAATTTTAAAAATAGTAAAACCCAAAAAAAACAAGAATCACCGGATAGATCCAAAAGGACCGTAAGTTGAGCTGTTTTAATACTTTGTTTTGCTTTTTCCTCGGCAAATAAGGAATTATATAGCAATTAAGGTGAACAGGTGCACAATTGAAGTAATCATAGTTTATACTTGGTAGGTATTAAATGATTAAGGGTTAGTGAATATGAAGCGATGCTTAGTCCTTGGCGCAAACGGTTTTCTGGGAAGTCATTTAGTCGATGCGCTTGTGGCTGCCGGTTACGAAGTGCGAGCTTTCGACAGGTTTATATCGAGCACTAATAATTTTCTCCCGAGTGATCGAATAGAGACTATGCCGGGCGATTTTCTGAATCGAGACGACCTCGTAAAAGCGTTAAAAAAGGTAGATTATGTATTTCATTTTGTTTCTACGACTACACCGATAACGGCCGAAAACGATCCGCTCATTGACATCGCACACCAACCTAAAAATGAGTGTGGAGCTTTTCGAGGAATGCGTCTCAGCAAGGGTAAAAAAAGTCATATTTGCCTCAACTGGCGGTGCGATATACGGTATGAATAGCTCTGAAAATGTTGGAGAGCAGACGCTGCCGCAACCAATTTCACCGTATGCTATCGGAAAACTTAGCATAGAACATTACTTGCATTACTTTGCCAAAAAACGTGGGTTAGACAGCATAATCTTTCGTATATCCAACCCATACGGGGAAAGGCAATCAATATACGCTAAACAGGGAGTAATACCCATATTTTTGCAGCGGATAGCGCGTAACGAACCAATTACAGTTTTAGGCGATGGTTCGATGGTCCGGGATTATATATATGTAAAAGACGTAGCCGAAATGATAAGTCGCGTTTTCGTACCCGCCAAACAAGATCTATACAACCTGGGGAGTGGACAAGGTGTGAGCATACATCAGCTCATTGAAACTATTAGAGGAATTGTGAAGAGGCCCATAGAGGTAATACATCAAGAAAATTTGGCCACTTTTGTGGATAAAATTGTGCTAGACAACGATCGTTTTAGAAGTGAATTTGGGCTAGCACCAAAAGTGAGCTTAGAAGACGGTATTCGCGCTACATGGGAGTATGTATTAGAACAAGTTAGCGAAACTTCTTAAAACTTTGTACTATTTTTACGCGGAAATTTTAATTTATGTCGTTACCTTAACTAGAGCTCGTCAAGTTGAAAGACCTCATAGCGTCGCCGGATAATTGACGGCCACTGAAATTGTTTTGCCAGGGTGGCAACCGCCTTGTAAAAAGTTTTATCGTTTTTTTGACGTACAGCGAAAGCCTGTAGTAATTTTTCCTCTAAGTCGGACACCGAACCAGCTTTGGCTATAAAAGCATTTTTGCCATCTTGTACGACCTCGTGAGCTCCGGTGGCATCGCTAATAACCATAGCTTTTCCATAGGTAACACCCTCCATAAATACAACCGGTAAACCCTCGGCTTGGTCACCAACGTTGACAGAGGGTACAACACCAACGTCCGCCAGCTCCAAAAGCGCATACCTTTCTTCACCAATAAGAAATCCAGCAAAAATAACCCTATCGGCAATATGCAGGCTTTCGGCAAGGTCTTCGAATTCACGACGATTCTGACCGTCTCCTACAATTACTAGTACGAGCGAATTGTCCTGTTTGCTAATATCGCTGAACGCCTTGATGAGTACATCGACACCTTTACGATCGACGAGTCGTCCAATAAAATACAGTATTTTTTTGCCGCTAAGACCATACTTTTTTTGTACACGATCAATCGTTGACCGATTAATGGGTACTGGCGTGGTCCCGTATGGCACCATATGCAGTTTGTTCGTGATCATTGCTTCAGTTTTACTAGTGGCAAAAAACAACAGCTTGTCGGCTGTTTGTTGTGAGGGCGCAGTGTACGCATAAGCTATCCTGCATACGGCGGCGACAGTTTTACGCGCCAGCGGCAATTTCTTGAGCACAATTGCATCAGATGCTTGTGTATCGAAGACTAGGGGCACGCCAGTGATCTTAGATACGAGTGCACCCGTCAGTGCTTGCGGAGTGAACCAGTGTGCATAGATGAGATCTGGTTTCAGCTTTCTCACTTGTTGCCATGTCGAAAAAAATTCGGCAACAAATAATCCCGGTAATTCCAAATAGAGCCATTTATGCTTTTTCAGCGCCGGCTGAATACCGCGCCCCGTCAACCTTTCGTATCTAAACGGCCAAAAATAGTGGAAGCGATATTCATCGTAATATTTATTAGATGTAAAAGTACGGGTGCGTTCATAGGCATTGTGAGGAGCAAGAACACTGATCTCAAGGTTGGGGTATAGTTTTTTAAACCAGATGGCTTCATCCTTGACAAACGCAGGCACCGGGTCGGTATCAGAAGAAGGAAGGGTCGATGTCGTAAAGAGAATTTTCTTCATCGGTCATTTCCTCCGGCGATTATTACTTAGTAAAAACGCTTTCCAGGTATTTGCCGTAACCGGATTTTTGAAGCGGGGCTGCGAGCTGACGCAATTGGTCGGAGGTAATGAATTCTTCTTGCCAGGCCACTTCTTCAATACAGCCAATTTTGTAACCAGTTCGTTTTTCTATGACTTCAACAAACTGGGCGGCATCATTCATAGATCCGAAAGTACCAGTATCGAGCCACGCTGAACCACGATTCATAGTCTGTACCTTAAGTTTGCCTTTCGACAGATATATTTCGTTTACCGTAGTAATCTCAAGCTCGCCGCGATCACTCGGCTCGATATTTTTAGCTATCTCAACAACGTCGTTGTCGTAGAAGTATAAGCCGACCACTGCGTAATTGGACTTTGGCTCGGCCGGTTTTTCCTCAATGGAAATTGCTTGCATATGTTCATCGAACTCCACGACACCATAGCGCTCCGGATCCTTGACCTGATACGCAAATACCACCACTCGCTCATCAGGGTCAGTACACTCCTTCAGGCTGCTACCAAAACCATGGCCGTAAAAAATGTTATCCCCTAGTACTAACGCCACCTTATCTTTACCAATGAAGTCTTCGCCAATAATAAAAGCTTGTGCGAGACCTTCCGGTTTTGGCTGTGCGGCGTAACTGAACTGACAACCAAGTTGAGAGCCGTCGCCAAGCAATCGCTGAAACTGCGTCTGGTCTTCCGGGGTCGTAATAATAAGTATCTCGTGAATCCCGGCCATCATGAGCGTACTAAGCGGATAATAAATCATCGGCTTATCGTAGATTGGCATAAGCTGTTTGGATACACCTTTTGTTATCGGATACAAACGAGTACCTGATCCGCCGGCGAGTATTATACCCTTCATGATTGTGTCAACTCCTTCTTTATGTAATCTTGCAAATCTAAGCGCCAATCGCGAGGGGTAAATTTAGTTGACATTAGCTTCGTGAGATCAAGTGTGCTTTTAAGTGGGCGCTTGGCCGCATCGGGCTTATTGGCGAAATAATCTGCAGTGGAAGTATCGGTAACTGCAAGGTCGAAGCCCGATAATTTGAATATTTCTCGTGTGATATCGGCCCAGCTTGCCGGTTCGCCGCCATTCGTGGCGTTATAGGTACCGAATATGGCATCGGTAGACAATAGATGATCGATGATTCGTACAAGTTCGGCTGTAAAGGTGAGTCTGCCGATTTGATCGGCTACTACTGATGGTGCGATACCTTTTTGACCGAGCCCGACCATAGTGCGGACGAAATTTTTCCCTTCACCGATAACCCAGCTGGCTCGCAATATATAATGTTTTGATGCGAGACCGGCTGCCACATCACCAGCAGCTTTCGTACTGCCGTAAACGCATAACGGGCTGAACAATTCGTCTTCGAGGTGATTATCCTTTGTACCATCAAACACGTAATCTGTTGAAATATGCACGAGCGTCATATGGTGTTCGTTAGCGACTCTGGTAAGATTGGCCACGCCACTAGCGTTAACATTCCACGCCGCAATTCGTCCCTCTTGGCTTTCGGCGCCGTCAACGTTTGTATAGGCTGCGGCATTTAAGATAACCGAAATATTATTCCAGTCATAATCTCTAACGGCTGCCGGATTAGTCAGGTCTAGCTTGTCCGAGTCTACAGCTTGCGCATTTGGGTACTGTGCTTGCAGGGCCATCCCTAATTGGCCATTGGCGCCGATAATAAGAAAAGTCTTGTCGTCCATAACTACTTCTCTACCTCGAATGGCTTTACGTCTTTAAGCATGGGGTGGTTACGATCGCGTTCACTCATGACAGCCTTATCCAGTTCGATTGGCCAATGTACGCCAATATCTGGGTCGGCCAAGTTTGCAAAGCAATATTTGTCGTAATTTTCCGCACTCCAGTGTGCGTTGACACTGTATAAATAGTATGTGTTCTGCTCGAGCGTTTGAAAGGAATTAGCGACGCCTTGCGGCAAAAATATCGCCCTGTTTGGTCCGATTTCCGCTGTTACCAGTGTGCCAAATGTCGGACCTTTCCGAAGGTCTACGTAGGCAGAGAATACCTTACCGGTTACAACAGATATGTATTTATCCCAGGGCTCGGCATGAAATCCGCGGGTCACACCGATTTCTGCGTTATAACTTAAAGAGTTTTGTACGACATTAAATGCTTCAGGCATGCCAGCCGACACAAGTTTAGCTTTCTGATACTTCTCCTGAAAATACCCCCGCTCGTCTCCGATAGTTGTCACATCGAAAAGGATCAAGCCTGGAATATCAGTTTGGTGAGCCGTAAACTCGGTTGTTGCTACCGCCATGATTATTCGTCTCCCTTAATTATTGACCTTGTTTTGCGTACGCTGCTTCAACGCTTGTTTTTAGAGACTCCCACCAACTTCTGTTTTTTTCATACCAATCAATTGTTTGTTTAAGGCCTTCACGCATGCCACTATTGTCGGTATATATTGGCTGCCACTCAAGCTCGGTACGAAGTTTTGTACTGTCCATAGCATACCGCATATCATGCCCAGGTCGGTCTTTGACATGTTCAAACCAATCCGAAGGTTTGCCCATAAGCTCAAGGATCATTTCGATGATCATTTTATTGTTGGTGTGATCGTTGTCGGCGCCGATAATGTATGTATCGCCAATCTTTCCTTTTTTTAGGATGAGATGCACAGCGTTATTATGATCATCGACGTGAATCCAGTCACGCACGTTTTTTCCTTCGCCATAAAGTCTTGGCTTTAAGCCGCTCAGTATGTTGGTTATTTGGCGGGGAATAAACTTTTCGATATGTTGGTACGGTCCGTAATTATTGGAGCAATTACTGATAGTGGCTTGGACGCCAAAGCTACGCATCCAGGCACGTACTAACATGTCGGAGCCGGCTTTCGTTGAAGAATAAGGGCTTGACGGATTGTACGGCGTATTTTCGTTGAAGCGATTCGGATCATCTAGCTCAAGATCGCCGAATACTTCATCAGTGCTAATATGGTGCAAGCGCTTACTATGATTACGAACGGCTTCGAGGATAGTGTACGTGCCGACAACATTTGTATCGACAAATGGCCACGGGGTGCGTAAGGAGTTATCATTGTGGCTCTCGGCAGCGAAGTGTACGACTAAATCATTAGCAGCAATTAGTTCGTCCATAAGTTTGGCATCACAGATATCACCTTGGACAAATTTGATTTTATCGGCAACTTGATCTAGATTTGCCTTGTTGCCTGCATATGTTAGTTTATCGATGACAGTTACTTCATGCTCAGGATGATGATGAACTGTATAATGCACGAAGTTTGAACCAATAAAACCAGCTCCGCCGGTAACAAGCATTCTCATATCGTACTTAATTATATCAGCTTGTTTAGGGTTCCTTTTAGCTCAAATGATAAGAAGATGTTTATTCAAGAGGTCGGAACAACTTTTACGCCTGAAAGCTGTAAAGCCTGCTCACCTAGCAAATGGCCGAAAAGCGCACCAGCCGCCGCCATTGTAAACATATCGCGTTCACGTATGGCTTCTCCTAACGGGATGAATACCGAGCCAACGATTCTTTCTTCGACTTTATTCTCGGCTTTATCCCGGATGGTTTCGGGGAATACATATTCAGTACTTCCGTCTGGATTCGTGACCTCTTCAAGCTCAGAAACATCCATTGGCAATCCGAAGAATCGTACACCTCTGGGTGTTGCGTCTTCCAAAGTGCCGGCCGTGTTAAACCAAGTACTGCTGGGGTTGACTGCCTGTGCAAGCGGTATCAATCTTGTCGCTAATACATCTAGCCCTGTTTCTTCTCTCAGCTCGCGAACCGCAACGGTTTCATGTATTTCACCGGGGTCAAGAAACCCGCGTGGTGCGTTTCGAACTTCTCCGCCTGCAGTCGGTCGTTTCTCTCTAACGACGCCCACATATACTCTCCCGTTTTTATGATTGAGCATGTATGGAAGAGTTACTGATCCACCACCCTGTTCGTTTATGACGAGACTGTCATATCCTTCCGGACGCATACCATAGGTGATTGTCACTCCCATTGAAGTATTGACAAATTCCGCTTAACTTATCGGGGCTCGGAATTCAGTACCGTTTACAAGAATGGCCCATCCACGCTCTGTTTGTGATGCGGCGTCAAGCGCAATATCTTCCATAGCGAACGGTTGCAGTTCGGGCGTAGCTGGCATTGGTATATTATACCAAAATTATAGAAAACGTCAATCAAAGTCAAAGCATTTCGGTAGCCCACGTATGTAAGTTATCTAAATTACCCTATATGCTTATTCTATTGCTAGGGTAACTACCAGCGGTAGATGGTCGGAGATATCAACCATTGGACATGCAGCAGATAAAATCTGAATATCCGAACTGACATACATCTGATCACAGGCAGCGGTGGCGTAGCCGGAATTATCTTTGCGGCGCATATTATACGTGGATTTCAGTTCGGTGCCGAACACGCTCACGAGTTCGTTTTCAATGTCTCGCATAGCTTTATTTGTGGGCCTGGCATTACTATCACCGGCTAGAATTACATTTTTCTTACCCCGTACACTATCTCGAATAACCTGACTCATCTTTTGCCTAGTAGGACTGAAGCGATCGCCATCCAGATCCCACACTCCGTGCAAGTTAAAAACATGTAATTCACGTCCTTGCGTATCGACGACTACATGTTGCAAAATGCGTGGAGAAGTGGGCCATTCTGCCGGATCGTAGCCGTCACGCTCCCTGTAAGGTTGGTCAAAAAAATGTATGTCACTCGAGATGATAGGATAACGTGAAAGTACAGCATTACCAGCTTCCACTTTACCGATCAGAAGTTTATCCAGTAACATTGGAGCGAAGTTGGCATACGGAAGACCGGATTTTGCCTGAAGTACTTCTACGGACCGATAATTTTCAATTAGCGCCGGATCCGGCGAGTTATAGGCTTCCTGCAGGAGGTATAAATCAGCGGCATGTTCATCAAAAAACTTAAGAATATTGGGCAAAAGGCTGCCCCCGTTCCATAAGTTTAGACTAATACACGTAATTTTCATTAAGCGTTATTTATTATACTTAAATTAAACGGCAATCAAGTCATGCGGCATCAATTTAAGATGCAAATTTACTTAGTAAAAGTTTGTACGATTTAAGATCGTTTACGGCTATCCACTCCCCTTCGGTGAGGTTGACTGACCAAAGTTTCCGTTCCTTCACTAGTAGAGGAAAAAGCACTTGCTCAAAATCAGACTTCTCTTTTAAGCTGAAAAGTTCTTGAAACTTTGGTAAAGCCTCAGGCGAGAAAATTGCCGTACCGGCGTGGGCGGGTACTGGAATAAATGGATACATTTGCGAGTCTACAACTAGCCCGCCCTCAACCATCATCCCCGTGTATGCATAGTTATGTCCCGGAGCCAGTAAGATAGTGGCAAGCATGCCGTGTTGCATACCTGCTAAATGCGCACTGCCGATATAGTGAGGCAATGAGCCTGGGAAATTAAGTATCACGTCGTCTGGGTTGACAACAATTAAATTAGTGCCAAAGGGTATAGAACCATTTTCAAGGGCATTGCGGACAGCGCCGCCTTTTCCGATGGGTTGCTCAGGATCATGACTATACATAATCTGGACTCCCAGCTGTGTCCCATCGCCTAGCACCTGTTCGATACTGTGCGCATTATGGTAAACAAGTGCGACGAACTTTTTAATACCCGCATCACGATACATACGGATCGCCATTTCAATCATAGTGTCGCCATTCGGTAATTCGTAGGCATTTTTGTGTACCGCCTTGCCATCGAGAACTGAACTGAATCTACTGCTCTCCCCGCCGGCCATTAAAGCGACTACCGCGTTCTCTGCGAACTTTTGCCACTCCCGTTCATCTACCGTTTCTGCAGTATGAAAACGGGCAATTTTATTTCCAAGTGCATCAAGCTCTGATTGAAGACTCAAAAGGGGGCTCCTTACGTTTGGGCGGTCTTATATTGTTTAACGAAATAAGCCACCATATAATAGCAGATGTGCCTGTGGTATGGAAAAACCCAGCTACACGAAGTAGCGGATATTATTTGACACAATGGGTTTCCCCGGCGTTGCCTTAATTGCAGTTATTTCAATGGTTCAAATCAGTATAAAAATAAGCAAAGGACTACATCTTGGAGAATATCAGTAATATTTTCAAAGCGTACGACATTCGCGGCAAAGTCGGCGAGGAGCTGACACCCGAGGTCTGCGAACGGATCGGTCGGGCATTTGCTGACTGGCTTCCGACAGACGGTCCGGTCGCGGTCGGCCGGGATATGCGTCCGGATTCGGGCGAACTTGCCGACGCGTTTATTAATGGGTTGATAATGCAAGGCCGCGATGTCTGGGATTTGGGGCTGGTTACCAGCGACATGAGCTACTGGACTGTTGGCAAATATAATTTGTCGGGCAGCGCGATGATTACCGCCAGCCACAACCCGGGCAAAGATAACGGTGTTAAATTATACCGTGATGGTGTGGTAGCGGTAGCGTTGGATTCGGGGCTGGATCAAATCCGTGATGCGGTACTCGCAAACTCCTTCAAGCCTGCCGCAGCTGTGCCGGGTAGTATCGAAAAGCATGACATTACTAATGATTGGGTCGAGCATTGCCTGACTTTCGTGAATGACCTAAAGCCATTCCATATAGCCATCGACGCAGGCAATGGCATGGCAGGGGCGATCTTGCCGCAAATTCTGTCCAGATTGCCGATCAAAGTCGAAGAAATGTACTTTGAACTAGACGGTACGTTCCCGAACCACGAGGCGAACCCGCAGCATGTAGAGAATCTGCAAGATTTGAGCAAAAAAATAATCGAAAACCAGCTTGATTTCGGCATCGCGTTTGACGGTGATGGCGATAGGGCGGCGCTGGTTGATGACAAAGGGCGGCCGGTTGGCGGCTCGGACACGATAAGCATCGTTTCGCAATATATGCTGAAAAAATATCCGGGTGCGAAAATCGTCCATGAAGTTCGAACCAGCCGTGCGACGCAGGAGTTGATCCGCGAATGGGGCGGCGAGCCGGTGCGGACCAAAGCCGGGCGCGTAAATCTGGCGCCGATGATGGCGAAAATTGACTCGCCATTTGGAGGCGAGACGACCGGTCACCAGTTTTTCAAGGAAAATTACGGAGCCGATTCCGGAATGATCACAGCACTGGTTGCGATACAGGCGATTTCAGACAGCGGCCGAAAATTATCCGAACTTGTAGACGAATACCACCGTTACCAGACCGTACCGGAGATGAGTTTTCCGGTTGAAGACAAGCAAGGAGTGATTGATCGGCTCCGAGCCGCTTTTACTGACGGCAAGCAGGATGAGCTTGACGGCCTCACGGTCAACTATCCGGATTATTGGTTCAATATGCGCGTGAGCAACACTGAACCAGTCAGTGCGACTCAACGTCGAAGCGAAGACTCGTCAACAACTCGACGAAATGATTGCGCGTATCAAAGCGGTTGTCGGGGAATAATCATGGCGTCGCTGCGGGAGTCATTGACGTACGAACCGACCGAACTAAAATTCGGCACGTCGGGTTTGCGCGATTTGGTGACGGTCATGACGGATTTGGAATGCTACCTGAACACTGCGGGGTTTCTGCAGTTTTTGGTAGATCAGAAAATGCTCACACCCGGCGGCACCGTGCTGGTCGGCGGCGATTTGCGCGACAGTACACCGCGTATCGTTGGTGCGGTGGCGCAAGCCATTCGTGATGGCGGCTACGTGCCGGAATATCATGGGCTGATCCCGACGCCCGCGCTGGCCTACTACGCGCTGGAGCGCGATCTGGCCTGCCTGATGGTAACCGGCAGCCACATCCCGGCCGATCGCAACGGCATTAAGTTTTATAAAAAGGGCGGGGAAGTATTGAAGCCAGACGAAGCGCCGATTCATGCAGCGGTGGCCGCGGTGCGCGAGAAAATATATAATTCCGACGCTGAACAAGCAGCCTTTAATCCGGACGGTTCGCTGAAAAATCCAGCCGAACTGCCGCCGGTTGACGCCAGGGCAGAGCAGGCCTATCGCAGCCGATACCTCGACGTGTTTCCGCCCGATTGCCTGACGGGCAAGAAGCTGGTGTATTATCAGCACTCGGCTGTCGGTCGCGACTTGCTGGTGGGCTTGTTCCAAAAACTCGGCGCCGACGTGACTGTCGTTGGTCGGTCTGACGTGTTCGTGCCGATCGACAGCGAGAACGTCACGCCCGAAAACAAAGCGTATTTCAAACAGTTGGCCGAGGAACACCCGGACGCTTTCGCGATTGTTTCCACCGACGGCGACAGTGACCGTCCGTTCGTGATTGATGAAACCGGCGAGTTCCATCGCGGCGACGTGCTCGGCGCCGTAACGGCTGCCTGGTGCAAGGCGGACTTTGCGTCGTATCCGGTGAGCACGAGCGACGCGGTAGACATGGAGCTCAATAGTCTTGGCATAGAATTAGTGCGCACCAAAATCGGCTCGCCATTTATCATCGAAGGCATGCAGCACGGCGAGCTGGTGGGCAAGCAGCGGGTTGTTGCTTGGGAGGTAAATGGGGGCTTCATGCTCGGTACACCGCTCAAACTCGACAATGGTACGCTCAAAGCCTTGCCGACGCGCGATGCCTTTTTCCCTATCCTGATCGCGCTGCTTTCGGCCAACGAATCGAACATAAAAGTGTCGGAACTCTTCGGCCGGCTGCCGCAACGCTTTACCGATGCCGGACTTATCGATAACTTCCCGATTGATGTTTACAAGGCGATGGTAGAGCGCTTTGGTCATGATTCGCCGGAAAGCCGTGCCGAGCTGGCCGCGTATTTCCCTGTCGAAGCAAAATTTGGCAGTATCAAGACCATCAATACACTGGATGGCGTCCGTATCATTTTTGAAAACGGCGACATTGCCCATCTGCGCGAGTCCAGTAATGCACCGCAACTACGCATCTACAGCGTGGCCGATTCGCAAGAACGCGCCGCCGAAATCGTCGCCCTGGCCATAGCCGAACCCAACGGCATCTTCCGCCGCATGCAATCCGCCCTGCAGCAGCCATAAATTCCTCGGTGCACACGCTCCCTTGTGCGCGTCATTCCAGCGAAGGCTGGAATCTAGTCAATTAGCAATTCTTTTATACTGGATCCCAGCCTGCGCTGGGATGACGCGATTCGAAGTTTAAGTTATTTTCCGGTTGCTTTTTACAATTCATAAGCTATATTTAAGCGTACAATAAGCATAAGCTTCGGGAGGCAATGTATGCGGAGGGTAATCAAACAGTTTTTTGCGGCATTCGCTGCGGCAATAGTAATTTTCATGCCGATCGTTCCGGTCACTGCGGGTGCAACTGGCTCAGGAGATTCATTAATGTCACTTGGTGATGGTAATGCCGTGCCCAACCAAAGTAGTTACGGGTACGGTGATATCTCAACTGACGGACGCTATGTCGCGTTCAATTCAACTGCTACTAATTTGGTATCTAATTTTACGCCTCAAGGCAACCAGGTCTTTGTACATGACCGTACAGACGGATCAACGCGTCTCGTTAGCGAAAATAATGCTGGTGTATCAGCAAATCAGGCCGCCCAAAACCCGATTATGGATAGTACAGGACGATATGTCGTTTACGGATCAAATGCCTCCAACTTAGGTGATAATAACACGAATAATTTCTCTCGCTGTTATTTGCGGGACCTCCAGCAATCAACAACCGAAGGTGCTACGCCCTACTCTACGTCAGCGTCCTGTTTCGGGATTAGCATAGATGGTAATTTTATTGGATTTACCGGTGATTTGACTGGATCCTGGCCGGGATATTTTTGTCCTCACTTCCCATGTAACTGGACGAGTATATCGAGCTTTATTCGCAATCGAACGACAGGCAATATTACGCCGGTGGCTATCGACAGTAACGGGCAGTACGGTTTTGTAAACTCGAGCGGTGTATGGGAAAATTTTCAGGCCGAAAGAGCAAGCATGTCGGATGATGGCAATATCGTGGCTTTTTGGTCTAGTTCGCCGCTTGTTCCAGGAGTAGAAGCCGGCTTTCATATTTATGTGCGAAATATGACAACCAATAGTATCCAACTCATCCCGTCTCCAAACGGGATAGCGGGTACGCAAAATAATGGTGCAGTTGTTTCTGGTAACGGGCAGTTTATTCTGTACACGACGTTGCAGCCTGATCTACAAGCATACGATGTGTATGTCCGGAACTTGCAAACAGGCACCGATACCCAAGTTGACTTGGATTCATCGGGTAATCCATTAAGCGGGTCCGCTAATGATGCAGCTATAAGTCCCGATGGAAAATATGTAGCTTTCTCTCACTCTCCAAATGGAGGCGGCGGGCAAGGTTCGGGTACACATGAATACATACGAGATATGCAGTCTGGCGTAACAACCCAAGCAGATATTACGCCCAGCGGTCAGCAGCCAAATAACGCTTCATTCGGGCCAATTAACTTCACCCAAGACGGACAGTTACTTTTTGGTAGTTTTGCAACTGATTTAACATCTGATAATGCTCCCGCACCCCAAGTGTATCTTAGCGCACCTCTAACTCCCGCAGCTCCCACCAACCTGACTGCCCCCACCCCCACTCAAACCCCATCCCTAAGCTGGGATGCAGTCTCTGGCGCCACCTCCTATAACATCTACCGCAATGGCACGGAGATTGACAGTAGCACCACCAACTCGTACACGGACACTACGGCAACTCCAGGCACCTACGACTACTATGTGACTGCCGTCAATAGTGGCGGAGAGAGTAGCCCGAGTAATACGGTCACCGTCATGGTCGGTACGGCTCCAGCTATCACCAGTGCTAATACTGCCAGTACCGGCATGCGCACGCCCTTTAGCTTCACGGTAACCACAACCGGCAACCCAACCACTTCACTTTCTGAAACCGGCGATCTCCCCAGTGGCATTACTTTCACCGACAACGGCGACGGTACCGCCACCATAGCCGGTGAAGCCCCGGCGGGCAGTGACGGAGACTACCCCATAACTATTGATGCATCCGAATGGCATCAGCCCTGACGCTACTCAAACCTTCACTCTGAACGTCAATACCACTACGTCTGCTCCGGCTATCACCAGTGCCAATAACGATACCGAAACCTTCGGCGTCCCCTTCAGCTACACAATCACTACCGACGGCTACCCGGCACCGGCTCTCACCAAAACCGGCGCTCTTCCGGCCGGCGTCAGCTTCACCGACAACGGCGACGGCACGGCCACCCTCAGCGGTACCCCGAGCAATACTGCCATTGGTGACTACCACCTGACACTAAAAGCGCAGAACGGCATCAGCCCTAATGCCACCCAGAACTTCACGCTGACCATCACCAAAGCACCGGTACTCCATGTAATCGAAAACAAAACCACGACCGGTCGGCACGCCATTCTCCATGACCATCACGGCCAAAGGCAATGAGACGCCCGGCCTTACTCTGACCGGAGCCGTGCCAAACGGCATCAACTTCACCGACAACGGCGACGGCACAGCCACTCTTAGTGGCACCGCCTTACAAGGCAGCGGCGGCAAGTACACGCTGACGGTCACGGCCACCAACTCGTTGGGTTCTTCCAGCCAAACCTTCAACCTCAACGTTGACGAGGCTCCGGTCATAACATCCGACGATAATGCCTCGGCTACGGTTGGCCAAGCCTTCTCCTTCCAGGTAATCGATACTGGCTATCCTAAGCCGCACCTCACCAAGAGCGGTACCCTGCCAAGAGGCCTAACTTGGCATGGCTCAACCGGCATTATTAGCGGTATCCCAGCTGCCAATACGGCCGGTACCTATCCGATCACGTTTACTGCCAAGAACAGCCAGGGGATAGTGACGCAGACGTTTGTGTTGACGGTTCAGTGATCCAATCTTACTGGGCTTCCCGACTTCAGGACTAATATAGAGTTGCTCAAGATTTCTAGCTGCGGCCGATGCCGATGTATTTGATGGAGGCGGGCAGGGTGGTTTTGTCGAGGCAATTCATGCAGTCGACGATGAGATTTGCGCTGCCAAGCTGCTCGGCGGTCAGATTCTTAAACTGCGGCCAATCGGTCGCGACGAAAACCAACTCAGCTTCATTCAGCGCAGCATCCAAGCTTTCGCTCAAAGCAACTCTGTCGTGCAGGAAATGCTTGGCTTCCTCCATTGCTTCGGGATCATAGGCCCGGACTTCCGCACCCTGCTCAGCCAGCGTATTGGCGATGGCGATGGCGGGCGAACGGCGAGCGTCACTGGTACCGGCCTTGAATGACAGGCCAAGCACGGTTATTTTCTTGTCTTTGTACACGTTGTCTTCCGGCGAACCGCCGAGCACCGTCTTGGCGCGGTTGATAACGTAGTGCGGCATGGATTCATTCACGGCAGTGGCAGCGTTCATCAGCTCCATCTCCACACCGTATTCTTCAGCGCTGCGGATTAACCCGCTGACATCCTTCGGGAAGCAACCGCCGCCATATCCGCGGCCGGCGTTTAAGAATGCGCGGCCGATGCGGCGGTCGGCACCGACCGCGGACATCACATCGTTCACATCTGCATTGGCGCTATCGGCGAGCTTGGCAATGGAATTGGCAAAGGTGATTTTCAGCGCCAGAAATGCATTCGAACTGACTTTGATAAGCTCAGCGCTATTGAGTGTAGTGGCGATGTACTGCGGCGTCGGCGGCTGAGCGGGTATTTCGATCTGTGCAAGCTTGGCAAGCTGGCCGGCCGCACGCTCGATAGTTCGATAAACGTCAAGCACTTGTTGCGCGGCATCCGGATCATTGCTGCCGGTGACGCAGCGATCAAACCAAAGTGTGTCGCGTATGGCTGAACTTTCGGACAGGAATTCCGGATTGGAGACATAGCGGATGTCGGCTCCGGCCTTGGCAAAGACTTGTTCTGCGCGTGAGCCGGTGCCAACGGGCACGGTGCTTTTTTGCACGAAAATGGTGCCGGGCTTCATGAGTTTGGCTGCGTGTTTGGCCGCTTCAAAAACGTATGTCAAATTTGAGCTGCCATCGGCGTTATCCGGTGTGCCGACGCACGAAAAAACTATCGAGCTACTAGCTACAGAATCTTCATATGAATCGGTAAAAATTAATGAACCAGCATGCAGCGCGCTAGCAATCAGCGGGTCGACACCCGCCTCATAAAAAAAAGACCTGCCGGATTTTAAAATATCCAATCGTTCGGGCATCGGCTCAATCGCGTACACATTGTAGCCGCAATTCGCTAATACGACCGCCGTAGTTACGCCTACGTACCCGCAGCCCAGCACCGTTACGGTCGGCTGTTCTTTACTGAATGTCTGGCTCATATATCCTTTCCAAAATTACTCAAGTGATGCCGCTTGATCTGCTCCAGTGTTTCTTCCTGCAAAATGCGGTTCGTTCGCGTCAGGTCGGCAATTATATTGAGCACCAGGCAGAGGAACGCAAGTATCAGAAAGACAGCTCCAATCAGCAGCGACTGCAAGTGACCGGTCGGGTGCTTCAGAACGCTATAAAGAAGGAAGTAACGAATGAACGGAATCAGCCCGAGGATGAGTGCCGTGTAGCCGATGGTGCCGAATACCATGTATGGCCGATACATAACGTACGAACGGGTAATCGCGCCGGCGGATTTGAACACGTGCTGCCACATGTTTTTGAACAGGCGTGATTCACGCGTCTTGGCGTTGGTCGTGACGGGAATGCTGGTGATAGCCAGTCGTTTATTGCCGGCCTGGATGATGGTTTCCATGCAGTAACTGAACTGCGAGATGATATTCAGCCGGATAAGCGATTCGCGCGAATACGCCCGGAAACCGCTGGCCGCGTCGGGCAGTTCGGTGCCGGCGGCTCGGTTGACGATGTAGCTGCCGAAGCGCTGCAACATCTTTTTGAGCGGGGAAAAGTGCGCGATCTTCTGGGTTTGGCGGTCGGCCACCACGATCTCGGCCGTGCCGTCGATAATGGGCTGGATGAGGTCTGGAATTCGATCTTGCGGATATTGATTATCGCCGTCGGTGTTCACCACGATGTCGGCGCCCTGCTCCAGCGCGTACATCACGCCGTCGCGGAAAGACCGGGCCAAGCCCATGTTGCGGGTGTGGCGCACGATGTGTTTGACGCCGTACTTTTTGGCGACTTCAACTGTGTTGTCGCGCGAGCCGTCGTCGACAATCATCACATGTAATTCGACGCCGGGGATTTTTTTAGGGATTGATTCTAGAACGAGCGGTAGAGTTTTTTCTTCATTTAAACAAGGTACTTGAACAAAGACTTTCATTAACGGTCTTGCCTCGACTATCGTTATATTTCAACATGAAATTATAGCACTTCGCTTATAAATACTCCCGAAAATAGTAACAAGATTTGGCTGCAATTGTGCCCGGTTTGACTGAATTGTAATTAATCCAGAAGTATGCTATAGTATAAGATTACTCTCAAGAAGTTATTATGAACTATGGCAACTTACTTTCCGGCACTGATGGGGTAGCAATGCAGACCCCTGATTTGGTGGTGCTTCAAGTAGGTCTGGGCAAGGCAGGAACGGTGCTGCATGCTGGTGCTTGGGAGGGGCTTGACGCAAGCGTCAGCCGCATAGGCTATGATATCGATCCTGCCAGACGAGAGGCCGCGCGAGCTGCCGGTATGCTCGTGCTTGAATCGTTAGATGAGCTGCCAGTCGCGGCGGCAGATTTAGGCGGTCGAGTAGACATAGTTGACATCACGAGCGCTTCGGGTCAGCATGCGTCATCGACAAGATCGGCCCAAGATGCGATTAATGGCGCAGGTCTAGCGATGCCGACTGCTTGGGTACTGGAGAAGCCGGTTGTTTCAAACGATGATGAACGCCCCGTTATGGAGGCGGTTCTTGATGAAATTGGCCGGGAAAATGTATTCGTCAATGAAAACTACCTGGCATCCGAGGCATTGGCGCAGGCCAGAGAAATCATCGCATCCGAACGAGCTCAGGGTAACAGTATCGCAAAATTAGTGGTTGATTTTTCAAAGGATCGTGTCGCCGACGTTGTGCTGCGCGGCCGGTTCCAGGATGCAAAAGGTTTGGCGGTTTATGGCATCGAGATGCCGCATATGCTGGCTGTGGCCAGTTCGCTTGTTGGTGGCGAACTAGACACTCATGACGTTAGTGAGGGTGGCGAATTAGTGGCGAATAAGTTTTATCATGGCATTGATAATATCGAAGAAAGCGAAGGAAATTACACCGCTTTTAACCATCGCGGGACGAAGGTTATACTCAAGCAGCCGCTTGGCCCCTTTGAATTTGATGACGAAGGCGAGTTGCATCGACACGAGTGGGGCAAAGACATGGCGCGTACGGCGACCGTTACATTTGAGGACGGCCGAACGCTGACGATTCTCTTCGACCCCGTTCCAGGGGCTGAGCGCTACAATTCAAAAATAGAATACCGACAAGCGGACGGCACCTTGGATGAGAGAATAATGCGCGATAACACGCTGGCTAACCTGCTTGGCGCGGTGGCGATTTTTGCCGCGACAGAAGGCGGCCAAAAGAACGCTTTGCTTGACGTGGTTACGCCGGCCGCGGCAATGCACTACGCCGAACAACTTGCCGAATTACGCATGCATGCCGGTGACCCGGTAAGCAAAGATAGCCTGGCGTCGTTTGAAGACACGGAAACAGCGGCGGAATTCAGCCAAAGGATGCTGGCAAGCTATTCTTGATTTCTTAAAGCTGAATAAAAATTAAACTACTGAAAGCAAATTTTTAATCAACTGCAATGTTGGTGAGAGCCTGAAGCAAGGCGGAATTAATTAGTTTTTGAAATAGCTTCTCGCCATTTCCAGGCGCTGCGGACGGCATCTTCTATTGTCAGCTCTGTGCGCCAGCCAAGTTCACGGTTGGCTTTGTCGGGCACGGCGAAGTACTCGACCGGGTCGCCGGCGCGGCGGCCGCCGATTTCGTACGGCACTTTTACACCGTTCACGCGCTCAAACGCCTCGATAAGTTCCAGTACGCTCGTCGCTTTTCCTGTGCCTAAGTTGTACATTTCGTACCCGCCAGTCTTTTGCTCCTGGGCTTTCACAAGCGCCGCAACGTGTGCTTTGGCCAGATCAACGACGTGGATGTAATCGCGCAGGCAAGTTCCGTCGGCTGTCGGATAATCGTCACCGTACACAGTGAGCGGCGTATCGGTTGTCACGGCTTCCACGATAATCGGCAGCAAGTTTTGCGGTTTGCCCTTGGGCGATTCGCCAATGATGGCCGATTCATGCGAGCCGACGACATTGAAGTAGCGCAGATCGATACCTTTCAAGTCCGGATTCGCCCGGCAAGTGTCACGTATGATTATGTCGCACATGAATTTGCTCCAACCATAAGGATTTTCCGGGTTGCACGGCTCTTCTTCGGTAACTTGCGGTGAAGACGGATTGCCGTACACTGCGGCACTCGATGAAAACACCACATTGTTAACACCGGCCGCCAAAGCTGTCTCGAGCAACGTTACGAATCCGGCCACATTATTCTGGTAGTACATGAGCGGCTGTTCCACCGATTCACCCACGGCTTTGTAGGCTGCGATGTGAATGATGCCGTCAATTGATTCCTGCTCTACCGCAGTATTTAGCTTTTCGGCATCCTGGTAGTCGGCTTCGATTACCGTGACCGGCTGGCCGGCAAGCTTGTTGATTCCTTGCAAGGCCGATTTATCTGAGGTGCTGAAATTATCCAGAATAACCGGCCGATAGCCGGCAGCTGCTAGTTCAACCACGACGTGCGATCCGATATAACCGGCCCCACCGGTAACAAGTATGTTCTTCATCAAACGAACCCCTTAATGCAAAGGCGATTGTATCAGAGGTGGAAGTATAAGTAAAATATCCGTTTGCAGGGCTGGAAGCTCAGCAGTGTGTGAGGATTTTTACTGTACCTCCAGTTTGTATTTGGCATAATGAAATACAATGTCTGATATGACGCATAACAACGGGGTGGTTTTAAGGGCTGTGAAAATCAGCTGGCCGAAAGCGTATCTGCGGTTTTTGCTGTCAAAAGACGAAAGCGTCGTGCTGAAGATAGCGCCGCTGGCATTAGCGGGGATTTTACCGTTGGATATACTGTCCAACATCATTCCGTTCGTTGGTGAATTAGATGACCTCGGCTACATCATCCTGCTTGTGGTAGTCGCATTCAAAACGCTGAAGCAAGTCAATAAATATCGGTAAATTCTCCAGATTATTTTAGAAGCCTAGCCAGGCAGCGTTAGTGTTGGGACAGTGGTAATAAATATTAAGACTTGATTTTGTGTCCAGGTCATAAATCTATTACAGTATCATGCATGAGTGAACTTGGCCGGGCATATTACAGGGAGCGATTGAATAGGCTTGAGGCCGAAACCGATGTCGCCGAGTTCCCGCTTGTACTGAATGGTGTTCAGCAAACACTGCTTGCGCGAGAAGAAGGGTACATTGCGATCCAACGAGGCGATCGTGCACTGGAAAGACTTTTCATGACCCGCTACACGAAAGTATTAGAAAGTTTACATGGGTTTGCGCTCTCAGATGTCCGGCTGACACACGGTGATTTTGAACCGGCAGTTACGCAAGTGGGCCATCGAAGGTCGTCGCAAGCTTCAAGAACAGCACACCTTAGCAATCTTGTAAGAAAATTTCTCTTTCCAGGCTATGCAAACTCGGGCGACATCAGCTCCATATGTATCGAAGCCGTAGACCCCGCCGAAATACCGGCCGCGATTCTTAAAAATGCAACGGCAAAATCTCCAGAATCATTGCGCGACATTGGTGCTACTGACTATGGAGAAGTGTATCTTTTAACCACGGCGGTGCGGAAGTTCGGCCTTAGTCCTAAGGCGGGGCCGTGCGGGTTCATGACAATGCTATACGCAGGCTTGAATGATGTTTTCGATGTCGGATATTTAGGCCAGCAGTACGGCCGCAGTAACGCTCAGCTTTTGTTGGAATGGGCGCAACCGCGCATTGACGCTGTGTTGACGGCGCAACCAGGCTAGCAAATGTACTGCCAAATACTCATATATCCGTCTATGAATGCCCGATTGAACGCTGTTGTATACTTAAGGTGTATAAGATTAAAAATAAATATATTGCTATGACAGAATCACCAGCGATGCTTCCGGTTGATGGCGGGAACGTCCCGCTGAATACGTATCACGAGCTGCTTTTGGAAAACCCCGGCATGCATCCGCTGCTTCGTGAGCGCGTTGAAAGGCTCGCCGCCGAAGAAACTGCCGGTTCGCATGGCGTAAGTCCCGCTGCCGCTCTCGCAGTTGAACCCCAGCCTGAATCGCCCGCTGCTTATCCGGTCAGCGCGCACGACGCTAGCGCATCGCCATCAGAAAATTCCCCCAACGATAGTGAGCTAGGACGAATCAATGAAAATCTGCGGGGCAGGAGCCGGGAAATGTTCGGGGAACAGCCGGTCTGGCGGGGAAATTACTACATACCTGACGACGTTACGCGCGCAGCGATTAAGAGGGGCGAGTTTACCACCGAAGCGTTGGCCGATTTCATTCACGAAGCCAGCCAACTTTGTGATGCCTACGAAGACGTCGCAAATCGAAGAGGCGACGGTTCAGGCAGGAGCTGGTACGGTGCTGTGACTGACGCGCTCGCCGCCGCGCCGGCCGATAAACTGCGGGAGGTCTACCATACCAAAACCCTGTCGTCTGATTTGCGGCACATGCTCGAGCAATCATATTACGTCGAAGAGTTAATTCCGGCCACCGAAATAGCCAGAAACATGTACGGTTTCGACGATTTACTCGAACTTTACCAGTTACACGGTTCAGCTTTGAATGATGAAACAGTACAGGCTCTGCTCGAAAAGGATAATATCGTGCCGGCCATGGCCAGCGCGCTTAATCGCAAGACGGCACTGTGGCCGGAAGGCATGGACCCGGCAGAGGAAACTACCGCCAAGCGCGACTGGGGGGATAGATTCTTGGCGATCGTTGCCGAGCTGCCGAAGGATATTCGCCGTGAATTGTGGTATACAGCCTATTCGCGGACGTCCGATTCAAAAACAGGCCAGGTGGACTCGGATGCTCTCCGGATTATGCTAACTAAAGTAGGAAACAAATCGCGTTGGCATGCGGAAGGCTGGACAAGTTATCTGCGCGAGCACGCCGGTATAATAAATTTCGATTATTACTCTTCCGAACAGTTGGAGCTTACAGCGGCGGCTTTAGGCGGACACCCGGATACCATCAGACATTTACAAGCTGGCGACACCACAGTCGTTTTTACCGATGCCCAGGGCGATTATAACGGCGCGTTGTCCACCGTGGGCGAAAATTATGCTACTCACGGAAACCGGACGCTGGTTTTTGAGATCAACGAACCGGGCGACCTGCAAAAATACATGCTCAAACTAGTTGACTTGGGTATTAAACCGTCGACTATCGTCTTGGCGGCGCACGGGCTGCCAGGCTCATTGAATTTCGGCAGAGACGGATCAAAGTTTGCGTTCGTAAATAGAGCCTCCCTGGAAGATCTGTTTGATCCATCGAATTCACGACTCAATGTGGCAGACGAAGCAGGACTGTCGCCGGTGCTGCGGGATATAATACAAAACATGATGCAGGACAGTCTCGGCATTGATGACAACCCAGAAGCTAAGGGCCGTCGCCGGCTCATATTCAACGCATGTTATCAGGCAAAGGCCAGAGAAGCCGCTGGCGACCAGCAGCCGAAGCGTAGATTCGGCATGCGTAAATCCAGAAGACGCAGACCAGCCGAAGAGTCAATGGCCGAGACGGTTACCAGAATTGCCAGTACTCCGAGTCTCGATGTGTATGCTAATGAAGAAGGAATAGGCCACGTACGTACTTCAGATGGCGTATCCCATGTGGTTCCAGTAGATATGCCCAGTAAGTTGGATGTTGGGACGCCACTGCCGGCAACGCATTTCAGACTAAATAGATTCGGGAATGTTGTAAAGCGTCGGATTGAGAGTATCCAGTTGCGGCGCGATGACAGCGAGTATGAAGAAGCAATGGAGAGGGCGGCTTAGATTATGGAAGACTTTGTTCGGCTGGATGTTATCGTCGATGAAGAACCGAGCGCTGACGACGAGGAGCAGCAACGACGAACCGCAGCTTTGCTCAAGACGAAAAGCCTGCTGACGACCTGGCGGAGCCGTTTTTCCACCGAAGAGGTTGAACGGGATTACAGTCCGTCCAAAAACGAACGGATGGTCGTCACATCCGGCGCGCAAGGACAGGTGCGTGCCGTACATCATCGAACTGACGGAAATCAGGTAACGTACGATTTCGATCAAGCCCGGGCAGGCAGCGAACTCGAGGTTGAAGAACTGGCGTCCGGCGGCGCTGCGGAGCCTGTTGCAAATGTTACGCCTGACCACTTTGAAGCATTGTCGCTAATTTTATTTACGTGCGACCGCATTCAGATGGAAGGCTAGCGACTGTTTATCTCTTGTCTGCAGTCTTCGTGGTGTCGGCGAAATCTCCAATTATTTTGTCGATGAATGACTGCATGTTGCGCCGGAACGTTTCATTGGAAAACTTGTCTGCGAATTTTGTAATTTCGTTTGTTTTGTACTTTTTTGGATTGAAATTTCGCAGCGCTTCAGTGAGCGCCTTTACGCTTTGCGGCGTAAAGAATTCGCCGGTTTTACCAGGGATTACGTAGTCCAACGCACCGCCGGCTTTATAGGCGATGACTGGCGTGCCAGCGGCGAGCGATTCGATGCCGACGATGCCGAAATCGTCGAGCGGCGGGTAAATATATGCCAGCGAACTTTTGAACAATCTAACTACTTCTTCGTTGCTGATAAAGCCGGTGAATCGTATGGTCGGCCCGGCCATCGATTCCAGGCGTTTGCGATCCGGCCCGTCGCCGTAAACCGTCAGCGGCAAATCGAGCTTCGTGCATGCCTTCACGGCAAGGTCGGCACGCTTATACGGTGTCAATCTGCCGCCAGCCAAAAATCCCTTTCGTGCCTCGTGACTCGTGCCTCGTGACTCAAACCTCTCAATGTCAACCGGCGGGAAAGTCACGACAGAATCCCGCCCGTAATATTTCTTAATCTCCGCCTGGATGTGTGTTGAATTTGCAATCATATAATTCGGCCGCTGGGCGGCGTTATAATCCCATTTGCGCAAAGGCCCGATGAGCAGTTTCAGGCCGATTCGTGCCAGCGGATCGAAAATTCCGAACCCTGGATGCTCCAGGTATTCTTCGTATCGGCTCCAGTAATAGTGCGTCGGTGCGTGGCAATAGTTGACGTGCAGCGTTTCGGTCGGTACTTTGATTCCCTTGGCCTCCGCGCCCGAACTGCTTATGACCAAATCATAGCCATCGAACTTCAAATGCGTGAACCACCAAATCCGTAGGAACGGGATGAACTTCCGAATCTTGCCGAAATGCTGCAGCCAGCCGGTCACGATCTTCCCGTCGAACTTTTTGCGCCACTCGTCGGTGCAATAAGACGTATACACCGGCGCGTCCGGAAACATTTTATGCAACTCGTAAACGACACGCTCCGCGCCGCCACCGACCAGCCAGTCGTGCACGATGGCTACTCGCAACTTTCGTAGCGGGCGGTCTGCCACGATCACCTTGCTCCGTCGCGTGAGAATACGGCGCGAACGGTTTTAGTCAATATGACTAAGTCTAACCAAAAATTCCAGTTTTGAACGTAATATAAATCAATTTTGCGTCGTTCTTCGAATTTAATGTCGCGCCGGCCCGACACAACCGCCAGACCGGTGAGCCCGGGCTTAACGCTGAGCATCATATTTTTTTTGCCGTAGCTATCGAGTTCGAATGGTTCAAGCGGGCGCGGGCCGACAAGACTCATTTCGCCTTTAATGACGTTCAGGAGTTGCGGCAATTCGTCTAGGCTGGTTTTGCGAAGGAATCTGCCGAGCCTTGAAATACGCGGGTCGTTTTCTAAATAGTCACCGTTTTCGCGATATTGTTTTGCGAGCTCCGGGTGTCCCATTTTCACAAAGCCTTCTTCCGGCGTCATGCGGTTGTAGGCATGTAGCTGAGTGCGAAATTTATATATACGAATCTTGGTATAAAAACGTGACAAACGGGTCTGGCGGAATATCGGATCTCCGTGATCGAAAATTATCATAATCAAGCAAATAATTATCACCAGGGGCAGAGTTAGGATAAAAAGCAGCGTACCAAAGGTGAGGTCAAACAGCCGTTTGACGATGCGGCCCCAGCCGAACAGGGCGGTTTGGCGTACCGTGATGACGGGCGTTGAGCCGCGGAACAACTCGACGTTCACATTGCCCACGAACAATTCGGTGTTGCCGGGGACGAAGCGGTAGCTGGCGTGGTGCTCCTGGGCATAGGTCAGGATTTCGGCATTGCGCGCTTCATCGGCGTAGAGTTCGGTTTGGATGATGCCATGCAAGTTAGGATTCGGGTGTGAATTCAAAAATTGGCTGAACCGAGCATACAGAGGTAAATTGTGCGGCCCTATGGCGAGCTTGCCGCCAACCACGCCGACGATTTTATAGCCAGAATGTTTGCTGTCAGCAAGAGTATCAATCAGCTCGCGCGACATAGCCGTATTACCAACGATGAGCACGCGGCTCAAACCGACGCGGTAGCCGAACAGCTGCCCGCGTACAAACCGCGCCAGGTTACGGAATATAATCAGGAAAACAAACGCCAGCAAGAAGCCATAAATCGGCACCAGCTTCGACGGAAAAATCGGTTTGACACTGACAAAATTCCAAAAAATAACAAAGGTGAGCCCGATAAACGAACCGACCAACAAGCGCGGCAATTCGCTGAAACGATTTTCGTAGACGCTGCTGTTGTACAGCCCGAGCAGCGCGAAAATCAGTATCCAAAAAGGGAGCAGCACCAAAAAGACTGCGATGTAGGTGTGAGCCGGAATCGGATGCGCAACTGGCACATGACTGGCGCTGCGTATGCCGTAGCCGCCCACGAATGCGGCGAGCAGCGCCAAGAAATCACCGACGACCAGCCAGAGGTTATAAACAAGAGAAGCGTTGCTTTTCATGCGATATACTGATTGTAACACTATGAAAACGGGATTATAGCACTTTGGCTAGAGACACGAGTCACGAGTCACGAGTCAAAAAAGACAGTTTGGCAGCATTCATTACGGCTGGTGTCGCAGCAATTTTAGTATTAATTCCGTTTCATGCGTTCCTAACGGTCTGGGCGGCCAGCATGTTCGGCCATTACACGTTGTTGCGGCTCTGGAAGGAATTGCTGCTGGTATTGCTTGTGCTGGCATCGGGCTGGCTGGTTTGGCGGCAGCGATCGCTTTGGCATGAACTGCGTCGTTCGTGGTTGTTCCGATTGATGCTGGCGTATGTGCTGCTGCAGATTTTATTAGGCCTGGCGGCCTACACCCGGCATGAGGTGAATCGGACCGCACTTGGTGAAGGTCTAATCGAGGACGTTCGGCTGATGCTGATATTTTTCGTCGCTTGGGTGGCGGCGAGCTGTTCGCCGTGGCTGCGCGGACATTGGCAGAAACTGGTGCTCGTTCCGGCGGCAATCGTCGTGGTGTTCGGGTTGCTGCAAGCATTTGTGTTGCCGGCAAATTTCCTCGGCCATTTCGGTTATGGGCCGGCCACGATCCGGCCATATGAACTGGTTGATTTGAATCCTAACTTCGTGCGTGTGCAATCAACTCTTCGCGGCGCCAACCCGCTCGGTGCGTACTTGGTATTGATAATTACTGCTGTGATTTCGATTTATCTGGGAGCAAGAAGTCGGAAGCATGAAGCTAGGCCAGCAGATCAAGGACCAAAAAAAACCGTCATTCCAGCGAAGGCTGGAATCCAGTCAAATAGGAATTACTTTTTATCCGGGCCTTCAGTTAAATCGCGGATGACTATTTCAATAGGAGTGGCATCGTTGGTCGTACTGTACTTTACCTACTCCCGCACCGGCTATATCGGCGCGATGCTTGCGGTCGCGGCAATTATTTGGCTCAGTGTTACGAACGCTGAACTTAGGCGGTGGCTTTTGGTGGCGGCTGTGGCAGTGTTTGTGGTGTTCGGCGGGCTGGTGCTCGTGTTGCGCCATAATGCGACGTTTGAAGACGCGGTTTTCCATACCAGCCAGCAATCGCGCTCGCCGCAGAGCTCGAACCAAAATAGGACAAGCGCTCTCCAGGGCGGACTGCATGATGTCGCTCATGAACCGCTCGGCCGCGGCCCCGGCACGGCCGGTCCGGCATCGGTGCACAACAATCACCCGGCACGCATTGCCGAAAACTATTATTTGCAGATCGGCCAGGAAACCGGCTGGCTCGGCCTGGCGCTGTTCCTTGCGATAAACTTTCTCGTTGCGAAAGAATTGTGGATGCGGCGTATCGATTCTGACGGATTGCCAATTGTACTACTGGCAAGTCTTGCGGGAATTACAGTCATTAACTTACTTTCCCACGCCTGGGCTGACGACACGCTAGCCTATCTTTTCTGGGGCTTGGCCGGGGTGGCGCTTGCGCCAATAGCTAAACAAAAGAATAAAGAATGATTGTCTATAGGGTAACTACGATTAAGCGATGCCGTTTTCGGCAATCGCCTCAAGTTCGCGGCGTAGCGCTTCAATCTCGAACGCTCCGATAAGCTCGGATTCCCCAAGTTGCACTGGTTGCGGGCTTCGCAGATATGCATCTTTCGTACGACGAACTACAAAGGCAATGCTATCTGCAAAAATTTTCAACTCGTCCTCTTCCGCAGCTGGCACCATAGATAATATTTCCGCGGCAACTACGCTAATCCTGTCAGGGTGCGGATAGCTATCTTGCCAAAAGCTTAATCGGCCATCGTAGAATATCTCATACTTCCTGTTGACGGGCGTCCCATTTGCCAGCGGTGATCCAGGTAATGTTATTAACCCTAAAGTTAGATCGTCTCTGTTTCCAACTTCAATATTGTGAGTCGGCTCGAAGTAATAGCCGGGTATGCGCTGGGCAGATCTAAGCGCACAAGGTGGTTGCTCCGCTGGTTGCGGCCAATCGATAGTATTAAATCCTTCGGGCGGGCTTTCAATCAGCGTCTGCATTGTGGTGAGCAGTTCAGCAATCGGGGGTGGTAACTCTTGGGGAGGTTGGGCTGCTTCTGACATTCGGAAAGTGTAACATGACATGGTACAATTAAACAAAAGCAGAACAAACAGTATGGCGAAGCGGAAAAAATCCAAAGACAATGTGCGGCGCAGGCTTATCCAGCTCGTTGAGTATGGCATCAGCGGCGGTGCGTACTTCTGGACGGGTTACGGGGCGTTTTTTGTTTTCTATTCCGTGCTGCATTGGTCATTGTGGTGGGCGAAGATTCTGGCGGACGTGGTCGGCTGGGTGGTGAACTATATGTTGCAGCGCTTTTGGGTATTTTCGAATTCATCGCTCGGGGAGCACAGGGTAGAGGTTACATCCCGGTACGCAATAATTACGCTCGTTGATTTTTTGCTTGATTACGTCATCGTCCAGTGGCTGAAAAACATCGGCATCACGCCCTATATCGGCCAATTCGTATCGGCCGGATTTTTCACTGTCTGGAATTACGTCTGGTACCGCTGGTGGGTGTTCCCGGAATCGCATAAACTTAAAACGCTAAAAGGCAAGCCGGCTACCTCGGTCATGGTTTCGGCAGCACAGGTGGCGCAGCACGTTCCCAGAAGGGGCAGGGCGCAAAAACGCCGGAAATAAGGAGGTTAATGTATGGCAGAAACAGCAGTTCGTCCAACCAAAAAACAGCGTGAGCTGATGAGCTATATCGAAAGCTTTATTGCCGAACATGGCTACAGCCCGAGCTACCGCGAAATTATGGCCGGCCTGAATTACAATTCCGTCGCGACAGTTGCCCTGCACGTCAACAGTCTTATAAAACGCGGGCATTTGCGCAAGCGCGATCGCTCGGCCCGTTCGCTCGAGGCAGTCAACCCGAGCGAAATCGAAAAGGTCGCCACGAACCAAGTGTTGCCGAGTGAAGAAAAGTGGCTGGTCGAAAAGGTCGAGCACGCTTTCCGGCAGGCCGAGGCGCTGGGCGCAGAATTGGAACAGGTGGCGGTCGACCGCTTGTACGTGCTGGTCGGCGCGCTTCGGGTTCTTGGGCTGGAAGGCGCCGCGCAAAGTTTCATCCCACGCTTGACGATACTCAAAAAACGGCTAAGCGGTTGACGGACACTATATAATAATGGAAGAGGCGGGCTAGACGATGTATCAGGATGGCAAGCGGATTATCAGCCACCACAAGCGTCATGTGGTGTTGGTATGGTTTGTCATAATAATTTTGCTCGCGGGAGCCGGCTGTTACATATTTGTCAAATATTTCATGAAGTCCGACACTTCTATCAGCGCTCCGCCTGCTCCTGCCGTCTCTCATGTAATTGCCGGCGATGAAAAGACCAAAAAGTTTGATGAAGGATCGTTCACGATTAACTTGCCGCTTGATTGGAAGTTCATCAGTCACCAGTCGGCCGTTTATAACATTTACACCTGGCACAACACCAAAAAAAATCCCGGCGTTGAGCAACTGCAGGTTTATGTAGATACGATTCCTTCTGATCTTGGCGTCAATCGGGTGCTGCCGGTACAGGGAAGCGGTAATCAGATCGTAGCGACCACCGTTTCGGACAACTGCGCGAATTTTACCGGGGATAAAGTGCCTGGCTCTACAAGGACTCCCGCCAAGTGGGCGAACGTGAACTTTTTGTGCGACCTTGGTAACTACGTGCGGGACGTCGTCGGCACCAGTTCGAGTGATGGGGTCAACGTCGTTAAACTCACCGGGCCTACTACGGGTACGCATGCGCTTTTCTTTGCGTATACCGACAATGGGCCGACGCCTGACTTTACGATTTTTACCGATGCCGTCCAAAGTTTCCGGCTGAAATAAATAGCGGAATACGGAAGTTGCATTACGTAAAAAATACTATATGTAGCGTATGCCCGAACTGCTACACTACTAGTTACCATTAACAATTAAAAATGCTGGAATCAGGTGGCCAGTCCTTCACTGAAAGTTTCGGAGGACAGGGAATCCTGAACTGTGCCGCAACTGTGAGGTAATGAGACAAACCTACGGTTTTTCTCATCGCTCGTCGGCGAAGCCGAGTTTTGCTAACGCAAAACCAAGCTCGCTGCTCTTTCCCCTAAATACCCAGGGAGAGCGAAATTATCAAAGTCAGATACAGCTTGATAAGTCTCCCGAGCAAGGAGCAGAGGCACGCACAATGTCGTCACATGACCCCCGCTCGGCAGAACGAGGGTATTTTAAATGATAGCAACGGCCGAAAGGCTCAATCCTAGCGCAACCGATGACGGATTTCGGCAGGCGCTCGGTGCTGAGTTATTGGCCGAAGGCAGGCGTCTCGAGGCCAATGCCATCAATGCGGAGATTGCTGACATTTTGCAGCGCAGCGGGCTTTCGGGCGAGGCTCAGACTGAGCAGTTTGCCCGGACGGCGGGTGCGGTTTTACTTGGCAGCAAGATTGAAAAAGCCGGGGAGCGCCAGGCTCGCTACGATCTCCAGACACAGTTCAGTGAACTGGTGGATGGCAGTATGCGTACCGAGTTTGAGCTTATTTTTGACGGCCGCGATCTATATGGCCAGGACGGCCGCAGCATGTCCGATATTACGCAAAAATCTCTACGTGACGCCCACAAAACGGCACAAGCAAATCCGAGCCTTCTGTTTGAAGCCCGCCGGCGGGGGTATGAAAAAACCGAAATCGAGCTAGCTATCGAAATGGCAAAAGGCAACCGTCCTAATACGATGATTATTGTTTCGGACTTCCCCCCGGAACTCGTGAATGCCACTGCCGATGTGGGCGGCTATAGCGTTACGCGCAAGCAAACTATGTTGCGGGTGCTGGCGCGTTTGCCGAATGGCAAGATCAAAATGTATTCGAGGAGTTTGGACGGCTCGGACCGCCGGGCGCTCGAAGCCATCTATGCGCACATGGGCGGGCAGGCAGCGCCTGGCGAATTGCTCGGCCAGCGCATGAGTAAGGATCTTTCGGCTGAACAACAGTTGACACTGATCGATGAGCTGACCAGCGTATACGACCGAAGCCTTACGGCGCAACGTGGCGGCGCATGGCATGCTGGCCGTAGCCCGGCAGACTACCGGAATACCTACGATTTTGTTTGCAGACAGCACGATATTATCGACGAAGGTGTTCGTTTGAAAAATCTCGGGCGGCTAACCCCGGAAATTATGTATAAAATGGCGGCGACCATGAACGCTCGCTTCAAGGGCGTGAAAGTACGCGGAGGCGATGGCGCGGCGATGCCGGTAATATTTGGCGCTGACATGCGATACGCGCTGTATCAGGAGTTAGAAATGAATGGCCGCCAAGCTCAACGGATGGGGCGAACCTTTAGCGCCTGTGGTGAGACGCTGACTGCGAAAAATTCTGACGATTCTTCCCCTTCATCTTCAACAGAGCAAGACATGAAAGAAGCGGGCTATGGCAATCAAAGTGCCGTTCAACCGGAATCAGGCGGAGTGTGCGTGTATGTGCACGATGGCTGCTACTGCTGTGGGCTGAATACCGATGGAACCGTACGAACGTCAAAGATGAAGGTAATGGCCCGCCGCGACAGTTCGGGTATCGCGCACTGCCTGCGCGGTGGTTGCAATGCCTGGCTCGCAGGCGACGGCAAAACCGGTTACGTTGGTGATATAGCCAAAAAAGCTGAGCGGCTAAAGACGCAGCCGCCAAACAAAGAATACGAACTACAAGCATGAATGAAGATTTTGATCCGTACCAGGAATTGGTGAAAGAAAAATCGCCTCTATTGTTCTGCGATTACTGCGGACATTATCCGATCGAGCCGGAGCATGCACATTTCCGATGCCCGGCGTGTAAGATGCGGACGTCATGTTGCGAAGGAAGTCCCATTGAAAGCTAGGATGAATAAACAAAAACCACGTGTGGGAATCTATGCCGGTACGTTTGACCCGGTACATACCGGCCATATTGCATTTGCATTGCAGGCGATGAAAGCGGCTCGGTTGGACGAAGTTGTCTTTTTGCCTGAGCGAGTGCCACGGAGCAAACATCCATCCGAACACTTCGCACATCGCGTGGCTATGCTCAAACAAGCCATAAAGCCGCACCCGAACATGAATGTCATGGAACTTGTCGACAAGAACTTTACGGTCAAGCGCACCTGGCCGGAACTTCGGAAAATTTTTCCGCGCGCAGAACTCGTCCTGTTGGTAGGATCGGATGTGGTCGAGCACATGCTTGGATGGCCAAATATCGATATTTTGCTGCGTGAAAGCGAATTGATTGTCGGCACCAGAGCCGCAAACGAGCCGGCAGCCACTCAAAAATATATTGGCGCTTGGCAGCAGCGGCCGCGCAAACTCTATATCGTCCGCAGCCACGCGCCGCACGTATCATCCACTGATGTCCGCGGAGCAATCGGCAAACAGGCGCACACTCACGGCTTGTTGTCCAGCGTGCAGGCGTACGCCAAAGCAAATTGGCTGTATGTATCTATTGAACATGCTCTCCGTAAGAAATAGTTTACCCCGTTAGAAATTCCGTGTTTACGCCTTGAGGGTTTTCGAATACCGCTATGACTGGAGCATTAAGTTTCTGAAAATTTCTGACGGGGTTGACAAGCAAAAGCGTCTTGGGGTACACTTCCTTACGTACTTTCCAGTAGATGCGAGACTGCTGTGTGAGAACAAAAATTAACAAAAATAAAAGGCAAAGCAGCGTCTGTTTGCAATTTATAAAAGTAACAGGGTGCGGCTTAGGGAGTGAATTAAAATGCCTATTAAAATAAAAATCCTGGCATCAAAACCTGCAAGCGTGGCAGTAAAAGTACGACGACCAGCCTGGCAACAGTTTTTGAGCTACTAAACACGACTTTCAAGATTCTCGAAGACTTATAGTAAGGTGTCAGTCAGTAAAATCAGTTGGCCCGCAGCCATACTTTAGGAGTTGCCATCGTTCAAGCGATGCAGTTCATCCACGAAGTATGCGTGAAACGCTACGGGCTGAAGGCGCATGGCAACAAAGTCCAAGATGCCATGTTCCATGCCCGCAATGCCGCCTATATCTAGCATGGCGTTCGCAATATTCATATAAAGGCTCATGTTTATATTTACGAACAGGTGCAGGTTGACCAGCACTTGCAGCAGGTATGCGACCTTTTGGACATACATTTCACCACCGGTTTCGGTGGTGTTTGTTAATTGTTTCAAGGTTGCGTGCGCCTCCCGCAGGTATAGGCTGCTATATTTCTGTACCGGATAATGGTGCACGATATTCGGCCCGTCGACCGTATCTGTAGGCAATGCATCAGCTGGAAATCCGTCAAAGACAGGCCCTTTTGTCGCGCCCGACGCGTATGGATCGTTATATTTCTTAGCCAGCGGTGTCACCTCATTTTTGATGATTATCGTATGGGTGGTAACATCGCGGGGCAGAGGGAACTCCCCGGGATATGCGTATTTGTAGGCTATGCATTCGTGCAGTGCGGCCAGCCAAGCGGCAAATGAATCGACATTCATTTCCATAACTTTAGGGATGTCATGGTAGAACTTGTTGCGGAGTCGGAGGTTAGCCTCGATATAGCTTACTTCCGCGTCATTGCCGTAATCCACTTTTGCCTGCCGGCCCCTGAAATAGGCTGCGCCCGTGTTTGATGTCAGCGCGATATATCGCGACCATCTGCCGCTTGTATCTCGGACGCATTGCCGCCAAAAAGGTGTCTGCTCACGACGTGCTACAGCTTTTTCGTACTGTGATAATCTTGCCGAAGCTGTCTTCAGGCCCTCCGTGAAATGCCTGGATACCCTGCCTTTGCTATCAGCTGTGTCATTGCGTTTCATGTTCGTAAATATACTGCGAATTCCTCTGGCCGGCGTTCGTCAGTATTAGTAATTTGGGCCCGACAGTCTCTTACTGCTTGCTTTGCGGCGCGCTGTTCGGGTTGGCCGAGGTGCTCGAGCTTGTGGCGGGCGCAGGCGTTTGCTGAACTGGCTTGGGTGTGAAGCCCGCTTGTTTGATGGCGGCGTTTATGTATTTTTCGAAACTGGCGATACTTTGCGTCGGCTGGATGAATTTGCCGTTCAAGAAAAAGGCTGGCGTGGCTGTCTGTTGGTTGGTTTTATTAAAGGCGGCGACATCGGCATTGATGGAACTATTAACCTTATCACTTGAATAATCTGTCTTGAACTGTGTGAGGTTGAGGCCAAGTTGTGTCGCATAGCTATTGAAAATGGGTGTTACGTTCGTACTGCTGGCCCACGCATTCTGGTTTTCGTAGAGCGCGTCGTGCATCTGCCAGAACTTGCCCTGCAATGCGGCGGCTTCGGCGGCACGGGCGCCGGCAAAGGCGTTAGGGTGCAGCTGCGTAAGCGGCAGGTTGCGGAACTGGAATTGGATCTGGTTGGCGTATTCGGCCGCGACCTGCTTGACGATTGGGTAGTATTGGCCGCAGTACGGACATTCATAATCGCCGTATTCCAGCAATTTTACACCGGTCGAAGTGCTGCCCATGACGTGATTGGTGGGCTGTCCATTGCCAGCCGTTGAATTCGTTTTCTTATTGTTCGTTATCCATATCGCGCCGATAACAATTACCAAAATAACGCCTAATATGGCCAAAAATCGCTTATCCATAGACTTCTAGTTCTCCATCATTGATACTAAAAATCAGTATACCACGGCCGACACTGACAAACCTGAAGCAGCCGCACTTTCTAATTGTTTGACAACAAGCGATGACCATAATATAAGTAATAAACTGGTTTATTTTGATATGACGCATGATGTTACAGGCAGTGAAGGGGTTTTCGGCGGGCATACACCGCGGGAACAATCAGATTATCTATTAACGATACATGCCGATCCGGCGATGCGGGCACAAATCGCCGCGGCCGAGTTTGAGGGTATGCCCGGCGCGTACGCCTTGAAGTGTATAGATATGGCGGTCGGTTGGGCCGAAGAGATTCGGGACGAAGACTTCGAACCGGCAGTCGTGAACAGAGTAATGGCTGGACTTGCAAGCTGGGAATCAGATTATCCGGGGTCTGGTATATGGGACAGGATGCGCCAGTCTTTGGCTGGAAAACTTTTTGAGGCCGGCGGCATTCAGGCCTCACTCGATCTCGTATATGGCATGCGCTCACGGCACATGATGGCCGACACCGTCATCGATCTGGCCACTCGCGAAGGCGATGAGCTGATTAGCGGCACAGTATTTTCCAGCTTCATACGACGTTTTCAGGGCTATGGCGCCAAAGAACTATTTATCGGTTTCATTCAGGCGCTGATAGATCTATCAATCGATCGGCAACCGGAAGGCGAGCTTGCAGGCAGGCTAGAAAATATACTCACGAGCAGAGTGCCCGATTACGATCCCGTGCAAGCGT
Organism: uncultured Candidatus Saccharibacteria bacterium; assembly: GCA_963742655.1. Classification (GTDB taxonomy): domain Bacteria; phylum Patescibacteriota; class Saccharimonadia; order Saccharimonadales; family UBA4665; genus JAICLK01. The sequence goes on from CAVUMM010000005.1 coordinate 362,179, forward strand.
GGGCTGATTCCCAGACTGAGCCGCTCCCCGATGTCGATTGGGATGATCTCGTACCGTATATTCGTAATGATGACATTTGGCAGGGCGTGCCCGTTCATTATCGCCAATTCGCAGTGAAACAGTGCGTCTGCCTGGGTGCGGTGATCGCATTCGAGACGAGCACCGAACTGGTCACGCATGCAATCGACGAAATTGATGCCGCCCAGGCCAAATACCCGGAAACCCAAGTTTGGGATAGGTTTAAATTAACTTTTGCGGAAATTCTGCTTGGCGAAGGTAATCCGATGTTCGCGCTTGATTTTGGAAGGTCAATCGTCGACTCGGCACAACGTCAAATTCTCGTCGGTTCCTTTATTGAAAATGGCGCCGAAGAAGAAGCGCTCGAACTAACCTGTTCGATACCCGACGCTGCCGTAATGGCCGCGGCACTGCTTGATACGAATTGGAGCAATAACCAGGGCCCGGACCAGCTGGCCAGAATCGTCCAGGACGATAAATACCCGCTTGAACGCAGAATCGCCTGTATAGAAGCCATATCCGAGCGTATGGCGGCGCAGGGCAAAACCGATTGGGTAAAATTCTACGACGAGTTGCTCGCTGCGCTGCGGGAGCAACTTGCGGCAGAGTAGCCACTAGAAACTTGATTATCTGTCGTGGAAAAACTGCTCGCCGAGCATCGGCGGACACACAAGCTATCAAGGATTATTTACGCATTTCGTCGTTTACGACTCGTCAGCGGAGCTCGCCTCAAAAATATTTAAAGCCATTTCCGGATGCGTAGACCTGGTCGGATATGAATCGGCGGGAAGCCGAAGTATCCGGCCAGGCCACGCCGCTTGCTATTCTCCTCACTCTAGGGGACTATTTTTGGACGCCGAGTAGCTCCCGCTTACGTCAGTTGGATGCTGACGCGCTGGGTGCCGCGGAAGGCGAGCCGAACGGGTTACCAGGGTTGTACTGCCCCGACTGGTACGCCGCCGACGTCACGCCGTTCACGATCGGTACCCGGGCGAGGGCCAGAGCCTGGTCGCCGGTGTAGACCGTGCGTGTCCCCGGGATGGGGATGATCAGGTTATCGTTCGCCTGACCACTCCAGAACGTCCGCTGCATCCAGCCGCCTGTCCGCCACGCGTCGAAGTCACGAACCCGGTCCAGGACCTGGCTCTGCGCGGCTTCGTACTTGCTTTGGCAGGTGGTGATGTTTTCCACGGCCGTGTGGAACATCGACGTGACACCCTTGGTGGCGTCCGGGTACGCCTGGACGAAGAGGGCGTAGACCCCGCTCTGCCCAGTGGCGTTCGCGCTACCGTCCTTGTTCGACATCTGGTACGGCTGCGCGTTCCCGGTGCGCGAGACCGCCTCCTGGACGATCTGCTCGAACTCCGTCGCGTTGGCGAGCGCAGCTTCAGCACTGGCGTTCGTCTGGTTGACGCACGCCGACAGCGCGTTGGCTCCGTCCTCGTAGGCGGCGGCGATGCCGGCTTCCTTCGGGTTCCCCGCGCTCTGGACGGAGTTTGGGAACACCAGGAACCACAGCAATGCGAAGACCCCGGCCAGGATCACTGCGACAGCGATTCCGGCCTGGACCAGTGACTTGCCCGAGAAACGTCCCAAGCCCCTCATATGCTCACTCCTGTTCTTCTCCGGTACTGCTCACTTGATGGTGCACGGAAGTAACTGTCGATCCACAGCACGGCGGCCGTGAGTATCGCCAGTATGAGAATGTCGACGATGATGGTGACGATGACGCCCCATGCCGGCAGCGGAAGCTCCGTCTTTAGGTAGACGTAGCCTTGCTGGCCCTTGTCGACTTTCTTGTCACGCGCACTCTGGCACCCCATGCACGCACGGAGGAAGGCATGTGTCCGCATCACGATCTGCGTCACAGTACCGCTGCCGAGCGTGTAATGCACGCTGGTGCCTTGTGGCGTCTGCACAACCTGTGCCGTGGTGTTCCCGAACAGGGCGTTCGGGGTAAATGCCACACCGGGCAGCTGGTCGTGGAGTGTCTGGAGCATAGCCTCGTTCCCGTTTGGCATACCGGTGTCGGCTTGTGCCCAGGCGATCGTGTTGGTGAGCGGGTTCACCCCTACGACGAGGATGATGGCATTCTTGGCCACCGCTTCCTTGCCGTAATCGTTCAGCCAGTCTGCCTGGATGGCTCTGGCGTAATTGAAGGGCGAAATGACTCCCTGCAGCACGTTCGCGTTGACGGCGACGACATGCATGTCGCCCTGCAGGTTCGTACCGAGGTCGGCGTTCAGGTGGGCGACGACAGACTGCCATGCTCCCTGAACTGGGGCGGACGGGTGGAGACCTACGAAATACACCTTTCTGGAAAGGTAATTGTCGTAGATCGGTGCCAACGGAGGCGGCGGCAGCAGGTGCCGCTTGCGCAGCATGCCGATATCGTCCGAGTACTTCCGGAAGATCGTCGCTTCGTTGGCCAGGATGTAGTTGGCGTAGCTGTCGTGCACCGTTACCGCGTCCGAGTTGCCCGCAGCCTTGTCACGCTTGGCCTTGAGCCACTGGGCCGGCACGCCGCGCGGCACGCTAGAAGGTATCGACGAGTCACCGTCGACTTCCTGCGCGCAGCACCACGGTTTAGGATTTCTCGCGAAACCGTGGTCTACCAGCGTAAAGGTGTACGCGTGGTACGCCTTCGCCGTGATGGTGTACTTGAACTCCCACGTGGCGACCGGACACTGGTGGTAGTCGGTGTCGTACACCGCCGCGTGGTAGTTGTTGTTGCTGTCGGTGTAGGCCGCATGGACCAGCACCTGGTACGAGTCGCAGTCGTACGTGTGTACGCACGGCCCGTCCCTATAGCACTGGTATGACTGATCAGCGACAGAAAGGACTGTCCCGTTGAGGGACTGCTGATAGCCCGCGACCGCACCGGTCTGGGCTATGTTGAGGGCGATTGGACCGGAGAAATACCCGATTCCGATCGCCAGCACGGTCGGGGCGACAATCGCGGCAAGCCGCGGCTGTATCTTCCCCTGTTGCTTCGCCCAGGCAAGGCCGAGTGTGCCGGCCACGCCAATGACGACAACAACAAACAATATCCACAACACCCTAAGTGTTCCTCCATCTCTGGTAGGTGGTGGATCCGGACAGGACAACTGACATAGCAATATCCGCTGTCATGTCCGGACCTCTTTTGAATAGCAAACGGCTTGTTAAGGTGCTACCGAGGCATAATAAAAAAATGCCTCCAGGCAACTGGTAGATTATATAATAATTTCTTCTCAAGGTCAATTGAGTTTAAGGGGTGGCCACAAACTGAAAGCGGCTTTGCATTTCGGGGGTATGAATCGTAAGATAAGTGCATGATTTCGTTTATTTTGGCGCTGGGCTTTTTGCTGGTGGCGCTCATGGTGCTGGCGTTGCGCCAATCTTATATTCATGTGCCGGTGCGCGAACTCAAGCGTCGGGCGCGCGGCGGCAATCCGCTGATGGTATCGCTCTACCGGGCAGCGGCATATGGAACGAGCTTACAGATTGTACTGTGGGTGATTGTGTCCATTTTGCTCATTGCAAGTTTTGCGTTACTAAATGGACTGGCCCCATCGGTGCTGGCATTCATGATCGTGGCTTTGGCTGTGGGGCTGGCCTTCGCCTGGATGCCGGAGGCTGGCCTGGCGAAAATCAGTCCGCAGCTGGTGCTGTGGCTCACGCCGCCATTGGTGTGGCTGCTTGAACTTATCCGGCCCGGACTCAACCCGATAGCGGCATTTATCCATAAGCACGGCCAGGTCACGCTGCATTCCGGATTGTACGAGCGCGAAGATATGCTGGCGCTGTTGCAGCGGCAAAAGGCGCAGCCCGACAGCCGCATTCCGGGTGAGCAACTGGATCTGCTCATCCACGCGCTGACATTTGGCGATAAGGCCGTCTACAATTGCATGGTGCCGCGGCGGATGGTGCGTTCGATTTCGGCCGAGGAAACGATTGGGCCGATGGTTATCCGCGATCTGCACGACAGCGGCCATTCGCGTTTCCCGGTGTACGAAGATAAGGCCGACAACATTGTCGGCACGCTGTACTTGCGCGATCTCGTCAATCTAAAACACACCGGCCAGGTCAAAGACGTGATGGATCGGTCCGTCTATTACGTGCACGAAGAGTATCCGCTGGAGCAAGTCTTGCACGCGTTCCTGAAAACCAAGCATCACCTGTTCATCGTGGTGAATAATTTCGAGGAATACGTCGGCATTATCACTATCGAGGACATCCTCGAGCAAATCCTCGGCTGCAAAATCGTCGACGAATTTGACGCCTACGAAGACCTGCGCGCCGTGGCTGCCGACGCTGCCCGTCACGAGCACAAAGAGCGCAAAAAAGACGGCGAAGAAGTCATCAAAGAACCCCCCGCGCCCAAAGAATCCAAAGAAGACGGGCTCGAAGACGATCTCACGATAGAAGAAATCGAACCAGAACCCGCTAAACACAAACAGCCAGAAGCGTAAGCTTTTGCCGCTACATTTTTACGCTGTTATCATCCTTAGTATTCATGACTGAGGAATTTGGTTTTATCAGACAAGCTGACTTGCCGACAATTTCTGGCGTGCCGGCTGAATTTGGCCATGATGTCGTGCGACTCGTGGAACGCATCCATTATCTTCAGCGGCACCCTCGGATTCTGAAAAGCATTGCCGGTGATAACATTGGTGCCAGCAAGTTTGTAGGCGCAGCGATAATGCTGCCTTTGCAGGCGGAGACGCACAAGGTTGGTAAAGATACCGTGGTACAGGGATACAGAATGGCGGCCGAGCGCGTTCGTCCGCACCTGGCCAGATTAACTATCGGTGAATGGAAAAGTCTTGGTTGGAGTCTTGGAGCACAAGCGGGTTGGACTATAGCTATTGTTCACGAAGACAGTGACATCAAATATGTCGATGTCGCCAGCAAAGAATTTTTTGCTTACGATTTAAATGCTACGTACGCGCCAAATCGTGCCTTCGATGCATTTATGGCTGAACATACGACCTTTGATCCATGCGGTGACAATCCGGCCGAACTAGTGGAAGAATATGCCAGATTGGCTGCGGCCAGGGAACGCGGCCCGGGCGGCTGGGACTATCCGGACAGACTTTACCAAAAGCCTCACAGTGTTGTTCTCGCCAGCCTTGTCGAACTAGGGGAGGAAATTTGAGCCTAAGGTGATAAAATAGCGGTAATGAGTTTTTGTGGTAATTTGAATATGAATATCGGGTCGGCGGCTGGCGCAAGGTGAAGCCGGCTGTGGAGTCGACCTGCTTAAACCGCAAAACTTAAATCAATCAAGGATGTTGTATGAGGATACTTAGTTCAGAACTTAAGTCACATGTGGGCAAAAAAGTCATTGTCGAAGGCTGGTTGCACAAAAAGCGGCTGCTGGGCGGGCTGACGTTCATAAATGTGCGCGACCGCAAGGGGCTCACACAGATCGTTATCAAGAACAAATATGAAGTCGAAAAATTGCGCGGCCTGCAGATCGGCACGGTGCTGCACGTAGAAGGTACGGTTCATGACGAATCACGTGCTCCGGGCGGCGTGGAGTTGCACGATGTGACACTTGAAGTCATGGTTCCTGTTACGGAAGAGCCGCCGATAGAAATCGACAAACCATTAAGCCACAAACCCGACCATCTCGACACCTTGCTCGACCACCGGGTTTTGGGTTTGCGCAATATAGAGGAAGCTTCGATTTTTAAAATCCGCAGCGACCTGCTGCGCTACATCCGCGAATATCTGTACAAAAACGATTTTGTCGAAATCAACACGCCAAAACTTGTGGCCGGTGCGGCCGAGGGCGGCGCGGAAGTTTTCAAGCTCGATTACTTCGGCAAGGAAGCCACGCTGGCCCAAAGCCCGCAGTTGTACAAGCAAATCATGGTCGGAGTGTTTGAGCGCGTGTTCGAAATCGCACCGGCATTCCGCGCGGAACTTTCGGCCACCACCCGCCACGTATCCGAAGTGACGATGCTCGATATCGAAATGGGATTTATCAAAGGCCACGAAGAAGTCCTGGACATGTTGCAAGGCTTGGTGTTTGACGTACTGTCCCGGGCGTATGATGAGCATGCTGACGACTTGAAGAAGCTACACGCGCCGGAATTAGTATTGAAGCCGGAATTCCCACGCTATTCAATGGCGGAAATCCACAAGATGTTCACCAAAGCCACCGGCAAAGACACGACCAAAGAGCTCGACCTGACGCCCGAAGAAGAAAAGTGGATCTGCGAGTACACGAAAGAAAAGGAGGGCTGTGAAGCCGTGTTCGCCACCGGCCTTCCGATAGAAAAGATGAAGTTCTACCACATGGCGGACGACGACGGCAAAACCGCCCGCTCGGCAGACCTATTGTTCCGAGGCGTTGAAATTTCCACAGTCCCGCAGCGTGAACACCGTCACGACAACTTGATCAAACAGATGAAAAAGGCCGGCGTAGACCCGGACTCGCCCGGCTTCAGCCACTTCGTCACCGCATTCAAACACGGCCTGCCTCCGCACGGCGGCTGCGGCTTCGGCATAGACCGCCTGACCGAAAAAGTGATCGGCCTGGCCAACATCAAAGAAGCCATCCTATTCCCCCGCGATATCAACCGCCTTGCGCCGTAAATAAAACGTAAAACAGTTGACAAACGTTCAACGTTTTGATATGTTAAACATATGGAAACGATTACTCTGTCAAGCAAATATCAAGTGGTAATTCCCAAAAAACTGCGTCGGGAATTGCGTCTTCGTCCCGGCCAAAAATTAACTTTGTCTTTAGACAAAAACAAAAATATAAAGATTTCTACATCCGACCCGCTTGAGGAGCTGCGCAGCAAATTCGGCGGTCGAAACATATGGGGTAAGGATCCAGTTGCGACAATCAGGAAGATGCGCGACGAATGGGATGATTAGCATTGAAGCTCGCACTTGATGCCAATATTGTAATCTATGCAGTTGAGCGCAATTCGCAATATCATGAAATTGCATTCGATCTGCTTCAGAGCGCACCGGTAAAGAGTTACGAGCTCCATATTTCGGAGCTCACTTTTCTTGAAGTATTATCTCGGTCGGATTTATCTGATTCCGAAGCAAAAGATTTTTACGAAACCGTGCGCCGTATAGCAACCGTAAACTGGCCAATTGATTCGAACGTGCTATTGAAGGCGGCTGAGTTGCGGCGCAAGCACAAAGCTTTGAAAACACCGGACGCCATCCATTTAGCTACAGCAATCATGCATAAATGCGATTATTTTGTGACCAACGACGCGGCCTTAATTAAGCTTAATCTTCAAGGCCTTAAAATATCTAATCTGCGCGACATCAAACGCCTCGCCCCATAAAACAGGCGCACAAAGAAATAGACAAAAGTTATAAGTTTGTTATAATTTTGGTATGAGTATACATGCAATCCGTAAAATCGTTAAAGTTGGTTCCAGTGATGGTGTTACATTGCCAGCTAAAGACTTGCAACGTGACAATATAAAACGTGGCGATGAAGTTGAAGTTATTGTCCGCCCGGTTCAAAAGCGCACAAATGTTGACGACCAGCAGGTTATCGACGCGGCTAAGACTATTTTGCGTGATTACAAGCAGGACTTTAAGAATCTTGCAAATCGATGATAGTTTTGACGCTCGAGCAACTGCTCGAATTGCACGCATTAGTAATTGCAGAGACTGGCGGATCGCAAGGTTTGCGTGACCTTGGGCGGCTCGAAGCGGCTTTGGCTACACAAACGCAATCTGTATACGGCTCGGAACTTTACGAAAGCCTGCATGAAAAGGCGGCAGCGCTTATTCGCGGCATTATCGCCGATCATGCTTTTATCGACGGTAACAAGCGAACCGGTATGCTTGCCGGGCTTACTTTTCTAAGTGTTAATAGCGTTAAGATAAAGGCTGGCAAGGGCGAGATTGAAGATTTTGCAGTGCGGGTTGCGGTCGATCATTTGGACGCGCCGGCCATCGCGGCTTGGCTCGAAGCGCATTGCAAATAAATTATTTTCGCGGTTTCGTCATCCCGGACTTGATCCGGAATCCAGTACACTAGGAATTCCTTTTTTGGACTGGATCCCAGCCTGAGCTGGGATGACAAAGTACAGTGATTTAGATAGTTCGACTACGGGTAGAAGAAGGGGTGAGTGGTGCTGCGGACGTCGTAGCCTGCTATGAAATCGGTGACGCTTTCGGAATTGCTGCCGAAGCTGGCCCAGGACGTGTCGGTGCCGTTGATGGTTGCCTTTGCCTGCCAGTGATAGGGCAGGGTGTTGGTTTTGCCGGTCACGCTTAGGCCGTCCTTTTGATAGGTGGTAGGTATTTTGTTCGCCCAGGAGCTGCTGTTGAGCGTGGAATAGTTGGGGGTGAGTTCCCACCAATTGCTGTACCAGCGGCCGGCTACCGGACGGCCGCCTGTTACGTAGTATTTGCCGCCGCCAAAATAGCCGCCGGCACTTCGCCGGGCTTCCGGCGGACCGCCGGTTGCGGTAACGGTGGTCCAGGTGGTGGTTGATATTTTAAAGTTATACAGGTTACTGTTGACGACGCTGCCGTTGTAGCCGCCAAAGCCCCAAAGGTAGCCTTGGCTGGTATCAATGGCCAGGGCTAAACCGCGCGACGCGGTGATGCTGCCGGTGACTGAAGGAGCGGACCAAGATACGCTGGCGCCGGAAACGTCTAAAATGGACAGTGTGCCGTTATAGGTGGTATCGCCTTGATTGGTGCAGCCCCCTGCGATATATAATTTGTGGTTCGTGTCATCCATAGCAAAGCCTCCTTGCCAGACAGCAGTCGGTGGGCTTGCGGGCGTTTGGCTAGACCAGGAGCCATTAGTGGTGGACAAATCCAATATGTACACGGTGGCGTTAGATAGGAGCGCCGTGGCGTTCTTACCGCCCCAGACCACCATACGGGTACGGGCCGAGTCAAACGCGCCATGGCACATGAACCGGGCGGGCGCGGCGGTGCCGCTGGGTCCCAGACGGCGGGCCTTGTAGTTGCCATACGTGTCGGGCCTGATTTCCCAGACCTCATTACAGACCTGTGCTGTCCCTACCAAACCGCCGTACATTATTATCCGGTCGTTTACAGAATCGTACACGAACAGCGCGCCTTCGTGGGGCGGGATGCCCAGCCAGCCGGCTGCGGCGTATCTCAGTGCGTTAGCTGTCCAGTCGTAGGACCAAAGCTGATTGCAGTGGTCGCCACGTGTGATGGTCGTATCATCATCTATGGTTGAATACCCCGCACCAACAATCGCCGTGCTGCGAGTGGTATCGACACAGAAGGCTATTCCGTCGCGCCCGCGGTAATCATCGATGACATTCAGGCCGTACATCGGAGCGGTGCCAGAGGAGTAACCCATGTCAAAAGCATAGATATATTTATCAGTGGAGTCGTAACCGTTGATGGCCCAGGATACGATAATTCTGCGGTTGGTATCCACGGCGGCGCAGCCGCTCGACATCGGGAAGAAACCGTAATTGGTACTGGAAGTGGCGCGGATGGTAGTATAGGATTCCGAGCCGGAGGTGAGGTTGATTCTTATGATGTCGTTGAAGTTGGTTGCGACGGTTCCCTGCCAGCCGCCAAATACGAACATGCGCTGGCCAACTACATCGTAGCCGCAACAAGCCAGCTCGCGTCCGGACGGCGGACTCGCGGGCGTGATGGTAGTCCAGGTAACGGTACTGCCGCCGGTGAAGGCGCACGCTCTCAGATCGTTAAGATACGTGGTGCCGTCGTAACCGCCGAACATGACAGCCCGGTCATTAAGGGAATCATAAATGATACAGGTACCGGAGCGCGCGGTCGGCGCGCTGGTCTGGGTGATTGTAGCCCAGGTGAGGGAAGAGGGTACAGCTCCGCTGAGATCAAGAGATATTTTGTACATATCGTTAGCGCGCGGCCCGGCTTGCGTCCAGCCGCCCCACATATAAACATCGAAGGTGGTTGTGTGCGGGCTGCCGGTTGGCCGGGCGAACATGTGAAATGTGGTGTAGTCGCGCGCGGACGGCGCGTTAGTCTGGGTGACGCTCGTCCAGACTTCCGAACCGCGGGTGCTACAATCTAAGATATTCAGATCATTGACGCCGTTGCCGGAACTGTTGGCACCACCAAAATACAGGAACCAGGCTTTGGTGTTGGTAGAATTGCATATCATGACGCTGGCGCCGAGATTTTTTACCTGAGGTGCGGTACCGGTCGGCGACAACAGGTGCCATCGTGAATAGGCGCCGTCTGCGGAAAGTTCCCATAAGTCGTTGTAGCGGGTGGCGCCGTCGTAACCGCCGATAGTTATGTAGCGATTGTTCACCGAATCATATCCCATTACGGCGCCGCGCCTGGAGGTGGGTAGGGCTTGCTCGCGCAGAGCACGGGATTGAGTGGTGACATCGGCAGAATTGGCGAGTGACGTGCCAACCGGTTTGGCTTCTTCGCTGACTGCCGTGTTGTATGCCGGGGCTTTGCTGTAAACGTCGGTCTCTAGATATAACGGCGTGGTGATGGCGTCGGTGCTTACGACACTATTTTCGCCAATGGCCACGAGCGCATAGTCGTTCAGCGTGCCCGATAGCACGCCGCCGTACTGGCCGTTTGGTGACACGGAACCGGGATTTGAACCGCTCCATTCCGTTATCGGCGAATTTATATACGTGTTTATTGTATTGACTTCAAATGCGACCGTTTTGCTTGAACCGCTCGTATTTTTAATAGCCAAATCGATTGCCATCCTGTCAGTAGCGGACCCGGCGGTGAAAGCAAATGCGGAGCAAGTACAGGTAATACTGGCCGACGATGCGGTAACGAAGGGCGATTGCGTGCCGGTCTGTTGCACGGTACCGGATGAATTAACACGATACGGCGTTATCGCAAATTGGATACTAACGTTGGTGGTAGTGATTTTAAACGTAGCTGCAATTGCTTGTGTGCCCCAAGAAGTGCTGGATGGAATGTTTTCGGCTGTGATGTAGCTTAAGGTGATTGTACTGCTTGCGTTTACGGTTTGGGAATTGGTGGCTGCTCCTGTCGATGGAAAGGCGCTGGGTGTGGCCAGGATTTTCGCCACGGATTCGGAATTGTAGTTCATCAGATAATATTTGGATGACATCTATGCTCCTCCTCTCGCCGGCGGTTGGGCGGGCGCAGGTTGCCACAGCCAGCCCTCGCCGGAATCTCTCATCGCCTCAGCCTGCAACTTTTCAAGGGTTTTATTGTCAGTCCGTTTGCCGCGTTTGATATGCCCGTGCAGCTTAGATTCATCATCACCTTGCGTCAGTTGCAATACTTCATCTAGTCCGTAAAAATCATTTCCCGATGCAATTCGGCGCAAAGGTACGTCGCTATCCGGATCTGCAATATACAGCATTACCACCTGCACATCGTCGTCCGGGCAGTTCACCCAATCATCATAGCTCCGTCCGGTGGCAGAGTTGTTGCTATACCAAATCTTAAAACCAAGAACTATGTTTACCATTACCGGCTAAAATCCTCTGATAAGCGATACGACATTCCACCTGCTGGTTGAGCCGTTGTAAACCAGGCCGATGTAATCGGTTAAGCTGCCACCGCTGCTAAGTGTGAGGGCGTTTATGTCAGTTCCTAACGAATAACTTTTGCTGCTCCCGGTGGTAAGCGTAAGGGTGGCTGCCGAGCTCGGCTGCGTAACGCGAAGCAGCAGCTTTTGGCCGTCGACCGGTGAACCGGAGTCTGCGGCTAAGGTACGGTTTGTGGTGAGAGTGACTGTGGCCACGTCGCCGTTATCGCTGTTGATCGTGATGGTGGCGGCGTCAGTCAAGGCCATGACGCGCGGCGCGACAGAGACCGCAGCCCACGTGCCGGCGCCGGTGAGATAGTGGCTGGCGTCTTGTGTGCCGGAAGCGTTGATGGCCGCGATCGGCAGGCTGGTGCTCGCGGCGTTCGTGAGGTCAATCGCACTTGGCGTTCCGAGGTTCGGGGTAGTTAATATTGGGCTTGTGGCAAGTACTACGCTGCTGCCGGCAGTACCAGTGGTGGCGGTGATTGACGTGCCGTTAATCTTGAATGAGTTGCCGGTCCCTGCGGTGTCGTAGGTTTTGTGCGTCAGGGTGTCGGTCGTATCCTTGCCGGTAAGCGTGTCGGTAGCGGCCGGTAAAGTGAGGGTGCCGCTAGCGGTAGCGCTAGCCTTGAGCACCGTTGAGCCGCTGGACGAACCGCTAAAAGTGGCGCCGCCGGAACTAATTGTAGGTGTAGTGAGGCTGGGGCTGCTGGATAACACGACGCTGCTACCGGAAGTACCTGTGGTACCGTCCTTGAAGTTCGACAACAGCTTGCCATTCAGCCCGTTGGCATTAGTAGGGTCTGCCGGATCGTTAAATAACGAAACTGCCAGGAAGTTTTCGAGAACATAGCCCCAAGTACCCGAATCACCGCCAGGGGTCGGAAATCGTATTTCGTCATTGGTGGGGTGCCAGTAGGCGGGCATATGCTGCTATGGACCTCCCTTTTGCTCCTGGGCGGCCATTTTTTTATTGTGCGAATGCACGCCGCCGAAATCATTCATGCCGAAGCCTTTGCCATCGGCGGTCGAACGCCTATTGGCGCCGCTCTTTTCAAGCGCAGGCAATATTCCGGCAACACCAAGAAAAGCCACCCCAATCATGCTCAAAAATTGTTTTCGGGAGATCTTACGGTTTTTTAACCCGGAATCTACGTTATAGTCACTGGACAAAGCATACCCCAATAGTCCTTATGATTAGTTTAATGTTACATCGTTATAAGGGGCGGGTCAATGACACATACCCTAAGTTGATTGTGTATAAAACAACCATATCAAACACGAAATTTTTGGCCGTTGAATACTTGCTTCAAAACCCATCATTCCAGCCTTCGCTGGAATGATGGAGCGCCAAGTTTAGTTGATCGTTGCGGTATAGGTGACTTGATCATTGTAGGTGTCGTGGGGTACTGATAAATCGGCGCAGATGCCGTACCAGACGCTGGTGTTTACCGTGGGGTTGGCGGCGGAGGTGCTGGTTGCGATTTCATCAGAGCTGGATGTATTCGGAGCCGCAAATTTATTGTTGCTAATGCTGCCCGGCGCCACGTTGGATTGCGAAGTCGACCCGGTGCCGAAGTTGGTGCCCAAAGCGCCGCCACTGTCATCGATACGGTATCCCCAGGTATTTGCAGTCAGGGCGGCGGCAGTCGTTCTGGTGGCGCTGACGGACGGGATATTGGTGCTAGTATTGTTGCCCACAATGTTGTTATTTGAATCACTATCGTTCAGTACGAGCGTATAGCCCGTCGTGGAATCGGTGAGTACACCGACCGTGTCGCTGGCAATCGTGCATTTCGCACTTGCAGTCGGCGTAACATCAATGTTTACCGTGCCGCTCGACGATTCCGTGATCGAGCACTGGCTGAACGAGCAACCGTTGAAAGCACCTTCGCCGTACGCGTCGTCAGAGGCGTTAACGTAAGAATTGGTCAGCGCGAATAAAAACACCACTAGAGTGCCTACCGTAACTATCCGGAATATTCGGACTAATTTTTGGACCACCGCTATGTTCATCTACGTAGAAGTTTGGCACTCACGAGCCTCACGGTCAATCTACTGACAATAACAAGGCCGATAATACCTATCGTCAAAACTATGATTACCGTGCGGTTCGTCCAAAAATGATTCAATAAAGGGCTTTTTGCTAATCTGGTAATCTCGAGATGCAGGGCGGTCGTGTGAACACCGTCTTTCGCAATTACAACAATGGCATTTACCCCCTTGTACAATGGCACCAACACGCCGAACGTTCCATCTTTGTTCGTGTTGAGTTTCGCAATTTCATTCCCGTTGTTATAAACGGTGATTTTTGAAGGTTTGTTAGTTGACCCCCGCAGAAATACCGAATCCTGCTTCTTCGTGTCATGCGGCGGCGCATCCACTGTTAGTTTTAGCGGGCCGGATGTTGCGGATTGTGTGGGTATAGAAGATTGGGTCTTGTTCGGGGAAGTTGATTGGCCTGATGTCGCCTTAGAAGTTCCGGCGATAGACGTTCCGTAATTGCTCGAACTTGGTGTTGATCCGTTTGACGAGCTATTGGGAGCGCTCGGGCTTGAATTGCCGTTCAGGGTGACTGTGACTGTCGATGAATTTGCTGTCGCCCCGCACTTATTATTCGCGCGTGCAACAATTTGATTCTTATGTTTGACGAGGTTAATCGACACGCCAAACTTGCCCGATGAATCACTTGTGGTCGTAGCCACAAGGCTGCCGTTATCATATATATCAATTTCGTACAGATGGTCGGACGATGTGCCGCTTACCGTAACAGTCTGGCTTTTTGTGGTGGAATTATTCCTGGGGCTGGTTATTGTAGGCGCGGAAGGCGCAGCCTGGCAGATGGCGACATTGACGGTAGTTGACGCCACAAACATGGTCGCCCAGGCCAGCAGCGTCGCTAGAAACATATACTACCTTTTTGTTACTTTCGTTTTCGAATCAACCTCGGGAGTACCAGCATCAGCACTATGAACACCACCAGCGCGCCAAGCACGATGAGCACCCAAGGATGCATGACGACAACGGTTTGATCCGGCACCGACTTAGTCTGTCCAAAGACCGTGGCGTTGCGCGAAACATGGTAGATGCCGAACGCGGGCGTAGTCCATTGCGCAGTAATTCGTCTGACTGTTTGCGGCAATACATAGCGCTGATATTTGCCGTTGAAGGCTTGTTTACCGTAAATATTCTTGACAGTAATATTCGCGTCGGTTACGAAATGGACGCCGCCAGTATTTTTCACATCTATGGAAATCGGTAATTTGCTGGATGTAGTGAAACCAGGCAGTGAAACACTAGCCACGCCTCCGCTTTTCTGCACGTTGCCTTTAACGGTAATATATAGGATATTACCGACGCGATTACTTGACTGTACGCCTTTGCCCTTAGTGGTCGGTTGCGTGGCGGCAAACACCACCGCATAGTATCCGCCCGGCTGCGTACCTTTCGGCACGTTGACCGTATATTGCACGGGCACTGTCTGGCCGGGGTTTACTACGGCTTTCGTAGTACTTAGTTTAATCCACTTCGAGGCGTCGGTTGTGCCGGGCAGCTGTGAAAATCGCGGGTCGTAATCGACGCCATTAACGTGGAAAGGACTTGTAGATATATTAACCGTATATGAAGACTTGCCATTGTTTAGGACGCTCATGCTGTTAGCCGATGAGCCTCCGGGATCAACTGAAATTGCAGTATTTGCAGGGGAGAGCGTAATCGATTTCTCCTGTGCTGCCGCGGCACCCGCTGGAATGCTCAAGGCGGCCAGGGGAATCAGTATGGCCAGCAGACGAATCGATGAACTGATCCGCGAAATAAAACTTCGCATTGGCCAATTATACCCTAAAGTCCGGTTGCTGTGTATGTTACGTTGTTGGTGTATGTCGTAGACGCTTCCTGCGAAGTATTTACGGCAATACTATACCATACTGAAGTAGTGTCGTTGGTTGCGGTTCCGGTCGTGTAGTGCTTAATCGTATCCGCAGTACTTGGCTGCACTTTTGCGTACTTAACTGATCCGATTGCAGCGCTGTTTAGAACGCCGCCACCTGTACCCATATCGCCAAGGCTGTCAACATGATAGCCCCAGTGATTTGAAGTTAAAGCGGCCGAGCTTGTGCCTTCTACGCCCGCTGATGCAGCTATAGTATGGGTTCCGTCGCTTAACGTAGTATTAGCAGGTACGGTTTCGGCAAGCGTCAAATCGTAACCATTCGTATCATTCGTACTAACCGTAACAGTATCACTTGCTGTAGTCTGTACACCGGCACCAGTAGGTGTTGCAGTTAACTGTACGGTGCTACCGCTACTTTCGCTGATAACCGAATTAATGGTCGAATTAACGGCCGTGGTATCTGCACTCGCTAACAACGGTGCGCCGAGCACCAATGCAAAACCGGTTGTTGCTACGGCATACGCTGTGGCTTTCAGCCTATTCTTTGGCATTCTAAGAATTTTCATTACTATTTTTCCTATTTATTTTTGTGTTTATAGAAGTAACTAAAGTTAAGCATAAGTTCAGCAAAGTGGCAAATATACAACATCCGGTGTAGCCAGTAATTGTGGAAGACTTGTGGATAAGTAGTGGCTTACTGCTTTGAGCCATCTGGTGATTGAAAAGTCAGCATCTGGATTCTTACCGAAGATGCCTTGCCTTATAACTTGACAAGCTTTATAGTAGACTTGCACATTAAACATAAACATTGAGGGGAAAACAAAACAATGTTTGGAAAAGTAGAAGAGCTCGTCGTAGTTCTTGTAATTATCCTGGTGCTGTTTGGCGCCAAGAAATTGCCGGAATTGAGCCGGGGGATTTCCGAAAGTATTCGTGAAGTCCGCAAAGGTTTTCGAGACGACGTGAGCCATTCACCAAGTAGCGAAGCCCGCAACGATCAGCCAAAGGCTTAGGAGCTGTCCGTGGCACGGGCAGCGGCACAAAAAGAGCTGACTGCCATCGAGCACCTGCAGGAACTCCTGTTCAGACTGCTTGGTTCGGTGGTTATCATTTTTATCGGCGGCGCAGTCGCCTATGTTTTTCGTTTGCCAATTATCAGGTTCTTGCAGCGGCCGTTGCACGAGCAGCTGTATTACAACACGCCGATGGGCAGCTTCCAGTTCGTGATGCAGATCTGCCTGCTGGTCGGCATCATCGCGGCGCTGCCGATTCTGATTTATAACTTGCTACGGTTTATCGAACCGGCGTTCGAGAAAACATTTAGCCGCAAATTTGTTTTGATTATTCTTGGGTCGTCGCTGCTATTGGCGGCCGCCGGTATACTTTTCGCGTATTTTCTGACGCTGCCGTTCGCGCTGAAATTCTTTAATTCCGTCGGGACGAGCATGCTGCATCCGCTTATCACGGCCAATAATTATTTCGGATTTATTTTGGGTTATTTGGCGACGTTCGCCATCGTGTTTCAGTTGCCGTTACTCTTGCTGTTTATCAATCATGTCAAACCGTTCGGGCCGGGTGGTCTGACGAAATGGCGCAAGCACGTATACATAGGAGCTTTCGCGATATCGCTTATCATGCCGTCTTCGCCCGACCCGCTGAGCCAGGTGAGCCTGGCGATTCCAATCATCGCTTTGTACGAATTGTCGGTGCTGCTGATCTGGAAAGTCAATAAAAAGAAGCGGCGTCAATCCAAGGCGGTTACGCGCGCTCAGATTCATGCGATACAGAACAAAACGCGCGCAGAGTTGCGGCCGATTCCAGCATCGATGCAACAGCAAACCGGAATTTCCAAGCTATCTGAATCTTATTCACGGCAGACACAGGAGTTAAATCTCCCTATCAACTTTGATGACGTATTAGACGAAGTCGCCGATGATTCGTCGGTTGTGCAGCCTCAGCCATCGACGGGGCAACCCATTATCGACATGGTGAACCACCCGCCGAAACCTGCTCACCGGACTGTTTCGCGGCCGCGCGTGAAACGCAGGGATTACCAGCGGCTGCTGCCGCGAAGGTCTTATGATGCCAATCAACCGGTCGGGCAGCCTCAAGTCATCAGCGACTTCATCTAATCAAGCACTACGAGTTTGCACATAGTTTTTGTTTGCAGTACAATTCATTGTTAGGTACGCCAAAACAAAAACAACAATCAAACCATGGCAATCAAACAGCTTGTTGACGAGGCGTTACATACGCCGATGAGCCGGAAAGACTTTTTGAAGCACACCGGTACTTTGCTGTTGGTCGTAGTCGGCTTCAGCTCGATAGTGCATTCGTTGAACAGGGTCAGCGACGCGCACCATTCGGGCGAATCACTGGACAGGTTCGGCCCCTCTTCGTTCGGCGGCTAAAACTCATGACCGTCATTCCAGCGCAGGCTGGAATCTAGTCAATAGGGAGTTCATTTCTTACTGGATTCCAGCCTGCGCTGGAATGACGAAATTTGATGTACAATCATGCTTATGGATAATAACGCTTCGCCGACGCCGTCAGAAAATCCGCAAACTGCGCCGCAAACTCCTGAGGGCACAATAAATCCTAATCCGACTCCACAACCTCAGTCGACGACACCAGCTCAACCGCCAGTCGATTCAGGGCCGCCAATCGAGCCGTTTCGGCCGGTCCAGAAATCACGCAAAAAATTGCGGATTATTATCATTGCGGCTGTTGTCGTGCTTGTTATTGCTGCCGGGTTTGGCTGGTGGCATTTCACGCATCACAAGCCCAAGCCGATGGTTGCGGCATCGGTCACGGTTAACTCGCAAAAACCAAAGCAATCTGTTGCCGCAAAAGTCCAGGGGTTACAGCTCGATACTAAGAAAAACTATGGCAACAAATATGCCGACGGCATTTTGCCGGTGGGCGACGGTAAATATTCGACGACCAGCGCAAAAAAGGGTTACGTGTACGCGTGTAGCCAGTACGCTCAGAACCTGTCGACGGACAGCGGCGGGGCACAGACGCGCGGGCCGTGGTTCACCGACAATAATACGGAATACGACGTGAACAAAAAGTTGCACGTGCAGGGCAACGTGATGTGGACGGCTGACTTTTCGAACAAGGTCAGCGGCAGCACGCGAACCATCGTGACTAACGATTTGCCGACGCACCACACCGGCACCTTCCCGATTATGTCGAGTGATCCGGCATATAGTTATGACCGCAACCCGAACAATATCAAGGGCCAGACGCTGACCTTCGCGCTCAATGCTGATCCAGCATACAGTGCTAATCCGAACTGCATGGGCGGCGAAGTCGGCGTGATGCTGACGGGTGTAGCATTGTTCAGTGCGTTCGACGCTGGCGGCCGAGATGCCGGCGCATGGGAAATTCAGGACAGCTGCGATGGCCACCCACAGAGTGACGACATCTATCACTACCACACACTGAGCAGCTGTATTAAAAATGTCAGCGTGCACACGGTCATCGGCTATGCACTGGACGGCTTTCCGATAACCGGGCCGGACGTCGGCACGAATAATGTGCTGACGACAAGCGATTTGGACGAATGCCACGGCTTAGTGAGTCAGATAAATTTGGACGGAAAAAGCGCGACGATGTACCACTACGTGATGACCGAGGATTTTCCGTATTCGGCCAGCTGTTACCGCGGCAAAGCCATCCAGCCGCCCGGCATGCAAGAGCAATCTCAAACCCAGCAGGGGCAACAATCTCAAACCCAACAAGGTCAGCTCCCGCCGCCAAAACAAGGTCGCCCGCCGGCGCAGTAGATACTTTATTAGTGATTACCCTTTCAGATAAGCAAATTGTGACACATTTTAATTTTGCCTAGGTGTAGCCACACCCAAATGGGTAAACGCGCTGTATTATGCTCATGGTTTCATTATCACCTTTGCGGGTCTATAATTTGTCTTATGAAAAAGCATCAACTTCAAGACATTACTTTTAATGTGCCTGTACAATTCTTCCTACAGGGTGACGTTTTTGTTGCCTATACTCCCGCACTTGACCTTTCGACTTATGGCTCCAATAAGGTAGAGGCGCAAAAGAATTTTCAAGAAGCTATAGCTACATTCTTTAGCAGTTTTGATGATGAAAGAGAGTTAGGTCAGGTGCTTGTATCTTTGGGGTGGCAAAAGAAAAGAACTACTTGGCAACCACCTAAAATAGACATGCAGAAGGTCACTCTCCCCGCTTCGTTTATGGTGGCATGAGTGCCCTTAAGCCCATACGATGGCAAAAATTTGAAAAAGTATTACTTGCACTTGGATGCGAGTTTCAAAGGCAGAATGGTTCGCATAGAGTTTATACTTACCCCGAAATCATTAGGCCTATCATTGTACCAGCTCACAAAAAACCAATCCCAGAATTCGTTATCAAGAACAATCTTAGAATTCTCGGAGTCACAAATAAACAATATAAAGAGTTATTGAAAAAAGTTAAGTAATTTTTCCTCGCAGAGGAAGGATAGCCGCCGCTCTGCTACAATAGCGTCCATGAAACACGTGCCGAAATCCAGCGCTATCAAATTCAAAAACAGTTCGACTTGCTGGGGGCTGGAATATCCATTTGATGACCCGGATATCAACGGCGCGGTCGGCATCGTTGACGGGCGGTATCCCGAGCAGGGATTCGTGGTGAATGAAAAATGCAAAGAGGCAGTATATGTCGTATCGGGAACCGGCAGCCTGACGACAGATAACGATGCGGTGAAACTCGCCCCGGGCGACGCTGCGCTGATACCGGCTGGCGAGCCGTATTTTTTCGAAGGTAAAAAGCTGAAAATTTTTATGCCGTGCACGCCGGCGTGGTATCCGGAACAGCATAAGGAGATTAAATAGTATTCGCAATGCTGTACGATTTGACGCAGACGCTGAATGAAAACATTCCGGTATATCCGGGTGATCCAAAGGTGAAGGTTGAACAGGCTGGTGTGATTGCCAAAGACGGGTTTTGTGACCATTTGCTGACCATGGGTACACATAACGGCACGCACATGGATGCTCCGATGCACATGATCGACGGCGGGAAAGGGCTGAAAGATTATCCGGTTGAGCGATTCGTAGTGCCGGCAGTTTGTATTGATGTCCGCGGCGGCTTCGATGCTGCGAAGGTTGCCGGGCAAATTCCCGAAGCTGGTATCGGCGTATTGTTCTATTCGGGCGCGAGTGATTATTTTTCGGAGGAAAAATATTGGCACGAGTATCTGGTGCCGGATGAAGCGACAATCAAAGTGCTCATCGACAAAAAAGTCTCAATCGTTGGCGTAGACACGGGCAGTTTTGATATAGCCGAAGATTTTCCGGTTCACAAAGCATTGCTTGCCGCTGACATCTTACTTATCGAAAACCTGACGAACTTAGCACCGCTTGCCGGCAAAAGCTTTGAACTTTGCGCGTTGCCCATAAAACTCGAACAGGATGGTGCACCGGCACGCGTTATTGCGAAACTAGAGTAATCTCCCTACAATTGCTGGCATGACTAAAACAATCTTGATTACAGGGTCGAGCCGTGGCATCGGCAAGGCAATTGCAAAACTTGCGCACGAAAAGGGTTACAAAGTAATCGTGCACGGCAAGAAGAATTCGGCAGAATTGCAGGGAGTTCACGAGGAGATTCCCGGTTCAATAATGACGCACTTTGATGTGGCGGATAAAGATGAACCGCACAAAGTCATCGGAAAAATTCTCGAACAGGTCGGCACCATCGATGTGTTGGTGAACAATGCTGGCGTGGCCCGAAATTTCCTGAGTGACGTGGCAGAGATGGACGACGACAAAGCGGTCGAAGAATATCGAACCAATGTGCTTGGCACGCTGCATTGTATCCAAGCAGTGCTTCCAAAAATGCTCGTGGCCAAAGCGGGGGCGGTCATAAACTTAGCATCAATCAAGGGCCAGCTGAATCTGGCTACCACGAGCACGTTGACTTACGCTGCGACCAAAGCCGGCGTTATCTCGATTACCAAAGCGCTCGCCAAAACGTATGGAGATAAGGGTATACGATTCAACAGCGTCTCCCCCGGCTATACGGAAACCGACCAAGTGAACGATTGGAACGAACAAACGTTCAATCGCATCAACAATGGAACAATCCTCGGCCGCATCGCCAAGCCGGAAGAAATCGCGCCGCTCGTACTTTTCCTCGCGTCCGAAGATGCCAGCTACATCACCGGCGAAGATTTCCTCGTCGACGGCGGCTACGCGATCAAAGGAAAATAAAACTGTTATAATTGCAAACATGACAGAGGTTGTGCGCGGTTCGCTGGATAGAAACGAGATAGATGCGCAGATCGGCGGAATGGTTCTGAAGCGGCTCGGGCCCGACGACGCTGAAACTGTCCGCGAACTGGTAATGTACGATCCGGATCATTTTTGGAAGGTGGGAGAAATCATGCCTAAGCACTGCGCAACGGTCGAGACTACACGGCAGTGGATAGCAGGCAAAACACGGTCGGGATTACTGGATGGCGGTAATAAATTCGGCATGTACGCTGCCGGGGAAATGGTCGGTTGTACAGGTTATAGGGTAAAAGATTCTAAGACGGCCGAAATTTGGTACTGGGTCGGCGCGCAACACGGCGGTCAAGGCCATGCGCCTGATGCCATCCGAACGCTGCTATCATTTTTGTTCCAAGATGGTTTTTCGGCTGCCACGGCAAGAACTCGGCTAGACAATGCGCGATCTAGGCGAGTATTGCGCAAAGAGGGTTTTGTCGAATATGGTATCTACGATGGTTTTGCCCAAAACATCATTTACGCCGCTTAGCGCGCGCTGGGATGTAGCCGGGCTTTGTAGATTGAATCTGGCTTGAGTTTAAATTTATACTTGTAAATATGTCAGATATATTGCGTCAGCCGCCGTTCGGCAGCATGAATAGCTCGGATGTCGGCGAAGTAACGCTGAAACTGCTTCGAGAGAAAGATGAAGGCTTGGTTCGAGGTTTGGTAGAATATGACCCGCAACATTTTACTCAGGTAGGCGAAATAATGCCCGAAATCTGTAGCTCGCCAGAATTACTGCGGGAATGGGTCAGGGGTGAACGTCCGTTCGAAGCGAAATTCGCCCGTGTCGTCAAATTCGGCTCGTGGGTTACCGGTACGATGGTCGGATGCGCCGGCTTCAGGGAGCACGATCCTTCAGTCGCGGAAATTTGGTACTGGATTGGCG
Organism: uncultured Candidatus Saccharibacteria bacterium; assembly: GCA_963742655.1. Lineage (GTDB taxonomy): Bacteria > Patescibacteriota > Saccharimonadia > Saccharimonadales > UBA4665 > JAICLK01. The sequence goes on from CAVUMM010000005.1 coordinate 384,774, forward strand.
GAGAGCACATAAGGCGCGGCTATGGCGCGGCGTCAATACTCATGTTAAGGGATATCTTGTTCCTCCAGGGCTATCCGGAAGTTACTGCCTTTACGTATCAGTCAAACAAAGCGTCCCTGGGCGCGTTGGGCAAAACAGACTTCAGGTGTGTCGATAGATTACGCGCCGATGGCCGCAACTATCTGCGCTACAGTGCGTATGCCAGGGAATTTAACGTCGGCAGTTTGCGCAATCGCTAACCCGGAAGCTTTTGACGAGCATATTTAGCGGTGTTCACGTTTTAGCGCCGGCAGGAGGTATAATCATGGTTATGGATGAAAAAAATGTCGAGTCCACCGGTCAGGAACACGATGCGGCTGAACAGCCACAGGCCGAAGGTCAGCCAAACGGTGCTTCCGAAGTTTCGAGCGGCGAGCAGACGAATCCCTCTGTCGATAGCGGTGAGCAGGATATTTTCGAAGCCGCGTCGCACGCCACGGATTCAACAGAATATTCACAATACATGCCGCTTCGCAAGCCGAAGAAAAAATGGCCGAAGGTAGTCGGCTTGGTGTTACTGGGATTGATAGTGTTGGCTGCGGTCGGAGCGGGCGGATTTGTGCTGGCAAAGCATTTTTCATCGTCAAAGCCGGCGGCACAGACAAACTCAAAGGCAAAACAGCAGAACACGCAAGCGAGTTCAGGCTCGCAGCCGCAAACCCAACCTCAAACCCAGGCCACCACGACGACCAAGCAGTATACGTCAACCAACCTCAAATTAAGTTTCAGCTATCCCGATAAGTGGGTAGTTGTCGATAGCGGCGGCGGCAAACTGACCGTCACTTCGCCGTCCACGCAGCTGACGGGCGCGGATGGTCAGACGCAGACCGGCGAAATAATCATGCAGGTCGAAAACCAGGCATCGGCTGACATGAGCGCGTTCAAAACCGGCAGCGCCGTGGCCGTACTTCCATCGCAGAAAATTGCTTATTCCAACCCGACCGGAACGCAGCGCGCCAACACTTACCTGAGTTTCTTGCAGTACGCAGCGACCACCACGCATGGCGCGCTGGATGGCGTGTACATCACCGGCAATTTGGGCTATACCAAAGGTCAAACTATACCCGAAAGCGACGTGGCGAAAGTCGATCCGTTGGTGCGCGTGGTTTTCGTAAAATGCTCGGATACGAAATGCTCCAGTACGACACCGCTCAGTATCAGCTCAGACGCTTGGAATGATAGCAGCTTCAACGGCCCAATCGTAACCATGCTGAAATCGCTGGCGATTCAGTAAAGCTTTAGACCCTCTGGCACTATGCTGCGATGAATTCAAATAAAAACCGTACCCTCATTACGCCAAAAGGCACCTTGTCGTTAGTCGTGCTGGCTGCGATTTACGCGTTGTTTGGTGTCGTAGCGCGTTATTTGAGTACCGGGCTGGGCCTGTTTGAACAGTGGTATTTGCGGCTTGGAGTAGCATTTTTAATCGCCGCAGTTGTATTTCACCGGCAAATTGATTGGCGGAAATTTAAGAACCTGCCGTCACACGAATGGTGGGTTCTATTGTTTCGGGTGGTTGCCGGGCAGGTGATTGGCATTGCCTTTTTTACGGTCGCGGCCGAAAAGACTCAAATCGGCGTATTGGCTTTTATGAGTGCGTTGCCGGCAAGTTCGCTGCTTGGCATCATATTGTTCCGCGAAAAACTGACCTGGCAGCGGACGGCATTGCTGGCATTATCATTTTTCGGCGCTGCGATAATTGTAGTGAACAGTGTGCATGATTTGACGAATTTTAACGTAGGCGCGCTGTTGGCGCTACTATCGACCATATTTTTTGGACTGATGCTCGTAGGGCGGCGATGGCACTCCGGCAAATTGAATAATCAGGAAATAACTGTCGCCATGCTTGGCATAGCCTGTATTGCAACATACCTTTTGAGTTTGATTCTTTACCGGCGCTGGTTCATCCCCCTGTCGCATTGGAATTCAATCTTCAGTTTGGTGGTACTGGCCGCAGGCGGCTTGAGTGTAGCTTCGATTTATCTTGCAAACTACGGCTTCGAACACGTCAGCGCAGTCGTCGCGGGCAATATCCTGACACTCGAGGAATTATTCGGCCCGCTCTTCGGCTGGATATTTTACGGCGAGGTTTTGGTGCCCAGGGTTATCGTTGGCGGAATAATCATCCTTCTGTCGGTAATCCTTATGAACCAACTGGCCCGCCGCGAACACCATGCCGCTCAAATAGCGATAGCGCCGGATTAATCTGATAAAATTGCATCAATGAGAGTTTTGGTTTTCGGCGACAGTATCGCACATGGTACGTGGGATAAAGAGGGCGGCGGCTGGGTTGAGCGCCTGAATTTAGAACGTGGCTGGAGAAATGCGAAGGCCACAGAATCTGCCTATCACGATTTTTATAATTTGAGTATTTCGGGTGATACGTCGACGGGAGTTGTCGCGCGTATTGAACCGGAAATTCGGGCCCGAAAATGGTCCGATGCGCCATTCATAGTTGTGGTGGCGATAGGCACGAACGATTCCAATAGTTCCCCGCGTCAACATGTCGAATTATCTCGATTTCGGGAGAATCTGGAAAAGATCGTATCCTTGTCACGAAAATTCACCGACAAAATATTGTTCGTCGGATTGCCGTCGGTTGACGAAACGCTATCAAACCCGTGGATTGAAGACGAGTCAATTTGTTTCACGAACAACGAACTGCAAAAGTACGAAGAGACAATTCGAAAGATGTGTGTTCGCCAAAACCTTCCGTTCGTTGCGATTCACGAAATGTTCCAAGCCGAGCAGGCCCAACATAATCTGCTGCCAGACGGATTGCATCCAAATAGTGCAGGGCACGAACTCATCGCCAATCTTGTGCTACCGGAGCTCGATAAACTTCTTCGATAAAATGCCGGTTTTAATTATATGTTTCTGTTACAATCGTCCCGATGAGAGTATTGGTTTTCGGCGCAAGCATAACGGGAGGCTTTTGGGATACAGAAGGTGGTTGGGTAAACCGCATCCGTGCTTTTTACGATACGAAGCGGGTTCGGGATTTTTCTGTAATGCAGCCAGAGATCGTAAACCTGGGCGTTTCTGGCGACACTACGGCAGGCGTATTAAATCGTTTGGCAAACGAAGTGCGAGCCAGAAACCTCGACGATAAAGATTTGGCAATCATTTTCTCGGTCGGGGCTAATAACGCGATGCTGGAGGCTGGCAAACCCCGCTCAACGCCCAAACAGTATAAAACGGAACTTGAAGCAATATTCAAAAATGCCAGCGAGTTTAGTAATAAATTAATGTTTGTCGGCTTAACACCATGCGATGAAAATCGAACGATGCCTGTTGCTTGGGGCGATTTCACCTACACGAACGAACGGCTTTGGTTAATGGAGCAAACGATGCGCGAAGTTGCGGCGATATACTCCATTCCGCACGTCGCGATTTTTGAGTCGTTCCAGAATAAACAAAAAGAGCAGGATTTATTTGCTGATGGTCTGCACCCGAACAATACCGGTCATGAGCTTATCGCCGACATTGTGCTACCGGAACTTGATAAACTGCTCAAACCCTAAATTGCAGGCGCGTTGTCGAACGATTTCCAAAGGTACCAACAGGCAACGGTTTCGTATGGGTGCCAGTGGTTGCGTTTGGCTTTGGTTTTGACTTGCTCGGGCGTTGGAGTTTCTTTCAGGCCGTAGAGCTTCTTCACGGCATTCCTGATGCCTAAATCACCAGGCGCCAGCACATCAGCCCGGCCCATGCAGAACATCAGAAACATGTGGGCCGTCCATTCGCCAATGCCTTTGACGGCTGTTAGCTCGCGAATTATTTCCTCGTTCGCAAGCGTTACGAAATGGTCAAACTTCAGCTTGCCATCAATGATATGCTGCGCCAGATCTTGGATATAAACGGCTTTTGCCCGGCTGAGACCGACGCTACGTAGCTCGTCAATCGATTTCTCGAGGATTGCTTCGGGCGCAGGATTTTCGTTGGCAAAAAGCTCCTGGAAGCGCCGCTCAATCGTGGCAGCCGCCTTGACGCTCAATTGCTGGCTGATGATGGAATCGATCAGTTCCCAATAGTAGTTGCTGTGCGGCCTGATAGTGCATAAGCCGGCAGCAGCGATTATCGGGGCTAGAACCGGGTCGGCTTCGGCTAAATGCTCTGCCGCATTTTTGGCTACCAGGTCGTTCAACACCATATGCATTTCTTTGATTATAGCAGCGCGAAGTCTGGTATAGCCGGCGATGCCGCGATATAATTGGCGCAGAAAAAGTTAAGAGAGTCTGCTATCCATGAGCTGGTTGGTGCTTGTTACATTTTTTGTCGGATTTACGTCCAGCTTCGTGAGCGGGATGGGCGGCGGAGGCGGCGGATTTATCACCATCCCGTATTTTTTGTTCATCGGATTGACGCCGGCACATGCCTTGGCCACTGGCAAAATGACGGGCATCGGCACGTCGGTGGGATCGATAACGGCGATTCGCGGCAAAGGTTTCGTTAACCGTCGCCTGGTGTTGCCGTTCGTCGTGCTGACAGTCGTTTTCTCGTTGATTTCCGCCTGGTTAATTCCGCATCTCAACCCGACGGTTTTCCAAAAAGCGATCGGCGTGGTCTTAATCGTGCTGACTCCGACGCTATTCGTTAATAAAGCGGCTTTTCAGCCGGGCGAACGGTCGCGGCCGTTCATCGTGCTTGGATTTGTGACGTATGCGATTTTCAGTTTTTTGCAGACGCTCATCGGTTCTGGAATGGGCGCGATGATCGTATTGGTGCTGATGTTCCTGTTCGGGCTCGGTGCACTAGAAGCCAATGCCACTAAGCGGGTCGGGCAGTCGGTACAATCGGCAATCCTATTTGTATTATTGGGGATTCAGGGTTTTGTGGTTTGGTGGCATGGCGCTGCGGGGCTGATCGGGTCGGTCATCGGAAGTCATATCGGCACGCACATAGCGGTTAAAAAAGGCGCGAAGTTTGTCAAATACATGCTGGCGGCGGTAATGCTGACATCCGGTGTGGCGTTGCTTGTTTAAAAACCGCTAACACCACAAAAGCAGATTCTGCTAAACTTTAAGCCAAAGGATAAAACATATGTCAAACCATGACGATGAAGAAGAAAAAGCCAAAGTAGACAGGGAAGACGAGCAAGCGGAAGTTCCCGAAAACGATCGTGCACACGACAAAACTGAAGAAAACCCGCACGAACCGAGCGGCGAGCTTGGCGAACAAGAACAGGTGATGGGCGACAACGAGTCGCCAAAACCGGCGGGCAAATTCAAACGGTTCTTCAGTTCATATTGGCGAAAAAAGAAATGGACGTTGCCGCTAACATTGTTATTGCTTGTAGGGATCGTTCTCGCCTTGCCGGCGACACGCTATCCTGTGTTTGCGGCTTCGGGCATGAAGCGACGGTTCGTCATTGAAGTGTGGGATAGCAAAACAAACACACCGGTGAGCGGCGCAAAAGTTACGCTTGATGGCCAAACTCGTACCACTAATAGAGTGGGCGGTGTGGTATTTACCATTAAAGTCGGCGGCGGCACGTTGTCCGTCAGCAAGCAATATTATCAGCCATTTTCCGAGAAAGTATTTGTCGGCGTCACACACAAGAGCACGAACGCGCGTTTCGCGCACATCGTTGCGACCGGCCGCCAGGTACCCGTCACGGTAGTCAATAATATAACAGGCAAGCCAATCACCAACGCGGAGATCAAGGTGCTCGATACCAGCTCAAAAACAGATTCTACGGGCAAAGCGATAATTGTTTTGCCGACCGGCTCGGATACGCTAAATGCATCAATCTCTGCCGGCGGCTACAACGACCTAAGCGGCAAAGTGCAGGTCACCAGCGACGTCGTGAATGCCAATACGTTTAAACTCACCCCAGCCGGCCACGTGTACTTCCTGTCGAATTTGAGCGGTAATATCGATGTCGTATCTACGAATCTCGACGGTTCCGACCGCCAAACCGTTCTGGCAGGCACCGGCAAAGAAGATTTGAATGATACGGCACTGCTGGCTACACGCGATTGGAAATTCCTTGCGCTGCAATCTAAGCGCGACGGCGGCCAACACGCCAAACTATTCCTGGTAAATACTGCCAATAATAATCAACTCACGACCATGGATGAAGGCGATGCCGACTTTACGCCGGTGGGCTGGCTGGGCCACGATTTTATTTACAAAGTTGATCGTGACAACGTAAAGGCTTGGCAGTCCGGCGGCGAAGCGCTCAAAAGCTACAATGCCGACACCGGCAAAATTACGGTGCTCGACCAGACTACGGCGTCGGGTTCGGATTGGGATTATATCAATCAGGATTTCGGCTACTTCTCCATCAGCCTAACGAATGACAACAAGGTTGTGTACATCAAACAGTGGAGCAGCGTTGGCCCGGCTAGCCTCAGCGGTAAGCAGAATCAAATATTGAGCATCTCACCGGACGGGACGGACAAACAGATTCTCAAAGGTTTCACAGTATCCAACGACAGCTTCCAAAATATTTATCCGCTGGTCGTTAGCCCCGGCACTATCGATTTCCAGGTATCGAACGGTTCGGGCACCGTGTACTACGTGTACGCCAACAATACCGTTACGCAAAGCAACACCATCAATGACGATAGCTTCCAGCAGGCTCAGCAATCCAACGCAACCTACTTGCAGTCACCATCGGGTAGCCAGACATTCTGGGCGGCGCAGCGCGATGGCAAGAACACGCTTTTCGTTGGTGATGGCAATGGCGATAATGGCATGCAGATTGCAAATTTGAGCGACTACACGACGTACGGCTGGTATACGGACAACTATCTATTGGCCGAAAAAAGCGGCAATGAATTGTATGTGATGTCTCCGGCCGCCGGCGCAAAGGCGCTGAAAATTTCCGATTACTACAAACCGCCGCGCAATTTCTACGGCTACGGCGGCGGATATGGCGGATTGTAGCCTGGCGTTTGTTTATCGTACAGCACTTATTTGACTGAAATCGTATTGTAGGTTACGTTATTTCAGATATGAGTGTAGAGACTGGTTTTGCAAACGCTGGTGTATTAATGTCCGGCGGACTAAGTACCGGTTTATGGCCTTGGGGCACGGAAGAGTCTAAAGGCATGGCGCCGCTATATATTGGCGAAGAAGATTCTTCTGAATCTTTGGCAATTCCACTAGCGCATCTTGCTGCCCGGGAATTTGCTATGTCCGGATTACAGCGAGTTATTACGCTTGCTTCTGAACAGGGTTTTGACAATTTACGGGGTTTCTTTAATTCGCCATTGCCAGACGGCACCATTGAACGCGGCATAGCGCTTCACAAAGAAGATAAAGTCGCACAAGAAATAGCCCGCCGTTTGTTCGGTTATGACGACATGGATATCACTTTTGTCGTTCAGCCGACGCGAGCCGAAGACGTTATCGTGGACTATGACGGCGATCCTTACGGTACGGCATTTGTGATGCGTTTAGTACAAGAAATAATTCAAGAAATGTTTCTACGGAATGCGCAAAAACACCCGGAACAGCCAAAGAATTTCATTGTCAGAAATATAGACGATATACTTTTAATTCGCCGCGGCGAGCAGCCGGAATTACAGAAAGCAATTGCGGCCTGGCAAGCCAGCGGCGCTGACCACATGATAATGGGCTATCCGATGGAACGCGCGCGATCAAAACGTGTCGGAGTGCTGCTAAAGGGCGTCGATGGACTGCTCGCGGAATTAATCGAGAAGCCAGATCCGGAAGTTTTGCCAGACGGTTTAAATAGATTTGATGCGAATATCGGGTATTACGGATTTGGTCAGAAAATTTGGAGAGCTCTTGACGAGGAAATGGCAATTCCGCGGCCCGGCGGCGAGCATTTAATTACCGACGTAATTGAAGGTGCCCGTAAAATGGGCCAGACATTTTTTATACACAGTATTGACCGAACTAAGACCCGCCGCTTTGATGGCGGTAAAGCGGGAGGTTTGATAGCTGCGAGTATCTTCGCTACACAGAATGTTGCATACCGGCCGGTATAATAAATTGGATGGAAGATGCTTTAAGATCGTTCAAAGATAGCGTCTTTAAGCATTATGAACAACATGGGCGGCATGGTTTGCCGTGGCGGCAATCCGAGGTTGACGGGTCGTTTGATCCGTATAAGATTTGGGTGAGCGAGATAATGTTGCAGCAGACCCAGGTCACTCGGGTGATTCCGAAATATCTGGAATTTTCGGCTCAGTTTCCGGATGTGGGCTCTCTTGCGTCGGCTGGTTTGGGTGAAGTCTTAACGGTATGGAACGGACTGGGCTATAACCGGCGGGCAAAATTCCTATGGCAGTCTGCGCAGAGGATCGAGAATGATTTTGGCGGTAATTTTCCAGATAATACAAAAGCCCTTCAAAAGCTACCGGGCGTCGGCGCGAACACTTCCGGTGCAATTTTAGTTTATGCATTTAATATGCCAGAAGTGTTTATCGAAACGAATATACGCACAGTATTTATCCGTCATTTTTTCAATGGCCAAAAAGATATTTCCGATAATGAAATTTTAGCATTGGTTAAAAAAACTTTACCGGACGAGAAAGGAAAAGAGCAGCCCGAGACGCGGATTCATTCCGCGCCCGGCGCGATGAGAAAAACCTATGGTTTGTCTCATTACCGTTTGTGGTACTGGGCGTTGATGGATTATGGCAGTTTTTTGAAGCAAACGGTTGGCAACCTCGCGAGGTTGAGCAGTAATCACTCTCTGCAGTCAAAATTCGAAGGCTCCAAACGACAGGTGCGTGGGCAAGTTATTCGAGCATTGATCGAACGTCCACTGAGCAAGTTGAAGCTTGAAGTTCTAGTTAGTGATCCTCGACTCGAGGGCGTGCTCGACGATTTGACCGGCGAGAATCTGATCCGGAAGAGCGGGGATAGCTATTCGCTTTTCTCTTAAGCTTAAGGCGTGCTATTATACAATGTAAGCATTAAAAGTTAACTCACCAAAAGAAAGTGGGGATACATGGAACCATCATCACCATCACAACCGACTGATCCACAAGCCGATCAGCCTGCGGAAGGCGCTGCACCGGCATCACCGGCAGCCGACGCACCGGCACCTGAAGCATCCGCCGCGCCGCCGTCTCCGGCACCCAGTGAACCGGTACCAACTCCTGCACCATCACCCGAACCGGGCCCGGGCCCAGCCGCTCCTACTGCCGATTCGCCAGCGCCCTCAGCGGACGCGCCCAGTGGCGATCCGGCTAGCGTTAATGCTCCCGTTCCCTCGACACCGGCACCGGATGCAAAGCCAAAGAACTCTTCAAGTATGGCCATCGTGGTTGCCGTCGTTGTCGTGATCGTGTTGGTTGCCGTCGCCTACTTTGCATTCGTCAAGAAGTAGATTTCTGAGCATAACGGCACATTGCGGCCGAAAAGATGCGCTCCGCACTCACCGTACCGTAAAGTACGGTTCGCTTACGGTGCTCACTTTTCAACCACACTGCACCATTCTGCTCAGAAATCGCTACCGCAAACTTTAATTAAACAGTTATTTATTATATAATAATTTGCCTAGATGAAAGTATGTAGCTCATTATTGGATGAGGCTTTGATTGTCGCCATCAAAAATGGCGCGATCTGTGTCGTGCCGACCGATACCGTGTATGGCTTGGTGTGCCGTGCGGCCGATCAGGCGGCGGTTGCCAGGCTGTATGCGCTTAAACATCGCGACCATAAACCAGGCACCGTCGTCGCAGCCAATATCGACCAACTTGTCGACTTGGGCATAAAGCGGCGCTATCTCAAGGCCGTCGAACAGTTTTGGCCCGGCGCGGTGAGCGTGGAAACGCCGCACCACATCGAGTACCTGCATCAAGGCACTGGCCGCCAGGCATTCCGTATTCCGGCTGACGAGACATTGCGCGAGCTGCTTGAACAGACCGGTCCGCTGCTAACCACAAGCGCTAACTTACCCGGCGAGCCTACCGCAAATACTGCCAAGGAAGCTCAAAATTATTTCGGCAATAAGGTTGATATGTACGTCGATGGCGGAAATTTGTCTGGTCGTCCGCCGTCAACTATCATACGCATCATTGACGACGCCATCGAGGTTATCCGCCAGGGCGCGGTCAAAGTACAATAAATTCGCGGGCTGCGTGTTAATCGCGCCCGCTTGCGCTGATCCCGTTTGCAGTATAATACGAGGGTAAACTTTTTTAAGTAGATTTTGAATGGCTGAAACGTATCCTGGTCGCGGGCCTGAGATTAGTTCCGGTGAATCCGGAAAGGACAAAAAGAGTTCAGGCAAAAGCAGCGGGCGAATTGAAACGCCGAACTTCGTTCTGCCCAAACCTCCAAGTATTGAAAAATTGGCAGTGGATTCGCCCGTAAAGATCGGCGAACCGATTCGTCCTTTCGGCGAAGCCGCGAAGCCGCCTATCGAAACGTCACCGAAAGTAACTGAGCACGCAAGAGAAGCTGAGCAATCAAGTGATTGGCGGCAAGTGTCCGCCGAAGAATTGCACGCCCGTAGTGCCGCAGCCGCAGCCGCAGCCGAGCAGCTGTTGCATCACGAAACCATGAAGCGCGAACAGGAATACCAATATAAAGATGAAAAGGACAAAAAAACCGGGCCGGATATGCCTGACAAAGAGCAGGGCAACGAAACGGATTCAGTAACTGGGCCAAAACCCGCTGTCGGCGTAGAATCGCCAGCACCAAAACCTGGTCCCGAAACCGAACACGTTCCGGAACACGATGCCGAATCCGAAGCCGCGTTTGATCGGATCGTACATGCCCCGGAGCTGGTAGATTTTGCCGCAAAGGAGCTGCCTGAAGCGCCGGACAACCCGGCGGAGGAGCTGGTTCAGCCAGAAGATTTTGATACGTGGGTCAGACGCGAGCATCCGGAACTTCATGACGCGGAAATGGCTGGCGATTCGACTCCGGATAACGAGTCAGATGATGTCGTGCGACATTCACCCGGTGAAAATGCGTCCGAACCTGCGCGTTTTCACGAGCAAGCGCCGGGTGAGCCGCCAGCTGATCATGGCCGCGGAGAGTCGCCTCCGAACTCCCCGCCGACTGCAGAAGGCGGCGACTGGGGTGACGGCGACGAACAGCCCGAACCGAACGTTGCGGAAAATTATGCTCCAAATCCTGACGCCCTGCACGACCCTTGGATTCCGGCCGGCGGTTTGACGGATCCGTCGACAGTAGCAAGGCTCAATGCTATTGAGTCTCGGCAGGAGCTTGATTCACTGCAACATTCGGCACGCGAGTCCGGACTGGCAGGCGCAGTGGGTGTGCTTGGACTCGGACTTATCCTTGACCACCTGTGGGCCCGGCGCCGTTTCAGAAGGCAGAAGCGCCAGATGAACGAGCAGAATAAGGCACTGAAAAAGACCGGCGAGCGATTGCAGCAGGAACAATATGCACACCAGGCGACCCGGGCCAAGGTTGAGCGCCTGAGCAGTGCTCAGCACGCAACGAACGAACAATTGCGCCGTGTCCAACAAAATCGTCCGCCGTCAGGAGCCGAAGCGCCTAAGGGTTCTGGACTGATTAGTGAGGCTGCGGCTGCAGAGCTTGCCTCAAAAGCCGGGCGGCAGCATGAGCATGCCCGGCCAATGACGGACAAGGAACTTGAATGGAAGCTCAAACACAGCCGCGAACTGGGCCGCGCCATCAAACGCAACCCTGAGCTGCGTGATTCTGCCGAATGGATTGGCGTAGCCGCGGCCGCAACTGCCGAAGCCCACCACGCCAGCGAAACCAAAGTTTTCAATAATGAGGGCACGCACGAGCGCTTGCAAAGCCAATACCTCGACGCCGCCAACCAAGGCGGAGCAAATAAAATCGGTGCGGGTTCGATCGACATGTCTGCAATGTCGGCGCATTCCCAAATGCAACAGGCAGGCGGGCTTCCCGGGCTTCCATCATCGGTGCAGCCCTCGAATAGTCAACAGGCAAAAGCCCGTTCGAAAATTGCCAAACCGTGGGCGTTGGCTACCGTAGTCTTTCTGATGGCTATCGGGTTGATTTATCTTTTGAGCCGTTAGACAGCGCCAACGACTAGTTTCAAGCGGTGAACTCCTGGCGCAGCCATTCGTCCAGGCTGTGGCCGCCGCCGGCAGTCAGGCAGAGTACCAGATCGTGGTTGGCAAGGTGGGATTGAATATCACTTTTCAGTTTGTCATTGAGCTCTGATGGCTCAGTTTTGGATTGGGCTTCGGGGCTGAGTAAACTTCGCAAATCACTTGGGCCCAGAAGTTGCAGGCTTTCGTCTTCGCGAGCCAGATAGCTCGGCGCTATGTAAAGCTTTTTCACGTCGTCAAACAAATGCTCTAATTCAGTCTTTATAAAATGCTGGCGGGTGTTATGCAGGCCTTCGTATACCACCACCACATTTTCTCCGTGCGAGTGTTCGTGCGCGAGCTGCAGCGCACCGCGGATTTTGGGCGGCGTATGCGCGTAATCGGTGTAAAGTACCGGGCGTGATCTGCTCGAAACGACGCGAAACTCCAGGGAATTTGTTGAGATGTTCGAATAATTCTTCGGTAGATTTGCCGATGAGATTAGCGATTCCGGTGGCAACCATCAAGGCATTTTGCCGATTTACAAGTCCGGGCAGGGTGAGTTTAGAGATTTGCGGGTTGTTTTTATCGATTAGATTTTTATCAGAGCTCGGCGGAAGTGCCGAGCCGTTTGGCGTCGTCTTGCCACAGCACCGATTGCTCACTTTGGCTCAAAAATTTGCGAAAGGCGGCATTATATTCTTCGCGCGTGGGATAAATATCCGGATGGTCCCAGTCAATGCCGGTGATGAGTGCCAGCCGAGGGTGAAACGCCAGAAAATTGCGGTCGAATTCGTCGGCTTCGTACACGAAATATTCGCTGCCCGGCTCATAATGTCCCATATCGCCGAAGGAAATTTTGGCGCCAACCGAGTAACTCACCGGCAATCCAAGTTGCCTGAAAGTCCAAACCGTCATTGCAGTCGTTGTGGTTTTGCCGTGTGTGCCGGCTATTGCGATAAGTTTCAGGTTTTTTTCGCGCAGTACCAGGTTGATGAATTCATCGCGCTTGCTCGTTTTAATGCCATGTTCTTCGCAGAACTTCAGCTCCGGTGCGTCCGGGTTTTCTATCGGCAAGGCAGAGGTGTATACGAACCAATCGATCGGATTTGCGGCGTGGACGCTCTCGATATCTTCACGCGTCTGCCCAATGTGCACGTCGGTAATATCATGCTTTTTCAGATACTGGATATACTGCGAATCCTGCTTGTCCGACCCGGAAACGTCAAATCCGGCTTGTTTGGCAATCAGCGCTAACGGCCCGATGCCCGTGCCGCCGATACCGGAAAAGTAAACATGCATGGCTATAGTATCGGTGAATACGCCTGAACAATCAACTGAGTTGTCCCGCCGAAGTGCTATCATCAATTAAGTAAATCAGTATGGGTATGTCACTCAAATACGCAAAAAATAGGCAGGAAGTGTAATAATGGGCATTTCTGAGCAAGAACGTATACAAAGATGCAGAGATTTTTGCCCGCATATCAAAGATAATATGTGGTGGGCGTCCGTGGCGAGAACAGTGGCTGAGCGGGCGCGCAGCGCGGAAGCCCTCCAGTTGGTCCGCAAGGCGTTTACAGAATCTTGTAGCGCGCTGGTACGGAATTGTACCGAGGGTCCGGTGCAATTTGGCGAGCGATATGAATTTGAGTGCCCCTCTAGCGGGAGTGTCCAGTCTGTCGTCATTCTGGATGGTTATACCGACAAAATCGCTGATATAATAGACCGAAACGCGCCGTCCAGTTAAGGGTTGGTTAATAATTATTGCTGACGTTTTCGCGATTTTATTGCATTACGGTACCAGTGTGCAATACTGGTTTATTGGGAATTGAGTGCGGAGTAAACATGGCGGATGCAGCAGAACACCTAAGGCGAAATATTATCGTACCGGCGCTTGTCGAGCCCGACGGTCTTAACTTCGAAGAATACGTGCGCAGTTTTGAGCCGGGATGTCGGCCGGACGGATTCAGGGTAAGCCCTGGCCTCGGCTTTAGGCTTGGCCTGCCGCGTATCCGCGAGCTGGTGCAAGAGCACAATGGCGAAGATTCGCTCGTATTAGTCGACCCGCGCCTTTCAAACCTGGGAGCACTTGCGCTGACGGGCGACATCGTTTGTGCCATGAAGAGCTGTCGCGTAGACGGAGTAATGCTGTATCCGGATCACGATTGGATAGCGGAAGCGCAGGCGGGCTTGTTAAATCGCTACAAAGTCAGATCTATAGTCGGGCCACAAAGAGGGCTGGAACGCGATGAACGTCAAGTGGGCGTCCGGAGGGAAGACGTGAGATGGGAAAATGCATTTGAAATGCCGATCCGTATGCGCGTCAAAGACTTTGCGATTCCACACGGCACAGATATCGACACAATAAGGTCATGGCACAGTATGTTTACTCAGGCAGTCGGGCTGGGCAGTTTCAGTCTGTTTTTTGAGGGAATTACTAAGGACACAGATAGTGACACGTTAAAAAAAATTATCGGTATTACTACCGGTGCTGCTAACTTCGTCATCGGGACAGAGCCGTACGAAGCAAATATCGGCAGTATCGCGCAAGTTGCCGATGCGGTCCGGCACGTCAGGGCTAAATTTGCAGAGTTTGACGATGCATAATGGTAATGCATTCACAAGAAACTTTTCAGTCAACAGTCAGCTAAAGTTGCCGATGATGAACGGCGCCCTTTTCCGTTATAATCATTAGCAGCATGTATCCCGTTAGAAACCTCATGATTTATTTTGGCCGGAGTGCGATATTCGTTACACGCAAGCATTGTTTATGCGTAATTCAAACTTGGAGTTTCTAACGGGATGGATAAGCGGCGATTGCATCATTTCTGGACGACGTTTCGGCAGATTCGGCCGTGGTATTTTTTGGTGCTGGCTTTGATTACCGGGATAATCTGCATCTTTAGCTTGCGAGCCAATAACGAACACATGGCTCAACTGCGTGCGGCTGTGTATAAAGCCGATCAAACCAACACTAATATCAACCAAGCCCTGCAAAACTTGCGCCAATATGTGTATAGCCACATGAATACCGATTTGGCCGCCGGGCCCAACGCCGTACATCCGCCAATCCAGCTGAAATATACCTATCAGCGGCTCGTTACGGCGGAAAATCAGCGGGTGCAAGCCACCAATGCTAACCTGTACACAAACGCACAGGCGTACTGCGAGTCGCAGATTCCAACCGGATTTTCCGGCCGCTACCGCGAAGCATGTATCAATGGCTACGTGAGTACGCACGGCGCCAAACCGGTGAGTATACAGAAAAGCCTGTACGAATTTGATTTTGTGGCGCCGAAATGGTCGCCTGATTTGGCCGGCTGGAGCATGATTCTGACGGCTGCGTTTTTGCTGTTGGCACTGTCATTCTGGGTTGCCGACGGTTTTATAAAATACGATCTCAAGCATCGGGAATAACGCAATTTAGAGCTTAAAGCTGATTATGCACCACGCATTTTAGGCGTAGTGAGACATCGTTAAAGTGCTCGGCAAACCTTACTCTACTAAAGTCGAACTTGAGGCGGAGGATGCTATCGCAATGTTTGCAATAAGCTAAGCGATAATTAATGAGACAATTATCATTCCAGCAGTGGCATTCCCCTGGAAAATAAAACACCATTGCCGAATATAGACTGCTACTTCGGAGAACTACGCGGCATAAAAATAGTCAATAAAGAAACAACCGCGATTTCTCGCGGCTGTTCATTAGCTAGTGTACCTTGGGTTACTAGGGTTTTGTCGTGCCAGTAGTAGGTGTTGTAGCTGTCGGTGTCGTAGACGTCGACTGCGTGTTGGCGCTCGATTGGTTGGTGCTATTGCTGCTTGAAGACTGCGAGCAGTTTTGACCGTTCGGGTTCTGCTTGTAGAAATCGGCAATCTTTTGTGACACCTGGCCGCTTGATTTGAGGTTCTCCCAGAAATAAACCTGGTTATTGTTGATGACCATCTGGTCATTCGGACCATGCAATTCACATCCTAATTTCACGAGTGTGTAGGAATTTGAAGACGACGATGATGATGAGCTCTGGTTTTGAATGTAGAACACATTCGTAAGGTCAATATATTGGCTGTTTATACTCTTAATGTGGCCGAAGTACACCTGGCCGCCGGTCGTACCGTTGACGTTGATAAATACGGCTTGGTACTCATCTTTATTGATATATTTTGACTGCTGATTGGTAGCGCCCATAGCGAACATGACGATCAAAGCAATGACGAGTAAAGTCACCAATCCCAGTAGAACTGCGCTGCCTACGCGGAACCATTTGCCACCGCCTGAGCTTCGGCCGGCCCGTCCGCGTCCTTTGGGTTCAGGCTCGACGCCTGCAGCGTGGCCACTATTAGGAGCTCCGGTTCGAAGCTGCTGTGCACGATTCACAAAATCCATAAATACCCATCCCTCATCTGTATTTAATTGTTTATGGATTTAAGTGTAATACATGAGCGGTATGCTATGCAACATAAATTTGTAAGCAACTGTATTCCGGGCATACGATTCATCAAGCCATAAGTGGCGACATTACGCTTTTGTTTTTCGTTCACAGGGGTAATACTTGGTTGCGACTTAATAAAAATGTGCGTCTTGGGTTGACAAACAATTTACCGACAGAGTATGTTAGGGGTACCATTACTAATCTTAAGAGAGGGGAACCAAAAGCAATGGCATACCAGCACACTAACTCAAAAGGTGTTACGTACTACCTGAACTCAAAAGAGGTTACGCTTCGCGGCGGCAAACAACAAACAATTTACTACTTCAGCAAAGATCAGCGCCCAGAGGGTTGCGACTTACCGGCAGGCTTTGTTGTCAATGAAAACCCGCGTAACGGTTTCCTCACAGTCAAGCGCAAGTAGTATTTAGTAATACAGCATCAAAATACAAAACACCCGGTCAGACCGGGTGTTTTGGTTACGGTCTAAAAGATTGGTATATTGGAATATATGGCTCAAATGATACTTGAGGTTAAAGACCTTCAGAAGTCTTATGGTGACAAAAAAGCCGTACGCGGTATAAGCTTCTCGGTGGAAAAAGGCGAGATATTCGGGATTCTGGGCCCTAATGGCGCAGGCAAAACCACCACGCTGGAAATGATTGAAACGCTGCGCGAAATCGACGGCGGCACCGCAACTATCAATGGTGTGGATGTCGCGAAGTATCCCTATAAGATCCGCAGTATGATAGGCGTGCAGCCGCAAACTCCGGGGTTTCAGGACAAAACTAAGCTTTCTGAACTACTTCAAATGTTCGCAGCGGCTTATGGCGAACGTGTCCACCCGAAAAAGTTCCTCGACGAAGTCAACTTGGGCAAAGAAGCGGATAGTTATATCGAACAGTTATCCGGCGGCCAAAAGCAGCGGTTCAGCATCGCCGCCGCGCTGGTTCATAATCCCAAAGTATTTTTCCTTGACGAGCCAACGACCGGCCTTGACCCGCAGGCGCGGCGCAACCTATGGGAACTTGTAGAGGATGTCCGCAAACGCGGAATAAGTGTAATACTTACAACGCATTACATGGACGAGGCCGAAATCCTGTGCGACCGCGTGGCCGTCATGGACCAGGGCAAAATCATCGCGCTAGATACGCCGAAAAACCTAATCAAGCAACTGCTCGCCAAAGGCTTCAAGAAAAAGCAGCACGTCGAACAAGCGGATTTGGAAGATGTCTTTATTGACCTGACTGGAAAGGAACTACGGGCATGAGCGGGCGTATTTTTCTATATATACTTATTATTCTTGTGGCGCTCCGTGTCGGCTGGAAACTTATCGGAAAACAGCGCGGCGAAAGCGAACACACCAAGCCCAAAAAACCAATGCAGCCCTGGCAGAAAAAGTTTTTCACGATATGGGTGTTTTATGTAATCAGTATGCGGCGGCTGTTCCGCGATCGGCTGGCATTGTTTTTTACGTTCCTGTTCCCGCTGATATTCCTGTTCGTTTTCGGTGCGATCAGCCATCATAGCGGAGTATCTTTGAAGGTCGCAGTGATAAACGATTCCAAATCGCAATATGCCCATCAGTTCGTTACGCAGCTGAATAACAGCAAAATTATCAAGGTAGACGATCATATTACTGATTTCGGTACCGCGAACGAAAAAATGAGCCGCGGCGAAATCGACGCGACCATCGAACTCCCCCAGGATTTCGGTGAAGTCAAAAACGGCATGCCGTCCGGCCAGGCTGTAGTTCATTACACGCAGAATAATGAACAGGCGGCGCAAACGCTTGTATCGGTGTTGCAAGCGCAATTCCAAAAGGTCAACGCCAGGCTAACTACTTCCGTGACGCCGTTTACCGTAACGAGCAAGCAGAATAACGAACACAGCCTGAACGCGTTCGATTATACGTTTACCGGGCTGCTCGGATTCGCAATTCTGGGTGCCGGCATTTTCGGCCCGATGAATTACTTTCCGGAGCTGAAGAAAATGGGGATTCTACGCCGTTTGCACACGACGCCCATTCGAGTCTGGCAATATTTCATGTCGACAATGATGAGCAATGCGGTGACCGGGCTGCTTTCAATCGCTGTGATGTTTATTGTCGCAATATTGGTGTTTAAGCTTACCGTCATCGGCAATTACCTCACATTAGCGATATTCTTGGCATTCGGAATCATCATGATCCTTGGCATCGGCCTTGCTCTTGGGGGGTGGGCCAAGAACGAACGCCAGGTCGCGCCGCTCGGTAATATCATCGTTTTCCCTATGATGTTCCTGACCGGCGTGTTTTTCCCGCGTTACCTCATGCCCGAATGGCTGCAGGGTGTAACTGCGTACATTCCGCTAACACCGGTAATTGACGGCGCGCGCCTTATAGTGACCGAAGGCAAAGGATTAATCGATCTTGGCCCGCAACTGGCTGTAATGGCTGTTTGGACGATTATCATTTACGCCATCGCTTTCAGGGTCTTCCGCTGGGAATAACTTTACAATCAGCTTGGTTGTAAGTATCGTAATCTTTGATGGCTGATTCTGGTAAACAATCCGATCCGTTTCAGGCTGCGTGGGAGAAACCTGAAGAAAATTACGCGCTGCATGTCGATGAAAAAAACGGGTTTATGGTTCTCCCCGATGCGAACCCTGTAATGGATAACCATGTCCTTATAATTTCGCGCGAAACCACGCCGTATCAGGAATTACCTCCGCTAAGACAGCTTCAGATGATGGCGCTCGCTAATATCACGGCGGAACATATGGGTCGGATATTAAAACCGAAACGCAAAATCGGCTACGCGGTATGGGGAAACAAAATCAAAACCGCCCATATACACTTATTGCCTAGAAATGTTCCGGACGATGGAATCCTGTTTTTCCAAGGTAAGCGTCCGTGGGCGACACAAGATCAGCTCAAAACTACCCGAAAGCTCCTCAAATTTTCTCCCAGTTTGCAAACCGAAGCGAAAAAGCGGCTCGGCGAATTAGAATCCAAACTCATAGGCTAGTACGTTACACTGAAATGCATGGAATTGATCGTTGATGTGCATGTGCATTCGCATTATTCGCGGGCTACCAGCCGGAATTGTACGATTGAGGGGCTGTACTTTTGGGGGAAACAAAAAGGGATTAATGTTATTGGCACCGGGGATTTTACTCATCCGGAATGGTTCGCGGAATTTCGCGAAAAGTTGATACCGGTTGACGGTGGATTTTTTCAGCTCAAAAAAGAACTTGCAGACGAAATTGATAAAACATTGCCGGCGAGTGTGCGCGACAATCTGATCCGGTTCGTCCCAAGCGTGGAAATCGCCACGATATACAAAAAGAACGAGCGCGTTCGCAAACTTCATCAGCTGATTATCATGCCAAGTTTCGAGGCAGTGAGCCGGCTGAATTCCAAACTCGAACGAATCGGTAATCTCAAATCCGACGGCCGGCCGATTTTAGGATATGACAGCAAGGATTTGTTGAAGCTGACGCTCGAAACCGACCCGGATGCGCTCTACATCCCGGCCCACATCTGGACGCCGTGGTTCGGCATGTTCGGCAGTAAGTCCGGATTTGATTCGATTAAAGAGGCTTATGATGAACTGGCACCGGAAATCCATACCATCGAAACTGGTTTGAGTAGCGATCCGGCGATGAACTGGCGGCTAAAGCAGCTCGACAGCATCACTATCACAAGCAATTCCGACGCGCACTCGCCGCAAAAGCTCGGGCGGGAAGCCACTGTAGTTAACAGCGAACCTACATTTGCAGACATCTTTGGTGGTGCGTTCAAAACTAACGATAAGCGGCTGGCCGGTACCATAGAATTTTTCCCCGAAGAAGGCAAGTATCATTACGACGGCCACCGCGCATGTAACGTGAAGTTTTCGCCGGAAGAAACACGGGCGCATGACGGCATCTGTCCAAAATGCGGTAAGCCTTTGGTTGTGGGCGTCGATTACCGCGTCGACGAGCTGGCCGACAAACCTCCCCAACCCAAATCGAGCGGGTCGTACCCGATAGGTAAGCATAAGAAGAGCGTGGAATATATCGTGCCGCTCGATGAAGTATTGGCCGAGCTGCACGGCACGAAATCTACAAGCGGCAAATCGGTCATCGCCGAGTATGGCAATATCATCGCCGGTCTTGGCGACGAATTCGGCATTCTGCGCAAGCTGCCCATCGAACAAATCCAGTCGTACTCCCCGCAAGTCGCTCTAGCAGTCGAGCGAATCCGAACGGGCAAAGTATACAAAGAGCCGGGTTACGACGGCGTCTTCGGCACCATCAAAATTTTCAAAGATGCCGCCGAGCGCGCCGAAACGCTCAACCAGACGTCATTGCTGTAGGGTTGTTTGTGGGATCAAAACCGGCATGATACACTTGCGCCGTGGCGAAAGAAAGTATCGACGTTATTTCACTGGGAACATGCTATTTTGATATCAACGTTTTCGGAATGCCTTTCCCCGACTCTGGCTTTCCGGCGGAAATAGAAATTGCCGGAGAAGATTACGAAGAAGTTCCCGGCGGTTCGGCCGTCAATTTTTGTAGGATGTTGGGAAATCTTGGGCTTAGTACGGCTTTCATCGGTATGGTTGGAGAGGATAATATTGGCGAAGTAGTGCAAAAGCTCATGGTAGCCGATGGTATCCAGCCTGAACTCATTAGACGCCCTGATGTTCGTACGATGATAGGCTTCAATGCAACAAATCCAAATGGCGCACACATAATGGGAATTGCGGGTACGGCCAATGCGGCGCTTAGCCCGGAGTTTGTACTGCCAAAACTTGATGAGCTGCTGGACGACGCAAGAATGCTGTATCTTGGCGGCTGCTTTAAGCTCAAATCTTTCGTGGAAGCGTTTGATGATATTGCTCGATTAACGAATCAACATTCGGTTGGCCTCGTAGTCGATCATGGCAGGATTCCTGGAGATGTGGACGACGAAATAATCGACGCTGTTAAAAAGCTGGTTGCTGGGTCGACATATTATTTTCCAAGCAACGATGAATTTTGTAATCTTTGGCACGTGGCGAATATTGATGATGGCTTGCATTTGCTTCACGAACAAGCGCCACAACTTACGACGGTAGTCAAAGATGGCAAGAATGGTGCGTTCTTTTTGTCGAACGACTCAGTGCAACATGCCGAAGCCGAAAAGGTTGATAATGTAGTGAACGCAACAGGTGCGGGCGATAGCTTTAATGCTGGCGTAATGGCTGCGTTATTGCGCCAGTTCACGCTTGAAGAAGCGGTTGCATATGGCTGCCGGGTGGCTGCAGCCAAAATTAGTGCTCATCCAATTCCTTCGCTGTAAATGTGGAAACGCTGAGCAGTCAGGCTGCTAAATCAAGATCTTCTTGGCCGAGGTTGTAAGTGCGTTCTTCGAATCCGCTGCCAGGGTCTTGGGAAAAATTAAAGATATTGGTGAGTGCTTTGCTGGCATTCGGCAGGTTGAAAAGATCCGCTTTCCGGCACAGTATGTTATCTCCGGACTTTGATGAGGCATTGATCGCGAGGTTATCCGCAATGGTGCAGGCGTGCACCGCAAAGAGCTTGTCGTCAAAAACGGCATCATGATACATATCGATGCGTCGAAAAAATCCAACTTGATTTGGGTCGACATCAACGCCCAACCGGCTCTCGGCAATGCGCTTGGCGGCTGCCTGCAAAGTTTCGCCCGCGTTCACCATGCCGGCCGGCCACTCAGCTTTGCCGATAAATGGCTGAACCTTCCTTCGCAGTACGACAAAAGCTTGATCTTGCTGTGCCACAAGCAATACGGCCAATCGAGGACGGTCGGCAAAGAGTTTTTTCCCATAATGAAACGCCAGCTGCCGCTTGCCCTCGGGCAGGATTCTGTATTGTCCGCGATCTATTTTTTCGAGATAACCGCCCCTGACCAATTGCCGGATGTAGTAACCGCCCAAGTCGGTGGGGTAGCCGGCGTTATTGCAAAGTTCCACGAAATTTAGCTCGTTGTTATCGTAAAAGCAGGCCAATATACGAAACGCAGCACCCTGTAACATACATGTAATATAGCAGGTCCGGCGTAAGTGCGTCTGCATATAATCGGTCCGCAAGTTGCTATATTTGATATATGGGTTTGCTGGATGATTTAAACGACGCACAACGACGGGCAGTGGAAGCGTGCGATGGGTCGATTCTAATTGTGGCCGGGCCGGGAACTGGCAAGACCAAGACCCTGACGGCGCGTATTGCGTGGCTGATTGAGGGCGGCCAGGTGAAACCGGACGAAATCGTAGCACTGACATTTACAAACAAAGCAGCTCGCGAAATGCGGGAGCGGGTTGTAGCATTGCTGGGCATGCGGACAGGGCTGCCGAAAATTACGACTTTTCATGCGCTCGGCGCCGACCTTCTGAAGCAGCATAAGCCAGATGCGCAGCTTATAGACGAACGCCAACGGATGGAGATTATTCGGAAACTGTCCAAATCAAGCACACTAAAAAGCGCGAGTGCTCGTGAGTTAAGCCTGCTCATTTCGCGGGCCAAAACTTCTCTGGGATCATCAATTGATGAACCGGCACATCGCCTTCTTCGATCTTACGAAAGCGTTTTGATGTCCCAGGGCTTCCACGATTTCGATGATTTGCTCGTGAAAAGTTATGTGCGGCTGAAATCTGATGATATTAAACGCCCAAATTACAAATATGTCCTCGTCGATGAGTTTCAAGATACGAGCGAGTTGCAGTACGAAATAATCAAGCTGCTTGGAGCGGGCAATAACTTGTTCGCGATCGGCGACCCTAACCAGTCGATTTATGCCTTCCGCGGAGCGGGGGTCGGAATGTTTGACCGATTCCGCGAAGATTTTTCGAATACACTAGAAATCGACCTGACCGTAAACTATCGTTCAAGCCCGCAAATCATCGTATTGGCCAACGCAGTGTTTCCAAACTCGCCGCAGCTTGAGGGATATCATACGAAAACCGGAAACGTAAGAGCGGTGCAAACGCTTAACGAGTATAGCGAGGCTGCGTACGTTTTGGGCGAAATCGAACAGGGAATCGGCGGCAGCGACATGCTGAAAGCTAGCGGCGGACAAGATGTTCGCGAGCCGCGAGACTATGCCGTACTTTACCGTACGCATCGTGCCGCCAAAGTGTTGCAGCGGACGTTTGCCGAAGCCGGTACGCCGTATCAAATTGCGGGCGAGGGCTCGCCGTATGAGAAGCCGGAAATCCAGGCCGTAATAGCTTTTATGCGCTGCGTGCACTTGCCTAGCGAAGTGAACAAAGCTGAACTTGTAAAGCATTCGATATTGCATCGCCCTTCCCCGCCTCAATTAGAAACTTTACTTGTTAAGCATAATAAATTAAAAGACTCATTAGTTCGCGACTTGGGGACAGGCGTTGCAGAAACCCTTGCCTTCGGCCAGGATGATCGTCGCCAAGATCTGCAGCAATTCTTAGGCTCGCTGGTGCAGTTCGGCGCCTGCGAAACCGGCCTGCAAGCTTGCCTCGATCATATCGACAATATTAGTGAAAGCGAATTTTACGACCCGACCGTTAACGCCGTGACATTACTAACCATTCATGCGGCAAAAGGTTTGGAGTTCGCCAATGTGTATCTGATTGCGACACAGGAAGACATTCTGCCAAAGTATACAAAAGACGGCGAGGGCGATATCGATGAAGAGCGCAGGCTTTTCTATGTAGCCGTCACACGTGCCAAAGAAAATTTAGAAATCCTACACACCAAAAATCGCGCAGGCGAACCCAACAAACTCTCACGCTTCGTCGACGAAATTCCTACAGCTTTACTCCCCCGCAACATCGATCCAAACATGGCAACGCTCGAACGCCGTGCCAACAAACACCGCCAAAAACGCGCCCAAAGCAGCCTGTTTTAAATCTGGAAATTGCAAAGAACAACACATCATGTAAAAATATATTTAATGGAAACGGTGCATTTACCCGATCAAGCGTTATTTGATATTGCCGCTGACGGACTACACGGCTATCCGCTACCATTAGACGGACTTGACGGATTAGGTGTTCCTACGTCCCCGGAAAGTGTCAGATCTCATATCGATAGTGGACATCAATTGTACCGGCAACTAATTGCGGGTACACCTAAGGCCCGTTTTGAAGAATTGATGAATAGCGGCAGGCAAATTGAAGCCGCGAAGTTTATGCTCGCAATATACAATAACTACGGATTAGTATTGTAAGTAGTGAATAACTTAGTGGATCTACCCAAGCCTTTTTTCGTGTTGGCGCCGATGGATGATGTGACGGATTCGGTGTTCCGGCGGGTTGTTGCCGATTGTGCCAGGCCGGATTTGTTTTTTACCGAATTCGTGAATGTGGATGGGCTGCAGAGTCCGGGGCGTCCGCGGCTGCTCAAGAAGCTCCAATTCACTCCGGCAGAAATGCCTCTGATCGCCCAGATCTGGGGGAAGAATCCGGAAAATTTTTATCAAACTGCCCGACAATTGGCTGACGGAACCTTTGCAAGGGAGTTCGGTTTGGCGGATGGCGTGAACTTTGCCGGTATCGATCTGAATATGGGCTGTCCGGTGAAGGATGTGGTGAAAAGCGGCTGCTGCAGCGCGCTCATGAATAACCGCGAGCTGGCAGTGGATATCATAAAAGCCGCACAGGAAGGCTCTGGCGGTAAACTGCCGGTCAGCGTTAAAACGCGTATCGGTTTTAATGCAATTGATTTTTCATGGCACGAGTTTTTATTGCAGCTAAAACTTAACATGCTAACCATTCACGGCCGGACCAAAAAAGAAATGAGCAAAGTTCCGGCTGATTGGAACGCAATCGGGCACATCCGCGAAATACGCGATTCCCTTGCCCCGGGCACACTCATCGTCGGCAATGGCGATGTCGAAACCCGCGAACAAGGATTGCAGCTCGCGGAGCAACACAAGCTCGACGGTATCATGTTCGGCCGCGGCATATTCCACGATCCATTCGTATTCGCAGAGCAGAGCCCGTGGCCAGACATTTCCAAACGGCAAAAAATCGACCTGTACACTAAACATGTTAAACTTTTTGCAGAGACATGGGGTGAATACACACGCCCGGTACATACCCTCAACAAATTCTGCAAAATCTACATCAACGGTTTCGACGGCGCCAAAGAACTCCGCGAGCTGCTGATGCGTGCACGAAACGCGCAAGATCTGCTCGACATGCTCCGCCAGGCTGGAGTGTAAACCACTAGTCTATGCCGCCGCCAACCTGTCTTGACCCTGGCGCATATGCGAAAGCAGGAAATCCAAAACCCTCATATTAGCTAATCTGGTCCGCCGCTTATTATCAAAGAGGTCATGATTTAGCGGTAAGTGTGACAGTTCTCTATCTTGAGAACCGCACGCGTCGAAGCTCTCATCCACCGACTCGGAACTTATCAAGTCGTCTTTTGTGGGTGCAATAAATAGAACTGGTTGGTGAATGTCCGGTAATATATCGCGTAAGTCAAAGTTTCTCTCGTTCTCTACCAGTGAATAAGGTACATCACGCATAATCTTTGGCCAAACCAGGTCCGGCAAGAACTGCCCCAAAAAACGCAGGCCAAGCCGCGGACGTCCGGTGCGGTCATGAAATGTGAATCTTCGCATTTGGTCGTCTGCGACCCGCCATTTCGTGTCCAATTCTTCCAGATAGGGCCCGGACCAAATAGAATCGCGCGTTGGCGACACGGCGAATACTAAATCGACATCGGAATTGCGCGCAGCATTGTGGAGCGCAGAGTAGCCGCCATAGCAATATCCGCCGAGAGCAAGTTTCCCGGAAAAATTCATAATGTCCATAATCTCGCGCGCGCCGGCAACGACCATGCCAATCTGTTCCTGGTAAAATTCCTGCGTGTAAAGCTCTGGCTTTTCCTGTTCGCCCGGGGCAATACTGTCCCAAAGCCCGATCGGGTCAAAACTTATTGCAAGTATATTGTTTGCCGCGAGCAAACTGGACAAATAAGTCGCAAATGGGTGCTTGCGTCCATCCGAAAACCCGCCCAGCACAACGGCGGCGCCCAACATCTCGGCAGGCTGTAGCGGCTCAACAACCCTAACAGCAAAGCCGTGCAAATTGAGATCCAAAACTTCAGCAGGTTGAGTCATAATAGCGAAACTTTATCTATAATATAGAACTACTATTTTAGCAAGAGTATAGCACAATTATTGAATCAGTACTGTCGAGCAGCAAATCTAGAGTAGTATCCGGCTCCCATACATCTTGGACACTTTCACTAAACTAGAAAGGAGTGAAAGTGAGAACACGACATATGACTGGAAAACAGCTCCAGGTATACGGAGCCCGTATCCGTTTAGCCTGGTTTCGAGCTGCCGAGGAACTCGGCAGCGTGTCTGCAGCCTGTAAGCATTACGGTATTGCAAGAAGTGAATACTACTACTGGCACAAACGGTGGCTGGAGGACGGCAAAAAGCTCACCAGCCTCTACGATCGGCCTCGGACGCCCCACAGTCACGCGCAGGACATGGACGAGACAACGACAAGCCTCATCCTGCAACTCCGGCTTGGTTTAGGCTACGGCGAGGCCAAGCTAGCGGTTGTCCTTGCACGAGACTACAGCGTAACAGTGTCCCGCCATGGTGTCGGTAATGTCCTGCGCAGAGCTGGTGTCACCGAGCCCAAGCCGCGCAAGCGGCGTGTCCAACGCCGCCTGAGCGACTACGCATATGCACCCGGCGAAAAAGGTCAGCTGGACGTCAAACATTGGAAGCGTGCCGCCTACCAGTACGACATTGTCGACTGTGCCACTCGGATTAAGTACAAGCGGCTATACCCGGGCGTTAACCCCGCCTACACAGTAGACTTCCTGGAGCATGCCGTCCGCTTTTTCGCTCCGGCGTTCTCGTTTCGGAGCATCCAGACTGACAATGGTATGGAGTTTGTCTACGACCAACTGTCGCGGGCCAAAACAACGACCGTCTCGCCGGTGACGCGCTGGCTCGAAGCGCATGGCATCCAGCATGGTCGGATACCATCCCGCAGTCCCCATCTCAATGGACGGATTGAGCGCTCCCACGGCGTCGACAAAGACCGGTACAAGAGATTGACTACCAACTCGCACCAGAAAGCCGAGCTGCAAACCTTCCTTGTTAAGGATTGTCTGGATTACAACTTTTACCGGCCGCACAGCATGCTCCGCATGCTGACGCCCGTGGCATACCTGCAAGGTATTCCTGGCTACGAGAATGCTACACTTGACACTAGTGTCCTATATGTTTAGGAGCCCGACCGTTAATTCGGGAGTAGGATATTGCGCTATTTACGACTACATGCTATTACTGTTTTATGAGAAAGAGTCCGGATATATTCGTTGCGAATGATCCAAGGGCAAATACGTTCTTATTGCCAGGCCGGTTGGTTAGCGAAAAGGATAATGCAACACTTTACATGGCTGCAGACCTGGAAGATGTCCTGAATGAGCCGGTTGCCATACTTGGCATGTATCGTCTTGACGGAGTCAAGTTACTGCACGAGACAGAAAGCGGGCCTATTTATTATTGCGATTGGACAATGGGCGATTATATACGATTATTCTTTGGGGCTGTCGCCGCCCGGACCGATCAAAGCAAACCGGTAAAAGTATATGGGAACAGTTATGGTGCAAATGCCGCCTTAAATTGCGGTGTGGTTGACGCTGCACTTGGCATTAACGAGATCGGTACTATTGTCGCGAATATGCCTACCAACTTATACCATTTGATCGGACAGTCATACGATGAGCTGCGCGATATTGCCTGGATGGCGAAGCAATATCGAAATAAGGGCCGGATTGATATGGGCGCCCTTCAATTAGAAACGAGGCGAGATTTAACGATTGTTCCTACCATCAGGGAAGCTACATGTTTGATACCAAGAGCAGTGCCCGCTTCGCACACCATGCCTCTTGAAAATGTTTTACCCGGAATCACTATGCCGGTACCTTGCAGAGGATTAAGTACATGGGCACCGCTTAGTCTCATCAATGCCCGAAAGCATATCATGGCTGGCGGGCTTAGTGAGGTAACGGACGTGGAAACTACGAGAGCTATTCACGGGCAACTTTCGCCAGAAGCAGCTGGAGAATTTGTGTTGATGGAAGATGTGCAGCATGACTACATGGAATATGAGGCAATGATGGCCGAAGTGGGTAGAGTGGCGACGCGCCTGATGGCTGCTTAAAAAGGATCGTACGCTTAGTCGCCATCATTCATGCGTGCAAATCTCGCAAATGACCTGCTACAATTGCTCCAGAATACTTGGACAAACTTCTGACATATGACAAAACAGGCCATCACAAAATCCAGGCCGCTCGTAATCGGACTCCCCGGTAGTTTTGATCCGGCAGACTTTCCTTCGTATGACAGTTGGCTGAAGTGCCTGCCTGAACTCGGCGTCGACGTTCGGGTGCTGGATATGTTTCGCCTCCCCGGAGTCCGGCAAGTCGGCAAAGACGAACGCGGCCCAATTTACTATTGCGATTGGCATCCGCAAGATTACTTCAATTTGATTCAGTCAACCATCGACGAGTTTCAGCCCAGCAAGACAATTCTGCTTGGATTCAGCTTCGGTGCGTACGAGGCAATGCGCGCCGCCTTCATGCTGGAGTTACTCGGCAAGCCGGTTACGGGAGTTGTAAGCATTACGCCTTCATTCTTGGATTACAAGAAGGAGGCATATCGTTCGGCCGGAGATTGGCAGAAAAGGCCTGAAGCGGAGTTGGGCACTAGCCCAATGATGGACGGACTGATTGAGCTACATAAAAAGGGGCCAAGTGTGATGTCCTGTGTGCGTTACGAGGATTTGCGCAATCCACACAATGGCAGCGCCTCGACATTTTATATTCCCACGGACGTACTGCAACGATATCGCATGCCGTCAATTAATCGAGACGTAGTGGTTGCAGAAATTGAAGAATACCAGCGGCTGCGTTTCGATAAGACGGAGGAGTTTTTGCGTGCTCGTCATTACACGACGCCAACGGTGTTAATGGCTACCGCCGATAGTTCGTATTATCCGCCGGAGAAAGTGAACGCGCTGGCTCGCAGAATCAAATATGCTCCAGTAGGATTCGTTGAGTTACCGGGTGTTTGCTATGACTTCCGAGCCTATCCCGGCCAGGTCGAACGCGTTACCGAAACAATCATGGACAAAGTCGGGCAGCTCCTGACTACCAAATCAGTGCACCAAATCCAGCCCTTACACACATTTTTGGCGACGAAGCGATCGGTGGCCGATCAGCCTATGCAAACAATTGTGCTCTCAAGTGCCCGGCCGCCCTATCACCATAAGCAAGCCATCCGTCTGGCCAAGCAAACGGGCGCAAACTTGGCAGTGCTCACTAGCCACGATCTGGATCCAAATGTCGTAGCCGCGGACTGTGTTCGGGCTGGCGTGCACGGACTTATTATGAACTTGCCCGACCGTTATCGGTTGCCTCTGACGGCCGGTTTTGCTACGGCA
This sequence comes from uncultured Candidatus Saccharibacteria bacterium, assembly GCA_963742655.1. Classification (GTDB taxonomy): domain Bacteria; phylum Patescibacteriota; class Saccharimonadia; order Saccharimonadales; family UBA4665; genus JAICLK01. Next base: position 414,672 of record CAVUMM010000005.1, read on the forward strand.
CAACATCCTTCGACCCTGGGACACAAAAGCAATCTGAGCGCCAAGCGCAACATTGGCCTGTTGCTTGGCTTGTTGTCGGGCCAAAAAATATTCTTTCTTGATGATGATATTCACGGGCTGTCAGCTGGTCAGCTTTACCAGGCCAGTGCGCATCTCGAACACTTTGCCGTTGCCGGATTCCAGCCGAAAACTTATCCCGACAATTCTGTAGTGTGTCACGCGAATCGGTTGGCCGGCGGCCAGCAAGCCGTATTTATTTCCGGCAGTTCATTGGCCGTCAACCCCGTCTCCGTAAATTCTTTCTTTCCGGACATATATTGCGAAGATACGATTTTTATGCACGATTCGGTCAAGACGCGCCAAGCAGTGCTTATGGGAAATGTCAGACAATTGCCGTATGATCCGTTTTGGCCGGAGCGAGCCGCTGGCGAAGAGTTTGGCGACGTACTCTGCGAAAGCATATATTATCTTTTGGCTGCGGGCAGCTCACTGCATGAAGCCGGCGAAGATTTTTGGCGATTTACAATCTGGCGGCGCAAACGGTTTGTCGCTGATATCGTTCGGCGGCTATCCGGCAGCCTGAGTACTGGCGATAACCGCGTGCCGCAAGCGCTTACGGCCCTAAAAGCTTCCGAAACCGAACTGGACGTATTCACTCCAAACGATTTCACGTCGTACATCCGGGCGTGGCGTGATGACGTTGACCGTTGGCAGAATAATACGACTTCGTTGCCGCAGACATTATCATTTGACCAAGCCGCAAACTTCTTGGCCAGATCGTTCGGTTTACCTTCGCAGCTGGTGGGCCAAACCGGTCTGCAAAAGCTTTGATATACTAGGTTTGATGATTAAAGCCGAGCATTTGGGAAAACGCTATCATAGCAAGGTAGCGGTGGATGATCTTTCGTTCAATATCGAAACGGGCAAAGTCACGGGTTTTCTTGGCCCGAACGGCGCCGGCAAATCAACCACCATGCGGCTCATGCTTGGGCTAGACAACGGACAGGGCACAACGAACTACGACGGAAAGTCATTATATGAATACAACCAGCCATCGAAGATTGCCGGTATCTTGCTGGAAGCCAAAGCGTTTCATCCGACCCGCACGGCGCGGAATCATCTGGAAGTATTGGCGGCGGCCGGGCAGATTCCTGATGCGCGCGTGGACGAAGTACTTGATATTGTCGGCTTGAAAAGCGAAGCCAGCCGGCGGCCGGGAAAGTTTTCGCTCGGCATGAGCCAACGCCTTGGCATCGCGGCGGCGATTCTGGGCGAGCCAAAGTATTTACTGCTTGATGAACCGGCCAACGGGCTTGACCCGGAAGGCATCGTGTGGCTGCGGGAATTTATCAAAAGCTACGCCGACAACGGCAATGCCGTTTTTATATCCAGCCACTTATTGAGCGAAATGTCGCAGATGGCCGACAATGTCATCGTCATCGGTAAGGGGAAAATGATAGCGAATACGTCCATACAAGATCTTGCCAAAGGCAAAGGTCATGCCAGTGTGTTTGTGCGTTCACCACAGCTGGCAAAACTGCAGAAATTGCTGAGTGAAAAGAAACTGTCGTTTGAAAAGCTCGACAACGGTCTGAAAATCACTGGCGCAAAAGTGGACGAAATCGGCAAGTTCGCCTTCGATGCCGGTATCGAACTGCTCGAACTGACAAATCGTTCCGCCTCGTTGGAGGATGTCTTTTTGGAGCTTACCGAAGGAGCGGCCGAATACACGGCCAACCAAAGCGCCGGCGGCAAAAAGGGCGGCAAGTGATGATAGCGGCATTAAAGTCGGAGATGCGCAAACTGTTAACCGTCCGTTCGACGTACGGCTGGGTGCTGGTCGCGTATGCATTCTTGATTTTCATTGCGCTGTACGGCGAAGGTTACAAAGGCGCCGCAGCAGCTATTTCGGGTCAGTATGACAAGCTAGCGCTTGCCGGTTCAATTTCAACGCATAGCAACCTACTGTCGATATTTGGAGCAATCGTGGCGCTGCTGCTCATGACGCACGAATTCCGCTACAACACGATCATGTACACGATTACCGCGAGCAAGAGTCGTAGTACGGTGCTGCTGTCAAAAATCACCACGATTTTTATATTTATCGCACTGTACGTTTTGGTAGGCGATGCAATTGGATTCGGCAGTATAATTTACGGGTTTCATTTGGCCGGACAAAGCTTACAGCATCAGGACATTTCACTGCTCACCTACTACGGCAAGTCGCTCTTTTTCTGCGAAGGCTGGGCGATGGCGGCGCTGCTGCTGGCAACGGTTCTGCGCAACCAAGTGGCCGCGTTGGTCGTGCTACTGGTGGTACCCAATTCGGCCGAAGGTTTGCTGAGTTTGGTACTCAAAAACCACAGCGTATACATGCCATTCATGGCGTTATCGCAGGTTATACAGCCGCCAGTTATAGCCGGAGCGGTTGCAAAGCATCCCGAGACTGCGGCAGCAGGCGTATTGTCGCCGTTAAAAGGCGCGCTTGTTTTTGGTCTGTACTTGGTCGTGGGTTGGATTGTCGGCTGGATTTTGTTCCTGCGACGCGACGCGAATTAAAATAGCGCGCCACTTAGGCTGGCCGAAGAAGCGGTCTCCATTCATCGCGGGCCTAGCGGTTATGTAATCGTGATGAAATGATGCTAAATATTTTATAATAATCCTATGGTTCAGGGGATGGTTCCAAATTGTCATTTTGTTTATAGCCAAGCGTGCCGCATAGACGCGCTGGCTATACCTTGGTTCGAACAGGGGCTTGAAAGTAATAGGCTGCAGCTGCGTGATCTTGGCGAACGATTGCCTGGCATTACCAATGGATTATCGGAAATGATCTTGTGGCAGGCATTGACGGAAGAGGAGCCACCCGATACCGAACGAGAGTACGAAATTGAGTTAGGCAGCTTGGCATTTCGAGTCGGTGAGTTTCACCAGGAATTTTTGGTTCGAAACTCGGAGTCTACACAATGTCACCTCCAATATCTATACGGCAAAAGGGCCAAGTTTGAAAACGCGATCGATAAACACGTCAGGCGGTGGCACACCATGGGCAGGGAACGATGTTATAGAGGCGGCGAGTTTGATTCACCTATGGTGTGCTTTGTAGCGATTGCCCGATAGGTTGGTGACACTATTTTAGGTAGAGCGTAACTACATTTGAGCAGTAATGAATCAACTTGGAATATATGGATACACTGTTTGCCGCGCTTCGAAGTCTTGAATCGGACATTCGATTTCCATTAGGAACATGCGTATTGCGTCCGACGGCTGTGATGGTGCAACGCGACGTACATACAAACCTGACGATCGGAACCATTCGTCAGCAGCATCACCATCGGCGGACGGCAGAAGACGGTCGATATCGACGGGCAGGACATGCAGGGCTGGATCGGGCGGGTTTAAATCACCGTCATCCAACCAGCCGTCGAACATAATCGAAACTGTCGGAGTTCCGATATTTTCGGCTGGGGCTGCCGTATCCCTGCCTGCCTTGAAAAGACGCCGCGATAATATCGATGCGGCCAAGATTCCCAGCCGTCGCTTGTAAAAGAAATCAATCTCAGTCTGTGTTATAACGGTTCCCTCGGTCTCATAACCCAGAAAAGCTTGAGTCGGGGTCCTTAGCGCATTTTCAATAATCTTGGTAAACAATTCGTCGTGGCCCCCAATTTCGCCATAAGAGTTTGCGGCAATCCCAACGTCATAACTCGCTCCGCTTGCCCAATAGCCGAGCTGACCAGTAAGAGCCTGTAAATGGCTGAATCCCCTGTCTTCGATCGGAAGGTTGATTGCTAACGCCAGGTCGGCCGGCTGTTCACATCGCTCAAACGCCATAATCTATATAACATAGCAAATCCGAAGAATTCAGTAAATCAGATTGTCATGGTGGGGATGGCCGGGTTTAAACCAACGCATCGATCTTTATATATGGGGTTGCTTTTACCCCTATGTAATGCAGGGCGATTAGTGATAATGCATGCAAGCTAAAAACTTCTGTGCACCATTTTTGAGGTTTTGAAGTACTGTTCGGTAAACACTACCGCGTCCCGGGGATTAAACTTTTTGCAGGTGTAAATGTCGACACTGAAAAAGTGTCGTGGTTTATCCCACGCATAGAAATGCGCCCCAGAGGTTTCCCAATGGATCCAGCCCGCCCAACCATATTTATCACTACGGCTGGTGACCGGCTGGATTAACGCTTTCATCGCCAACACATCGGATAGTTTGGATAAGTAATCCTTTATATGATCGTCTGTAATGACGAATCCAGGGTAGCCTTCAATCACCAGCCGCTGCCTATAAATATCGGGGGCCAGGTTTTTAAACTTGAACATTCTAAATCCCGGTTTTTAATATTTAAAATTGGATTGATTAAATATTAAAAGAGCGACTGTCATAGTCGCTTGTTGTCTTAAGCCTGTTGCGGACTCAGTTCGTGATGTTCGTGCTCGTGGTGGTGGCTCGTCTCGCGAACGAGCAACTGATGAGCTTCGTGAAGGTGGTGATGAACCTGATGCAATGCGTTTACGAGCTCGTGGTGGTGTGCGTGGAGATGATGATCCGTATCATGCACAGCCGCACTCTGGTGTTGATGTAAGTGGTCACTTGCGAGCGCGAGCGCCGCTTTTACTTCCAACTCAAGCGCGTGCAGGTGGTGTAAGTGGTGTGCTTGAGCGTGATGGTCATCGTGGACGGCGTGATGATCGTCTTGATGATGGTCATCGTGATGTTGGTCGTCGTGTTGATGTTGATCGTCGGGCATAGTACTTGTCCTTTTTTTAATTTTTTTTACTAACATAAGTATAATAGTGCATGCCGATAGCTGCTGTCAAAAAATCAACTATACTTGTGCGGCACAATGCTTAATATAAACATTTTCAAGTTGCAACCTAAAGAACTATGAGCATAACAACAACCTCAATAATTGCGCTCAGTAGTCTAATCTCGTTCGTGGCTACAATACCGTACCTGATTCAAATTGCCCGCGGCGTGGTGAGGCCACGTTTAGTGACTTGGTTGACATGGGCTATTATTTTGGCTGTCGGTTCGGCCGCCGCCCTGTCTGATTATCAAATACCGGCCGGGGTTTTAATGCTTAGCTGCTCGATCGAATCTGCACTCGTAGTTATTTTAGGATTTAGAAATGGTGATCGCACTTTCGAAAAGCTTGATGTTGTTTGCCTGTTTGGCGTGTTGGTGGGCTTAACGCTATATGTAACGCTAAAATCGCCAGAAATTGCCGTGGCGACAGCGGTAGCAATTGATTTTGTGGGAATTATCCCAACTATCAAACATGCATGGCAATGGCCGCACGAGGAGGCGCTAGTTACATACGTACTGTTTAGCATTAGTGATGCGCTGATACTGCTGGTTGCAAATTTTCGAATATTCACAGCCATTGCATACCCGCTGTACGTGTTCGTGGCGGAGTTTACGGTTGTTATTCTGATGCTTGTAAGCCCGCACCGAAAACTGCCAGTCGTACCTGTAAACGAAAGCGCAGTAGTGGGCGGGAGAATAGATAACGCAATTCCGATGTCGAAAATTACATCTGGTGTCGCTGGCACAATGCAGGCTATTCGTTTTGTCGCGCTGCCGGTGCATCGACCTTCACACAACCCAACTGCTGCTAAAGCGCCAAATGCAAACAAAGACGGCACAGGTATTGGCCGTCTACCCAACAGACCCAATTAAAAGTCCGGTGAGTCGGACTTAAATTGACGGCCAATTTGATCGAAACAAAACTCGTGGTGGGCCCGGCTGGACTTGAACCAGCGACCAATCGGTTATGCACGCCACTACAACTTTCGTTGCCTCTTTCGAGTTTGTGGTCCGGACTGTCTCTTCACCCCGCACCAGAACTTGAGGTTACGCAATCTGATAACAAACTGCTCCACTCCGGTTCTAGTGCGGGGTGCCTGCCGTTCAGTCTCTACACCTTTCCTGGGAATAATCCAAGGACTTGGCTCGGGATTGCCCTAATCGCTGATTGGCAATCGTAGGTTTCCCCGAATTTGACAGGATATACTTACTGGTTGCCCAAGTAAGCAGCCCCTTAACATTTTGGCGTATCTCGTAAAAGACTTAGCCAAATCGTCAATCGAGCCGACTGCTCTAACCACTGAGCTACGGGCCCTCGTCGTAGCCGACGAGTAAACATTGATTTACCATTTTGGTAAACACTTCGGCTAACAGGGATGAGTATATCAGATTTGGTGCGGGGGTTATATAATGTATGCAGTAAATGTTTGCGAAAATCAAAAATTACCAAAATTATTATCCGTTCCTCGAGCAATTCCGCGATGTACGGGCCGCCGGGTTGCTGGTGTTTTTGGTAATCGTGCTATTGATAAGCTGGAGCGGCGTCAAGGCGATTCAGACAAATTACGAACTGCAAAAACAAATCTCCGCATTGCAGCAAGTCAACCAGGTGCAGGAGCTCCAGAACAACAACCTCAAACTCCAGAATGAGTATTACAACACCACCCAATATCTCGAACTGACTGCGCGGCAGAATTTTGGTTTGGGCGCACCCGGCGAAACGGAATTGATAGTTCCCAAAAGTGTGGCGCTGAAGAACACGGTTAATTTATCGGGGGCAAATTCCGGGCAAAAACCGACCAGCAAGCAGCCGATTTACCAACGCAATTTCCAGGCATGGATGGATTTTCTGCTCCACCGCCAAACAACGTCCGACTAACCATAGCCATCTTAAGCAATTCGGATTCATCAGGCCTTTCAGCGAAAGGCCTGACGTAATCCCTCACAATTAATTGTTACCGTAGCGTTCGGTTCAGCCGATCAAGCAAGGAACGTACTGCAGCCAGTAGTTTCACTGGATTTAGTTGGTTGTATTGTGAGATTAACAAGTCTTTCGTAGCTTGGCTAGTGCGTTCATGCTCCATGACTCGTTGGTAGGGAGTCTTAGCTTCAAAGTATCGCTTGGTTTTCTTTCCTGTCATGGTATCAATTGTTTTAGACCTTCGCTTTCTTGTTGGCTGGAAGTAATTCAGGTACAGCCGGAGGGGCTCCTGGTAGAGTTCGTTCATGAGCTGTAGTTGCTCGGTTGTATCAAAGCGACTGTATCCCACCATCTTGCGAATGGCTTCCCAGTTTTTTTGTTCCACGTGGGCGTTGTCATTCTTGCGGTATGGTCGAGAACGAGTAAAGGTTAGCCGGTGCTGCACACAGTAACGGTGCAGCTGGTAATTGATGTACTCTTTACCATTGTCTGAATCAATACCTTGGAGGATAAACGGGAAACGCCTAGTCACCGCTTGCAAGCCTGCTACGGTAGCTCGTTCGCCTTTGCCCATGGTAGCTTCGAGTTCTACCCAGCCAGTGGCAATATCTACAAAGTCGTAGGTAAAGATATATGTTCCCGCACCACTGTCACCACCATGAGCTACCGTATCGCTCTCGAGCCAGCCAGGATTGGTTTCTTGCCACCGTCCCTGACGAACTGCTACCTGGCTCTTAATGAGGCTACCGGGTTTTGTAGTACCGAGGGGTAACGTTGCGCGTTTCTGGGCTTTCTGCAAGTGTCGAGCTACAGTAGATATACTGGCCGTTGCCAGCTGGTGCCTGGTGTTTGCAGTCACTCTCAGCTCATCGCAGGCTTCCAGTTTCGTCACCAGCTCAGGCAAGAACGGCTGCAGGCGTTCGGCACAGATGTCGTTTTCGGCATGCCAGCAGGTGAGGAGCGCCTCATGGAAGGCGAGACCATAGACAACCTTCGGGCCCCGGGTATATGTCTGGTGCCGGAGCGAAGAGCGATGAAGGGATAAGCGGAGATGACGGATCAGTGACTTACGATGCAGGCCAGTGACCACTTGGGCAGCCGCCAGTAGTGCTCCTTTCTGGGTTTTACTGGCTCCTTGGTATTGTTTTCGTACTTCTGTCAGATATTCATTTCGAGCTATACTACTCATTGCCATACTTCTTTCCTCCAAGAAACAAGTATGGCTTTTTAGTAACGTTCTTATGAATGATCGTAGCTATGTTCGGTAACATTTAATGTGAGTGAGGTCGGCCTGATTGACATTTCCACCCCTGGTTGTTAAAATAACGTAAACTAAAAGGATTAGAGCACCCTTCGACTTTGCTCAGGGCGGCTCAGCCTAATAGGCTTCGCCGCGGGGTGGAGCAGCGGCAGCTCGCGTGGCTCATAACCACGAGGTCGCAGGTTCGAGTCCTGCCCCCGCAACCAAAATAAGGCCCTGACGAAAGTCGGGGTTTTATTTTTAATAATTGACGTGAGAACCGGCTATGCAATAAGGCGGCTGTAGAAATGTATGTGACGTAGTGTGAGATTAGGTTAATGTCAAATTGGGTCGTATAGTTAAAGATAGCTAGACCACCTCAATGCTAAAATCTCGAAGGGAGCTATCGTAAAGATTGTCGTTGGCCTAATCAGCAATAATCTTTAACGAAAGGCATAACCATGACAGTATTTACACCTATCAATACCAATAATGCTAAAGTGCATCACTTGAAGCACATACATATCGAGAATAAGACAGACGATTCGGACGCTAAACCTGCCGAACCGGCAGCACCTGAAGCAAAGTAAAATATTTAAGGGGGGATCTGTATATTCGGAGCCCCTAGGATAAGTGGGTTAGCATGTCCAAAGACAAAGGAAGAAAAGAAACGAAGAAGCCGAAGCAAGCGAAAGCTTAGCGCTTTGTTGCATTTTCAATAAATGCATGTGCTATAGTACGAACACATTAACAATTAAGATTGCTGGAATCCGGTGAGAATCCGGAACAGTGCCGCTACGGTATCTTGCCACCGAGCAAGGAGTCCGATACAGCATGAAGCTCTACATCAGGGCAGTCTCGAGCAAGAATTTTGCGGGTTGATCCGTGCGAGCCTCTTTGTCTTGGGACAGAGAGGATATTTATGGGCCGAGTAGCTCAAGTTCTAAAATCAAAAACTATTATAATCGCTGCACTTGTGGTAGTGATTGGAGCCGGCGCGGGCATAGGCGTTTACGAACAAGATCAGAGCGGGCACGTCAAAACGGTTACGAATTCCCAGCATCAGCTTACCCGGATAAGCTATAGCGGCAAAAACGGAGTCAATGCATTTTCATTGCTCCAAAAATACGCCAAAGTTCAGTCAAAGCACTATTCATTCGGTGAATTCGTTACTTCTATCAATGGAGAAGCCGGTAACGGGCCGAAGTACTGGACGTTATATGTCAATGGCAAGCAAGCCACGGTTGGCGCCAGCGCCTATATTACAAAAAATAGCGATACCGTTACTTGGAAGTTGCAATGAATATGAAGCCTAGCTATTACCCGATAGCCATAGCGGTCTGCCTGATCCTGATAGGCGTGACGATGAGGATTTTACCTCACCCTGCGAACTTTGCGCCCATCACTGCAATATCGATCTTTGGCGGTGCGGTACTACCCAAGCGGATAGCAATTTGGGTGCCGCTCGCCGCCATGATTGTCTCTGATGCCATAATCGGGTTTTATAGCCTGATGCCACTGATTTGGGCGTGCTATCTGTTGATTGCCTTAGCTAGCAGCCGCTGGCTTAGAACGGGCAACTTGCTTACCGGCATTAAACTTACGGTGTCGGCATCACTTTTCTTCTTCATTGTGACGAACTTCGGGGTTTGGCTCACGAGCGGTATGTATAGCCGCACATGGTCGGGCCTGGTCAGTTGCTATACCTTGGCTTTGCCGTTTTTCCGAAACACGTTTTTGAGCGACGCCATATATACCGCGGCTTTGTTTGGAATATATGCGCTTGCAAGCTCATTTATAAAAGAAAAACAAAGCCCTGATGATGCCAGAGCGGTTTTTTGAAAATACTAAAAATCAAACGGACAAAATTACAGGATATGTGCTTTGCGGCAGGGTAACCCAACGAAGCCTGCTGCAATGCTCGCAATCATCAGCTCTTCGCTCTCAACTATAACGATAGTGCTTTTTGCCGTCCATTGCGTCCTAAGAAGCAACTAGGTTTTAGCTCTGCAAGATCCATTCGGTCGTGCCCGCGCGTTTGCTGCGAAGCATCAATTCCAGAACGGCAACCGGAATTGTGTGAGACTATATATTCATGGCCAATGTATTGAAAGTGACTAATTCAGAAAAGAAAGCCCTTTCGGTTGCAACAGCCATCGCTTTATTATTCGGCGCTTATTTCTTGCGGCATTATATAACCTTGGTCATATTTGCGGCCATTATGGCTTTTTTATTCAATCCTACATATAAACGCCTCTTGCGAAAAGGCAGGCAGCCAGGGTCTGCAGCCGGCATGACTTTTATTATTGCGGCACTCGTTATATTGATCCCGCTTATAATAATCCTGACCCTGACCGCTATTCAGATCGGCCATGCGGTAAATAGCATAAGTTCAAATGTCGAGACAAAAGATATAACAAGTTTTGCCCAGCATTTGATAGACCAAATCAATCACCTGCTTGCCAAAACCCCGATAACCTTTCGAGTAACTCCAGAATGGATCCACGATACGTTTGTGGCTGCCGTTCAAAAGGCCGGTACGGCAATACTACAAAGCCTTAAAAGCTACGTCGGCGGCTTTTTTGGTTTTTTTACGACGGCGATAATATTTATATTCGTTTTCCTGTCCATGCTTAAAAATCAGGTCAGGCTACAAGAAACAATCCGTTTGCTCAATCCGCTCGGTGCGCAAATAAGTGATCTTTATACCTCACGAATTACGGCGATGACCAAAGCCATGGTTCGCGGACAGTTCATTATCGCTATTTGCCAAGGTTTTACCGATGCCGTCCTGGTATATATCGGCGGTTTTCACGAGGCATTCTTTTTCCTGCTGTTGATACTGACCGTCTTGTCATTTATACCGCTTGGCGGCGGCATCATTGCGATTCCCATCGGTATAATAATGGCGCTGACCGGCAATATCGTCGGCGCTGTAATTGTCATAGCCGGGCATTTGTTGATCGTTACGAATATCGATAATATACTGCGTCCTCGTTTAGTCCCGCCAGAGGCCAAATTAGATTCGGCACTGATGATTTTGTCCGTTTTTTCCGGGATAGCATTATTAGGATTTTTAGGCATTGTCGTTGGTCCGGTGATCATGATTGTTATCGTAACGACTATCAGTACCTATTTGCAGGTATTTCGTGATGTCAAGGACCACCAGAAAAAAGATGTTCAAACCGACAAACCATTCGGCCACCGCATAAAGCATCTGTTCGGTTTTGGCAAAAAGCAGTAAATTCGCCTCCTTTGCGAAGTTATTCCATCTAGTGAACATGACCCGAAAACCGGAGAGTGCGGGATTTGGGTGATGATAAATTTTACAGAAATTCACTTATATACGGTAATATAATTTATTGAACAGACGGTGGTGTTCGATTTTTAGTGGTAGTATTTACGGGTTCTGATGATAAACAGGATCGCTCAACGAAACCTGAATATAATCAACAGAGGATAGTGTATGCAAGAAAATGATATGCTCAAACTATTTCCGCAGCCGCCCAGGGGGTTTCGCGGCAAGCTGGATCCGCTGGTCGTCATAGAGCATTTCGAAGATACGGTCGGGATGGTCAGGCGGTTTGGGCAGCGTATACCGGAATTTACCGAAGAGTGCCTTTTGGGGCACCTGGCTACTTACGGGGTACGGCTATACGGCCCCGTAGAAGACTGGGATGTGTTATTCGGCGAAATACGCGATCAAATAGTGAGCGACGGTGCCGAGCGGAAACCGCCGGTACAAGTTTCTTGGGTCGTGAATAAGCTGGGCGAGAAGGCAACTTACTCTATGATAGAAACCCCGACGGTCGAGGCAACGGAGCAATCGCCACCGGCGGAAGCTGCAGCAGTTGTCGCAGCATCAACGATCCGAGATGTGCCAACGCCGGAACGTGGCGGTACACCGGATAGAGACCGGATGTTAGCAAATGGTGTACGCAGTATTCTTGCGACAGCTGCCGACGGTATGATGCGCCGACGGGCGTTGACCGCGACTGTTGCTGGAAGTTTTGATATAGCTACCGCTGATGCAAGACGGTTTATAAATGGTGCGCTTTCCGCAGGATGGCTTTCGAAGGTTGGTAATCAAGGAGTAACTTTCATCTCGGTGAGTACGGAAGAACAAATGAGGGCACATCAAGCGCCAGACGGCACCCAAGAATCCGATGCCGATGATGAAGATGATCGCGCCGAGGCCGAGCTTGCAGAGCTAGACGCATATATGAGTGTCGTATCGTATGTGATGAGAGCGCTGGTTGCGCTCCGTGACATATCGAGGGGTCAAACACATGAAAGGCTGCGGCAAAGAAGCGGGCTCGGAGAAGACATGGACATCGACACGTTCAAACGATATGTACGGCACATGCAGGATGACGGACTAGTGGTATTTCTCAAAGATGCAAGCCAAAATTCCAGAACTCCCAAGCACAAAGTCATCCGTCCCTTAAGGGTTTATGTCGCCAGCAATCAAATCCGATCCAACTGGAAAGTGAACGCCGAAGAAAACCTAGAGAAAATGTATGAACGAGCTCTTGAGAAAATTTTTGAGGAGCATGAATAATTTATCCAGCAAGGTTTGTGGGCCAACCCTAACAATCCAGTTTGGTGGCGTTTTCAGATATTGTCGAAAAATATTACGGGCATGCCTTTGCCGACCTCGGCTTGCAGGAAATCCGGGTCTTTTATGATTATTCTATCCCGGCCATATTCAATGGCGCCGCGTTTTACCAGCCGTGATATTTCCTTGCTGATGCCCTCGCGAGTCGTTTTGATGGTTACGGCCAAATCGCTTTGGTTGATGTACGGGATTGTCGTATAGCCGCCTTTTTGCTCGCCGTACCTGGCTGCCAAGACTAAAAGCCGGTAGCAAAGCCGCTCGCGGCTGTATTTTAATCCCAAGTTATTGATAGTGGATGCAAAAAGTGCGAATTGCTCCACGACTCTTTTCATGAATGCGGCACACAGATTTTTATCGCCGTACACCATTGTCTCGAATTCTTTTAGCGGCATTAGGTAAATTGTACAGTCGACAAGCGCCTGAAAGAATACTGATGGCCGGCTTTGGTTGATAATCCAGGCCAGCGGGAAAAAGTCCCCGGGCCCGTACATTACGGCTATATTTTCTTTCCCTCGCGAGTCGTAATTATAGATCTTAACCAATCCCGATTTAATCGCATACATAGTATCGGCATTGTTATACGGGCCCAGAATCTGCTCGCCTTTTCGGTAAAAAGCGGTTTCTGAGTGCTCCTTGAAGCTATCGTTTTCAAAATAATCATCGATTGTTTGCATGGCACCCCCTACCCTTAAATATATACCTGCCCACAATCACTGCAAGGTAACGGGCAGCGCCTACTGCAATTCGACCTCTGTATTTTTGCTTACGTTTAATTTATCATTAATGCAGCATGGTTGATTCCGAAACGCAGAGTGGTGGCAAGCTGAGGATTCAGAAACATCACAATTTTTCATGGGCCGATGTTCAGCATCCGGATCGTGAGACGCTGGCGCAACTCGAAAAAGATTATCGCCTTCACCCGCTGCAGCTGCACGAAAGCATGCAGAAAGTCCAGCACACGCAGGTTGAACGCGAGGACGATTATCTGTTTTTGGTGCTGCATTTTCCTAAGCTTGAATCTAAAACGAACAAAATATCGGTCGCCCAAATCGGCATTTTTCTAGGGCGCGATTTTCTGGTTACGATAGGCAGCGCTCGAAGCAGTGCCGTGACGGAATTATTCGAGGCAGGACTTTCGTCCGAGAATCATAACGAATATTTCAAGCACGGGCCCAGCTACCTGCTGTATTTTTTGATTAGCAGCCTGCTGGATAATATCGCCGGGATGATTGAGCTGGTCCTGAACGAGCTTGATGAATTGGAGGACGCGGTTTTTGACAACTCAAACTCCGACGCCCGGGCAATCAGCGAGCTCAGGCAAAAGATTATCCGGCTGCGACGCATCATCGGGCCGAAACGGTTGATACTTGCCGACTTGGCGCAGAAAATCGATTCCTTCGCGGGCTCGGGCATGCGTAAGTATTATTCGAATAATACGAAGACGGTCGCCAAATTATGGGAAGAGATCGAAGAAGCCAAAGAAATCGTCGAAATCTACAAAGACACCGACTTTACCACCAGCACAGAGCGCACCAACAAAACGCTGGCCATTCTGACTTTGCTATTCACCTTTACACTGCCCATCACAGTTGTCGGAACGCTTTATGGCATGAACGTGCCGTTGCCGGGCGGCATTGAGACAGGGCCGTGGACTTTCCTCGGCAAATACACGAGCATGACGGTGCTTATTTCGATATCGTTGCTTGCCGCATTATGGATGTATTTTTACTTCAAGAAAAAGCGCTGGTTTTAGTAAATTTCCAGAAGCCTCATCAACTAAATTCTGCTTTTCTTACGTCTTGGCGTCAGGACTTCGATAATGTATACGGGCGTGACAAGGGAAATACTGCAAATTGTAATGAAAGCGTAAAGCACGAGATTTTCGTCCGAATGGTGGTATCTGTCTAGCGCGGCAAGTCCGACAATTCCCCACAGTGCAAAAATTATGAGGGGCAGCAACTTAAACCATTGCTGCAGTCGCCTGTCGACTAGCACGCCCAGTATTAAAATCAAACTCGAAATCAAGGCCACACCTGATACGATGCTTGCCAGACCGTGAATTATAATGAGCGGTGAGTGGGCTACGTCAACGCAGCTGCCGGTCAGTGAGTCGCAATCGAACGGCACCACCGCGGCTACGATAACCAGCGCGGCAAAAACCATGTAGGCGATAATGCTCATTCGCAAGGCTGCACTTTTCGTTCGGGTCCATTGGGTCAAACCGGCAATCAATAGAGTCGCGCCCGACAGAATATCCAGGCTGATAAAAAGCCAATTATAAGGCTGACTCGACGCTTCGAGCTGACTCGCGAAAGCGGTGTGAGCCACACTTGGATTTAATATATAGCCGAGCGGCCAGGACGAATACAAAATAGCAGCAGCTACGCCCAGCCAAACGGCCGGATTTTTTGATGGATTCAACCTTCGATTTTTATTTCTTCTTGCCATACATCAGAAATCTGAATCCCATTATAATACAGCACACTGTCTAAGAGGCTAATTACTCGTAAATAGCGCAACACGAAAAAATCGTGAATGCGGCCAGAAAAGACTGGGAGTTGCGCAGTTAATTCTAACTATTCCTAAAAAACTAACAGCGGAAAAATCTAGATTCCCAAAATTTGTTTTTTCTTGGCGGTGAATTCTTCTTCGGTCAGGATACCCTTGTTTTTCAGATCGGCGAGCTGCTCGAGTTGAGCGGTGGTGTCGTCGACCGGCGCTGCCTGATCTTGCTCCTGGTCGGCTCCTTGGTCCTGCGCGGAAGCTTGATCCTGGGATGCCCACTTTCGTTGTTGCCGGCGGCTTACATTGTTTGCGACATGGGTTGCGGTGCCGGCTACGACCGCTGTGCGCGCCATGCCTCGTAATAATCCTGGCATATTATTTTCCTCCTTTATCTAATTCTTCTGCGGCGTCGGGGTGAATCCGGCCTTCGGCCACCAACACGCCGTTCGCGTCGATAATCGCTTTTTTGAGCGGCTTGGCCCAGAGTTGCTCGATGACTAGCAGCCCGGCGGATGTGTTATTTTCCAGCAGGTCGGCCATTTCCTGGATGTCGTCCTTATCGACTTTTTCAGAACCCGGTTTATATTTTTCTACGAAATTTACTGCATAGTCGTCGCCGGTATTGGCGACGTCGATCGTCGACACGGTGCCTTTATCGTTCTTGCTGATGAGCGCCAAAGCGACCAAGGCGATTGTGCCGTTGTCGATCGCGTCGCCCAGCGCCCTTAAAATACTGCCGTTAAACTTGTTGCCCTCAAATCCGACAATGATATAGTCGATCGGTCCTAGCATAGCCATCCCCCTCTTTGTAATCATTTGCTGTTCAGCAACAGATTATAGAATTCCCAACGATTTGGTTAGGTGATTGAAATCACGCTAACGGGTATTTATTTAAGTGTCGCCAAGGCGTTCTGCGGTGGAGAAAATTGACGTCCACCAAATGCTATGAGTTCAGGTAATCGCTTTGGTGACCGCTGCAGCAACTTCATCAACTCAATGATTTGCATACACTCTCCCACTATTGAACGCGAACATCGGTAATAACAAGGAGAGCAGGGTAATTGCGGACCAATGCGCAGGTCCTTGGCTGAAAGCTCTAATTCCTGGTGCGGCATAGGCCCAACCACTGACACTACCGGAACGTTTTGGGCACGGGCAGCATGCAAGGCAAATGTATCGGCCGTTACGACGACATCCATGAGGGCAATTACACCCATAAATGTTCCGATTTCCAGATCATTTCCCAGAACGGATATATTTTCGGGTGGCAAGTGGCCAAGATTATTTTTTACTTCTTCAAGCGTCGCTGCATCTTCAGGCCCGCTAAGTATGACTACGCCGGAGTCAGGGTATCGATATGCGAGGTCTGTAGCTAATGCTGCAAAATGAGCCGCTGGCCACTGCTTTAAACTGCGCTTCGCGCTAGTGCCGATGTTAAGACCTATTAATCGATCCACATTAGAGCCCGGGGGCATCGAATCCAAAACTTCGCGCCCTTGTTCTACTTTTTGTGCGGGGAGCGCAAGATCGTACTGGGCGCTATGATTAAACAGCCCAATGCTTCCCAGGACGATTCTTTGCATTGCGAGTCCTTGTGTGGCTCTGAATGTATCATCCACTTGAAGCCGCTGGAAGTCGGTCGCATGTTCAGAGCTGGGTCCGAATTTGCCGAAAGAGTTAAGCGCAAAACCGCCGACACATCGGGCACGACGGGCTAGCTCCTGTGCCTGCCGGCTCATTTCAAAATTCAATAGTACGTCAACCGCTGCTGCGCTGTCTGAGGCAGTTAGCAGATTATTGTCTATATCAACCGGCGTGACATTTGGTACGTATCGGAGCAACTCGGCGCCGCGAGCATGCGTGAACCAGCGGATCTCGGCCTGTGGCGAAATGCCGTGAACCGCACGAGATACTGCCGTGGTCCGCAGAACGCTGCCGAGCCCACCCATTTCCACGATACCGACACTTTCTGCTGATGTAAGCTGCGAAACGTCAAAAGGGACAGTGTCGATATCAACAACTTGGTCAGCCTGTTCATACATGCCGCATCCGGCACAACTATCCAAGCTTTGTTCTATTTGAGACGGACAGGGTTTGTATCCGATCCAACTTTGGCAATCCGTCCGAAACTCAGTCGGTTGTAGCGTATTGAGTAAGTTCATCACTATATCTCTCGATTACATAACGTACTGGAGTTGTCAGTTGTCGTTGGACCGCTTCCTGCAATGTCAGCCATGTTGGGTTTCTGCCTTCATCATTTACAGTGGGGTGCAAAGTATCTATAGCAGGCAGTAAATAACCGTGCCATCGATGTACATCAGAGCCCCGCCTGCATGAATCACCCCGAATGTCCTCCACGCAAATTGGGACGAGATGGCTGCCTTGTATGCCCACTTCCTCTTTAGTCTCACGCAGTGCCGCATTTAACGCAGTTTCGCCGACATTGAGGTGGCCCGAAGGTACAGTCAATTCAAACGGGAAAATGGTTCGCTCAAAAAACAGGAATTTCGAATTCGGATCGCGAACAAATACGCCGGCACTCTCATGCCAATACTCACCAGCTTCATCTACCCATGACACTACTCCCGGGTCAAAAACCAACGAACGCTCATTTTGCCGTCCACATGTGCCGCAATCGTAAAAAGTATATCCGCCCACCAACGCAGGCGATACCGTCTCGGCATGGCAGTTTATGCAGAGCTGATGGTACTGATTATCGGTGGGGTATTCAAAATCTAGTTTCATTTCTGTAACACAATTATTCCGCGGGATAATTAACTGATACTTTGAAGTTTCGTAGTAGCTTCGATTAGTCTCTTATTAAATACTTAACGCGCATTATGCACCATAATGGCATTCAAAAACTACATATCTCTGAGTAAATTTCGCATCGAACAAAACTATTCCAAGCATATTATACAATACAATAAGTATAAAAGCTAATTAGGATTTACGTTTTCAGTTTATTTGATTCCAGCGACAGTCAGTTCAGGGTTCTCAAAAATATATAAAAACATCAAACATTACTATTTACAAATACTTATGCTCTGCTATACTGATTGCATTATGAAACGATATAACCCAACCCGGCTTTGCATGAATGATAACCGTACCAGCGGCGGCATTGCTGTATTTGGCGGAGTTGCTACAAGCACGGCAACTGCGGGCGTATCGAGTCTATTTAAGTAACAAACATTTCATAGTCCACGATACGCCTCCGAATAAGGAGGCGTTTTTCGTTTCAAGAGCGGGCCCACGCACATGGCACATTTTGCCCAAGAACACTGCGCTTCGCTGCTCGTCGTACCAAAAGTACGCCTGCGCTGCGATGCTCGGTTCTCGGCCATACTGCACTCATGTGCGTGGCCCCCAACAGCGGCACGAACAAACGGGGATTCGGAGGCGGATCGGGGCTTAGGAAACTAAGTCGCCAACGGCATCTCTTTAACAATCAAGAAAGGAGTTAAGCATGGACAAGTACAAACAAAACGTCAAGTGGCTGACATACCTGTCGCCGTTCAAGACGCTTTCAGTCAGCGCGGCGTACCTGACGCCGTTCTTTCTGCTGCACGGTCTGAGCCTGACGCAGGTCTTCCTGCTGCAGTCGATCTTTTCGGTGGCAGTTCTGCTGTGGGAGATTCCGAGCGGGCTTATCGCCGACCGGTTCGGCCGGGCCTTCAGCATCAAGCTGAGCGCGCCGTTTGCCGCGCTGTCGATGATCGCCTACGGTTTCAGCACCCAGTTCTGGCAGTTCGTGATCTGGGAGCTGGTCCTGGCGGTGGCGAACGGTCTGGTGAGCGGTATCGATACGGCATTGCTGTTCGATTCGCTGAAGGCTGACGGCCGCGAGAAAGATTTCGTACGCATAAGCCAGCGCATGAACGCGTTCGGCTTTGCGGCCACGGCGCTCGGTGTACCCATCGCCGTCCTGCTCGTCCACTTCGTAGGTCTCGGATCGACGCTAGTGGCCGACGGTCTGCTGGTCGTAGTCGGCATGGTCTTCACGTTCAGGCTCGTAGAAGCGCCTCGCAACAATGGAAGTCAAGAGGCCGTCCGCTTGTCTGCCTGGCATGCTATCAAGCAGCTTGGCCGGAACACGGAAGCCCGGTGGCTCGTCGTGCTCGGCTCGGTGCTAAGCGCGGCAACCTATCTGGCATTCTGGATGTCGGCTCCGTACTTCAGCAATCTAGGTATCCCGGTTGTGCTGTTCAGTGTCATCCTGGCGATCCGAAGTCTTTGGAAAGCTTGGCTGTCGCACCGATTTGCCAAAAAGCGGCACATCGAGCGCAACATGGTTGTCTACTCGGCACTCGCCGGTTTGGTTTATCTGGCGATGGCTTCCGGCCAGCTGTGGCTCGTTTGGGCAATTCTGGGGCACGATGTGGTCCAGGCTCTGTCGGGCCAGCCGATCGTCGCCAAGCTCAATGACCACATCGAGCACGAGTTTCGGGCGACGATGAACAGCTTGGTCAATCTGGTCCAGCGGTTGACATATTCGCTGGCCGGACCGTTCGTCGGGCTTTTGGTCGACAAACGCGGATTGCCCACGGGCTTCGCCGTCACAGGTCTGACCTGCAGCGCCATAGCTTTTGTAGCACTGGCGCGCCTGCACAAACTCAAAACATTCAAATAAAGGAGATGACGCCTGCCCGAGGGGACCACAATAACCCCTCGGGCTTAACAAGAAATATACGGTTTATTGGTGCTATATATTAATTACTAAAGTATATGGCGGCGCAGTAGCCTAAGCATAGCATGCCTCGTGGCAGTGGCACGCCGTTGAGCTGGCGCAGATTCTGGTTCGGCAAGTTCAAGCGAAGCGATAACACCGGCCATACTCCCGGCAAAATTTTCAAGTTCGTCGCCCATAAATCCCATTGCTTTTGCCAGCCGCGAAGCAGACCTTTGCGGCTTCGCCGACCGTAGTCACGGCTCGATGCATTTCAATCTGGCCGCGTTTGCCGGCCGGTTTCGACCCGAGTAATGGATCAGTCTGTAAATTGCGTGAACGTAACGTATTTAGTGATATACCTGCAGGGCCGAGCACGTGTGGTTCGGGCTGAACCAATAGTCTGGTTTCGCCCGCAAGTTCAATAATTTCCGGTACCACCGCTGGATGGCCGGGGTAACCCGGGTAGCTTACGGGGTCGTACATTCGATGCGGGTCATATTTTGGCGTACAAACAACGGTAGTTTTAGCCGCTCCCCTTATTGCGGCCATTGCCCAAAGCCTTCCAGAAGTTGCTCTCTCATCATTTTGCGGGATAATTTCTAAACACCCCTCGCCATACAATGCGATATCGATTTTAGCGGAAGGGCTGCCAACGTCTAATGACTCTACGGAAACCAAATACCCCGAATCGCGGACTTCGCGAAGCCCGCTTTCATGCGCCGCTACGACCACATCAAATCCCGGCGTGTCGCGAAGCGTTTCGAGGGCCGTAATCCAAGCAAGATCCGGTTGTTGCGCGTGTTCACCAGGGGAAG
The DNA here is from genome assembly GCA_963742655.1 of uncultured Candidatus Saccharibacteria bacterium. Classification (GTDB taxonomy): domain Bacteria; phylum Patescibacteriota; class Saccharimonadia; order Saccharimonadales; family UBA4665; genus JAICLK01. The sequence continues at coordinate 435,261 of CAVUMM010000005.1, forward strand.
TCATAATTGTGATTCAATATATCATTGTTTTGTAGTTTGTCAATGTGGCCGAAGAACCGCAGCAGGATCTTCGTGTTTTGCTTCTTCACGGTTGAACATCATATAGCCGACAAAGATGACGATAAGGATTGCCAGTAGCAAGCTCACTATGCCATCGCCCCAGCCGAGGCCGCCGGCAGTTTTGGGCTTGCCGAACCAGTCGGCGAAAGAAGCGCCAAGCGGCCGCGTAAGGATGTAAGCGCACCAGAATGTCAGAACTTCATTCGCCCTGAACAACCAGCGAGCTGCAGCCGGCACAGCAATCAATGCCATAAACAATAAAGCCGATGAAAAGTAACCCAGGCCAAGCGTCAGGGCCGTCATGTCGCCGGCGGCGGTACCAAGCGCGAAAGTGGCCATCACTGTGACCCAATAAAACAGTTCGCGCCGGCGAGTATAGATGCTGTGGATCGACAATGTGCCTTCACTCTTATTCCATGCAATAAAAACCGTGGCCAGTGCAAATGCGAAAATGGCAGTCGAAACAAAGTAGGGCACGCCAAATTGGATGTGCAAAACATCGGCCGCCATCGTCCCAAAAATCGCCACCATGAGTACGGCCAACCAGTAGACCCAGGCAATATAGCGCCGCACCCAAAATTGCAGAATGATAGCAATCAAAAATCCAACACCGCCGAGGGCAACTGCAATATACGGATTGATTCGGAACACCAAATAATCTGATGTAGATTCGCCCATGGCAGTCGTCAGCAGTTTCACGATCCAGAATAGCGCCGTGATTTCCGGCACTTTCCGGACCAGAGTTTTGGCGGCGTTTGCCGTCGAATTCACCAATTGATGAGCCATTACTGCAGATTATACCGCTTTTAATCATCTCTTACCTGAAGAAGCAGGTTGGCGCGAGACGACTTGCAGCAATGTATCGTACCGGTTCGAGGTGAAGATGCTTACTACCTAACTGTTAGTCACGTCACTGCATTATTTTGCAATTGCAGCCACACTATATGACTGTAACCTTTAGAGGTTTCAGGACAGGGGGGTGTATGGACAAGCTGGTCGCGTTTTTATCGTTGATAAATCTTCTCGTATTAGAAATCGGAAGCTTCGTATCGCCCGATAAGCCGATAATGTGGCTGGCAAGCACGTCGATAGCCTACGAAATTACCCGCGCCGTACTGATATTTTTGCTCATACTGTTGATTACAACTCATCCGCCGCGCAAAGCCATACTGCGTACGCTCGTCGGGCTGATTTCCATCGCCGTTTTGTCGGCGGTCGTTGTCCTGACGTTTGGCTACTACGGCAACATGCCGGTGCTGGATAGCCTGACATTGGCGGCGGCGGGCGTAGCCATGGGCATTATGGCGCTCGAGATTACAGATGAAAATGAATATATGGACATAGCCGTGCTGAATCAAACTAAGCGTAACAAGACGCACGCTCATTAATGAGAGGGAGGTTTATATGGCACACGTAGTAAGAAGTTATCGCGAAATCGATGGTGCGACACGACCGGAAATTGTCAATGATGAATACGACGATTATCCCGTCACCGCGACCGGCACCAATATGATTGCCCGGGTGGTATGGATAATTTCCGATCTGTTACTGCTGCTTTTGATGCTGCGGTTCGTTTTCGCATTGCTTGGCGCGAACCCGGCAAATCCGTTCGCGAATTTCATATATACGTTAAGTTATCCTTTCGTGGCGCCGTTCTTCGGCCTGTTCAGTTACAACGACATCCATTACGGCGTGTCGCGGTTCGAGATATTCACGCTGGTGGCGATGGCGGTGTACACGCTTATCGCATATATCATCATCCGCGTACTATCATTCAATCGGAGGACACCTGTGGGTTACTAACGTATCGCAGTTGAAATAGTTTTGAAAAACAGCCAAAAAAGCCTTTAATATTTACTAATGGCGATAATCGGCAGCGCAAAACGATTCATGCAATTTTATGGCGAAGACCGCGTTGGGATGCTCAGCGCGGCCTTCGCGTACGTGACGATTTTTTCCATCGGGCCGCTGCTGCTGGTGTTGATAAGCATCGTGGGGCTGGTATTCGGCGAAAAAGCGGCGGCTGGCCAATTGTATTCGAATCTTGTTGATTTGTTTGGCTCGGGCACGGCAAAAACGATTCAAAATGTCGTGATGCACACACACCACACTGGCGATAATGTACTCGCGCTTGCGATTGGAATCATCGGGGTTGTCTTCGCGTCTATCGCGCTGACCAGCCAATTGCAGAATTCGTTTAACGCCATTTACGACGTGGGGCCGGACCCGAAAGCCGGCATCAAGCGCACCGTGTATGCGAAGTTGAAGAATTTCCTGCTGGTGCTCGTAGCCGGGCTGGCAATCACCGCGTCTATCGTCGCGACTACGTTAGTATTCGCCGCCGGGTCCAAAGCGCAAGCCTGGTTCGGAACGTCGGGCGCCGTGCTGGAAGCATTGAACAGCCTTGGATTCTGGATAATTTTCACGCTTATAGTATACGGTCTGTACCGCACGCTGCCGGATGTCGTCATCCCCAGAAGAATCGTAGCGGTGACGGCGTTGGTCGTGTCGCTATTATTTTTGGCCGGCAGACTGGTGCTCGGCCTGATAATCGGCAATAACGGTACGGTCAGCGCATACGGCGCGGCGGCATCATTCGTATCGCTGATGCTGTGGGCATACTATAGCGGCCAGATCCTGTTCATCGGCGCCGAAGGCATCAAACTGTACGCCTACAACCGCTCGTTGGATTTCAAACCTAAGCGGTTCAATGTCAGACATAAGACCATTCGCGTTGACTCCAATAGCATAGCCGGCAAATTCCTAGAAGCCTGGCAACGCGGCAGACAGAAATAGGGGTGATTGCGACTTGGGCCCGGCGCAGAATTATTGCTTATGCTTGAGTATGATGCATGTGATGCTTTACGCTGTAGTTTATGGCGACCAATGAGTTCGGCATAGCGTATGTGGCGCCGAATATAGAGGAATGTTATCGTGCCGGCGACTATGAATCGTGCGGCCGCTTGCTGGAGCGATTACCGATCGGCAGCGTTTTGGAAATCGATCTAATAATGTTTCAGCTGGACGAAGCGCATTCCTTCGAGCGCGATCTGATGGCGCAAAGTCTTGCGGAAGGTGCGGAACAGGCCGTCATTCGATCGATTCATGGGACATTGGCGCTTAGCGGTCAGGTATTGGAGACGGGACTTGATCGAAGCTACTCACGATTTGCAAAGATCTTAGATTTTTCCGGCTATGTATCACCCGCATTTTTTTCGTATGCACGTCCTGTAAAAGATGCGCTTCCGTTTCCCGGGTGGCATGATGTCAGAAGGTGGCAGAAGATGAGAAGTTGGTTCCCATATACTAAAAATCGGTTGGTATTCCAGGCGGCTGACAATACTGTGCAGGCGTGGCAATTCATAACCTTTACGGGGTAACTTTATGCGGCGGAAAAAAGCTTTGATGACATCGACGGGTATGCTTAAAAAGTGGGAGAGTAGCAATATGAAAAAGTTCATTCCATGGATGGCCGCTGCAGCGATAATCGTTGTAACCTTCGGTACGATGTACGGGGCCGTGCAACAATCGCAACGAAATGACGGCGACATGCCGCAGGTACAGATGGCGCAGGATATGGCGTCCGCGCTGAACGATGGCGTTATGCCGAACGTTGCGATGACACGCAATGTCGAAGCTTCGGATAGTGTCAATATTGAAACAAGCCTGGACCCGTTCACGATAATTTATTCCAAATCCGGTGAACCGATAGCCAGTTCGGGATATATAAAAAGTAATATTCCGGAAGACACGATGCCAAAAGTCCCGTTCGGCGTGCTGAAAGCTGCCGACAACAAACCGTATCACCGCGTAACCTGGCAGCCGGAAAATGGCGTTCGCATCGCTGCCGTAGCTGTGGCCGCCAACAATTATTACGTGCTGAGCGGCCGGTCGATGAAGCTGCTCGAGCAAAATGAGCTGCGCACATTTCAAGTTGCCGCGTTCGGTTGCGCGGTTTCGCTCGGGATTTTGGCGGTCGCATTCGCGGCGACACAAAGCTTGACTCGAAAAAAATAACCACCAATATTACCATTTGCATTTTGCGGCAATAGCAATATGATGGTGGCATGAGTACCGATCCTGAACGAACGTATTCGCAGGGTGAAGTTGCGGCTGCACTACTAATTGCGCACGAAGAAATTTATGGCAGAGGCAGCACGGCCGCAGCGTATGTTACTGCGCAAACCGTCATCGCGTTAGAACGCGGGCCGCGTGAGGAAGCGGATCAAGCGGCAGTCGACCCGTCTACTCCATTCGCCGAGCGCATGGACAGCGTCAGGACTCCGAATGAATTGGCAGGTTTGATTGGCGAAGCGTATCGGCGGCTTCGGCCGGCGTATCTTGCCGGCCTCAAACCCAATGATCATGCCCAAGAAAGTGACGTAATAAAAACGCGCGTTGTCGATGACCACCAAGCGGTAATAGGTGAATTTCGTTTGTTTTATGGCACGGACTGGGGAAACCCGATAGCGGTTATTGCGCTCGAAGGCGACCCCGAATCACCATTTGACCCCGAGCGGCCGGTCGGTGATGATAGTCATTTCTATTACGAAGTTTACGTTTTCAGTAAGCTGCTTCGCAGCACTGTTATGGACGCGGAGATTGACGTCAGATACTTACAGGCGATACGATCGCTTATGAATCCAAGTGGTACTTCAAGCGTCCCATTGGAAGATACGGGCGCAATTTATGAATTTGAACCTGGCGGGGCGTCAGGGGGAATCGCACGGAATATTTTCGGGCAGCTCGACCGAGTGGTCGCGTATTATGTAAATGAATGCGTGATTTTGGGCGAAAGTATCACATACTCAGTGGCGCGGGATTTGGGTTACGCTAATCCGCAGACTGGAATGTTAGTGCGGGGCTGGCAGGCTAGAATTCGCAGCGAACATCCGGACCTTTTCGCTGCCGCCTAAGCGAGTCGTCGTGACACCCGTGATTGCTTACGACGAAATAATCCAGTATAATTGCAACAGATGTCAGAAGGTCTATTTATAGGCCCTGCTCCTGCAGAGGATCCTACTCAAGCATATCTCAAAAAGGTAATGCCGACAGAGCTGATAATTGGCGAGGACCCTTGGATGCCAATCCGGGAACGCTATGATTGGCGCGGTATTTTCGCTTGGCTCGAAGAAACTTACGGCACCGCCTTTGATGAAGTCGATATTTTCGTATTTGATTCAGAGGGGTTGACCGATGACGAAGAGAGATTGGCCGAGCTGTATGATGCCGACCGCAAAACCTTAACAGTCGCAACTGCACTGGAAGAGTTTCTCGGCTACTTGCCCGGCACTGCCGACCCGCAGCGAAACAACAGGAACAGGACGCTGTGTTTTTGGTTGCCAGGCAGCGTAGAAGCAATTCATGCGGCGACTCGTAGCGTAGACCATCGTCATGCTGAACGTCAGAGCGGAGCGTACCAGAACCGATGGCCAGTACGTTGGCGCATTACGAACGGCGATACGATAGTGTTTACCGAGTTAAATCGTGACTGGGAACCGGTGCCCATCGAACATTAGGGACTGTCAGTAACTACAGCACCGGCAAATCAAAGTTTGAGTCGTCGACCCCAGGCTGATTGTCGTCGCCTCGTGAAACTATAGCCCCAACCAGCCCTGCCGAGCTATTATGATTTGCGTTCAGCCTTCTATATAACCCTTTCCCATCCTTTGGAAAGCGCGCATAAATCGTCGATTCATGCCAGAGCGATTTTCCAGTATCTCAGCCTCGAGCGCAGCTGGCATATCGTGCGAACTATCATCCGCCGGCTCATCGGGATTGATTAAATATTGCCGGGATTGTACTTTTGGGTGTTTTTGCTGTTTATGCGTGATTGCAGAATATGTTCGAGACATAACCACCCCCCATTATTTGCATGGCCTGACAAAGCTTAGCATTTTTGTAACATTTTACTGCCGGTCGATGCCATTAACACCAGCTTACCAGTACTGACTTTACAGGTGTTGCATACATAAGTATGTATGCAAAGTCACAGTAACGTTACGCTTATTCGCGCATAATTCAAACCATGAAAAGGACACCATTAGCAGTTATGCCAATGCTGAGAGCCAGGGACGAAAGTATTGTCGCCCACTTTAGCGGTGGCACAGTGATGCATTTTTCGAAAGCAGGAACGATAATTAACGGCTACGATGAACCTGAAGGGGTGTACCTGATTAAAAAAGGATTCGTGAAAGCGTATTCTATATCACAAGCCGGCCACGGTAATTTGCTGTTAATTCATCAGGCCGGGGAATTCATACCTTTACCTTGGGCCCTGGATGGTGAATACGCTACAGGCTTGTTTTATGAAGCTATAACAGATGTTACGGTGCTGCGTGCCCCCAAGGGAAAGCTTCGAACCGCCATGGGCAATAATGCATGGCTTTCGCAAGAAGTACTTAAACAAGCAGTTAATATCATTAGCGTTTACACGCAGCGTATACAGACTTTGCAGTTCCGGTCGGCGCGTGGACGAATTATTGCAGAGCTCATAAATTTGACTGCGAGATTCGGCAATCACAAAGGCGCAAACATTCAAATCGACGCCCCATTAACCCACCAAGATTTGGCCGATTCCATAAACATGTCGCGCGAGACAGCAAGTAAAGCATTGGAATTATTGTTTAGGGAAGGGCTCGTCAGCCAGAAAGATCACTTCTTTGTAATCCGGGATTTACCCAAGTTGAGAGAGTCACTTAGTTAGCTCATTTAGCAAGAAATGCGCATTAATTGCCAGGCGGTGGGCTAAAAAGCTTGTGGATAACTAGCTTGCAAAGCTTGCAAAATGCTTATGTTAGGTGTACAACGAAAGTACAACTAATTGGGCCTGTCGTAGTAGGAGTTATTGTGGCAGAACCGTAAATAAGGAGGTGGGTATGTTTAAATTACGAAATATTAATCCAATGGTTCGTGCGATCGGAACCATGGGCGCAGTGGTCGCATTGGCTGGCGGAATTACGATCGCAAATTTAAATACAAACAACGTAACATTAGCGGCTAATGAGATGGACGTCACGTCAGATGTTCTCCGAATAAGCAATGGCGGAGCGTTCGGTACAAACGTTTCGGGTTTCTCGAATGCTAATTTAGTTGTGGGTGATGAAAGTGCGCAACAACCGTTTTATTTTCAGAACTTGGCTAATGCTAACCTTGCATTGACCGCAACAATCCCAGGAAGCCCAACGGTTAATAATCTAAACCCAACAGGTGTGCACTTTAAATTTTACGATAAAGATGGAACGACTGTTCTGGCAAATACAACTTTGAGCGCACTAGAAGCGGCGCCGGTTGCACTGGCAGACCAACTTGATGCTAACGCACAAGGGAATGGCGGTGTTTCGGGGACTGAAGGAAATTACTTCTACACAATCACAGTTGATCCTTCAGCTGTGACTGGCAGCACTCCAGGAATCCCAAGTTTTGATCTACAGTTTGCGGGTACCTCACTGTAGGTGTAATAGGTGCTACTAATGCGATTGATTAAACGAATCACCATTAGTTTTGGCTACCTGTTATTGGCAGCATGTTTTGGTGCGTGGTTGTTTTTTGGCTGGTCGGGAACGGGCTGGAAGGCCCTGGCTATCCCGACCGGCAGCATGCGCCCGACTTTGCCAATTGGTTCGATGGTGTTTGTGCACCGCGTCCCTGTATCTTCATTGAAGGTCGGGGACGTCATCACGTACACCAATCCGCGTAATCCGAAAATGACAATCTCGCACCGCATCATCAAAACATATTTGATTAGCGGCATAGTACCCGGATTCGTTACTAAAGGCGACGCCAACCAAAGTGCCGACGTGCCGATTCCAGCCGGTTTAGTGCAGGGAAAAGTGATGTGGCATGTGCCGGATGTTGGATATGCGCTGATAGATGCGAAAAAGCCGATCATTATTTTGCCGATCGTGTATCTGGCGGCACTTTTGATAATGATTGAAGAAGTTCAGCGTTTGTCCGAATATTACCGGCGGTTTATTTTGTATCGGTTGCCGGGATATCGCCGGCACGAGATGGAGCCGGACAACAAAGTATCCAAGCGGGTTGGCATGGGTGCGGCGCTTACGACCGCGCTCGTAGTGGCCGGGCTGGCTATCAGTCCGGCTGCGTATGCGGCTCTGAAGAGCAACACGGTCGTACTTGCCAACAATCGAATAAGCGTTGCCAAGATCTGTGACAACAAAGGGCAGAATAAGGACAATCATGGCAATCCTAAAGATAAATGTAACAACAACGGTAACGGCGGGAATTGCGGCGCGAACAAAAATTCTAATAATACTAAGAATTGCACCACGCAATGTTCCAATAACGTGAACGTTAATACGAACACGAACCAGACTGCCACGACCGGAAACACTCACTCAAGCGGCAGCGGCAATGCGACCAGCGGCAACGTCAGCAACAACAGCTCGACAAACATCAACATAAACGTCTCAAACTGCTAGTTGTCAATTTGTAAAAGCGCATCGATACTAGTTGCCGAGTTCGAATTAGTAGTACATAATATTCCGAATGCCGGAGTATATCCAGATAGAACACACTGAATCGTTTCGTAGTAATGCATCTGCTCGGCGGCTAGTGACGCCCACAATTTGTGTTAGCAGCGGGCTTCAGGAGTCGCTAGAACAGGGCGGCGAATCATTGCAAGTTGACGATGACAGATTGCTCGGTGGCGTTGGTGTGCTGGGTATGAAGCGGCCGGTCGAAATCAGACTTGCTGCGATTTCCGATGCGGACAAAGGCGATGGACCGCTTTTAGCGATAAGCTGGGCAGATTATGGCCACCCGACGTTGGCTGAAATCGAGATAAACCCGGGCAGGCTACGGGCAACGCGCAGGGAACGAAGGCGCGACGCGCTAGAGTTGAACACGGCATTTTGGCTTGGTGCGACGGTATGCAATGCACTCGCGAACGGCCAGAACGGAGCGCTTAAGCAGGAGCTTGCAAATCGTCAAAACAAGAGTATATTTTCACTCATTGATTTACTCGGCGGTATTATAGTTGGTAATGCAGCCAGGGCAGCTACCAACAACGCGCTTCTCGGTTCGGCAGTTGGTGCTAGCGTGTTCGCAGCCGAACTCATTAAAGGTGTTGCTAAGCGCCAGCGTTTGGCGGGTATTAGTGTCGGCGATTTTGCAATTATCAAATATCAGAATTTGGCTAATGTACTAGCAGAAGATTATCCGGCAATTCATCAAGGCGCGGCAGCGTAGTGTCAAATTTGCAGCACGATTTGCGTCAGAGCCGATGTCATCAATATCAACATGGCGAACAGCTGCGTTATCATAAGTTTAAAGGGTGTGACTTCCTGCGCGCATATTTCCCTGCATACATTTGGTTTCAATCTATACCTGTGTTAGATGTATTGGTATGAGTAAGTCGCCGGGAGAACAGCACGAAGCCAACATGCTGGAGCCGCTCGACCATTTTGTCGTGCTAGGTATTGAAGCCCTGCATATCTACGATCAAGAGGTCGGTATGCCGGTATCGCTGCACCAGGATTGCTATAGCTCCTCAGCCCAGCTGCCTACAGGCGAAGAACTTATTTTTAAGCCGATTTCGACCGCTCAAGCAAAATACACGCAAAAATTTTACACAGACCTGGGTTTTGGCAAAGCTGAGATAGAGTCGGGTATAGGATATATTTTTACCAATAGCGACTCATCGCATTCCAAGCGGAAAGACGACAGCGAAGATGAGCCGGAGCCACGCAGAAGGCTATATATTAGCGGGATACTTGACCCCTCGGTCGTAAAGGTTTTGCGGCAGCAGGACGGCGAAACCGGTTTTGTCGATTCCTACTTGTTGCCTGATGAATCCGCGACTATCATCCACACCGCTTTTCTTTCACAATTAGCTGGGTACATCGCACAAAGGTATGGACAGGTTGACGCCCATGAAGCCCTGGCGGCATTTACCGCTGAAGTAGCGGAAGCCAGTCAGGTTTTGGACGCAGCCCAGCTTGACAGCATGTTTTATCGGGTGCAAACGCCGTATTCCCCAAAACATACGCCACTCGTGCTTGGTACTCTCTTATTCGACAGCATAATAAAACGATTTCAGAATACCAGCCCGGCTAAGGGCCATGAGCAGCTTCACGAAATGGTTATGGCCGGTGATTATTTTCCGCGTATATTGCAGCTAGTCGACGGCCTGCAGCCGCAGCCAAGCCTGTCGTACTTAATGATGCATAATGTCGTTAGTACGCCGGAATCTGATTAGCCCGCTTAGTCGTAACAATGATACTTAAAGTAAAAATGTGCGTTGGAATTCAGGCGATCCGCAATATGCCGTAGTTTTGTTTGCCGAGCGCGGTTTTGATTTCCACGTCGCCGCCTTTTCGCTTGCCGAGCAAAGCTTTGCCGATCGGTGAGGCGGCGGAAACATATTCGACATCCGGGTCGGCACCGGCGGGCGGGATGATCATAATTGCGCGGATGTCACTGCCGCGCTGTATATACACGACATTTCCAATACCGACAGTATCGTGGTGGGCGGCCGAGCTCGATGATACACGCGCGAGCAGCAGCTGGCGCTCCACGCGCTCCAGATTACCCTGGATAAAATTGCGCTGGGCCATGGCGAACGTTACGCTGCCGTCGATGCCGGAGCGCGGATTGTCGTTGAAGCGCTCGTCCACTTCGACAAGCTTGTCGCGCAGAAAATCGCGCGTCAGCTCCAGCTGGCTAATACTGTTTTCGGAAGAATCTGCCGCCATCACCGCCTCCTTTGACACATTGTTGCATACATAACTATAGTTCGGTATAAAAGCTTTGGCAGTGTGGATTATCACAGCGGTAAATTTTACGACGTTGGTAGCACCAGCTCGTTTGACGTTTTTTGCATACTATGACACAATTTTTTATATGAATGTGCCTGAGAGTCTGTCCCGAGTCAACGATTTTGACCCCGCACATATTACCTATCAACCATCTGCCGGGGAACCTACGCCAACCAGGTCCGAGGAGCAGCTGCGCGTGGGTGCGGCGTATTACGACACTGAGCTTGAGTGGCATCCATCCGGATTTATGGCGGTCATGCAGCGGGGTGAAGATGGGTTCCCGACCAGAATTAACGTATGGGACTCGCAGGGCAGGCTCATCGCTACTGATTTTATAGGTACGGTATTGGTCGATGATCGTTCGGGCGCAATTTTTGATGCGGCGGGAGCGGATCCGGCATTGAGCAAGCAAGCGCCCCTCTTTACCAACGAATACCATTATGATTCTTTAGGGAGGCTAATCGAGGCATCCCAAATCGTAACTCAGAACGACCTCACGACGCGCTACGTTTTTCGATGCACTTTGTTTAATTACGACGAAGATGGCGCTTGCACGCCACACGCTCTGGACATGAGTGATCATCATACGTTCGAAGCTTAGGGCGTAGCCGAATGTTCCGCTCGAAGATATCCGTAAAAATGTAGTAGAGTTTTGATGTATTAATGGCCAAACTTCAACCTTGCGAAAAAGCGCCGGAACATAATCAGTTGGCATTTTACTCAACCGCCGACACGATAGATCTGCACAGAGAAGTGCTCGGGGCGCACGACCGGTATTGGGCGAAACTTAAACGTGACGCTGAAGCCAGGGTCGACATAGTTTCATATGATTTAGGCGGTATGTTTTTGAGCCACTTCCAACCGGTTTTGGGCGAAGTCCTGTTAATTATCGGTGACAAGGCGCTCCGGTTTTCAAAAGACGAATCGACAAGGCGGAAGGCGATGGCCGCGCTGGGGATGTCTGTAATGTTACGCCGAATGTTACGCCTTATGGATACACCACTGGATGCCCGGGGTTCCGGGCAAGCAGATGTAATACCTGATCTAGAATTTGACGAAGCGGCCCGTATGCCATACGAACCGGGATTGCACGTTCCGCCTGAAGTTGCCGAGTCGATATTGCCGCCCATACAGTACCCGGAAGAATGGTACTACGGCAGCGGCCTGTATGTGCGGCGCACGCAACCTGCGGAGCCGCATAAAAGAATACTCAAAGAAGCCGCGGCGCATGGTGTCAGAATTGAGTCGCAAGAACTTGTTACCATGTCCCCGTTTATCCCGAGCATGATCTTAAGCGAAGCCATAACGAGCCCGGTAAACCTAGGGGGGTCAGATTAAAAAAATTGACAAAATAGTAAAAATGTGTATAATAATAGATGTTTTGATCGAAACAAACATTCAGTAAAAATTAAATAAATAGAGGCAAAATAAAAACATGTCTACACGCAAAAAGTTTCTATCATTTGAGTTTGCCAATACCACAAACAAGGACATACTCAAGGTAGATAGTATCCTGAAAAGTTTGTGATAGTCAGATTTAGAATCAAGCGCTTACATATTCTAAATAAAGCCCGGGCAAGTCCCGGGCTTTTTAGTGCGTATAAAACTTCAGCAAACATGGGGCATTGGCACGTAGTATCAATGCGTCCAAAGGCTTATACTTGTAGGGACAACATATCATGCGTAAACGAAAACAATTGAAAGCCAAACCTGCTCGCCCGAAGCGCGCAACAGGTAATGCTCAAGCAGCCTACGATTTGTACCGGACACTGCCGAATCCATCGTACGATTATACGTCCAAAGACCCGCGGCCTCGTCCGACGCGAGCGGCAAAATCGGGTCGGCCGCGCTGGAAAAAAGTGTTGAAGCGAACAGCAATCACTTTAGCCGTTCTTGTCTTACTAACTTTCGGCTGGCTCGGTTATAAATTTATGCGAGACTTCGGCTGGCAGAATTTCCTTAGCTTGTTTAACCATACGCGTTTGAAGGGCGAAGATGTAGGGCGGGTGAATATCCTGCTGGCCGGCTATTCGGCCGATGATCCCGGGCATTCCGGCGGGCAGCTGACGGATTCGATCATGCTGGTGAGCATCGATACCAAACACGACAAAGCTTTTATGATAAGCATCCCGCGTGATTTGTACGTCAACATTCCGAATAATGGCTACGCCAAAATCAACGAAGCGTACGAAGACGGCCAAGCCGAACATTTCACCGGATCGGGCTACCCCGCCGGCGGCATGGGCTTGCTGGAAGAAACCGTATCGCAGAAGTTCGGCATCCCAATCAATTATTACGCGCTGATTGATTACACGGCGTTCCGCGACGCAGTGAATGCGGTCGGCGGTATCACGGTGAATATCGCAAGCGAAGATCCGCGCGGGTTGTACGACCCGAGCATTGATTGGACGACCCACGGCCCGTTGGTGAATCTGACTAACGGCTCTCATGCGCTGAATGGCGAGCAGGCGCTCGATCTCGCCCGTGCCCGCGGCGACGCATATGGTTCGTATGGATTCGCGCAGGCAGACTTCGACCGTACGCAACATCAGCGGCAAATGCTGGTCGCATTGGTAGCCAAGGCAACTACTGCCGGCGTGTTAGCAAATCCATTTAAGGTTGGAAATCTTTTCGACGCATACAGCAAAAACGTCAAAACGGATTTCCACTTGAACGAAGCGCGCCGACTCAATACGATAATGAAAAAAATCCCGATCGCATCAATCAGATCCGCTTCGCTCAACAGCGCGACTTATAACGGGCAAACAGGTGTTGACTTGTTGCAAAGCTACGCCACGCCGTACGGCCAAAGCGCGTTAGTGCCGGCGGCTGGCATCGACAATTACGCCCAAATTCATGGTTATGTAGGACAACTCGAAGCTCAGAATTAACACTTAGATTTGCATATAATCAAAAATTATTACAAACTATATTTATGATTATAGGTTCGCGCCTTGGTCCAATGGATGTGTTTCGGGATGAACACTTACGGCGCCCACCCAGGCATGGCACGGTGTTTTTTGGCGATTTGAATCCCGGGGCATATCCCGGGCAAGAGGAAATAATGAATGGTTGGCGCCACAATTCCGAAGGCATCAGCCTATCCGCGGAGTCGATGTCGCACGCACGACAGATCAAGTATCGGCAGGCCAAATTGGAATGGCTTATTCTGGCGCACAAACCGGAAGATGCCGGCCACGGCCCGCACGGCCAATACATACATGTTCTGCAGCAGTTGCTAAAAGAATTCCTGGCTGAAAAGCTGGGAGAAATCCGGATTGCCTGGTGGGGCGAGCAGGCCGATAGGTTTGACGACGCGATGACGGCGATCGGCGGTCTGGCATTACGCCATGCGGAGATATTGAGAAAAGGGTTCGCAACCAAGAATCCGAGTTCGAGCTTTGTCGCAGTATATCCCGAGGCGCCGGAATCTGGCGAAGCGCATGTATTGCCGATAAAAGCCGGCATAATTCGTTATCAGGATCACCAGCTACATCATGTCGATGTTTTTCAGGCAGATAGAAAGCGCGGTCTTCAAAATGAATCGTTTTGGATAGAATCCGCAAATTTTTGGCGAAGTGTATTTCAGGATTCAAGTCAAAGTGTGGATTTGCAGAAAATTGAAATTGCCGCGTAGTGTTTAATTCGGTCTGACTGTTGACATAATTACTTTACTTTGATAAAGTATTGAGTCATGCAAAGTTCATATGCATCGGTTTGGGAAATGGAAACGGCCCGGCAGTTCGCCGAAGTCGTTGCTGCTATTGACGACGTGAAGACGATGCAGAATTTTCTGCGCGATGTTATGAGCGAGAAGGAAATTATCGAAATCAGCTCCCGGCTCAAAGCTGCTGACATGCTCAAACAGGGCAAAAAATACACTGAGATTATCGAAAAAACCAAGCTCTCCAGCCGCACGGTCGCGCGTATCAGCGATTGGTTGCAGAACGGCTGCGGAGGTTACGAAGCCGCGCTGGAATTAATCAACACTCACCACAGCCATACGAAGCCAGCTCGTGCTTAAGTAATAAAGTTCTAAAAATTAATTACGCCAGCACGACGCTGGCGTTTTTGTTTTTTGATTAACCTAATTTCTAGGAGATTTTAAAGATGACTTCAGTAAATGTTGGAATGGTAGAAAGCGCCGAGCGAGTGCTTGTGCCCAGCGGCAGAGATTACGGCCCGTGCGTGCAGGCGTTTCAGGAAGCGTTTGGTATGGAAGTGCCAGGCTTTGCCGAACGCCAGTTGGTGGTGGCTTCTGGCGGCAGAACTTTCGCACGAGTAAAAGGCAAGGACATTCCGGAATTAGTCGCTGCCGGCAAAGGCGATATCGGATTGACCGGTACTGATGTGTGCCTGGAGAATGTTGATCCGGTTTTGGGCAACACGGTCTACGCCGCGATCGGCCCGCCAATGTGTTCTTTTGACCTTTTGGCCGATGCCGACGACACCGGAAGTGTGTGGCGAAAGCTAAAAGGGGACGGCGAACCAGTCGTAGTAGTGACTGGATTGCCGCGCCTGTTGGGCGGGCTTGCAGTTGAACAGCAGCTTAATTTAGTAGTGGCACCAACCACCGTATCCGGTTCGGTAGAAGCTGCAGTACAACTTGGTTGGGCACAGGCAGTGGCCGACATAGTACAAACCGGAACGACGGCCCAAGCAAATGGGCTTGCTAAGGTAACGTCACTCGTCAGTATTGAGCCCGCAGTTGTCTGGCGCGATCCGAGCAAACGATATATACCAGCGCTGTCGCCGGCTGGGGTTTGCGGCATTGACGCAATGCTGGATAGGCGAAGCGATCAAATAGGTGATTTGACAATTGATTCCGGAACATTAGATCTGATGCGTGATCCGAATGCGGCGACCAAAAAGTTCGGGTCGGAAGGCGCAGAACTTTTGCAGGCAGCCATTGAAGGTCCGGCGAGCGCATGCGAATTTGAGACGGCAGACCTGGTGTACGCGGCGCTGGTAGTTGCGCGTAGCCGGCGTAAGCGCGTCAGCCTCGAAGGCGTATTGCGCGAACTTCTGGTCAGAAATAAAGCAAGCAAACCGAATGGAGACAGCCGTATATCAACGGCTGCGCGGCAAAATTCAATACACTAAGTTTACGCCACGAGTTAGCATTACGGGTAAAATATGGTAACATAATCTCAAATTAACGGTGAGCGGCCGAGGATTACGACATGCAGAGTCCTGTAGAATATTGCCAAACTCAAATAGGAAGTTTTAAAGACAGATATAGGATGCCAGACGCCCAGAAGCGGCTCGCTATAGAATGGATGGGTTCATTCGCGGGATGTACGGCGATTTGGCTCACGGCGCAGCTAATAGTCGGTGGGATGACCGGGCATGACGGCTCATCCCCAAAGCATGTTGATGCTTCGCCGGCCGGCTGCGCCACTCAGGCTTACCCGCTGGCGCCGCCATATCTCGCGGGCCGGGAACGCTCCGATCCATCACGCGATGGCGCATACAACGTGGGCTCGTGCACGAATATTTACAATCCGGTCACACACAAAGTGGCCGGGTTCATTAGCAACTGGCAAACGTTCACAATTATATGCCAGGCTGCAACGGGTGGTCGGTTTGAAGTTTCGGAAAACAACCAGGTTGGCGACGTGCAGCTCGGGCCGTATGCGTTGTGGCAGCAAGAGCATGGGGCATACAGCGCCATACCGGTTTGTTCGCGGGCAACTCGCCAAACACAGCCTACCCATGCCGTGGCTTCCCTCGCGCCAAGCCCTCAGCCGTAGTGAGCAGGTCGTCGACGATTTGTTAGTTGAAGATATATATGTTATAAAATTTACTCATGAGTGAGAGTCGGCGAAAAAGTTTGCGTGAAGCAAGACTTAGCCTCTGGTTTCTGGGGAGTACTTTGGTTGGCGGAGCCGGCGGAATGATAACCGGCGAGGGCGACAATCCCTTGCGACACATCCTTCCGAATGCCGTTAATTACTTTCAGCATTCGGGAAATATGCTTTGGAGCGGCTTTTTGGGCGCAGGCGCCCTTATACTGGCTAGGAATTGGGAAGTCGGTCGAGGTGCTGCCTTGCAGTCTGCTCGACGGTTTGCCGGTACGGCAGCTCTCGCAGGCCTCGTCGTAGGCGGTGCAGCAAATGCGACTATGGAAACTCATATCGGGTATGAAGCAATAGGCAAGCACTTGGGACTGGTTGGCGGAAATACGCCTGATCCGTGGGACTTGGTTTGGGGCACTATATACACGTCAATCGTAGCGGCCGGCATGGGTGGGGATCTTCGCAGGTTTGATTTGAACACTATCGAAGGATCCGGAAATACACCCGACGCTCCCGTGCCACAACAGCCTACACCATCAGAAATACCTGGCGCGGCAGCAAGGCGTCCGGACGAGCAGTAAAGACGCTAGCGAAATTGAATGATAAATCAAATTTGGTGCCGGTGATAGGATTTGAACCTATGACCCCAGGCTTATGAGTCCTGTGCTCTAACCAACTGAGCTACACCGGCTCGTCAGGGCCTACGCAATTGCCTGGTTTTGCCTGACGGCAAAAGCTTCGACTTACGGCTATGCCCTTCCTCTCAAAATTCCAAACAGTCGACTGCGCTCCTTGGTTTGGAATTTTGTAAATCGCTCGTCGGCGAAGCCGAGTTTTGCATAACAGCAAAACCAAGCTCGCTGCTCTTTTCCCATAGCGGCGCTTACAGCTTTCCGTCAACGAACAAACCGAAATATAACAGATTTTATCCCTGTTGGCTAGGCGAATAGTTCGGGATTGGCTTTGCGTAAGTGTTGCCAGCAGGGTTCGAAGAGCGGGGCGGGGAGCGTTTTGAAGGTGTACCAGCCAATTGCGGTGAGCTTGTTCGGCTCTTTGATTTCCGGCTCATTGGCGGCCCAGTCGGACTCTAGCCAAATGGTTACGAAGTGCTTGCCTTCAATTTTGAAAACGTCATTCGTGACGGCCAACAGCCGAACATTTTTGATTTCCATGCCGGTTTCTTCGTGGACTTCGCGCGCGCCGCATTCTTCCCATGATTCGCCAAAATCCAGCTTGCCGCCCGGAAACGACCACGTGCCGGCGCCGTGCGAGCCTCTGCGTTGCTGCATCAGAAACTTGCCATCGCGCCAGATAAGCACGCCTATCCCAACGAGCGGTCGGTTATCCATAGCGTTCATTGTAGCGCATCAACCTTTAGTCCGTTGACTACAACGCTATCTTTTTTGCGGGGAAGTATGCGATGGGCGTAACGCGCGGCCCTTGCGGCGCGGATGCCGTGGTACAGCGTCGTCCGTGTAGATGTGTCAGATTGCCTGAAACGAGCCTTTCGCAGGTTGGCTTGCGCATGACGGCCATGCAGGTCAGTACGTACCACAAGTTTTTCTGCGATCGGTTCGGACGCAATCGGTACATCGGACTTTTCGGCTTCGGCTGCGCTTCTGGCTTTGGATCTGGCGATGACCGACCCGACGTCCAGGCTTGCCGCATAATTTTGAGTCTGCGCCAGATCGATAACCGCCTGTAGCTCAGCCGCATCAATGTGGGCCAAATGTTCAACAACCTTATTTCCTATTTCCGTGCGAGCAGATCGAACGCCGTCACCGATTCTGCGCCGCTGCCATACGCCGATGCCAAGTCCGCCCAGCATCAGACCGGCGAGCGCGAACGGTGCCGGCGACCTGGAATGCTCCGGAACGTTTAATTTTGCGCCGTCGAAGAAATACTTATATCTGCCAGCGCCTTTGTAGGGAGCCGCATCAAAAATATAACCTCCAGGGTCCACTGTGTATAAATGAAGTGTGTGCGACCAAAGTCCGCGCCTTTGCAAGGCCGAACCGTCGTTGAGATATCCCGTCACAACATTCAGATCACCGGGGTCGCTCAAAGCTTCGATCGTGTTGGCCAGCGAACATTCAGCCAAACGGCGCGCCATTTCAGTTCGAACGACCTGCGCCATATCTCGGTCGTGATAAAGCTCACCGGGCTTGAGTGGCTGAAGGTTGTAGCCAAAATTCTTTTGGATATATTGCCTGAAGTAAAGTGCATGTTGCTCGTCGGACTGCCGTGCCCAGTCCGGATCAATCGAGGCGAGGTAATTTTCGATGCCGGTGTAGTTTGCGGGAAAATTCCCTGACGCAACGGTTGGCTTTACGGCGTGGATATAATTGTACGATGGCGCGATCCAGTAGGATAATTGTCCGGGCGGGACGTTGCCGTTTATCTCAAGTAATTTTGTGCCACCGGGCTGGTCGATTACCCAAACCGGCGCGCTCACTACTTTATTTTTGCTGTTGTGATACGTGTAATTGACGGCAACGATGTCCGTGCCGTCAAGAATCGGTACTTGGATATATACTACAGCATTTTTATACCCGCGGATTTTCGAATCGAAACGCCCTAGTCCATTCGGCCAGGCAGCATTGCCATCATATTGCAGCACGTCGTTATACGATATTGGTCCGCTGACCTGTATGTAGTCTGGATAGTGAGAGCCATCGATAGCGGACGGCGGGGCTGCCGGTTTCGCATCGGTATCGTATAGTCCTTTCCAAACCATATCCTCTGGCACCAAGTGATTTTTGTCCGCATGCAGGTATAGATTATTCGATGTCATCACGGCCCAATAACCTTTGGGCGATAGGTCATGTTCCCGCAACTTCCATTCTTCGAAATTCGGCGCCAGGCCGCCCATACCGGGATTGACGCCTGCTTGCCCCAGTGAGCTCCCTCGCTGAGGTGTCTGGGCATCGTATTGCGGCAATGAATCATCTATGAGGCACGCGTGACAATAGTCGTATCCACCGAAAAGTACGCTGTAGTTATGTGTCCAATTATTAATATTGTCCCAGACTCTTAGTGCTGGATTTTGGGCATCGACAGCATGATTGACTTTGTCGAGCGGCAGCCCGGTGTAGCTGCCGCCCAGGCCGCTCGCGGTGGCGATGTCATACTCAACGCTCGTTTCAACGCTGTGCCGATAATTATTGATGCCGTCTTGTGCCCGAATTACGCCGGTTGCCAGTCCGGCAGCAAGTAATACCGCGGCGCCAACCCGCACAGCTTTATGCATGTCCAGGCTGATTCTCTTTTTTGCTTCGTTGGCGCGCACCAGGTTCAATATTTGATCTTGGTACATCGGCTCGTCACTGCCGGTTGCAGCGCCATGTATGTCGTGCGGACGCGCTCTTTTGGGATCATCGAAAATTCGATAAATCAACAGTTCAATCGCCGCTTCAGCTCGTGCCGGATCGAGCTGCGGAGTTTTGAGCAATTCGGCAATTGCCGGGTCATCCAAGCGAGTCGCTGCCGCCATGGTCGTTCTGCCGTCTTGCAGCCCGCCAACAATACGATGCACGGTTTCACCATGTGCCTCGAGCATGGCGGTCACACTGACTTTCTGCGGCACCGGATACGCATGGTCCGGGTCGTGCAAATGCCGCGGACGTATGTCGGTGTCTTCGAATCGCTGGCGGATTGCTTCGCGCACCCTTAGGTGCAACACGGCATTGCGTTCTTTGGCGGGCGCATGGCCATTCACTACCATAGCTTGTACGGCGATATGGTTCGGGTTGAGCTCAGCCAATTTGCGCAGCAGTCCATCGAGTGTCGCTTGGTCGGCGGAGGGTCGGGCATCCATGCAGAGATGGAGCCACTCGTCTGGTGTCGCCTCAAAAACGATGTCGGGTTCATCGTCTGCGTTCTCTGGTTTTGAAAAACGCAGCTTGTTAACGATGAGCCATTTATAAAACGAGCCATATTCTTTGGTGCCGTCCGGGATCCAGCCACCTACTAAATCCCTGGAAATTATCATGCGGTCAACACCTGCACTTCGGGCCAGCCGGGCAGTTTGCAGCAAGTTTCCAATGCTGTCACTTGGGTCGTCGGCGTGCTCGTTTGGCCCGTGCCAATGAAGCGCAACCTCGTGATTGCCGGTCAGCGTCGTATGCCTAGTCCGGTAGAATTCCATTCTCTGGCCGGTTTGCTCCGAAAGCTCGTCGGCTGCATGGAGTCGATTGGAAGCTTTTGGAAAATCCCAATAGTGGTGCCGCAGCTTGCTGTATGTTTCGATTGCGACGACCGATCCTCCAAACAGTATCCCGGTTGGCACCAGCCATGGATCTACCCATACCAATTCGGCCAGAGGAATAATCAGTGCTCCAGTGCGAACTGCCGCGGCCCTGAAAGAGTATTTGCTTAAGGCGTCGGTCGGATCACCATATTTTCGTACTTCCTCAACATGCGCCGCAAAAGCTTGTTCCGGGCTTACAGGTTCTTGCTCGGCCGTAAGTGCGGCAAGCTCCATTTGATCATCAACCGGCAGTGTCTCCATATACAAAAGTTTATTATCTCATTAAAATCAATTGTTCCAATGCTACAATCCGGTGGCGGTTCAAACGGGTGTTACCGGATGGTCTTATTGTAGCTTTCGGTATCGCGATATGTATACAATGAACTATGCCTAGAGCGTCATCGAAAAGTTATGTGGTAGCCGTGTCGGGCGGAGTGGATTCGGTCGTCCTGCTCGACGTGCTTGTTAAATTGCGATTTGCCAACTCCCATCTGCCAACTCCCAGCTACCAACTCATAGTGGCGCATTTTGACCACGGTATTCGGCCGGATTCACAGGCTGACCGGGAATTCGTCCAGCGACTTGCCGGCAAATACGGCCTGCAATTCGTGTTCGATTCGGGTAATTTGGGGGCAAAAGCCAGCGAGGCCGCGGCCCGCGACGCCCGCTATAGCTTTCTGCGCCGGGTCAAGCAGTCTGCCGGAGCGTCGGCAATCGCGACTGCGCATCACGAGGACGACGTGCTGGAAACCGCCATTCTGAATTTGTTGCGCGGCACGGGGCGGCGGGGTTTGAGTTCGCTGCGAAGCACCGACGAAATCTATCGGCCGCTGCTCACCACGCCAAAGGCCAACATCATCACCTACGCCCGCAAAAACAATCTGCAATGGCGCGAGGACAGTACCAACGCAGACCCAAAATATTTACGGAATTATATTCGCCACCACCTGCTTTCGCGGTTTGATGCCGATGCGCGGCGGCGTCTGCGCGAACTGCTTGATTCGGCCGGGCTCACGAATGCCCAACTGGATGATTTGTTAGCCGAACAGCTGGGGTCGCAGCCGGCTGCCGATGAACTTGATCGGCAATGGTTTATCGGCTTGCCGCACGCGGTGGCGCGTGAAATAATCGCCTCGTGGCTGCGCAACGCAAAAATCACTGGATTCGATAAAAAATTAATCGAACGAATTGTCGTTTCGGCTAAAACATACGCCGCCGGCAAGCAGATTGATGTCGACGCCAAGCATATAATTTTGGTAAAGCCGAAACGTCTGGCACTCTTGAACCGTGAGCGCTAGGCAAAAATAAAGCAGCCCTGTATAATATCGGAAATATGGAGAAAAAACCGTTTCGTACCAAGCAGCAACCCGGCCGCGGCAGTAAAGGCTTCCGCAGTGCCGGCTTTATCGCGATCGTTATCTTGTTGGTACTTGTCATACTCGCGGCCTACACACAACCATCGGGCTTGAAAGAAATCCCGGTGTCCCAAGCCGTTTCGCAGTCCAATGACGGCAAATATTCCAAGATTGTGGTAAATAACGATCAGTTGCAGATTACGCCGAAAGGCCAGACGCACCCGACGCTCAAAAGTTATATCGATCCAAATACCAGCCTGAAGAACCAGGGTTTCCAGATCGACAAAACGACTGTCCAATACAAGCCGTCGTCATCGACCGGTGGCACGTTGTTGCAGATCGGGCTCGAGTATATCCTGCCGGTCGTGATTATCAGCTTCTTGTTCTTCTTTATGATCCGCAGCGCCCAGGGGCAGGGAAACCAGGCTTTGAGCTTTGGCAAAAGTCG
This sequence comes from uncultured Candidatus Saccharibacteria bacterium, assembly GCA_963742655.1. Lineage (GTDB taxonomy): Bacteria > Patescibacteriota > Saccharimonadia > Saccharimonadales > UBA4665 > JAICLK01. The sequence continues at coordinate 457,949 of CAVUMM010000005.1, forward strand.
CGCCCGACTGTACGGCAATGAAAAAGACAAGGTCAGCTTCAAAGACGTGGCCGGCAGCGACGAAGCCAAGCAGGACCTGGAAGAAGTCGTTGAATTTCTAAAGTATCCCAAAAAATTCGCCAGCGTCGGCGCGCGCATTCCCAAGGGCGTGCTGCTGGTCGGCCCTCCCGGTACCGGAAAAACGATGTTGGCCCGGGCTGTTGCCGGTGAGGCAAACGTGCCGTTCTTTAGCATATCAGGGTCGGAATTCGTGGAAATGTTCGTCGGCGTCGGCGCCAGTCGCGTGCGCGATTTGTTTGCCAAGGCCAAAAAGAATGCGCCGTGCATCATCTTCGTAGATGAAATCGACGCCGTCGGCCGCCGCCGCGGTTCCGGCATGGGCGGCGGACACGACGAGCGCGAGCAAACTTTCAACCAGATCCTGGTAGAAATGGACGGATTTGAACAGGGGCAAAACGTCATCGTGCTGGCTGCGACCAACCGCGCTGACGTGCTTGACCCGGCTCTGTTACGTCCCGGCCGATTTGATCGCCGTGTGAACATCGGCTTGCCGGACCGCAAAGACCGCGAAGCCATCCTAAAGGTACATTTCGCCAAAAAACCTGTAGCAAAAGCCGTGGACCTGGACGCACTCGCTGCAAAATCTGCCGGCAGTTCCGGCGCTGACCTGGCCAATATCGCTAACGAATCAGCCATTATTGCCGCACGCAACGACCATAAAGAAATTAGCAATGCCGATGTGACCGAAGCGTTCGAGCGTGTCGCCATCGGCCCGGAGCGCAAAAGCAAAATTATGACCGACAAAGAAAAGGAACTCACCGCCTTCCACGAAGCCGGCCACGCCATCGTCGGCCACGTGCTGCCCGATAGCGACCTGGTGCACAAAGTTACGATAATCCCCCGCGGCGCCACTGGCGGCGTGACATGGTTTATCCCGCCGGAAGATCGCGTGTATACATCGATCATTGAATTCAAAGACGTGCTGGCCCGCGCGCTTGGCGGCCGCATTGCCGAGGAAGTCATTTACGGTTCGGAGCGTGTCACGACCGGTGCTGGCAATGACTTGCAAAAAGCCGCCGAAATCGCTCGCGATATGGTAGTGAATCAGGGCATGGGAAAGAAGCTGCGCGACCAAGTGTTCCATGTGGATGATGGCATGATGCTCGACCGGCTGGTGCACGAGCGCGAATACTCCGACGACACCGCCAAAGTCATCGACGACGAGGTTGAAACCCTGATAACCGAAGCCGCCAACCGCGCCCGCGCTGTCATCAAAGCCAATCTCCATCACCTGACCGCACTCAAAGACAAGCTGCTCGAAAAAGAAACCGTCGACGCCGAAGAAGTCAAACAAATCTTCAAAGGCTCCCGCATGCCCAAAACCGCCTCGCTTTACTAAATAGTTAATTACGCAAAATTCACTACAATGATTGTACCAATTTGTATTACAATTATTGTATGGATAGTTCAACAGGACCAAAACCTCGCTCACATGTATTCGGCTACTTAGATGAAACGGGTTTATTGCATTCACCCGCAACTGACAGATTTTTTGGTCTTGGTTTGGTGGTATTGCAAAATCCGCGCGAATTACATCGTAGAGTTATTCAACTAAAAAATAAGCAGCACTTTTATGAGGAATTTAAATTCACGGATATTAATCATAAAAATTTGCCGTTGTATGTAAACTTAATTGACATTATTTTTTCGACTTACAAATTGCGATTCAATTGTTATATTGTCGACAAGACTAAGGCTAAATCGGGCCACGCAGTACGTAGCTATAACGGCTATGCCGGCTATCTAATTGCGAATGCTATTGACCAACAAGATTCCAGAAGCAGCGAATATATTACAGTTTTGGCGGACGATGTATCGACTAATAGTATTGATGATCAATTCGAAAAAATGGTTAGGGAGCGAATACGTCGCGTAACGCGCCGGAATGCACTATTCGGAATCTGCAGAGTTGAATCCCATGCAGTTACTGAGATTCAAATTAGTGATGTATTGATTGGGTCGGTCGCGTATGCATACAAGATGTCCGTCGGTACAGTTACGGGTAAAACTGCAAAAGCAAAACTCGTAAAACATATTCAGGGTAAATTGAATACATTTTCATTGGCGCAGAACCACAATCTTCATTTGAAAAATAGCATAATGTTTTGTGTGACCGAAAAACAGGACAAATAAAAAAGATGGCGCTTTGGACTCTAGGAGCAACGAGGCTCGTCCACGCATTCCATCCAGCCCTTACTATATCTGTTAATTAATAATAAGTCAATAATTTTGTCAAGCAAGTCAACTCGATAGCCCCGGTGTTTTACTAGGCCCTATAAGCGCCGGTTAGTTTGCGTCGTTCGACGTGCACAAAATCTTTTGCCATACGCACCATAATTTTTAGGGGGCTTTCAGTATAGGTGCTGTATGGTTTATCCCGCCAATCACCAATGCGATATGGCTTTATGGTCAATCCGTTGGCCTTGGCGATGGCAAGTATTTCAATGTCAAAACCCCAGCCTAGGATGGTGAGCTTTGAAAAGCATAGCTTACATGTAGGCTCCCGGAACATCTTGAACCCGCACTGCGTGTCCTCGACCCATATGCCGCTTGCTTTCCAAAATTCTTAAGCTTATATTTAAGCTTGTAAGTAAGTGAGGGGAGAACTTATGCGTAAATATATTAGGCGGTTAATGACGGCCGTAGCCACGTTGGTCGTAGTTTTCGTGCCAACGTTAACTGCAACTGGATATGCGGATAATCCTCCAACGGTTCTTACAGCGCACGTCACTGGTATACAGCCAGACGGTCAAAACCAAACGGATAATAGTAATATTCAATATTCAGTGACTTATAGCGGTTTTGTAAATGGTGACGATAGCTCAATAGTAACTGGAAATTTAAATTGCTACGGTTCGCCGCAGTTTTATGCACCCCATCCGATCCAACCGGTTATTTATCCGGAAGCCTACATAATTGCTACCTGCTCCGGATTGTCAGTACCATCAAATTATAAGCTGGTATACGACCTCGGTACGATAACCGTCGAAACGCCTGGTGCGCCAAGTGCTGTAAAGAACTTGAATGTCACACCAGGAGCCGGCCAAGCGACCGCAACATGGTCTGCGCCCGACTCCGAAGGTGATTCGGCGATAACTTCTTACACGATCCTTGCGCGTGACATGTCCGACTACGGTCAGGAATTCTTACGCTTCGATACATACGATACATCTGATACATCGCAAATTTTGAAGGGTTTTATCACTGGTGACATATATAAAGTATGGGTAATCGCGAATAACGCTAACCATTTCTCCTCGCCGACCACAGTTTCAGCTACCGTAACACCTACACCTGGAAGCTTTACTGACATTGGCGACTTACCATTCGGTCCTTATTTAGGCCAAACCCCTAATTCAAGCTTTACCGGCGATTATAGCGGCTCCTTTATACCAAATGGCGGAACTTCTCAGGGCATTAACGATAGTGGCAAAATAGTAAGTAACACGTGTTGTTACGTTAATGGCAATGTTCAAACTCAGCGAGCAGTAACTTGGACACCTGCAAGTGGACCAGTAGAGTTGCAAACCCCACAGTTTATTCGGACGGACGTTTTTGGTATGAATAACAAGGGTGACATTGTGGGTTCTGCTGGGAATGGTTTCGCGCACGCTTACCTATGGCCTGCTTCAGGAGGATCTCCCATAGATATTGGCAGTTTGGGGGGTAAGTTCGGAGCATATGGACGTGCGATAAATGAAAACGGTGAAGTAGTTGGCAGTATGGCTGACCCTAGTAATGCAACACATGCATTCATCTGGACGCAATCTGGTGGCGTACAACTTATTGGTAAACTGCCAGGAGCTTATGCGTCGTATGCAATGGACGTAAATGATGCTGGTGTAGTAGTAGGCTTTAATACCTATAATAACGGGAGTGGCGACCGTGCATATATGTGGACGCCAACCGGCGGCATGGTTGATTTGGGCTCGGGCGACGCATTTGCTATCAATGATAACGGAATCATTGTCGGCAGTGATGGTAATAGTTCTGTTTATTGGACTCTGGATGGGCAAGTACACGATATTGGCGAGGCAGGTACAGCTACTGCTATCAATAAGCATAATCAAATAATCGGGCAAAATGGCTTCGGCTCTTACATATGGTCTCCACAAAATGGAACACAGGACTTACCGGGGTACACCGATATTTATACACCAGCTGCAACGGGCATCAATAATAATGGCAAGATAGTTGGCTCGGAGCAAAACCCCTATTCATCAAATGGAGCGGGTGATACACTTTTCTGGCAAACATCGGTTCCTGACGGGCTGCCGGCACCTACCAATCTAACTGCTCAAAGCCCAACCACCCAAGCACCTGAGTTGAGTTGGGATAGTGTTGACGGTGCCGAAAGTTACAATATCTACCGCAACGGCGTAATGATAGACAGCAGCACTACGAATTCATACACAGACACCATGGCGCCAAACGGCACCAATACCTACACAGTGGCTGCAGTTAATTTTGACACGGGTGAAGGACATCAAAGTAATAGCATCAATGTAGTGGTCAATCGCCCCGCCCCAACGATCACCTACACCGTCACCCCCACCCCCAACAACAACGGCTGGAACAACACCGGCGTCACAGTGACCTTTAGCTGTAGTGATGAGGCGGGTGGCTCAGGCATCGCCTCCTGCAGCCCCCCAATGACGGAATCAAGTGACGGCACCTATACCCTTGAAGGCAGTGCTACGGATAATGCCGGCAATACCTCAACCGTTGATGTCACGGTCAACGTAGACCAATCTTCACCGATGGTCGGCATGCTCAGTTGGTCAGACAATCCAATCATAGAAAATCACAACACAACCCTGACCGTTCCAGCTATGGCCGCCGCCAATCATTCGCCAATAACGGGTGGCGAGTACTACATTGGCACCAATGATCCGGGCCAGGGCAATGGTACAGCCATGAGCTATGACAGTAATACTAGCAAGCTCACCGCAACCTTTGGTTCTACTCTAGCACCCGGTACATACGAAGTGAGCGCCCGCTCGCAAAACGCTGCTGGAACATGGAGTTCGGTTGTTACTGACACACTAGTCGTCAACTCTACGGCTGTAGCACCCACCATCACCAATGCCAACAATTACAGCATTGGCGTACGCCAAATCATTACACCCAGCGACTTCACGTTCACCACTACCGGCACGCCAGCACCAAGCCTCAGTGAAAGCGGCACCCTACCAAGCGGATTGTCATTCACCGACAATGGCGACGGCACGGCTAACTTCACTGGCATGGTTGCCGCAGGTACAGCCGGCACGTATCCAATTACTATCACGGCTACCAATAGTGCCGGTAGCGTATCGCAGAGCTTCACATTAACCATCACCAATACTGATTCAGCTCCGACTACCGTATTTACCAGTACTGGTTCAAATACGCTCAATGCAACCGTTGGCACTGGTAGTTCATTTACGTTTACAGCAACCGGCAACGGTAAGAATTCTAAAATATTCGTATACAGTGGATCACTGCCACCTGGTTTAAGCCTCCACGACAACAAAGACGGTACAGCTAGCTTCTTCGGTACACCCACCCATGCAGGCACCTATACCTTCACCTTAGAAGCCCAGAACAAGAATGGCATTACGTATCAGCAGTTTACGGTGGTGGTGAGCTAGGGTTTTTGCCAACAACTGTAGCCGATGATGCGAATGCTGTATTTCGCTTGCGAAAGGTGAGAAAATGAAGCATAGCGTTAGCGCGTTAACGCTTTGTTAAAGTCATATAAGCGAAAGGTTTCGTAAGCGGCTCATGGCAGAACACGATAATGCAGCGGTTGAAGCCGATGCGCCCGAAGAGGGCGTGGTGCTGCTGTTGCAGGTGCCGCGAACCAACGAACAGAAAGAACTTGCGGCCGAACAGATGTTTGCCAGTTTGCATGGACTGCTGACTATGCCCGTGCCGGCTGCCGGATTTTTCAAGCCGAAGGTCATGCGCGAACGGCTGAGCTTTGAAATCGCCGTCATGAAAAAACGTATCGGTTTTTATGTGTGGGTGCCGAATTACATCAAAAGTTATGTCGAGGAGCAGGTTTACGCCCAGTACCCGTCGGTGCAGATTTCCGAAGTACCGGACTACACCATGAACGACGGTGAAGATTCAGGCGGCTATCCCACCACGCTGATTAGCGAGCTTCATCTGGTGGCAAGCGACGTGCTGCCGATCAAAACATTTCAGAGTTTTGAGGTCGACCCGCTGGCAGCCATCACGGCTACGCTGGCACAGTTTACCGATGGCGAAGAAGCCTGGATACAGATGCTCGTCAAGCCCGAAAGCCAGAACTGGCACCGCAAAAGCGAACAATACCTGGCCAGGCTGCGCGGCGGCCAAACATCTGTCGGCGGTGTGCTGACCATGTTGTGGTCGCCCGATAATAAACCCGAAGCTAACAAGCTGGCCGAACACGACCAAGTGCGCGCCACCGGCGCCGAGACCAAAAGCCAAAAGCTGGCATTCGAAGCCCAAGTTCGCGTCGTCTACCGCGGCAATTTGCCCGAGTCCCAAGCCAAACTTCGCCTGCAATCAATCATCGCCAGCTACAAACAATTCAACACGACATATCTGAACGGTTTTGCGTCGAGGCGAATCGTGGGTGATCAAAACCTGATTTCAGCGTATCGCTCGCGGGCATTCGTGAAGACCGGCTTCAGCCTGAATATCGAAGAAGTCGCCACCTTGTACCACTTACCGCACACCAACGTAGAAACGCCGTTTATTTTGTGGGCTAGCGCGCAGACTGCCGAGCCGCCGGCCACGCTGCCAATCGTTACCAGCGAGTATCACGAAGACGTCAGCCCGATTGCCAACACAAACTTCCGTGGCCACAACACGATGTTCGGTTTGCTGCGCGGCGACCGCAGCCGCCATCTGTACATCATCGGACAGACCGGCGTCGGAAAGTCAGGCCTATTGGAGCTTCTGACCATTTCGGACATCTACAGCCCATACGGTTTCGCGGTGATCGACCCGCACGGCGATTACGCGCTGAACGTATTGCGCCGGATTCCCAAAGAGCGCGCCGAAGACGTGATTTACCTGAACCCGGCTGATACGGATTTCCCGATTGCGTTCAATCCCATGGAGGTGCTCGACCCAAAGCTCAAAACACACACCGTGTCCGAGTTAATTGGCGTGCTGAAACGGATGTTCGAATCCTGGGGGCCGCGTTTGGAATACATTTTGCGCTATTGCTTGCTGGCGCTGCTGGATTATCCGAATGCGACCATGCTTGATATTACGCGCGTACTGACCGACAAAAAGTTCCGCCAGGACGTATTGAAATACGTCGAAGACCCAGTGGTGCGCAACTTTTGGACGGTAGAATTTGCCAGCTGGAATGAGAGATTCGCCGCCGAAGCCGTGGCGCCGGTGTTGAACAAAGTTGGCGCGTTCACGGCCAATCCGTTGGTGCGCAACATCATCGGCCAGCCGAAGAGCAGCTTTAATATTCGCCAGATTATGGACGAACGCAAGATTTTGATCGTGAATTTGAGCCGCGGGCTGGTGGGTGAAGATAACGCGGCGCTGCTTGGTTCGCTGCTGGTAACCAAAGTCCAGCTGGGCGCCATGAGCCGGGCGGACATTCACGGTGCGGATCGTACGCCGTTTTATCTGTACGTTGATGAATTCCAGAATTTTGCCACCGAATCGTTTGCCACGATTCTCAGCGAAGCACGCAAATATGGCCTGAGCCTGACAGTCGCTAACCAATACATCGCCCAAATGCCGATAGAAGTGAAAGACGCGGTGTTCGGCAATGTCGGCTCAATTATCTCCTTCCGCACCAGCGCTGATGATGCGCGTGCCATGCTGAAATATTTCGAGCCGCGGTTCGAGGAACACGACCTGGTGCATATGCACAACCGTCATTTTGTCATCAGCATGACCATCGAAGGCGAAAAGGTGCAGGCATTTTCCGGTATCACGCTCAACCTGCCGCCGCAAAGCGAAGATTATGCCGCGCGTATCATCGATCGCAGCCGCGCGCAGTATGCCTCGAGCAAGGAATATGTCGAGCGGTTCGTGCACGAACGCTATTTGGACGCCGGCAAGCAGAATGCGAATAACGCCGCCGCAAAACCCGCCAAACCGGCACCGAAAGTAGAGCCGGCCAAAAGCCCGTTGCTCCAGCCGGGGCTCCTGGCACACGCCGTGATGGCGGCCGAAGTTGTCAAAGTAGAACCGGCTGGTGAAACGCCTGCCGAAAAACCGAAGCGCCGTCGCCGTCGCCGAAAAAAATCCACTCCTGCCGAAACTACCAGTGCGGCACAATCAGTCACCGAAAAGCCTGTCAAAGTACGCCCGGAAGTGCCGGCTTCCAATAATCAGCCTGCGGAATCGAAAACTCAAGCCGCTCGCAAACGCGAGCCGGAAGTAGAACACACCATCCATCTAAGGTAAGTCCGAAAGAGCTGTTGCTTTGGCGGCATGCTGTTCTATACTTAGGACTGATAGATGCCTCCGTCTGCAACCGCAAAACCGGCTAAACGAACGCGCCTCATACCATTGAGTGCCGTCGCGACGTTACTCATCTGCAGCTCTTTGCTCGGGCAGGTGCTTGGTTTTTGGCGCACCAAAATGGTTGGCGCGAACTTTCCGCACGTCGGGGCGCAAAGCACCGACGCGTACTTCGCGGCATTCAACATTCCGGATTTCTTCTTTTTCACGCTCGCGGCGGGTGCGCTCGGGGTAGCGTTCATGCCGGTATTGTCCGACCGATTGGCCCGCGGCGACCGCAAGGGTATGTGGCAGCTTTCGGCCAGCCTTATGAATTTGTTGGCGATCGTGATGTTCGCTGTCGCGATAATCATATTTATTTTTGCCGAACCGCTTATCCACTATATCGTGGCGCCCGGCCTGACGCCGGCACAACTGCATAACGCGGTGATTATCATGCGGTTATTGGCATTCAATCCGCTGCTTTTTACATTGTCGGGCGTGCTGACGGCCACGCAGCAGACGTTGGGGAGATTCTTTTTCTATGCGATCGCGCCGCTGTTTTATAATCTGTCGATAATCATCAGTATCCTGATTTTCCGTCATAATATCGGGCTGGTCGGGCTCGGTATCGGCGCTTTGATCGGCGGTATTTTGCAGCTGGTGGTCGTGATATTCGGTCTGACCGGGCTTAAATTCCACTGGCGACCGAAAATTTTATGGGCCAGCAAAGATTTCCACACGATATTGCGAAATCTGCCGCCGCGATCCATCGACCAAGGTATTGACCAGATCGAGAACATCGTCGAGACGAACATTGCCAGCCACTTGGGCCAGGGACTCATCAGTTCCTACAACTTCGCGTACACGCTGCAGACAGCGCCGATATTGCTTATCGGTACGGCTATTTCCACGGCGGCATTTCCGCGGCTGAATATGCGTTTGAGCCAAGGCCGCCCTGATCTGTTCCGCCGTGACTTTTTGATGGTGCTGCGGGCCATAATTTGGATATCCATGCCGGTTGCCGTGGTGAGCTATTTTGCGCGGGGCTATCTGGCCCGTATTATTTTTGGTAGCGATGCGCCGGAGATCGCCCTTATCTTCGGATTCCTGACGATAGCGATCGTGTTCCGCACTGTCTATACGATCATTTCGCGCTGGTTCTATGCGCAGAAGGATACGGTTACGCCGCTGGTGGTGTCGATTTTCACCATCGCGCTTAACATTGCGTTAGCGTATAGCTTGTCGCGGCCAGGCGCGTATGGCGTTGTCGGATTAGCGCTTGCGCAATCAATCGTTGCGATGGTGGAAGTCAGTATTTTATTTGTGATAATGCTGATCCGGGATCACAAGTTGCTCGATATGACGTTCTTCGGCGGGGTAGGGCGGATATTATCCGTAACCGGGTTCAGTATCGTGGCCGGTGCTACTATCGCGGCCATCCTCCCGCTCGGTGTCAACGACAAAGGCTATACCGTACTGGGCACGAAACTGCTGACGATATCGATCGTTGTCTTTGCGGTCCATATTTCCGCGTCAGCTCTGTTCGGGCTGGATGAAGTCCGTCCGTTATTTCGCCGCCTAAAACAATTCATCCTCAATCCCATCCGCTTGACGTAGCAGTGTCAGATAAAAGTATCGATTTAAGATTAGTGGCTTTACGCAAATTTTATGGTAAAGTTGGTTTGTGAGTACAGAGGCTGCACCAACAAATTATTTTCCACGGAAAGATGTTGCCCGTTTAGGTGAGGCAGTCGTATTTGTATGGGCGCGTAATGGAAGGAAGGGCACGGGCCCGCTTCTAGAAGCGGCCAGACACGAAAACACGCTTTCAGGGATAGTCTGGGAGTTCGATACAGCAATAGAGCGACTTAACGAGCAGTGGCTGCGCGATCCGGCTATCGATATGAGCAGCTATTGGAGCATTCGTGCGCTGAAAGGCTTTCTGGCTGGAAAAAGAGAATTACCCAAATTGCGACATGAGCTTGGATGCGGTATTGAAGAATTACGAGGGTTCGTTAAAGCATTGCGGGATATGAGTCCGCTCATGAGACTTTATGAAGAAGAGAATGATGCAGGATCGGGCCTAACTTTTGGCGTAAATGCGGCCGAAGCCGCTAGGCTACATGATGACAATGGTCTATACCGGGCACTCATTGGCGGAACCATACAAGTTGCCGGGCGCTATTTGGCCAATCAACTCGGAGAGGACGGCGGTTTGATGATACCGGTCGAGCGCGGCGCGGGTAATACTGTCGAGGTTGATCTAAAAACAGTCATCATGGATGCGTTGCTTGAAGTCCCCGCGATAGATGGCGGCCTCTGCGACTTTGGATACTTTAGGGCAGCCAGGGAGATGCAATGGTACGAAACGGGCGGCCCATTCTCGCCGGCGCTTTGCGAACAAATAGCCGCATTACCATAGCAATCTGCAGTCGTAGTCTAAAACGAACATTCTCTGCATCCTCCACCTCTGATATAATTGGCGGACAATGAACCAAGACCATATCCGGAATTTCTGCATTATCGCGCACATTGATCATGGCAAGTCGACGCTGGCTGACCGGCTGCTCGAACTGACCGGCACGATTGAGAAACGTGACATGCGCGAACAATTGCTCGACCGCATGGATTTGGAACGCGAACGCGGCATCACCATCAAGTTGCAGCCTGTTCGTATGAATTACAAAGATTATCAGCTTAATTTGATCGATACTCCCGGGCATGTGGACTTCAGCTACGAAGTTTCGCGCAGCCTCGAAGCCTGCGAAGGCGCGATTTTAGTCGTCGATGCCAGCCAGGGTTTACAAGCGCAGACGCTGGCCAACGTGTACCTGGCGATTGCGGCAGACCTGAAGATAATTCCGGTTTTAAACAAAATAGACTTGCCGGCGGCCGATGTAGAAAAGGTAAGCGCCGAGATAGTCAGCCTGTTAGGCTGCGATAAAGACGAAATTTTGCGCATATCAGCCAAGACCGGCCAGGGCGTAGAAAATGTATTGGAACGCATCGTACATGATGTGCCGCCGCCTGCCGGTAATTCCGTTGCGCCGACCCGGGCGCTTATTTTCGACAGCTATTACGACGATTATCGCGGCGTGATTCTGTATGTACGGATCGTGGATGGTGAGATCGCCAAAAATTCGCAGATCATGATGCTTGCGACCAGTGCCCAAGGCATCGCGCTCGAAGTCGGTAACTTGAAGCCCGATATGACGCCAGGCACCTCATTGAAAACCGGCGAAATCGGGTATATCGTCACCAACCTCAAAAGCACCCGCGAAGCCAAAGTCGGCGACACGGTTACGCTCACCTCGCGGCCGGCTGCCGACGCGCTTCCTGGCTACCAGGATGTGAAGCCGTTTGTCTACGCCGGATTTTTCCCGGAATCTAACGAATTTTATCATGAGTTGAAAGACGCGATCGAAAAATTATCGCTCAGCGATTCGGCGTTGCAGTTCGAGCCGGAAAATTCACCGGTACTTGGACATGGCGTGCGCGTGGGCTTTCTGGGGCTGTTGCACATGGACATCGTGCGCGAACGGTTGGAGCGTGAATACAACCTTGATCTCATCATAACCAACCCGTCGACTGACTATCATGTGGTGATGACGGACGACGAAGAGTTGGATATCAAAAGCGCGGCGGATTTGCCGGACCCAGCCAAGATCGCCGAAATCCGCGAGCCGTGGATCAGGGGCGAAATCGTGGTGCCGCAGGAATATGTCGGATCGGTCATCCAATTGGTCGCCGCCAAACGCGGGCTGCATAAAAATCTGAGCTATGTCGACACACGCGCGCTCATCACGTTCGAGGCGCCGCTGGCTAATTTGCTGACGGATTTTTACGATTCTCTCAAAAGCATGACGAGCGGTTACGGCTCATTCAGCTACGAATTAGACGATTATCGCGCTGAAGATTTGGTGCGGTTGGATTTTTACGTGGCCGGCGAAAAGGTCGACGCGCTGAGCATCATGGTGCACCGGTCCGAGGCGCCAAGTCTAGGCCGCACGACAGTTGAAAAATTGAAAGAAGTGATTCCGCGACAGAACTTCCAGGTCGCGCTCCAGGCGGCCATCGGCGGTAAATTCATCGCCCGCGAAGACATCAGCGCGTATCGTAAAGACGTAACCATCGGCTTGTACGGCGGCGATGTGACCCGCAAAAAGAAAGTGCTGGCCAAACAGAAACGCGGCAAAGCCCGGCTAAAGCGATTTGGCAAAGTCGACATCCCCGCCGACGCATTCACCGTCATGCTCAAACGCGACTGACTGGCACGGGAAGAGCAGCCGGACAAAATGTATTCCATTTTGCCCGCGCGAAGAGAAACCTGCTTGCAGGTGTCTCATTATGGCATCCCCGCCGACGCATTCACCGTCATGCTCAAACGCGACTGATTTACTTGCCACAGGAAAACGAACAAATATCCAACACATTTTTATAAAGTTCTGTTAGGTTTTCGTACCAATAGATGTCGCATTTTTAACTGTTTTTTCATACGGGTGTCGCTACTATTTAACACATGGGGGCAAGCGTATGGGAGAGAAGTCAAATAGTTACCAATCCGGAGACGCGCCGCGGATTCCTGGCGGCCAGGAAGTCGAGCTTATTACTGATATTCAGGCTGGACAATTTGACGCCGCCGTACTCGACAAAACCGCGTCCGTACCGATCGAAAGGGTGGTGGCGCATCATCCGGCCGGTGAAATCGTGCTCGAGCAAGCATCGGCTACGTTTCAACCGGCACCGAATCTTACCATAGCGTGTCGTCGTACGGGTGATTTTAATGAAGTTCGCGCAGAAGAGGCAGAATTCTACAGCCCGGCGCAAGTCAAAGTCACTTCAGAAACGTTTACTAACGGGCGCGCCGGTCCAACGTATGATTCGCATGTATACTTCACGAACGGGCTAACCGGCGAAGAGCTTGAACTTGAAGATGAAGTGGCGGGACCGAATACTTTTGAGGCAATTATTGAAGCAGCCGACGGGGTTGAAGATCTAGAAGCATTGGTTGGCGGTCATGATTTCAACCAAGGAAGGTTCAGCCGGGTCATGATGCTTTTGTCAATGTGCGGCTCGTGGAACCGAGTCCGCAGTACGTAACGGTATGCCGGCTTCTCAAACATCGAGCGTTCTGCTATAAATAGGCTATGAACGAACTAAAACATGTCGCCGATTTCCGGTCGGTGCTGTCGGATTATACGCTTTCTGATTCGGCCAAAAAAACGCTTGCGGAAACCAAATTGGTGTTACTGGTCGGTCCGTCGTCCAGCGGGCGCAACACGGCCATCAACAAATTGCTCGAAAACGGCCGGTATCATAATGTCATATCCGATACGACACGCGAAAAACGAGTAAAGGACGGTGTGCCGATAGAACAGGACGGTCGCGAGTACTGGTTTCGCGGTGAAGAAGACATCTTGGCTGATTTGCAGCAAGGCGAGTTTCTGGAAGCTGCGGTTATCCACGACCAGCAGGTTTCCGGTATTAGTATCCGCGAAATTGAAAAAGCCCACAAAGCAGGGTTAATCGCTATAACCGATATCGAACCGCAAGGCGCCGCGTGGATACATAGCTTAAAACCTGATGCGGTAGTATTGTTTGTGATCCCGCCGAATTTTGACGATTGGATGGTGCGAATGCGCCGCCGCAGTGATTTGCCAGAGGACGAAATTCGCCGTAGATTACGAACCGCCTGCAACGAAATCAAGTATGCGCTTGAGCATGATTATTATGTATTTCTTGTAAACGATGAGTTGGAAAACACGGTAGACGCTATTGACGCGATTGCCGATACTGGCGTTCAGTCGGACAGTCAGCAAACACAGGCCCGTTCAGTTGCTGAGCAGCTGTACCGTGACGCGCAGGATTATCTCGACAAACCAGCTTGAAATACGGTATTGCAATATTGACAAAATAACAAGCTTATGGTAATATGAAAGGTGCTTCGTAGAGTGCTGTGAGGTACTCCGAGGTACTTTGACAAGCAGGCAGACATTTTAGCCAGGCAAGGTACAAGGCCGCGAATCAATCCGATTGTGGCTCTCTACCTTGTCTGATTAGAGTAAAAGTGGATATGGAAAAGAGGGGATTGCATTGGGTCCGACGAGTATTACCAGCGCAACAGCTAAGACAAACCGGTACGGCGTAAACATCGGGACGACGACCATAGTCGTCTCGTTGAATAACGACGTCGATCTCTCCGGGGTTGCGGAAGCGCTGCAGCGCCAGACGGGCGTTGACCACGCTTACGCCGTCCATGGCGAGGTCGTGTTCGGCGGGGACCTCCCGGTCGATAGGCTCAACGACTACTACCAAGTAGTCGTGAACGTCCTGAAGGATCGTGGGGTCATCGCGCACGACAGTGTCGTACTGCCGTTGGAGGACATCTCCTACAACGACGATGCCACAGGCGAATTCCTCGCAGTCCGCGCCTAGTACTTGTTGCAGCCGGCACCCCCGTTTCCAGCTGCAACGAGGCAGCGAGCAACGGCTAACCCCGTCACGCTGCTCGCGGAGAGTGACAAGCAGGCTGAAGAGTATACGGTACGAAACAGGCTGCGTCGCTTCCGCGATGCTCAAAATCCCTTTTTCCCCGTCTATTGTTCTGTCTGCTTGTCCTTTCCAAGTTTATGAATTGCCCGTTGCAGAGTATTTAAAGATCTGGCACTCTTGACCCAAGTCAAGAGCACCATCATATGCACCGGCTGGCACACGGCCTACAGCAAATTACACTAACTGCTTTGCTCCGAATCAGCTCTCAATAACTATGGCTATTGTTCGCTCAGATTCTCGCAAAGCAGCGTGTACTTCACCACATTCCGAGAACCAGCCAGCACATCGGCTGGCACTCTTGACACACGAGTGCTAAAAGATTATGCTAGGACATGACTAAATGCTCTAGGGAAACACCATGACTGACCGCCAGCTTCAAATTTTATCCGCGATTATTGAGCAATATGCCGAGGTTGCAAGCCCCGTCGGTTCGAGTTTGCTTGCCAAATTATTCGGTGTGAGCAGCGCGACGATCCGGGCCGAAATGGCCGAACTGGAACGCTTGGGCTACATCAGTCAACCGCACACCAGCGCCGGACGGGTGCCCACGGACAAAGGCTACCGGCTGTATGTAAATAGATTGAGCGAAGAAAAAGAACCGTCGCGCGGTCCGCGTGCCGAGCGTGCCCTGACCGCCCGCGTTTCCAGCGGCGGCCTGCCGGAGCGCACCATTCGAAACGCCGTCGATACGCTGGTGGAGCTCACGCACAATCTTGGCCTCGCTACCATCGGCAATCAGCTTTACATGAGCGGCCTCGGCAATCTGTTCGGCCAGCCGGAGTTTATGCAGCGCGGCCAGGTACAGCAAGTCGCACAGTTGCTTGATAATCTGGAGCCATGGCTGCGCGAGGCCGCACCGAACCAACCGCTCAGCGTCTACATAGGCCAGGAAAATCCAATTGGCCGCACCGCCGGTTGCAGCCTGATCATTAGCAAATTCCACAGTCCATATTCGGACCAAAGCTACATCGGAGTGCTTGGCCCGACGCGGCAAAGCTATCGCGATGTCATGACACTTGTCCGCCACGCCGGCGAAGCGCTCGAGGAAGTCTTGTATGAATGAGATATACGAAGTTTCTGTGCGGGTGACCGAATGGGGCGATTTTAGCCCGCACACTTCAGACGGCCAGGACAACCTCGGCGGTCTTGTTGATATAATGGGATATTGCCGCAAACCAGTCAGTGAAGAGCTTCAGCGACTGCTTCTCGGAGCGTGGATCCGATCGGGGGCCGCAGCTGAAGACGGTGCAGCTGGAACGGGAGCAGCATATGACGAATAAGCAACCAAAAGTTGATGAACCGGTACCAGACGAGTCAAAACAGCAGCTCGAGGATTTGCAGCGGCAGGTCGCTGAACTGACCGACGCGCTGCAGCGTGAACGCGCCGATGCCGTAAATTTGCGCCGTCGGCACGACGAACAGATCGCATCGCTCAAAAACGTGGTAAAAGCCAACGTTATTCGCGAACTGCTGCCGGTAATCGATAACTTCGAACGCGCCCTCAAGCATGTTCCGAAAGAACTGGAAGACAATGATTACGTCAAAGGCATGCAAGGCGTCGTAAAGCAGTTCGAAAAGACGCTAGCCGATATCGGCGTAGAAAAAATCAAAACGAAGGGCGAACCGTTTAATCCTACGTATCACGAAGCCGTGTCTATGGAAGACGGCGACGGCACGGATGAAATTGTCAGCGAAGAACTCCAATCCGGCTACAAACTGGGCGACGACGTCATCCGCCATGCCATGGTCAAAGTCCGGATGCAATAGCGACTGTCATGCAATCTGAGGGTTGGCGGCAAGACGTAGAAATAGTACGGGAACTTATTGTGTGGCAAAAGTTGGGTCCGTACGACCCAACGCCGGAGACGCCGCTCGAACTGGATTTATCTGTACAGGTATTCGTTCAGGCGTACGAGTATGCGCTTGGTAGAACGATTATGTTCGTACAACGGGAGCAAGAGCGTGGGACTGCCTATGAAGAAGCGATGCAGAACGAACTGCTTGCTATTGAGGAAGCGCTTGCCGAACGGAGTATATGGGCTCAAACAGCGACAGCCATAGCTTGGTGCGCGCTCTGTGATGCGCAGGATTTGTACGACCCGGATATGCCGTATCCGACAGTCTAGAAACGTTTGCCAGGTAGCACGTGAGTTTCAATCGGCAGTATAATTAAAAGTAGCCATGACGGCTGAATATTTTAGTGATATGTATACGCAGCGGTGGTGGAATGAATTCTGTCTTGACGTGGGAGCTGCGGAATTTGCTTTGGCAACCGTCAGCTATTTGTCCAATGATAATCGGTGGACGACAATCGATGTGCCACCCGTCAGTCGTCTAGACACACCGTCACTTTGGGTTCATAGACAAAAAACCAATAAGGAACTTCATCAACTGGCGATGCGAAATCCGAAGGTATTGGAAGGTATTCGTTGGCTCGCAGAACAATATTTGGAACTTGCCGAAAGTTACGGCCAAAACGAGTAATCGTAATTTACGTTGGCACTCTTGACATGTGAGTGCTAATTTTCTATGCTAGTACTAGTTTTAGCACTCTATGAACCTATTTGCTAAACTATAAGTCATTATGAGCGCTGAAGAATTTTCACAACCAGGTGCTGATGTAGAGCTTGCAAGACAAGTATTCCTGACCGGTGCAGCGCGTGCTGCTCATGCGGAAGACGTGGGCGATCAGGATGCGTTAGCCGAAGCAGCCAGTATGATGGTGGACGGAATAAAAGGAGCGTTATTGCGTCAGGGAATTGAGCATTTCCAGATCGTCTATCCAGGCGAACCGATACCAAGAGACATGGAAGAAATAGATAGAAGATTAACGCAATATTTAAACGACAATGGATCTAATGAAGGAGAATAAATAATGGGAAAAATTATCGGAATTGACCTTGGTACTACCAATTCGGCGATGGCTGTGATGCAGAGCGGCAAGCCGGAGATTATTGCCAATTCAGAGGGTAACCGCACGACACCATCAGTTGTCGCAATCAACAAAAACGAAGAACGGTTGGTCGGCCAGGTGGCGCGCCGCCAGCAGGTGACCAACCCGAAGAACACGATTTATGAAGTCAAGCGCCTGATCGGCCGCAACTGGAATGACAAAGAAGTCCAGCGCGACCTTAAATTGATGGGATACGAAATCGTAAAGAGCGGCAACGGCGTCAAGGTAAAAATGGGCGACAAAGAATACAGCCCCGAAGAAATCAGTGCCATGATCCTGGGCAAACTCAAAGCCGACGCCGAGGGTTTCTTAGGATCGCCGGTAACCGAAGCCGTGATTACCGTGCCTGCATACTTCGACGACAGCCAGCGCCAGGCCACCAAAGACGCCGGGAAAATTGCCGGATTGGAAGTGAAGCGCATCATCAACGAACCGACCGCGGCGGCACTTGCATACGGCCTCGATAAAGAAAAGACCGATGAGAAGATAGCCGTGTACGACCTTGGCGGCGGCACGTTTGACGTATCGATCCTGGAACTTGGCGACGGCGTGTTTGAAGTAAAGTCGACCAATGGCGACACACACCTTGGCGGTGCCGACTTTGACCGCGTACTCGTAAATTACTTCGCGGACGAATTCAAGAAAGAAAACGGAATTGATGTCAGCGACGACAAAGCCGCCATGCAGCGCTTGCGCGACGAAGCCGAAAAAGCCAAGATTGAACTTTCAACTGCCCAAGAAGTCGACATCAACCTGCCGTTCCTGACTGCTGATGCCGAAGGCCCGAAGCACTTCGAGCACAAACTGACCCGCGCCAAGCTAGAAAGCCTCGTGTCGGAACTAATCGACAAAACCGCAACTCCCTGCGAAAAAGCACTGAAAGACGCAAACTTAAAAGCCAGTGATATTAACGCTGTCGTATTAGTCGGCGGTATGACGCGAATGCCCGCCGTGCAGGAAAAAGTTAAGAAAATATTTGGCAAAGACCCTATGAAGGGCGTGAATCCGGACGAAGTCGTGGCCGTTGGCGCCGCAATCCAAGGCTGGTGTATTGCAGGGCGATGTCAAAGACGTGCTGCTGCTGGATGTAACGCCGCTGTCGCTGGGTATCGAAACCATGGGCGGTGTCATGACCAAGCTCATCGAGCGAAACACCACGATTCCAACCAGCAAATCCGAAGTGTTCAGCACCGCAGCCGACAACCAGCCGCAAGTCGAAATCCACGTGGTACAGGGCGAGCGCGAAATGATCGACGACAACAAATCGCTGGGACGATTCGTGCTTGACGGCATTCCGCCGGCACCGCGCGGAGTCCCGCAGATTGAAGTCACCTTCAACATCGACGCCAACGGCATCCTGAATGTCACCGCCAAAGACAAAGGCACCGGCAAAGAACAGAGCATCACCATCCAAGGTTCCGGCAGCCTGGATAAGACCGAGGTAGAAAAAATGGCCAAAGAAGCCGAAGCCCACGCCGACGAAGACAAAGCAAGCGCAAGGAAGCAGTAGAAGCCCGCAATGTGCTTGACAGCGCCGTTTACCAGGCCGAGAAGCTCAAAAGCGAGCACAAAGACAAGCTGGCCGACGAAGACATGAAGACATTGAACGAAGCCGTCGACGAAGCTAAGAAGGTAGTCGCTGACGAAAAAGCCGACAAAGACGCGCTGGAATAAGCCGCCAAGGCTTTGAACGACAAAATCATGCCCATCGGCGCCAAAATGTACGAACAGGCTGCAAAGGACGAAAAGCCGGCCGAAGACGTAGCTGCCGAAGCCGAAGAAAAATCTTCAGACGACAAAGACGACAAAAAACCCGATGACACCGTCGAAGGCGAAGTCATCGACGACAAGGATAAGAAGTAGCTGGGAGCTAGCAGCTAGAAGCTAGCATGAACGAAGGAAGAATAGTCAGTTTTACCGACTTGAAAGCTTGGCAAGAGGCGCACAAGCTGCGAATAAGTGTGTTAAAGACTATCATTAATTTTCCCCAAGACTATCGATTCGGTCTATCGGCTCAATTGCAGCGTGCCGCCGTATCCGTGGGCTCAAACATAGCAGAAGGCTTTGGTAGACAAAGCTTAAAAGAGAAATTACAATTCTATAACATCGCTTGTGGCTCAATTACCGAAGTGCAAGACCAGCTACTCGTGTGTCGAGACTTACAGTTAATCGGTACTGTGAAGTTTAAAGATTTAGCGGATCAATCTATTACCGTTCACAAATTATTACGTGGCTTAATGCGAAGTGTTGGCGCGAGGCTGCCAGCTACTAGCTCCAAGCTACCAGCTACAATCAGGAGCGAAGCGGATGACTAAACGCGACTACTACGAAATACTGGGCGTATCTAAAAGCGCCAGCGCGGACGAAATCAAGAAAGCGTTTCGCCGGTTGGCTATTCAGTATCATCCGGACAAATCCAGCGGCGACGAGGCTAAATTCAAAGAAGTCAACGAAGCTTACGAAGTGCTGAAAGACGCGAGCAAAAGGCAGCGTTACGACCAGTTCGGGCATGCCGGCGTGGGCGGAAACGGCGGCGGAACCGGTGGATTTAACGGCTTCGGTGGTTATGGTGGGCAGAGCCAGGAAATGCATTTCGACTTTGGCGACCTGGGACTTGGTGATATTTTCGGCAGTTTCTTTGGCGGCGGCTTTGGTGGACAACAGGCCGGCGGCCGTCAACAGCGGCGCGGGCGGGATGTCGAAACACGCGTGGATATCAGTTTCGAAGAAGCCGTGTTCGGCACGGATGTCGAGCTGCATTTGAACATCGAAGATACTTGCGAACACTGCAAAGGCACAACAGTCGAGCCGGGATATGAATTGAAAACGTGCGACAATTGCGGCGGCAGCGGCCAGGTCACTAATGTGATGCGTACCATTTTCGGCAATATCCAGCAGGCGGCGCCGTGTCCGAAATGCCGCGGACGCGGAAAAATCCCGGAAAAAGTTTGTAGCGTCTGCCGCGGCAAAGGCACGCAAGTGCGACCCCAAAGCATTACGTTGAAAGTGCCGGCCGGTATCGACGATGGCGCAACGATCCGTCTGCGCGAACATGGCGAGGCCGTGGCAACTGGCCCGAAAGGCGATCTGTACGTCCATGTACGGGTCAAGGCTCACAAACGCTTCACGCGCGAAGGCGATCTCATCCTCAGCGAAGAGCACGTACCGATGGTCGAAGCTGCGCTCGGCACCGAGATAAACGTTGATACCGTTGACGGTAAAGTCCGTATGAAAGTCCCTGTCGGCACGCAGAGCGGCACCGATTTCAAATTATCCGGCCATGGCGTGCCCCACTTGCGCAGCACGATGCGCGGCCCGCATATCGTAACCGTCATCGTTGATACACCGACTAAACTTACGAAGAACCAGCAGGAATTGCTGCAAGAATTTGCCACCGAAAAAGGCTCCAAACGCAAATTCTGGAGCTAGCGGATCGTTTAAAAAGATGGTTAGCAGTCCGCTGCTGTACAAACCAGGCGTCTTGCACAATAATATGCTTATGCGCAAAAACAAAACACAGGCAGGTTTCATACCGATGCTTATCATTCTGTTCCTGATGATTGCCGCTGTTATCGTTTTCGCCTTCATGCGAGTCTTGCATACTGGCCGGTGATTTCCGCAAGCTCATACTTGCATTTATGCAAGAAGCTGAGAAAATTGCGATATGGTTGTTCCGCCAATACATTATTTGCTGGTTGTCGAGTATTTGTCCGCCAGCGTGATCGCCGGAGTCGATACATTGCGCAAGAGTGCGGCTTTCCCGACACTGGAGGTTGTATTGTTCACGCATGATCCTGATCGATATGAGCAGATCGTTGATGCTGCAACCGTACCGTTGCAGATAGTCGCTTGCAATTTTAGGAATCGAGGCGAGTTAGCCGCTCTCATCGAGCCCTACAAGCGCGGTATTCGCGGCGTGATTTGCCGCGGCGACAAGCAGATACAATTTTTGCGCAAAATTGTTCCCGTTTTACCCGCGCAGGTGCCCGCGGCGACGGCAGCTTCATTGAAAGCGGCGACCAACAAGCAGCTGATGCGATCCGCCTTTTTGCGCGACTATCCTGAGATTACCCCGCAGTTTGTCGAAGTGCACGACTCTTCCGATAACGCGGTCGAACACGTTGAGTCAAAACTGCGGTATCCGGTAATTGTAAAACCGGCCGATTTGGCTTCTAGTTTGCTTATCCAGTCGTGCCATGACCGCGTCCAACTCGAACAAGCCCTGCGCAGCATCTTCGGCAGTATAGCGGCAACGTATAAGCGCGAAGATCGTAAAGCAAAACCGCAAGTCATCGTTGAAGAGTATCTGGACGGTGACTTTTATTCCATCGATGCCTATGTTTTGGGAGCGGAACAAATATTCTGCTGTCCGCCCGTCGGATATATTCCGGCCAAACAAATTGGCATTGATGATTTTTCGCTGTATAAACGCTCCACGCCGACAACATTAAATAAACAGGAAACTGCCGATGCCGAAAGTGTCGTACGCAAAGCGATTACTGCGGTCGGTCTAACGCACACTACCGTGCACGCTGAACTTGTAATGACCCGCCATGGCTGGAAAGTAATCGAGCTTGGGCCTCGATTGGGCCGCTTCCGCAACAAAATGTATGCCTTAAGCTACGGGATCGACCACTCGATGAACGATATCAGGTTGCACTTGGGTTTGAAACCTCGTATGCTGCAAGCTTTCAAAAAATACTCGGCGGCATATAGCATTTATCCGAAACAAGAGGGCGTATTGCGCGCGGTTCACGGTTTAGACTTGTTGCTCAAACGGCCGGAAATCGTGTGGCTGAGGGAATACGCCGAGCCCGGCAGTAAATGTTTATTCGCTAAAAACGGCGGCCACGCGTTAGTAGAATTCGTAATCGCTACAACAGACAAAGCCCGATTTTTAGCCGTATGCCGGCTGGCCGACCAAGTACACGTTGCCATTGAATGATTATGGTTAAAATGGTATAATTATATATTATGTCCGGTGGACAAAAAAATGTAATCGGCCGCACGGTACTCGTAGACGTGAGTAGTATTTGTTGCGTGCCGGCAAAAACGGATACCGGAGCTGATTTCAGCAGTATTTGGGCTTCCGGCGTCGAGGAAGTCGATGGCAAATTGTATTGTACGTTGTTTGATACGTCGAGCCCGTACTACACCGGCGAACGATTATCGTTCACACCTGGTTCGTATGTGCGCACGAGGGTCGCTAGTTCCTCCGGCCATCGTCAAGCCCGGTATGCGGTCGTATTACCGGTGAATGTGGCGGGGCGCAGCCTGGACGCCAGGTTTTCACTGGCAAATCGCAGCACAATGTTGTACCCTATCTTACTCGGCTGTGATATGCTTGCCGGACGGTTTCTCGTTGATGTCGGCAGTGAAATCCCGCTTGAAATGCGAGAACAGCTAAAGCACGAAAAACGACTGCGTTCGAAGGAGCTCAAAGCTTTCAAGACCCTGAAAGGAGCGTCGTAAATGAAAATCGCTATTTTATCCAAAGGTGCTGCTAACTATTCCACCCAGCGGCTCAAAGAAGAGGCGCTGGCACGCGGTCATGATGTTCGCGTAGTGAACTACGCCAAGTGTTACGTGACCATGGAAAGCAGCAATCCGGTGGTTCGCTTTAAGGGTGAGGTAATCAAAGATATTGATGTAGTCATTCCCCGCATAGCCTCCAGCCTGACCATGTATGGCGGCTCGATCGTGCGGCAGTTCGAGATGCAGAACATATTTACTACTACCAGTTCAATCGCGTTGGTGCGTTCGCGTGACAAATTGCGCAGTATGCAGCTGCTCGCAAAGGCAGGCGTCGGCATACCCAAAACCGTATTTGCCCGCGAGACTGCGGACGCAGGGGATGTGCTTGATCAGGTCGGCGGCGCACCGGTCATTATCAAAGTGGCTCGCGGCACGCACGGGCGGGGTGTTGTTTTGGCCGAGACGCGCAAAGCTGCCGAGGCGGTGATGCAGGCCTTCTACGTGGAGGGTGTGAACTTTTTGGTTCAGGAATTTGTGGCCGAAAGCGCTGGCGAAGACATCCGGGCATTTGTCGTTAATGGCAAAGTGGTCGCCAGCATGTTGCGCCAAAACGTCGATGACGATTTCCGTTCTAATCTTCATCAAGGCGGCGAAGGAACCCCGGTGAAATTAACCGAAGAAGAGCGCAAAACTGCACAGAAAGCCGCCAAAGCAATGGGGCTGGCCGTTTGCGGCGTGGATATGATGCGCTCGGCGCGCGGGCCGCTGGTGCTTGAAGTAAATGCCAGCCCGGGTTTTGCGATTGAAAAAGTTACGGGGCACAACGTGGCTGATAAAATCATTGATTATATTGAACAAAACGCACAAAGAACAAGACGCAAAGATCGCATAGGCGCATAGCGCACGACTTATTCGCGCGGCACATTTTGTCCGAAAAGATGCGCTCCGATGCTCACGTACTTTGCAAGTACGTTCCGCTTCGGTGCTCGCTTTTCAAACAAACTGCACTCGCGCGGATAAGTCGTGGCTGGTGGCGGCCGGAACTGGTAGAATTGGTGGGTGGGTAATCGAAAAACGACTGCGAAAGTTATCAAAGCGGCAAGGGCAAAGGCGCGGTGGCGGCACGAATTGTTGGCCGCTCTTATTGTCGTTACTTTTGTTGGCAGCACTTTGGTGGTGGCCGGACTTATATCCGCGCATAATGATTCAACAAAAACGCTATCGGTGGATGGGCAAAAGTATGAGCTTGACGTAGCGGATTCACCCAGCGCACTTGAAAAAGGCTTAAGCGATCGCCCCGTGCTGTCGGCAAGTAGCGGAATGCTTTCAATTTTAGGGCACACAGGTTATCAATGTTTCTGGATGAAGGATATGCACTTTTCGGTCGACATGATCTGGCTTGATGCGAACAAGAAGGTTGTGCATATCGCGCCGGACGTCAGCCCTAACACCTTTCCGCATCAATTCTGTCCGGGCGTGAAGGCGCAATATGAAATTGAACTGAACGGCGGCGTCGCGACCAGAACGGGCATTCGTGGCGGACAAACGCTCAATTTTTGACACGACCGTATATAATTGAGCCTATGCCCCCGCTCGTCGTGCTCGCACTCATGGCCGCCATACCGGTAATTCTGATTTTTGTGTTAAGAATCAATGCCGCGATCGTTTTTTTGAGCCTCTGCCTGGGAAGTGTTTTGGTGCGATTCGTTAACGGCGACGCGCAATCATTCGTGAATTTAGTTTCCGGTAACAAATCACTCAGCGGATATGGTGTGTCGCTCGGGCTTTTGTTGCTGCCGGCGGTACTCACGATGATTATGATGATTGCCACTGTTCGCGGCAAAGTCCGTGTGACAATAAATTTACTACCTGCGATAGCAGCTTCATTACTGGCCGTATTGCTTGCGGTTCCGCTAATGTCAGCCGGATTGAAGGGTGCGATCGAACTTACGCCCGTTTGGCAAGATTTAGTGCGAGCTGAAGTATTAATCGTCGGCGTCGGGTCGTTCATCAGTTTATTATTCTTGTGGTTACAGCGCCCAAAACGCTCGCACGACGACAAACATCGCCGCCACTAAGCCATTACGGATTGACTTTTTCCACAAAATATCGATAATGTAAGGAGTTATTTTCCCGTTTGGCTACGTATAGCTTTGCTTCCATGCAAAGGAAAAGAGCAACCGTTAATCAAAGCCGTTAGGCTTTGCCCAAAACTGCAATCCAAGGAGCCGAAGGCTACTGAATGCAGTTTTGAGAGGAGAAGCATAGCATTAGGTCGAAGCTTTTGACGTATAGCGTCAAAACGAGACTTATGCGTAGGCTTCGACGAGGGCCCATAGCTCAGCAGGTTAGAGCAGCGGCCTTTTAAGCCGCGTGTCGTGGGTTCGAATCCCACTGGGCCCTCCAATGAAAATACCTCTGCGTGCCAGGGGTATTTTTATTGGTCGGAACGGTTGAGTCGAATGCGCCGACGGCGCAGTTCGATAATTTTGCGGTTAGTAAAATTATATGCAGAACCCGACTCGTCCATTATTAAAAATAAAGACGATCCGACGAG
This sequence comes from uncultured Candidatus Saccharibacteria bacterium, assembly GCA_963742655.1. Lineage (GTDB taxonomy): Bacteria > Patescibacteriota > Saccharimonadia > Saccharimonadales > UBA4665 > JAICLK01. The sequence goes on from CAVUMM010000005.1 coordinate 484,000, forward strand.
AAGCTATAATCCCACTGGGTCCTCCATATCGCTTATGTTTAAACTCCTCTATACTGAGGAGTTTTTCGTTTGTTATTATATAAAAATGAATAAAGTAGAGCACAAGGTAACTCATTATTTTCAGCCTACAAACAATAGCTGCGGATATACGGCTTTAGCAATTTTGCTGTCATTTACAGGTATAAAATTAATACCCGAAGAAGTGTTAGCTAAAGTTCCACAACCAAATGACGAAAAGGGCGAGCCAACAGGTAGCGTGACGTCACAGCTGGCAGCATGGTGCCTTTCGCAAGGCAGGAAAATCAAATTTTACACCTTTGATTGTGAAATTATCGATTTAAGCTGGTCGAAATTAAGTAAGTCTGAGCTTATCAATCGGTTGGAAACTGTAAAAGATGTCCGTGATGTACCGGGCCTGGGTAAACACTGGTCAAGAATTTATGTTGAAGCATATATTGATTTTCTTAAAACCGGTGGTGAGCTTATCATTCAGCCAAATGTAACAAGTCAGCTACTGTACACACTGCTAGAAAAAGGTCCGGTATATGTGAATGTGTGTGCAAACACAATTAATAATGAGGGCAGGGCAGTATATCCTGACCACCAAAAACGCGAGCTCGCATTAAATGACGTAGACGGCAAAGTCAGTACGCACAGCGTAGTTATTTATGGAAATAATGAAAGTGGCGAACTTTTAGTGGCCGATCCATGGAGAGGCCGTCGTACAATTGATATTGAAACAATGCTCTGCGGGATTAGCACTGCGCAAATCGAGTGTGATAATCAATGTTTTGTTTTGTCGTAAAATTTTATTAATAGCTTCGCCGTAGGGTTACACTAGCAAATACGTATATGTTGACGTATTGCATCTCATATCGTACCATTAAAGATACAACGAGGAATACAATGAACGTTACAACCATCTCAAAGTTTCGCAAAAACGCTAAGTCTTACTTTGACCAAGTCATTGAAGATAAAGACACTCTCCTTATAACCCGGAGCGATGGTCAAACGGTAGTAGTTATGACATTAGACGACTATAACTCTAAAGTTGAAACCGATTACTTAAATAGCAGTGACGCAAACAGGAAACACTTGGAAAAATCAATCGCTCAAGCAAAAGCGGGTAAAGTTGAGGAACATAAACTTATAGAAGATTAGCTATGTCTCAACGAAGCGTCACATTTACACCAGAAGGGTGGTCGAGCTACGTCTATTGGCATGGGCAGGATAAGAAAACGATAAAAAAAATAAACAAGCTGATTAATGAAACTTGCCGCAATACTTTTGACGGAAGTGGTAAGCCGGAACCGTTAAAGGAAAATTATACCGGATATTGGTCTAGGCGAATCGACAAACAAAACAGACTAATATATTCAGTGGCAGAAAATAGTATCACTGTTATATCTTGTAGATTTCATTATTGAGATGGTAGCGAAATAATAAATATTTCGCTTTTAGCTTTAAGTCTGGTTGCAATAGCGTCGCAGTAGGCTCTCCAAGCATAAGCGTTTTTACCCCTGGTGTTAATTACTTTTTGATATAATTATTCAATGGAAATAGAATTTTCCAAACATGCCTTACCCGAAGCACGAAACTCCCTAACAAGATAAAGCGCCCATTTGTTACTCTGTAAGTGTTCAAGCTAACAGAAGGAAAACAAACATGGACGCTTTACAGAAACAGCATATCGTAGATGTCTTCGTATGGATAGACGACATACTGCCAACTCGGGAGAGTACTGGCCGCCCTCCGGTCCTCAGCGACAGTGAGCTACTGACCATTCTCATCTGGGATGGTCTCACCGAACCGCACAAAAATCTGTCGGCAGTGTATTCGTGGATTGCTCGCGAATACCGGGATTGCTTCCCGAAAATGCCGAGATACCAGAACTTTGTAGCGCACTGTCACCGTTTGCTTCCGACACTGTCGTGGCTGCTGCAAGCGACGCTGTCAACTGCCACACCGCTCAGATTCGCCGACAGCACCATGCTTCCGGTGTGCAAGCCAGTCCGAGCTGACCGGCACAAGGTAGCCAAAGGCTTTGCCGCCTTTGGTAAGAACTGGCAGGGCTGGCATTACGGCTTCAAGTTACATGCGAGCATTGACTACCTCGGCCAGTTTGCCGGGCTCTACTTTACGCCAGCGAATGAAGCAGACGTCTTACAACTCAAGCATCTGGTGAACCAACAGACGACCGTCGTGGTTGCTGACGCCGGCTATACCGCCCAAGTCACCCGACGCCATATTTGGCGGGACTTTCAGTGTCTTGTTATCTCGCCACCCAGGCCACGACAGTGCTGGCTCATGGCTGGAAGGCAGCATCTCCTGCTGACACTGCGACCGAAGATTGAGGCTGTCTTTGGTATCCTCAAAGAACGAGCTCACTTCGTGACCTCGTTCCCGCGCAGTGTACGCGGCTACTTCGTGCATTATCTGAGAGTGTTACTGGGCTATCAGATGAGTCGAGTTTCGTGATTCGGGTTGCCTTAGATCAGCTTAAAGTTAGATCTCGAATAACAAAATCAATGGTGTTAGATACTCTGAAACACGCAGATGAAAATACATCCTCGTACAGAGGTAGGAAAATCTCACGCAAAAGATTTGGGGATGTATTCCTTGAGGTTGTTGCGATAAAAGAGGATAATAAACTCATAGTAATTACTCAGTATATTTTGGAACAATAGATCATGAAGATAACATATGATAAATCTGTTGATGCAATGTACATCAAATTGAATGAGAAACTTACCTATAAATCAAGTAAGAAGATCTCTGAAGATGTTTTAATTGATTACTCTGAAGACGGTAAGGTTATTGGCGTAGAAGTTTTAACTGCTTCAAAAAATGCTATCCTTCCTCTACCTAATGGCTCAGTTCCAATTGAGCTAGGTTCTGCTGCCTGATTTCAATTGCGATAACGCATATGTTGGCCCTCCAATGAAATTACCTCTGCGTGCCAGGGGTATTTTTATTGGTCGGAACGGTTGAGTCGAATGCGCCGACGGCGCAGTTCGATAATTTTGCGGTTAGTAAAATTATATGCAGAACCCGACTCGTCCATTATTAAAAATAAAGACGATCCGACGAGAAGCTATAATCCCACTGGGTCCTCAAAACATATTTTTTACGCAAATAGCAACAGCTGATTCTGCTCTTCTTCTTGCGGTATGTCATTTTGATCCATGCCTGCCGCGGTCATGGCACCGTTATTTTCCATGAGCATCCTGAACTTACGGCTGCCGTCAGCCAGTTTTTCGATGATCAGCACGTAGCTTGGAAGATCGTCGAAAGCAATATCGATATATTTTACGCCGTCTGATATAAAGTTACCCTTTGAAGCTGCATCAAAGGCAATTTCTTCGATAACTGCATCAGGATTACTAGGTGCGACTCTGACTTGCAGAGAGCCATCTAAAAATGTAAGTTGCTCTATTTTCGCACGTTCGCCGCCCGCTTGTTCGTAGCATTCCATGGCATCACTGGATGATACATTTTCTGTACTCCGCCAGTATTTCTTGACCGGCTGGCCTATGCCGTATGTTTCTAAAAACGAGCTGCCTTTTGCGAAATGCGACGTTGGTACTTCGTATAGCATGGCTGATTCCAATGCTGACTCGTGGGTCGAAATAAGTGTACGAACCAGTTCGTCGGTACGCGAAATTTCTTCCTCGCCATCCATTGCTACTCTTTGGAACAAATGCCGTAAGACGCTCATTCTGGCTATTTCGTTTGGCAGCAAATCTTTAATAGACTCTGTTTCGGACAGATGCAGCGCTAGTGCCGAAGCGAATAAGGATTGAATTTCCTTTTGCATCATCTTCCACGTGTCTGAATTCTCACGCTCACTGCTACCGTTAAATGCTCTAAACGGGTTAATGTTTTCGCCGTTTCTTTCGGCTTTATTTGCGGTTGTTAAGTATTCGCTGACACATATTGATGCGAAATATTCAATGCGGTCTCTGAACTCGTGGGCGGTCAAGAAAAATATTGGTTCCAGGTCAGCATCGCCAAGCTTATGGATCTCTTGTTGGACAACGGCAGCTGCTTTGCTCACATTCAATCCTAAATATTCTAAATACTCTGTGACGAGCTGATGTTCTAACCTATCCAACACTTCAATCAAGTCGGATTCGTAATCATTTTGAAAAATACTGATTCTTTCTTCCATGGCTTCAATCACCCGTGCTTTGTAATCTAAAGCTGCTTCCTGAGACCCAAGGATTGATGCGGTTTTTGCAAAATAGCTTGCCAAGAAAACAAGATGCGGCGTGATATCCACTTGGTCGGTCAAGAGTGCTTGGATATGTCTGTAGCTGTACACATCTGATATGGACGCCAACACTTGGATGATATCCTTTGCTCTGTCGTCATCGGTGATAGGTTTGTCTCCCAGTTCCAGCGCGGTGCCGCGGACACTGTCCAAGTCAACGATTCCTCCTAATGCGGTGATATTGAACGCGTGTAAGTACCCGTGCTTGAGATCGGGATGCATCAGCGCAAGGTATTCGCCGGTTTTAGGTGCGATGATTGTTGTAACGAAACGCCGCAAATCTGCGGTATCACCCGGATCGAACGGCTGTTCGCCGCGGGGCAACAAGGTACTGTTTGCGTGGGTAAATACTTGCTCGCGCTGGTGGTCCGATTTCAGGTCTCCCAAACGATATGGACTATCGGTGGCTCGAAGCGTGACGTAAAAAGCCATGCTGCCGATAGATCGTAGGAGTTTTTTAATTTGATCGGATCCTAGGTCCGCATCCGGATGATCGGCTAAGTATCTGTCGATAAGTCGTTGTCTGTACTCAATTCTATTTAACAATGTAGATGCGTCAACCCCAGGTCCGACTACCGGCCACGGGAGTTTTTTCGGTTCTGCAATACCAAACACATATTCCGTGGATATGCCCCTGGAAGCTAAAACCATCGAAGCCCGGTTTACGCGGCCGACGACATTGCTTTCCTGCAGTCCGTACGGTATATAACCGGCAGAAGCGGTTGCACTCTCGATAATGCGCGGATGATAAAAATTATTTCCTTTAAGGCTGGCAGCCGTGTACGTATTGCCGAATTCGTCTTGCCATTCAACCGGGATCACTTTTCCTAGCAGCTGGAAAGATCGTCCATGATCGTCTGACGGCTGCTCTAACAAGAAACCATCACCAGCAGCAAGTTCCGGTACTGCGTCATTGTATGGTAAAAATTCACTGGCTTCGTCCGGCCAGACAATGACAACAGGGCAACGGGCCATTAAATCATGGACGAACGATCTGTCTAATGGATGACCATCTTCAAACTCGTTGACCGGACGACCTCCGATAGAATCAAGCACAAAAGATTCTAAATATCTCGGTTCAATCATAAAGCGGGCGGCTAACTAAGGTTTGGGATTGGTGGTTGTGCCGGGCCCAGCGTCAGTAGGTACTGCGGTGCCTTCAACCTCAACTACTGCCAGCTGAGCATACGTTGTGAGTTTACCGGCTAGCAAAGCTTTCTGTCCTCTGCCTAAGGGAGGCTTGATGTCTTTTCTGCCCTCAACAACTCCTATGGCTCCGAGCATTGCTTCGCCGAATGCCTGTATCGAGAGTTTACCTACACCTTTGGCTTCGAGGGCGATCGTCCCGGCTGTTTCAACAGCGTTGACTGACGCCATAAATGCATCAGGCGTTACTGGCGGTTCCCTCATTAATTCGGAATGTGCTGCTACTGCTTGATCGAACATAGTTGGGCTGGGTGGCATGATATAACCTCACTGATTAACTTTAGAATACTTAATCATAGGATACCTAAATTTGCAATGAGCCGCTACACCTTTTTGTATTAATGTAGAAACATGTTATTATATACTTTATGAATCTACGTCGTTGGGAGTCGGTTGTCTTACTTGAGTCACCTGGTTCCATAAAAAAGCATGGAATCCCTGTGATAGAATCCCATATCGTCGTGGGAATTGAACCAGCTGCCGGTACGAGCTATTATCACCATCGACTCACCGAAATTGGAATCGCCGAAAATATAACGCGAACCGCTATAGATCTGCCTGCGATAAAGGCGCGAAAGCTTTGCGAATTATTCAGACGGCTCTATTCGGATGAACGTACCCCGCCAGCTGAATTTGATTGTCAGGCAGGGCTGGATTTCCTGATAGGCGCGTCTGATGAAGTTGCACACACTGTACGTGCCTACGATGTCCGTGGCCCGATGCGGCCAGATGCTCTGAAGCCTGGCGAGCCCTACATGATCCTGGCGGGCAATACCGTGCATGACTTCCTGGCCGCCGATAGTGCAACAGGATTGCATATAGCTGGCCCCGGTGGCGGTCTCGGGCATACCCCGGCAGCCGACCTGATGCGCGTTTGGGAAGGCACACTCCAGCAAATCATAGGCTGGGAAGTATAACTTTCTATAACCTACTGACCACCAATTACGGATCTAAACTTGATATGCAGTTCCGGGATCAGCCCACCGTAAATCTACAAATTTTATAGCACTCCGCGGCGGCGTCTGCGGCGGCGGCTGCCGGCTACTGAAACTGGGGTTAATGGTCGTCCGATCATTTCATTGCTCCTTGTTTTGCGTTAGTTTTTTCTATATCTTCTAATGCGGCGGTGACTTTTTCGTCGTGGATCCGGCCATCGGCAAGCAAGAATCCGCCGGCATTAATGATGGCTTTCTTGAGCCCTTTGGCCCACAAATGTTCAATCACGAGCACGCCGGCGGCGGTATTGTTTTCCATGTCTTTACCGATTTTTTCGACGTCGTCAATCGTTAGCAGCGGCATATCGTCGTTGAATTCCAATTCTCCGAACGTGGCTTTCAGCTCGTCCGACTGTTCGCTGAATTCGCCCTCGATAACCTCGCCGTCCTCGTCTTTCATGATGAACACCAGGTCAATCACCCGGATGATTTTTTGTTTCGCAGCCTTGGTAATCTCATCCAGGATACTCCCGTTGAAATTATTACCCTTAAAGCCCACGACTACATAATCGACTGGTCCAATCATATGCCCCCTTCTGCTGCTGCAGCAAAATTACTGTTAGTAATTTCAGATTACCATCAGTTGACGGGCGGTTCTATGAGTATAATCACATGCTTCGGGGTAAAATACGCGCCTGCCATACATAAAATATCGTTCGAAACTTCGGATGTAGCGTAATTACTGGCGTCAATGAGCGTCATTTTTGTCCGAAATGTAGTCGGAATTCGCAGCAATTATAAATGCTTATGCATGCAATTTATGCAAAATTAGGGTATAGTGACAATTTTAATAGCCACTCCCGTGGGTCGAGTCTTATGATTAAGTTTATGGATATATTCCAACATAAGCGCCAACTTCTTATTGTCGGCATTTTTATCGTAGCCGACCTATTACTTATTTCACTTCTGGCCTCTGCCGCGCAAGCTCATGCGGCGAACGATCCACCGCGAAATCACGCCGCTCCGAGTGTCGGTATCGGAAATACCCGCTCTTATGACAGCCCGAACATCATAACCGACGGCATGTTCATGTTGATTGATAATGTGAGTCAGGCAACCAGTCATGTTGAGCAGGGCGCGCTGAATGGCGTGACGTCCGTCGCAATGAGCGCGGCTCAAATCGGAACATTCAGCAGGCACGCCGTCGGTGCCAGTACGAACTTCGCGTCCCATGGCGTGGGCGACAGTTTCGCATTTGTGGGACGCCTGGCCGGCGGCGGTTTTCATTTTACCGGCCGTGCAATCGGAGGCAGCTTCGTATTTGTAGGTCGCACGATTATTGGCGGTGGGTTGTCGGCCATCGGGCATGGAATACTAGGCAGTTTCGCATTCGCGGGGCACACTATCGGCAGCGTGTTCGGTTTTGCCGCGCATATTACACACGTAAGCTCGGTTATTCGACCGGCCGATCGTGCGCCCACGCCTACTATTGCTCAGCTTCGGATCCAGCAGGCAGCCCTAATTCAAAAAGATACGAAGGTCGTAACGATTGCCGCATTGACGAGCGGCGTTGGCGGTGCTTGCGATGCTGGCGATGGCAATGGCGGTTATCCGATGAGTTGGTGTAATGCGTCGATGGATTCCGTTGCTACGATCCCGTTCGGCGGCGACGCGATCAATCGCGAATGCACATCGTATGCCTATTGGTACTTCACGAGCATCGAAGGCCACACCGGCTTTCATGCTACCGGCAATGCAAAATATTGGGCCACGACTTCGAACTACCCGACGCATATATGGCCGGCTGTAGGCGCTATCGCGGTTGAAACCTCCGGCGCGTTCGGGCACGTGGCAATCGTCCAGGCCTTGCCCGGCCAAAGCTACGCCGGACGGGCAGTGCCGGCCGGTTACGTGCTGGTGAGCGAAATGAACTTTGATTGGAACGGCCACTTCCGTTACTCGTACAGCCCGCTCGATAAGTTTTCGACGTACATTTATCCCTGATTTAAAAGCTCCGGCAATGCCAGATAGCGGTTTATTTCATGTCCTGGCTGCAAGCACCGTTGCGGCGAGGCCGAGAAATTGCCGGAATGCCGCCGGGGTTTTATCGGCAGCCGGCGCATCTTGGTTTCTGAGCAAGTACGCGTTGTCGTGGCGGCTGTCCGTAACCGCAAGCACCCACTGATATGCATCTCGCTGTGCGGGGCGCGAAGTATTCGCTCCGACGACGAATTTTCTTGTTAATAGACCTGAAAAAGCCACGACGATTTCGAGAATGCGATATCCTCCGTGAACATCCGCAGGCTCGACCGGGTGGGTGTATTCGCCTTGTTCAGTATAGTTTGCGCCGTACGCCCCCACCGACACGCCGGTCGGGGCTAATGTGTCGAGCGCCACTGTCTCGCCGGGGCGCTGTGCGTTATGCCTCGGCAGCGCGACCGACCCTTGATCAATGCTTAAAATGCCGCCAAAGAGCAGCGATTGTCTTAAGCCTTCAAATGTTGCGGTAGGATCCGACGCCGACTGGAGAGCTACAGTCGATATTCCACTGGTGCTTTCAGGCAAGCCGCCGGCATGCAGCACCTGGTCTGCCATCTGCAACAATTCACGTTGGTCCGGCGTTAGTGCGGTGTACTGAGTGTTCATTCAATGAAATTACAATGTAATTGCTAAAAAAGCAAATACTTTAGTGCCATTTCTTATTATTGTTGCCTAGTGTCGGCGGTTACGCGTAATCGTCAGCTTGGTAGAATGTAACCGTTACATCATCGCCAAGCTCTTTGTGAAGCTTGCTTATATCCAAAATTTCAATGCCTTTGCTGGAGTACTTGACCATGCCCAATCGATCAAACCGAGTCATTTCTCGGCTGATACCTTCGCGGCTTACGTTTACCATTGCCGACAAATCATATTGGCTGATGTGCGGCAGGTGGATCGTACTACCCCGCTTATCTCCAAATTTTGCGGATAGCAGCATCAGCCGATAAGCCAGTCTTTCCCGTCCATACTTTAATGACAAGTTATTGACGGTCGACGAATACAGCATAAATTGCTCCAATACTTTTTGCATGACGACATAGGTTACGCCCGCGCTTTTTCTCATGTGCCTCAAAAATACATCCTGCGGCACCAGGTCAATTATGCAATCGCTGATCGCCTGTACAAAAATAAAATACCGCTTCTGCTCGATAATCCATGCCAGCGGGAAAAAGTCATTTCGCCCAAAAATTGCCGCGACTGCTTCTTCGCCGCGCGCGTTGATACTGTAAGCTTTTACGAATCCATCCCGCATGGTATAGATGTATTCGGTTTCTTCGTGAGGATGCAAAATTATCGAACCTTTTTTATAGCGCACGGTCCTGACATATTTCTTCATTGCTGCGGCGTCGGGATGTTCAAGAATGGCGAGCATACTATATATTGTATACCCCTTAGCAAAAGTAATCGATAACCGCAAGCGTTTCGGAACATATTATTGCGCACGTCAGGGAAGATGCATGCCCAGTGTTGGGATCATGTCCAAACTAGTTATGTTATGTAGTTGACAGTACGTTTAGTTACTCGTATAAATAAGAGTGTCACATAAAGGCAGGAGGGTAACATGCCTACTAATAATAACGGCTCATCCGTGTCCGGGTGGGTGTTCTTTGCGGGAATATTAATGATACTCCACGGGATATCACAAGCGTTTTTGGGGATTTCGGCGCTCGTAGACAAACATTACTTATTTATTACACAACAAAATAATTTAGTGCTGACTACCGTGCATAGCAACGCCTGGGGCTGGGTGGATTTAGCGGTCGGTGTGTTTGTGGTGGCCGCCGGATTTTCGTTGTTGCACGGCAGTAACTGGGCTCGTATATTTGCGATTATTTTCATGGGTCTGTCATTCCTGGTCAATATTGCCTTCCTTGGCACGTTCCCAATCTGGTCGATACTAGCCCTGATAATTGACGTATTCATCATCTACGCGCTCGTTGTCCAGCACAAAGAAGCGTAAAGCTTAAACGTTTGAGGGTTGGTCGTAAGTGCGGCTTCTTTTGCTATAGTAATTAAGCATGAACAGCCCACTATATTTTGAGCTTCAGGCCGCCGATCCGGAACGTGCGATAGCTTTTTATCAAACAGTTTTCGACTGGCATTTTGAAAAACAAGCTGGGTTGTCACGCGACTATTGGCGGATTGAAACTGATGGGATTAGCGGTGGCTTGCTCGAACGTCCGGCCAAAATTTCCGATAGCCCAAGAGGTATAAGTAAGGCATAAAGGAGGCGCATGCTCGACGACAACAAAATTCTGGTGAAGCGACACTTTGAAGAATTATGGAACGAACGCAATCTAGACGTGTGTGATGACATGATGGCTGAAACTTACATTGAGCATGCCGCGGCGCCATTTAGTACGGTAGAGCCTGGCAAGGTAAACGGCCCGGCAACTATGCGACAAACGGTAGAGTGGTTACTAGCCCAATTTCCGGATATGCATATGGAAGTCGAGGCGATTATTGCCGAAGACGATTTGGTGGCCGTTCGCGTATTATCGACAGGCACAAATTCGGGCAAGCTTAACGGTATTATGCCGCCCACGGGCAAGAAATTTTCGGCGCGTCAAACGCATTGGTACCGAGTGGAGGACGGCAAGCTTGCCGAACACTGGGCAACCCGGGATGACTTAACGGCAATGATACAGATTGGCGCAATTACTCCTCCCGGTCCGCCAAGATAGTTATTGTGTTTTCTTTATAGTAGTCGCTGCTATTATTAATAAATGGAACCGTCAAGGCCAAAGGTTGGTATCGGGCTATTGCTAGTTAAAGACGGCAAAATATTACTGGCTAAACGCAAAGGCTCGCTCGGCAAAGATGAATATGGCGGCCCTGGCGGTAAAATGGAGTTGCTTGAAACGTTTGAAGAAACTGTTTTGCGCGAACTCGCCGAAGAAGCAGGTGACGAAATTAAGATCAAAAATATAAGATTTCTTTGCCTGACGAACATGCGCCGGTACGCGCCGGAACATTACGTCGACATCGGCATGGTAGCTGAGTGGATGAGCGGTGAGCCTCGACAGATGGAGCCGGAAAAGTTGGGGCCGTGGAATTGGTATGACATCGATAATCTACCGCAGCCTCTTTTTTGCGCGGAGCCAAACTACATCGAAGCGTACAAAACGGGCAAGACGTACTTCGCAGAATAAAAACTGAGCAATTACTATATTTCGACCGTGATAATATCTTTAAAATGTCGATTTAGTTCGGCAAGCCGTTCGTTAGAGCTTTGTATCGAATAGTCGGCGTATGCAGCGATTGATTGCCTGATGCCCGGTGTTACGATACGGTTTTGGCAAAATGTGTGGAACTCCTGATCGTCTATTAATTTCCAAAACGTCAAGGGCAATCCGCCGCCGTTATTTTCGTCCGTCGTTAGAAAGCGCTGCGTTAAATACTGTATGTAGTTCTCGGGGCTGGACGGGTGAAAGTATATTATTTCAGGATCCGGCAGCCCGGCGAGTAATTGCTGGATCGTCAAAACATTCGGAATCGTGCCATCAAAGACGACCGGCCGATTGTCGGTTAAAAAGTGCCGGACATGTTGCTGGACAGCCGTCACCAGCATATTGATCCATTCCAGCTTGTCCCTGTTTTTGTAAAGTTCCACGTGTATTTGGCCGCTGCGCGGGAGGCCGAGCGGTTTAATAACGGCTTCGGTCGCTACGGTATCCATCTCGATCATCCCGTATCCCAGTTCGTGTTCAAGCCGACGAGCAAACGTTGACTTACCGGTAGATGTCTTACCTGTCACAAAGAGCAATTGAGGGCGGTTGTTCTTTATGTCCTCAAAAACTTCAGCTACTGTCATTGAATTAATTTATCAGTCTGGTGATGAAAAGTATAGGCAACAGGTTTGGTATAATGTTTGTGGTATGCCAAAACATAAATCGAAAATTAACGAAATTGATATGATGGCGTATGCCGCAGGCATAGCCGGGAATATCGCCATCATTCCCCAGATTATCAAAGCTTGGCAAGGTCCGGCACCGGGTTTGGCCATATCGACGTGGCTGCTGTTTCTGTTCGTCGACCTAAGCTGGCTGATATACGCCATTCGCCGCAAGCAACGCCCTCTACTTTTTACGGAAGCGATGGGCCTGCTTTTCTATGTCGCAGTCATATCCGGCTGGATGCTGCACCACCAGTTTGCCTAACTATTTATACGGATAAAGGTATCAGCGTTTCGTTTCGCTCGATTTAATATATGGTATTTTTGACTTGGCTTTGTCGATCAATAACTGGATGTCATGCCGCCATTCGTAGATTGCATAGCATAATGTACCGATTAGGACGGCAATACCGATCACCCATTCCAATTGGTTCGAGCCTGCTGACTGTGCGGACTTAACATCCTGAACGTTGGCTAAATTTGCGGCAATATTTTTGCGGCAACGATTCGTTGACGTGTTTCTGACCTGGCCGGCTGCACATGGTTTGAGCGTCGTGCTTGCACCGAGTACCGATCTGCATCGATTCGTCGCAGGGTTTCGTTCCTGGCCTTCTTTGCATGGCGTCAAACTACTCGAGTTGCTGGCCACGAGCAAGCTGCGGCATCGATTCGTAGCAGGATTACGTTCCTGGTTTGGTTTGCAGGGCACCAGAGTTACGGCCGAGACTACGGTTTTGCATCGATTCGTCAAAGGATTGCGATATTTGCCGGGGCCGCATGGCTCGAGTGAAGTTGAAGTCGATGAAGCCGACGCGACTGTTTGAACCTCTGGCGGAAATTGATTGGCTCCCGCCGGTTCTGGCGAAGAACTCCATTGCCAGATCGAGCCGTTCAGCGCCCATGCCCAGCCGACTTTCGTAGTAGAACTCGCGTCCGGATATTGGACGATGGGCTGATAGATCTGCACACCGTACGTATCCTCGAGCCAGACGTATCCGCCCGATTCGGTAAGGCTGAGCGGCGAACCATCATTTTTGGTGTTGACGACGGTGTAAGCGCCGGGTTTCAGAATGCCGTTGAGACTGACGGTGTTACTGCTCGAACTTTTAGTGCCGCCATAGCTGGTGCGCAAACGGTACGCCGATAGGTCGATCGGCTCGCCGGAGGAATTGAACAGTTTTGCGTAATCATTGCAAGTGAGTTGGCCCGAATTAACACTCAAAACGCAACCTAACAAAACTTGAGAGCCATGAGGCTTCCTCGTATCCTGTTGTTTGCAACGACAACTAATACGAAAGGAGTGTGCCCTCATGGCCCACCACCACTTTACCCGAGATGACCGGGTTCTTCTAGCAAAGCTAAAAACAGCCGGGCTCACGAACCGGTCCTGTGCCCGGATCCTGGGCTTTCATCCCTCGTCTGTCGGTAGAGAGCTGCGTCGGGGCGCAGCCCCGACTGCTACCGGCTATGACATCCGTGTTGCCCGCGTCCGCAATCGGCAGCTCAGACAGCAGGCCAACCAGCAGCACCGCAAGCTGTTCGTGGCGCAAGCCGCACGCATTACCGGGCTACTACGCCAGTACTACAGCCCCGAACAAGCGGGTGTGGCGGTTGGCTTGAGCCATAGCACAGTCTACCGCTGGCTCTGGGCACAGCCCAAAGCCTTCTTGCGGGACCTGTGGCGGTACCTCCGACACAAGAAGCTCCGGCGGAAGTACGGCACCAAGCGTCGGGAGCAACAGCGGGAATTACAGAAGAAACGCTCGATTAACGTGCGACCTAAAACCGTAAACCAACGTCTGTTCTACGGCCACTGGGAAGGCGACACCGTCCGCGGCAAAGGCAATAGCGGCTACCTTGTGACGCTCGTCGAACGGAAGAGCGGTTACGCCCTTGTCGGACACATACCGCAGGCCACTAAAGAACAGTTCCGGCTCTGCACGGAACAACTGCTTGCCCCGTTGCCGAAACACCTGAAACGCAGCCTGACGTTGGACAATGGTACCGAGATGCAGGATTACGAGGAGCTGGAACGGCACACCGGCCTGACGATCTACTTCGCCCATCCCTACCATTCCTGGGAACGGGGCAGCAACGAGAACTTCAATGGACTGCTCCGGCAGTTCTTCCCAAAAGGCTCATCATTCGCGAACGTCACGCAGGAGCAGGTTGACCTGGCGGTCAACCTGCTCAATACTAGACCCCGCAAACGACATGGTTACGCAAGTCCTGCCGAGCTACTCAAGCCGTATTTGGCTGTTGCGATTTGAATGAGAATTCAGGACGTGTTGCCGGTAAATGTTTACCCGATTTCCCAAAGTTTTGTTGCCCGTGCTTGAAAAAGGTGGTGTTATTAGCCATACTTCAAATCAAATAAGGGGGAAATTTTTATGGACGTGGACGTTATACGCGAGACGGGTGAGGAATATATGGACACTCTTCTGGTGCTGCAAGGTAATCGGGCATTGGCCGAGGAAGCCGGCCGGGCAGAGCGGGAGGTAAATCACGAGTTATTTTTGATCGCCCAAGGCTTGCTTGCTGCCGAAGAACCGTACGACAGGAATGTGTATGCTGGCGATGATGGGACGGGCGGAAATTCGTGGAGGCCTATGCCGGTGAGGGAGATACAAGTCGGTTACGAATCAGAGGCCGGCTCATGCACTTTGGTGCTCGTGAATACGGCCGGCAAAAGCGCATTGCAGGTAGGCGATCATGTGGCGTCCGTGTATATTACCGACAAGCCAGCTCCGCGCAATCCTAGAAGGTTCGAACCTGGCAAACTACTATTCACGCTAACCGCCGATGGTGATTTAAGCGGGCCGGAAACGGATCCGTTCAACGTTACTGCAGTGTTGAGATTGTTTGAAGAAGAGTGAGCGCTGCTTTGATAAGCTATTATTGGCAAATAAAATACTGGAGGTAAACGATGGCGCGTATCGTTCACTTAACAAATTCGGAAGCTGCACAGCGGCATTTGACCGAATTGATTGCAATTGATAGTGCCGAAGGCTTACGTGCGGCTATCCAGAAAGCAAAGGCGGAGCAGGGCAGGGGTTTATATGATCGGGCAAGCGCGTTGCTTGAAACGGTTTCGCCGGCAGAACGAGATGTAAGGGTTGGATTAGGGTTTCCGGCATCCGGCGGAAGCCCCTGGCAGAAAAAATTCGTACGACAACTAGTAGTGCCGTTTGGTGACGGCGCGGACAAACGCGAACTGATACTGGCAAATGTTTACGGACAACATGATTTTGTCGTGGGTTCAGAAAACGCCACAGTCTATATCAGAAGACCCGATGCCGCGCGGGAATTGAGTACGTTTGCGCCCGGACAGCAGTTGTTCGGAATGGATCTTTTTGGCACCGTTGACGGGCCTTTGACCGATCCCGTTTTAGTTAATGGTTATTTAGATATGTTTGCGACATATGCGGGTCGGTTCGATGCTACAGTTTAAAATTCTAAGGTAAATTTGCTGGGGAGACAAGGTAAGCAAGGCGGCCGAAGGGCAGGGCGTTGGCGGGTATTAAACCTCCAATCGGTTGATTGCCGCCACGCCCTGTCCGATCGGACTAGCTCAGCACGTCGATGTGCAGGTCAGTCCTGGAAGCTGCCGGACGACTCGATGAGGTCCAGCACCTCGATCTGCGGTTTGCCCTGCACCCCGGCTTCCGCCATGACCGCCTGGATCTGCTCATTGCCGTCGAAGAACTCCTGGAAGGCTTCTTCGCTGGGCCATTCGTCGATCGAGACCAGTTGGCTATATCTCCGGTCAACGGCGAACCTGTGCGAAGTTGCGCCGGCGGCTCTTGCATTGGCGGTGAGCTGATCGAGCTCGTCGGAGAACTGCTGCAGCGCCGCCTCCGCGACGTTCGTGCTTCTGACATCAAAGCGGGTGATGATCAGCTTCTTGCCGTCACCATTTGCCATCTGACAATCTCCTTGTCTTGCCGACTATTGACTCGGTAGCGCTTGGTCGGTGCCGGTAGAATTTCCGGCCGTTCGATTACTGTAGTTCTGATCTTCTCCAATCTTCGTCGATGTGAATGGTTGCTCCAAGTACTACCCGATGGATGACAATAGCGTCATTTTCATACAACGGGTAGCACTTGTTTGCGTGGCGACTTGCATAGTTCGGTGCCTTGCTTACCTTTTTAAATTGCACTGCCCGCATTGGCGGCAGAGCATTTTTGATTACAGCACGAATCAAGCTTTAGAACAATTAAGTAATCTTTAGTGATCGGTATATCGCGTTGCTTAGCGGCCTAAGAGCGTGCGATAATTTTTATGTAAAACGAAGGGGGTACTATCATGAGCCAACTATTTATTAATCCGTATATTAACTTTCGGGGCCAGGCGCGCGAAGCCATGGAATTTTACCAGAAAGTGCTCGGCGGGAAACTCGATCTGCTGACATTCAACGCCGACGGCGCGCCCAAGCCGGCCGGCCCGGGCGACACCATCATGCATTCGCGGCTGGAATCCGACGGCGCAATTATCATGGGTACCGATGGCATGAAGGAATACTCGCCGACGGTCGGGGATAATTTTGCTATCGCGCTCGGCGGCAGCGATGTTGAGCGGCTCACCAAAATCTTCGAGCAGCTCGGCGAGGGCGGCAAAGTGAAACAAGGCCTGAAAGCAGAATCATGGGGCGATCAGTTCGGCTGGCTGGAAGACAAATTCGGCATCAACTGGATGGTAAACATCTCCCAAGCCGACGGGTAATCCGCTATATATCTGCCTAGTCACGACTGCTATCGTTGGATACTTTGCCGGAATGGCTATCTACGAAATCCACAAACATCGCAACGACAAAGAACTCTGGTAACAATGATGGTTAGCCGTTGAAAATCGATTGCATGTAATATCTATTTATGTTAATATAATTTTGAATTTTTGAAATTTATCATTAAGTTAATTTTACATGGAATTGAGAAATGGGTAATCGTATTGTTGGATTTGATGAGACGCAAACTCGCTTAGATTTAGTTCGAAACGTTCAAATTAACGAACAGGGAGTTGCCGAATGCCGTAGCTTAGACGGGGCTGTAATCATGCGGCTTGCGGGTGTGGTGGCTGATGTTCGCCTCGGTCGGTACGAGCACGTTCCATTTACCGATGGCGGTTTTAGTCTTCTAAATATGGATGCTGAAGCTACCGAACCGTTGGCTGTGGGTTTTTACTTTGGTATTGCCGATTCGGGAACGGTTGATCCTGAAAAAATTATTGGCACGGCGCTTCGAAAGTCGGGTGATGGGGTGCCGTTGATTGTGAATACTGACGGAACAGAAATTCCAATATCGCTTCGAACTGATACGCGCAGGCACCACGGTGAATTAAACTTAATCCGCAAACTCGATTTAGAAGCGAAGGCAGGTTTGCCTCGTGAAATGTCTCGACTCCTTCTGGAGCGCGCTGTGGTTAACACTGATACCGGTGCAGTAGATATTTCTGTACCGCTCTTTGTCAATCCAGGGAACGGCCATACAAATCATTTCCAATTCCGCGGATACGATACCAGCACCTTTGATCCGGAAACGGCTACACAGGGGCTGAGCTTTCTTCCGGGGGTAAATATGGTTGGTGCGTTCGAAGTTCAGGTTACTTTGGTAAACTCTTAAACCTTTACAAACTAACGTTAGAGTTTTAGAGGCGCGACTCTAAAAATATTATCTTAATGTTGGTTTATTTAATTTCGGGAAATATCTGATTTGTGCAGGAGTTTAGAATTTTTTGCATTGCGGTGCGTTCGGCGAGTGTGACCCACAGGTGATATTTTAGTTTGATGGCGATTTGGCGGGCGACGTAGCGGCATTCGTAGGGTTTGTTGGGCGGCAACCAGTCGGCGGCGTCGCTGCTGCTTTTGGCATCGTTGGCCGGGCCGCTGACTGCCAGGAGTTCGAGCGGGTCGTTGTAGAATTGCTCGCGTCGCGCGGCCGAAAGATTTTGCGCGCCAGTATCCCATGCGTCGGAAACGGCAACGATGTGGTCGATTTGCACGAACGAGCTGGTGCCCGGCCCGCGTTTGAAGGCGATGGTTTTGCCGGTGTACGGATCTTGCAACGTGCCGCTCAAAACGGTGCAGTCTGTTGCGGATTTGTCTGTAGCCATCGTGAGGTCTAGGTTCAAAATTTGTTCGCGCATGTCACAATTTCCAAAGGTCGCCCAGCCGCTTCCAAATTGCTCGCGATTGTAACCAGCATGCGATGCGGCTGGTTTAACTGCCAATTCGCCAAGTGCATTGCTTGCCAGTGTTTGGTTCGGGCCCAGCGTCGCAACAGTAGGAGGAGCTTTTGCCTTAAACTCATTATCCCAAACTAAACCACCAACTATAAGGAGTGCTATTAGTGCAACTATGACCACTCGCCAGGCTCGCGCACTCAATTTTTTTCTGAGCATGCGTTCGTTTTAATCACACAGCGTTGCAGATAGCAAGCAAAAACGATATAATAACAGATAAGAATTGAAAAGGGAGCGGACGTGAGCGGACATTCCAAATGGTCGACAATAAAACGCGAAAAGGGCGCCAAAGATGCGGCACGCAGTGCGGTGTTTACCAAACTTGGCAACGCCATTGCGATTGCGGCTCGCGCCGGTGCCGATCCGGAGACGAACTTTAATCTGCGGCTGGCGATTGACCGTGCCAAAGCGGCCAACATGCCGAACACCAACATCCAACGCAGCATTGACCGCGGCAGTGGCAAACTTGGCGGTGCGCAAATTCAGGAAGTCATGTACGAAGGCTACGGCCCGGGCGGCGTGGCGATTCTGGTGGAATGCGCGACCGACAATATCAACCGCACATTTCCGGACGTGCGCCTGGCGTTCAGTAAACATGGCGGCAATATGGCCGAAAAGGGCGCGGTGGCGTTCCAGTTTGACCATAAAGGCATGATTCGAGTGAAGGGCAAGGGCGACGAGCTACTTCTGCAAGCACTCGACGCCGGTGCGGAAGATGTGCAGGAAGAGGGCGAAGAATCCGTGATTTACACCGACCCGAAAGAACTCGCCAAAGTCCGCGACGTGCTGAAAGACGCTGGCGTGGAAATCCTCGAAGCCGAGCTGACGTACGTACCGAACAACACGGTCGAAATCACCGACAAAAATACCGCCGGCAAAATTATACGTCTGATGGACGCGCTCGATGACCTGGATGATGTAACCAACACCCATGTCAATTTCGATATCGACGAAAGCCTGCTCGAATAATGAGCGCCGACGAGCTTCGTGAATTTCTGGCATTCGCAGAAGATTTAGCACGACAAGCAAGCGATATTGCCAAGCGCTTAAAAACTTCCACAGATGCTGCCATTAGCAAAGATGACAGCAGCCCGGTAACCGTCGCCGATGAGCAAATTAACCAGCTTGTCATAGATGCGGTGAAAACCAAGTTTCCGAACATTGGCGTGCTTGCCGAAGAACAAAGTTATAATAGCGGCAAAACCAGCGGACTCTTGTGGGTCTGTGACCCGATCGACGGCACGCTGCCTTATATTTTGGAAGCGTCGATATCAACGTTCTGTTTGGCGTTGGTCGATGATGGCGCGCCTGTGCTCGGTGTTATTTACGTATTTGATCACGACGATTTATATTCGGCCGCGAAAGGCCTGGGTGTTCGGCGTAACGGCGAACCGTTTATGGCAAGACAGGCCAAGCCGCTGCCGGTCGTTGACGTTGAATGGTGGTTTAGCGCGGAATATGAAATCAGTAGTTTGCAGAAAAAATTGTATGCCGCAAAATATCAGACTGTGGATTTTTCGTCTTCCGGCTACGCGGCTATTCAGGTTGCTTTGGGCAGGCTTAAGGGCGTGATACAAGCCGGAAATAAGCCATGGGATATCGCTGCTACAAAAGCAATTTTTGACGAATTGGGTTATGCGGTTACAGACTTGGACGGTAACGAGCAGCGGTATGACCAACCGATTCGCGGTGCAATTGTCAGCGATGGCTTACTACAAAAGGAACTGTTTGATGAATAAAAACGATCTAAAAGTTAATTCGAATCAAAAGGAGCTGGATTTTGCCAAATCGCTCGCACGCGAAGCCGGCAAAATGATGCGCGATGCGTTCGGGTTGCATCCGAAAAAAACCTGGAAAAGCGATCACTCACCCATTACCGACGCTGACTTGAGTATCAACAAATATGTCATTGCAAGAGTGCAGGAATCATTCCCGGATGATGGTGTGCTGGGAGAAGAAATCAGTTTTGAACCGTCGCGCAAGCGGCTTTGGGTTGTTGATCCGATTGACGGAACGTATGCGTTTACGATCGGTGCGCCGCTATCAACGTTCAGTCTTGGTTTAGTTATAGACGGTGAACCGGTGCTCGGTGTCGTCTATGACCCGTTTATGGATCGCATGTTCTGGGCCGAGTGCGGCAAGGGCGCATTCGTGAACGACGAACCGCTGCATGTTTCGGAAGCAAAAAAACTAAGCAACGAATACATAACACTCAGCAGCCGCCATATGGAAGGCGGCAAGATGACCGGTGAGCTATTCGATTCGGTGGAACGGGAAGGCGGGAAAGCATTCAGCTTCCGTTCGTTCGTATACAGCGGCTGCTTGGTTGCTGCAGGCACAGCCGTTGCAGCGGTAATAGGCACGCCAAAGCCGTGGGATTTAGCAGCCCTGCTTGTAATCCTTGAGGAAGCTGGCGGCAAAGCCACCGGCTTGGATGGCAAACCGCATTCATATAAAAGCAAAGATGCACTTATCGCTACCAACGGACTTGTTCATGAGCGTATACTGGAACTCGTAAATGAGTAACTTAGCACAACCACAAACACTAATCGCTGTTGATTTTCACGGAAATAAATATGACGTATCACCGGATGTTTTACGTTGGCGGCCGTCGGTTTACTCCATCGTGATTAGGGACGGCAAAGTTTTACTAACGCATCAAGCAAAGTCATACAATTTGCCCGGCGGCGGTATAGACTTTGGCGAACAGCCCGAAGAAGCAGTAATCCGTGAAACGATTGAAGAGACTGGCATCGAAGTCACTAATCCACGACTGGTCGCTTGCAAAAGCAACATTTTTAAAGGCATGCGCGCAGATGATGTTGTAGATTTTTTCCAGTCGATTTTATTGTTTTATGTGTGCGATTATACGGGTGGTAAATTATCAATTGACGGCATTGATGATCATGAGTTAACCTGGACCGAGATGCCGGAATGGGTGCCAATTGAGAGCCTTGTAAATATCAAACGCGGCAGCAGCTACGAGTGGCGGGATATCGTAGAAAAAAGCTGCGTCCGAAGTTAAAAACTAGGATTGGATTTGTCAATCCTGGCTTCGTCGAGCGAGTTTTTAAGTTTAGCCGCCGCTTCTTTGGCAAATGCCGGGTCGCGGCGGAATAGCATGATTTCAGCAGTGCCGAAGCCGACGCCTTGCGTCACGTAATTGTGGCTGCCAATCATAGCGCCCTGTTCGGTGGCGATGAGTTTGGCGTGCAGACGCGGAATGTTCTTACCGACCGGATGCGCGAAAAGTTGCTTAGGATATTTCATCTTGTCCCCAAACTCTACGACGTAATGCGGCACGCTCAAAAAATCCAAACTTACTCGGCTTGCCTGGTAGTACACATCTACTTGCGCCTTGCGGTTCAGCGCGGCTGCCAGATGTTCGCTGGTCGGTTTGCCCGGAAAAAACTGGCATGACATCATCACCCAGTGTTTAGCTTCATCTATAAAATTCAAAGCCCGGGCGTAAATGAGCGACTGTTTTTTGCGGCCGGCGTCGATGAAGATATCTGTCGCATCGTCTACACGGAAAGTGACATCATTTCCGCTCATCGCCTCTCGAACATTGCCGGCCCGGGAAACCCGCTGCATAAAATCGAAGGCAAAATCCGCGGATTTGCTGTCTTTCAAGCGCACCATCAGGTCTACTTGCCACGATTTGCTCAAGTTACTCCCGCCGATGTATGTGGTGTCGTTGATGATACAGAGTTTGATGTGCGAACGTCCCGAAAACGGGTTGGAGAGCCGTCGCTCCGGCATGTTGGTGATGCAGTAATGTCCGCCATTGGCGCGAAGATTTTCGAGCATTCCGAATTTGGCGCGGTAATCGGCGCGGCGCGAGCGGCCGGAATCGTAGTATTTGAGTATCGGACCGCTGGGAAAAGTTTTGGCATCGTCAATCATGAAACTATGCGCGTCGACGTTGACTTGAACGGTCACGCCGCGTTTGGCGGCGGCGATAACTTCACGGAAAAGCGGTTTGGTGCGCTGCTCGGTCGGGTCGACAGACATCGACATCAGTCCTACGCGGTCACCGCGCTTGGTGGCGGCAATTTTTTCGGTTATTTCCGAAAAATATTCGTAGCCGGTCAATATCGTTAGTGATTTCAAATTCATACCAGGCACTATATTATACTAAAACATATGCGTATTTTGGGTATCGATCCGGGCACGGGCATTTTGGGGTTCGGAATCATTGAATTTGATGCCGGCAAATCGCAGCTGGTTGATGCCGGTGTGATCCGTACGCCGGTGCACGAAGACGATGCGGTACGGCTCGCCACTATTTATGAAGAATTAACAGATATCGTCACCGAAACAAAACCGAAAGTTATGTCGGTCGAAAAACTATTTTTCGCCCAGAATGTTACGACAGCAATGACGGTTGCGCAAGCTCGCGGCGTAGTTTTGCTATGCGGTCAACAGGCGGGCCTGACAATTTTTGAGTATACCCCGCTGCAAATCAAACAGGCGCTCACCGGCTATGGCCGCGCCGACAAGAAACAAATGCAGGAAATGGTCAGGGTAATCCTACAATTAAAAGATGTGCCGAAACCTGACGACTGCGCCGACGCGCTCGCAGCGGCCATCTGTCATTCAATGACGACCAATTTTGGCTAAAATCTGTAAGTTATGGTAGAGTTTAAACATTAGCATATAAAGGAGAAAAGTCATGCCTCCAGCAGACGATCAACAAAATCCAAGCCCGTTCGGTCCACAGCCGGGCGCACCAGAGCCGCCGGCTCCGCAAGTTCCGGGCGCGCCACCGTTGCCTTCAGAACCGCCGCAGCCGTCAGCGCCGGCAGATCCGGTTCCGCCAGAACCTGCAGTGCCGCCGGTCCCGCCAGTTGGTGGGGACGCGCCGATGCCGCCAGACGAAAATCCGGTTCCTCCGATACCGCAGCCTGGCGAATTGCCGCCGGTGCCTGGCGCCGACGCAGGCGATCAGCCGCCGAACGACGACGCGTTGTAGCCCAGCTTTTTGAACAAAAATCTCCGCGCTGCAAACTAAAGCGCGGGGATTTTTTAAGTCTGCCGAAGCATACGATACAATAAGGGCTTATGATAGCGACGCTTAAAGGGAGTGTGATCGAAAAATTCCTCGATTCGATCGTGGTTGAGGCGCATGGCGTGGGTTATGGCGTCTACGTAACGAGCGAAGACTACGGGCGCCTCGGCCAAGGCCAAACCGCAAAGCTGTATATATACGAGCATATTCGCGAAGCTTCGCATGATTTATTCGGGTTTATCCGTATTGATACGAAGAAATTGTTCGAGCAACTGCTGAGTGTGAACGGTGTGGGGCCAAAAATGGCATTGAGCGTATTGAGTATCGGCACCAGCGATAATGTGCGCGCAGTAATTGCCAGCGGCGACGTGAAGTTCATCCAGCGCGCCAACGGCGTGGGCAAGCGTGTAGCCGAGCGTATCGTAGTGGAGCTGAAAGACAAAGTCGGGCTGGAAGGTGTCGAGCTGAGCGCAACCGGCATGTTGCAATCGGACAATCTGCTTCTGAAAGACGAAGCCGTCGAAGCTTTGGTCGCGCTCGGCTTTACGCCGCAAGACGCCGCCAAAGCCCTCCAAAACGTCAATCCCGATCTTCCTGCAGAAGATCGGATCAAACTTGCACTTAAGCAGCGGTGAGTTGTCAATGAAAGTGATCGCTCGACCAATTATCCCAAAGTTACTTGCGCAGTTGGACGACCGGGCAGCTGCGGTCACTCGCGAACTGGAATTGTCCGATTGCTCGGTAACGGACACAGATTTTTCTGGTATTCGCCGGTTGGAAGTTGAAGGTTGCCGGTTGACGGCGGTGCAGTTTAGCTCGGCGGTGTTCGATAAACTTAGCTTGAGCGACGTGATTGCGAATCGACTGGAAGCCGCCGGCATGCATGCACCTGAAGCCGCCTTGTTGCGAGTTATGATGAAAGACAGCCGACTAACCGGTATTGATCTAGGCGCTTCGCTTTTAGAAGATTGCACATTCGAAAACGTGAAGTTGGACGAATCCGGATCGCGTTTCGCAACGTTTAAGCGTGTGCGGTTTGAAAACTGTAATCTGCGGAACGCTGACTTCAGCGGCGCCAAGCTCATGCATGTTTCGTTTAGCGGTTGCGAACTTGAAGGGGCTAACTTCGACAATGCAGCTTGTAAGCTTGTTGACTTTCGTGGGGAAAATCTCTCGACCATCAAAGGCGCGCTCGGCCTGAAAGGCGCAACTATCTCCAGTGAACAATTAATCCAGCTTGCACCACTACTCGCCGCCGAAGCCGGATTGGACGTGGACTACGAAACGTGACATGATACCTTCCAGCGACCATTTACCGGCCCCGACCCGCGCCCTTGCCGACTAGAATCGCCTCGTCACGCGTCAACGTATCTACGGATATGTTTCCTTCTGCCGAAACGCTTCTAGTTCGACAATCATCACAGCTCAGGACCAAAAAATGGTCGCCGGAAGGTATAATAGTAAGACTATGGCAGTTGAGCGGATAGTAAGTAATGGGCTGAACGATACGGCCGACGACAACCAAGAAGAAGAGCTGGAAATTACGCTTCGGCCGCGGGATTTCGCGAATTATATCGGGCAAGCGCGGTTGAAGAAGAATTTGCAGCTGGCGATTGCGGCTGCCAAAAAACGAGGCGAGCCGGTTGATCACGTTCTATTGTATGGGCCGCCCGGGCTTGGCAAGACGACCATGGCCAGCGTGATCGCCAACGAAATGGGCGCAAATATTCGTATAACGAGCGGGCCGGCCGTAGAGCGGGCAGGGGATTTGGCGAGCTTGCTTACCAATCTGCAGGACGGCGACATTTTGTTTATCGACGAAATTCACCGTTTGCCGCGGACGGTCGAAGAAGTTCTGTACAGCGCGATGGAGGATTTCAAGCTCGATATAATGCTGGGCAAGGGCCCGAGTGCGCGTTCGCTGCGGCTTGATCTACCAAAGTTCACCATCATCGGCGCAACGACGCGAACCGGCGCATTGGCCGCACCGTTGCGCGACCGGTTCGGCATCATACACCGCTTGGAATTCTATACGCCGGAGGAAATTCAGCAGATTATCGAACGGGCCGCTAAAATTTTGGAAGTCAAAATTGACAAAAAAGCCGCTAACGAGCTTGCACAGCGGGCTCGTCTAACACCACGCATTGCCAACCGTTTGCTCAAACGCGTGCGCGATTACGCCGACGTCAACGGCGATGGCATTATCGACACCGAAATCAGCCACCACGCGCTGAAGTTGTTAGAAATCGACGATCTCGGCCTTGATCCGGCCGACCGCATGCTGCTTGAAAAAATCATCGAACACTACAACGGCGGCCCGGTCGGCATTGAAACTCTAGCCGCGCTGACGGCCGAAGAACGTGGCACACTGGAAGATTTCATCGAGCCATACCTCATGCAAATCGGCCTGCTGGAGCGTACCCCGCGCGGCCGCAAAGTCACGCCCAAAACCTACCGCCACCTCGGCCTCTCGCCTCATAGCAACGAAAACCAGGCAAGATTGATAAATTGAACTATTAGTGTAGTTAATATTAAACCCAATCTGCTCCGGCATATAAGGCGGAAAGAGCAAACTGGCGTGAAGTAATATATAATATTCTAATCATGGAAGAAACTTACAGTAGTCCGGAACAAATGCAGGTACACAATCCGCTCGAGGCTATGTCGCCGGGCGAGAAAGTGGTTTGCGAAATCAAACGCCATCCGTTCGGCATGATCAGCCGTTATATTATGGTGGCTTTTTTACTGACGGCAATCGGCGTTATCGGGTTTGTGGTAGCGCCAGGTGCTGCAACCGGGAGCCAAAGTGTTTCCCAGTCACAGATTCGGGATTATGCCGCGCTTTTCTTCTTGGCTGCCGGGGCAATCAGTATGTTGGTGTTGTGGCTTTCGGCGTATATCTATTATCGAAACCGCTGGATCGTTACCAGTGACAGCATTACGCAGGTCAATCAGACGGGGCTTTTCAGCGCCCAGCTCAGCCAACTTTCGATGGCGAATTTGCAGGATATTACTGTGGTGCAGGATGGCGTGCTGGCCACCTGGTTTAACTTTGGGATATTGCGGGCCGAAACTGCCGGCGAACGTTCGAAATTTATGTTTTTGTATTGCCCGAATCCGAAATATTACGCCCAGCAGATTCTGATAACTCGCGAGAATTTCATTAACTCCAGCCCCGAAACCGCTAAACGCGGCAATGATGAGTTAGTCGTACCGCGCGGACAGTCGAACGGCTTGAACGTCAGCTAATTCAAATTGTCTTTGACGTAGGTTCCGCCGCCGGCAAGCGTGGCAGTCAGTGTATATTCGGTACAAATAGTGTGCGCGTCGTCGCAATTTTTACCATTGGTCGAGGCGACGTGGTAGGCGTACATATTTTTGACCGGCCCTGAAGCCAAGAAATAGCTGCTTCCATTCGGGTCGCGCAAAACTTCACGATCCAAACCTTTCATATTGCCGGCACGCCACGACGCATTGTTCATGTCGGCAAATGTCGGATATTGATTATACTGAGAAAAGTACGACTCAAGTTCAACCCGCAATTCATCGATATCGCGCTGCCGTTCGGTGTTATCCTGTTTTTCAGTGATGCCGTTATGGGTGACGGCAATCAATCCTGTCAAAATGCCAATAATAACAATCAGGAAAATTAACTCGAGGTTACTGAACCCTCCCTGCTGGCGCGAACGTGTCAGGCGCATAATCATATCCATTATAATATGGCTACCGGGTATCGCGCCAGTAGTTGATCGAGCGCCTCGGCATTACGGATTGAGATAAATAAAGATAATGCATTTTTCACTCCACACGCGACACCGGCACTTCTTTCGAAAAAGTGTATTGTTTGTTTTCGTGGTAACCATATTGGCCGTATCCGCTGTATCTTTGTGGTTGTACGATCGCCATCATTCGCACACGCTGTTTTCGGTGAGCAGTGCGAGCAAACTGAACAATACGGCGTACCGGAAAGTTAGCGGCACGTATCTTTTCAGCGGCACCATAATGCTCGGCCGTGCTGTGGAGCAGTACGCCAACGGTGATTATAACCAACCGTTTAGCGGTATACACACACTCGGGAGCTACGACACCGCTGTGGGCGTTCTAGAGTGCCCGGTTACGAGCGGTAATGTTTCCTATCAGACCCAAGTCAATGATCTAATTTTCAATTGCAAACCGCAGTGGTTGTCGACGCTAAAAAAATATTCCCCAATTATCAATGTATCAAGTAACCACATGTACGATATGGGTGCGAGCGGCTTTGCCGAGACATTACGCCGGCTGAACGCTGCCGGTTTTCAGGTCGTCGGTAATTACAATCCTCATGCCGAAAAAGACGACTGCAAACCGGTCATTCTGCCGGTTCATTTACGCAAAGCTGGCGGGCAAGAAGTCAAGGGCTCGTTGCCGGTAGCATTTTGCTCGTACAATTACAAAGAACTGTTTTCGCCGGCGCCGGGCGAGATCGAAAGTATTCACAAATGGTCGCAACTCATGCCGGTAGTGGCGCTCATGAACGGCGGACCGGAATACGAACATACCGCCGGCGCCGTGCAAACCGCAAACGCCCATAAGATGATTGACGAAGGCGCATCTTTCGTCGTTGGCAACGGTACGCACTGGATTCAAAATACAGAAGTTTACAAAGGCAAACTTATCGTTTACTCGATGGGTAATTTTATATTCGATCAATATGATACCGACGGCCGTCTGGCGCTCAATCTATCGGTAAATATGAATCTGCCGTACGACGACAACGTGGGCAAGTGGCTGCGTTTGAGCGGTAGTTGCCAATCCGATCCTGGTAATTGTTTAAAGCTGGCAAAATCTCAAAACTTGTGGAAGGTTAAGCCGAGTTTCATGTTTGATGCCATCGGCAGCAGCGGCGGCTATCTGCGAATTACCACCAGGGCTGACGCTCAGCAGCAAGCCTACGTCGTGCAACGCGCCAATTGGCCGCAGACCGAGCAGCAGCTCAAGACACAGAATCAGTAATTTATAAAATTTCTTCGAGCGACGTCAGCCCGCGCAGAGCTTTGATTAATCCGTCGAGTTGCAGCGGCAACATGCCCTCTTCAAGCGCAAGTTTTTGGATGGCGGTGACGGGCGGCGTAGTAGTAATAAGCTTTTTCATCGCGTCGGAATTCACCAATACTTCGCATATGCCAAGTCTGCCATGGTAGCCGGTGAATTCGCAATGCGGGCACCCGTCAATTTTGGCACGCCAAAGGTGTGTGACACCGGTGGCAGAAGTGCTGAGTGAGCTCGGCGCGGATTCGCCAAGGCCTTCAGCCGCAGCTTGCTGCTCCAAATCATGGACACGCTTCATGGATGATATGCCGCAAGCCTTGAGCAACTGCTTTATCGATTTGATCGATGCGGCATCAGGCTCATACACTTCGCGGCAACTTGGGCAAAGCCGCCGCACGAAACGCTGACCGGCCACTACTTTCAGGGCCGTGGCGACCAGATACGGTTCGCTGCCCATGTGCAAAGCGTGCGCCACCGCTTGTGCGGCAGAATTTACGTGCAAGCCGCCTAGTATCAAATGGCCGCTCAGTGCCGCGTCAAGCGCGACCCTGACTGCCTGCGGTTCATGCAGGTCGCTTACCATCACGACGTTCGGATCCAGCTTCAGAAGCGCACTGAAACCATTGCTGAAGTTCAAACCCGCCGCAATATCGACTTGCGACTGGGTAATGCCGGCCATGCGGTGCTCGATGGGATCCTCGAGCGTTACGATATTCAGCGACGGGTTGTTCAGCAGATGCACGATACCGAGCAGACTCAGATTTGTGCCCACGCGATACGGGCTTGCCGCGAGCACCAATCCATGCGGTTCGGCCACGGCATATTCTATGTGCTGTAGCATATTACCCCAGAAACCGAGTGCTTCGAGCGTCGCCGGCTCGCTAAGCTGCGGGTTAAGGTGGATGGCGATTTTTTCACCGTTAACCGTCGGCATGGTGGCGACCTGCACGCTGACGTCAAGTTGGTCGGATTTGAACATAAAGCTGGCGCTTTGCGGCATACGCGATTCCTCAGCATTCAAGTTTGCGCGCGTTTTCAAATTGCTCGCAATGCCTTTCAGCGCAGGCAAGGGCAGTTTGGCGGCTTCTTGCAACAGGCCGTCGATTCGAAAGCGAACGGCGATATTACGTTCGCGCGGCTCCAGGTGAATATCCGTGGCCTGGCGAACAATCGCCTTTTCTAACATGGCATTGATAGTTTTATCGATGGCCGCGGCTTGTGCTGCCGCCGCATCTTTGTGCATTTTTTTGATTTGCAACTTCGTTCGCTCCCACCAGATTAGAAACGCTGATGCTTTTATTTTATCAGCTACCATGCTAGAACTAAAACGATAGTTAAACGCCGAAGAGAAAGCCCATCTTTGGTATAATTAATAGAACGGACGGACTATCCTGAATTGTCCGAGAGAGGTGTACAGTATGGCAGACGCGAAAGCGAAAGTTGCTAAAGACGGCAAGGATGACAAAGTAACAAGCGTAGCCGAGGGCAAGAGCAAAGCGCTCGGTTTGGCGTTGGATTCAATTGAAAAGCAGTTTGGCAAAGGCTCGATTATGAAGCTCGGCGAAGCGCACGCCATTAATGTGGAGACCGTGCCAACGGGTTCGCTCAGCCTGGATTTGGCGCTCGGCGGCGGTATTCCGCGCGGCCGCGTCGTCGAAATCTACGGACCGGAAAGTTCCGGAAAAACCACGCTCACATTGCACGCCATTGCCGAGGTGCAGCGCCAGGGCGGTACAGCTGCATTTATCGATGCCGAGCACGCGCTCGATCCGGCCTACGCCAAACGCATCGGAGTTGACACGGATAATCTATTGCTCAGCCAGCCCGACAACGGCGAGCAGGCGCTTGAAATTACCGAGACGCTCGTGCGGTCCAACGCCGTTGACATTATCGTGGTTGATTCAGTCGCCGCGCTGGTGCCGCGCGCCGAGATCGAAGGCGACATGGGTGACGCCCAGATGGGTCTGCAGGCCCGGCTGATGAGCCAGGCGCTGCGCAAACTGACCGGTGTGATTTCCCGCTCTAAAGCCACGGTGATCTTCATCAACCAGCTGCGGATGAAAATCGGCGTCATGTTCGGTAACCCGGAAACCACGACCGGCGGTAATGCGCTTAAATTCTACGCTAGTGTGCGCATGGACATCCGACGCACGTCACAAATCAAACAAGGCGATAATGTCATCGGCAACCGTGTGCGCGTCAAAGTCGTGAAGAACAAGATCGCGCCTCCATTCCGACAAGCTGAATTCGATATAATGTATAACCAAGGTATCTCTGCAAGCGGTGATATTCTTGATTTGGCAACGCAATATGGCATCGTAGAAAAGTCCGGAGCATGGTTCGCTTACAATGACCAGAAGATCGGCCAGGGCCGTGAAGCCACCAAAACGTATTTGCAGGAAAACCCCAAAGTAATGGAAGAAATCGCCAAAAAGGTCCGCACGGCCGCTGACGAAGCCGCCAAGGAATAGGGTGAAGCAACTCATACTGATCGGTGGGATGCCATGGAAAGCTGATTCTGATTCAAATGCTTTGAGCTTTGCTTTGCGCACGCATATAAAGCCGGAACTAAACATAGCTTTTTGTAATTTCGCCCGGAACCACGACAATCCGCATGATAAAGACGATGCGATGAACGCCATGTTTAATAAGTTTGGCGGGAATAAAAAAATGTCATACCTAATAATGACGAGCGAAAATTTTCGTGAAGTGTCAGAGTGGGCTGATGTTATCTATATGCCCGGCGGCGATCCGGCGTTACTGGTTGCAGAGTTACAAAGGCACGCTGATATTGAAAAACTTTGGGACAATAAAATTATTTCGGGCTCAAGTGCCGGAGCGGACATTATGTGTACCTATTACGTATACTTGCAGGACAAAACTTTCGGTAAAGGCTTTGGCTGGGTGCAAGCGACGCTAATACCGCATTGGGGACATTACGAAGGATATTCGGAAAACGATTGGAAATCTTTGCGAGAGGAAGCGTTGAATCAAACGCCAGATTTGCCCGTACTTTGTATCCCCGAGGGGCAATTCGTAGAGATTACGGTACAATAGAGTTGAACGCCGGACTAACTAAGGGGTAAAGTTGCATGGCCAAATATATTTTGCATGGGGGCGGGGTACGTACTTCGGCTGACGAGGGCAAGGCTTTTTTCGGGGAGATGGTCCGCGGACTAGGGAAGGAGCCCAAAATACTGCTTTGCTTCTTTGCCCAGCAGTCTGACATTTGGCAAGCAAAATATGCAGAATGGCGGGTACGGATAGCAGCTTGTGTGCCGAAAGTAAACGTGCAATTCGGGCTGGCAACCGTCAAAGATTTTGCCGCGCAAAGCCAGCAGTACGATGCGCTTTATGTTTATGGCGGCGATAGCCGTAAATTGGTAAACGAATTAAAGCAGATTGGCAACCACAACGTAATACTCGACAGGTTCAAGGTTATGGCGGGTGCATCGGCCGGCGCGATCATGATGTCTAAGTACGCCTGGGACTGCGATGAGCGCAAGATCGTCGAAGGCCTGGACTTTGTCCCCGCTAAAATATTGGTGCATTATCAGAGTGAAACATATGGCAAAGACGATCCGCGCGGCCCGATTGATTGGCAGAAAGCATGGGACGAATTGGCTGGCTTTGACAGTCCGAACATACCTATCATCGAATTGCCAGAGGGTGAATTCGAAGCCTTCGAGTAATGGGTTCAATGAAAATTACGGAGATAAAAGCGCAAGTCAAGACAGTCGGGCGATTTTCGATTTTCGTCGATGGAAGATACGCGTTTTCGCTCAGTGACACGGCATTGTTGGAGCATAAATTATACGTCGGCCTGGAGTTGGACGAAAAAACGCTTAAGCAACTGAAGCAGGCGTCGAGCGATGACAAAGTCTACGGTTTAGCTCTTCGATATGCCATGTTGCGACCGCGAAGCGAGTGGGAAGTGCAAAGTTACCTGAGGCGCAAACAATCGGCCCCTGCTCTTTCAGAAAAAATACTTAGCAAGTTAAGTAAACTGAATTTGATTGATGACTCAAAATTTGCCCGAGCATGGGTCGATAACCGTCGCCTGCTCCGCCCTACTTCGAAGCGAAAATTACAACAGGAATTACGTGCCAAACGAGTCGGTGACGACGCGATCAACCAGGCTTTGGCGGCTGATGATGCAGATGAACAACAAATTTTACGAGCTCTGATAACCAAAAAACGCGCCCGCTACCCCGACAACCTGAAACTCATGCAATACCTGGCCCGCCAAGGCTTCAAATACGACGACATTAAAGCCGTTATAGACCAGAATTTAGAATAAGGCAGAAAGTATGATACTTTTTATCAAATGAAAGCCGAGATTTTTAAGACCGTACAATGGAATATTGGCGGTGGTAAGGTTTTTCAGGAAGGCGCTGGTCCGACTTTGCGTGAGTCCTATGTGGATGATGGTTTGGACTATATTATTGACTTCCTTCGCGCCCAAAAGCCTGACCTCATTAGTCTTCAGGAAACGCACGCTAACGACATCTATTGCCAACCGCAACGCATTGCAGAGGCTCTGGGTTACCAAAGCTGGGTAAATGATGAATGGGCAGATTCACACCTAGAGGATGGAATGCGCCTGGGCCAGGCCGTGGTTTCCCGATATCCAATTCAGGCTCATTCATTCGAGTGGTTCGCTAACCCGCAGCTTTTAGTTACATGGAGCGAAGGTATGTCCGGAATCACGCACGATAAGGGAGTTACCCGATGTTCAATTACACTCGAAAATGGTAAAGATATTTTGGTACAGACGCTTCATACCATCCCCTTTCGCCATACCGGTTTGGGCGAAATGAGCGAACAGTTACAACGGGTACGAGAAGAGATGGCGCGTAAACTTCTCACGAAAGAAAATGGGATTATACAAGCGGATTTTAATATCAATGCTCTAAGCCTCCGCCCATTTTTCCCGCGTCTTTTTGCGGACGGCTTTGAAGAGGTGGTGCAGACAAAACCAACTAACGTTCGCGGCCGTTATTATGATCACGTTCTGTATAGCGGTCTGCGGGTGATATCGAGCGTGGTAATCGATAACGTGCTAACGGATCACTATCCTGTAATTACCACATTCGAGATCGTCGACAACTTGATATCCGCCCAGCATAAATAGTGGTCGGTTTTAGTGATAATGATGCCAGCATCCGATCTTTCTAAACTAGCAGTTGAGAAAAAAATACAATCGGGTGCATTGATGCCGCCTACCTCACTCGCGGCATGGTAGGTGGGCTTGGCAGGTAATGCATTTTGTAGTTTAAATATGCCGATAGTTTTCTTGTATGTAGATGCTTGGGCATTAGATGCTCCGAAATCTCCGCAAAAGATCAGGGGTTCACCTAGATTGGCTGCCATCGCGTTATCGATAGTGCCCGCAAATTTTCTTCCTTTATCGTATCGGTAATCGTATCCGAAAATAATGAGCGGAAGCATGTGCGTATTCGCAATCAGGTTCCCCCCATATCGGACTGTTTGCAACCCTTTGTCATGTTTCGCGGCGCGGCGGCCATCATTAAAATATAGATCAAATTCTGGTGGTGGATACAGATGTAATTGCGGATCTTCGAATTCGCCCCTGGTAAGAATAGCCAATCCCATCTTGTAATTATCGTCTATGTGCGAGTCGTGAAGCGGAAACTCACTCACTTGATAACCGTTGAGTCCCTCTGCAATTTGTTGTGCAGTGCTTTGAGCTGCATTCATGTGGACTTCCTGCAGACAGATAACATCAGGGTCGATGGCGGCTAAATGGCGTACATAATAAGAGACATCTTCATCTTCATAATCGAAATGAGATTTGGACTTTACGGTGTGACCGCCAGCGATATTCCACGATGCAATTTTCATCGTCCAATAATAGCATAGACTTTAACTAGTATGAGGATAAGCATTACTTATGCCATGGCGCCGGCGTGGGCGGGGACTTGGGCTTCGAGGTCATTGATGATAAGTCGGCGTGGGGTAATTTCGTTGATTTGCGTTCGGTCGACGCTCAGACTGCCATTGGTCAGATTCTTGAAGACGGATTGCGATACGTATACCTTTTGGACGTACATACTTGATGTGTCCGTAGCATAATCGGAGACCTTGCCTACCTTCTGCTTGCTAACCGTTTCGACTTGCTTGCCCAGGAGAACGAAATTCATATCCAGTATTTCCTTTAACCGGACAAGTTCGCCGGGTTCGCTCAATACATCGTGATCGTCAATGACCAAGCCTTGCGGAATAGTATCGCGAATGTCCTGGCTGAGCAAAACGAGCTGTTTGCTGCTGAATCGGTCGTTACAGTAGAAGCCTTCTATTTTCAAATTATTTGGATTGATTATAGGTGTCGTTGTCGTAGCGACGGCAGTACCCGTTCGCAGACTTAATACGGGCCGACCGATAAAAGAGTTACTAAGCTGTAACATGCATTTAGTATAACTCGCTAATGGCTAGCGTGAAATGCCCACGGTTGATCGGACTTGCCCTGCTTGCCTGCATCACGTTAGTATACGTAGTTATCATGGGTACTTGGAGTACGTCTTCTGACAGCCAAAAAGCAACCGAGCGGTTAGCGGCGGAGATTGGCAAAAAGCTGAAAGGCGGTGAGCTGATTGAGCTGGTGAGCGATTTGGGCGGCGGCAAAACGGCATTCGTGCGCGGCTTGGCGCGCGGTATGGGCAGCGATGATCTCGTGGGCAGTCCGACTTTCACCATCAGCCGCGAATATCGTACGGGCGATAAAACTTTGTATCATTTTGATTTTTATCGACTGAGCGAGCCCGGTATCATGACGGACGAATTGGCAGAAGTACTAGGCGATCCAAAGGCTGTAGTTGCGGTTGAGTGGTCTGATATTGTGCAGCAGGTGCTTCCAAAACAGCGGCTGACTGTCCGGTTTACACTTACTGGCGAAACGAGTCGGCGGATTGAGTTTACCTGTCCAGCCGATCTCGCATATGTAATTCCAAAGGAAGAAAAATGATTGTGCTCACAATTCGAACCGACAATCCTGAAGCCGAGCTTGGGCTGTTTGATGATAGCAAGCAGCTGGCATACGAAGAATGGCAGGCGCACCGAGAACTATCCATGACCATTCATAAAAAACTGGCTGATCTGCTCGCGTCTCACGACAAAGAGTTTGCGGACATCGAGGGCTTGGTATGCTTCAAAGGCCCGGGTAGCTTCACTGGGCTGCGCATTGGTCTGACAGTCGGCGATACACTTGCCTATAGTCTAAACATTCCAATTGTCGGCACCACGGGCGATACTTGGCAACAAGACGGCATCAAGGCACTTGCCGGCGGCGCAAACGAAAAAATCATCCTGCCCGAATACGGTGCCGAACCTCATATCACCGTGCAGAAAAAGTAGGGCAATTTATTGCAAAAAATTCCTATTGTTATATAGTGTCTTTTATGGCCGAAATAAGCATTCATCCGCTTGAGGAGCAACCAGCCTATGCTGACCTTGCTGATTCAATTATTTGGAATGAAGGTAAACCTGACGGATTGCGTGCACTTACAACGCGACGTGGATTAGGTTGTTTGGCTATAGTGGGGGCGGATGAAGCGCTGACCGATATCATACTAATAACGGATGATCGGCCTTTCGAAGATCCGCTTCGTGTACCTAAGAATCGTACGGACGTGGAATCGTGGGACGAAGCATATACCTACAACGCTGATCGCGGCAAAGGCATGGGTGTGCTCGGCGCCAGTTCACCGGCTGCGTTAGTGCGCAAACATTCCCGAGAAGCGATAGCCGCCGTACGGCGCGTGCCACTGCCGCGTGGGGTTGAACAGCTTTACGTCGGTAAAGGCAGAAACACGGCTGCGAGTAGGAGATTCCGCTGGCTCAAACACGGATTTGAGTACGCCGGCGTGCTCGCTCGGGATAAATGGTACGCGCGCAGCCACGATGATAACGCAATGCCCGGGACGGACAGGGCTTTCGCCCGCAAATCCAGGATGTATGGCGAAGCAGTTTGCGCCTTACTGCCAATTTCTCCATCATGGTTTACAGATCAACGTGATAACGGTGTGAGATATGAAGGCGTTCCGCCGACACACGTACTTGATATCGGCGCCAATCAGAACGGACAACTACAGAAAGTCGGTAGCTGCAAAGTACCTGTACCAAAGCGATCGGGTAGACATCGCAGGCCACAATAAGCGTCGGTTGCTTCCGTTTTAATATACAACGTTGTCATTTGCGTGTTTTACGTGTATATTTTTTATTAGGATCCCCAAGGAGTTCGGGAAAATCCAACGTTAAATTCTAATTTTTTATTTCGATTTTCAGATTGTACGATTTTTAAGGCTAGTGACGTGATAGCGATTGCCTTTACAGGCACAATCTGCAGAAGAAAGGAACAACATGGACATAATAACCATTGTCCTCGCATTGGTGGGGCTTGGTGTTGGTTTTGGCGCCAACACGGTGCTGACGCGCCAAAAAGTAGGAACGGCCGAGGAACAGGCTAAAAAGGAGCTCGACAAAGCCAAGCGCGAATCAAGCAAGATTATCAACGACGCCCGCGACGAAGCCGCGCAGTTGGCAGATGCTGCCCGTAAAGAGGAAAAACAACACCGCGCCGAGCTGAAAGATCTGGAAAACCGGCTGGTGCAGCGCGAAGAATCGCTCGACAAAAAGCTTGATGAGCTCGACAAGCGCACCGAGGGATTGCGCAAGAGCGAAGACGAGGTCGAGGGCCTGAAAAACGAAATCCGCGACATCCGCAAAAAGCAACAAGAAAAGCTGGAAAAAATCGCCAAGCTCAGCCAAAAGGATGCCGCCGAAAAGCTGATGCAGATGACCGAGCGCGACATTCGCAACGATCTGACCGGGCTGATTGCCAAACTGCAAAACGAAGCCAGCGAAGACGCCGAAGAACAAGCGGCGCTGATTATCACCACCGCCATGGAGCGCATGGCCAGCGAAGTGACGGCCGAGCGAACGGTGACGAGCGTGAAGCTCGATGACGACGAAATGAAGGGCCGTATCATCGGCAAAGAAGGCCGCAACATCCAGTCACTGCAGCGCGCCACAGGCGTCGACATTATGGTTGACGACACGCCGGGCTACATCGTGCTATCCAGCTTTGACCCGGTGCGCCGCGAGGTTGCCCGCCAGTCCATGGAAATGCTCATGAAAGACGGCCGTATCCACCCGGGACGTATCGAAGAAGTTGTCGAAAAGGCACAGAAGAACGTCGAAAAAGATGTGGTTCGCGCCGGTGAAGATGCCGCCCGCGAAGTCGGTATCATCGGCATTCCGAAAGAAATTTTGCACCTACTGGGCGAGCTGAAATTCCGCACCAGCTACGGCCAGAACGTGCTGAAGCACTCCACCGAAATGGCGCACATCGCCGGTATGATCGCCGAAGAAGTCGGCGCGAATGTTAAGACTGCCAAGTACGCCGCCCTGGTGCACGACCTTGGCAAGGCCCTGACCCACAAAATTGAAGGCAAGCACCACCACATAAGCGGCGAGATGCTGCGCAAGTACGGTGCGCCCGAAGAAGTCGCTCTGGCTGCCGAGCAGCATCACGACGACGTAGAAGCTACGAGCGTCGAAGCACTAATCGTCCGCGTGGTTGACGCCATCAGCGCATCCCGTCCCGGCGCACGCAACATCAGCGCCGAAAACTTCGTGGAGCGCATGAAGGAGCTCGAAAACGTCGCCAACAGCTTTAACGGCATCGAGAAATCGTACGCCATCAGCGCCGGCCGCGAAGTCCGAGTGTTCGTCAAACCGCAAGCCATCGACGATTTGAGCGCCATCAAACTGGCCCGCGACATCGCCACCAAAATTGAATCGACCATGCAATATCCCGGCACCATCAAGGTCAACGTCATCCGCGAAACCCGCGCCATCGAATTCGCCAAGTAGGCTGACATGACTATCGGTGAACAAGCGCCAGCCTTACCAAAAGCCGAGCTATCATTAGGCGAAACTCGCGGGGTAATTAATCCGGTAGGCGCATATTTGGAGGAGCTTCGGTTTGGAGACGTACCGCTTTTGGAATCGTATTATCACAACGATGCCGGCAGGTCTCGGGGCGGACTATTTGTGGCATGGCCTTTCTTCGGGCCGGGAGAGGCGTTCGCAGATTACGAGATTACCGATCAACACGGTCTTACCCGCAAGGAAATATGGCACCGCGCGGACGCAGGAGATAATAATGCGTATGCCAGATTCGTACATAACATTTCCGATCAAGATAAATATGGAAAGTTCGTCGGATTATTCGGGAGCATTTCCTATACGCTTGGCGAAAACGCATCGGGAAGTCCAGTATTAACTTGTTCAATACTCACCATAAATAACTCCAATATTTCCCTGCCAGCCGCCCCCGGTCCGCATCCGTACTTTCCGCGCGTTGAATCGAATGGTGTTTTTGAATTGCATGCAACGAATAACATGGGTCAATCCGGAAGGCACGAATTTATTGCTGCGAATCTCGGGCAAGCCCAACTAATAGACGGGGATACTTCCGCGGTTCAATTTCATTCAGGTAGCATGTTAGTTACGATGACTAACAATGAGCTGCCAAAAAACGTTGTATGGAGCGATGATCCGGACAGGATAATATGTGTCGAACCTACTCATGCTGGAATGATACGAACACCCGAACAGTTATCGGGAATTATGCTTGAACCGGGCGATATGCTATCAGCGAGCACGACAATTGTCTGGCAGCCGATACGGTAATGATCAAAGCAGTTCTGTTCGATTACGGCGGTGTGTTGACAGAGGGCGGCCAGGTGGGCGGTACGCATCAGGTTTTTGCTAAATTATATGCCGACTTTAAGCCGACCTCGCAGTTCAGCGCTCTGCTGTCGCGGTTATTCAAAGGCACGATTGATACCGATGAATTCTTCGCGGAAGTTAATAAGATGTTTCCTGGAAACAGTAATCCTGGCAAAGAAGAATTTCTAAAAGCTGGAGCCGCACCATACACGCGCTCGAAACCGGTACACGAATTGGCGGCAAGCTTGCGTGCGGCTGGCTTGCGAACGGGAGTTGCATCGAATGTTATCGCTTTAAGCGTGGCGGAGCATAAAAAACGCGGGGATTACGCCGCATTCGATCCGGTTGTGCTGTCTTGTGAAATAGGTGCTGCCAAGCCGGAGCCCGAATTTTACGATCGCGCACTCAAAAAATTGAACCTGCCAGCGAATGAGGTGTTATTTGTCGATGATAGAGAATCGTCGCTGGTGCCCGCCCGCAAATTCGGGATGCACACTATTTTTGCCGAGTCGCCCGATCAAATCGTTCGTGACACCCGCGAGCTCATAGAATCTGAAAATAACACACAGCTTCCCGATTAGTTAAAAAAAGTCGCAATTTCAATCGTTTCATGATAATTATATTTCATGAGCACCGCCGAGGAATTTTTTGCCGAAGAAGACGAAGATGCAAAATTAAGAGCGAATTTCCCCTTAGCGGACGCGTTACTAGGTTCAAAAGAAGAGGTTGAGGCGTTTGACGTGATGCAGGCTCTTTGGGGCGACGATCGAATAGAAAATGGCGTAAGTCTGGAAGCGAAATTCGTCGCGATCCGCGCGATGTTCGCCGAATTTAGACAATCCTGCGGCACCTTTACGGAGTCGAATTGGCAATCGTATCACGCGGTACCAACGTCAGATGGCCGCAGGCATGTGTGGGTGGTGGGCGAAGAATTTCCGCCGTCTTTACATATTGTTGCGACCCGTGAAGTCAATAAAGGCTTGGCGCAGGAACTGAGTTATGCGGAATTTGTAGTTGGCGCTGAACACAATTTGATAAGCCGGAGGCAGGGTTTTGCCAGAAAAGCCAATGCGCGGACAGATGGGTGGACGCGCGAAACGCTTGGCTCGGCTGCCGTAATAGAGGTCTACGGTGATGGAAGGCTTAATTTCGTGCGGGGAAGTAAAAACGTGCGGCCGACATTTGTTAAATACAGCACGCCTTATCTGGCTTCGGCACCTATCGCTCGGTGGAGTGCGGACATTGCGGCGGAGTGCGCTCTGGACGCGATAGGCGGATTATTGTCACCGTTGAGCAGCGGAGGATGCTACGAGGCTGGTGTGACAGGCGCGTTTAGATAGCACGAAGCTTCAACAGCCGGGGGATTGCTCCTATTTGCCAAATTGCAATTCGCATGGTTACATATTAGCAATAGAAAGTTTGTTATGAGTGCAGCTGAACTAGGTGGCGACATTGAAACCCTACTCGGTACTCGGCAATTTGCGGCCGACCAATTGATTGCTGCTACGTTGGGATCCGGGTGTATTGCCGCCGTGCACGCCGAAGCTCGGGCAGCCAGCCGCGATTTGTTGGAGCGAAAGAGAGCTTTAGGGGTGGCAGCCGGCCGCACATCAATACACTGGCTTCCGCGCGGCGACGGCGATCAGCTGCTTGTCGCGATAAGGCCGGTGCCGGATTCTGCTGACTTTCCAGCCGGCGACCCGTCTTTTAGCGTTACTGTTAATGAGGTTGGTTCTGATTTTTCGTCACGCGACAATATTGGCGGCCATCTCCAGCGTGTTCATCTCGCTGAATATCTAATGTACCCTGGAACTTGCAGTTTTTTGGTCAATCGCAGCGAAGCACTTTACGATTACGGCGATAGTAGCCGCGTGCCTCCGGCCGGCGGGCCGCCGCTCATAGAAGGACGCGATGAAATGACGTGGTTTAAAATTATTGAACGCGACGACTACGAGCCGGTACATCCGGATGTCCCGATAACATGGATGGAAAACGAGCGGGATCGAATGATGGGGTATGCAAGTTTTACGGCAATTGCACGATCGGTGCTGGGGATACTTGAGCCGCTCGGCATGTTTACTGAAATGCCCATTTCGAAGCCCGACCGGACCGATAGTGAATGGTTTTAACAGCTGAAATAATTTTTTTCTTCGCAGTAGTTTTTTGTTAAAAAATGTCGTAAAATTTCAATAGAAAAGGTACGAGATGTCAAAAGGACGGCCAGAACCAGAGCCAGCACCCGACAATTTGTGGGCTGATTTGGGTTTGGTATCCCCCG
Organism: uncultured Candidatus Saccharibacteria bacterium; assembly: GCA_963742655.1. Taxonomy (GTDB): domain Bacteria; phylum Patescibacteriota; class Saccharimonadia; order Saccharimonadales; family UBA4665; genus JAICLK01. The sequence continues at coordinate 525,658 of CAVUMM010000005.1, forward strand.
ATGCGCTTCCCGATGAACTTATAGCGGCAGATTTTGTAGACAGGCGTGCGGACAGAGGTATAGCCTTTGCCCACATAGGGCATACCATTGAAAGTATGGGCATTGGCGTTGGTGATGCGCGCTACTTCCGTTACCCGCTTAGCAGTTCCGTGGAGCGACAAGTTATCGTCGCACACCTGCAAGGGCGATTCGGAAATGAAGTGCGGGTCTTTTTAAATGACGAATTTCCGCACCCTGCACCTTCATTAGAGGATGTGAGACGCAAGCGAATGATGACGCTAGTGGCAAGTGATGTCGGTAAGCGTGCTATATGTGCTACATCCTATATGGATGGAGTAATGGGGGAAAGTATGTGGTGGAGTGTCGGGGCGTTTGTAGGACCTCACATAGTGCGGGATAATACACTGGCGATGGTGGAGGTCCGCGGAAGGCCAAGTCATGTTTTGGCAGAGCTACCTCATCCTGATGCTAATACTTGCGGGCCGGGCGCACCGGAGCGTACAGATGCAGCATTGCATTTGGAAAAACTCCTTGACAGCATTCCCCTGGTACACGCCGAAGATCACATTGGAGTGTTGATGCCCACACCAGGCACGCTTGCTGTTAAACTGGAAGAATGAGGATTCTATACGTCGGTGACGTGATGGGCGAGCCGGGAATTCGGGTCGTTGAAAAGGTCTTGCCTGAACTGAAGCAGGAAAAACAAATTGACCTGATTGTAGCGCAAAGCGAAAACGTATCCGGGGGCAAGGGAATTACGCCGGAAGATTTCGTGCGTTTGCAGGCGGCGGGTGTGGATTTTTGCACGGGCGGCAACTGGAGTCTGCATCACGAAGAAATCATCCCGATGATGGACGATCCGGACGAACCGATCATCCGGCCGGCGAATTATCCCTCAGGCACACCCGGGCTCGGGTATAAATTTATCGAAACCGCCAAGGGCAACGTTTTGGTCGTGAGCCTGCTCGGCCATATTGTCGGCCGCGACGCGGACAAGCCGGTAGATAATCCTTTACATGTTATGGATCATATTTTGGATGAAGAAAAAAGTACCGCGCACGTCGCGACGGTCGTGAATTTACACGGCGATTTTTCAAGCGAAAAACGCGTGATCGGCTACTACCTCGATGGCCGCGCGACGGTCGTGGTCGGCGACCATTGGCATGTACCGACGGCGGACGCGGATGTATTACCTGGCGGCACGGCGCACATTACCGACGTAGGCATGTGCGGTTCGCTCGATTCAAGCCTTGGCGTCCGCTACGACGTAATCATCAAACGCTGGCAAACCAACGAACCAAGCCGCAACGAGCTGGAAACCGCCGGCCGCATGCAATTCAATGCATTGCTCGTCGAAGCCGACGAAACCACCGGCCTCGCTACCGGCGCCGAACTAATCCAGAAAATTTTCGAAGCCAATCTGGTATAGTAATTCGAATGCAGACGAAATCCGGTAAATCGATTTTTCCGATTGGCATTGGTACGTGGGGCATTGCCAGTTTCAACAATCCCGAGAATCAGGGCAGCAAATATCGCGGTGTCGAGCCAGTACTTGGCAATGAAGAAATAGAAATCGAAGCGATTCGTTACTCACTTTCGAAGGGGCAAAACCATATCGATTGCGCGGAAATGTACGGCGGTTTTTATACGGATGAAGTCGTCGGCCGAGCCATAGCTGGCGCAGCCCGTGAAGATTTATTCGTTGCCGATAAGCTCTGGAAAACGAGCCTTGCCAAGGGACGGGTTCGCCCAACGGTTGAAAAGATGCTGACAAAACTCGGTACCGATTACTTAGATTTACTGTATATCCACGCGCCGTTTGCTGACGCGCCCTGGCAAGAAGCAATTCCGCAAATCGACGAATTGATCGATGAAGGCATTGTACGTGATTTTGCCGTTAGCAATTTCGCTGTCGAAAACATGCGGCGTGCGCAATCTGTCGCCAAGCATCCGATAGTCGCAAACCAAATGAACTACAACCTTCTGTACAAAGACGAAGTGGATGATTCGTTCCGTGAGTTTAGCGATCAAAATGGCATCCAAATCGTCGCCTATCAGCCGATTAAGCGCCGGGAAGTTCTTAGTAATGCAACAGTTCAAAGCATTGCCAGCGCGCGCCATGCGACTCCGGCACAGATAGCCTTGGCATGGCTTCTGGCCAAAGGCACGCTGCCGATTCCAAAGGCAATTCAAAAAGCCCACATTGATGAAAATCTCGGTGCACTGAATATCGAACTTAGCTCGTCTGATATCGACGTGCTGGACTCGCTCTAGCCCTCTTTGCCGCCGAAGCCGATGACGGCGATGACGATGCTGGCGAACATGTTGATTATGACGATATGTACGCCGTCGAGCTGGGAATTAAGCGCCATCAAAATGGCACTGCCGAGCCAGATGGTGCCGATTGTGCCGGCCGTATAAGGGTATTTTATAAACAGAATGACTTCTTTAAGCATTGCTTACATTCTCCTTCGCTTGGACTTTCGCCGCTTTTTCTCGCGGGCTGATGCGTTTTAATAATTGTACGAATAATGCGGGATCGCGTACGGCAACGCGCTCCAGCCAGCGGTTGATTATTTCGATTGCCTGGGACGCGCTGACGGATTTTTCGGTTTGATGTATCAGATCTGGATGCCTGTGGGCGACTTCTGCGATTGCGTCGGCCAGTATCGAACCGAACAGCTTCCGGCGCTTCAACGCACTGAGTAAAGATATGTATGTTTGCGCGGCGCGCAGGATTTCTGAAGATTCCAGGCGAACGACCAATCCCAGGCGATTGTCTTTGTTCGCTACTTGTCCGAACGCTCGAAGCAGCTGTCCGTCCTCGACAAGAACGCGCAAATCACTTGCTCCGGTGGCGCTGTCGAATGCGTTTTGTACTAGCCGGCCGATTTCGCGTATCAGATCATTGCTTTCCGGCTTGCTTGGTGCCAAGTCTGGCAGATATTGCGCTGCCGTTTGCGACAGGCTTGTGGCGCCGGGAGTGATAGTACTCAATTTTTTCAGTGCGCGGTACAGGTCATTCACAAAATATCGCATGAACTGTTCGAACATACCGACAACCGTGCCTTTGTTTTCGTAAATTTGGCTCCATTCTAGCAGCAGACTGTAAAAAGCCGGCCGGTTGCGCGGAACCGGTGCGGATATACCGAAATCAATTAATCCGACGCGGTTACCGGTCATAAACCTGACGTTGCCCGGGTGCGGATCGCCGGGTACGCGCGGCAAATCGAAAATTGCTGTCAGGCTTTCGATGCCGCCGATGCGCAGTTGGGTGTCTAGATCAGACCCGACCCGCTCTTTGATTATGGCTGCGGGATCGCTGCCGTCTTCCTGCAGCTTCAATAACTCCGCACCCGATACTCCATCGAGATACTCCTGAACTATGATATGCGGCGTCGATAAATCGAGGTACGTCTTGGGAATAACGACGTATGGATGCTCTTTGTACGATTCGTATAATTCGTTTGCAAATTGAACTTCGGCGATATAATCTGTTTCGTTCAGAGTGGCGATGCGAAATTCTTTGATCGCGGTGTTCATTTTTATCGTGAAATTCGTGTATTCGTGTGCGGCGAATCGTTTGCCGAATATACTAAGCAGCCGTAAGTCGTATTTGAGCAGATCGCGGACCAAAGGGCGTAATGCCTTGATAATAATTTTCTGCCCGTTAGCGTGTTGGGCAAGATATACCTGCCCAAAACTGCCGGCAGCGAACGGCTCGGGCTGTACAAGCACGATGTCTTTCAGTTTTGCAGGCGGAAGTTCGTGGCGCAATACCGCGACGATATCGAGCGGCTGGCTATCCAGATTTTCGAATATTCTCAACCGGGCAGGGCTGTTCCAGTGTTTCATCACCGGTGAATTAAACATCACGCCTTGCATAAACTTGACATAAACGCCGCCGAGTGACAGGAATTCATCGCATATCAGATTGTACATTTCCTGCTCGCGTCCGCGTTTGCGCAGGTAGTAAACTTTGGCGCCAAGCTTGGCAAGCCGTTTGGTCCGGGCGCGCTTGAGTGCCGCAACTGTTTTTGCTTGAGTATTGCTCATAACTTCGGTCTTACCTTCTGGTAAATCCAATCAGGAATAATACAAGGGTGGAAATTATGGCGGCGACATATAGCTGGAAAACTTCGTTGGCGGACGGCCTGGTGACGGCCATCAAGATGACGGCTATCCAGATCAGTACGATGGTAGCAAAGATCGAAGCGTACTTCATATCTGGTAATTATACCATGTATGCCAAACTTACAGGGGTGCTGGCGGTGGCTTTTCCCGCCGATTTACGATATAATTCATCCGTTCTTCAACTATACTGGCTAAAAATTGCCGCAAAGATAAAAGAGCAGCTCGTTCAACTAATGACGGGCAATTCGAAAACCGAAGGTTTTCGCACAGTTTTTCAAACCAAGGAGCGAAGTCGACTGTTTGAAAAACTGTAAGGAGAAGCATAGCCATAGGTCGAAGCTTTTGCCGCGCGCGGCAAAACGAGACGTATCGCGTAGGCTTCGACGCCGGGGTGTGGCGCAGTTGGCTAGCGCGCCGCGTTTGGGACGCGGAGGTCGAAGGTTCGAGTCCTTTCACCCCGACCAATCAAAATACTCAACTCTTTCTCGGGTTGAATATTTTTTATTACGGATTAGCGACAATTGCCCACCATGGCAATTGTTTGACGATATAGTTGTCGACGGACCAGGCGGGCGGTACGGCCAAACGTTCCAAACCATATAGGGCGAAAAAGACTACGGCGTAGATAATACCGGTGCCAATATCGGTGGCATCGCTGCCATACGGTCCGCCAAAACCTTCAGGTATACTCCAGATGAGCAAGCTAAAAACAGCAGCCGTCAGGTACGTGCCGCGCCGCGCGAGTCCGATCAGCAGCGCGATAGCTATCAAGCTTTCGCTTATAGCTACGAGCATTGCGAACAAATGCGGATTGTGTGCCATGGATTGTGACCAAAAGTTAAACCATCCATGTAGCCAACCGGGCTGTCCTTCGGCAGCGGCTTTGATTTGATCCAGGTAGGTATTGCGAAACGTGGGCAGCCACTTGAAAGAAGAATTGACCAACCACATCAATCCGAAGGCAATGCGTAATATCGCGACGTGGCGAGCTAAATTAACATTTTTGACAAGCATTTGATTAAAGCATAAGCGCTCGACTACGCCGCGTCAACCAGACCATCGTTTATATCATCGAAGCTACCGGCGATCCAAAATCCGGTGACGACGCCGAAGACTCGCGTTTTATGTCGCTTAACGAACTACCAACCGATCTAGCCTTCGACCATATTCAAATCATCCAAGATGCCCTGAAGCTACGTTGAGTAATTCACTTTTGCTACATAAGTGGCCTTTAAGGTATAATCTGGGCACAAAGCTTCATTTGCCGAAAGGGAAAAGAGCACCCGGCCTCCTACAAGGAAGCCGGGGTTGAGAAAAACCAAGGATTCCCAGAAAATGCGAATCATTTTGTGGGGCAGAGTACGGCAGGTTTGTCCTCAGTACAATTTTGTAAACCAAGGAGCGAAGTCGACTGTTTGAAAAATTGAGAGGAGAAGCATAGCATTAAGTCGAAGCTTTTGCAGATATGCAAAACGAGACATTTGCGCAGGCTTTGACGACGGGGTGTGGCGCAGCTTGGTAGCGCGCAGCGTTCGGGACGCTGAGGTCGCTGGTTCAAATCCAGTCACCCCGACCAAACCGTTTATGTTTATTTTTTTGTCCCAAATTCGTTTCCATTTCCTCTATCAGATCTTTACCATATTGACATACTGAGCAGCGTTTAGTACAATAGAGTCATGTCTAATAAAACTATACCCGATACTGTCTATACGCCTGAACAGGTTGCAACCATGCTGCAGCTCTCTAAAAATACGGTGTACGACTTAATCAATCAGGGCGAGATTGTTGCTAAACGTTTCGGCAGAGTTTATAGGATACCGGCGAGCTCCATATCTTTTATGTTTACGGGTCTTGATGCTGACTTGTATTCGGCAGAACAGGCTGATTTGCCATCAATTGGGGCGGTGCACCGAGAACTTTCGTCGGTACGTAATGAGTTGAATAGTGAGCACGCCTAAACCGCTAAAAATTTTTGTTGACTCGGATGTTATTATTTCATCGCTGATTTCAACGGCAGGTGCCGCTTTCAAATTAATACATGAAACGAAAGATATAAAACTTCACGCGTCGAATTATTCAATTCTGGAGCTGGAAAAAGTTGTCGCCCGACTCAATCTAGAATTAGGTGAGCTTCATGAGGTCATAGAAGAGCGATTTGTCACGATAGATATTGGAATGCCATATGAAAAAGTGCAACTAATATATGAGGAATACACAAAAGACACGCATGATACGCATATTGTTGCTGGAGCCAAGGAATCCAAGGCGTCTTTTTTGATAACTTACAATTTACGGCATTTTGAAAGTGAAAAATTATCCAAAGACTATCAAATAAAAGTGCTTACGCCTGGCTTATTTCTGCAGTACTTGCGAAGTCTTTAGCAATAGCTATCTCAAACATATTAATAAGCTCTAACTTTATTCGGTTCCATTTCGTCAAATTCACCCCGACCATTCAAAAGGCCCAGGCGAACCCTGGGCTTTTTGAATGGTCTCTGGGTTATGGAGCGAAAACACGCGAAAAAATTTACTTCGGGCATGTTTGAACAGAGAAGAGCTTCGGACATCCAGTCACGCAACTACTTCATAACCAGCCTGATTCCTGGCGGCCTCTAGCCATACGAGCCTTCTAGAATGATTCGGTTTTAAGAGCAGACTCGAAGCATCTTGCTTGTATTCCATGACACCTTTCGCGTGGCTATGTCTATGTGGCTGCTCTTTGCACTCCGGGTGGCTATTATCAGCCTTGTTCAGCTCTAAGTATGCTAGCCGGTCAGACCAGCCAGGAACGTCAAGATACTCTCCAATGGTAACTTCTCCGAGTGGATCAGGTGACATCGCAACTTCGGAATGACAGGGAACGGACGGGTTGGGGAAGTCAATCCATGTGCTTAGCGCATCTAATCCGTTATGCGCTGTTGCGTCTTGAATGTTGTGCACAATTTTAAGTTTGGCATCACGACTTTGCACATAATCGAGTACTCCGTTACAAAGTGCGAGTCCGTAGTGACGTGGCTCGAGTTCCAACTCCTGGGCCGGTCCGCACACAACACGAACCTGGTCGGCAACGCCATACTTAGCAGCCAGCATGGTTATAAGTTCGGCGCTTCTGGGGCTCACATCATTCACGTCAACTTGATATCCCATCAGCGCATATCGTATCGTATCGATACCGCCTCCACCTCCGATATCTAACACATAAGGGTGGTCTCTGAGTGGATTCTCGTTTTGAATAATTCTAAGCACAGTACTTGTCACAAGAGACAGCTCATGTGCCATATGGTCTGGTGACAACCGCGTTTCAGCTTCGCCAGGGCGGTTCCACCAGTAATCCGGATTCGAACCGTAGCGTCGGTCAAAATAGTCGGCTACCGCAGCCGAACTTTCATCGAACTGCAGGACTGTATCCGGGTTTTCAAAATTCAACATAGAAGCGCGCCAATCACTTTATAGAAAAATCTTACACCATGATTTCGGATTGGCAATAACTTTCATGCATACTTTTGTTTATTTTAAAGTCATTGCATGTGGGAGTAGAATTAGTTTATGCTGTCGCTAATCGTTGGCGTTGCTGGTGTTGGCTTGCTCGTGTATCTGGGCGAGTTTTTGCAGCATCGGTACAACTATCATCCGGAAATTACCCGCAAGTTTATTCATATTTCGGTGGCAACGTACGCGGCCTTTTGGCCGCTATTTATGAGTCCACGCAACATCGCTACAATGAGTCTGCTGCTGTTCTTGGGCGTGTTGATATCTAAGCGAATGTCATTTTTTCATTCAATTTACGACGTCAAACGGCTAACCTGGGGTGAAATATTTTTCCCGGTAAGTATTGGCTTTTCAATCCTGCTTGGTGTAAAGCCGTTGGTATTTTCGGCGGCGATGCTGCACCTTGGGCTGGCAGACGGGCTGGCGGCGGTCGTGGGCACATTATTCGGGCGTAAGCATCGCTACAAGGTATTGGGACATACCAAATCACGTGCCGGCACGCTTACCTTTTTCATCTGCTCGTTTTTAATAATCCTTTTTTGCGGAGTGATTTTCGGACCGCAAAACAGCCCGGTAATTTTAGTCTGGTTGCCTGCAGTGGCGACCGTGCTGGAAAATGTGGGCATTGCCGGGTCGGATAATTTGCTGGTGCCGATGCTAGTCGTACTTGCACTTTAAGCCGGCTCACATTCTTGGCACGCTGACTGCGTTGTCAGCTCCAGTGCTCCTCCGGCGTACATACAAGTACGCCTCCGTCCGCGCTTCGCTGACGCCATGCATCGCACTCAAAAATGAGAGCCTTAACCTTTTAGTTGCGAATTAGGTGGATTTGCGGCGCCAGGAGCCGTGGGCGCGGAGGGCGTTGAAGATTACGATAATGTCGACGACTTCTTGGACGATGGCACCGGCAAGCGGCGGGAATTTGCCGGTGGCGAATACGAACATCAGGATGACGCTGAGTGCGATACCGCCAAGGATGCTCTGCCGGGCAATCATGAAGGTGCGCTTGGCGATTTCTAGTGCCGTAGCCACGCGCGAAACTTCGTCGAGCATGATGACCATGTCGGCCGATTCGCTGGCGGCGGTCGATCCGCGAGCACCAAGTGCGATGCCGACGTCAGCTGCCGTGAGCACCGGCGCATCATTCACGCCATCACCGACGAAAACGACTGGCCGCTCTTTCAACTCCTCCAGCACGCGCAGCTTGTCGCCCGGCAGCATTTCGGCGTGAACATGAGTGATCCCGAGTTGCTTGGCCACAGCTTTGGCGGTCGCTTTGTTGTCCCCAGTTACCATCAGGATATGTTTGGCGCCAAGTTTTTGCAGGCGTTTGATGGTCGATTTGCTGTCTGGGCGGAGCTCGTCCTTGAATGTGATATAGCCCGCCAAGTCGCCATCAATAGCTACATAGGTCGCGGTTTCTGCCGGAGCGGTTTGTGCCTTGCGTGGCTTTACGTCGTTAGCTTTCAGAAAGTCCAGCCGGCCAACCAGCACGGCTTTGCCGCTGACAGTTGCCGCCAAGCCTTGGCCGGCCGTTTCTTTGACATGTTTGGCTTTGGCAATTTTTACGTTGCGCTGATTGGCTTTGTCGACAATGGCGCGCGCCAAGACATGGTTTGAGTTTTGCTCAAGCGATGCCGAAAGTGCCAGCAGGTTCTGTTCGGTGTATGGTGCGAAACTTTTTACGTTATCGACAGTCAGTTCGCCGAGCGTCAGTGTGCCGGTTTTGTCGAACGCGATCGTTTTGGCGCCAGCTAGTTGCTCCAATGCCGATCCGGTTTTGATGATTATGCCGTGCTTGGCTGCGCGCGACATGCCGGAAATAATGGCTATAGGTGCCGCCAGCAACAGCGGGCAAGGCGTAGCCACGACTATTACCTCCAGAAAACGAATCGCCTGATGCCCGAAATACCAGGCCGCCAGCGCGATACTGTAGGCGGCGAAGGTGAACGGCACGGCGTAACGGTCGGCCAGGCGCACGACCGGCGCTTGGCTCGATGCAGCCGAGCGAACCAGTTTGATAATTTGCTCGTATTGGCTGTCTTTGGCTTCACGGATACATTTGGCGGTAATCGCGCCGTCGATATTCACCGTACCGCTAAGCAACTCATCACCCGCTGATTTCGATTGCGGCAGGCTTTCGCCCGTCAGGCTTGATTCATCGAAGTTGGCCGAACCTTCACTGATCACCGCGTCGGCCGGCACGACTTCGCCGGGCTTTATGATAATCAAGTCGCCAACACGGATTTCACTCACTTTGACGTTCAATGTCTTGCCCTTGCGGATAATCGTAGCCTGGTTCGGCACGCTTGAAAGCAATGCGTCAAGTTCGGTTTTGGCGCGGTGCTCGGCGTAATCTTCCAGTGCTTCACCGCCGGTGAACATCACCACGATGACGATACCGGCCCAATATTGTTTGAGCGCGACGGACGCCACGATCGCCGTAACTGCCAGGATATCTATGCCGTATCGTCCCGTGCGCAAGTCCTGCCACATCTCAACCAAAATAGGAATAACGGCAATAATCGATACGACGGCGAGCAACCAATTTGTTGCGACGCGCAGACCAAGTAACTCCAAAATGAGCCCGGCGATAATCGCCAAAACCGACAAACTGAATAGTTTATATTGCAATAAGAATCGTGCAATTCTACGAAGTACGTGCATACATATTACCTTTCGTTATCCTAAAGTATAGCAGCAAACAGTCCTTACATTTATACAAGGATTTCCTCACCAACCAACCTGGGGCGAAGAAAAACGAGTCTAACCAGCACGATAAGCACATGCGCGCCCAATGCGCACGCAGCGCCGGCCAGCAGACTATGCGCCCAATCAGATACTCCCAGAAGGTGCATGGCGCAAATATGTGCCGTGGCGATGGCATATGGCACAAGCGTAAAAATGATAAAACGGAGCATAATCCACCAGGCACATAATGCGCCGAGCCGGATCGCTGCCCGCAGAGCGACATTTCGAAGTATGTCACGCCGGTTGGCATGAACGTAGTTAAGTTCGTGCAGCAGCTTATCAGCTTGCCCGAACTCTTTCATGCCACTTTGCACTATTGAATAAACCACCAATCCGACGGATCCCCACAACAAAAATAACAATGCGTTGTTCAGATATGTATTATCGCCAAAATTATTTCCGATCGTCTGTACGCTAGTGCCGACGGAGCTCTGGCTGTAGACGCTGTGCAAGCCAATCAGGCTCTGTTGCACGTCGCTGCCGACGTGCGTTAAGAGGACGGTACCAAAAATGACGATACCGCCAAAGCAAATACAAATCAGCGAACTGAGCCATGTCGGCGCCAAAAACGCTACCAGCCGCTTCGCATCGCTCGGCGCTTGACTACTGTCTGTCATGTTATGTCCCATTGTAAGTTAACATAAGCACAAAATAAAGGTGTCAACATGCTCGCTTAGTATTAATTGGAAGCGTGCTGCGTTCGGTGGGCGTTGGCGAAAGCTGCAAGTTGTTTGAGACTTGGCATGGAATCGTAGCTTCCGAAATGTGTCACGGCATATGCGCCGGCGGCATTGGCGGCTTCAAGTGATTCGGGCGCATTGTGATTTCTCAGGATATTATGGACGAACGCAGCCCGAAACGCGTCCCCGGCGCCGGCTTCGTCAATGGCTTGGACGGGAACAGCCTTAATTGCGTAAAGTTTACCTTCTGCATCCCGATACTGTGCACCGAGTTTCCCCATCGTTAGAATGATCTGCTTCGCGCCTTTCTGCGACAGACTATCAATAGCATCGACGGCGTCAGCGCCGGTACGCACGTCAATATCAGTCATTGCCTTTGCTTCCAACTGGTTTGGCGCGAGGATATCCACCAAAGGCAATAGTGTGTCATCTAGCGGCCGGGTGTGCGGCGCCGCATCGCAAAAAATAAATAGTTTTCGTTTCGATGCTTCACGGATTACGTAATCAATAATATCCGGTTGCTGCTCGAGCGTCAGGTATATGCAATCTACTTGCAATTTGCCCGCATCAACATCGTGAAATAATGCATCAACCGATTCCTTAGTGATGAGAACATTCGCTGCTTCGTGTACGATGGTGCTGAACTGTGCGTGTTTATCGACGGCGAGCGTTACCGTGCCGGTTTCTGCCGCAGCATCCTGGTGCAAAAAATCGGTTTTGATGCCTTCATAAATCAGCGACGATTCCAGATCGCTGCCCAGGCTGTCGTGACCAAGCCGCCCGCAAATAAATACTTCGTTGCCCATGCGGGCCAGGGCTACGGCGGCATTTGTCGCCTTGCCGCCGAGCGACACTTTGAATGCCGCGCTCAAAATCACTTCATTGGCCTTCGGGATTTCGCCAACCTGATTGAAGATATCCGCATACACACCGCCGAACACAACGATTGTTTTAGCCCGTTTTCGTGGGGGCTGCTGATTATGGCGTAATTTTCCGGCTGTTTTGCGCTGCTCGGCAACGGTTTTCAGAAAAGTTTTAATTACTTCGGGCAATTCGTCCGGCTTGTATTGAACTCCGTAAAATCCCGGATGGTGTATATATGTCCCGAAATCGAACGATTGCGAAAGCGCCAGCACCGGCTTGCGATACAAAAGTGCCAGCGTTGTTTCGTGGCCCATTTTAAAATCTTCATGGGTCACTTCGACTATAACTGCGTCACTATCAATGATGCCCTTGCGGATGAATTCATAATGGGCCCTTGCCGGATCACGCAGCCTGGCATCGCGAGAAAGTATTGCCTTGTATTTCTCATCTTTTTCCGGGCTAAGAACATGGCCGCCATTATGCTCGACGGCGTCAATTATAGAATCATAAACAGGCTGGTATTTTTGCTTGCCGGCGTAGGGGACAATTACTGCGATGTTCATGATATTTGATCAAAAAATTGGGGCGAACGATGGGGCTCGAACCCACGACATTCGGGACCACAACCCGACGCTCTACCTGCTGAGCTACGTCCGCCGCGATGGTAATGAGACAAACCCTTGCAGGGTTTTTCTCATCGGAGCTTGCGGAATAAATCCGCATCCCGACAAGTCGGGACCGCTCCTGCTCTTTTCCCGTGCCAGGTCGAGAGCTTAGTGTCTTTGATATGCCTCGAAGTTTCGTAAAAAGTATGTGGTTTTTCGGTTATGAACGAGGCTCTAAGAACATGCAATACTTTAGCATGTTTAAGGTGTTAAATCTACCCCTGATAAATTTATGTGGATTTAATGACTGGTCCAAACGATTCCGGAGACAATAATCTTGCCAAAACAGGGGTATTTTGCTAAAGTTACCTCGTTGTTAACTGCAATGATGAACCGGGCCAGCCCGGCCATCATGCGGACAGCTAAGATCAAAATCCGTTGTGGGGCCAGCCCGGCCTCCCAGCGGGAAGCCGGGCCAGTAGCTCAGCTGGTTAGAGCACCTGCCTCTTAAGCAGGGTGTCGAGGGTTCGAGTCCCTCCTGGCCCTCCAATCTCGGTTATGCTTAAAACAGAGGTAATTGACCTCTGTTTTTGTTATGATGAACTAAATGAAAATGCATTCAAACGAAGTGGATATTAACATCCCGCTGATTCAGAGATTAATTGCTACTCAATTTCCGATTTATGCAGATTTGCCAATAGTGGCTGTTCTTTCGAGTGGGACTGACAACGCTCTTTATAGGCTTGGCGAAAAGCTCGTTGTCAGATTACCCCGCATAGCAGACAAAGAAAGGCATATAGAAAAAGAGTACACTTGGTTGCCTAAGCTAGCTCCTCACTTACCTCTTGCTATACCAACACCCGTGGCTTTGGGAAAGTCCCAGGGAGAATACCCGTTCGAGTGGGCAATTTACGGATGGCTTGAAGGTGCGACATTCTCCGATGAACCTCCGGCTAACCTTAATCAAGTTGCTAACGAATTAGCCGGTTTCATCCTGGAATTACAAAAGATTGCTACTGATGGAGCGCCACAACCAAATAGTGATTTTGATCGTGGTGTACCGCTGATACGGCGCGATCAACATACGAGGAAAGCCATTCTTGCCTTGAAGGATAATTACGAAATTCAAAAACTGAACTCTGTATGGAAAGCAGCGCTTAATACAGAACCCTGGAACAAAGTAGCTGTTTGGATACACGGGGACTTAGACGGACGGAATATGCTGGTCAAAGACAATCGCTTAACTGCAGTAATAGATTTTGGATCATTGGGGGTTGGTGATCCTGCATATGACGTGATGGTAGCATGGAAAATTTTCTCAAATGATAGTCGAAAAATTTTTAAGGAAAAGTTACAAGTTGATGATGCTACATGGACAAGAGGTCGTGGGCTCGTGTTGTCGCAAGCCGTCATGATCTTGTCTTACTATACAGAACAAACCAATCCTGTCTTGCTTAAGGAAGCTCAAAGCTGGATGGGGGAACTTGGATTCTAGTTGTAACAACGCCTACGATGGCCTCCAGATTTGATTTAATTATTTAAATAGTTTATGATTTATTTATGAGCTATTCATATCAGTACGCCAAGTCGGTCTTGCCGCGCCCGTTGCCTATGTGACAGTCGGGGCGTTTTGATATTCCTTTCAACAATTAACTACTAAGCAACAGACAGCCCCGACAAAGGGGCTATATTTATGCCCAAAGGTCTGTTGCTTAGTGGAGTTAATTATGGAATATATTATTGATAATGTGCTAGTTGTTAAAGTTGGCACAAATACTCTCATTGAGAAGTCAGAGGATGGATCTGAAAAATTAGACATTCGGTCTTTTCGCCGCATTGGCCATCAACTCATTGAACTGAAAGAAAATGGGCATAACGTAGTAGTAGTATCCTCTGCGGCCATTACTGCCGGCATGATGGCTACTGATTTAACAGTTCGTCCTAGTAAAACTGAAGGTATGGCTAATTTACAGCGTTTAGCGAGTATAGGCTGGCGCCATGTGCTTAATGTTTGGGGTGCCGCGCTAAGCGACATAGCCATAGGAGAACTGCTACTCACGAAGCACGAGCTTGAGATACCCACTGAACGAGATGAAGCGCTACGAACTACCCATGAACTCATGTCTCATGGCGATATTGCTATTGCAAACGAGAACGATGCCATCACTCATGCTGAAATCGCGTTTGGAGATAATGATACCCTGGCGGCAACATTCGCTGCCAAAATCAGAATGTCTAATTTGTTTGGCGACAATGTTAAGCTGGTGCTTCTAAGTGATGTAGATGGTGTCTATAAAGATGCTCACGATTCGACCACTTTGATACGCAGCATATCCGACCTAACGCAATACGAACATTTAGCTCTTGGTACCGACAAAGCAAACGGTACCGGCGGGATGGCAACAAAGTTCCAGGCCGCTCGTATTGCCGCTCAATATGACGTAGAAATGTTCATTGCAAATGGCAGGCAAGAAAACGTACTTCAACTTACATTAAATGGGCAAGCAGGCACACGGTTCATATAAGAGAAAGGGGGGCCGTCGTAGTTTGTAATCCAACTTTAGTTGCTATAACGTCTACGATGGCCCTCCAATCTCGGTTATGCTTAATCTCCTCTGATTTGAGGAGTTTTGCTTTTTTTCATGCGTGTTTATTTGACACGTGTAACTACAAAGAATATACTCTGTAGTATGAATACAGTTATAAGCGTAAAAATTGATAAGGAAGTGAAAGCATCTGCGCAAGAGGTTGCTAATAGTGCAGGTCTCACGCTGAGCACCTTAGTGAATGCTTACCTACGTCAGGTAGCCGCAACCAGGCGTATTGAGCTGTATGCTCCCGAGCAAATGACACCCAAGCTTGAAAAGCTTATCGGAGAAGTTGAAGCTGAACTCAAAAGCGGCAAGGCTAGTAAAGAGTTTGATAGCGTAGAAGAGTTTCTAGACGATCTCAAAAAATAGGTACTATGATTATTCGCTATTTGCCCAAGTTCAAAAAGCAGTATAAGAAGCTACCCCAAAAGATACAGTTGCAATTTGATGAACGCCTGCAGTTATTTGCGGTAGACCCAACCCTGCCAATGCTGAAGGTTCATCCACTCAAGGGTGAATATAAAGGTTATTGGAGCATGAGCGTTAGTGGCGATATCCGTGCGCTTTACATTATAGATGGTGAAACGATAGTCATCTTTGCGCTCATTGGCTCACATAGTCAACTGTACGGCTAGAGCGCATATAAGTTGCGATAATGTCTACGATGGCCCTCCAGTGCCAGTTATGTTTAAGCTCCCTGACTTCTAGGAGCTTTGGATTGTATAACTTATGAAACTACAATAAAAATCTTACTTATTAACTTTATAAATAATTCTCACGTTACCATTGTGCAGCGCTTCTTGTCTGAGTAATTTCAGGTCTAAGGATATCCCGTTTTCTCCGAAAAGACGCGTTCCGTCGCCAATTACTCTAGGTATTATTGTCACGACCAACTCGTCAATAAGCCCGGATTTAGCAAAAGATGCATTTAATTTGCCGCCGCCGACCAGATAAACTGTTTCGACCCTATCTTTTAGTAAACGCATCGCTTCTTCGGGCGACGTTGCATGTATAAAACCTGCTTTATCATATGGATGTGATGACACCATAACTTTATATTCACAGTCGATATTATCTAGTCCACCTTTACGATTTGTGCCACGTCCAATTACGAAGTTTTTGTAATTCTTGGCGGTCTCTGCCAAACTCACCCAGTCGTCAGGGCCAGAAACAGTTACGCCATCAACGTCGGCGATAAAACCATCTATTGACATCACCATCGAACATATAACTCTCATGTTCTTATACTATCATCGGGGGTTGCTTGTAGTAGCAGTAAATTGTTCTTAGTTGTTCCTAATATCGGAAGCTGTGCGCTCACGGTGGCCCTCCAAATTTGCAGATTATTTTTAGTTGTGGCATTATTTTTTAATGCGCGAAGTTTTGTGCGTTATACGTTAGCAAGCCTGGAAACAATCTTTTTATATCTGATATGATAACCGTCAACACAGCTTTTGGAAATCTTGATCCGCTTACGACGTATCTTGACGTGTTGGAATGGGTTACTGATGAGCCCTCGGAAGGCGGCCTTGCCATGCTTATGGAAACGGACAAGATACTTACCGATAGGGCGGTCCTTTTTCCGAAGCAGGGATATGTGAGTGGCGAGGGCTGGCGCACATTCGGATACGAGCCATGCATGGTGTCCGGTGGAGTTGAGGCGGTCGCGCAGAGCATGTTGCAGGCGTCGGTCAGCCTTAGGTCTGATAGGGGCGATGGTCTGGATGCGTTACAAGCCGAAGAAGCGATCAGCCGCCGGCGCAGGGCGGCGCGGGCAGCACTTATTAGTTTGGGCGGTAAGTTAGCACTTTCGGGCGCATTTATCGAGCGTGATATTCAGCCGGCATATGAGGCCATTCGTGATTCTATGGACGTGATCGGCGATCGCGACCCGGCTTTTTCTGATTTTGGACTTGGCCGCATCAGGTCCGACCTACTACGTGAGTATCACATTATTCAGCGTGAACCGGCCATGCGGAATCCTATCGGTAAAGCCGAAGCAAAACGCAATGTGAAATCCGCCTGGCGGGTTGTCGGCCGCCCTTACGGGATGTTCACTAATTTGGTTGTCGCTCTGTCAGCCTGATAGTTAGTGGTGAGTCGGTACAGGCGTATTGACAAGTAAGATCATTGGTGTTAGAATATTCTTTAAAAGTTACCCGTTAAGTAAGTGCCATATATAGTACGGTAGGGATAACTTCAAGTTGTTAATTTGGATTTGGCAATTATGGCTGCAACCATTGACGTAAGTTTCAATCTCGCACCCCAGAATGAACGGCTGCCCTATAGGCAGGTTTCGGATATTTATTTTGGCGGTGATCCCGTACCGGTGTGGAGCGAACCGGAAGACGTCTACCGCGGGCCGCATTCCGACATACTAAGTGTAAACCTCGGGAGGGTAATGGCATTAAACACCGTATGGTATGCAAATGAGTACGTTCTGCCGGATGGTGCGAAACAGCCACTGGACGGGTTGAACTGGTGCCATTACTTTGCGGCATACGCCGGCACTTCGGCAAGAATCAGCGCCGAAAATATGCTTGATCCAACACACCCCGGACTCGATCGGGCCGCTTCAATTGTCACGAACGGGGCGGTAATTAACCCCAGGGCCAGATTAAAATCGGGTGAACATGCGGTAATTGGCAATCCCGAAGGCGATGTGGCTCCACATGGTGATTACCCTATCGCAGTCCACAGCCTGGTCGCACTGGGGTTACATAAGCTTGCCATTCAGATCAGCGGAACGGGCGGCAAGCCGGTCATAGGTACTATCCCCGATATTGTAGCGTGGCGAGTCGAAGAATCCCGCGTAAACGGCGACAGGCGCAACCTCGGCCTGTACGTGCATCGCGAAACTTCTCTGCTTCGCAGATTATTACCGGTGCGGCAAGCTTAAAACTATCACGACTTCTCACCTGTTAGAGGTTCAATCTCTAACATTCTAACATTAGTCTCCTCGTCATGCGGAGTTTTCTGTTTGCTAATATATACGCATGCCGTTATATCTAATATCCGGACCCAACGGTTCCGGCAAAAGTACTGTCGGTAGGGTCCTCCAGCAACGCGGTTATCGAGTTATCGAGGCTGATTTTGAAGATGGTTTGAGCGGGTGGTTTGAAAGCAAAACAGGGTTCAAAGTTTCTGTAATGCCTGCGCAACCATACCCGCGGGAATGGTTTGCGTCCCATATGTGGTGTTGGGATAGAGCAAGAATGAGGGCGTTGATAGAGTCAGCGGGAGCAGAGACGGTATTTTTATGTGGTGGCGCACATAATGAAACTGATTTCTATAGCGCTTTCACAAGAAGATTCGGCCTTTGGGTGAACAGCGAAACATTGGTAAAGCGACTGCAACCAAGAGAGCCAAAAAGGTGGGTGGATGGCTCTGTCGAGCTGCCTCATACTCTGGAATGGAACGAAAAGTTCAGGGATTTTTGCGTGAAACACGGAACAATTATAGTTGACAGCTCCCAATCCCCGGATGATATTGCGGACACTATTTTAAAACAACAATAAAGTTGGCGAATTTGATGACTCAGTTGCAATAGCGTTACTTGCGTCCCTCAAAATTTGCAGATAATTTTTTGTTGTGGCATTATTTTTTAATGCACGAGGGGATTGATACGCTGCCTGATATTAGGTTAGGTGATCTGCACGCTCTAACGCGGGAGTTTGCTTTCTACGAGGAGAAGGACGATCCATTGGGTATACTTCGGCGCGGGTTGATTGAAGAAGCGGTTGAGTGCGTGCAAGAACTGGCACATGACGGGCCGATAGACAAAGACAGACTTTCCGGCGAACTTGGCGATATACTGTGGTACGTATCGGAAACATTAAGGCACTTGGGGTTTGCGATAAATGACCCGAAAGAAGACGAACAGCTTACATTAGATTCATTCCAACAGGGTATAGAAGTTAGTGAAAGAGCCCTGCCAATATGGAACGACACGGGTCAAGTCATCAGCCCCAGGACCCAGCCGCAGGAAGCTCTGGCTGTGTCTACGTTACGTCTCATGCGGCACATGGATCCGGGGATAGTTGACGTTTGGCTCGAATGGGCAGGAAGGCCGGCAATTGTCCAAGCCGCCCGGGAAGTTTTGGCCTGTGTAGGAATAATTGCGAGTGATAACGATATCCGCCTTGCCGACGCTGCCCACGACATGGTACAAAGATTGCGCACTAGACAGCGCAGATGCCATTTAATAGAAGAAGCTGCACCCGGCGTGGTTGCGGCTCCTTCGCGGCAGAGGGTTATCACGGATCCACGGATAGTTTCACTGTTTGTTAATCAAGCGATCGCCGAGCAATAGTTTCGCGGATAATTCCGCGATAATTCTTTAATGTTGTAAATAATGCTTTATTATGGTATCATATTTTTATGTTTGTCCCTGAAATTGGCGATTACGACCCGGATAATCCATTCGAAGCGAAAAGCTGGTCGCTTCATTACGACTACGAAATGGCCGCACATGAGCATGTATCCGAGGCACGATGGCGAAAAATCGCCCGTGCTGGTGCGATAATTATCGGACTTATGTCACCTGCGACATTGTTTTGGGGGCATATAGAGCATCTGCCATCTCATACTGTCCATACCATCATGGGGGTAGAAGGGTTGGCGGGGGCTATTGCTGTACGACGGCTGAGATCTTCACCTGAAATTACCAGACAACACGAATCCAAGATGGATATTTCGGCCATCGGCCAACAAGCTCTTGCCGAACAGCATCATGTTGCGCCACAGGAATGGGCTGAACAACACGAACTGTGGAACCCTGATGAATTCCGGCATCGTACGCCACCCCATTTACCGCTACCATTCCATTTCGTTGCCGACGGCAAGTAGCCGGCCACTCGGCATTGTATTAAATAATTAAAAAATGATATAATATATACTTATGGCTTATGAAACGTTTTTTGGACAAGACAATTTAGCAGCCGGCTTTGAAGCTGCTATGTACGGCGATTTTAGCGCCGTGATAATTTTGGGCGGAGTCCGCCGCGCTAAAAGATTGTTTAATCAAACGGGAATTCCGTCACAAATATTGAGGGAAGGCGTGCCAGCTTTGGTTCCGGCCGAGGCTCGGATTCGTGCTTGGGCCGCAGCGCAAGGCCGCGTTTATTCCGGCATCGGTCAGGGGTTTCAGCGAAGTGGCGGTTTAGAGGAGCATTTTGACGGCTATCAAGTAAGTCCGGCGGCATTCAGTATCGGCATCGAAAAAAAAGCAAAATGGCACACGCAAATAGCCAGCCCGCATTGCCTTGACGATAACGGCAGATTTGATCTTGACAGGAAAGACGAAATCGATGAATTCGAACAAGGTCCCGACGACCTGGTAATCATACCGGGCGCACCCGATCCAAGCATTCACGAAGTCATCGCGGGCGATCGGCGTACTGCAAGAGTCTTTACGATGAGCTCACCTATACTTCCTGCCCATCCTATCGGTATCGAAGAGTATTAGAATTTATAATTGACAATCGCAGCATACATTTACGTTGATTCGAAATCAAAATTGGAGCACCTAATTACAAGGTACTCCAATAATATTGTTAATGGGTTTTAGTTGGTTGTTGATGAGCCGCTGCTCGAACTCATCGAAGGTCCGCCGCCGCCCACGCCGCTGTCGATGGCGGTTACTTTGAAGTTAGCATCCATTTTGACGGTTACCATTGTGCCGTCGGACTTTTTCATATGCGCTTCGTAGGTCGCGCCTTCGGCATCGGTCTCAACCCGGACGATGGTCGCGCCGGGCATGGCGGCTTCGGCGGCCGCTTTGGCTTTGGTGGCGGTATCGCCCGTCAGCGCTACTTCTTTTTCGCCGTTGGCGCCCACATGTCCGCCTACGCTCGGGTCCGGTGGCGATTGTTGCATTGTAGATTGCTGCCCGCTGCTCGAACTATTCGTACTGGTAGCGGCGCTCACGCTGGCAAGATTGCCGATTGCCGTGCTGGCACCGACGCCGGCGAGCGTTGCCAAGCTGATGGCTCCCGGCACTAGTAATTTCTTTGCTCTCATAATACCTCCTATTGTATGGTTGATATGCCCCGCGCGAGGTCTACCAATGGTGTCATGCCTTGCTTGGCGTGACCTGCAGCTCCTGGCATTTGGCGACAACGGATAAGAATAAGGGCGAGCGCCAAAGTGCGTGTAGAAACCGGTTTGATCATTAGGAAGTTATCGTTTTTGTTTTGATGGCAAATTTTCGGTTGTGAGCGAGAATACGTAGCTTGCTAAGGCCCCGCCGGCGAGCGGTCCGAGCAGATAGAGCCAGACATTAGAAATATGATTTGCCAAATACGACCAGTTATAAATATCCGGGCCGAGGCCGACAGCCGGGTTGAACGCGCCGCCGGATATCGGACCGCCGGCAAAAGCCGCTGCCATCAAAATGAAACCTATGGCAATGCCGTAATAGTTGTTTCCTTCGGTTTTCTTGCTGACGGCCGTATGTAAAACTACGCTTACCAGGGCAAAAGTAAAAATTAGTTCCGTGAGTAACGCTGCACTAAAATCCACGCCAGCGCCGGGGCCGACAGCCATTTTTCCGCCGTGAATAGATTGATATACCGCTGCGGCGATCACGGCTGCCATGAGCTGAATCAACATATACTTGCCGGCTTCGATCGCTTTTATTTTTTTCTGGATCAGCACGCCCAGCGTGATTGCCGGGTTGTAGTGGGCGCCCGAAATATACCCGCCCATGTAAACCATTGCCGCCAGAACGACGCCGATGGCAATCGGATTGCCGGTCAGACCGATCGTGAGCACCAGAAAGAACGTGCCTATGAACTCGATGACATACTTGTTCATGCTTCCCCCTTACGCTTATCTATTTTCAGTGTATGCCCGTCCGACGGAATTGTAAACGTACAAGGGATGGCTGCATCGTGTATTTAGCGTTGTGAATCGGTTATAGCCATTACATCGGTATTCAATCTTCGGAAAAAATATTGTAATAAGTATGCATTATGGCCGGGGAGTTGCTGCGTTCAAGCGCAATCATAGTGCGAAGTAAAAGAGTTTTAGTTGTGCAAACATGCGGCAGGGACATGTGGTATTTGCCGGGCGGTGCGAGGGAGCCTGGCGAATCGGCGGAAGCGGCGTGCAGGCGAGAGCTCCGACAAGAGGTAGGTATCGCAGTCGGCTGGGCTATGTGGATGGATTCCGCAAGCGGCATACCAGTCCCATCAATACTTGGAGAGCAAATTTTACCGTTGTTGGTTCAAACGCACATGATTGACTGAGCAGTTAACCTTTGGTGTCAACAATTCCCGCGACATCAAAACCGACCACTGCTTCGTCGCCAACGACCCACGCGTCGTGGCCGGCGGGAATATCGGCTATGTCGCCCGGGCCGAAATCCATTTCAGATCCATCATCCATGATAACTTTTAGCCGCCCTGACATCACGCACAATACATGATGCATCTGACAAGTATCGGTACCGGCCGACGGTTTAAGATCCACCGACCATTTCCAGCCTGGTTCAAATTTACTGCGCGCAATTGATCCGCTGTCAAGATTGCAGATATCAATCTTTGTTTTGGCGGGTGTCATGGTTTGATCTGGCGTATCAAAGCTCTTCTTTTGCATATTTACCCTTTCGTTATGTGCTGTAAATTATTATATGGGCAAAACTTCGATTTTTCGAATGGTCATTTGCCGGGGCTCGATGTTTAGACTTGAGTACTATCACGTATCCTGCGAAAAAATTAGTGCGCAGCTTGGCGGAAGTTCGAGCGTAGCTTCACCGGTTTCAACCGTTAAATCAGGCACTTTTGAGTCTTCAAAATCCGGGCTATATTTCTGCAATGCGCTATTGAATCGCACGCGCCATGTTCCGGTGCGAGGAAATCCGACCCGGTAATTCTGAAACGATTTATTGCTGAAATTGATTACGACCATCACGTCATCTTTGGCGCCGCCATTTTGCCAACGGTGATATCCGATGACTTTGTCTGCTTCGTTGAGGTGAACAAGATTTATGCATCTGCCAAGCAAGCCCGCACTCGTACCATGTATATTACGGCGCAGGCCGACAAGATCTTTATATGCATCGACGATACCCGCGTAGCGGCCCGCCTTGCTCCAATCCAATCCCTGCCAATCATTGAAGCTGCCGCCTTCCATAAATTCCTGGCCCTGAAACAGCATCGGGATGCCTGGAGCGGTGAACAGTAAAGTTGCAGCGATGAGCGACTGCCGGCGGGCAAACAGGCTATCTGCATTGCCCGGCGCGATCAATTCGCTTAATCTTGCCGATCCGTTGGCAGCGCTATCGTGTGAATCCATAAAAATGATGCGCTCGAATGCATTCCCGTTGTATGTCCTGCCTAACTCGGCACAGATGCCGGTCAGATTGATGCGTGACGGATCGTCGCTCGACAACGCCTCGCGCAGCGCGTTCGGAAAACCTAGCTCCCATTGGGCCGCAAAGCCGGCGCCGCCTTCGCCGTCTGGCTTGACGATGTATTCATTGCTAGCGATGTCTTCGGCGATGGTTATGGCGGCCGGTTTAATTTTTTTGGCAACTTGATTGATGCCCTGGAGCAGTTGCCAGCCCTCCGGTAAATCGGTTGGCGGATTGTCGTTATAGCCTTTGGCATTACGGATAAATATCGTCGAATCTACGCGCAGGCCGTCCACCCGGCAATCGTGCAGCCACATTTTCACATTATCCAGAATGTATTGGCGCACTTCCGGCCGGCCGAAGTCTGGCCGAGTGTTGCCCCAAGGCGTTTCGGCGCGCCAGTCGTTATAAAAGTAAATGCCGCCTTTTCCGTCCTGCTGCCAACCGTCAAACTGCCACAAATCCAGGCTGGTGTCCGGCCCGAAATGGTTGTACACCACATCCAAAATCACGCCGATGCCGCGTTTGTGAGCGGCACGCACGAACTGCAAAAAGCCGTGCCGGCCGCCATATAGACTCTCGACAGCGTAAATGTAATCGATAGCATAGCCCCAGCCACGGTCCATCAGCATGCTGTTGATCGGCATGAGTTCGACCATGTTTACGCCGAGCTCTGCGAGGTAATCAAGTTTATCGACAGCATCGTCAAATGTGCCATTGATGGCAGGGTCAGGGCGGTTAAACGTACCGATGTGCAATTCGTAAATGACCTGTTGTTCAAACGGAATAGGCTGAAAGGCGTCGTCGCCCCAATCGAAGTTAGGGTTTGCGATGACCGAATTACCGGCCGAAGTAGTAAAGTGCAGCGCCCGCGGATCGTTTCGATGATACGTATTTCCGCCGTTTTTGATGACGAATTTATATTCCTGGCCAGGTTTGGCGCCGCGAATCAGGGCGACCCAATAACCATCCTGTTCACTCGTCATAGGGTCTTCGCCCCAATTATTAAACGAGCCGGACAGGCTTATGCTTTCGGCAAACGGGGCCCACACGCGAAATGATACGCCCGATTTATGTACGATTGCACCGACATCTTTTTTGTTTTCGCTCATAGCGTTAATAATAATTATGCTTAGGCTCTTAACAAAGTGCAAGCCGAATCAGTACGAGTCGTACATTACGCACCCACCGCCGCTTGAGCAAATGCTGCCAGCATCTCAAATGTTAACGCACGTTTCGTCTGCGGATCGGCATAGAAAAGATTGTTTCCGCGGCCCACTGCGCGGTCAAAATCTTCTTCCACGAGGCGGGCTAAAGTTTGACCGTCCCGCGGGGTCAAAATACGCGCTCCTATCACGCGGGCGGCCGTAAGTTCGGCCAAATCTGGTTGAACGACGGATTCTTGGCCATCTGCCTCTCGCCAGCCCATTCTCATATCTCCTCCAATCGGCACAAACTCCATGACGCTGCTACAGGCAATAGTTTCTCCGATTGACTGGGTCAGCACGAGCCGATCTTGATCACGTGGGCGGCGCATAGCAGGATCGTGAACGCTGATGGAATATTGACTTCTAGCGTAATAATCAACGAGGACCAGGTGGCCCATTGGCTGTACTAAGTGTATTCGTGTTCGGTTATCCTCCGGCTGCGTGCACACCACTTCGTCGCCGCGAATTGCCAGCCCGCGATATAACTTGACCGGATCAAGTCCTGCGATGGATTCATTAACCCCGTTGGCTGTGTTCATAAATTAAGCATACAATGTAATGGACAATAATCAAATATATTAACTGATCATGGCACATCGATATCACTTTTAGACGTGAAAGTGCCAGTTTTGCTATTATTAGATAATGGCGCGTAAAACAAAAAGAAAAGTCAAATTGCGGCGACTGCGGTTACCGCGAAAGTTATTACAAGGTTTCGCGGTAGTGGCTCTGGCATTGGTGCCGTGGACGCTCTGGTTGTCGTATTCACTGCCCATTGATCATTTAGACCATCGCTGGAATTTGGCCTGGAGCGGCTTTGACGTCGGATTGTTATTGTCGCTTGCGCTGACTGCATATTTTGGATTACGCAAATCCGGCTGGGTTACGGTGACAGCATCTATAGCAGGTACGCTGCTGGTTATCGATGCCTGGTTTGATTGCGTTACGGCCAAAGATAGCTGGGAGCACCTGCTTTCAATTTCATCGGCTACTTTTATCGAACTGCCGCTGGCGCTTCTGGCTTTTTGGATTGCGTACCGAGCTGGTAAACAATGTTTTAGCAAGTAGCGACTCATCTGTTTGGTACATTTTGAATTTTTCTCTGAGGGGTTCGATGAGTTATGTATAATACCGCATACTTCACTGCTTAACCCCACGATATTCGCTTTTCACATATTTTTAGAGTTGACACAACTCAGTACTTAGATTTATCATTCAACCACATGGTTGAATATATATTGGATTTAGATACTGTTTTCGGCTCACTGGCTGATCCTACCAGGCGGGATATTTTACAGCGCTTGCGTGAAGCCGAGCTTACAATTGGTGAAATTGCCTCGCACTATGACTTGACGTTCGCAGCGATTTCCAAACATCTGAAGGTGTTGGGGAAAGCCAAGCTGATTATTAAGCAAAGGAGGGGCAAAGAACAGGTGGTGCGAATTTCACCGCAAACACTGGCGTATGCTGATTCGTATCTGGAGCAGTACCGTCAATTATGGGAAGTCCGCTTTGACGCGCTCGAATCGCTACTGGAAAGTGAACAATCTAAGGCAAGCAAGAAAGGATAGGCATGGAAGAAGAATCTAACAGGGAATTTACCATCACCCGGGTTTTTGATGCTTCGCGAGAGCTGGTATTCAAAGCCTGGACTGACGAAAAGCTTTTATCAAAATGGTGGGGACCGAAAGGCTTTACAAATCCGGTTTCGGAGCTCGATGCGCGTGTCGGCGGAAAAATCAATATCGTTATGGAAGATTCAGCAGGGCTGATTCAAACGGGGAGCCGCTATCCGATGGAAGGCGAAATCCTGGAGATCATACAGCCGGCAAAACTTGTATATATCTCGTCGGCTATCATGGATGGAAAACCGATTTTAGAAAATGAAGTAACAGTTATATTTGAAGATGAAGGCGGCAAAACGAAACTGACGCTCCACGTGATAGTTACTCGCGCCACGCCTGAAGCAGAAGCGCCGCTGGCCGGAATGGAAATGGGCTGGAGCCAGAGCCTGGACAAGCTGGCGGATTACTTAACGAGTCAAGTTTAATTTACGAGTAGGGGGCTACTATGCAAAAAATATCACCATTTCTTTGGTTCGAAGATAACGCCGATGACGCCGTAAATTTCTACGTTTCGGTTTTTAAAAACGCCAAAATCACCAGCAAGCAGAAATTCAGCGACGATGTTCCTGGGCCGAAAGGAAAAGTCATGACTATCGGATTTGAACTCGAAGGACAGCAATTCACTGCACTTAACGGCGGCCCTGTCGAAGGATTCAAATTCAACCCGTCAATTTCATTCGTAGTAGACTGCGAGACCCAAGAAGAAGTCGATTACTACTGGGAAAAATTGTCGTCCGATCCGTCGTCCGAACAGTGCGGCTGGCTCAAAGACAAGTTTGGTTTATCGTGGCAGATCGTACCAAGCGGCATGAACAAATTATTAAACGGCCCGGATGCGGATGGCGCAGCGCGAGCCACCCAGGCCATGATGAAAATGAAAAAACTCGACATCGCCGAACTCAAAAAAGCCTATGACGAAGCATGACACCTCCGGCTGCGACAGCGATCAAAGTACGTAGTTTTTTATCTGTTATCGGGGTATAATTAGTACTGATTAATTTGGTTTATACGTCATGGAACGTTTACCATGTGCCGAATGCCCGATGCGACAAGCTATGATTAGCACTGCCGATGAGTTGGATAATTTAGGAAATGAGGCGCAAGACCGGATTCGAGCGGCATGCCGTGCCGCTGGATTAGACCCTTTGCTTGAAGCCGCTCTGGCTGGCCCGGCGCCTGGCGGCGAATTACCTGATAATTCCAATACGGATGTCGGCAGGTTCGCATCTGATCATGCCTGGTTGCAAAACATGAATCATGACGATGCGTTACGGGCGGTATTTAAGATATGCCTTGAATTGAATGATGAGCTGCTTGAGGGGTTTCTTGCGGACATTGATGCGAGATTTTTGCGAAACGTAGCTGAAATTATGCCGAAGGCGTGTATTCTGGCGGCTCCGAGCAGGGGCATTCGTTTTCCGCTTTTAGGGTTGGTTCGAGTTCCCGGTATACGAACAGCGCAGTGTGCGTCATATATTGGTGGAACCGCAGCACGAAACCATCGCAGGATACGCGCCCGTTATGGTATACGTAATGGATAAAAATCGTATTAATGTGTAGATCGCATCAGTTCGTAGAGTTTCCGAACGGTGTTTGCGTTGCGGATCGTGAATTTTTTGTATATGTCGGTGCCGATGATTTTTATTACCTGGCCGCGGCGCACGTTTTCCCTGTCGATGCGCCAAACGACCGTTCCGGGGTAATAGACGACATCTTCAATTTCCGGGTTGTGCGGAATCTGCGCCACTACGCCTTTGTTGTCGATATCCGGCCACAGAAACATGACATCACACCGCATCGTTACGTCATTGACCCAAGTTTCGGGCAGCTCATCAAGGAGCTTTTTGATCTGTTCGAAGCTTCGAATCAGCACTGGCACTTCGAACCCGAAATCTTTTTCGATGGCTTTTTCTAGCTGTTCGCAAAAGGATTTCTCGTCGCTTGAAAGCGAATCGAATATCACATTGCCGGAATTGATGAATGTCTTTACCTTCGAAAAACCGAGCGACTCGAAAGTTGTTTTGAGCCTTGACATCTCGACTTTGCGATTACCGCCGACATTGATACCCCGAAGCAATGCCACATATACCATACTAAAAAGTATAAGCTATCCGCGCGCATACATGCCCGGCCGAAGTCGTTATGGTGCGGAAGTATTGCTATATTCCCGGTGATTGGGGGGCATTACAACAATCATATGTATTTCACTGGTACCGATTTTGCCAAGGGACTCGAGTAACGCTTGTGCCCGCTCCTGAGTATGGAAACCGCCACCGTTACGGGCTGATTGCTCCCTATACGCCGCCAAATGCCAGAGAAAGTCTTGCGTGGCACTTTCGTCTTGTAGGGTTAAGGCAGCAGGCATATCAGCTACAATACCTACCTCTATGTTCCTAACCCCTTTAAGCGCTACGGCCTGAGGGCTATCTTTGCGGAGAACTAGGTCAAGCATATATTCGTATACGCCCGGATCTTTATCGATGACACCTGCGGGGAGCCCTCGATTATCGTCATCAGCCCTATCTTCGTATGGGTTTGGTCCGACCAGAATGCGATTATCACCTGCTTCCAGAAAAAGAGTACGATCACCACCTGCTTCATGAATATACATTACAATAATGTATCATATTTTATCTATAGCGCAAGACACATTGCTACGTCGTCCAGCAGGAAATTTACCATCGCTGCTATTTTCGGCGAGCGGCTTGCGCTTTTTTGATGTTGGAGGCCCGGGCGCGCTTTTGGGCGGCCGTGGGCTTTTCACGCTCCGGTACATTGCGCCGGTCTTTCGCGGTGAATATATCACCCTTTTCATGCGCGGGCTGGCTGCCGAGTTTCGATAGTAGATCTTTGGCGTCTTTGCTGTCAGCCACAAGTATATCGCCATCTATATGCGCCATATCCTTATGTATCAGCCAAGCTTGCGTGCTCCACGAACCGCTGCTGCGTTTGCCGCTGAGCCGCTGCAAGCCGCCTGGTTTGCCGACATCCTGGTTACGAAAAGTAACGAATTTTTCTTTTGGCCGGACTACGACCCGATAATATTCACCGCCGCCTTGCGTGCCAGGCTTAGCGCGTTTGCGACCTTCTGGCTGCGCCAGCGAATGCTGCCGTGATGACATGTCGCGCCAGCGTGCCTGTGCTTTTTTGATGTTTCGTTGAGATGCTTCACGTTGCTTCGCCGTTGCCATAATAGTCCCTCCATTAGCAGTATGAATTGTATATATTACCGGTGGCGAAAGCAGTTATATTCTTAACAGCCACTACTAAAGCAGGGACATCGAAGTTTAATCTTCAACGCTAGTGTCCGCTGCCCGTGCATTCCTATTTGGCATGACGTATGCCAAAAGCAAGGCGAGCGGAAAAAACAAAATGCTCAGCAAGAAGAAACCCAAGAAACTATAGCCTCTGCGTGCCGCGACCCGTGCCGGCCAAAAAGCGATCGCTATCCAGATGAATGCCCATAGTATGATGCCCAGTAAGTACATAAATTCTCCCTTTTTTAGTAATGTAATAACTTTCTCACGGTGGATGCCGTAGCGTCTGTGGCATTAGTCACATGCCGTACCAACTAAATCGACAAAGCAGGCGATGTAGCACATTACGGCGGGATGTTTCAGCACAAACTACCGTGAAAATAAAAAATATTTTTTCTGACTGGTTTTTGTGACACAATAAAAACAGTAACGTAAGACAAGGGGGCGGGCCATGGCAGATAATGAATCAGCAAAACAAACTGATGAACAGCAAAATGGAGGCGTAGACATATCATTTGTCGTTGCCGTATTTGATGATGTAAAAAGTGCAAAAGTGGCCTATGAGGGACTGCGTGAGTTGAGCCGGGAGGGCTTTTTCCAAATCGAATCGGCTGCGTACCTGGAAAAAACTGACCGAAGCAAAATAAAAGTACACGAATACAAGGACTGGCGCGGCGGTCAGGGCGTACTAGCTGGCGGGGCAGCCGGATTGGTCATCGGGTTGATCGGTGGCGCCGTGCTGTTGCCGGTTGGTATTGGTGCGCTGGTCGGGGGAATTATGGCGAAAGTACACGATACTGGCTTTAATGACAAAAACCTCGGCAAGATAGCCGATTCGCTGCCGCCCGGCACGTCGGCACTGGTGGCGATAGTCGAAGAAGAATATGCCGAACCCGTCGAAGATGAAATGAAAAAAGAAGGCGGCAAGAAGGTTCATAGCGGCCCGGTACCGAAAAGCGCGTTGGCTGCAACCGAAACCAACGGCAAGGACAAGAAGTAGCCGGCGGGTTTGTAGTAGGCAAGCGATTCAAGCACTAGTATTACCTTTAAAATTTGGGTCGCTTTGTGTAGGGTTACAGTCGTTTTGTATACGGAGGTGTACGGAGGACTGTCCTTAATCAGGGATGTATTTTTAAGAATTAATCGCGTTTTCGGGCGTAGGTAGTGATATACTGTTCCACAAGTTCGCGGGCCCGGCGGTCTTCGATCTGTTCGGGCGGATGTTTCTGGAAATAGGCGGCCGGTTCGATGATCGGGCCGGCTAGTTTGTTGTCGAGCGCGAGCTTCAGGCAGCGTATTGAATCAATGGCGACGCCGGCGCTGTTGGGCGAATCCTCGACGTCCAGCCGGATCTCCAGATTCATCGGTATATCGCCAAAGTGGCGGCTTTCGATGCGGATGAAACCCAACTTGCGGTCTTTGAGCCACGGTACATAATCGCTCGGTCCGATGTGGACGTCATCGGGGGCGATAGTGTTGCCACGCTGCTCAATGAGCGAGGTAACAGCCTCGGTTTTGCTTATTTTTTTCCACTTGCCGCGTGAACGGTCAATCAAGTTGAGGAAGTCGGTATTGCCGCCGTTATTTAGTTGGTAAGTACGGTCGATCTTCATGCCGCGGTCCTGGAACATGGTGACTAAGGTACGGTGCGTAATCGTCGAGCCTACCTGGGCTTTGATGTCATCGCCTATAACCGGCAGGCCGGCAGTAGCGAACTTTTTAGCCCAAACGGTGTTAGACGCGATAAAAACCGGGATGCAGTTGACGAAGCCGCAACCGGCGTCGATGGCGGCCTGGGCGTAAAATTCAGTGGCTTCCTGGCTGCCGACCGGTAAGTAATTGATGACCGCTTCGGCACCGCAATCCTTCAGAACCTTTACGACGTCGACCGACTTAGCTTTGTCATCTACCGGCACCAACGGCGCGGTCGTCTCGTTGACGCCGTCCAGACGCGGCCCGCGCGAGACCGTAACACCCAGATTCGGCACCTTGGCGAACACCGCCGTGTTGTTCGGTGCAGCGTAAATAGCCTGCGCGACATCTTTGCCGACTTTATTAATGTTCACGTCGAATGCGGCCACAACGTCGATGTCGCGTATATGGTAGCCTCCGAAACGCACGTGCATCAAGCCGGGCACAAATTCAGTATCCTTAGCGTTACGATAGTAGTGAATGCCTTGAATTAGCGAAGACGCGCAATTTCCGACGCCGACGATGGCAACTTTAATTTTCCTGTCTGACATAGTCATATAACCCTCTTATGTTTCCAGTCATGCTACTACGAATTTCGACTATAAAACAAATATATAATAATGATTGATATATAATAAAAAGTTATGGAAGAGCGTTTGCGCAAGTTCGCACATCTGATAGACGCCGGAAGTTATACACAAGCTTCACGTGATCTGCACATATCACAGCCGGCGTTGTCGGCTGCGATTAATAAATTAGAACGAGAATTGCATGCCCAGCTTGTACTGCGAAACCGTAATGCACTCAAGCTGACCAAGGCTGGACGGCTTGCCTATGACAGCGCCAAAGAGCTCGGCGTCGTATCCAACAATCTGGTTACGAGAATTGCCGATTTACTGCAGCAGCAACCAAGTATATCGATCGGAATGACGGATAGTGTGGCGGCCGCGTTATTCGCGTCATCAGAAAGCGTGGAAGAGCTTGAAAAGCAAACGAAGTTGTCGATAATCGTAAATAACTCACGTTATTTAGCGGATGCGATTCAGCGTGACGAGATAGACATCGCTTTTATTACAGACAAACCGGCACATAGCGGCGGAATATTCATTTCGGAGCACGTGGCGAACGAACCGTTTGTGCTTGTCGGCCACCCGTCAATTGTAGAATCCGCGGATCGTGCTATAAAGCGCGGCGAATTACCGCAATTTATCAGCTATGATCCGCTATCGGCCACGCGCCGAATCGTTGAAAAGGCGCTCTTGGAGCGTGGGGTGACCGCGCGCCCGACGTTTTATTCAACGAGCCCGAGCGTCATTCTGCAGCTTGTTCTGCTAAATAAAGGCGTCGCAGCCGTGCCTTATCTGATAGCTAAGTACTATCTTACAAACCGCTCCATCGTAGTGATTGGCCGCCCGAAGCCGATTATCATAGAGCGGCCGATAAGCATAATCCGTCGTCGAAATAAACTGATGATCGCGCCGATGAGCTCCGCGATTAACCGTGCGAGCGAACTTTTCGGTGCTTACCACGAAGAGGTTGATAAATTATATTCGGCAATGCGTTGAGGTTCGGTATACTTTATTAAGTAATGGCAAATGTTTCCCATGATAGCGAAACGCCGGCAGTTGGCCAGCAGGTAATTGTGGCTTGCGCATTCATACATCACAATTTTGACGGTGTTGAAAAAGTTTTTCTGGCGCAGCGTGCCAAAACTAAAAAGTTTTATCCTGGAGTGTTTGAAATCCCGGGCGGCCATATCGATTTTGGCGAAGATATCGTTGACGGGCTGAAGCGTGAGGTGCGTGAGGAGCTCGGCAAAGATATTATTGTCGGTGACGCGTTCAGTGCGTTTACCTATATCAACGAAGTAAAAGGCGCGCACGCCGTTGAGGTGACATTTTTCGCGCAGTTTGTCGGGCGCCTCGATGATATCAAAATCGATCCGGCGGACCACATGGCGTGGGATTGGTTTGCGGAATCGGATGATGATAAGTTCATGATCAATCGCAAACCGGATGACCCGGAGCCGGCCGTCGTTCGGCGCGGTATCGCAATCTTAAGAGGTGAGCAATTGCGCTTTTAATTTTCTGAAATATTATTTCAACATGAGCGTTTTTAGCCCATGAAGTTTTCGAAAATGCTTGAGTATGGAATCTTCCCTACTCGTAATGAAGAGCTTCTACCGGGTCGAGCTTAGCGGCGCGGCGTGCCGGGTACAGACCTGCCATCATACCGATAAGCGTGGTAGTCCCGACGACTGTCAAAACGAGCCACCATGGCACACCGATAATGTCGTGCGCTTTCAGGCCATTGCTGGCGAGCTGCTTATTAATAAACACGTTGGCTAAACGCGTCAGCCCGTAACCGGCGGCCACGCCGAACACGCCGCCCCAGAAACCGAGCAGTGCGGCCTCGAAGGTAAACAATGCGCTGACAGCGGAACGTTTGGCGCCGACGGCACGCATCACGCCGATCTCGCGTGTGCGTTCCAGGATAGCCATTATCATGGTATTCACGACGCCAATGGCCGCGACCGCCAGCGCGATGCCGCCGATGCCGCCGAGTACCAGTCCGATGATATTGAAGATACTTAACTGTGCCTTGATAAATGTTTCCGCATCGGCCGCACCGACACCTAATTTTTTAATAGCTTTCGTTACACTGGCCGCGTTTTTGACGTCATCAACTTTAACCGTAAACGAGTCGTAGCCGTTTTTCGTTATCATATCGGTCGTAACCAGAGACACATGCTGCATCGGATTACAGGGGCCGGGTGTGCGTTGGCAAGCTGCTTGCGCGGCCTGGTTTGCGGCCTGATCGGCTGCTGTCGTCTGAAAGTTTCGCTGTTCAAGCATCCCATGCATCCACGGCAGGGGCACGCGGATGGTCGCGGAATGGCTGCTGGTATCGGCAACGCCTATGATTTTTGCTGTCAGAATTGTCGGGGGTGGTGATGGCGGCGGTCCTTGGCTTGGCCCGTTCTGAGTATCTGGATTCATGATTTTTGCACCCACGCCGGAGTACCAATTTTGGCTTTGCAATTGTACAGTCTTACCGATGATCCTTTTATAATTGTTTTTATATCCAAATTTATCCGCATAGTCGGAGGTGATAGTGATGACACCGCTTTTGTCATTGGCATTTAAGTCGCGGCCAGCCAATATGTTGTTTAATATGATGCCGTTCGCGTCATAGGCGGTGAAAGTTTGAGTCGAAAGTTTTTTGCCGCCAAGAATAATCGCTTCGAACGGACTGTTTCCTACGACACGCGCAACGCCGGTGACGTGATTGATGCGACCGATTTTGGCTGCAAGACTATCGGTTAATCTCACGCAGCCGTCGCAATTGTATGTGCCGCTGTTGCTAGCGCTGTTAAAATCGGAAATATCGGCGTGTGGCGAAACAGCGACCTGTTGCAGCATGCCGGTCGCATTGAGTTGCGACAGGAAGAAATTCTTGGCACCGAAGACCAATGCCAGCATAATCGCGACGCTCGTCGCGCCGATAACAACAGCAAAAATAGTTAGTGCGCTACGAAGTTTCTGTCGCATGATATTTCGAAGGGCGAGCATAATATAATCTGTAAATCGCATAAAATTTTAGGCCGCTCTCCGTTCAGTCAGCTTGCCGTCATGAATCTGGATAATGCGTCCTGCCTGGCGGGCGATGTTATTATCATGCGTGATGATGATGAGTGTGATTCCCTGCTTGTTCAAGTCTTTGAGCAATCGAATAATTTCATCACCCCGCTGACTATCGAGGTTTCCGGTAGGCTCGTCGGCGATTATAATACTGGGTTTTACGACCAACGCCCTGGCAATCGCTACGCGCTGACGCTGACCGCCGGACAACTGGCTCGGCCGGTGCTTCAATCGTTCCCCGAGCCCGACAGCCTGCAGGCATTCGGTGGCGCGGGCTTTGCGCTCTTTGGTTTTGACGCGTGAAAATATAAGCGGTAGCATGACGTTTTCGAGTGCTGTTTGAGTCCCTTGCAGATTGAATGACTGGAAAACAAACCCGATATGGTGATTACGATACGCCGATAGTTTACCGTCGCGCATGTGCGACAAATCCTCGCCGTCTACCGTAATTGTGCCGCTGGTTGGTCGGTCGAGCCCCCCGATAATATTGGCCAACGTCGACTTGCCTGAGCCGCTCGGACCGGTTATGGCAACAAACTCCCCGGCTCGGATGCCCAGATTCAAATTGTCCAAGGCATTTAGCACTTCATCGCCCAAGTGAAAAGTCTTTGTTACGTTTCTAAGTTCAATGATGGTGTTATTTGCCATATTGCCTGTATGTAAATCTGTGTACTTTTTTTCAAGGCCTACTATAACTTAAGCATAAGCCCTTCCGAATCGTTTGCAAAGCCTTATCGTTTTGTAACGAAGACTATCCTTCGTGAATCAGCGGGCGGATGCCGCTGAACAAATATAGCGACCCGGTAATCAACAGAATTGGCTCGGGACGATCTAGGAGGTTATTGTAAGCTTTGGCGAGATCAGGCTCCACAGTGCACGTTTTACCCTGCTCGTGCAAATAGGCAGCGATATCTTGCGGCGGAATAAACTTTTTCGGCATGTCGTCCGGCTCCTGGTCGAAAGCGGTGATATCCAGCGTGTAGCCGGACAGCATGTCGAGCGCACGCTGCCACCGGTCGCCGCGCGCGCTGACGAATGCCACCAATGCGGCAACCGGCTGGTTTGGGAACTTGGCGCGCATGCTTTCGAGCAAGGTTTTCATTTTTTGCTCGTTGTGCGCGCCATCAACCACCAGAATTTTGCCATTGACGTGAAATATATCCATTCGGCTTGGGACGTACGTGGCCGCTGCTTCGGCGCGTTGACTTTCGCTAAGCGGCGACCGGCCCTCACGGGTTAAAACGTAGTTGGCGGCCTGCTCGGACAAAAATATATTACGCTGCTGGAACAATGGCAGCGATCGGTCTTCTTTTGGGAATTCGCTCGGGGCTGCGATTTCGTGCAATGTCGCGTTCTGTTGTCCGCAGCGATTACGTACTACGGCCATAACTTCATCCGATTGGCTATACATAAAAACGTGATTTTCCGGTTGGATGATGCCGGCTTTCTGAGTAGCGATCTTGGTAATCGTATTGCCGAGCACATTGGTGTGGTCCAGGCCGATATCGGTGATGACGCAGACTTTGTCCGGACGCGAAATCACATTGGTGCCGTCCAGCAGTCCGCCTAGGCCCACTTCGATGACCGCGTAATCAACGCCGCTTCGGGCAAACTGCCAAAACGCAAATGCCACCATTATTTCAAAGTACGATGGCTGTAAACCACTGGCTAGCACCAGATCCATAAACTCGCCGAGCGCCGCGCAGAATTTTTCTTCGGGCAACATAGTGTGATTAATCTGTACGCGCTCATTCAGTTCTATGACATGCGGCGAAACGCTCAAGCCCACGACCGCGCCGGAAGCCTCAAGCAACGCGGCCGTGTAGTATGCCGTAGAACTTTTTCCGGATGTGCCGGCAATGTGCACTATCTTGAGCGATTCCTGTGGGTAGCCGAGATATTTGACCAGCGCTTGCATACGGTCAAGCGTATACGTGTTCGACCCGGGCACATCATAAAACCTGCGCAGCGCCTGCCGCGCTTCCTCGAAATTCCGTATCACCATTCCAACCATCTTACATCAATCCGTTAAGATGGTATACTTCATTATTTACCACTATATGGCCGTCGATGACATAATAGGGGTTCGAAGCTTATTGTTATGTTATAATCCTTCCATGCCCTGGAAGGATATAGAGAAGCAGCGAGCAGCCATCCGACGTCACTACTATACAAACCGACAATCCTACATTGATAAAGCATTACGACGGAAAAAGGAAGTCCGAGGTTGGGTCAACAAATTAAAAGAAGCTTCGCCATGTACCGATTGCAATAAAGCGTACCCTTATTATGTGATGGACTTTGATCATGTTGGTGATAAGAATATTGAGATAAATAAACTTATCAATAGCTGTAGCATTAGAAGACTGGAGGAAGAGATCAAAAACTGCGAACTGGTTTGTTCTAATTGTCATCGGATTAGAACATATGAACGGTTAGCCCAAAGTTCGATAGAATCAGATATACTATAAAAATATGCCCGCGTAGCTCAGTGGATTAGAGCGTCTCGCTTCGGACGAGAAAGTCGGGGGTTCGAATCCCTCCGCGGGTACCATGCAAAAATTACAGATTAGAGATGGTCGCCAGTAATAGATTCTGCGATCCTGCCTCAACCGATAGACTTTGCTCTGCCACCACTTTGATTCACTAGCTTCTTGTCGAATGTCCACACGGGAAGTGCATTTTGCAATTCGGCGTAATGAATCAGGCAACAATCAACGAAAGAAAGAGCCGGATGATTCGAATAATCTAAGAGAGCTCGGCTGAAAAGTGTTCGGTTGCAATTAAACACTGGCTCATCGATTACTTTAGCAGTATTTTCTGCTACAACATCCCGTGGCAGCTCGTAGAACTTTTCCAGAGCAAACGTAAGTTCGACAATAATAACGTCCGGAACCTGCAGTTTACTAGATGCAGACAGTAATGTATCTATGCGCTTTGTACGCTCGTCATCCCTGACGAGCAGCCAATCGAGCAGAACATTCGTGTCGAGCATGGTTACTTGCCGAATTTCTCTACGGAAGAAAGCGTAAAGCCTTCACCACCGTTATACTGTTTGCTTTCTGTACCCGCCTGTTGTAGCGCTAGCCTGTTCATCTCCCGGATTTCTTCAATGGTGCGCGAACGCTCGATCACATACTCACCCAACTTATTCTTAGTAAATGTAATCTGCATACCAGGCTTTATGCCAAGTTGCTTTCGAATCTCGATCGGGATTGTTGTAGTGCCTTTACTTGTGAGTATGGTTTTATATGTCATGTCATGACAGTACTACTAAGTATTACCATAAGTCAATAGTAATACTTAACATCTCCATGTCAGCCCTCGCACTGCAACAGATCCTCAAGTGCACCATAAAGTCTGACTATGTCAGGATAAAAGGCGGTTCCGCCTTTTATCCACTGAGCGTACCATTTCCAAGTTACAGAGGTGGAGATTTTCGCATTTGAGCGTTAGCTTATTTTGATTGAAATTTGTCGTCTGTTTCATGGTGTTCGAAACCCTTAAGGTCTCGTCGATTGGTATTTACACTAATATCATGTTATTATTACTTTATGAATCGGGTATCCCCTGAATCTCGACCGATTATCTCCAATGGTGTTCGTCTTGACCGTTTGTTAGATTTTTGCCGTTCCAACTATCCTCGATCCCGTACCCTAAGATAAGAGTAGCCATTACTGTTACTGGCGTGGAGCCCACGTAGGGGCTCTCGCTTTCAATCTACTGAAAGGGCTCGGTTACATTAATTCCGGGGACACTAGATATATTGGTGCTCGTGACTGTGCTCTAGACTGGGCAAATAGCTTGGTCAATAATCCTCGATCTGAAAGATGGCAATTCGATTACGCTGAAGCTGCACGCCTTGAAATAGCGCTTGGTCAGCACATCCCCGATGTATTTCCAGCCATGGTCATCGCCTTACGACCTGAGACTCCAATTGCCCAACATCAGATCGGTGATGAGTGCTTTGATTTTCGAGTGGCATGGTTAGTCTTAGACCCCGACTCACTAAAAGCGATCGAAGAGATCTTTGAAGTGCCGTTACTAAAATAGTCCGAGCCCGAAAGCTTATGTTCCGCCGATTTCAGACATTGTGATTTCTATGCCAAGATCGGCAATACGGTCGTTCAAACTTATGAATGCCGGCCAAAGGGTGTGCCAATTTTGGGTCGTTTGGCATACCAAATTATATGCACAATGACCTCTGTTATTAAGATTTAATTACTCTTTAGGAAGACCGGGCGGGATTCGAACCGAAATCTAAGCCTAGTTCGTAACACACTTGTGTAATAGAACACCATGGGGTTGTCGTTCGGCACTACCGCCTGGAGCGGCCACAGACAAACTGCTGCCTTTGCCTATCTGCCCATCGTCGGGAAACAGACAAGATACTGAGTAAGCTTGATTGGATTGGAATGTAACTAGCACACCTTTACTCTGTGACTGAATGTCCGCTACATTGGCTCTAAACAATAAGGTTGTATTGCCATAGCTATTGAAAAAATGGTCGTCCTGCATTGCCTCAGCAATCTGAGCGACTGAAACTTGGGATATACCTGATGTTTGGCGAGAGTGCAGATTGCCAAACCACCACGAGAATCCGTTTGCTAACAACAGAACTAAGACAACTCCACTAAATAGTATTTTCACATTACGACTCATTTTCATTTCTAAACCCTTTCCGCTTGTTAAATGTTCTTTGACAGCACTCATAGGTAAGTCCAATAACGCCCTAAGCCATATGACGGCTTTTCCCAAATGACTATCTTCACCCTTAAGCATATCGTCAAAAGTCTGCACCATCGGGTCGGAGTATCTCTTCCGGTAATTCGCGGGGTACAAAACAAGTAGTTTGCCATATATTTCCGCTGCTCTTCGATTAACAGTAAACCCCATAAGCAATCTCCAAGACTTGCCTTTTGCGGGCGAGCTCTAAGCTGTTTTCGTAATATTGCAATTCTGCACCAAGCGATTTTCTGCCTTTGCTAGTTAAGCGATAGTAGCGTCTGCGCACATCATCACTGTTTTTTAATTCTTCGATTAAGCCTTGTTCGTGGAGCTGTTTGATACTTGTATACAGGGCGCCTGGGCTTAACTTAATTTTTCCGGCACTATCTTCAGATACTTGTTTGATAATTTCATAACCATGTCGTTCTCTAAGGCTAAGAGCCAGTAAGATACTAAATGCTACTTGAGGTAATTGGTTGAATTGTCGAGCCATATCGGAAGTATATATCTAACTTAGTTATATGTCAAACTTAGATATACCATCCATGATAGCTCAGACGGTTTGACAAGATAAAAGTGCGGTAATAACTTTGTCTATCGTGCCGTACCATGCAAAGTTTACAGATATGAAGGCATTGCAGAAAATATGCCTTGTTATTTTTCATCGAATTTCTAATCTGTTGCATGGGTTCGAATCCTTTATGGCTGGTATTATTGTTCATATGGAAAAACTTACTGAATTTAAGGGAAAGCGAGTTTCATTTATTGAGACGATGCATGTTAAGGAGGGCGTGGATTGTGACGTCTATTCGTTTGTTGATGATAGTTCAAAAGATTTGGGAGTGATCACAGTCAGAAGTGGCCAAATGACGCCTCTGCAGCGAGTAGTACAAGGCACTAGGACAATTGAGGGATACGTTTCAGGTCACGGTATGCTGACAGTGGGAACTGAAAAGGGCGAAACAAAAGTCTACGCCTTTGACGAGAAAAATGGAGGGAGCGAAGTTAATGTTGAGATAGGACAAACGGTGCAATGGATGGCTGCTCCTGATAGCGACCTGGTATTTTATGAGATTTGCGAGCCACCCTACCAAGACGGTCGCTTTGAAAATCTGGACTAATTTGCATCGCCACTATTAGAACTTACGGGTTCGAAGCCTATTTCCGTGAGCCTTCGGACCAAAGTTATAATATCAGGGTATAGGCGGTTCCACCTTTTATCAATTGAGCGTATCAAACCGTAAATAGTCCATCACATTAGCAGAAAAATACTATTCGCCCTACACTCTCGAAACGAACTTTTAAAAGTCTCGCTCCTGAATGTGCATATGATATGAAAGTAACAACTTGACAAGTTGGATATGCGTTGTTAAGAATTAAGCATGAAGACTATGACTACGGCAAAATTTAAGGCTAATTTCTCATCAGTAGTTGATGAGCTTAAAAAGGGCAACGAGGTTATGATCACCTATGGCCGTGGGAAAAAGCCACTTGCAACTATCGTCCCTCAAAGCAAGATGAAAAAGCCGAACCACTCGGTGAAGATAGGTGATCTAAAGGAAGCCGGTTGGACGTATAAATTAAAAGATTTTGAGATGACAGAAGAAGAATTATTTCTTTCATGAATTATCTCCTCGATACACATATACTGCTTTGGCTTCGATTTAACCCGGAAAAGTTAAGTAAAAACCAACGAGCGGCTATTGAAGCGGTTGATGAAGAAAAGCTCATTAGT
The DNA here is from genome assembly GCA_963742655.1 of uncultured Candidatus Saccharibacteria bacterium. Lineage (GTDB taxonomy): Bacteria > Patescibacteriota > Saccharimonadia > Saccharimonadales > UBA4665 > JAICLK01. Next base: position 567,014 of record CAVUMM010000005.1, read on the forward strand.
TCCATAACCGCTTGGGAAATAAGTTTAAAGTTTTCACTCGGAAAGCTTGATTTAGGTGATCACACGCCCGAGGAATTTATTTCAGGAATTTATAAGCTTGGAATAAAAATCATTACTCCAACGCCTGAGCAGTATGCGACTTACTATCTATTACCTAAGATCGATGGCCATAAAGATCCCTTTGATAGAATTATCATCTGGCATGCGATTCAAAGTGGGCGACGCTTGTTTCAAGTGATCGAAAAATCTCTGACTACAAATTGAGTGGGCTGAATGTTATTTAGCTGCACCCAGTAGGGGTAATTGAGCTCCCGTACCATTCCCATTTTACCCAGTTTCCGATACAAATTAATGATATCAAGATAAAGACGATTTCATCTATTATCCACTGAGCGTACCATTACTGTAAGCTTTTAAAGATTTGTTAATTAACACACTGTCTTCATGAATTTTTGGCTATAAGCTAGTAAATGGACAAATAATTTATAGAACTGAAAAAAAAGGGGGAGCTTACGTCTAAAATCCCAACTGTCAATTTACATAATGGTATCGCAATGCCTGCTTTAGGTTTTGGTGTCTTTCAGATGAGCGATGAGGACGCCCAGAACAGTGTTGCAATTGCTTTAGGAACCGGCTACCGCTTAATTGATACTGCAACGTCATATATGAATGAAAGGGCGGTTGGCCGCGGTATTAAACAAAGCGGTATATCTAGGGACGAGATATTCGTAACGAGCAAGCTATGGATCGCCGATGCCTCCTACGATGGGGCAAAGAAAGGTTACCAAAAATCATTAGACAAACTGGGTCTAAAGTATCTGGACCTTTATCTTTTGCACCAACCATTCGGTGATATTTTTGGAGCGTGGCGAGCGCTGGAAGAGCTTTACGAAGCAGGTAGGGTCAAGGCAATCGGCGTATCAAATTTCAGCAGCGCCAAGTTGGCTAATTTCGTGCTGAGCAACCCCGACGGTGTTAAGCCGATGGTCGATCAGGTTGAAACACATCCGTTCAACCAACAGATTGAAGCTCGAAAACTCATGGATGAGTACGGCATCGTGCACGAAGGCTGGGCACCGTTTGCCGAAGGCCAGCACAATATCTTTTCAAACGAAGTCTTAGCGGAAATTGGAAAAAAATATGATAAAAGCATCGGCCAAGTGGTGCTTCGGTGGCATATCCAAAAAGGCATAGTAGCCATACCGAAGTCCGTCCATAAAGAGCGCATCGAAGAGAATTTCAATGTCTTTGATTTTGAACTAACCAAAGAGGATATGGATAAGATTGCCGGGCTGGATACCAAACAGACGGTCGTTAACCACGAGGACCCGGAATTCGTAAAAAGATTATTTGGGCGTAAGCTAAATGATTAACGAAGCATTTGTGGCAAAGGCAGGGTATAAAACCATGATTCTAAGCTCTTAACCGTGATGGGACCTAGAGAGTCGGAGTAGACAGTTCTTTTGTTATACTTGGCCCATGAATCTGACAAAGTTTTTGAGCGAAGAAGAAGCCAGAAAGATTGAATTCGGAGAAGCTTTAGCCAAAGTTTATTTTTATTTGCCCGTTATCTATTACAGTGAACGGAGTCCAAATTACGAGGAACTCTGGTACTCTCTGCGATTTAATCAGGAGGACGCGCCCTCTTCTATTTTAGTCTATGCGAGTAAAGTCCCGGCCGGCCAAACGCTATGGCAAGCCGTTAGGCACGATCTTGAGAATGACTTTAATTATCCCCATGAAAAGAGTTTTGTTATAGAGGAAGCGAAGCCATTCGACACAGCACATACGAAAGATGGGATAGAGTTGACGAGATTGCTTGTCTGGGTCGGTGTCCACAAGAAGTTCGATACGGCAAAACTAAATCCGGTAGGTACGCACCCTTTTTGGTTCGATGAAGGAGAATACCCTTTCAACATAATTGCTAGTAAGTACTTTGGTTAATAGCTTGATTCACCTGCAACGGTACGCTATTTCGCTTATGCTATACTTTGTCCATAATGGCATATTCAAATAAGAAACCTCGTAAAAAATCAAAAGAATCAATTGGCAAAAGAATACTCCGATTTTTGAAACGAAAATGGAAAATCATTTCTGCAACAGTAGTAGTCTTAATAATTATTATTTTGGCCGGAACGCGGCTGTGGTTCTTTTATGTGGCGCACTTGCCTAAATTCTGCTATGTAAGCTCTGCCAAATTCGTTTGTACGAGCGAAAAAGGCAATATACACGCGGTGTATGATTTACCCACTCCAAACGGCCGAACGCTAACGGATCTCGTAGCTTCTCCAGACCAGAAGCATTACGTAGCTATTTCATCCAATGTTACCGGATTGACCCAGAAAGTCCCGGCCGTGTGGCTGTTTGACCGGAAACTTAAGGTAGAAAAATCTATAAATTTGGGTCTTAGCAGTGCCGATTATTTCGACCGTATTTTTCCGGTTTGGTCCCAGGATAGCAAATATGTGCTTCTAAAAAGCGCTTCGGGCAGCGACAGCGTAGATCTATACAGCATCGATACTGGAAAACTGATACCGCTGGACACCCAATGGGCAGTTTCCGCCAATCTGAGCCAGGTTGCATGTAATTTTATAGGTTATTATGGCTTTACAAGTAACGACAACATCATAATGACCTGCGGCGATCAGCCGACCGGTTTGGCCATAATATCTCCAGAAGGGAAAATCCTGAACACAGAACCAATAGACGGGGTTTATGCCGGTTCCATTGCGCCTACCAAAGACGGCGTAATTATTTACCACAATGGCAATCAGCTTTTTGCCGTTAATGATAACGGCAGCGACCCGCGGAAGTTGGCCGCCCAAGCCGAATTTTCTTACTTCAAGTACGATAGATCGAGCGATACCGTTTTCTTGATCAATAAAACGCAATCTTCCCAGGGCTACACTACCGGAGTTAAGTCGGTTTCATATATTTCGGTCGGTGATCTGCTTAATGGCAAGCAGCCCAATACAACTGTTCTTAACTCTAATATTCATGCAGAAGACACCCCGAATATCTCACCGCTTAGTTCGACTAAAATCGTTTTGAGCGGGCTGAACGGAAGCGCGATTTATGATCTTGCAACCGGCAAAAGCGTAAAATTATCGCCATCTCCGCTGGTGGTACCGGGTGACGTATCGCCAAACCTCGAGGGTATCAGCGGCTTGTTGCATCAAACGAACTATTTCCACCTGAATATTTTTCATCAGAAACTGACATTAGACGATAAGGTTTTAAACCTTAACAAAGCGCCTGCCAGCTTCCAAAGTTATTTAAAAGGCAAGCTGGGATCTATGAATAACAAGTGCGCGAAAGACGTCGGGCGGTATGGCAGCCAGCTAAATTTGTCGGTAGTAGGGGCTAACGGTTCAACTGTGGCTTTGGCCACGAGCTGCCAAGTGACGGGTTATTGGGGTGCCGGCGCAAACATTAACTTATATGCTTCTAATAATAATAAAGATTGGCAGCAAATTAAGGCCGATGAGGGCTATTACTGGCCGCTCTGCAGTACGGTAAATCAATACCATATTTCAAATAAGATTATTCCTACGTGTGATACCGGCGGTGCAGTGTATGTCAAGAACGCCAACCCTTAAAAATATTGCATCTTGTAAGTCCGCTTCAGAACTACTCAAGCACGCCTATATCTGACGAGCTTTGCGCCAATTCGATGCCGCGCGTATGGTATAGTTGCATCTGCTATGAAAAAAGATTTCATCCATGATTTCGATACCGACTCTGTTCATGCGGAACTGATTGTCAGGGATTCGGTTTCTAAGAAATATCTTATTTATACATCCACGGAAAAACACGAGGAAGATTTTTGCCGCATTTTAAGATTTGACTTCGATACCGGCAAACAGCTATCGATCCAATTAGCAAAATTCCTGTATGAAAATAACCTTGTCCTCAACTCTTTCAGAAAGCTCGCAGAGGAAACTCGCGTAGTATTTAGTTTTGCGGATGACACACCCGGGGTTGAATCAACGTCACTCTGTTTTATAGCAGAAGTCGATGTGATCGAATACGGCAAGCTGGATCAAGACCACGCAAAAGCTTCTTTCGTAAGTCTTCGCGAGCTGCTGGCGAAATTAGAAGCAAGCCCGTATTTCGGCATTGCTACTGATTTGGGGATCGCTCTGCTAATTTCTGAAGATGAAATTTTACGCAGCTAAGATGGCCTGAATTTAACTAGGCAATTTAGCCAAGTCGCCGTTCAGGACGGTGGTGTCAAAGGTGAGCATTTCGTCGTAAATGTAGGGTTGGTCCGGAATCGGATTGAGCAGGTAAATCTTTATGTGCTTGTCGTGGGCGTAGCCAAGCTCCAGGAACGTGTTGGCGCCGATGTAGTTTTCGATATCGCCCTTCGTAATATTGACGACGAGCACCGCATCGGATTGGTCGATTTTTCGGAAATGTTCACTGATGAGCTCCAGGCCTTTCTTGGCTTTGACCCGTTCCGCGCCATCGGCTGCCCAGTAATCGACACCCGGAGCTTTGACCGGCATCAAAACCGTGTGGCCCATCGCTTCAAGCTTTTTTTGGATGTCGAGCATCTGCTCGTGAAATTTTAATGAACCGCAAATCGTAATCGTCATGGAAGAAACCCTTTGCTCATTAAATTTATGGTAAGTACGGTACGGATTATAGCAGCCTGGATAGATGAACGCGTTGTATATACGTTTTAAATGCATTCGTTTGCCGTTAATCCCCTGGATTAGGCAATACCAAGGATCGAACGATCACCGTAGGCGAGCGTATAGTGCGGTGCGACATCATGAATCCGCAAAAATGCGGCTCCGGAATCGATGGCTAAGCGGCCCGCTTCGAGATTCGGTTTGACGTCGAAACGATTCTCGCCAAGAAATCGTTTGTGAGAATAGCCGATTAATACGGGGTTTTCGATGCCGCTGTCACGTGCTGCTGCGGGAAATTGCAACAGATCCCAATTCAATCGCATGGTCTTGCCGAAACCGATGCCAGGATCAAGAATTATTTTTTCCAAACCCAAACCCAGTTTCAGTAATCCATCAATTCGGCGCACGAGTGTTTCCAACACTTCTTCCATGCTGTCTAACTCGGCATTGGCGTGAGCTTTATGAATGTCGGTGCCGAATTTCGGCGGTAAATGGCTGATGATACACATCAGATTATGCGATGCCACCATTTCACGCATTTTTGGATTATTCATGCCCGTCACATCATTGGCGATGAAGTCGGTACCAAACAGCGCTGCAATTTTGGCGATGGTTTCCGGGTGATGTGTATCGATTGATAGTTTACCCGGGTACTCCGGCATGAGTAATGACAATACTGGCTCGAGCCGTGCCCACTCCTCCTCCGCGCTAATCGGCTTAGCCCAGGGATTCGTGGCTTCGGCGCCGACGTCAACATAATCCGCCCCGTTCGCGAACATTTCGGCGGCTTGTGTAGCCGCACTTTTGGCCGAGTCATGAATGCCGTCGCCGCTAAAACTATCCGGCGTAACATTCAGAATCCCTACCAATCGCACCCCATTCATGCCAGGGATTATACGCCGGAAGATTGCGAAACGACACAGAAGATGTGTATTTTTGCGCCAATCCCAGCTGGCACAATATCCAATCATTTGCTACCCTTCTACATACACGATACGTGCGCGAACGCGCACACAAAACTGCAATCCAAGGAGCGTTAGCGACTGAATGCAGTTTTGAAAGGAGAAGCGTAGAGTGAAGTCGAAGCTTTTGCCGCTCCTGCGGCAAAACGAGACATGCTCGTACGCTTCGAGTCGGGGTCCCCATAAAATTGTTAAATTTTATGGGGTTAGACGAGCGCCCGTAGCTCAGCTGGATAGAGCGTTGGTTTCCGGAACCAAAGGTCGTAGGTTCGAATCCTATCGGGCGTACCAGGTAGGACTAACAGGGGAGATAATGGGCAGTGACTAATCAAAGTTCTGCCCCACCTCTGGAAATTAAGTTCGAATCGTATCGGGGTGATTCTTAAGCAATCACGTTGACATTAAGGTATAACTTTAGTTATACTTGTACATATGAAGACAGCAGTATCAATACCGGATAAAGTGTTTAACTCAGCCGAGAAGTTAGCGCGGCGACTTGGAAAATCTCGTAGCGAGGTATACGCCAAAGCCGTCCAAGACTACGTAGAAAAGCACCAGGATGATGATGTTACCGCTAAGCTGAATACTGTGTATGATTCTGAATCTTCTGAGCTTGATCCTGTCCTGAACCATCTCCAGACACAATCTATGATTAAGAATAACCCATGGTAGCTCGCGGGCAGATATGGTGGGCTGAATTACCATATCCCGTTGGTTCAGAGCCAGGCTTTACAAGGCCAGTACTGATTGTACAGGCTGACAGTTTTAATCGAAGTAAATTGGCTACCGTAGTAATCGTAGCAATAACCTCAAACCTTCGATTAGTAGATGCGCCCGGAAATGTCATGCTTTCCAAAACTAAATCGGGACTACCGAAGAATTCTGTCGTCAACGTTTCGCAGCTCAGCACTATCGATAAAAATTCTCTGAAAGATCCAATTGCGACCCTGGATAGAGCTATGATGCAACAAATTGACGATGGTTTAGCAGTTGTTCTTGCGCTATAGCCTATGCTAACTTTCGCAATCACTCACCGCTCTCATCAAATGGTCTAGCCAAGCCAAAAGGTGTTCGAAAGAAACTGCACCCGGGGTACCAGGTACGATTAACAGAGGGCAGATAGGACGGTTGCAAAAAATTACTCCGGTTTACCTCTGAAATTTGTGTTCGAATCACAAGAGGTTGTTTTCGCCTCTTCGCATGTCTATTGTTGCATGTCAGTTGACAGTTAGTGCGCTTTAGGTGTACACAAAAAAAGTAATTAAAAGGTACACTATAATGACAACTACAACGGCAAAAAAGCTCAGAGAGAATCTCAGCGAATATCTTGACAGGCTGCAGCAAGGGGAGGAAATAGTAATTATTCGTCATTCTGAGATAATTGGCGTGTTAAAGCCCGCTAAGGAAATACGAACTAGTAATGGTGCAAGCGTCGCGGCGATGCTTGATCGAAATTGGAAGTTTTTTGAGAGTAATAAGGATAAGGTAAGTGACAATCTCGACACGAAAGAAATTTACAACCAAGCACTGGATGAGCAATATAAGTAATGAGACGCTCGTTAATTGACGCGAACATGCTGCTCGAGATTTTGTTCAACCGCAGGTTATCGTATAAGTGCGAGCAATTACTTAGTGATCCAACCAAAGAGTATGCGATTAGCGATTTGACGCTTCACATTATTTGGTATATGGCAGAGCGCCATAAGCTTTCGTCTGTAAATATAGTCGATATACTATCGGTACTTTCCGTGCTACCTCTTTTCGAAGATGCTATTGCGCTCGCAAACAAACGGTATGACGGGAAAGATTTCGAGGATTGCTTACAGGCTGCGTGTGCCGAGACAAACGATTTCCGAGAAATAATCACTATTGATAAGCATTTTCAAGAGTAAAGTCACACAAAATTATCCGTTCTAACGGTTAACGGATCTATACAATAGATCGCTGGTAATCACTTCTTCCAGCCCTACACTAATTAAATCCATAGAATTAGCTTCTGTTGTTTTGTGAGCTTTGCTGTTTTTTCGGTCGCTATCATTTCGACACTCTCCTATACGTAAGTATATAGTAAGAGAGAGTAATAAATGAAAAATTACCCTGTTAAATACAACCGTTTTACCTACTATGCATAGTAGGTAATTTTTCGCAGTTAACTGGCTCGTAAACTACTCTGAAGATGTATTCAAAGACAAGGTTTAAGCGTTCGGTAAGCTCATATTTGCAACAAAGTACCTGTGACTAAAAAGTATGATACGCATACAAGTAAAGTAGCTTCGTTCTGCACCATAGATACTGGTGCCCTCAACACAGGCGAAAAATCAAACCTGACTACGGACTCTGTTACTGATTTTTTCGCAACATAGCACCATTGATAGCGATCCATGACACGATTACCTTGCAGCAAATCGATGTAAGCCGGGCTCGTGTTGTATACCCATAGACGTTCATCAATTTCAGCAAGAACTTTCTTCAAGTGATCAATCCATGCCAAAAGTTGTTCGAACGAAATTGCACCCGGGGTACCACGAAAGTGCTATTGAATAGGTACCAAAGTAATCATATGCTTGTTAGGATCTCGCGTTGCTATTAATTTTAGGCGTCGCGTTTGAGTACGAACCAGTAAGTTGCGCCGATGGCTAATGCGGCCATGCCGAGGTAAATGCCGGCTTCGATGCGTTGGAAATCCCAGTAACGGTAACTTGGTTGGAACTTGGCTGTTTCATGCCAACCGGCTGCATTCAGGCAAGCATCTATCGGGTCGCCACCACCAGATGTGGCTTTAATTCGGATACCGCCGTGGTCATTACTTACTTGCATCTGTTGTATGAGTTTTTGGCATTGCTGCGGTGCTGAGGTGAAAACGTCAGTAATTGATTTGCCATTTTTATCCAAAGTATCTTTACCCAGTACCCAGTTTGCACCGTCTGGTATCTTACTTCCAATTAGGTCTGGCCCCATTGGCGCCGTGACCGTTACCGGAGTAGCGTAATGTGGCCTCACGAAATTGGGAATCGTAATCAGTACTAGCACAATAAAAAGACCTAGTACTAAACCGACAGCAACCATGGTCTTCCTGAACCATGCACCAAACATAACACCGCTAGCGACAGCAAACACTCCGTAAGCAACAGGTACAATGCCTTGGCTAGCGAAAAACACGAAATTAAACCGGTTCACGTTCAAGGCATTTGGCATATTAGACCACCAGGTACTAAGCGCTGCGAATGCCCCAACAAAGACTGCCGTAGCAACCAATATCCAGATCAGCTTAACGGTCAGCCACTTGCGGCGGGACACGCTCTGAGTCCAGGCTAAGCTGTTCGTGCCTTCAGTATATTCCTTAGCCAGAAGCGGCGCGCCCCAGAACATGCCCAGGGTTATAGGCAGGAATAAAATGGCAACCGGTTCTAGTTGGAGTAAGATTTGGTCAATGGTTGATTTGAATAAGCTGTCAGCCAAATCACTGCAGGTTGGCGTGGCCGGATTTTGGGCGCAAGCTGTTAGGTCATTCTGGTAAGAATGCCAAAAGTGCAAACCGGTCGGAATAATGAGAGCTGCGTACAGTACTAGCAGTATACCCATGACTAAAAATTGTTTGCGGTGTTGTCGCCAGACGAACCAGTTCATCGTGCGCCCCCTTCCTTGGCTTGGCCCATGTACGCCAGAATTATCTCTTCTATATTCGGCTCGTGATGCTGCCAGTGCGCGGCAATTTCGCGTCCTTGTCTACGCGCACAAGTAATGTGGATTGCTTGGCGGTATGTGTTTCGTGAATCACATGCACGCCTTCGCCCAGAGACTTGGCGTGCTCGCGCGGGCCTACCAGTAATTTGTGTGAAGCCAGCACAGTCTCGATAGTCGTCGCATAGCTGCGTCCTGCCGGATGCCAGCACTATCACGTAGTCGCTTACGCGTTCCAAATCAGCCAATAGGTGGGATGACATAACGACCGTCAGTCCTCCGTCAGCCACGGCCTGGGTGAGGGAACTTAGGAAATCGTGGCGGGCTAGGGGATCGAGCGCAGCCACCGGTTCATCCAGCAAGAGTAGTTTCGGCTTCTTCGCAAGCGCTAACGCCAAAGCAACCTGGGCGCGCTGCCCGCCGGACAATTTACCGGCACCGGGCACGTGTCAACGGGATCTCTAGTCGCTTTAGCCGGTCGCGGATAAACGCGGAGTCCCAGCGTTTGTTCAGGTGCTTGCCCATCTGTATGTGATCCTCAGCATTCAGCCCTTTGTATAATGGGATTTCCTGCGCCAGGTAGCCGATGTCGCATAAAAAATCTTCGTGCTGTGCCGGTGCTTTACCCAGCACTTCACCCTCGCCGCTGCTGGCACTGCTTAGGCCCGTCAATAGTTTGAGCAGGGTTGACTTGCCGGCGCCGTTCGGCCCCACCAGCGCCGATACGCTGCCAGCTGGCACGGTTATGGAACAATTTTCGAGTGCCCAGAACGATCCATAGCGTTTGCCGAGCCCCTTAGTTTGTATTGCCGCTTGTCGCATGGTACCCTCCTTGATTTCTTACTGGCTCTTATGTAATGCGATTCTTAATAATGCTTCTATCGCCTCATCGTCCAGTCCGGCCTTGCGGGCTTTTGCCACCCAGCCAGCCAGGTCAATTCCCAAAGCTTCTTGCACTTCGGGTGATGGCCCGGCCGGCCGCTGTTTTACGAATGTGCCGCTGCCCGTACGGCCTTCGACCAACCCGAGCATTTCCAATTCACGATAAGCTTTAGCAACCGTATTGGGATTGATGGCAATACGCTCGACTACTTCTTTGACGGTCGGAAGCTGGTCGCCGGGCTGGATAATGCCGACTTGAAGAGATTGTTTTACTTGCTGAACTATTTGAAGATACGGCGGTACTCCTGAGTGCGTGTTTAAGCGGAAAGCTATCATTATATTACTATTATACTAGTATCCTAGTGAAATTGAAGCCTCTTTTTTTTCGGCTTCAATCCGCTGTTATAAATTTGTGAAATGGCTTGCAATACGGCATCGGCGATGTGCGGATTGCCATGCAGGCAGCACCAATACCACCACTCGCCGCCCCGTATAGTGACGGAGTTTTCCTGTTCGGCGCGTTCAACGTCCAAGTCAACCTGATCAACGCTTAATTAGCCATAGTCAATGATACTTACACGCGCGTCAATAGTCGGAGCGAAGGGCTCGGGTGATATAAGCTGCTACGATGCAAAGGGCAACATCCGCGCGGTACTGAACTAAACCGAAAGCTTAGCAATCTCACGCCAGAAGTTCTGGCAACATCTCTTCGTCCGCCAGAAGTTCGGGCAACATTCTCTTCGTCCGGCAGAAGTGGCTGTAAATCAATCGGGATATGCACACCAACTGCTCGGGAAGAATGTATTAGCTGGATGCTTTCTAAATCATCAAGCGCCAAATAGACTACATCCAACGGAGCACGTTTTGCTTCTTGTGCCACTATGCCCACTTTTGAGTGATATTCGAGTTTTTTGTTCCCGATGAGCCCCCGATCGCACGATTGCATCGATTGCGTTGAACTGGCCGGATTCAATTTGGAGTTGACTCAATAGCGGCAGACGCCTTAGTCGCCGTCTCATACCCGACTGAAGGTGGGGTCTGAGTGCCTCGGCTGCAGGTCCATCAGTGCTGCTTATGACGAGAGAAGGTTCCAGGAATCTAAGTATGCCGGCTTGCGCGAATAATCCGGCCGCGTACTCCACGAGTCCGTGACCGGAATCATTTGTCGTTTGATCGGCATCGAATTTTTGCGGCCGGTCAGACAGTGCGCCGTTTTCCAGGATAGCCGGGCTCGCTTCGGATTCCATCCTCCTGACCAAGTGTGCCCAGCCTGGCCGGGGCAGATGGTACATGTCGCCTTTCGGGGTATCTGCTACGGCTATTTGCGATCGGTCGAAATCCCACAGAACCCTGACAATCCTAACTGTATTCCCAGCTTGGGCGTTAAGCGCCAAAAGATTGCGCAACCCGGATATGCCAAGTGCCATATATTGAAGCTCACGTCCATAAAGTTTTGGCAAGAAATCGTCCGGAAATTTAGCCAGGTCTTTATATAAGTCTCGTAAATCGCTTGCCGTGTGAGCGCAGTCATCGAGCAAACTGTAATCGGGATCTAATTCATGATTCGGATCATGCAACTTCATGACCTGCAACAGCGGATCGTCCAGGGCTTCCGCTAGCCGCGGGTCGATACCAGGAATATTTCCGCCATCGTATTCAGGCGGCAAATATTCGGACGCACGCAATGTATTTACTCCAAACTCCATACGAACTTACTATTTTATCCTAAATGCCCAAAGTTAAGTGTGAAATTTCGCATAATAACTTTGGCTCCGTTGCCAAGATATCTTGAAAGATTGCAGCAACAAACATTTTAGTTTACAGTAGTGAGTAATAGTTCGAAGCGGTAAGTTAAGATGTCACAGATAGCTCAAGTGGAGTCGGAGTTCGTCGGGTTAACCCCGATACTAGATTTCGATCAGCACTTGATCACCAGAGTGTTCAGCATGGCAAAAGGCGACAGTTTGTGTGTAAGGCCTGTTGAAATAGTGGGTCGCGAAGAAGAAGTTATGTTGAGTATGGGCCATCATGCCATTCGCCAAATACTTATCGATGTCATCCAGGCACCGCAGCTTGGCGAAGGTAAACTGCCGCCGTTGCAGCGCGGTGCGGGTTTCGCCTCGTGCTTCTTTTTGTTGCGGGTAGCCGCAGGTAATGAAGGGTTGCCGCAATTACCCGATGCGGCGATTGCAAAACGTTATGCCGCGCTCGCATTGCTACGACCGGGATTGCTTGAAAACGATTTTAAAGAAATGTATACCAGTGAGGATCAGCCAGCCGTCCGCGCGCTATTTGGCAGCGAGACCGGAGGATTTTCGTCGGAAAATTCACGCACGGCCGGTATGATTGTGATGGCTCTATTCGGGCATCTGGTCATGGGCGATACCTGCGACTATATCTATAAGAGAACTTTCGCAACTGGTCGGCGGCAAAGATCCGTATTGCCGGCCCCGGGCAGGCGCGGCACGCAGGGTCCTTCAAGATTTTAATCTTCACTTTGTGACATGGCTGCACTGTCCGATGTTTCCAACTGCCACCCGGGGACTGGGTGATTGATTGTCCGTGTAAAATCCTGACCTACTCTGCGCCTGCCTTTGTTTTCATTAGCAGCAGCCCGTCCGCTAAGTACTGCGACAACTTCTTCCGGCAGGGGTCTTTTTCTGTCGCCAATTGTGAATTCACTCGGCACCGGTCCACTTTTTTCCGGGTAATTGCAGGATGCAGCTAACAACCAGCACACGGCCAAGTAGCCTGCCGTAGCGATCAAAATCAACACGGTTGAATGCATCCCATTCCAGCACCTTTGCTTGCTCATCTAATTCAAATGCTGCGTGCAACGCGTCGGTAATACTCAGTTCTAGTTGTTCCGAGGCCACGGCTGCTTCGTCGGGAGCAGAGTGTATCACGGATGTTTCGCTCATCAATGTAGTATACGCCTTTAGTAAAGCCCGGAGCTTGCCAGATTATAATTATTATTTAATAATTACGTCCTATGAGTGAAAATGTGCCCGATGCACTTCCAACCGGTCCATGTGGAGATGTATGCGCATTGAATGAGTTTCCTAGGGCGGATTTCCCTGGCGCAATCGCGTGGGCGTTCGATACAGCGCAAGAACCGGATGCTGCGCCTCCGAGTATGATGGTAAAGCACGCCGCGTCGCTCTGCCGGTTTGCGATATTGCGCGGAGATTGCAGGGCGCCCGAAGCGCGGGAATATGTAATCGCTCAGCTTGGTGAGCAGATCAGAACGCTCAGCCCGGTGAGGCTGGCCGAACACCCTAAATTAGGAATCGTATATACTGCGGCGCGTCAGATCGTCGCCGCATCTTATGATGGCAGGCTTAGAACGCCGTCAATCGAAGGAGACTTTCCGGATGATTATGCCCCGTTAGTACAGCATGTTTTGGAGCGTTTCGATGACGGACGAGGATATGTACGTTTTCCGCTCGTTGCCAGGCATGCTATCCATGATTTCATGGATGCTTCGAGCGGGGATACGGGTGAATATACTTTAAGACGCCGCCCAGTAGAAGCAAGTGGCCAAGAAGACGTACATTTCTCGAGTGTTCCGGGCTAGGCTTTTTCATCAATTTTAAATTGTGTGTATGTGACAGGGCTTATTCACGAATTGTTTCGCACGAGCACACAATTCTAGTATGCTAATAATAGTAGTCAGTTTTTGGGCGGTTTCGTCTGGACTGCCGAATTTGAGAGATTGATAGAAGGGGTTCTTACTATGCAGAAGTTCGCTGATTTTATTGTCAAAAAGCGTTGGTGGGTATTGGCATTTTGGCTGATTGCTGCGGTGTTAATCGTCAGCCTGTCGCCGAGTTTGGGCAGCGTTGAGAGCAACGACCAAAACAGTTTTATCCCGAAAAAGTATGAATCAATCAAAGCAATTGGCGTGGCAGGCAAAGTGTCGCCACATTCCCAAAGTGCCAGTGATCTGGTCGTGTTCAAAAGCAAATCCGGACAGACTTTAAATACTACTGATTTGATGAAAATACAACAGATCGTCAGCCAGTTAAACTCCAAGCACCTGAAACATGTAGCGGTTGTGAACACTAGTCCGCAGCAGCTGGCGCCGAATCGCAAGGTGATGCTTGCGACGGTCGTTTACAGCGGCAATCCGGATGACACATCGACCATCAATGCCGTCAAAGGTGTGCGGGATAGTCTGCACGCGCAATTGCATGGTTCCAGCCTCGATGCTAATGTTACCGGCCAAGAGGCGATTAGTTTTGATACGCAGGACGCGTCAAATCGGGCGCTCAAGATTGTTAGTATGGGCACCTTGCTGCTGGTACTGGTGTTACCGGCGCTGATTTTCCGCAGCCCGTTTGCCGGCTTATTGCCGATTCTGGCAGTTGGCGTGGTGGATGTGATCGCCAGTTCTTTGATAGCTGATGCGGCCACGTTGTTTGATTTCAAGGTTAATCAACAGCTGAGCGTTATATTTACTGTCGTGCTGTTCGGCATCGGTACTGATTACATTTTGTTCCTGTTGTTCCGGTACCGCGAGCGGTTGCGCGACGGTGACCACACTCGCGGCGCGGCGGCGTTCGCGCTGAGTCGTGCGGGTCTGGCAATTTTATCGGCGGCGCTTGTGGTGCTTACGTCATTCGCGGCGTTATTTTTTGCGAGTTTCGGTATTTTTTCCTCCATGGCCCCGGGGCTGGTGATTTGTGTGGCAGTTATGATGCTGGCGGCCCTGACGCTCGTGCCGGCGTTGGTGGGAATTGTCGGGCAGAAGGTTTTCTGGCCCAGCAAAGCCTGGAAAAGCAAATCGCTCAAACCGACAGTTTCAAAGAAAATCGGCGGCACGATTGCCCGCCATCCGATTGCGGTGGCTGGTTGTGTCACGTTGTTTCTCGTTATCCTGAGCGCCTTTGCACTTGGATATAAATCCGACTTCAGCTCGTTCAGCAAGCCGCCGGCGGGCACTGAATCAGCCGCCGGTTACAATGACTTGCTTGCGGCGTTCCCCCCGGGAGAGACCGATCCGGCACAAATTTACGTAAGCGGTAATGCTAAGCTATCGCAGCAGAGCCTTGTACCGCTAAAACAAAAACTCATGCACACGGCTGGCGTGGCCTTGGTACTGCCTGCGACCATCGCGCCAAGCGGGAAAGTAGCGGTCGTGCCGGTCATATTGAAAGACAATCCATACAGCGGCAAGGCGATCGCGAATATTGCCGGCCCGATTCGAGACGCCGCGCATAGCGTAAACATTGGCGGCGACCATGTGTATGTGGGCGGCACATCATCGATATTTGCCGATATCCAAGCGGTGACGGCACGTGATTTGCGCGTCTTATTCCCGATTGCGGCGGTGTTCATCCTTGTTATACTGGCAGTACTGTTGCGAAGTTTGGTTGCGCCGCTATTCTTGTTGATCGCCGTGGGAATCGGTTATCTGGCGACGCTTGGCGCGACTACGCTAATATTCCTGCATCTGGGGAGTGATCCGGGACTGATATTCTTCATCCCGTTGTTCATGTATATCTTTGTCGTAGCTATAGGAACCGACTACAACATCCTGACTATTACCCGTTTGCGCGAAGAAATAAAGGCTGGCCGCAAGCCGCGCAAAGCGGCCGATTTGACAGTTGAACATAGCAGTGCCACCGTTGCTTCGGCCGGTTTGATCCTGGCGGCAACGTTCGGGTCGCTTCTGCTTGCGAACATCAGTTTCCTGACCCAAATGGGTACGGCTATCGCCATTGGCGTGATACTTTCGGCATTCGTTATCGCGCCGTTTTTGATACCGAGCGTATCGGCGATGCTCGGTTATGCAATTTGGTGGCCGAGCCGTCGTCCAAAAAAAACTCCTAAGTAGTTTACGATGTCAGAAAATTTACCGGCCTGCAGGGAAACAGTATTTGTGGCTGATAGCGACATGCCAAACCCGGAAGACTTACAGACCTCGGATGGGCGCGACATCCTGCATCATGTCATGGTGGCAGAGGCCCGTCAGGTAAGATGTGCCGGATTCGGTTTCTGCACGTGGAATATGACTATACAGCCTGGAGCAAGTGAAAATAAAACTGGCTACCATATAACTGTCGGGTGCGAAGGCGGGAGAAACGATTGCCCTGGCAGGGTAGTAGATTCGCGTGAACTAGTTGTAGAAAGTCTAACTAAAGTGGCTGTGGTGCCGCTAGATTTAAACAGATTACGAGAACTAGAATCGACTTAAGCTTGGAATCGACGGTCGCGCACCAGCATGTACACCAGTTTGAGAGTCATCTGTACGCACAGCGCGATAGTCAAGGTGCGCATCAGGACCCAGCCGACGGCTACCGTCTGGTCGGCCATATGACGCGGCATCACACTCAGCCCGATAACCATGATGATAAGGGTTACTAACAAACTGCCAAGTATCACGGTGCCTGCCGAATTGGCGCCGGAACCGCGTTCAGCTGCTTTTTGACCGGCCCAGTTATCTTTTTTAGTACCCATCAGCGCCGTGCCCCAGCTGGCAACAAAACCAGCCAACCGGAACCACAGGTAAACTTCGGTGGGGAAATAGGTCACTGCGAAGAAAAAGTCAGCCAGTGTGCGCTTCGGCATTTTAAAGAACAGCTTGACGTTAATCAGAACCGACAAAATTGACGGGATCAGCCAAAGCCATGACCACACGAACGAATGCAGCGCGATAGATACGGTAAGCATCAGCACGAACATGACGCGCACAAACAAGTCGAGTGCCATTTTAATTTGTCGAAGCCAGGGGTAATAAGTGTTTTTATGCAATTTGTACTGCATCAGCAATCGGATCATGCCTTCGTCCCACTTACGGCGTTGTGCCCACAACGACTTTGTGTTGTACATGGCGCCGGCGTATGCCCTGGCAGATTGGCTGACCAATGTTTCGAGGTTCAGATGCTGAAAGCGCCAGGTAAGCTCCATGTCTTCTACATCCGTATCGGCATTCCATGGACCGTAGCCGTTGTTGTAGTAAGCGGCTTTGAGTAACGCGTCCTGGCGGAAAAGTGTTGCCTGGCCGCCTAACACGTACGACTGTCTGCCATGGCGTAAGAAATCAAGTGTTTGTGCGGCAAATTCCATGCGTTGAGCGCGTACCAGCTGCCGGGCCGTCCACGGCATTTTGGTATTCTCGCGTTCTTCTTCTTGGCCGCGAGAAGGTTCTTTGCTGCGGCGCAAGTGCGGTGGTACCCAATCTTGGTCGAAAGTGAATTTTGCCATAATACCGGCACAACGTGTGCGCGGTACAAGCTCTTCCTCGAGCTCAGTGAGCACATCTTGCCACAACACCGTGTCAGCATCGATGGTAGCCACTAAGTCATAGCCCGAAGAGTAAAGCAGCCAGGCCTGGTTTAGCGCGCCGACTTTGCGTTCCGAATTGTTACGGGTGGACATCAGTTCGACTTCCGGGTGCTTGCGCATAAATTTGCGCACCAGTTTCTCGGTATCATCGCTACAGTTATCGGCCACAACGACGATTTTTTCAGGTTTGCGCGATTGGCGTACGATCTGCTGCAGAGTGTCAATAATCACCTCTTCTTCATCATGGGCAGGGATAATGACCAGCATACGTGCGTAACGTTCCGGGAAGTACGACATGCCGCCGGGTCCCGGGCCGCCGGTTTTGCGCCTGGTAATCCGTCCGGAAGCTGTCCTGCGGACAACAACGCCTTCTTGTACCGCTGGCTGGGGTGCGTCTTGCAACGGTGCAGGAACGAGCCGCTCCTGCGGTTGCAATCGGTCGTAAAACACACTCATGCTTGGTTCTGTATCCATTTTATTCCAAACTCCGTTTACGCCCCGATGGGCTGTATTTAAATCACAATATAGCATAAACTTTTCTATAAGTCAATATTACGCTACTATAATTTAATTTTGGCAAACAACGTCGTGGTCTAATTCGAGAACGTACTGGGCCAGCCATGTTCCTCCGAGCGTAAAATCGCTCGTTTTACATGCTGCCAGCGCGATATTTCGCTTGGAGCTGCCTGTGCCTACCCAGTTGGGAAGGTAATTGCGCCAATCGCCGGTTATGATGCGCCATTGCATCGGCGTGGAATAGATACCGATAGTTGGCAGGATAGTCTCCTGTTTGATGGCGTCTATGGCACCCTGAATTGATTCGCGATTGTAGGTATGGTTGGGCGACCAACTGTTTTCAGTTTCAACGTCCAGCCACCAGACCGTGGCGTGTACGCCCTGGCTGGCAGCGTACAGTATTGCGTACTCTGCCGCATTGAAGCCGTAATCGTAGGCAACGCATTGATTGTCGCCGGATGAGCAGGGTTTCGGAGTCTGCGCGAATTTCTGCGCCACCCGTAATTCCGGGTAGCCGGTATTCATATATAAAGATAGATGATCAAACCAATGGGCCTCACTGAACAGGCAGGGGTTTTGGGTAAAATTCAATCCACCCGTCACGCCGACAATACCGAAATCTGCCTGCGGCGGCGGTGTCGTGTTGCAGTTTGACGGTGGCCATGACACGTCGATGCCCGTGCCGCCCGGCGGGTATATGCTTGGAAATGCGGCTGCCTGATGTGTAATGGTCAAAATTGCCAGCGTCATGATAGTGCAAAACGCCAGGATTTTCCCCTGTAATTTACCGTTAATTCGAACCCCCTTTGCGGTAAGCGGAATGGCCGATCGACTATGTGTTGGCTTTTTTCTGAACCCGCACTGCTGTGCCGTACGCAGCGACCTCGTTCATCACATTACCGATGTCCCCGCTGTCAAATCTCATCATCAGTACGGCGTTTGCGCCATGGTTGCGGGCTTCGTCTCGCAAACGGCTGAGTGCCTGTTCGCGGCTATCGGCAAGTAGTTTCGTATAGCCGCGGACTTCGCCGCCGAAAATGGTGCGAAATGAAGCGCCAAAATTACTGAACATGTTCCGGCTGCGCACGATGAGCCCGAATACTTCGCCGTATATCTCGACCACTTCGTAACCTGGCAGATCATTGGTCGTCACCACGATAACGTCATCGTTTTGCATGGGCTAACTCCCTGAAGCAACTTAAACGTCGTTTTCGCGCCGCTTCGATTTTTTGTCGGTAGATGTAGATGTGCGGGGTGATGGAAGCCCTTTAGGCCCTGCAGCGTATTTTCCCCTAAGCAACGCCTGCTGGAGGGTTTTTAACACGCAATCGGCCTGATCGTAACTCATGCCGACCCGGGCAACCGCGACCGGACCTTGGTTGGTGTCGGTGAACTGGGAAAAACTTAGCACTACCCCATTCTTATCGGCGACCACTTCGGCGCCATTTGAATATACTACCCTCGCGTCAAGCGCCAACACGACGACCGGCTGCTTTGTCATGCGCGGTTCATCGCGCGCTTGCCGGGCATGTTCCTCGCATAATCCGTCGAATTGATCGTAGCCGGCTAATTCCCACAGGCTCACCGCCTCGTCGTCGCACAGGCCGAAGTGATTTATAAGCAACATCAAGATATCTTCGCTCGGCAGTTCAGCGCCATATTCAAAACGCTTCAATGTGTCAACGTCTATTTCGACAGCGCCGGAAACTTCATCAGGGCTTTCTTGCGAATTTTGGCGCATTTTACGAAGGCGCGAACCTAGTAATTGATATGGTCGTTCTTTCGAATTCTTTTGATCACTCATAATACAACGTGCCTCCATATTACCGCCATGCAGCCGGCTATGCAAGTGGGCCTAGTGCAAGTGCATCATCTATTTCACTGACTAGACTTGCGTAGGCTACGGTCGGGTTTTCAGCGCCAGTAATTTGGCGGCCGATAACCAGCAAGTCGGCACCGTTGCGAATGGCTTCCCCTGGTGTGGCGACACGCTCTTGATCTCCGTGCGATACGCCAAATGATCGCGTACTTGGAATCATGGCAAAGAGATGCTGAGTTTGATCATCAGATTTGATCGCACCTATTTCGAGCGGTGAGGCAACGACGCCCTTAAGCCCGGCGCGTGCCGCGTCATACGCCAGCTCCAAAGCCTTTGTTTGGGCTGAAGCCCTGAATATTCGCAAGGATTCCCCGTTTTGTATTGAAGTTAATACGGTTACCCCCAGCATTTTTATCGTACCGGCACGTTGCTGCGCTAATTTCATAGCCGCTTCGCCGGCAGAGGTGTGTATGGTGATACCGAAAGGCGGGTAGCCGAGATCTGCAAAGTTGTCCACAGCGCTGGCGACAGTTTTTGGAATGTCGTGAAGCTTCGCGTCGGCCACCCATTCTAAACCGTGTCCTTCGGCCAGAGCCGCGCAGTCCCGTAGTCCAAGCGCGAACAAAGCTTGCAAGCCAAATTTTACATATCGGGCACCCGAATCTTGCGCAATGCCGGTAAGCCTGTCGGCGTCTCGAGCTTGTGCAGTATCAACAGCTAAAATGATTCGTTCTGCCGCCCCAAGCTTTACTGATTGTGTCATAATCAATTACCTAACTTACTTTAAGGTATTACGAGAATACTATCACGCTAGTGTTTATTTGCAAGGACGAGTCTCGTTCGTCTTGATTCTGCAAGAATCGGCAGTTACCGGTTATATGGATTCCGTTGGTCTTGATCGAGCTTTTAGGCTGATAAGCCACGTTTACTATCCAGACCGATTATCCGATCTAGTTGTCGCACGTCAAGATAATCGGCGATTCCGGTGTCGATCAACCCCATAACATTCGCTCCAAGTTGGCGGACCGCGGTGTTGACACCGATTGCCCGGGCGCCTGCCCTCAGCATCTTTACCGCTGGTTCGGGGCCATTAATCCCGCCCATTCCCATAATATCCGTTCGGTCGCCGACGGCATCGAATGCATATCCGACCGCATCCAAAGCCATTTGCTGATACTCCGGGTCCGCGCCGCCCAGCCCGCCCGGCAAACCGGCGGCTCCGTATTTTGCTTTCATGTGTTTAAGGCCGGTCGTGTTTATGAGCGATAGGAAATCAAGCCCGGTTCTTTCGGCCAGCCGGCAATACATATCCAGCCGCCGTTCGCCGCCGTCACCGTCACCTTTATACCCGAGCGGTATGCCGTCGCTGGCTGCTTCCTTTGCCGCCATAATTACCGATAATGTAAATTCCTCATCATCCTGCGCATTGCGCATGCCGGGTGTGTTAAACGAGCTGAATCCGAGCTCGATAGCGTTAGATACCGGCTTGAGTTTACCAACGGTCGCAGCGACAACACCGGGAATCAAATGGCGGTTTGCCGCTTCGTACATCTCCTTGTTCACGGTAACTTGCGTGATGACCGGGATTTCGACTAAGCCGGTATCTAATTGCCTGGCGATATTTCGCGCGACCGTTTCGGCGCGCGGGCCTGGGAATCCGTAACTGTTTAACGATCGACTTTTCCCGCTGTCGCCAACTTTATTGTCAAACGTCCGCAACCTGGGCATTTGTCTTCCGCTCTGGCCGTATAACGTTATTCCGCCGATAGTGGCATGGCTCGCGCCGAGCAGCTGCCATGCCAGGATAGTTTTGCCAGTCTTATCCCATCCGGCAGCAAGTCCGGTCGGACCGCGCAACTTCATGCCGGCAAATGTTGTCTCTAATTTAGAGTCTTCGACAAGCGTAAGCCCGTTAGCGAAAAGGCGTAGCACGGATCGTCCGATGCGGCGGCCGCCGGCAAGATACAGTAGATATTCCGCGCTTTTTTTCAACGCCTCGTGCCGCCAAACATCGCCGATATCGCGAAAGTTTTCCCCGACCATCCTCGCCGTTTCACCCAATATGGTAACTTCACCGGCAGATTTAGGCATGGTATTCTCCGCTGCGGGTTAATTCGCTTCGGTGTTTTAAAATTGTCTGATTGCCGCCATGATCAATCAAATCCCAACCTTGGGCACAGTATCCCGCGGCGGCGCATGCTTCAGGTTCAAGTGTTGGCAGGGGTTCAAAAATGATTGAATGATAAACGGCTCCGATTGCAAGCAGTTTTTCGAGTTTCGGCCGGCGTTGCCAGGTATTGATAACTTCTACTCTCCGGATACCGAGCCGTCTGGCCGCGACCACGCACGTCGCTGCTGTCGTGCCCTGTGTAGCGGCATCTTCAATCACGACCGCGAGTTCGGGCTGAATGCGGTGGATATCTTCAATTGACGATTCGGTTGGCCGTACTGCTTTGGGCGAGATTTTCCTCGTCTCAAGACCGATCGAGCCGTCATCAAGCCTTTCTGCTACCGGCACGACAAGACGGTTTGTCCCGTTCGCCACACCCAGAAGCACCATTCTGCCAATCTGTTCACCGGCATACCTGAAACGTAATTCTTGTGCGACGACATCCGCCCATTCGTCAAATAAATCGCTCCCATCCGGTATAGCTTCGAAATCCAATTTTCGCCCGTGCATACCGCTGACAAACTCGTGATGTACCCCTTCCGGGTCTAGGACACCGGTCGTTTCCATAAGTTGCTGCCTGAATGCTTTTACGCTTACCATATTCCCCGTTTCTCAAGTAAGTTTTTGTCCGAAACGTCTTTTCATATGTATCGTTTTATGCTGTTATACTTTCAGTATGCGGGCCAGAATCGTGAACGTAAATTTGACGGCACCGGCCGTCGTCAACGGGGGCGAATGACACACGCCGAAATCAGGGACACGCTTCAGAAGCTCGGGCTTTCCAGGAACCAGTCCTCGGTATACATGGTATTGGTGGCGCGGCAAGAACTCCGGGTACAGGAGATTGCAGAGCGAACGAGAATCCCCCGGACATCGGTATATGAAAGTTTGAAAGGATTACGGGATTTTGGTCTGGTAGAAGAAATCGTTGATGAAAGTTTTAAAAAATACCGGCCATACCCGATAGCGTCGCTGCGCCATGGTCTCGACGAAAAAATAGTTCTGTGCCGGCAGCGGATGGCGCTTGTCGACGGGCTCGAGTCTCAACTTGAATTACTGGCGGACGCCGGCACCGCGGCGGTTACGAAGGTGCGTTATTACAAGGATGTCTCGGGTGCGCGGCAGTTGATGTGGAACTCGCTGAAGGCGACAAATATCGTTTATGTGTATAGTGCCTGGGGCAGGCGGCATTTCGTGGGCGACAAATTTTATCGCAATTTTGTCAGCGCATCCCGGGAAAGGGGTATCCGCGAACGAGTCATCACCAATCCGAAAGAAGAAGTTTTGAAATTAATGCGATCAGATTACGGCACGCCCGCATCAAGGACGAAGTTCGAAGACATCCGCGTTTTGGACGCCGGCGGAATTGAGATAAAAGGCGAAACATTTATTTACAACGACATTTATGCGCAGGTATATTTACGGAATGACGTTATGAGCGGATTCGAAATTCAAGGTACTGAATTCGTCGAAAGCCAGCGCGCAATTTTCGAAATGCTATGGAACAAGGCCAAACCGGTCAAGCCGTTATTATAGGCTGCAGAAACGCGGCAATAACGCTATAATTGACTTCAACATGCATGTGCTTAATAATGTTTCGCTGGCGGATTTTTCTACGATGCACCTTGGCGGCATGGCAGCGAATTTGGCCGAAATTACGGAGCACACCGAATTGCAATCGGCGCTTGCCTGGGCCGACCAGCAACAGATGCCGGTGATAATGATTGGATCTGGCAGCAATATTTATTGGCGCGACGAGGGCTTTAACGGGCTGGTGCTCGTGAATCGGATCATGCGCTACGAAGATTTTGCCGAGGATGACATGAACCATTACATCACCGTCGGTGCCGGCGAAATTTGGGACAGCGTGGTGGAGCGGACGGTGAAAGCCGGGCTGACCGGTATCGAAGCCTTAAGCCTGGTTCCCGGTACGACAGGCGCCACGCCGGTGCAGAATGTCGGCGCCTACGGCCAGGAAATCGCCCAGACATTAGTCAGCGTGGAGGCGTTTGACCGCCAAGCCAAGCAGTTCACTACGATTCCGGCCGTAGATTGCGGGTTCGGCTACCGGACCAGCCGCTTTAAGGTCGGGCCGGACAAAGGCCGCTTTTTCATCACCGCCATTACCTTGCATCTGATGAAAGGAAATCCATCGCCGCCCTTTTATAAAACGCTGGAAAATTACCTGAACGAATATAGCATAACGGACTACACTCCGCAGACGATTCGCGAAGCAGTCATCAAGATCCGCTCCAGCAAACTGCCGGACCCGAACGTCGTGGCCAACAATGGCTCGTTTTTCGCCAATCCGGTCGTGGACGAACCGACCTTTGCCGAGATTCAATTCCAATATCCCGATGCGCCGCATTGGCCGCAGGAAGATGGCGGTATCAAAATACCGGCCGCGTGGTTGGTCGAACAGGCCGGATTCAAAGAGGTTCACGATGCCGAGACGGGCATAGCCACGTGGCCTACCCAAGCATTGGTGTTTGTGAATGAACACGCCCACCGCACGGCCGACCTTGAAAAATTCAAAGCCAAAGTCATCGCCGCCGTCCAGCAAAAATTCGGAATCACACTAGTTCAAGAGCCGGAACTTTTACCTTAAGCGAAATCAAAGTCGCTGTAGGTAATTCCTTTTGCGATCATGGCGAGCGCCTGACGGACTTCCGGTGTCATATTAGTAGGAATGTCGTTGACGGGCACCCAGCGGAGTTCGTCGCATTTGTGCGGCTCGGCGTTTTTGGGCTGGCCTTGCCACTTGGCCGCTTCGAAGTATAAGTCGATGCGTTCGTGCGGCGTGGGATCTTCGGAGTAGCGGTGCAATGTGTGGACGAGTCGTAAATCTTTCGAGTCGATGTCCACTCCGACTTCTTCTTTAGCTTCACGCACTGCCGCCTTGATAGCCGGCTCGTTCGGCTCGACGTGGCCGGACGGCAAGCTGTAGTCGCCGTCGTGATAGCCGGTGTTGGCGCGCCGCAGCAGTAAAATTTTGTTACCATTACGGAAAATAACATACACGGCCGGGATAACTTTATGCCGGTCGGCAACGGTTTTCATGCGTTTTCTTTTTCACCGGGCAGCGGATATGCCTTGGTGAATTCACGGATTTCTTCACGTAATTTTGCGAGTTTTTTATCGTCGTCGCGGTTGGTAATGGCGGCATCGATCCACTCGGCAACCTGGTCCATTTCAGTTTCTTTCAGCCCGCGGGTGGTCAGCGCCGGCGTGCCCATGCGAATGCCGCTCGGGCTGAATGGTGGGCGCGGATCATATGGTACGGTGTTCTTGTTTACGGTAATGCCGGCATCGTGCAGCGCTGTTTCGGCATCGAAACCTATCACGCCTTTGTTGGTTAGGTCAACCAGCAGCAGGTGATTGTCGGTTCCGCCGGTTACGAGCTGGTAATCTTTAGCCATGAGTTTTTCGGCCAGACGTTTGGCATTCTTTACGATTTGTTTGCCATAAGCTTTGAATGCCGGTGTGGATGCTTCGCGCAGCGCCACGGCAATAGCGGCTGTTTGATGATTGTGCGGACCGCCTTGCAACCCAGGGATGATGGCGCGGTCGATGAGTGTCGGCAGATTTTCCTTGGTTCGCTCGGCCTTTTTCAGCGGATTCGAAGGGTTACCGTTACACATGATGAGCGCGCCGCGCGGGCCGCGTAAAGTTTTGTGCGTAGTGGTGGTGACGATATCCGCGATGCCGGCAGGTGAAGGATGCGCACCGGCAACGACCAGCCCGGCGATGTGCGAAATGTCCGCCAATAAAAAGGCGCCGCAGGCATTGGAAATCTCGCGCAATTTTTCCCAATCATAGATTCGCGGGTACGCCGTCGCGCCCACGACCAGGAGCTTGGGCTTATTATCTTTGGCGAGTTTGGCGATGGCGCCGTAATCCAGCCGGCCATCCTTGCCGGTCTGGTATTGCACCGAATTGTAAATCCTGCCGGAAAAGTTCACTTTGAGCCCATGCGTCATGTGGCCGCCAAAATAAAGTTCGAGCCCCATCACCGTGTCTCCCGGGTCGCATGTCGCGTAATAGACTGCCATGTTGGCCGGCGAACCGGAGTATGCCTGCACGTTGGCGTGGCTCAAGCCGAAAAGTTTTTTGGCGCGGTCGCGAGCTATATTTTCGACTTCGTCCACGATCTCGCAGCCGCCGTAGTAGCGTTTGCCCGGATAACCCTCCGAATACTTATCAGTTAATCGCGAACCAAGCGCCTTCAAAACGTCGGCCGAGGTGTGGTTTTCGCTGGGGATCATCTCCAGGCCGTTGCGCTGGCGGTTTGTCTCAGCCTTGATAAGCCGTTCAATCTCTTTGTCTTCCATAACTAAATCGTCCATGCCAAAACTCCCTAAAATTCAATTGCTAAAGCTAAAAGTGTCGGTTCAGGCGAAGTAGTTAGATCATAGAGCCAATTTTAGCATCAGTTCAGGGTGATGCGAAAACTTTCGGTTGCGCGCTTTAAAAAACCACAACGTTATTATGTTTGCCCGCGAACGTCATATATGATATTGTCTTTGACGTTATGGACACAGCAAACGAAAAAATCGGTACACTTATTGCTCAGATACGGCAAGAAAGAGGCCTGACACAATCACAATTCGCCCAGCAATTGGGTACCAGCCAATCAGCCGTCAACCGCATGGAACACGGCAAACAAAACATGAGCCTGGAAACGCTCGGGCGTATCAGCGACGTACTAAACAAGCAGCTCATCAGCTTGAGCGGTTCGGCAATCAACCTGCGTATCGAGGGCGGCCATGAACTGCACGGTGAAATCACGCTCAAAACCAGCAAAAACGCCGCTGTAGGATTACTCTGTGCCAGCCTGTTGAATTACGGCGTGACGCGGTTTCAGAATTTTCCGCGCATCGAGGAAGTTTATAGAATCATAGAAGTCTTGGAGAGTATCGGCGTCCAGGTTAAATGGGTTGGCAGCGATGTGGAAATTCGCCGTCCGGCCCAGCTGAGGCTTGACCAGTTGAACGCCGAAGCCGCGCGCAAAACGCGTTCGGTGCTGATGTTCATCGGCCCGCTGATACATGATTATTCAAGTTTTAAAATCCCGTACGCCGGCGGTTGCAAACTCGGCACCCGGACGGTCGAGCCCCACCTGTTCGCACTCGAGCAATTCGGTGTAAACATTGTCGCAACCAAAGGTCATTACGATGTCACGGTGCGAAAAAAGCCGGCGGGACGGGTAATAATGTATGAATCCGGCGACACGGCGACCGAAAACGTCCTATTCGCCGCCGCCCGATCCGTCGAAGAGACGATCATCGAACTCGCCAGCGCCAACTACGCCGTGCAGGATGTATGCTATTTCCTGCGGCGCCTCGGCGTGAAAATTGACGGCATCGGCACGACGACATTGCGGATCCGCGGAGCAGCACACATCAAGAAAAACATCACATATGCGCCGGTTGAAGATCCGATTGAGGCGATGTTTTTCGTTTCGGCTGCTGTAACGACAAATTCCAAAATTACGGTTCGTCGCGTGCCGATAGAATTTATGTCGCTAGAACTGCTCAAGCTCAAAAAAATGGGGCTAAAATTCGACGAAAGTGAGCGTTACAAGGCGGCCAACGGCGAAACCGACCTGGTCGACCTGACGATCTACAAACACAACGGCCAATTGCGGGCACTGGGAGAAAAAATCTACAGCCGACCGTACCCCGGCCTGAACGCTGATAATCTGCCATATTTCGTGCCGATTGCCGGTGTGGCCCGCGGCCGCACACTCATCCATGACTGGATGTATGAAAACCGGGCGATTTACTACACCGAAATGACCAAAGTCGGCATGCAGGTCGAATTGGCTGATCCGCATCGGCTGTATATTAGCGGACCAACGACGTTTAGCAAGGCTGATGTCGTCTGCCCGCCAGCGCTTCGTCCCGCCAGCTTGTTACTTATCGGCATGCTCGCCGCCGACGGCATCTCGACTTTGCGCAATATTTACACGATTAATCGTGGCTACGAAGATTTGGCCGAACGACTGAACTCGCTCGGCGCTCGCATTAGTGTGTTGCACGAGATATAATCCTAAACCATGAAACTGTTAATACTGTTTGGGCCGCCAGCGGTCGGCAAATTGACTGTAGGCGAAATCGTCGAAAAACAAACCGACTTCAAATTGTTCCACAATCATATGATTACGGATGGCCTGATGCATATTTTCGGCGGCAATTCGGCATCAGAAGACAAACTGAGCCGCTTAATACGCGAGGCGGTCATACAAGAAGCAGCTGAAGCCGGCATCGATCTGATTTTTACGTACGTTTGGAATTTCTTATTGCCCAAAGGCAAAAACAATATCGATGCGTATAAGGCGCAATATGAATCCAGGTGCGGCGAAGTTATTTTCGTAGAACTTGATGCGTCCCGCGAGGTACGGATGCAACGTGCCGACAACCCGGAACGGTACCGTATCAAACCAAACACCGTCAACGCCGATGATATTGCGGGCTATGTGCACAACAGATTCACCAGCCCGGATCCGTTCTATTACCCCGAAAATTACACGAAAATAGATACGAACGACAAACCACCGCAACAAATAGCCGACGAAATAATAAAGATATTGTAGCCGCCTCCATTAGCTTCAAACCAACTCTGTTATAATCTCTGTAGCCAAACTCATCGAACCAAGGAGCGAAGTCGACTGTTTGGTGAGATGAAAGGAGTAACCAAGGCGAAAGTCGAAGCTTTTGTCGCGACTTGCGGCAAAACGAGATATTGCCGCAAGTTGCGACGCGGGTGTGGTATAACGGCCATTATTCTAGTTTTCCAAACTAGCGACGCGGGTTCGACTCCCGCCACCCGCACCAATGGTAATTTTCAGGAACTTTTGTACTCTTCTAAGTATACGCATAAGCGTAATCAGCAAAATTTGCAAACGGCCCATCTGTTAAAGGTCAGACCTTTGAGTTTCCTTTGAGTTTCATAACACATCCCAGCACCCTGCTTTAAAGTTGGCGCTGTGCAAAATAGCACAACCTAAAAGCTTGCATAAGGCAAAAAGGCAATGCTATAATGCTTATGTATTCAGCTAATCTTAAGGAGGATGTGCATGCGTATGCCAAAACTAAACTTAAAGAACCGGACCAAGTGGGTCTTGCTTTCTGTAGCAGCCCCCTTTGGCGCGGCGGCCGTGATGCTTTTCGCATCTTCCGGCATAGCCAGCGCGGGTGCGCCCATTTGCTCGCTCAATTACATATGGTGTCTGGACTCAGCCAATTTGGTTGGAGGGACCGACGTAACCGCGTATGTGGCTCCTGCCGGCCGGAATATCACCTTAGATGACCTCGGCACCAAATTTACTTGGAATAACATCAAATACGAAAACTACTTGCTCAAATTTTCTGACGGCACCCACTGTGTTGGGCTCTACGCTGATTACACGGCCCACGTGAGAGATTGCAGCGCTGACTACACGGTGTGGTCCCGCTGTACTCTGTGTGGACCGAACGGGTCGCCTGGCGACAAGTGGATCAACCGTAAGTTCACCCAGGACATACATCAGTTGATAGTTCTTAGCCACGATACTTCCCATAACGTGAAAGGCCAGTCCGTGGGTCAGCCCGGCTGGTTCCAGCTCTGGTACGTTAATTCGTAGTCTCATACCAAAATAATCCGGATAAGTCCGAAGAAAATGCCCCCGAAAGGGGGCATTTTTAAATGGCGCAATTCATGGATATCTGTTGTTGATGCGTCTAAGATTTTGTGTTGTGGAAAAGATGATTAATACTGCTTGTGCTTGGTCATGAGTAGTTTTATAATGCTTATGCATTCAGTTAATCTTAAGGGAGGTGCGCATGAAATTACCAAAATTAAATATAAAGGGCCGGACCAAGTGGGTCGTACTGAGCATCGTTGTTCCAGTTGGCACAACGGCTACAATGCTATTCTCATCGTCAGGCGTTGCCTATGCGGCCCTAAAAATGTGCCAATATTACGGCAATAATATATGCCTGGACACGAATTCAATATCTAGTGGGGCTGCCGTAATCGGGCACTCACAAAGCTATGTGGCATTTGTCCAAAACTATCAAAACAGTTGTTTCAACCCTACATGGGACGGGCTGAACAACTGTTATGGTACGTATAAGCTTTCGGTTCAAGGCCACTCAAGCTATTGCTTGGCGCTCGATTCCGATCCATTTGATGGATTGTACTATGCGTGGCTTGATAGCTGCGATGGTAACTACACGCTTTGGTCCAAATGTTTTAACTGCGACGGAATAAATGACGACAAGTGGATCAGTGACAGGGCGAGTAACGATCAAAGCCAATTCTACTTGCTGAGTAGTGACAATGGCTATGGCGATCGCATACGAGCTGTTTTAGACGGTACTGGCGGCTGGTACCAGAAATGGATTGACACTACGGTTTAATTGAACCGCATAGTTCCAAAGAAAATGCCCCCTCGCAGGGGGCATTTTTAATATGAGTAGTTCGCGTAGTCTAAATATTGATTGATTACATCGAACAAAAAGCAGAAAATACATAAATTTTACGGTATAATGCTATCCGTTCTACTACAATCAACTACGCAATTGCGATTGTTAGGGAAAAGAGCAGACCAGCTTGGTTTCGCCATCGGCGAAACTCGGCTTTGCCGACTGGTCGATGAGAAAAACCGTAGGTTTGTCTCATTACCCAAGCCCCGGTAGCTCAGCTGGATAGAGCAGAGGACTTCTAAGCCTAAGGCCGTAGGTTCGAATCCTACCCGGGGCGCCAAGCATAAGCGGTTATAACATCAATTTTTAAAAGAGATTTTAGTTAGCAGTGACGAGCAGTTCTCCGGTCGATGATATAATTGTTTTATGAGCGCAGTTGCAGTAGCCACTAGAAAAGACATTGACGACGTGCTAAATGTGCTCGATGTAATGATGAGCCGCATCGATGAACGTTTTAATAAAATCGAAAAAATGTTACAAAGCTTTGGAAACCTGTAGCCAATATTCAAAATCAATTGGATGGTATAGAGAAGCGACTTGAGATTTCGGAGGACGAGCGACTTGTCATGGCGCATCAACTGACACAACTTCATGAATGGGTTGATTTGGCTGCAAAACGAATAGGCATAAAGTTTGCCCATTAACTAAAAACTCGTCGCTAATATTAAAGTTGCGAAGTACGTCCACTAAGGGGCGCCAAAAACGTAATTCTTATGTGAGAGTATAGTCCCTCGCTTAGGTTAATTTTTAAAGTAAACTGTTAGATTTCCTGCTTTCAGGATAACAGTTGTTTTATATAATTATTTTTATAGTGGCTATCGCGACATACTTTGCAGCCGTGTACAAAAAACACCGCTATTGGTTTGGCCTGATCGCAATCGCCCTGCTGTATATCATCGTTGCCAAGCTTGGTTTGTCGATGGCCGAGACGACCAAGCAGGTGACGACTATCTGGCCGGCTACTGGAGTCGCGCTAGTTACGTTGGTTATGCTCGGCCCCAAGTTTT
Organism: uncultured Candidatus Saccharibacteria bacterium; assembly: GCA_963742655.1. Lineage (GTDB taxonomy): Bacteria > Patescibacteriota > Saccharimonadia > Saccharimonadales > UBA4665 > JAICLK01. The sequence continues at coordinate 598,449 of CAVUMM010000005.1, forward strand.
GGCCTGGGATATTTGTCGGCGCATTCGTAGCCAACCTATTCACACAGGAACCGGCGGGCGTGGCCTTCTTCATTGCTATCGGCAATACGCTGGAGGCAGTAGTTGGAGCCTATCTGCTGCATCGTATCGTAAGCTTCAAGGGTTATCTTAACACCATTAACGCGGTGCTCGGATTCGTGTGCCTCGCCGCAGTATTCAGCACGGCGCTCAGTGCCACCATCGGAACGCTCAGCCTGGCAATAGGCGGATTGATTACGTGGCAGCATTATATGTCTGTATGGCTTGTTTGGTGGGTGGGTGATATGATGGGCGATCTTATTTTGGCGCCGTTTTTGTTTGTCGTGCTGACGAAGAAATTTTGGAAAGTACAAACCGGTAGGCGGCTTGAATGGTTCCTGCTGGTCTTGTCGGCTGTGAGCGTCGCGCTTTTAGCTTTTACGGCGAGCCACGAGACGACGCTGGCCGACTTCTCGCTTATATATATGACTTTTCCGATTGCGATATGGGCGGCGCTCCGGTTTTACGATGTCGGCGCCGCCACAACGACTCTCATCTTTACCGCCGTCGCGATTTTGGGTACGATGCATAAACGCGGCCCGTTCATAAAAGGCGATTCATTCGAACAGGACCTGCTATTTTTGTATGTATTTATGGCTGTGCTGGCATGTACATCGTTGCTGATGGGCGCTGCAATAGCGGAGCGCCGCGAAAGCGAGCTCAGACTTTTGGATTACAGCAAAGACTTGGTTAAAACGAAAAATCATCTGTTGCGAAACATTTCAAAGGGCAAGCGGATCGAACAGCAAAAAGACCAGCTGGTAAGCATGGCGAGCCACGAACTGCGCACACCGTTAACCAGCGCTTTGCTTTTTTTGCAAATTTTGGATCGAGAGGTAAAGCGTGAAAATTTCACTCCCGAAGCAGTGACCGAACATGTCAACAGGGTGTTTCAAGCGCTGAACCGGCTCGCCAAACTGACCGGCGATATCATCGAGCTGAGCAGATCAAAAGCCGGCAAGCTGCGCGTGCAAAAAGAATGGATACGCGCCAGCGACGTAATTGATGCGACCGTTGCGGATATGCAAATGACCGCACCCAGCCACACTTTGCGAATCGCCGAACGGAGCAACAGACTTGTATTCGCCGATGCGGTCAGGCTCCGACAAGTGCTGGTAAATCTCATAAACAACGCAATAAAATATTCACCGGCAGGGACAGAGATAGTCATCGGCATGCGGGTATCCAAGCGCCGGATGATCGTAAGTGTACGCGACCAAGGCGAAGGCATTTCCAAAAAAGAACAGACCAAGATATTTGAGCCGTTCTATCAGCGGGCTGACGGCAAGGCGCAAGCCGGGTTGGGTTTGGGGTTGCATATTTCTCGCGAAATTATAGATATGCACAATGGTGAATTCTGGGTGGAAAGCGCGCCAAAAAAAGGTGCAACGTTTTATTTCACGCTGCCTTTGCCGGCCGCTAAACGCGAGCGAAAGGTTTAGCGTTTTTTATTATCATTAACCTTGGGCTACAATGAAGACAATGGAAACTGACGCCGCCAAAGTAAGTCTGCTTGAATCCGATGTGCTCGCGAAATTTTTCCATTCGTCACAGACGTTTCAACGTCCCAAAGGACAAATTCTCATCTATCGCGACGACGCGATCAATCATTTTTATTTTATCAAAAGCGGTTTTATCAGGGTTTACAACATTACCGATGATGGAGAAGAAAGAACGCTGCTGATCCTGACCGAAAACGACCTGTTTCCGCTGCTCAAGGACCCGGAGCGGCCGAACAACGCCTCGATTTATTTTTACGAAGCTATGACGGATTGCGAATACGCTTCGGTCCAGCAGCAGGAATTTTTGGATTTGATCAAACACGACCAGAAGGCGACGTGGACGTTGTTCCGCTATATCAGTGATCTGAGCGGTGTGCTGACCGAACGTGTCCGTGATTTAGGGGGCAAAAGCGCCGAGGATAAGGTATTACAGCTGTTTGAATATCTCATAACAGTGTGCGGCGAGCAGATCAGGCCGAACGTTTACAGATTGAAGCTGAAACTCACGCAGCAAGAAATCGGTAATCTGGTGGGCCATACCCGCGAAACAGCGTCTTTGACAATGAAGAAACTAGAAGAACGTGGAGTTGTGAACTACAAAGATGGATTATTTGTAATAACTTCACAACCGTCCGGCACGTAGCAGGCCGGAGGCTGACTTACTGGCCGGCTTTGACATTGGTGAACTGCTGGATGAGCGCCAGCAACGCGTCGGCGTCAAAAGGCTTTGCCAGGAAAGCATTTGCGCCGGAAGCCAATCCGGTTTTGTCGGCCGATGGATGGGCGGAGATTAATATGATCGGGATATGTTCGGTCTTCGGGTTGGACTTCAATTCTTTGGCAATCGCCCGACCGTCCGCTTCTTCCAGTAACACATCCAAAATGATTATGTCAGGCAAATTTTCGGCATCCGCTTTATGTATTCGTCTATCGAAAGACGGAGCACTCTCAACTTCGTACCCTTCTTGTTCCAGAAATATCTGAAGCGCGTGCAGTACGCTGGTTTCATCATCGATGATTAAAATTTTTGGCTCCATAGCTGTTCTTTCTGGCACGCGATGCTCTTAGGGTTTAAGTATAATGGGCGTTCCGAGTTTTAGCCAGTGAAGGATCTAACATTTTCGTATGATTTCTAAAAACAATTCGCTATCACGGTTGTCTATATCGCTTAAGTAATCTACAATTTCTGAAGATAAAGCTTCAGCTTTTTGGTGGCTTCTGATGAGCCACTGGCTGATTTTCGTTAACATCAAATCAATAAACGGATCACTTAGATTGCTTATGAAAATACTGCTTGACATGTCAATTTCACCGAACGGACTTATCGCCAGGGAGAATGGCGACGATAGTTGGTTGTCGTCTGACGGCTGGGAAGATTTTCAGAAGACCGCAAAAAGCCTCAACAACATCGTGATGGGCCGCGATACATACGAGCAGGTCACAACCCGGTACAAAAAGTACAATTTTGATAATGTAGAATGCGAGCATAAAGTCATCGTCACGCGCGACAAAGGTTTCATGACTCTGGATGGATATACGATCGTATATAGTCCGGAGCAAGCCGTGCAATATATTGAAAGCAAAGGCGTCGAAAAAATGTTTTTAATCGGCGGAGGTAAACTGGTTTCTGCGTTTATCAAGGCGGGGTTCATCGACGAGATCCAGCTCACGATAAATCCCTACATCATCGGCAAGGGCCGGCCGTTCATCAGCCCGGACGATTTCGATCTGCCCCTGAAATTAACTGGCCACGAAGCGCTCCCCGAAGATAGGATTAAAATCTGCTACGAAGTTATCAAACAGCACGAATTGGGTTAAGCGGAATCCAAAGTACTCGTCCGCCAGAGCATAGCGGGTGCGTGCTATTATTAGGGAATGAATACTGTTGCGAGTTTGGAAAAGCTCGGACTGAGCGAGACTGAAGCCGCGGTTTTTTTATTTCTGACGCAACACGGCATCGCGCGGGCTCCGGAAATTCAGACGGCGCTTGATTTGAACAAGGTCGCAGTATATCGCGCCCTCGGTACGCTTAATGACAAGAAGCTGGTCAGTACTTCCGGCGATAAGCGCGTACAAAAATACGCCGCTGAATCTCCGCAAAATTTGCTTGTTCAATATGATCGAAACATGCAGGAACTGCACGATGCCAGGGCAGGGCTCGAAGAATGGATCAACGAGCTCGACAAGCAAGAAAATCAGCTCTATAAAGACCGCAAAATACAAGTATATGAGGGTGTTGAAGGGTTTCGCCTCTGGATCGATGAGCGCCTGAAAGGCGACGTGAAAATTATCAGGGAATTCGGGCACAATCTGTTCTGGCTCGATTTTGCCAATTCTAAAATGGCGGGCCAAGCTGACAATATGGCACACATGCTCACGCGTATTAAGAAAGGTATTTCGCTACGAAGCATATATACGGGCAGCAGCGAAATTCCCGACCATGCACGAACTCGCAAAGACTATTTAAAAGAGTCGAGATATTTAAACATGCCAAGCGTGCCAACACTCTGTCTGTGTGTCTTTGGTTCGCGTGTCGGCTACTATTCCGGAGACAAAAAAGATTACCGTGGAGTTATTATCGATGACAGGCTGTTGGCGAGCATGATGCTTCTTATCTTCGACAATTTATGGCAACAGGCTGAGCCAGTCTTACTCTAGCATCCAACCGCGGATTTAGAATGTTCTATACCGATCGTACTGGAGTTTGTTGACATATAGTATCGTGTAGTGTATACTACAAAATACTAAAAATAGCACAAGCACTATTTTTGGTTTTCAGTGAGTTCATATATTGAGGATAGTTAAGTTAACCGATTTTAAAGCGATGACTGTTACTAAAAAAGTAGTTTTGGTTACCGGTGCCGGCCATGGTATCGGTGCGGCCATAGCAAAACGACTTGCCGGGCAAGGTGCTCGAGTGGCTATCACTTATAGGAATGATAAAATCGGAGCGCAGAAGTTGGTAAAGCAATGCGCCGCTGCCGGCGCAGAGATGCGAGCCTACCATATTGATGAGCTGGCTGACGACATGCAGACTGAAAAGTTGTTTGCAGAAATCCTTCATGATTATGGCCGCCTAGATATTGTTATAGCCAATGCAAGCGGCGCTGGCGGTGCGAGTGGCCAAGAAGATTTGGACAACCTTGACCTCGACTTGTGGCGCGAAAACCTCAAAGACGATCTGCTTGTAGCAGTAACCACTGTTAAACATGGCATCAAAGCCCTCAACAAAAACAAGTCTGGCGGCAAAATTATTCTAATCGGCTCAGTCCTAGGTCTGGATAGTGCTGGCAACCCACGTATTACCGCTTATTCTGCCAGTAAGGCTGCGACACATAACTTTGGCAGAACGCTTGCCAAAGTGCTCGCGCCAAAGATTATCGTTAATGTCGTTGCTCCCGGGCGCTGTTGGTCAAAGGTCTACGACAGCGCGACACCAGAAGAAGTCGCGGCTAAATTTGCGCCGAACAAGCACGGTCGACCCATAGAATGGGACGAGATCGCCCAAGCTGTCAACATGGTCCTTGAAAATGATTCAATAATAGGTCAAATTATTAATGTGGAAGCAGGTTTTACATTAATAAATAAATGAGGAGAGTGCATGCGGCCGAAGAATATTATTCAGAAGTACCTCAAAGCTAAACACGTTATGCAGCTGGCGACGGTTCGGAGTGGACAGCCGTGGGTTTGCAATCTGCATTATTGGGCGGATGATGATGCAAATTTGTATTGGATTAGCACCGAGGCGCGGCGGCACAGCATGGAAATCGCTGATGATAAACGCGTTTCGGCGGCGATCGCAGTGCAAACGGATGAGAGCAAACCCGGCACGCCGGTGATCGGCATCCAGGTAGAAGGCGATGCTGAAATAATCGACGATCCAGCGAATGTGAAAAAAATCCTGCGCCAATATTTTGACTATCACAAAAAAAGCGAGCAATTATTCGAAGATATCATTGCCGGTATCAATCCACATAAACTTTATAGATTAAAACCGCGCCTTTACGTCCTGTTTGATGTCGAAAATTTCCCTGATGATCCGCGAAAAGAATGGATCCCACGCAAATAATGCGATACAAGCCGCACCATACTGCGATATCGGTACGGAATCTGGACGAATCGCTGGAATTTTATGCAAAACTGGGTTTCAAAGAAGTGCACCGTTATGATGACCCGGATAAAACCGGCGTTAAGCTGAAGCTCGACGATTATGTCATGGAGGTTTTTGCGTTTCATGCCAATAAAGAAAAGCCCAAACTATTGCTAGATACCGGAAATAATCTTAACGATATTGGCGTAAAACATTTCGGGCTTTCTGTCGATGATGTCGAAGCCGCACTCGCCGACATGCGAAAAAAGGGACTCGCGAACGATAAAAGCGAAATTTTGGCTAAAGGCAGCGCCAGATTTTTCTTTATCCAGGATCCGGATGGCATGTGGGTGGAATTTATTCGCGACGACAGGTATTAAACAGGTGTAAAAACGCTGAGTTACTTAACTAGCATCACTTGCGATAGATGATCAAAATCGCTGTCACGTGTTAGAAGCGGCAGGTCATATTGCACGCAGAGTGCGGCGATCCAGATATCATTTGTGGGTATTGGCGTGCCGTTTCGCTTTAAGAATGCAGCGAGATGGCCGTACTGATCGGCAGTTTCATCATCGACTTCCAATAGCTTGACGCGCGGTTTGGCTAAAAAAGCATTCAATGTTTCTAAGTTATGCGCCACCTTCCTGCCGTAGTAGAAGCCTCTTTTCAGTTCGCCGATAACGATTACTGGAATATAGACAATTTCTGCTCCGTTCAGTGTTGCGAGTATCGATTTGTTGCCGCGCACGTAGTCGCTGTATGCGTTGGTGTCCAGGACAAGATTCACTGCCAGTCCTTGGGATTGACCGTGCGTGCATCTTGCATTGCCTTATCGAAATCCGGATCGTCGGCCCAACTGCCGGACAGATCGTCAAAATCGTGATGCGCTGTTTGTTTACTTTTTGTATGTCGTTGCGGCTTAGCGGCCTGCTCAAGTATCTCCACCAGCGTTTTGTTCAAACTTTTGTGCGTGCGCATAGCGCGGGCGCGAAGCGCGGCGTCCGTTTTGGGCGGGATATTACGGATAGTGTACTGCACGTCTTTCATGCCTACATTATAGATAAATGCATACAAACGGTCAATCAATACATGCAAAGCCAGGCCATTCGTAAGGTGCTATTTTGGCTAAGTAGTGTTGCGTTTTAAATCGTTTGCCGGCAATCTTCGCCAATCCACATCTGGTCAGCAGGGTTTGGGTAGGGCGGATTGTAATCAAATGTTATTAAACATTTAATTTTTCGATTGTATTTAACATAGCTTAAAAAACTCGCGTTATCTTTTGGGTGATGAAATAGATCCGCAACGGCAGTCTGGTCGGGGTATTCTTTGTGCCATCCCTGTGTTTGTAAAAATTGCTCAAGTCCGGGCGAAACTTGCTGCCAATTAGATTGGAACGAACTGTCAAATTTCATTGGCCGAATAGAGTCCATTTTTAAACAGGTCACCGGAATACGTTCGCCGGGCTTTGTGCCGTATAAAAGATCATTCTCCAATAATTCGTCTATGCAGCCGCCTTGTTTGTCTTGCGGGTGGTGCGCGTGATCCGGTGCAAAGTGTAAGTCATGATTCTGTAAGTAGCCGTTGACCGGGTTGAAGTAGTGGTCATATGTGTCATTAACATTGGCAAGTACGGCCGCCTTGCTCTTTGGGCGCCAATTCTGATAGGCGAATATACCTGTCAAAATAAATATGCAGCTGCTGATAACGGCTATTGTAATATAGTAACGGCGGTTGTTCATTTCGGTAGGGAAAGTATAGCAATACAATAGACTGACTTGTCAAACAAGACGATTTAAGTATGGCATGTCGAATGAAGTTGTGCCTGCTGCTATACTGTCAGCTATGCGAGTGGCTATTGCAGATATTACGGAGAAAATGACGAATGTGCTCGAATCTAAAGGATTTGTAAAGAGCGACATACCGTTTATGATTGAAATGTATTTGGGCGGCGAGCTGCGCGGGCATACCAGCCACGGTCTGGCGAGCTTCCCGGGATTTATCAAAGAAGATTTTTCTAAACTGCCCGAACCGGAAGTTATCAAAGAAACGGCTTCGTTTTTTCTAGTTGATGCAAAAGGCCGTTCGGGAAATGAGATTGGCAAACGTGCAGCCGATGAGGCCATCAAACGGGCAAAGAAAGAAGTCGTCGGTACGGCCATGATCAAGAATATGGACAGCTGGCTGCGCCCGGGCGCGATTGCGAAGTATATAGCGGGACAAGGCTTCTTAGCTATCATTGTCAATAGCGGGGGCGGCGCATCGATCGCTCCACCGGGAGGATTTGATTCCGTACTTGGCACAAACCCCATTGCTTACGGCATCCCCACTGATGACGGACCCTTAGTCGTGGACATGGCTACCGCAAAGCGCGCCTGGGGTCAAGTCAGGTTGGCTAACAAGTATGGAACGGATTTGCCGGCGGATTCTTTTTATGACGATGAAGGCAACGTGACGATTGATTCAAAAAAAGCGTGGTCTGTTATGCCGGCTGGCGAATACAAAGGTTTTTCGCTCGCACTTTTGATTGAAATAATGTGCGGTTCACTCCTTGGAATGCCGATGATGATTAATACTCAGAACGCAGGAAGCACATATGGAACCAATCTGCTTGAGAGGGGCGGCTTTATTTTCGCAATTGATCCGGAGCAAACTGTCGGCCTCGAAAAATTTAAGCGTGCGAACAGCGAACTTATCTCTAAAATCAAGGGGACACGAGCGCGAAAAGGCGAGCAGATCAGGATTCCGGGTGAAGATGGTTCGGCGCGGCACTCCAGTCAACTCGCGGATGGTTATATGGAAGTTGCTCGTGAAGTATGGGACGAGATACGGAATCTATAGAAAGGAAGCAGTATGGCGGATATTACTCAAAAACTGACAATTTTAATAACCGGCGCGACGTCCGGGTTCGGGCTGGAAACGGCTAAGTTGCTGGCTGATGACGGGCACAGACTCATTCTCGTAGGGCGACGAAAAGAGAAGCTGAAGGAAATCGCTGGTTTACTCAAGACCGATACGCTTACCGTAGCGCTCGACGTAACGAATAAGGCCGATGTTAAGTCCATGTTTGAGAAGCTGCCAGCAGAATTCCAGGAAGTCGACGCAGTCGTAAATAGTGCCGGTCTGGCGCTGGGTATGGAACCGGCTCAGGACGCCGACATGGACGATTGGGATCAGATGGTCGATACGAATATCAAAGGATTAATGTACGTCACGAGGTTTGCGCTTGACGGTATGAAAAAGCGCGGCGGCGGACTGATAATCAATATCGGTTCGGTCGCCGCTTTCCTGCCTTATAAAGGCGGCAACGTATATGGCGCGACCAAAGCGTTCGTACGCCAGTTTTCACGCAATCTCCGCACCGACCTGTTCGGTACCGGCGTCAAAGTATCAAACATCGAGCCCGGAGCCGCCGAGACAGAATTTTCCATCGTCCGATTCAAAGACAGACAAAAAGCCGACGATTACTACAAAGGCTGGACCCCGCTCACACCGCAGGACGTAGCAGCAACTATCGTGTGGGTCATCAAGCAGCCGAAGCACGTCAACATCGATAATGTCGAAATAATGTCAGTTGACCAAACCTTTGGCGGTACCGTTTTGAATAAATAATGCGCACCAAGAGCCTGTTTGCCGTTTACTGGATTTTTACACCATGCCAGTTAAGCCCGTAGCCGCCGCTCCAGATTTCAAACCCCGTATCAATGCCGGTAAGATACCAATCTTTGTGGATACACGCGCTGCCAGTTGGGCACGTGATGGTGGTGGCTTTGTCCCAGAATTTATTAAGACTCAAATTTGATGTGCTCGAAGTTTCAGTGTTACGCCAGAACTCTAGAAAATTCCACGTACGCGTAGTGCCGTTGCTGGTAGCCGACTGACGCCAAAAGTATAGGTCGTATGAATTATCGCCAAATACGTTGGTGAAATGCTTGTAAAAGCCAGTGGGCCGAGCGCGGTTTTTGCGGTTGAGATTTATTAAGATTTCGGCGCCGCGCGACGGCCCGATGCTGTTGCTTTGATTAAACCAGATGTCGTAATTGGCATCCCAGGCGCCGGCAGCGTTATTGGTGGTAATGTTACCGGTGGCCAGCCAGCTGCCGAGGCTCGATTCCTGTTTGGGCCAACCGTTCGAATAACAGCTTTGATTGGAGCAGCCGCGAATGAGGTTTGGATATGCTCGCACGCCGCTGCCAGTGGAGCCGGTACCGCCGTCGTATACGGTAAAATCAGCTCCGCCGTCCGTGTTACGCGCGCATTGGTCGCCGCCGCCATAGCGGTCGTTGTTCAAGTCATAATTATTGCCGGCAGAATCATGGACGATTCGATTGAGTGTAAATTGACTGCAACTGACATTGGCGGCTACCGCTGCACTACCGTTCGTCGCCGCGCGGCTTTTAACTACAAAGTATGTGCCGCCAACCGCACCAAGCAACACAAACGCTAACAAGGGCATGAGCAAGTGGCTTACGCCAAGAGAGTCTAATTTTCTATAACCCATTTGTAATTATATCCGGTTCTATTTGGGAATGTGGCTTGTACGTAGCTCCCCGAAGTTTTGCCTGACGCGGCTAGTAAATTACCATTCCACTTGTTTTGAAATTGATAAGGGTTGCTAGTGTTCTTTAACCATGTTTCATTTGACTTTCCCGATGAGCATGCCCCTCTAGCCACTGAAAGTATGTTAGCCGTAGGTGAGTACAAACAATTACCGGATTTATCTTGAAATTGATTTGCAGCAACGCCTCCCGATTTCACCGTCCATAATGCCCAGCCCGTTGTTTTTACGAATATGCTTTTTCCCACCCCAGTAGTTACAAGGCATTCATTCGGCTTGCTGGACAAGCAAATATGTACTTTACTGCCTATAGTTAGGCTCGGTGTAGCGGCCTTACTTTGACTTAACAAATATACGCCGCCGATCGCACCGAGCATGACAAAAACAATTACGGGAACAATCAAGTGGCTGATACCAAGTACATTGAGCTTTTTCATTTCATTTTTCCATTTATATTTTAATTCTTACGCTTACATTCAGCGTAGACTTGCCAGATGATAAAGTCAATGGAAAACAGCAATACATATCGCGGATTTTCAAGTTCCATATTATGATTGTATGGACGGGAGAGACCGATATGGCGTTTGAATATCATTGGTATCGCAAAGAAGCGAATTTCGGGCCGGTTGTTGAGACTGAAGTCGCCGGCGGCACGCACTTTACGATTGAAAGCGTGTTGATGTTCGATGGCAAATTTGTAGCTTTGCGCCGTCCAGAGGCGATCCCGCACCACGAAATTCCATCACGTGTCGGCAAGCCGCTGCTTTATTTTGTGCACGATTTGCCGATGTGGGGAGAGTCGCTCGAGCAGTACGTCAGACGAATCGTGAAAGAGCAAGCCGGAGTGGGCGTAAAGAATTTCCGTGTCGTAGATTTAACCATGAACATGTATGGAGACAGTCAGCAATGGGCGCTAACGCCATATCTGGTAGTCGAGATCGACAAGCTGCCGGTGCCCGGAAACTACGGCAATGAATTGACGGAAGTCGTTACCTTTACCAAAGATACCATTCCCGACGGCTTCGGCTGGTATACTACGGAAGAATTAAAGCTATTATTGGAGAAAGTGTGATGGGAAAGTTAGTTGTAATCACGGGTACAAGTCGGGGGCTTGGTCTTGTACTCGCGAAAGAATTTGATGCGAATGGGTGGAAAGTGGTGGGCACGGGCCGGTCGCCGCAGCCTGGTGATTTCCCGGCGAATGCTGTATACAAACAGTTTGATGCGAGTGACGCGAAAGCGGTTGGATCGTTTTGGAAATTTATCCGCGACAATCATCCGGGTGGGGAAATCTGTCTGGTGAATAACGCAGGCGGTTATGTCGGTGGCAGCTTGGCGGATACAAAGACGGATGATTACGAACAGCAAATGCGCAGTGCATATTTCACAGCCGTATACATGACGAAAGGACTGGTGTCAGTTGCTCCAAAGGCTAGAGTAATTAACGTGATATCCTCAAGCGCGCTGACAGCGCATAAAAACAATTCGGCCTACGGCGCGGCAAAAGCGGCCGAAATGCACTTTTTCAAAGCCCTGCAGCAAGAATTCAAATCGGACCAATACCAAATCACCAATCTCTATCCGAGCGATATTGCCACGGCTGGCACGCGCCCCAATGCAATTGACCCGCAAGATTTGGCAGCGTACATTCGAAATCTAGCCGAATCGCAGGATACCATATACTTGCGTGACGTAACGATGTATCCGCGGGTGAAAGGATAATGTGCAATTCTTGATTATCGGGCGCGATGGCACGGACGGCAAAGCGATGGAGCGGCGAATGGCAGCGCGGTCGGCGCATATCGAAATGGGTGACAAGTTGTTTGCGTCCGGCAACATGTGGTACGGCGCGGCACTGTGGGACAGCGAAAATCAAATGATTGGTTCAATGTATTTGGTGGACTTTCCGTCGGAAAAGGAATTGCACGAATGGCTCGAAATAGAACCATACATCGCCGGCAAAGTCTGGCGAAAAGTCGAAATCCAAAAATGCAATGTCCGCGACCCGTGGCAATTCAATCGGTCCAAAGCGTGGTTCGAAGAACGGGAAAAGCAATGAAACTTTTTCTATCGGCTTTAATGATCAATCAATAGCAGGCGAGCGAGCTGGCCGTGCTGGTGGGGAAGCGGGCGCAGGATATTAAAATTGTGTTGATTGAGAATGCCACCGAACCGTATCCCGAAGGGCAATCTTGGATTGACGGAAACCTGATAGCATTGAAAAGTTTTGGTTTTGAAGTGGAATTGGTTGATTTGAAAAAAAACAAAACTCAACTTGTTAAGTTAGAAAGTATACTAGCGGCAAGTGATGTTATATGGCTTGGCGGCGGAAATGCCTTCTATTTGCGCTGGATACTGAAAGATGTCGGAGCAGATAAAATAATTACTAAACTTGTTAAGCAAGGTTATGTACTGGGCGGCGATAGTGCAGGTGCGATCGTGGCCGGCCCGACGCTGAAATATTTCGATTCCGCCGATGACCCGAAGGATGCTCCAGGAGTCGTCATTGACGGACTGCGATTGACCGACCAGGTCGTGGTACCTCACATGGACAATGAAAAATTTGCTTCAGTAATTCATGGTATAAATGACAGACTTCGAGCTGATGGCTACGAAACCGTACCTATCAACGATGGACAAGCACTTGTAATAAATGGCGACATAACCAAGATAATATGAGGACAATCCATCGGACAATTGTTTCCGCACTTATCATTTCCAAAGACGGCAAGTTGCTGATGGGCAAAAAGGATCCGACACGGCTGGTTTACGACGCCGATTGCTGGCATATTCCGGGCGGCGGCGTGGACGAGGGCGAAAGTTTGGAACAAGCTTTGCGGCGCGATATGCTCGAAGAAGTCGGTATTGATGTAGCTGATTGTCGGGTTGTGCTGGCAGATAATAAGGGGCGCGGCGAAGCCGAGAAAGACCTGAATAGCGGTGATAAGGTATGGTGCAAAATGCAATTCAACGTTTTCCGTGTTGACGTCAATAAAAATGCTAGCGACATTCAAACCCAAATTAGTGACGATTTGATAGAACTAAAATGGATTGATATCGCCAATTTAGCAGAGTATAAACACACCCCACCTTCTATGGGGCTGTTCGAACGCTATAAACTTGGCAAGAAGAATTAGTCGGCCAATATCCATTGAGTTTTCCGTGCACGTATAACGGCAGGTGTGCTTAATGCGAACCCACAACCACCGGAAATTATTCAACTTCGTGGTTTTTATTTTGTCCGCCTGGCCGTTTCCTCTGCCGACATGCTGCCCCAGTATGCAGTAAATCCTAATGCCCTAGCATCCATTAAATCTATTGCCTGCCGTATACACTCTTCAGGAAGTCCGGCGAGCGGATGTGCTGCGTTTTTATCTTCGACTACGTATGCAGGTGCAACAACATCATGCAGCGCTAAATCAAACGGTCGATCATCTGGCAAGTCCGCCAAAATCTCACGTTGTTGTGCGAATTGCTCACGGGGTAGTCCAAAATCACTCATAATTACAAAAAACCTCTCTAATCATTGAGTTAATACTTTTATTTACCGCATTCCTGCGATGCTAGTTGAGCAGCTCTTCTATTTTGATGGTTTACGAGCTGTTGTCTGACTTTTGATTATACGCTCGTCTGGCCTACTGTAAAGCGGGTTTTGTTTTTTTGCGCCGTAATAATTCTCACAAAACCGTACCCGTGTGAATTTTAATCATTTGACAATACAGCGTCATTCCAGCATAGGCTGGAATCTAGTCAAACAGGAATTCCTAACATACCGGATCCCAGATCAAGTCTGGGATGACGGCACACACAAACTACTGTTAAGGTATAATGACGGATAATGAAACTTCTGAGCGGCAAAGAGCTGGCCGAATTTATTAAGGAACGGCAGGCGCATGAGGTGCGTAGTCTTGTTCAGGCCGGTCATGTGCAGCCTCGGTTAGCGATCGTACTGACTATCGATCATCCGATAATTGCTGTTTATGTAAAAAAGAAAAAGCGCTACGGTGCCGATATAGGTGTTGACGTAGACATACATCAAGCCAAACAAGACGATGTTCCAAAGTTAATCGCGGATTTGAATAAAAACGATTCGGTGCATGGGATTATCGTACAACTGCCATTGGGGCGGCCGGATGGGACAGACGATATCGTCAATCTGGTTGCGCCGGAAAAGGACGTTGACGCACTTGGAAAAAACGCAAATTTCGACCCTGCCACGCCTATGGGCATACTTTGGCTGCTCGCTGGATACAACGTTGACTTGCGGGGCAAGAAAATCCTGTTGATCGGGCGCGGACGGCTTGTCGGTGCTCCGCTTGAGCGGATGTTACTGGCGTCCGGCTATGACGTAAAAGTCATTGATCGCGAAACAAAAGATTTAAAAACCGAAACGATTCAGGCAGATGTGATCATTACCGCCACCGGCAGCCCGGCGATTCTATATCCTGACATGATTAAGCACGGCGCGGTGGTGGTTGATGCCGGTGTGGCCGGTGAGGGCGGCAAAACCGTGGGCGATGTCGCGCCTGAAGTTTATGACCGCGACGATCTGATCATTACCCCCGCCAAAGGCGGTGTCGGTCCATTGACAGTTTGCGCACTTTTCGACAATGTCATTCGCGCCGCCCGACAAACGACTAGTTAACCAACTTTCAAGCAGTTGAGAATATTCTGATATTACCGGCCAGCCTAAATCCGTCTAAGCAAATTCTCTAAGATTACCGGTTGTTATTCTCTATAGAGTTTATAAAATGTTCATATATTTCCGGCGGCATGTGGTGAGAGCCGAGCGTGCGGTAGTCGTAACTTTCGGGAATTTCGAACTGGTATTTGGCGGCAAGTTCGGGATATATTTGGGCAGCGAGGTGCATGGCGGCGCGGGATTCCTTGACCTCGCCGACGCATTCCAGCGGTTTATCGCCCTCAATTCCAAGCAGTTGCCGGTACGTTGGCTCGAGCGCAGGGTCTTGTAACAAGTTCTTGCCGCTGAATAATTTCAGGAGATTTTCCGGTGACACAAACGGCGTAAACGCCAAAAAGATAAATGCGCATTTCGGGCAGGTTCCATCCCAAAAAATGTGGTCGCTGTCATGTGTAAATGCGCGGTTGCACGAACTGAAAAAATCATGGTATTTATCGAAGCCGACATGTGCAAAAATCTCAGCGATGCGCAGCTCGCTCAGCGGTCGTAACAAGGAATAGTAGCGCACGTGATCGCCGAGGGTGCGGGCAAGTAAGTCTTGAAAATCCTGTTCAAACTCCTGCGATTTGGAATATTGGTGGTTGATGTCCATGCCTTCGTAATGCAGGGTTGGCTCGTTGGCGGATTGCTCGTTGGATACCACTACGTCGCGCCGGCCGGACAGCACGGCAACAATCGAACCGACACAGGCCAGAATAGCTGAAATCGGTATGTGGCCGTTCAATGCGCCGCTTTTGTTTTGTTTAAGCAACGAGCGGTCCCATTCGCGTTCCACCCAGTAGTGCGGCAAGCCGATGCGCTCGACCAGCGGTCCGAGTTGTGGGCGATGATCCATGCTCCAGGTGGCGAGATTGTCGATTTTACCGCGTAAAAGCTCTACGCTCACCAGAGAGTCTTTACCGCCGCCGATGCCGATTAATAAGCCTTCGGCTTCGGGGCTGGTAGCTGGTAGCTGGTAGCTGGCGGTACTCACCGGAAAATTTATTGGTGTGCGCGGATCAAGTTTGTTTACGAAGAAAAATTCGCCAAGTCCGCGTTGATACGTTTTCGAGTAAAATGCCGCACTCGCGTCATCAAGCTCGCCCTTTCGGACGATGATTTCCGGTGCCAGGTAGGCTTTGTAGTAAGAAACGCCAGCCATGAAAAACAAGTTCTGGCAGGCTCTGTCCAATAGCGTAGGGTCGCAGTCGACAAAGTCGAAGTTAAATCGAAAAGTTTCAGTGAAATGTACGCTGCCATCGAAACTGTAATGCAGCTGCAACCGCTTCGTCGCGGCGTCAAACTCGTAATCTTCAAAAATAAATTGTCGGAACTTTGGCGTCACAATTTCTCCACGGCTGCTTTGAACTGCAAGCCGCGCTCCTCAAAATTTTTGAACATATCAAAACTTGCGAAACCCGGCGATAGCACCACGGCGTCGCCGTTCTCGGCAAAGGTATTTGCGGTGGCAACTATTTCCGGCATGGTTTTTGAGGTGTCGATAAAGTAGTTGGAAAAGCCGGATTTTTCAAACTCAGCCGCCAGCCGCTCGCCGCTGGCACCGATGATGACGATTTTATGAATATCATCGTTGTGAGCCAGCACCGCTTTTGCCAGATGTTCCAGTGGCAGATTGCGGTCGAACCCACCCATTATCACGACTTTCGACTCGCGGACGGCATCGAGCGCGGCCATCGCCGCGTCCGGCGCGGAAGCGAAAGAATCGTTGTAATACTTTATGCCGTGTACCTCGCGCACGAACTCCAGCCGGTGCGGCAGGCCGCTGAATGTGGTTAGCACCGAACGAATCGCGCCAACATTCTGCGTGATCTGCCACACGGCGGTAACCGCCGCGCAAACGTTTTGCCAATTGTGTTCTCCGAGCAGCTTGAGTTCGTCGGTTCGGCAGATTTCCTTGCCGGCAATCGTAATTGCGCCGTTATCGACGAATGCGCCAGGGTCGGCGAAATAGGGAATTTTGAGTCCGGGGCTGTAGCCGGCAATTTTTCGCGAGATATCGTTCCCGGCGAAATAAATCGCTATGTCAGCCGCCGTTTGATTCTCGAACAAATGTGCCTTGGCCAAAATGTAGTCGTCCATGTCGGCATGCCAGTTCAGGTGTTCCGGTGAAACCATCAGGCAAACGGCCATTGCCGGACTGCGCTTCAAGTCCGCCAACTGAAAGCTGGACATTTCCAGTACTACGAATGAGTTTTCGGATAGTTTCGGCAAAAACTCAAATGGCGAAACTCCGATATTACCGCCCAAAAATACCTGTTCACCGGCGGATTTCAACATTTCGGCAATCAATGTACTAGTGGTGCCCTTGCCTTTCGTACCGGTTACGCCAACGACATGCTTGGTCGGGCAGACGCGCAAAAACTCATTCATGGTGGTTGTAATTTTGCCGGCAATGCCCGGATTGGCATCAAGTATAATCTGCGGATTTATACCGGCGGTGCGCCACACGACATCAAACCGGTCGAGATCCTGAAGATAATTGTTCCCTAGCTGCGTCGCGACTCCTGCCTGAACTTGCTTTGCCGGATCGGCATCGCACACAGTGATCTGCGCGCCAAGTTTTGACCAATATTCAAAAGCCGCCCGACCCTCAATTTCAAACCCGACAATCGCAACGTTCATTAAAATCAACTATAACACGCAAGAGCTGACGAATATGCTACTTGGCGAGTTCTTGCTTAACGACTTCGGCAACTTGGCGCGGTGTCATGTCGGCTTTCAGAATCAGGCGTCGCACGCCAAGATCTAACACCGCGTCTGGAATTTCTTGCTCGCCGCGGTTGGTCAAGACGACCACTTTAATATTCTTGCCCCATACGGCGGCGCGCATCTTGGCAAGCATTTCATCACCGTTCATTTCCGGCATCATCAGGTCGAGCAAAATAATATCGGGCTTCATCTTTTCAACAAGTTCCAGCCCCAGCTTGCCGTTTTCGGCCGTCTCGACTTCGTAGCCATCGGCCTCGAACTTAAAGCGATACATCTGCGATATCGCCTGGTCATCCTCGATAATTGCAATTTTAGTAGCCATAAGATATTTGCCTATGTATCAGTGTAGCACCAAGGATAGGTTTTAGGTACCGTTGACTGCTTGAGCTATGCTAGCGTTGCTTACGTCGAGAAAACCCCGTTATACCAAACCCGCTTTGTTTAGCAGGTTTAGTCAGGCCATTCCATTCGCTCGCTTCAAACACTGCCACTACGAGTGCGCATACAGGAAGATTCAAACATTGTGTGCCGGCAACAACCATATTGATGGGACCGAATTCCATATTCCTATTTTGAGCAAGTGCTTCCAGACTATTTTCGATATCGGCTCGAACTTCAGCTTCAGTATTTCCTTCGTGTTCGACGAGGAGTCCTTGCTTTGTTTTCGAATCCTGGATCCAGCCAATACCGGCCCAAACTTCTTTGTTTCGCCGCTGTGTGCGTTTCTGGGCCATTACTACGTATAAACGATCACCCCAACCGCCTTGTGGCGCCAGTGGGTGTTCGGTCACTACTATCTCACTCGAAGGCGGCAGGACGGAACTTAGATAAATTAAATTAAAATTGGCAACACCCGCCTTGACAAGTGCCTGGTCGAAAGCCGCCAGTTCGGTTGGACCAGTGCCGATACCTTTAGAAATTTGGATTTTCATATTTTTGCTAATGTAATCACCCAATACTATATCATGAAATTTCCACGTGTTATCATTTAGGTTAAATGAGCTGGTTTTATTTAGCCTTGCTTGCTGCTTTCTTATATGCGGTCGTAAACCTGCTTGATGATAATTTGTTAAGATTTGTATATAAAAGTCCGTATTTAGCAACTTTTTCTGCTGGAATCTACGGTCTGCTTCCGCTGCTGACCATGTTTTTTATCCATGCGTCAAACATACCTGCGTCGCTTGCGTTGCTTTCGGCTGGCGCT
The DNA here is from genome assembly GCA_963742655.1 of uncultured Candidatus Saccharibacteria bacterium. Taxonomy (GTDB): domain Bacteria; phylum Patescibacteriota; class Saccharimonadia; order Saccharimonadales; family UBA4665; genus JAICLK01. Next base: position 617,268 of record CAVUMM010000005.1, read on the forward strand.
GGATTCTTGACTTTGACGTGTTACTTTTTTTACTTCAAAGGATTGGGCTCCGAATCGCCCTCAATTGTCGTCGCATTGTTTAGTCTAGCACCGGCGGCGATTCCGTTTTTTGCCCATTTTCTGGTGCATGAGCGCCTGACCAGTGTCGAGGTATTGGGTTTTATGGTTGTCCTGCTTGCATCCCTGAGTTTGGCGGTAACGAATTTACGCCAGCTGAAGTTCTCCAAGGCATTAGTACCGGTATCGCTTTCCATTGTGTTACTTGTCGCCGTTTCAATCATGACGAAGTATGTGTATCAGCGCGCAGCCTTTTATCCTGCGTACCTATATTTTTCAGTGGGAATGGGTTTAGCGGGCATACTTTTCTTGTCTCTTAAGTTTGAAGAGAACAAGAAAACCATACGGGATATCGCAAAAAGCATTAAGCGGTTGCTCCCGATTTTTATAATCGCAGAATTATTAGGATTGGCGGCTGAATTTATGGGAAACTTTGCAATTAGCCGCGGCCCAGTTTCGCTCGTCGAGGTCATCGACGGTATTCAGCCAATGTTTGTATTGTTGGTTGCGCTTGCGTTATTTCCATATGCGCCAAAGTATTTTAGAGAGGCTAAAGAAGGCAGGGTCGCGAGAAAACTTGTACCCATGTGCGTCGCGCTGGTCGGTCTTGCCATGATTGGTGCTTCCTCAATAATCTAGCAGGAGTTATGACGCGAGTTTGACAGTATACTTTTTCAGCAACTTGGTTGGATAATACGAGAGTTTGGCTCGTCGAAGGCTCTCGAGCCCAAGGTCTTGCTCCCAATTGACCCAATGGCAGCCTGCTTCATTTAAAATCTGAGCTGCTTCCCTCGCTAGGAAGGTATAGATATGCTCATGGTGAACAGTCAAAGCTTTTTCAAAATGGCAAATGGCGTAGTGGTTGCCGAGCACTTCATTTATTGAAAAGGCTTTGACTTCGCCGTTTACCGCAATCTCGATGATTGAAGCTTGAAATTCCGCAAAATTTTCCAGCAATCGCGCCAGAGCTTTTCTTTCGGGCATGATATCGCCTTGGCTGCGTGACGCTTGCTTAGCCCATTCTTGGTCTATTTGTTTAATCCTTTCAGCGCCTGCTTCATCAAGGTGGGTCGTATTTTTTATGATAAGCTCGTAATTCTCGTGGGCTTTTTTAAATACATTTACTTTGTTGCGCTTTTTCTTGAAGCTGCCCCCGGGCAATTCGCTCAGTTGAGCCAAGCTATATATGTAGTCGAAGTTATCGCGATCCTCTGCAAGTTGATAGCTAGCCTTATTGGCTATAGCTTGGATTACTGCTTCGGGCACCAATTCGAGCTTGTCAGTGACTTCGAGTAAAATATTGAGCGATTCATCAATGTTGTTATCTCCAAGAATTGAATATACAACGTGACTGTCGAGGTAATCGGGCATTCTTATAACAAGGTTGTTATTGAGTATGGATAATTCGGTCGTATCGTCGACATTCCAGGCGTATAGACTTGTAAAATTAAAATCGGAATAAGGCTCAAATCGTTTAGTAAGGCTTTTGATCTGATTATTGTGAGCTAGCTCAAGTGCTGAAAAGTAAGGATACGAACGAATCATTAATGGTTGTGTTTATATAAATTATGCCATATTATTATGTAGAATGGTTTCAGTATAGGCTATGAAGCATAAAAATAAAATTAGCATTCTAGCGCTAGTGATCTTTCTATTTTTCTTTGGCTACTGGACCATAATTGCAATACATCACCAGCAAGGTGAAACTAATTCGGCCGAACGATGGAGCGCCTTATACGGCATAATGGCTCTTTATGGCGGTGTTGTGGGATTGTTTGTCAGTCGGCGCTGGGGCGGGCTCAGAAGCTTAATCGGTAAATCGGTAGTTTTTATGTCGTGCGGCCTGCTAGCCCAAGAGTTCGGCCAGGTTGCATATTCGGCATATACATACTTATTCCATGTAGAGATCCCATATCCATCTCTGGGCGACGTAGGATATTTTGGAAGCGTAATTTTCTATATATTAGGTATCATCTATTTAATTAAAGCGCTCAGTATCAAAAAGACGACCGGAACCTTCTTGGGTAAGTTTTGGCTAGCCCTTTTGCCTGTCGTGCTCCTAACGTGCTCGTATTGCATGTTTTTGCGAGGCTACAGCTTCGACTTCCATCACCCACTGGTTATCTTTTTAGACTTTGGGTACCCTCTTGGCCAGGCGTTTTACATTAGTTTAGCTCTGGCCGTCTTTATATTGTCTAAACGATACTTGGGCGGAGTTATGAAACCCGTTATCCTATTTCTTATCTTTGCTCTGATCCTGCAGTATTCATCTGATTTTACATTCTTATATCAAAACAGCAGAAGTACTTGGAAAACAGCAGGTTTTAACGAGCTCATGTACCTGACTTCGTACTTCGTTATGACGCTCAGCCTCATAAATTTTGGTGCTGCGCTGGATAGATTACAGAATAAGTCGAGAGCATGATTATGGATGTCTACGCTCAAATTGCTGAACGGATTATCGCCAGTCAGGAGGCGATAATCGGGCCGGTGGCGATCGAGCAGGCCGAGCAGGTGCCGCATATGCATATTGATTGGCCGCATCACGCCGTATCGATAACAGGGAATGGTTCTAAAGCGATCGATCTGTTGGTAGAGCGCTACAAAGATCTGTTCGGCCAGGTCTCCGTCGAGGTCAGCAAAGAGGCTACACACACCCTGACAGGGAGATTGACCCCTGAGCAACTACCGCATATGCTCAAGTAAAGACCTGGGGCGCAAAATCCGATTACAAAAGCCCTGAAGCGGGCTGGTAAAAATGCTAGTATTAATACTATATGCAGGTGGGCACTCCCTCAACGGATAAATCGACATTCGGCTTTCGCGGTCGGCAGCAGCTGAAGCGCGACCTTGCGCATGTGACGCAGGAGATGTACCAGCGCAACCGCGAACTGGCCGAAACCAATAAAACACTGTCGCTGCTCCGGAGCATCGATGATCTGGTGCTCGATTCGCGCGAATCGCTCGAGCAGGTATGCTCAAAAGTGGCCAGGGCTTTGACGGATGCAACCGCTTGTCCGCTCGTCGGCGTGTTGGTCCGCGATGTCAGGCGAAAGGGCGAGCTGGTCTTGAGCGGAGTAAGCCTCAAAGACAGTCCCCGCCAACATCATTTGCCTGGAATACCGCACGCCATTTCCATGAATGCGAACGATACATGGCTGGAAGCTTTACACAAGATGCGGCTGATCTCCCTGGACAAAGTCAGCACCGTGGGATTTAGCGACATACTAAACTGCACAAAACACGAAGCCGATACGTTGCTGGCCAAACTGCCGCTGAAAACACTGTACGTCATCAAATTGAGCGCCCGCCGCAAGGTGGCGGGGGTCATTATCGCCGGATTTTATAACCCGATGGAACAGTTGACCGAGCTGGATACTTTGCTGCTTGATAGGATTTGCGAAAGCATCGGTGTGGCGCTTGATAACAAGCTGCTGGCCGAAGAAAATAGCCGCGTTCTGCGCCAACTCCGGGAATCCAACGCCAAACTTCGCTTGCTCGACGAAACTAAAGACGACTTTATCAGCATGGCGTCGCATCAATTGCGCACGCCGTTGACGAGCGTAAAGGGCTATCTAAGCCTGGTGCTCGACGGTGATGCGGGGCCGATCAAACCGAATCAGCGCAAATTGCTATCCCAGGCGTTCTTCAGCTCGCAGCGGATGGTGTACCTGATCGCTGATCTGTTGAATGTTTCCCGGCTGAAGACGGGCAAGTTCGTGATCGAGCCGGTACCGTTAAATCTGGCAGATATTATCGACGAAGAAGTAGGGCAACTGCAGGAAACCGCCGCCGGCCGTAATTTGCAGCTGGTCTTTGTTAAGCCGGGGCATTTCCCGGTTCTCGCGCTTGATGAAACCAAAATCCGCCAGGTAATAATGAATTTCATCGATAACGCCATCTATTACACGCCGGCTGGCGGGCATATCGAACTGTCTCTGACCGAAACGGACAAGAGCATCGAATTATGTGTTAAAGACGATGGCATAGGCGTACCCAAAGCAGATCAGCATCACCTGTTCAGTAAGTTTTATCGGGCAGATAATGCCCAGCGCGCCCGGCCGGACGGTACCGGGCTGGGGCTGTTTATGGCAAAAAAAGTGATTGTCGCCCAGGGCGGAGCCATAATCTTTAAGAGCCAAGAGGGCAAGGGTAGTACCTTCGGGTTCACTTTCCCCAAATCCCGGCTTGCAGCTGCAAACCCCGCAACATCACAACAGCAATCCCAATCCGATGTAGTGACAAAAAGCACAACATAACCAACCATAATCGTATTGACCGTAAGTAAAGACAATGCTATCGTTGGCTACAGTGGCATGTGTGCTACGGGGGGAGGGATTTATGAAACTATTTGATTTTATTACAAAAAAAAGTTCATTGTTCACATCTTTGGCGATCGTATCCGTCGGGCTTTTCGCATTTGGCCTGCACAAGGTTAATGCTGACGTTATTAAAGATTGTACGCCTAATTCTATTATTAGGTGTGGCACAAATACGCCGCGGGGGTTCATCGCTGTCGCTCGCACCAACGGCGTGCACGATGATTTGCAGTCAATCTATGACAGGTTCGGCCTGTCGACCGACAGTTATGATCAATTTGCGTCTCATGCGGTCCAGGGCATAGCCAACCAGGACGGAACTATAGAGGTGGATGGACAGACGGTTGCTACCGATGCCTGGAGTATCGGCCGCACCCATTTTAGTTACGCCAAGCCATTTAACAATGATGGCAAGACCTATTTCTGGTCGATGAATAACCAGGTGCTGCAGCAGAGTTTGCCGGTGATGGTTATGTTTAACCCGAAGGGCCAGATGCAATTTGCGGTCATGAATTCGTGCGGGAATCCGACAATGGGTACCGCAGTTAAGCCAAAGTTCAGTTGCGACTTGCTGAAAAAGTCTAAAGTCCAGGGTATGTCTGATACGTTTGATTTTTCTACCGTGGCATCAGCATCGGATAACGCAAAAGTCGTAAAGGTGGTCTACGATTTCGGTGATGGCAGCAACAATGTGGTCGCCACATCACTGACTAAAAAAGTACGCCATACGTTTGCTCCGGGTACCTGGACTGTCCGCGTCACGGTGTTTGTCAGCCTGCCGGGCAGCCAAACGGTCACCATTACATCGGCAAGCTGTGAGAAGCAAGTGTCTATCGCGCAGCCATTCTTCCAATGCGAAATCCTGACGCCGTTTACGCTCGACAAGGAAAAGCGCCAATTCCGCTTTATCGCCACGACCAACCAGGGCAATGGCGCAACGTTGAAAGACGCCAGCTTCGACTTCGGCGATGGCAGTTCGGAAAGCAATGTTTCGCCCAGTACCGATAAGACAGTTGTCGCCGATCATACGTTCGCTACGGATGGCACGTTTGCAATAACCGCAACAGTAAACTTCGATACGCCGACAGGTGTCCAATCGGATAGCTGTGCGACGCAAATCTCGCCAAAAATCACACCAGCCGTGGTAACCTCATCCACGCCGCCAAAGCTGGTAAACTCTGGTCCTGGCGGTACTGCCATCGGTTTGTTTGCGGTATCCAGCACCGTGGCCGGGGTTGGTTATCGAATCGTTATCCGACGGTTTATCCGCTAGCAGCGGGCAGCCGTAGTAATCCGTTAGTCAGTAAAAACTCCTCCGACAATCCGGAGGAGTTTTTGTAAAGCTTAAACGAAATACACTTGACAAAAATTCAAGCAAGTGCTATCATTGTCTTCAATTCGTTACAACCTAAGCTTTGGGAGGCTTTATGAAACGACTAAAGTTTAATTTTCGCTCTAAAAAAACGGCTCTCGTAGCCGTTGCCGCTGTCGCCGTAATCGGTGCCGGCGTATTTGGCTACAAGCAAGCCACCGCCAGCAGCCAGGACTGCAGCGGTAACTCTATTATCAAATGTGGTGAGCAATCGCCAAGCGCATTCATAAATCAGGTCAAGAAAAATGATGACAAAAACGGCCATCACGACCTGCAGGCTATTTACAGCAGCTTCGACCTCGTTCCTAGCGACTATAGTAAATTCGTGAGCAGCGCCCGTATGGGTACGGCTTACCAGAACGGCACGATCGTCGTTGACGGCCAAACCGTAGCAACCGACGCCTGGAGCATCGGCCGCGATCATTTCAGCTACGCCACTGCCTACAAAATCAACGGCAAGACGTACTACAAATCAGCCGACACAAAGGTTCTATTGAGCAACATTCCTGTCATGGTTATGTTTAACTCCAAGGGCCAAATGCAATTTGCCGCCATGACTGCCTGCGGCAACCCGGCAACCGGCAAAAAAGTTACGCCTAAATATAGCTGCGACTTGCTGCAAAAGAGTGCGGTAAGCGGCAAGGCCAATACCTACAACTTCTCCACCAAAGCCTCAGCTTCCCAAAACGCCAAAGTTGTGAAAGTTGTTTACGACTTCGGCGATGGCAGCGGTAAAGTGACCGAAACCAGCCTTAGCAAACAAGTACAGCACACCTACGGTACTGCCGGTACCTTCACCGCTAAAGTAACCGTATATGTCAGCTTGCCAGGCAAACAAACTGTTACGGTGACTTCGGCCAACTGTGAGACCAAGATTACTGTTACGCCTCCGCCAAAGCCATACCAGCAATGTGTTGACCTGACGGCTACACCGGTTGATGCCAAGACCTTCCAGTACAACTTTGTTGCCACTACCAAACAGGGCAACGGCGCAACGTTGAAAAATGCCAGCTTCGACTTCGGCGATGGTAACACTGCCAACAATGTCAGCCCATCCGGCAACAGCACCGTAAGTGTTAACCACACGTTTGCCAAGCCCAGCAAAACTACGACCTACACAATCAACGCGACCGTCAACTTCAATACGGCTGATGGTGTTAAGAGTGAAAACTGCCAGGCGCAGGTTACTCTTACGCCTCCGCCGGCTCCGTACCAGGCTTGTGTCGCGCTCAACTCATTCGTTACTGACGAAACCCAGCGTGCCGTGCGCTTTACGGTTACAACCAAACAAGGCAACGGTTCAGTCCTGAAAAGCGCTGACTTCGACTTCGGCGACGGCAGCAATGCCAAGAACGTTTCGCCTGCCAGCGACAGCTCAGTAGTATCCAACCATACCTTTGGTGCGGCCGGAACCTACAACATCACCGCGACCGTGCGCTTCAACACCCCCGATGGTGAAAAGAGCGACAACTGTACGACGAGCGTTACCTTCGCTCCAGTACCTGCACCGGTTTGTGACGGCTTGAGCCTGACCAAGCTTGGCGGCCGCGAAGTCAAAGTAGTGGTTAGCTACACGGCAGATGGCGCTACTCTGCAAACAGTCACTTACAATTTCGGTGACGGCTCGCAGCCGCTAACTACTCCAGATACGACCGCAACCTACACTTACGCTAACGATGGTAACTATAGTGTGACCGCAGCCCTGACCTTCCTGGTAAACGGGCAGACAAAGGTTGTTAGCAGCGACAGCTGCGCCCAGTCCGTCACGTTCACTACCCCGACCTGCACCGCGCCAAACGGCAAAACCTATCTTGCCGGTTCGCCACAGTGTACTCCGCCAGCTGAAACCTGCACCGCACCGAGCGGCAAGACATACCCAGTTGGTTCTGCGCAATGTAAGCCTGCACCAACCTGCACCGCGCCAAACGGCCAGACTTTCCCAATGGGCTCAAGTCAGTGTACGCCGCAGCCGACCACGTTGGTGAATACCGGCCCTGGCGGCATCATCGGTTTGTTTGCCGGTGCCAGTGCCATCGGTACAGCGGTTTACCGCTTCGTCATCGGACGTCGCCTGATTCGCGGTTAAAGTTGCGCATCTTGCAAAACTGTGGATAAGCATTTGCTCTTAACCCGGAATTGTGCTAACATTCACAACAAGTTTTAAGAGCATTGACTGACCGCTCCAACAAACACATTTAAAGTAATCCCTAAGCCAAATCTAAAGCTTAGGGATTTCTTTTTTACCCCTGTTATGATATACTTTGCTGACGAAAAGCAATTCGCATTTCACATTTTTCAATTTACATTGAAGGCAAGCTTCGCTGAAGTATATATTGAATCATCCGCAATAGGCGGATGTCCATCAATGAAAATTGTAAATTGATAATTAAAAATTACTTTTGCTTTCGCAATAGTCCGGCCCCTTCGTCTATCGGTTAGGACACTGGGTTTTCATCCCAGCAAGAGGAGTTCGACTCTCCTAGGGGTCACCAGCAATAATTACAACAGTTCAATGCTAATGATTTTTTGTGTTTCTGTTTTCTCGACTGTGCCATACACGGATAATGATAACTGTATTCGGATCTTCTAACTTATAGCGTAGAACATAAGCACCCGCGCCGAATGATATAAATAACTCTCGTCTCCCTGTCTCGTCCGGCATTGGTCTGCCAATTCTTGGCGATTCTTTGAGAATACTTGCTCCAGTAAGTAATGTCTTTGCAGCTTTGGCGGCTGCCCGTGCATCTTTATTATGCAAAAAATCGTACAGACGTTCGATATCTGCCAGTGCTTCTGGAAGCCATTTTAGTTGCGCCATGTGCTTTTCTTATTTTTAGATAGATCCGTAAGCCATTTTTCGGCATCGATATCGGATATTGCATTTCCGGTCAGCACGTAATTTTCCCAACGTGCCATATCTTCGTTTTTTTCTTTCTCATAACGCTCTTCACGGTCAAGGTAGTCGTTGATTGCAGTTCGCATTAACCAGTGAGCTGAACGATTGCGTTGCTGAGCAAGCGTTTTTAAGCGCTTGCTAGTTGCTTCGTCTAGTTTGATTCCTTGCGTCGTTGACATAGTCGTAATCCTCCTATCTCAATGGTATTACATATTGCAACTAGTTGCAACCATTGATAAATTTTACTATTAAACTATCTCATCCATCTTGTCACTCATCAGATCCAAACCTATGACTAAAGTGTTCCATGTTTGGCCAACGTGGGTCACCAAGCTTAAGCATTTTCATCAGTTGCGTTTCGCGCTTTTCGACGCTTTGTTAAACTGAACACATGGTCATTTATGACGTGATTGTTGTCGGATTAGGCGCGATGGGTACGGCCACATGCTATCAGCTGGCAAAATCAGGTGTAAACGTATTGGGTATTGACCGCTACAATCCACCACACCAGCATGGCTCTACGCATGGTGATATGAGAATAACCAGATTAGCAGTGGGAGAAGGAGCCGAATATGTGCCTCTTGCTATGCGTTCTCATAAACTATGGCGGGAAATTGAGCAAGAAAGCGGGCAGCAACTTCTATCGCAGTGCGGCGGCTTAATTATGTCAGTACCAAACAATCAAGGGCTGCATGGCATCAAGAATTTCTTCGAACAAACGGCTGCCCTGGCCGACTTATTTGCTATCAAACACGAATTGCTGAACGCTGACCAAATCCACAGTCGGTTTCCACAATTTCATTTAATCGGAAATGAGACCGGATACTACGAGCCAGAAGCTGGGTTCCTGAAGCCCGAAGTATGTATCCGAGCACAACGAAAAATGGCGCTGCGATACGGTGCAGTAATCCACACAAATGAGCAAGTTACTTCGTTCAGGAGCGACGGTAAAGTGGTAGTGGTACATACCAATAAAACTACCTACAAAACACCTAAGCTGGTTATTACAGCCGGGGCATGGATCAATGATCTGCTAAATGGATACGGAGCGATTTTTAAAATATATCGCCAAGTGTTATGGAGGTTTGCTCTCAAAGACAAGTCGTTCTATGAATCGTATAACGATCTGCCTATTTTTATATGGTCATTCGGAACTGGCCCGAGTGAGTTTGTTTCCGGTGCTCCCACTACGCGAGGGCTAAATAGGGGCATGACGGTAGAAACTGATGATTATTCTACTGATACTACGCCCGATAATGTGCAACGGAATGTAACACCAGACGAAATAGCCCGGATGTATTTGAAAAATATCAAGGACAAGCTGCCTGGTTTAACCGAAAAATGCCTTGCCGCAAAAGTTTGTTTATATACTGTTACACCAGACCACAAATTCGTGATTGATTATCACCCGCAGCATAATAATGTTTTGATAGCTTCACCATGTTCAGGGCATGGCTTCAAACACTCCGTCGCAATCGGCGAGGTTTTAGCTCAAATTGCCACGAAAGGTCGATCGGACATCGATATAAGCCCGTTCGCACTCTCCAGATTCAATAATTGATTCTAGCGTAAGATCTCTGCTAATGCAGACTTATAAATCGAAGGTCGTAGGGTCACAAGTATATTAACAACAATGCCATTGACAGGGTCTCCACTTAAGTAATAAAATAATACTATTATGAAAATTGGAACTTTTACCACTACAAATGACAAAGGACAGCTCGTAATTCCTAAGGAGATAAGAGATGCGCTGGGGATTGACAGTAGTGTCACCCTCAATATTGTCTTAGCAGGCAATGGAATTTATGTATATCCTGTTGAGGAGTTTATAACTAAATCAGAAACAGAAAATTCATATTTACACTTACTCGAGAAAACGAAAGGCGCCTGGGCAGAAGATAATGGAGATTTGGATAAACTGCAACAAAAAAGGTCCTCAGTTGAATTGAAGGCATCTGAATCTAGAAAAAACCAATGGTAATACTTGATACAAATATTATTATCGACCACCTTCGTTTGCAAAATAAACAGGCCGAGTCTAAGTTGATGATATTAGCCAGAACAAAACCGAAAGAAACACTTTCTATATCTATGATCACCATCCAAGAATTGTACGAGGGCAAAAGCACGAGGGACCCCCAGAAAGAGCAATATTTGCTAGCAACTATAAGTCCGCTAAAAATACTGCCGTATGGCTATGAAACTGCCAAACTTGCAGGAGAAATTGCCCGAGACATTGGACGACCGATTGAACTGGCCGATTCCGGAATAGCAGCTACTGCGATTCTAAATGGATGCGAGCTTGCTACCCTTAACTTCAAGGATTTTTCCGGTATTAATAAGCTAAGATTGCTCTATAAATAACCGCAAAGTGTTCGTTGTGCCTTCCAAATCTCGACATGCTAATTTTCCCGTCCGTTTTCAAATTCGTCAATAGCAATATCGATCCGCCCTAACCCCCTAAGCAAAGAGTTCCATGTTTGGTCAACGTGGTTCACCAATTACGAAATCTATTGACTCAAACGTCAAGTATGCTATACTTTAACTACTGCACCTCGTTTGGACGAAAGTTCTCGCGAGGTCTTTTATTTTGATAAAATGATAGACGTGAGACGCATTGTACTAATTGATGGCGAGAATCTTGTCTACGGTCTTCGAAATATGCTAGGAACGATCGACACAAAAGCGCCTCGTTCGGCAATTGAAAACTTCAATTTTAGAGGTTTAATCGAAGAATTATTGGCGGATAACTTACCATCAGAAATACTTTGGTTTGGGGCAAGACTGAGGTTATATGATCAGTCTGAAGACCTAAAGCGTAAATCAAATGACGCTATACGAGCGCAGGCTCGATTTATGAATCAAATACAGCAGCAAAGGATTAATTTTATAAAGGTTGGTTATTTACGTGCCAGAGAATCAGATCCTTGCGAGAATTGCTCACATCAAACATGGAAACTAGCTGAAAAGGGCGTAGATGTTGGTTTGGCAGTAAGGATGGTGACGGAAGCTAAAGAGGATACCGAAGTAGTAATTTTGAGTGCCGATACTGACTTGTTGCCAGCATTTATTGCTTCAAAGAAACTAGGCGCAAATCTAATGCATATTGGATATGAGTCACAGCCGATTTATGCGCTAACTAAAGCTTCTGATATCACGAGAATGATTACACTGCCGCTTGCGCAAAAATATAAAGCCTAACGAGTTATTTGTCTTAATATTAGTTTTAGTTATAGTATTCCAACGATTGATTTCAGTCACGGCTTCCTAATTATTGCTACCCACCAATCTCTAGCTCATCTAATGATTTATTAAATTGGTCTAAGCCCTTTAGGATGGAGTTCCATGTTTGGTCAACATGGGTCACCATTCTTAGTAACAGATATGAAAAGTTCCAGAATCTATTCTCTGGAACTTTTTTATTTGTGCGACCCCCGTAACATAGAGTTCGATACCCTTATGGCTGCAAACTCTTTGGCTTGACACGTGATTACATATGCTATACAATGTAATCACTATGAGTGATACACTACTAAGCATAAGAACTGACAACGAGACCAAGAAAGAGATCACAGAATTTGCAAACTCTGTCGGTTTGTCCGTCAGTGCATTCGTGACCGTAGTTCTTAAGCAAGCTGTTAAAGAGGGACGCGTGGTATTAACACCTAATCTCGAGCCTACACCTTACCTTGAAAAGATTATGAAAGAAGCCGCTGCCGACCATAAGGCCGGTAGGAACATTACGAGGACTACCAACAAAGCTGAGCTTAAAGCTTACTTAGACACCTTATGATCATTGACTTTCATAAGTCTTTCCATAAACAAGCTTCAAGCTTGAAACCTGCGCAAAAGAACCGATTAAAGAAAGCTTTGCTTCTTTTTGCGGACAAACCTTACCATCCAGATTTATACAATCACCCGCTGACTGGTGAATGGCAAGGATTTAGAAGCATTAGTTTTGGAGGGGATTGGCGAGCGCACTACAGAATGATCGACGATAACACCGTGTTGTTTGTTGCAGTCGGTACGCATAGTCAGCTTTACAGGTGAGGCTGGCGTTCACCTTGGACGACTCTCTTCATGCGTCTGAAGAGTAGTAGCCCTTACATACCCCGTTCAATACCCTTATCTCCAAGCTGGGCGCCCATCCGCTCCAACCCCCTGAGCACAGAGTTCCATGCCTGACTAACATGGGTCACCATTGTAAGAAATGCAACAATAATACACCCCTCTTTTGCCTACGTGAATGTGAAAGCTGCGATACTAAAGTATTCTATCTATGTCTCTTCGTCCGTATAGCATTCGACGGATTATCATAGTATCGTCAATCACTACGTAAAAAATAAGATAATTACTTACGATAATTCTGCGATATGAGCGTTCTCTGCCGCTAATCGATTTGTAGGGCGTTGATCCTAGCGGATTACTCGGGCGTTTTCTAATTGCTGCTTCTGTGTCGTAAAAAAGCTTTTTTGCTGCGGGCTCGTTTTTTAGTTCGAACAATATATAATCGGTTATTTTATCAAAGTCATTATAAAATAAAGGTGAATAGCGTAACTTAAAATCAGCCATTTATTTTTTCTTTTATTTTAGAAAATATGTCTTCATGCGACAGCGTTTCCGCATGATCCTTTGCATAAGCATCGGCTTCATCAAGGGCGCGTTCAACATAATCCAGATGTGCCATTTTGCTGAACTTGTCGAAACTCATCGTGACCATGGAGGCTTTTCCATTCGTGGTAAAAATAATTGGTTTACTATTTTTGTTGATTTCTTTTTCTACTTCCGAAAAATGGTTCCTTAAATCAGATATGGGTCTTATACTAATCATCGATATCCTTTCAGTGTTATCATAATTATGATAACAAATTTTGAAAATCGATACCATTTATTCGCTCAAGCTCTTTTAAAAGCGAGTGCCATGTTTGGTCAACATGGGTCACCATTGTAAGAAATACATCAATAAATACTTAATTTCGAAGTATTTTTTTGATCGACTTCTAATCTGAAAGCTGATGATTAAGCGACTAAATATTTAAACATGCTTGAAACTTTATAAAGAACGTGCTAACATTATAAAGTTATGAATTACGTAACCCAGTTAACCTCTATACTAAATGCCTCAGGTTGGTCACAGGAACAATTAGCACGCGAGCTAGGTGTCTCTTTTCCAGCCCTAAATGCCTGGATAAACCAGCGTGCAAAACCTCGCCAAAATGCTTTGATAAATATTGAAAGAGTATACGTAGACATAGTAGGCAGTGTGACGGTTGATCAAGCAGAGCTTAAACAACTTAAAGTCAAGTCCACTGGCCTTCGAATTACTACTAAAAATTTAATTAACAGCAAAGTAGCTTTGGATAAACTGACGCTATATTTGACTTACCATACGAATACCATCGAAGGTAGTACCATGACACTGTCGGATGTTGAAGACGTTATTTTTGAGCATAAAGTTTTGAGTAATAGAACCGCTATCGAACAGGCTGAAGCCCGTAATCACCAGGCGGCATTGCTATGGTTGCTGGAGCAGTTAGCCGATAATGGTAAGAATTTTAAAATTACGCAGAATTTAATATTGGGTGTACATCTGCGTCTTATGAACGGTATAAGAAGCGACGCGGGAAAGTATAGAACACACTCGGTGAGAATTATGGGTGCTCATGTCCCGCTAGCGAACTGGCGGAAAGTACCGGATTTAATGAATGACTATATTAGGGAATTAGAAAAAACTTCCAATGATTTACTAAATGTACTGGCAAAAACTCATGTGACATTTGAACAAATCCATCCCTTTAGTGACGGTAATGGACGTACCGGCAGGCTATTATTATTTGCTCAAGCGCTACAAATAAACAGAATGCCTCCGCTTGTTGTGAAAGAGCGTCGCTACGCTTATTACAAATATCTAGAATTAGCGCAAACAAAACACGAGTATCAACCTCTTGAATTGTTATTGGCACAGTCAATGATATTGTGTGATGAACTCTTAGCTGGCGCATAAAGATTGCCCACAACTATAAGCCGAGGTTATCAAGTTTGAAATCGATTCTTTCTAAGTTCGCCCACAAAGAGTTCCATGTTAGGTCTATAGGGGTCACCATTGTTGAAAAAAAGACAACAAAATTGATAACAACACTTGACATAATTATATCTCTTTGATATCCTATATTCATGAGTGATTCATCTACCATCCATATACCAATAGAACCCGATGTTCGAAAAAAGTTTACTGCCCAAGCAAAACAACTCGGTTTCGACTCAGCGCAAGCGTATCTCCGCGTGATTATTAAAGCTTCAGTTGACGGGCGTCGTATAGACCTTGACGTTGATGAATGGGGTGAACCTAGTGAAGCCGCAGCTGACCGCTTGAATAAAGCAGCCGAAAAGGCTAAAAAGGGTATAAATTTGAGCGGTCCGTACAAGTCTGTCGAAGATTTTATGAAAGACTTGTAAACATGAAGCCGATCAAGCGCGATCGAACATTCGAAAAGCACTTCAAGCAACGTATCGGTCCAAACGAAAAACTTACAAACCAATTTAAAGAACGGCTCGCGCTGTTTATGGCTGGAGATTTGGGCTATCCGTTGCATGACCATGCTCTTACTGGAAAACTTGCCGGCAAACGTTCTTTCTCGATTGCAGGCGATATGCGAGTGATCTATATTGAGCTTGAGGATTCCATAGTATTTCTCGATATTGGAACTCACAATCAAGTTTATTAGAACCCGCTCACGCTACTTTCACTCAAAGATTGCAAGAATCAACTTATAAATAAATTCCTAGTTCGCAAAATTTTTTGTGCATTAAACATTTGCTACGGAATGATGAGTTCCATCAAAAGGCAACACGGGTCACCGCTATAGCTGATTCACATTACATTACAGATTGATCGATGACTATTGATATATCGTTAGGCTATCTTTACTTGGTCCAGTTTTGAGCGCATCGAAGCAACGACATCATCAAAGAGTGCCGTGCTGGTGCTTGCCCCGGCTGTGTCGCCGACTTGTAAAGAAGAGTCGAACGGGCCGTCGGGTGACGAATTGCGTTCGGTCGCCCCAACGATCCACGATTGACTCGAGCCATTGGAAGCGACATAACCTAGTGCCGCCGTGCCAGCAACATTACCCCGAACTGGCGCGACTCCTTCGTAGAAGCCCCATGCATAAGCATTGCCTTGTCCTGATTGTCGCGCACTTTTGAAACCCAAGTTGTACGTGGTCTTACTTCCGCTGCCGCTTTCCGACGCAGCCTCATATACGCTTGTATCAATAATTTTGCCGTCGCGTACAACGGCTCGGCATGAAATTCCGCCTGTAAATGTTCGTGCAACCGTATAGCCTCTTTTTGCCCCGGTTCGAATAGTCGTGCCATCCGCGGTTACATGCAGACACATCTGCCCAATATCTTGTCCTGCTTCGCGGATATCGGATAAAGTAAGCTTATTATGGCTTTCCGGCCTAAAGGCGCCTGCAATTGCCGCCCCGGCTGCTGCGCCTCCACCCGCAACTAGCAGAAGCAAGCTTGTGCCGATTGCGATAAACCGCCTGCGTGACATTCGGTGATGCCCGAACCGGACATCTCCGCTCTGATTTGTACCTCGACCAATTTCCCCGGCTGCCATTTCGTTCCCCCAATAGTTGCGATCAACCCTAATCGTGAATGCGAATATCTTATATGTATTATATGCTTAGTGTCAACCTCATATCATAATATATTCTCTATAGAATGACTCAAGTGAACGTCTTAACAGAAATCAGAACAAGGCTCCAGAGACCGACTTCAAATTTCATCTTGATTATATAAGTTGATACAATAACTGCATCATGTCAAATCATCTTGATATACCCAAAGTTGTAGCCATCTTCGTAGCACCCGAAGCAGGTGCGCCGATGGAGCCGCGTGACATGGTGGTTGCTCGTCAGGGACGAGATGGGCGATCCGGTGGGTTGGACGGCGATCGCTACGATCGCGGTGCGGGTGCGTTTTCGAAGTCTCGTCTCGAAGTGGCCCGTGACGTCACGATCATATCACGCGAAGCCATTCAAGCTGCAAGCCAGGTGTTAGGTGCCCCGTTTGATGAGTCCAAAACCAGGCGTAACATCGTTACCGAGGGACTTGATCCGAATTGGCTCGTCGGTGTCAGATTTAATGTCGGGAGCGTTGCGCTAGAAGGCGTCGAATTGGCGGTACCATGCGATAGGCCGTCAAAGCTTGCCGGCATACCCGGCTTCAGGGAAGCGTTCCGGGCAGCGGGCGGTCTGCGAGCCCGTGTGGTTGGCGACGGCGAAATAAGGGTGGGCGATGCAATTACATTTGTACAAGACCCCATGGATGATGTCCTGGCTGAACTTGCGACCGACAGAGGCGTGGACCCAGTAGTGGCCACCAGCCGTGCAAGGCGGATTATGGCCGGGCTTAACATTGCAGCCGCCTATGGGCAGCCATTGATACTGCGAAGCCCCGATTACGAGTTCGAACAGTAGGGACATTATGGGCTGTTGCAGTCAAGGTGCTCGTGATCCAGTGTATTTTTACTTGGTTGAATGTAACTCTGCGCGGGGATTAATTCGGGGAGAAGGGTGGCTAATCCGGCTGATTTAGAAGGTAGGCGGCGCTTAAATACGGTCTGACCGTGACCGAATTAGGGATATCCAAGACAGACATAGCCGCTTCTTCGCTGCCGGCAGAGATTATCAATCCATCCAGCAATTGCTGACTGTAGGTGGCCGGGTTTGTCATTGTCAGGTACAATCCGTCTCCTTCCGCTCGATACCAAACCTCTCTGCCGCGCGTGATGTTTAACGGCCCAAAAGTTTCTGAGCCAGTACAATCATCGGCACGTATAATTAAGCCGTACGCTCTAATGGCTCCTCGGGCGACCATTTCCTCGTCTACATCAAATAAAATCGACGGTCTTTTATCGCCGAAATTCTCCCCAGATACATTCCAGGAAGAGCAGTCTTCAACTAAGCCGGCAGCACCAATTAAACGGGATAACGCATGCAAGGCATTCACGACTCTAATAATAGGGCGGTATACTTCGGGGGCAAGCGAGGTAAAAGCTCCTAGCCCTTGTGCTTCGCCCAGATCTAAAACGTCTGGGAAATTTCTATCGAACATACCGTGCATGGATTGGATGAAAGATTGAGCGCCAGGCGGATTGTCCTGGCCGCTTTGAAGCGCCCACGCATTATGCTCATCCAAAAACTTTGGTATCGAAAAAACGTCTTCCGCACCGACGTTGACCACGTCGCCGACTACATTTCGACGTTTGACTGGGGTTAATCTCATCGAAGTTTATTTTACGTTCTTTTTTACCAAAATAGAAAATTATTTTCATCTATTTTCGCCGTCCCCTGGATTCGCGTTCGGCGAGAAGCGTGCCATAATGAAAGGCTATGAAGGAAGAAGTCAACGAAATGCTGGTAAAGCGATTCTTTGACGAAGTGTGGAATAATTTTAACCTCGCAGTAATCGACGAACTGTTCATTCCGGATTACGAAATCCCGGACCTACCTGCCTGGCGAAAACCCGGCACCGAAGGATTGAAAGCATTCATAGCCGACAATCACAGAATATTCCCGGACGTTCACCACGAAGTCAAAGAAATCATGGGCAGCGGCGATGAAGTGGCAGTGTACGTCGTAGGCACGGGCACGCATAAAGGAGACCTTGACGGGCCGGTCGGCAAAGTGCCGGCCACGAACAAAAAGGTACATTGGCGCGCTATATTTTGGTACCGAATCCGCGGCGGCAAAATCGTGTGGGCCAGCGGCGTGGTGGACAACCTGAGTCTGATGCAGCAACTCGGCGCGATTAAATCTAGAGTTTAAACTAACAGTGTTGACCGTCCGGAGCGCTTGATGGCTCGGACATGAATTTTGACGGTTTTAGACTCACGTTTTTTGTGGCGTATGTTGTTAGCGATGACAATGAATCGTTTGCTTCAGATGCTACATTTTTAAAAAGAATTACTATGTTGATAAAACGCTCTTCTGGATTGATCGTCTAGAATTACGATGGTTTTTTGTTGGGGATGTTGCGTGATAAGAATATTGATAGGGTAGCGATTGCCACGATTCCGAACATAGCCTCTTTTAGCCCGCCGATTTGCGCATCGGTATAGTCGTGAGCAATTTCCGTAGAATCCTTTTGGTTTACGCCTTTAGAAGTTGCCGTATCGTAAATTTGCTGTTCGCTGACTATCTGGACGCCTTCTTTTGAATTTTCACTGATGTAACTTTTGACCTGGCTCGGCAGGCCGCTATTATTGATATTCGCTACGAATCCGGTCGTCAGCGAAGCAATAAATATCGAACCAATTAGAGCCGTACCTAATGATGAACCAAGATTTTGGTAGGTGCCCTGCAATCCTCCGCCCTCCGCCGAATTTTTTTCTCCCACGGCAGTCATATTTACATTGCCCAGCTGTGATGCCAGAAGTCCTAAGCCCGCGCCCACCACGAACATGCCTAAAGCGAACGCGAAGCCCTTCAGCTCCGGATTGATGGCTGCGAGCAAAAACAAGCCCCCGCCGATTAGAAGTATCTGGCCTAAGCGCACGATTTTCCGCGGCGGATGCGTCAATGCAAGTTTGGTGCCCACGATCGAAAAGATAATAAGCGCGACCGATAACGGAAATATTTTAATGCCGGTATGCAGGGCGTCCATCCCCAGGATCGTCTGAAGATACACCGGAATGACGAAGAATATCGCGGCGGTAATCAGATATTGCGACAATAACACCGATAGACCGCTGCGTAATTCGGGTATGTGCAGCAAGGATGCTTTTAATAAAGCCGGTTTGCCTTTCTTTTCCAGACTGGATTGACGATTGAAGAAAAGCCACAGTATGATGACTCCGATCAATATCATGTATGCGACTAAGGAAATGCCGAGCGGCGTGATTTCTTTGCCGTTTATTTCTGGCGCGCCGAGCGGTTGGACCCAGCCCCACACTTTGCTTTGCAGGATTCCCAGGACTAAAATTCCCATGCCGACAGCCGAAAGAAAAACGCTTGGCATGTCCAGTTTTTGCTTCTTTTTAAGTTTTTCGTCGGCAATCTTAGCGACCATTAACAGTACCAATATCATAATGATCGTTTCGGCAATGAATACGTACCGCCAAGAAAAATAAGTCGTGACAAACCCGCCAATCAGCGGGCCGGCCGCGGCAGCCGCACCGGAAACACCCCCGATAATCGCGAATGCCGCCACCCGGTCTTTGCCTTTGTAATTAACGGCCGCCAACGCTGCGATTGCGGGTACGACCAATACCGCGCCTAGGCCTTCGACGACCGACCAGCCAATCAACAGCACAGGCAAATTCGGAGCTATTCCAGTAAGAAATGACCCGATACCGTACACGATCGAACCGATAACGAACGCCCGTTTGCGCCCCCAAATGTCACCAAGCTTACCCCCGGTAAGCATGAGCGCGGCCATAGTAAGCGTATATAGCGTAATCGCAACCTGCATCCCCGAGATTGTCGTGTGCAAATCGGCGGCAACGTCCGATAATGACACGTTCATGACCGTGCTATCTAGCACCATTACGAACTGTGCCAGCGCCAAAATAGCAATCACCGTCCACTTCTTCATATCTTGATTATAGTGCTTACGGCAATAAATAGTAAGAACTATTTTAGATCCTAAAACTTTGAGGATCTATCGTATCAGCGACGAGTGTCTCGAAAATTTATTTCGATTCATACCGCTTGGCAAAACGGGCGCGGGCTTTGGCGGCTTCGGATTCGCGGTTTTTTGGTGAGGCGTCGGTGGTGAGCGAAATTAGCAAATGCTGCGCTGCAGTTGCGATTTCATCCACGCCGCGGTTAAAGGCTTGTTCATTGGCGTGCGACGGATGATGAAATCCGGACAGCTTGCGCACGAATTGTATCGCGGCATCACGAATTTCCTCGTCATTCGCAGGTGGATCGAAATTGAACAGCGGTTTAATATTACGGCACATAGTTCCTCCTAACCTTATTATCTCATTGTCCCAAAGATTAACCCGGGCAACTATAGCGCAGCGGATTAAGTTTGGCATATAGTTAGGGCAATGGATGACGTGATTGCGAAGTACAACAAAACGGCCGAAGAGTACGCGAAGAGCAGGATTGGCGCGGAAGACAAAGCCGAGCTTGCCAAGTTTAAATCAATGCTGAAACCTGGTTACGCAGTGCTGGATGTCGGCTGTGCTGCCGGACGTGACACGCGCATTTTAAAAGGTATGGGTTTTAATGCTGTCGGAGTGGATTTAGCCGAAAAGCTTATTGAGATTGCGCGCGTAGAAAATCCTGACCTCAAATTTGTGCTTGGTGACATGCGCAAGTTGCCGTTCGACGATGAGTCCTACCAGGCGGTGTGGGCTAGCGCGGTTCTTCATCATGTAGGCAAATCTGAGATGCCGGCGGTGCTCCATGAATTTTGGCGCGTGCTTGCGCCGGGCGGATTACTCTACGTCCACACCAAGGCCGGCAAGGGCGAAATGCAGACGCAGGAAGCGAATGTGCACGGCGAAAACCGGGAGTTTGAGCTGATGACAGCCGAAGGACTCGATGCGCTATTAACTAAAAACGACTTCCAAAAGCGGGCGCTCGAGCAAAAGCAAAGCAAATCCAGAAAGGGGTTGTTCTGGGCGAATGCCTTTTATGTGAAACGTGAGGCGCCCGCGTATTAACGAAACATAGCGGCTGGGGTTTATTGCAAAACAGAATAGTTTGGATGGTTTATACTGGCGTGTATGAAAGTAATAATGTATCCGGCAATCACGCTCGATGGGTTCATTGCTGATCTGAACGGCGAGTGTTATTCATGGATTAACGATGAAGACGAGGCCGTCTATAATGCTGCTGTAACTCGAGCAGGGTGTTTGCTCGTCGGGCGTAAGACATTCGAACAATATCCTGAGGATTTTCCGAAAAGTGACGCTATAACTTTTGTTTATACATCTCAGCAAAGCCAGAAAGATCAAGACAAAATAAAGTTCGTGCGCGGCACGCCGGCTGACGTTATCAAGCAAATTGCCGATTACGGCTTTTCGGAACTTGTGGTTGGCGGCGGCGGTGAAGTGAATGGATCATTTGCCGAGGCGGGATTGATAGACGAGATTATCATTAGTATCTACGGGGTTACAATTGGGGACGGCATCCCGCTGTTCGGCTCGCACAAGCCGCAGTTAAGACTCAAATTGCTTTCCACGAAGAACGAGCTTGACAGCATTGTGACGAATCATTACAAAGTGTTACGGTGATCAGGTAGTTTCTAAATCGGCTTGGCGATCAGATTCAGAAAGTGGATACCTACGATATCCGAGGACTCCCAAAAGCGTAATCCGGCCAAGTCTTACCGCGGAACGAAAAAGCTTTGATATACGCCGTTCTGACCGATGCTCGGCGACGGAAGTTTGAGCAGGTCTTATCGCGGCTTCTAGCTCTGATAAGCCAAATGTCATCGGGCCTAGTTCGGCTACTGAAAGCACATGCGAATGTTCTGTCATGGCTGTATGAAGCGCAACCAGACCGGCATCTTGCAGCACGCCGCCAATTTGATAAGAAACGGGGATTGGTCTGCGCACTTCATCGGGCTCGAGCTCGTCATGCCTCGCAAAATCTTCATGGCCGTAGCCAATCGGTCCGGTGTATGCATCCACTAATGGTCTCGTCTTAACATCTCCAACAACCATAGTTCGTATTATACTACTGCAGAAAATAAGTTTTCTTAACGTTCAAACTGAGCGTATTGAATTTTATATGACAAAGTCCGGCTGCTCGCTTACGAGGCTTGTGCACAGCCATTTTTATCGCGCATGGTCGCGATAAGCTCGCGGATTGATTGTTCGCTGACTGATTGAATGAGTTCGACGCGCAACTTTCCGTGGAAATTGCGAACGCGGATACCGAAATGCCGTTCGATAAAATGAGCGGAAATATGCAGAAATCCGCCGGATTCAACACCGAAGTCTGCGCCGTTTGCCGCGAGCCATGGGGAGCCGCTCGCGCCCTCGACGATATGATTTTGCCCGCCGCCGTAGGCCTTGATTCCGGTGATTACCCCGTACACAACTTGTCCGTCTGGTTCCGTTTGCCACTTGCCAAGCACCATGCCGACCAACTGATCGGGTGTATGAAGAGCAATTGATTCGGCGTATGTATGACGATCGCGTTCTCCGTGGTTTGTTTCCAGCGGTTGCCAGTTTTCGTTCCACAGCAGTGTTCCGGGCCGCAGTTGTTTGACAGTCGGCTGCACCGGAATAATTGGCTGACTTTGCAGCCGTCGACCAGTTCCCAACCTTAGAATCCCTTCGTCAGGCCCGTAAAAATGTCCTGTTTTGTTATTACCGCTATACGTTGAAGCACGATTCGTTATGCCGTACATACGGGATTGGTTGTTTACGTGAGTATATGCGTACTGCTGATAACAGCGAGGTTCGGGGTTATTGACCGGCGTGACAACGTGGCCTGCTGTCACGGCATACTTTACGCCGCCTACTTCCATGACAAAGCCGCTGCCTCCATAAATATTGTACGTAGTACCGCGCAGCAATGCAGAGCCAATAGTCTGTACCGTGCCGCTCAATTCTCGCTGAACGGCAGCAGGCTCAACCGCTACTGCACGATGGAGGGCGGCTGAGGACATGTCCAATACACCGTGCGGGAGCGGCAGCACGGGACTTTCCGGAATAAGCGTGGGTGATTCATGTTCCTGCGTGATGGGATGTGGTGGCTGTTCGGCACCCGAATGTGAAGATTCGCACGCCGCCAAGCTGGTAGCAAGTCCCAAAGCTACGCCAGCCGCCAAAAGTCTTCTGCCCATAAGTAAACAATATCATCTAAATTTATAATATCAAATCTTGCATCTAAGCCAATTGCGGTTCTTTTTCTATAGATTTTCCAGTGTACTTAACCACGGCCGCCACCAAGGGGCTTACGGCCATAGCCGTCACAAGAAAGTCAGGGTCATGCTCGATGTCGGCCACTCGCTGAGCAGCGTAGGCGCCGCCCCAAATTCCTTGCTGTCCATTCCTTTTGTTACCCATGATTGATCCTAGCGCCATACCCTCTAGCCTGCATTGTGTTTTAAGCACGCATTGGCCGCATGTTTGATTAAAGATTAGATCGCTTATTTTCCCGACAGGGAACATTTCAGCGGTGCTCATGGAACGACACCTCGCAAGTACGCTATCCGACGACCCTTCTGATACGCCCAACGCTTGCAGAATATGCTGGCGGGAAGGACTAGAAGGGTGCATTAGTTTTAGAAATGCTCTGATTATGTTTATTCGCACGGATGCAGGGCTGAGGTTTACATGTAATGCGATATCCTTCTGGGTATAAATAGGTGATCCGCTTAAGCCGAACGCCATTTGCAAAATTGTCCGTTCTTTGTCGGTCAAGCCATTTTGCGCCTTATTTATGACATCCTCGATAAAAGATAAGTCCAGTAAACTGTCTTCCCCAGAACTATTGGCCGGCATCTTGTCCGCGACAAAATCATGGAGTGTGCTATCCTCATTTTCGCCAAGAGGTGTGTCCAAAGATAAAGCATCCTCACGCAACTTTCGGAGTTCACCGACTCTTCGCTCGGTGATTCCCATTACTGCCGCAATTTCACTCGCTTTGGCTGCCCGACCGGTTTCACGCTGGATACCATCTTCAGCTTTGCTAAGTTTAGCAAGGGTGTCATGTATATGCGCGGGCATGCGGATCGCATCACCGAAATCTTCGAATCCCCTAGTCATGAATACTTGTATCCAATGACTGGCGTATGTCGCGAAAGCAAAACCCTTTGTATAATCATATTTTTCAACCGCACGGATAAGGCCGAGGTTGCCTTGTTGTATAAAATCGAGAAATTCAAACTTCGAGCTGCTTTTGCGTTTGGCAAAATACACGACCAGCTTTAAATTACGTTCGATCATTTTTTGTTTCGCAGCTTTGCCTTCTGCGGCCAAAAGGGTGAGATCGCTTTTTAATACAGCCGACAAAGCCAACAAGCCATCAGCATCACGTACAAGGTGTTGCCTTACGCCAGTAATCAGTTCGGCGACCATTTCCTTTGCCCTCGTCATTTTATCTTCATTTATTTCAGTCGGCATCGGCTCATCGCCAGGGTCTTTTTTATTCCGTTTCAATAACCCTACGTACGCTTCATTTACGAGGTATTGCCTGGACGTATCGGGGACAATGCCAATTTTCATGAATTTACTAACTTGCAGGATTTTTTCGGCATACAATCCTGCTTCGATTCGTTGGCATAAATCGTCGACTTGTTCTTGATCTAGTACTGGAAGGCGCCCAATATCATTTAAATAAAGGCGTACAGATTCCAAATTGAGGCCTTCGGCTTCCGCTGCTTCGTCTGCCGCTCCGCCAGTCGCTTGATTTGCTGCATGCGAATTCTCGTCTCCACCGTATTCCTGCGCTGTTTCACGAAAAGCCTGTTCTATGGCTGATTCATTTATCTCCTCGGCTTGTGAAATTTCTTCACCGCCATGAGCGGCTTGGGCGCTTGGCTGGCGGGGTTTTCTATCCGTTCCCGCCCCTGCGGCCGCTTTGCGAGTACGTGGTCTGCCAGCGTCGCTTCGTCGCCTTCTGGCTGGCCTTTCGCCGTTACTTACAGCGACACCGTCAGTATGGTTTGCAGCAGGAGCTGCGGGTTTTTCCGCTGCAGGCCTAAAGAGTGATTGTATTAAAGCCTCAGCTCCATTCGTGCCTTGTCCGTTCGTGCTGTCGGCAGTTAGTTTTCGTATAATCATACCGAGTATCACATCGGCGCCACCCAGTGTCTCCCGGGCTTCGGCAAGCATGATTCCGACATGCGCGACTTTGCTCGCTATCCAACTTTCGGTCGCCGTTGAAAATTGCCGTTTTACAGCTTCCGGCCCTTCATCGATCAAAGTTTGGAACACACGGCGCGTCGTATCCACTGTTCGTTCTGACTCACCGCTTGAATAGGACGCCGCAACGTCCAATACCGCCCCGCCGAGACGAACGACTCCTTCGCGGGAAAGTTCAACCGGATGCCCGACGTCAGGCGCAACAACACCTGATTCGGCCAGTAGCCAACCGGGCAAATCTTCCAGAACCGCCAGTGCTGCGCCATCTCCGCCAGCCGCCTCGTTCCTGCCGCGCGCGGGCAAGGCGACGACGCTGGGTCTTGTGCCGATTTGTGGACCTGCCATACTAACTCAGTCGTTCATCCCGGCACTTAAATTTATAAACATTCGATGATGTGCCGGTAATTCGCGTGACGACTCCTTGCGAAAACGGGCACTGTCGTCGTGGGAAGTGCTGAACATTGTCGCTTTAAAAACCATCACGTACAAGTAGTATACCAACAATGTTTGAAAGAATCCTCATAATATGTTAATCATAAGCACGTTCCGATTGGCGAAGGCGGAGATATTTGCCTAAACTGTGTTCTTGCCAGTGACCGTCCGCCAAAGCTCGCGTAAAACGGGCAGGCTGAAAGGGCTTTTGGTGCGCGGGCGGGCGCCTTCTGCCGGAACCATAAGTGTCAGGCTTTTCGGCATTATTGATATTTTAACGGGGGTTTTGTACGATTCGCGTTCGCCGTCAACACCCGCAGCGAGCTGTTTTTGTCGGCTTCCAATCGTGAATTCTTTTGCCGTCCACTGCATTATGGTGCCTGCCGTGCCGGAACCAAGCTGCCGCTTGAACGAAAACAGGTTCATCAATCGCCTGATAGTTGCATCATCAAGGCGGGTAAGTGCCGTGATTTGCAGCTTGCCGGTATCGAGCTTTTCGCGGTGCCCAAGTTCCAGCAAATTCATTGTTTCATACGGATTGACGCCGATAAATACTTGCACTGCACGGTTGTGCGGCTCGCTGTTATTATCTTTGAATTTCAGGCTGTACGGCTTTCGTTCGCCGCCCAATATTTCCTGTAAAACTTTCCGGGTAGTTTCGACCTTGTGGTCGCGGTATTCGTCATGGTCGACGATGTCGGCATACAAGCCGAACGAAGCGTTATTCAGGAATATGCGATCGTTGATTTTGCCTGCGTCAATTTTTCGTTCGACGCCATTGAACCCCTCGAGCGCGTCAACGATTCTTTCAGGGTCGAGCCCGATATCACGCGCAAAATGGCAGCGCGTTCCGCCCGGCAAAACGACGAGCGGCAAATTAAATTCGATGGCTACTTTCGCCACCGCGCCGATCGTCCCGTCGCCGCCTGAAACGCCAAGCATATCTGCCCCTTGCTTCGCGGCATTTCGCACCAACGATTCGATATTGTCACCCTTT
Organism: uncultured Candidatus Saccharibacteria bacterium; assembly: GCA_963742655.1. Taxonomy (GTDB): domain Bacteria; phylum Patescibacteriota; class Saccharimonadia; order Saccharimonadales; family UBA4665; genus JAICLK01. Next base: position 644,187 of record CAVUMM010000005.1, read on the forward strand.
TTCGTAATGTAAACTTCTATGCCTCGCTCCAAAGCAAGTTTGTCAATTCCTGCTTTTATCGCCCGGCCGTTTCCGGATTTCGGGTTGATTATGAGATACGGTTTATTAAAATTAACAGGCGATTGCGATCGCTTTCCAGCCAGGCGCTTTTCCTGCCAATATTTTTCGCGCAAGTAATTCAGCAGCATTACATAAGCTGCGATCAACCCGAAAACGACCAGCAGGGCGGCAGAATCTTTGATGTTTTTAAAGAAAAACAATATTTCGAATGTCAGACCGATGAGCCCGACCGCAACGACCAAAGCTCCGTTCCGCAACCTGTCGCCCGTTCCCGTAAAGATCATCCATGCGCCGTATAGCAGTGCGAATATCGTCAACGTCAAAATTATCGAAAACAAAAAGTTATGAAGTAAGAATCGGGCGAAAATGAAAACCAGCGCTGCATAGACCATCAGGGCCACGATTGCGCCGATACGAGTCATAGGACTTGATTGCATGCCAACTCCGTCATAGTAAAAGTATATACTTTATTTGATGTCAGCAATGATAAAAATCAAGCATAATTCCACGTGGTTTCCGAATTATGTCGCAGATTCGGTATTCGAGCTTGATACGAAAGAGTTTAAAAAAATAGGCATCACCCATTTGATATTTGATTTGGATAACACGTTAACGATGAGGCGTTCAGACATGCTCACCGACGAAACCGTATCAAGTATCGCATCTTTGCAGCGGGCAGGGTTCACTATTCTACTCGGCAGCAATACCAGGCGTAATACGGATTCTATCGTTGAAGCGATGCATGCCCATGTGGTTCGGGCGCAAGGATTACTTTTCAAACCGCGAAAGGCATTTTATCGGAAAGCGATTACCGAAGCCGGTGTTGCGCCGAACCGAATCGCTATGATTGGCGACCACATCATCAATGACGTAGCAGGAGCGAACCGGGCAGGTTTTGTGACCATCCTGGTTGCATCTTTGAGCAAAAGAAGGTGGACACTCAATCGTGTAATTATCATATTTTTGAAAAAATTCTTTGTTTCGACACTGTAAATGCGTCGCAAAAGAACGCTACTTTTTGCGAGTTCGGGATTTGCTTTTGTTCGCCTGCTTTTTACCAGGAGCTTGCCATTTGGTTTTTGACTTTTTCATGTAGTCGGCAATCGCAGCATCTATCGTCGGATAAAAGTGGCTCGGATCCAAATCACCGATCAGGCCGAAGCGTTCGAACTTTCCGTGAACACGGTGCTTTAGCTCGGCAAATACCAATGAGGTTTTTTCGGCGTTCATTTCTTTGTCAAGGTCGGTCAACATTTCGGCTGCGGTTGAATCGATATCCGTAATCGGTTCGGCGGCGATGAGAATCCAGCGCGGACGGGGTTTTGACATGGTTAATTCCTGCACTTGGTCGCGAAAGGTGCGCGCATTGGCGAATATCAGCGGCGCGTCGAAACGGAAAATAATAAGTCCCGGCAGCAGTTCGCCGTGTGGGTATTGCTGCACGTCATGATATCCCGGTAAGTCTTTAACCTTGCCGAGCGTCGTTTGATATGGCCACCAAGTCCTACGAAATACGTTGAGTATCGAAAGCAATACGGCCAGCCCAATCCCGGGCAAAACGCCGAGCAGCGCGACACCCAAAAATGCCGTGATGGCCAATATGAATTCAGCGCGGCGCTGTTTCAGCAGTTTCATAGTCGCCGGTATATCCGCCAGCGAAAGCGACGCGGCAATGACGACAGCGGCCAATGTCGGTTGCGGCAGGTTCCGCAGTAATCCGGGCACGAACACCAGCATAAGGATGATAGCGACCGCCCCGACGACTCCGGTCAGTTGCGTTTTAGCGCCGGTTTGTTCGGCTACCGCTGTCCTCGAGCCGCTCGTGCTAACCGGGAAACCTTGAAAAAATCCGGCCGCGACATTCGCGGCGCCGATTCCGATCATTTCACCATTTCCATTAATCCGCTGGCCGGAGCGAGCGGCAAATGAAGAAGCGGTCGAGATCGTATCGGTCAGCGCCACAAGCGCGATGCCGGCCGCTCCAGCCAGCAGCAGCGGGAAGTCAGAAAATTGCGGCAGCGTCAAAGGCGGGAATCCTTTTGGTAAAGTTCCGACAAGCGAAACCCCATGACTCCCAAGTTGAAATATGACCGATAAACAGATTGCCGCTACCACTGCCACCAGCACGCCCGGAATTCTTGGCAGAAACTTATTCAGCAGTAAAATTAATGCAAGACTGATCAAGCCGATTCCCAGCGCCACTCCCAACGCCTCGCCGTTTGCCAAGCCATGTACGAACGCGCGGATTTCACCGATCAAGCCGTCAGCGTCTGTAGAAAATCCGAAGAGTTTAGGCAATTGTCCGATTAAAATCGTCAGCGCCAGGCCGTTCATATAGCCTATCCGGGTCGGCTTCGACAATAAGTCGGCGACAAAGCCAAGTTTAGCCACGCCGGAAACGATCATAATTACACCAACCAGGACTGCCAGCATAGACGCCAGAGCGATAGCGCGCTCCGGGCTGCCATTAGCGCCGAGTATCGGCAAAATCGTGGCGGCGATCATCGGCCCCAGCGAAGAATCCGGGCCAAGCACCAGTATGCGTGAAGGCCCGAAAGCTGCGTAGCCAAGCAGGCACAGTACCGTGGTATACAGGCCGGTTATCACCGGCAAGCCCGCAAGTTCCGCGTACGCCATGCCTTGCGGTACCAGCAGTGTCGTCAGGACGATACCGGCAACGATGTCACTGCGCAACCACGACCTCCGGTAGGTCGAAAGCATCTTCGCTCCGGGCGGCCATGTGTATTTCATCGCATCATTTTTAGCGCAAAGTGCCTAATATTATTCCCTTGTCCTTATTGCTTAAGCAAAAAGTATATGGAAGCATCGCTTCTAACTCTGTGAGACAAATCACAATTGTCTTTTACGCCCGCTTTTGCTGCATGTACGCACGGTCAGGCGTAGCCGGAAAAGAAGTCTGTCTTTATTTGGTGCCGTTGAATGCCGCCGGTTTTCAAGGCGCGCTCAATGCCGACAACCATGGCGTGCGGCCCTGACACATAAAAGAACGTTTTGCGGTAATCCGGTACTTCCGCCTGCAGCAGTTCTGGTGTAATCTTGCCGGCGCGGAAACGTGAATCGGGCAGCGGCGTGCCAGGTTTTGTCAGATTATAGTAAACCTTGACGCCAAGTTGCCGGCGGGCCTGTTCGAACACGTCCATGTAGGCGATATCTTCGGCCGTATTTGCGGAATAGAGCAAGGTGAGCGGCCGTGCTTCGTTGGTATATGCTCTACGTGCGGCAAAACCGCCGAGAAGCATGACTGTAAGAATTTCAAGTGCCGAATCTGCGGGGACATTGACACAGACGGGATATGCACTTCCATTGAACACGGTGATCTGGAGTCTTTCAACCAATATCTTGCTGATGGCGGTGACATAGACGCAAAAGATAATGAAGGTTGTACCGCGCTGATAAAAGCAGCACAAAGGCCAGGCGACCGTGATAGAATTTTTGGTGAAAGCGGGCGCAGATCTCTGTGTGACAGATAGAGAATAGTTGGACGCCGTTGATGTGGGCAGCAAACGAAGGTCAGACTGCGGTGATCGAACCCTTGGTGAAAGCGCGCCCGTCTCTGAGTGATTGCGAGAGTCGTTTTAATCATTCGACTGCGCTGATGTTTGCTGCATGCGAAGGCCAGGCAGCCGTGATCAAACCCTTGGTGAAAGCGGGCGAGGATCCCAACGCAAAAAATCTTTTCGGCCTTTCCGCGCTGATGCTCGCTGCGGCCCACGGCCAAGCTGCAGTCATTGAACCCTTGGTGGACGCAGGCGCTGATCCCAATGCGAAAGACGACCATGGCCAGACCGCGCTCATGTGGGCAAAGGCGGGAAAGCATAAAGCGGTAGTTAAGATTTTGGAAAGGATGTGTGGTAATTCGAACAACAACATTCAGCATTTTAAGCAGGAACGACCGTATGGTAATGGCTCGTGCTCGTTGGATTCCTGTCCGTGCGGCGGACATAGTTCGCATATTCAGCGCGGCTTCGGATATTTGTACATTCCGGCATCTGCGGTTGATTTCCGCCGGGATTGCCTGACAATTCGCAGAGTATATTGACGAAGTTGAATCGCATGGCCGACCGGCTCCCGCCGGGGAGTCGGTTAATATTCACTGATGTGCCAGTCTTGGTCTGCAAGCAGGGGATAAAAAACTCAACATTGATATGGCCACGGCCGCCGACGACGCCGTGTATTGGTGGGCCACGGGGAAGATTCCCATTGCGGCCATCGCCGCCCGCAAAATAACGGCACGCGACCAAGCCCGTTATGGCGCAAGCAAAATCCAGGGCGGATCGATAAGATTTGGTGGGCCACGGGGAAGATTCCATTGCGGCCATCGCCGCCCGCAAAATAACGGCACGCGACCAAGCCCGTTATGGCGCAAGCAAAATCCAGGGCGGATCGATAGAATAGGGTCGGCTGTCCGCCGTAGGCAAGATCTCGCTTCGTAGACAAGCAGCCAACAACACAGCGAAGATTCCGGCCGGGTCGTCGGCCTTCGCAGACCCCCTGAATCCCCCCGCTGAAGCGGAGGGAAGTCCAGCACCATCCCCGCGCGGCGCTACAGAACACGGTCAGATTCCGGGCAGGTTGCGAACACGGATCGGCGGAAGAATGCTGTCCAAGATCCTTCCCGCGAAGACGCGGTTGAGGATGACAAATGCTCGTGCGCGCCCTGACGTTGCAAGTGCAGGGCTTTCGCCTCTGGCTCTCGTTTCACACTGGAAAGACCAAGATTCTTCACCCCCGCTCACATACTGGCATGGGAAAATGCTCTGGGGTTCACAATGACAGGGGGAAAGGATGAACAAGGAATGATGAACGATGAATGAAGAACCCGGCCTGACGTTGGAAGCTACCGGTGTCGGCAAACGGCTCTCGTTTCATGCTGGAAAGACAAAGATTCTTCACCCCCGCTTGCACACTGGCATAAAGAATGCTCTGGGGGTTCAGAATGACAGCGGGGTAGTTTGGGGCGATGACGGGAGGGATTTCCACTCGGTGCGACCCCCCTTTGTCCCCCCGCAAGCAGGGGAAGGTCGATGGTGGCCTTCAGAATGACAAGTGAGAAGTTAGAGGCAATGAAGGGAGGGATTTTCCACCCGATGAGGACCCCCCTTTGTCCCCCCGCAAGCAGGGGGAGGTTCGATGGTGGCCTTCAGAATGACAAGTGAGAAGTTGAGAGGGATGAAGGGAGGGATTTTCCACTCGATGCGCCCCCCCTTTGTCCCCACTTATTCTAAGGGGGAAGGTTAGTAACCAGAAGCAACTTCCCCCTTCATCCCCCCATGCAATGGGGGGAGAAGTAAAGCGGAAATACAACTTCGAAGTCAGAGATGGCAGAAGTTCGCAAGTTTTCGTTGCCCAAGAATGTGTCGGCATTTGACCGGGACTTCTTCGGCGAAGGCCGTAAGATCACTTACATCGAAGCGGGCGAATTCGGCGGCAAGGCCACAGGGCTGGCGTTCATTCACGACACGCTGGCCGAGGGCATTCGCGCGAGGATTTCCCCGATGTGACCGTAAGCATTCCGCGCATGACGGTGCTGACCACGGAAGTCTTCGACACGTTCATGGAACGGAACAATCTATTCAAGACGGCTTTTTCGGATCTGCACGACGACCGGATCGCACACGCTTTTCAAAAGGCCCAAATTTCCCGTCCAGATCTTCACGATGTAGTGGGCCTGATTGATCGCGTCCATCAACCGCTGGCGGTGCGATCTTCAAGCCTGCTGGAAGATGCGCTTTATCATCCCTTCGCAGGTGTGTATGCCACGAAGATGATCCCGAACAATCAACCCGACGTGGAAACGCGCTTTCGCGAACTGACCGAGGCCATCAAATTTGTGTGGGCCTCGACCTTCTTCCGAAGGAAGCGAAGTCGTACATCGCACACGTCGGGCAGAAGATCACCGATAGAAAGATGGCGGTGATTGTTCAGGAAGTAGTAGAGCAGCACGGCAGAAAGATTCTATCCGCACTTCGCAGGCGTGGCACGATCCTTCAATTTCTATCCCACGGGTAAATCCAAACCGGAAGAACGCAGTGGTGGATCTGGCTATGGGACTGGGCAAGACCATCGTGGACGGCGGAGTCTGCTGGACGTACTCGCCCGCCTTTTCCGAAAGCCGGTCCTCCTTTCGCCTCACCGAAGGACATGCTGAACAAAACGCAATCGGAATTCTGGGCGGTGAACATGGGGAAGCCACCGGCCTACGATCCGATTCACGAGACCGAGTATCTGGTTCATCCTTCGCTTTATCAAGGCGAAGAAGACGGGACGCTACAACACCTCGCGTCCACCTACGATGCGGGTTCGGATCGGATTGTACCGGGAGTGCAGGTGGCCGGAGGACGCACCCTGAATTTTGCGCCACTCCTGCAATATCGAAGTGATGCCGCTGAATGATCTGATGAAGGTGCTGCTGAAGACTTGCAAGAAGGCGGTGGGGGCACCCGTAGAAATCAAGTTTGCGGTCACGCTGGGCAAGACTCGCGCGCTTCCCGGCACGACTGGGATTTTTGCAGGTGAGACCGATGGTGGTTTCCAACGAGCAGGTGGAAGTGACCGAAGAACGAATGTTCGCCCCCAATGTCATCGCGGCCTCGCCCAAAGTGCTGGGCAACGGGACCATTACGGACATTGCAAACATCGTCTATGTGAAACCGGACGTCTTCGAGGCGCGGCACACGCCGGTGATTCTCAATAAGATCGCGGAAATGAATCGCGGATTGACGGACGCAAAACTGCCTTACTTATTGATCGGCTTTGGCAGATGGGGAAGCAGCGATCCGTGGCTGGGAATCCCGGTGGTGTGAGCCAGATTTGCGGAGCGAAGGTGATCGTGGAAGCGACGCTGCCCGACATGAACGTGGATCTCTCGCAGGGCCCCGATGCCTTCACAACCTGACCAGTTTTCAGGTGTGCTATTTTTCCTTGCGACACGATGGGCCACACAAGATTGACTGGAAGTGGCTATGCAGCAGGAAGGCATTGAAGAATCGAATTTCGTGCGGCACGTGCGCACGGCCGCACCATTGACAATATCCGTGGACGGACGAACCGGTCGAAGTAATCGCACATGGTTGACCAGACCAACGCCGTAGACAGGATGCTTCAAGCCCTGGAGAGGCCGGAGTTAAGTTGTCTACAGTATCGAGGAGTTTGTTGAAGGACCCGGATCGTCCGTTGGAGGATATCTTTAAAGGGGTCATCGAAGCCATACCACCGGGATGGCGCTATCCGGACGCGTGCCGAGGCCCGGATCGTTCATGACGCCGTGCAGTACACCACACCCGGTTTTGCCAAGACTCCGTGGGCGCAGTTCGCGGACATCGTGGTCGGCGACGACGTGGTGGGCAGCATAGGAGTGTTCTATACACACGAAGACCCGGCGGGAGAACCAGGGACCGTTTTTGAAAGAGGAAGCCAAGTTAATTCGCACAATCGCGGAGCGACTGGGGCACTTTCTCCAATATCAGCAAATGCGACAGGCGATGCGCGAATGGCGAACGGCCGCGCAAGACCTGCCGGAGAGCCGCACGGAATGGAAGATCATTCTGGAATTGCTGCGGCGAACCGACCTGAATTTGTTCCGGCGTATCGCGCGCAAGATGATCATTCACTTGTGCTGGCATGGGATTGCGCAAGCGGAGGATATTCAAAAGCGAGTGGTGGCGAGCATCACCGCCGACGCCGGTGATACTCACGGGGCTGAGAACCGTCCGATTCGACGCAAGGAGATGGAGGATGCGGCCCGCTTGAGTGACGAAGTGTTCAAGGTGGCCGCGCTGCATTTGACGGACTCCGAAGTTCTCGCAAGTATTCAAAAGTGGATTCAGGAAGACAAGACGAACTTCTTGGTGCGCGCGGTCAACAATCCGGATACCTCGGTGCCCGAGGTGGCGGATGCGTTGGCCCGATTCACGCATATGGCCGAAGAAGGACTGGAACTGACGCCGTCCACGCACAAGGAAGTCAAAGTCTCTTTGATCCGGCGGTTCTTCAGCGATGAACTTCAATTCATGACATCACCAAGTCGTGGAAATCAGCGATTTTCACGAACTCCTGACGCACGGTGTGCCCGGCGGCCAGCCACGGAAAACTTGGCGGCAAAAGCGCCGGAATGTTC
>CAVUMM010000006.1:0-364441 GCA_963742655.1 uncultured Candidatus Saccharibacteria bacterium
TTATGGCTAAAACTGAGACAGTATTGCCGCCATAGACAAAATTGCCCATGCAACCGACATTCTTAAGAAAGCCGGCGTTATGGCTGTCATCATTTTTACGCTCGTGTCTATGCTGATAATTTTTAACACCATTCAAATGGCCATTTTTAATCGCCGCGACGAGTTGACAATTATGCGTCTGCTGGGCGCCAGTACGTGGTACATTCGCGGCCCGTTCGTTGTGGAAAGTGTTATTTACGGCATTTTGTCGGCAGCTGTTTCCATCGCAATCATTGATGTGCTATTTGTAGTTTCGTCATCCACACTGCAGGCGAGCAGCTTGGGGCTGCTCGATATCGGATACGCTAACACGTATTTTCACCATAATTTCTTGGAACTCTTGACATTACAGCTGGCTGTCGGCATAGTAATTGGAGCCGTTTCGTCCATTATTGCCACACGGCGCTATCTGAAATTCAAGACAATAAAGTAACTTCAGGGACCTTCACAAAACGGTACATTTCGGGCGAAGCCCTGCGCTCCGATGCTCACGTACTGACAAGTACGCTCCGCTTCGGTGCTCGAACTTCATCCCAAACTGCACCATTCTGTGAAGGTCCGACCCGTCCGACTCTCTGAAATAAAAACTTAATATAAACCATTAAGAGGGGTAATTTACAAGCCATGACAACGCATGTTATTATTAGGTTAGCCAAAGCGAAATAAAAACGTTATGAAAAAGTATTACAACCGCTGGCTACTCAAGGTGGTGCGAAATCTAAAAAACGCGCCAGTGCTTGTTATAGCCGTTTTACTGGTGGCGGGTAGTGTATCGGTCGGCGTGGTGCACGCCAGCATCCAAAGTCAAATCGACGCGCTTAATGCGAAAGACACGCAGGCGCTCGGCAATCTTAACGATCTGCAGCTGCAAGCCAAAAATTATCAGGACGCCATCCATAAGTTAGAGGCCGAAATCAACGCTGTGCAGGCTGCCATCAATGCCAGCGAGGCAAAACAAGCGCAACTGCAGACGCAAATCAATCTGAACCAGCTGAAGCTCAATCAGCAAAAGAAAGTGCTCGGTGAAGACCTGAAGTCAATGTATGTCGGCGGCCAGATGACAACGGTGGAGATGCTTGCTACCAGCAAAAACCTCAGTGATTTCGTTGATGCCGAAACGTATGGCAGCGCTGTGCAAAATAAGATTCAGAATACACTCAACCAGATTACTGCTTTGCAGAACGAGCTACGGGCGCAGCAAAGTCAAGTTCAGCAATTGCTCGCTACGCAACAGACTCCAGCAGGATCGCTTGTCCAGTGACAGGTCAGAACAGAATCAGTTGTTGGGCATGAACCAAAACCAGCAATCCAATTACAATCATCAAATAGCTGCCAACGAGCGCAAGATCAGCGCGTTAGAGGCACAACAGGCTGCCATCAACGCCAGCGATTCAACCCAAATCAACATCCCGCCCAGCAGCAGCGGGGCCGGCGGCGCGTGTGATGTCGGCTACGGCAACGGCGGTTACCCGATTAAGTGGTGCAGCGCGCCGCAAGATACCATACCGACTATTCCATACAGCGGCGACCCGATCAACCGTGAGTGTACGTCGTTCGCCTATTGGTACTTCAACAGCGTGGAAGGCAAGCCGCTGCACGTGTACGGCAACGCCAAAGATTGGGCATACACCGCCGATCGTCCCGTTGACCAAACGCCATCAGTCGGTGCTATCGGTGTTAAAACGGCCGGGCCGTTCGGGCATGTGGTGATCGTCGTAGCCAAAGCCGGCCAAAGTTACGGCGGCATAACCGTTCCCTCTGGCGACGTGCTCACCATGAGCATGAACTATGATTACCAGGGGCACTTCCATTACAGTGAGTACGCGGTAGGAAGCTTGTATTACATTCATTAATGCAATTTTGTAGATCTTTAGCTAAAGCTTAAGCCTTCAGTTGGTCTGCAGCAATTGTCCGGTATAATACCTAATTAATAGAAAAAGCTTATTTAAGTGTCTGGTGCGATTGCTATTGTATGATTCAAAAAGAAAAGTTTAAACGGGTTCAAAAAATTGCGGCTCAACAAAAAGGCGCATTATTGCGCATCGGCATCGGCGTAATAGCCGGCATGCTGATTTTCGCACTCGGGATTGGTGTGGGTGACGGGCGGATTACCGTTGGTCATCAGGGGTCGAATGGCAATCTGCCAAATTCGCTGGATTTCGCAAGCGTGAACCAGGTCTACCAAGAATTGAAGGATAATTATGACGGCACGTTAACGAAAAGTCAGTTGATCGACGGCTTGAACGAAGGCTTGGCGCAAGCCACGGGCGATCCGTATACCGAGTATTTCAACGCCAAGGACGCCACGGCGTTTAACGATGAACTCAATAATTCATTCAGCGGTATCGGTGCCCAGCTTGGGCAGGACTCGAGCAGTAGCCTGGAAGTCATCGCGCCAATCAAAGGTACACCGGCGGCAAAAGCAGGATTAGAGCCAAAAGATCTCATAACCGAAATTGACGGGCAAACCACCAGCGGATTGTCGACCGACGCGGCCGTGAATAAAATCCGCGGCCCGGCCGGCACGAAAGTCACGCTGACCGTCGTCCGCAATCACTCGCAGACGCTCCATTTTACGATCACGCGCAGCGATATTCAGCTGCCGAGCGTCACGTCAAAAATATTGGACGGCAATATCGGCTATCTGCAAATAAGTACGTTCTCTAACGATACTGGAAAACTTGCCCGGCAAGCGGCCCAAAAATTCAAAGCGGCACAAGTTAACGGGGTGATTCTTGACTTACGGGATAATCCGGGCGGGCTGGTTGACGCGGCGGTCAATGTCTCGAGCCTGTGGCTGCCTGAGGGCAAAATCATCATGCAGGAAAAGCGGGGCAGCGTCGTGGAGCAGTCATATAACGCAACCGGGAATGACGTATTGCACGGAGTGCCGACGGTCGTGCTGGTGAACGATGGCAGCGCTTCGGCATCCGAAATTACCGCCGGAGCATTGCATGACAACGGAGCTGCCCGAATTATCGGTACCAAGACGTACGGCAAGGGGGTCGTGCAGCAGATTATCAATCTGTCCGGAGGCGCCGAACTGAAAGTGACTATCGCCAGCTGGTATCGCCCGAACGGACAGAACATCAATAAAAAAGGCATCACACCCGACCAAACCGTACAGCTAAACGGCGCTGATGCCAAAGCCGGCAACGACACGCAATTGCAGGCAGCAGAGTCTTACCTAAAAAATCAGTAGTACAAATGTTGCTAAGAATACGTTGACTTGCACGTTGGCATAAGCGTAGTATTGGTACAATAAGTTTTGAGAGGGACTTACCTTAATATTATGGTTAAACCGACGAAGTACATATTTATCTCCGGCGGAGTTATCTCCGGTATTGGCAAGGGCATTACATCGGCGTCAATTGCGCGCCTCCTCAAATCAGCCGGCTACAAAGTCGCACCCATCAAAGTCGAAAATTATCTCAACCTCGACGCGGGCACCATCAATCCGATCGAACATGGAGACCCGTTTTTATGTGAGGACGGCACCGAGGGCGACATGGATATCGGCACCTACGAAAAGTTCCTGAACCAAACAATGGGTACAGACAACTTCGTGACGATGGGCCGGATTTACCAGACGGTTATCGATCGTGAGCGGCGATTCGAGTATCACGGCGAAGATGTCGAAGCGATTCCGTACATCACCGATGAAATTACCAGCCGTATCGAAAACGCCGGTAAGGTAAGCGATGCCGACATCATATTGATTGAAATGGGCGGCACGGCCGGTGAATACCAGAATGTCTTTTATTACGAAGCCTCACGAATCATGACGCTCAAAAATCCGGGAGATGTCGTTCACGTTCACGTCAGTTACGTGCCTACGCCGTCGCATTTGGGCGAACCGAAAACTAAGCCGACGCAGCTATCCGTGCGCACATTGAATTCGATGGGCATTCAACCGGATTTCATCGTTGCCCGGTCAGAAAAATATCTGGACAAACGCCGTCGTGATCGATTTGCCCTGTTCTGCAATATGCACCCGGAAGATATCATTTCCAATCCTGATGTACCGAGCGTCTATGAAGTGCCGCTCAGCATGCATGACCAGGGGCTCGATAAAAGGATTTTGGAAAAGCTCGGGCTTCCGGTCAAGGGGCCGCGCCTGGCTGAATGGAAACGCTTGGTCGATACCATCAAAGCGCCCAAGAAAAAGCGCGCGACCATAGCCATCGTCGGCAAATATTTCGGTACCGGCGATTATCAGATCAGAGATTCGTATGCAGCGCTGTTTGATGCGATCGATCACGCCAGCTGGCAGGCGGGAGTTGAAGTCGATACAAAATGGATCGCCGCGGAGGAAATTGAAAAAGAAGGCGCTGGTATTATCGGCACGCCGGACGGCATCATCGTACCCATCGGTTGGGGCAAGCGCGGATCGGAAGGTATGATCGCGGCTGCGGATTATGCCCGGAAGAAGAAAATTCCCTATCTCGGTCTCTGCTACGGCATGCAGCTGGCTTGCATAGCCTTTGCCAGGTCGGTACTTGGTTGGAAAGATGCGAACACGGCCGAAGTCGACAAACAGACGAAACATCCGGTCGTGTACTTGATTCCATCACAAAAAGAGTTGATGGAGCGTCGCTCATACGGCGGCACCATGCGGCTCGGCGGTTGGGAAGCCATAGTACAGAAGGGAACTAAGGCGTACGACCTGTATGACATGGGCGATGGTTTTATTAACAAGGCCAAAGGTTTGACTAGCGAGCGTCATAGGCATCGATATGAGTTCAACAACGAATTTGCTAAAGATTTCGAAAAGGCCGGGTTGGTGATAAGTGCTCGATCGGTCCAAGAAGGTTTAGTAGAGATTGTCGAAATTCCGGATCATCCTTTTTACATTGGTACGCAAGGCCACCCCGAATACAAGAGCAGCCCTCTGAAACCGCATCCGATTTTCCTGGGATTCATTAATGCGGCCGCAAAGTCAAAATGACGATAAGTATCAGCTTGCAAAAGCTGGCAAATTGAGTTAGCGTAATCAGTATGGATTCTTCTGATACTTCTGCGAATAACGTTCCAGGCCAACATCCCAAAAAAATTCTATTTGTTGAAGACGACGATGCGCTCGCAAATGTATATATTACCCGTCTTCAAGCCGAAGGGCTTGATGTCAAGCGCGTAACCAATGGAGAAGATGCGCTCGTGACGGCGCTCGCGTATCACCCGGACTTGGTCTTGCTCGACGTCATGATGCCCAAGGTCAGCGGCTTTGAAGTGCTGGACATTCTACGTAACACGCCTGAAACAACGAACTTGACCGTTGTTATGCTTACGGCACTGAGCCAGGAAGCCGACAAAAAGCGCGCCGAAGAACTCGGCGTCGACGATTATCTCGTTAAATCCCAAGTCGTCATAGCCGACGTAATCGCCCGCATCAAACAACACCTCGGCTTAGCATAGTCGTCCCGTATATTATTTTATCTAGAAACTCATCTCTTCTTTTGTCTTAGCCCAAAACTATCCATTACTTTTTCCATAAAAAGTAACAGGATGGTATTTGTTTTATATTCATTTCGGGAGCAAAAGTTATTGAAATAACGCTTCACAGCAAAAAAAGAGATTATGAATCGAACCAGAGAGGCGTTTCTATTCGACGGTGACTTCGGTGCGGCGGACTGATTTGCCACTGAAGAGGCGGACTTTGCGCTGTTGGTATTTCACTACGCCGTCACGCATGGCATGAATGGTGAAATTGCGGCTAAGCATGGTACCTTTGCCGGCGCGCTTGGTCATGCCGACTTGGCGGACGATAACCTGGCCGGTTTTGACTGTTTGGCCGCCATAAAGTTTGACCCCGAGGCGTTGGCCGGGGCTGTCGTGGACATTTTTGGCGGTTCCGCCAGCTTTTACATGTGACACGTTCGCTTCTCCTGCGCGGTGCATTGCCGCGTCAAATCCTGCGCTACTCGCTCACCGTACCTTCGAGTACGGCTCGCTCCGTTGCTCGGCTTTTCCTTGCACTGCATCCACGCAGGAAAAGCTCTGCTACTTACGCTTATCGCTTTGTTAATACGAGCAGTTCGCGGGCGACGATCTGGTCTTCCCGGTAATAGAGAAGTTCATCGTTGCGAACGTGCTCAAATCTGACACGATTATAGCCTAAATCGCTTACCCGGTCAATAAGGGGTAGATATTTAAATTTACCTGATGCGGTTTGCCACGCGGGAACAGCCAAGCACAGCCGCGTGCCTGATCTGACTTGGCCGCCAACATTTTGCAGAAATTTTTCGAGAATAACATTACAGGTGCCGTGAACTTGCGCAAGCTTTTCGGGTGAGGGTACAGTGTTAAACGGCTGGCCTAGATAGATCTCGCTCGCAATAAGATCAACTGGTTGCTGCCAATGAAATGTGGTGGCATCGCCGCTTGCAAGCTGGTACGTTCCACTAAAATGAAACTTGTTGCCAAGCCAATCGAGATTCGCGCCGCTGTATTCAACCATTCGGGGCTCTAAATCTGTGCCGTAGGCATTGTAACCGAGCAATAAAGCTTCTTGCAAAATGACGCCAGTGCCGCAAAATGGGTCAAGCAGGCGAGCTTGCTGCGGATTTTTATTAACAGGGTTATTCGGATCTATGATCGCGCCGACTGGCGGCACGTGTTTACCTGCCAGGTTTACGATAATCTGTGCCAGTTTGGGCGGCAGCATGCCGACCCGGGAGTCGCGTTTGGGGCGGCCGCGGTCGCGCCATGTATATGATTCGATGTCTTGCTCGGCAACCGTCCGTGAAACAATGGTTTTTGCGCCATTTCGAACACATACGATTTCGCATCCGACATCACCGATTAGCCGGTTGTGAAGTACCTGGGCGCTATTGAGAGCAGGGGTTTGATTTGGCACCAAACGCACCGATCGTCCTCGTCCGCGGATAATATTTTTTACGGTCAGGCCGGCCGCGATAAGCTGCTTTGGTCCGATCTTCAGTCCATACGCGCTTATGCCGAGCCGAATTTTTCCGTCGGGCAGGTCAGCCAGACGATCAGGCAGTTCTTGTTCCAGTGCTTTTTGGATATCAGGCCACTTGGTCGAGTTAATTTCAAAAAACACTTTGCTGAGCTTGATTGAACCGCCAAGCCGGGCAAAATCTACAGTGCTCGGTTCAACAGCCAGTATCGCCGCTTCGTCACCAATCGGCTCCAGTTTCTGGGCGCCGTATAAACTTTCCAATTCGGCTAGGCCAAGGCTCGGCTGTCGACCCAGAATAAATAATGATTTCTCCATTGCCATTCTTAACGCTAAGTATAACCTGCCCGGCCACATTTTAGGTATAATAGGCCAAATGAGCGATCGGGCTTTCCTAAAACAAAACTGGAAACTAATCGTCAACCTGGTGACCATCGTCGCATTGGTGGTGCTGATTTTTGCCGTGCGGCATCAGCTCGAAGATACGGTCAAAAATTTTTCAAAAGTAAATGTTTGGGTGCTGCTACTCCTGCTGCCGGTCGAATGGCTTAATTATCACGCTCAGGCCAAGATGTACGATGGGCTATTTCGGATGGTGGGCAATAAATTGTCATATCGGTTTTTATTTGAAACATCGCTTGAACTTAATTTCGTGAACAGCGTATTTCCGAGCGGTGGCGTGTCGGGCATTTCGTACTTCGGCATGCGTATGCGCAACGAGCGTGAAAAAATTACCGGCGGGCGGGCGACATTGGTGCAGATCGTCAAGCTCGCGCTGTTGTTTTTGTCTTTTGAGATTCTGCTGATAATCGGTTTGATATGCCTTGCGGTAAGCGGTGGAGTGAATAATTTTGTAATTTTAGTTGCCGGGTCGTTGTCGACGCTGCTCGTCGTCGGGACGTTCGCATTCGTAATGATAATCGGTCATGAGCGACGGATCCAGGCGACGTTCACGTTTTTGACCCAGGCTGCGAACAGGTTGATCCACATCGTCAGGCCGAAAAATCCCGAAACGATCAGTATGGCGCGGGCCCGTGAGGCTGTCGACGAACTGCACCGCAATTACAAGCTAATTGAACAGGGATACCGCGAGCTGCGGGGGCCGTTCTGGTGGGCGTTTATTGCCAATGTCGCCGAAGTGGCGGCGGTGTATGTGGTGTATATTGCGTTCGGGCAATGGGTGAATCCGGGTTCCGTAATCCTGGCGTATTCGATCGCTAATTTTGCCGGTTTGGTATCGGTGTTGCCCGGTGGTGTTGGGATTTACGAGGCGCTGATGACCGGTGTTCTGGTGGCGACGGGCATTCCGGCGGCGATCAGTCTGCCGGTGACGGTAATGTACCGGGTGCTCAATATGTTAATTCAATTGCCGCCGGGGTATTATTTCTATCATCGGACATTACACGGCAAAAATGAAGACGTTCAGACGGCGGTATGAGCGCAGACGTTGTACTGGGCGTAAGTGATTTTGTCGCACTGGTTAATCAGACGTTAGAATTTGCGTACGGGTCGATTGTAATTGTGGGTGAGCTGGCGAATTTCCGGGTCTCTAAAAACAAGTGGGTGTATTTTGATTTGAAGGACGAGTTCGCTAGCGTGCGGTTTTTCGGCACTGTCTTCGCGCTGCCCGGGCCGCTGGATGACGGTATGGTATTGGAAGTGCGCGGCAATCCGCGGCTGCATCCGCAATTTGGTTTTAGCGTGAACGTGCAATCGATTCGGCCGGTGGGCGAGGGCTCTATCAAAAAGGCGGCGAACTTATTGGAAGCAAAGTTACACGCCGAAGGTTTGTTCGATGAAACACGCAAGCGTCCAATGCCGTATCCGCCGGCGACGATCGGGTTAATCACTTCAAAAGAATCGGCAGCGTATGCCGACTTTATCAAAATCTTGAACCATCGTTGGCGCGGGCTGGACATTCAGCTTGTCGACGTGCAAGTACAGGGCGAAGCAGCACCTGGTCAGATAGTCGGTGCCATCGAACATTTCAACCAAATGGCCATGCAGCCTGACGTCCTGGTACTGATCCGCGGCGGCGGCAGTGCCGACGATTTGCAGGCGTTTAGTACCGAGCAAGTTACGCGCGCCGTGGCGTCTAGCCGAATTACTACGCTGGTAGCGATTGGCCACGAAATCGATGTGAGCCTGGCTGAATTGGCGGCAGACCAGCGGGCTAGCACGCCAAGCAATGCCGCCGAGCTGCTCGTACCGGATCGCCGCGAAGTACTCCGCCGCTTGCGCGAGCGTAGTAATGAACTAACGCTCGCTATCGAACAATATTTTGCCGAACGACGGGCGGCCCACCGAATGGCCGCAGCAACAGCCAGCCAAATAATCGAAAGCAGACTGGTGAAAGCAGCCCACGATCTATCCCAATCACGCCAGCTTATTGCCGCGCTCAGCCCGACAGCGCCGCTCCGGCGGGGCTATGCAATCATTCGCAATCAACAGGATGAAATCGTTCGCAGCGGCCGCCAGTTGCAAACCGGTGATATAGTAAAAATGCGGCTTAGTGACGCTACGGCTGCCGCACAGATTAATCAGGTAGACTTGGAAGGATAATCTTATGCCCAAAAAAGCAGCGCAAGCGCAATCGTACCAGGAACTCAGCCTTCGTCTCGACGGGCTGGTGGCTAAATTGCAGGATCCGGAAGTTCCGCTTGACGACGCGACGCGCTACTACGAGCAGGCAATGGAGCTTATCGCTAAACTTGAGCAACATGTAACTCTAGCAGAAAACCAGGTGCGCGAAATCCGAGCACGATTTAGCAAGGAGTAGCGATGGAATGGCTCACGTTGGCTATAGCCGCAATTGTCTTGTGCTTTGGTTTTGTAGTGTTATTCGGGCCGCCGTATCTGCCGACGCTCGGGCCGCAAGCGCGTAAGGCTATGGATATGATAAATCTTCAGCCTGGCGAAACGCTGCTCGAGCTTGGCTGCGGTGATGGCAAAGTGCTCAAATTGGCCGCCGAAGACGGCCTGAATGCCGTGGGATTTGAACTCAACCCCATTCTGGTGCTGGTGGCGCGTCTTAGGACATGGAGTTACCGCAAACAAGTCAAGGTGGTGTGGGGTAATTTTTGGCGTAATGAAAAGTGGCCTGATGCTGATGGCATCTTCGTGTTCATGCTGCAAAAACAAATGCAAAAATTGGATAATAAAATCATTGAATGGCATAAGGGCAAAAATAAGCCGGTGCGGCTTGTCAGCTTCGCGTTCACTATTCCCGGGAAAGAGCCGATTGAAGCGACTAGTACGGTTTTTTTGTACGAGTACAAATGATTAATCATTATTTTTGCTGGCAAAAGTAATACAAAACCACCAGACAAATCAATACGTTACTTTTTCCGTAAAAAGTAACCAAAAAGCCCCAGACAATCCAGAAACACTACTCGGAACGCACTGGCTAAACCTGCGCGTCAACAACTCCCGTTGGTCGGACTCATTTCTCTGTCTTTAAATGAGGAAATGAGCCACAGTTGCCGCTTTATTCAGTTTTAACCAGTGCGTTCCGAATCGGTTTCTTCCAAGTCTGGCATACAAGCAGATGCACGCCCTTAGGCGTGCTTATTATATATTGCGTAAGCTTCTGCTTGTTTCGGGCATCGGCTTTGCCCGGAGAGTCGTAAGTGTTTTTGGAGCGGGCTTGCCCGGCTTCCGTTGCCGGAGGCCGGGCTTGGCTTGCTGCAGTTGTTTGAGAGAATAAGGTTGCCAGTGGCAAACTTATGAACGAGTTCTGCAGCAAAACACGTATAGTATCGGATTCTCCTCGCGGCAAAACGCAGCCCTTGATTTTTTGGTTCTTTTGCATCAAGGCAAAAGAATGTATATGTTTATTGGAAAAAATATTGAAGATTGTTCGAGGCTTGGCCGAAATAAGAAGGGACGACTTGCCAAAAGCACCATTTCTCCGGTACCATGAGCAATATGAAAAACGTTGGCATGCGCGGCGAAATAAACGTGCTGCTCATTCCGCTGATCGTTGTCGTTCTACTATTATTCGGTGCGCTAGGTTTCGGATTTTGGGCGTTCAGCGGCATGCAGGATTACAAAAATAACACCGATGCCAAAATCGCAGCGGCCGTACAAGTCGCCAACCAGCAGCTAACCGACAAGCTCAATACTCAATTTGCCGAAGCGAAAAAAAATCCGCTCAGTACTTACAGCGGGCCCGAAGCATTCGGCAGCTTAGTGGTGAAATATCCGCGGACATGGAGCGCCTATGTCGCCGAAAACGATCAAGATTCGACACCGATCGACGGCTTCTTTTACCCTGGGGCAGTGCCTGATGTGATGAATCTTGCCAACTCGTTCGCGTTGCGAGTGCAGGTGACTACGCAAAGTCCAAGCGAAGTTCTGCAGCAATACCAATCGCAGGTGCAGGACGGAACGGTAACGGTCAAACCGTATGCCTTGCCTAAAGAGCCGAAGGTGATCGGAAACTATCTAACAGGTCAAATCCAGGATCAAAAGCGGGGCCAAATGGTGATTTTGCCGCTCCGCAGCCAAACTCTGATGATTTGGACCGAATCAAACCAGTTTGAAAAAGATTTCAATAACATAATTCTGAAAAACTTTTCTTTCTCGCCGTAAATTCTAGGCCTGTATTCAGTCATAACGTCCGGTTTGCCCCAAATGGTATACTAAGAGGCAGGTTAAAGCGAGGGTTGATACGTGCGCATGCAATCGTTGGGTTTCCCGAACGCAGCCGGAATGTCGGAACAGCTATTTTTATCACTTGCCGAAGGTTTGAAGCTGCCATTGCAACAAATCGCGCGCCAAGCCGAGCTCGGGCTTTTGTTACAGCGCAAAGCCCAGGCGGATTTTCTGCAAATTCAGACCAGCGCGGACGCCACGCTCCAACTTCTTGATAATTACTTACTCGGGCTGAGATTGAGCATGGAACCCGAAGAACAACTGACAATCGAGCAAGTATGCGTGCCCGCGGTATTGTACGAGGCGCGGCAACAACTCGCGCGGTCTGCCGAAAAATATGGCGTGGAACTTGAACTGCACGTGCAAGGCAAGTACGAGCCGGTCATGGCGCACCGCCAAGCATTGCAGGCCGCTCTGGTAAGTTTGGGCCATTCATTGATTGAAGCCGTACCGGCTATGGGCGCCCGGCAGCTAAAATTGCAATTGGCCGTGCATCGCACCAAATACGGCATCGTAGCCGGAATGTATTGTGATGTCGAAGAGTTGACGCCGCAAGTCCTGCGCCAGGCCCACGAGTTGTACGGCCATGCACGGCAGCCGTTGGTCAGCGTCAGCCCGGGCAGCGGTGCGGGCGTGTTCGTAGCGAATGCAATTTTGCGGGCGATGTCATCGCGTCTGCGTGTAGGGCGCTTTCAGAAACAACCCGGTTTTGCGGTTACGCTCGCGCCGAGTAGCCAGATGCAATTGGTATAACTATGGCGCAGATATTACTAGTGGAACCCGACGCAATTTTGGCCAGGACGTATATGCTCATGCTTGAGCAGGCCGGGCATATAGTGAGCATCGCAACAGGCGCGCAGGTAGCGATTGATGCCGCCGATGCACAGATGCCCGACGTTGTGCTACTCGAACTCCAGCTCGTTGCGCATAGCGGCATTGAATTTTTATATGAATTCCGTTCGTATGCAGAATGGCAGATGGTGCCGGTAATTGTTTTGAGCCACGTTCCGCCGACTGAATTCAGGCAAAGTGCAGAAGTACTCAAGCAGCAGCTTGGTGTCCAAGGATATTTTTATAAGCCGCAGACCAGTCTGAAAAAATTACTGCAGATAGTTGAAACTGCAGTCGTGCATGCATGAATCCTAGCGGGCCTTATTTAATAATCGCAGAAAAATGTCGGCCAGGAT
Organism: uncultured Candidatus Saccharibacteria bacterium; assembly: GCA_963742655.1. GTDB lineage: Bacteria > Patescibacteriota > Saccharimonadia > Saccharimonadales > UBA4665 > JAICLK01. The sequence continues at coordinate 12,802 of CAVUMM010000006.1, forward strand.
GGAGATTGTATGTTCAATAACTATCACGGATTTTTCTGGGAAACTTTAACGGCATGAAGCAGATCGTCACCACAGCCATCGTGCTTGGCCGGACTAATTACGGCGAGGCTGATCGTATCATAACACTGCTCACGCCCGATCACGGCAAGCTGCGCCTGATGGCCAAAGGGGTGCGGCGGATCAGGTCTAAGCTGGCCGGCGGCATAGAATTATTCAGCGTAAGCGACATCACATTTATTCGCGGACGCGGCGAAATCGGCACGCTCGTGTCGGCACGCCTGCGTCAACACTATGCTCATATTGTAGGCGATATCGACCGCACCATGCTTGGCTACGAACTCATCAAGCAGCTTGGGCGTGGAACCGAAGATGAACCGGGGGTTGAATATTTTGATCTGCTCGTCCAGGCTTTTGAGGCGCTCGATGATGTTAGCATCGATGTGAATTTGATCAAGCTTTGGTTTGCCATGCAACTGCTGCGATTGGACGGCCACACGCCAAATTTGCAAAGCGACGTTTCGGGCATCAAACTGAGCGCCGACCTAACCTACAATTTCGATTACGACCGGATGACTTTTGTAGCCGCGGCTGACGGTACATTCAGCGCCGATACCATTAAATTCCTGCGCCTCGGCTTTTCAGGTAATTCACCCAAAATTTTGCAGAAGGTGCGGGGAAGTGCGGGACTCGTCACGGACAGCAACCAGCTCGTGCGAATGATAAGCGAGTGGAACTAGACTTACCGGAGAAATTTTAGCTAAATTATGCCTGTTGCCGCGCCACTGGCCAGCGGTGCTGCAGGTTCAACCACCACTGCTTGACTGACTGTCCCACCGTCGCGCTGCAGCGCATGTTCGGCGGATTGGAGGTAGGGGGCATTCAATTGTACGGCTTGTCGGAGTACTTCATCACGCTTAAGCAATGCCGGCATAGCACCGTCGGCTCGCTGCCAACCGCTATTCGCAGCACTCAAGAATCCGTAAGCGGACACGACGTCGCCCGCCGCCATGGCAACGGCACCGGCAACGTGGGCGGTTAGGGCTATATACTCAGCGCGTTCACCAGACCTGATATGTTGCAACGAATTGTGGCCCAATGCAGGCCGGCCGGCACCCGCCCAATACATCGCATCTGCGCGCACCGCGCCATTGAATATTTCGGGTCGGTATCGAGCGTCCGGATGTCGGCCGGCTTCTTGCAGCACTTGAGCGCCGGCTGCCACATTGCCGAGATGTACCTGAGTTAGGCCAAGCCGGACGAGTGGCGGCAATTCACCGGAATCCGCCGCGAACGACCACGCCAGCTCGTGCGCTATTAATGTTTGTCGTGTCTGTGGGTCAAGCGGGCCCACATCTCCATATCCAAATCCATGTCCTGTCATAGCGAACCATTTTAGGAGTTAATTCGCAGCTGTCAATGCTTAGCTGCTTTTTAGTCGTTGTACTTTTTTCAAACAGGGACAATAGCGTATAATGCAGGCAGATGATTTTACCTAAAGTTGCGATTGGTTGCGGATCGGTGCGGGGCATTGGCGTTAGCCTACGTTAAATTTTCCTCGAATATTTCGTAACAATCAGTAACATTTGAAAGGTAGTTTTGAAAATGAGCGATGTGAGTTTGGAAGAAATTGTCAGTTTATGTAAACGCCGCGGCTTCATATATCAGGGCAGCGAAATCTACGGCGGTCTGGCCGGCACATGGGACTACGGCCCGCTGGGCGCGCAGCTGAAGCGTAATATCGAAAACGAATGGCTGAAATTTTTCGTCGATAAACGGGACGATATGTATCTGGTGGATTCCGCAATTCTGATGAACCCGAAAGTCTGGCAGGCCAGCGGACACACCGAGACATTCCATGATCCATTGATAGAAGATGTTAAAACCAAAAAGCGGTTCCGTTTGGATCATTTGCTCGAAGAAAACAGTGTAGAAAACGTCGATACATTGAGCCTGGAACAGATGGTTCAGGCGGTCAAAGACAAAGGCATAAAAAGCCCGGACGGCAACGAACTAGGGTCGCCAGCGTTATTTAACATGATGTTTAAAACGCATGTCGGGCCGGTCGAAGACGATGAGTCTATTTCGTATTTACGGCCGGAAACCGCCCAGGGTATGTTCGTGAATTTCAAAAACATCATCGACAGCTTTTATCCTGATATACCATTCGGTATCGCGCAGGTCGGCAAATCGTTCCGAAATGAAATCAGCCCCGGTAATTTTATTTTCCGCCTGCGGGAGCTTGAAATAATGGAGTTCGAATATTTTATCCGGCCTGAGGATTGGGAAAAATATTTTGAAAAATGGCGCAAAGTCCAATTGGCTTGGTTCGAGTCGTTAGGGCTGGACAAAGACAAGATCAAAGAACACGAAGTGCCGCCCGAAGACCGCGCCCACTACAGCAAGCGCACGGTTGATTGCTACTACGATTTTCCGTCGCTTGGATTTCAGGAACTTACCGGGCTGGCATACCGCACCGACTTCGACCTGAAAAACCACCAGGAAAAATCCGGCCGCAACCTGGAATACCGGCCAAAAGACGGCGGCGAACCATTCATTCCGCATGTAATAGAACCGACGTTCGGTTTGGACCGTCACATCATGGCAGTAATTTCGAACGCGTTTACTGTCGATGAAGTTAACGGCGAAAAGCGCACGTTCCTGAAATTTCCGGCACACTTGGCCCCGGTAAAAGCCGCGGTATTCCCGCTGCTGAAAAACAAGCCGGAGCTGGTGAGCAAGGCCAGGGAAGTGTACGTCATGCTCAAGAAAGAGCTGGGCGCAGTAATGTGGGACGACAACGGTAATATCGGCAAACGCTACCGCCGGCAGGACGAAATCGGCACGCCGTACTGCGTGACAATCGACTTCCAGACTCTAGACGACAACACCGTAACCGTCCGTGACCGCGACACCACCGACCAGACTCGTGTGAAGATCGAAGATTTGAAAACTCAAACCGGACAGCTCGAATTGAAATAAAAAGCTATGCCGCAACTACTCGAGGTCAGCGAAGTTATCGGACCTGACCGAACGGTGGAATGGGCACAGTGGTACGAGGTGCATCGTGACGAAATTCCGCCCCCGGAATTGCTGGCGGCCCATTCAGAAGTTTTGCACCAGCCGGACAGAAAAATGCAATACGCCTGGCTGCTTGACGACCTGCATTCGAACGCGCCACCGGCGATTGAAGCTGTCACCACTTGGATGTTGCGGCACGAAGTGATGATTTCCAAGCGCTATGGAATTGACGACGAGGAAGACAGCGCAGCCTATGTGGCGCACGGCATGCACTTTGATCCAGACGAGTATTTCAGACTCGGGGGCATCAATATAGTGGAATTGGTGACGCTCGGCGGCTACGCGGTGCTGCTGGCAAAGCGGACAGAGCAGGCTAAACCGCTGGCTGTCGCGCTGCGGCCGAACACCAGGGTTACTTTGTTGGAAAACGTGCTCCACGCCGTCAGCCGTCCGCTCAGCCTCGAAGCGCTTGAACATTTCTTTGCCACGCGCGTGCTGGACGAAACGATGGGCGCGCGCGAATCACGTACTTTCCTGTTCGGTGCCCGCAATAAATACATCGCCGACGCTCAGCTGGCAAACCTCTAAATGCTCCAGGGATTACAAGGTAGCCAATCAATACAAAACATGGTAAGGTAGCTGAATTATTATGGGATCACCCGAGCCACCCCGACAAGGACTTTATTTTCCGGACCGCGGCGCCATAGAACTGGCGTGGAAGGCAGTGCATATTACCGGTGATGCGCCGCTCGCCACGCCGTTTCTCAACATGTGGATCGACGCGCTGCCACCAAGGAACGCCGCGTATTCGCCCACGGTAAGCGCCTGGATGGAAGGCGAGCATGCGCTGGCTGTAAGGGACGAGATAGTGGCCAGCCTAGGCTTCGTTGCCACGCACCTGACCGACAAGCCAGAAATGGCCGCCGCCGCCAAAATATTGCAAGAAATGATGCTGCAACCAGACAAGCAATAACTCCAGATTCTTGAAACCTGCCAAGCAGCAGTGGCGCACGCTGCGTGTATCCGTCGATAGGATTTGGCAGGTTGACGGGTTTGGGGTATTATACTGTGCATATAACTTACGGGGGAGGCGGCCATGACGAGGCGTGTTGGAGAATTTCCGGCGGTGGAGCTGGACCAGCAGATACAATTGGCGATATTTACGAATATGCTGAAGTTGGCCGGCAGTATTCTGGTGGAGCACGAGGCTGACTGTGCGATAAGATTTGCCGGTGATGGCAATCAATTGTACGGCGATAATGCCATAGAGTTGTGGGCTGGGGATGCGGCGGGGGTAGAATCAAGGCTGGAAATAGTTGGCAAACCGCTCCGCAACAAAAAATCAGCGACCAATTTTGAGCTCGTCACGACACATCCGGGCGAAGATCCGGAAGTGCCATCCAGAACGGTACGCACGCGGTTGCAGGGCGACGGTCACGGCGGCGTACTGCTGCAAAAAAGCGAAGCCATCGGCAGCGGCCGCCCGGAAGTGCTTACAACGGCTCCGGCAAAGATGAGTGCCTTAGTAGATATGGTGAAAGTGGTTTCAGGCCGCGGAGCGTTACTGCCGCTGTCGAAACAAGAAGCAAGCCCGTTCGTCGGCACGTACGAGAGCGACCGCAATGTTGTAGCGCGAGCTGACTGGGCGGCACGGTTGGCCGGCCGGTTGCTGGGCGTGGCCGGCGACGCCTTTACGCTTGTCATTGGCAAGACGGATTCTGACCGGATTCTGAAAGCCGACATTGATATTGCGGTTGGTTCAAAGGGGCATATCCAGCCCATTAACGATCATCCGCAGCACTCAATACGACTGACGGCATACAATAATGCCGCGAACTTGCAATCGGAGTTTTATCTCGGCGTCGAACCGACCATGATGCCGACGGTAGTCACGAAACCTCCGGGCGAATCGGCCTACATTTCCGCAAACGCGCATTATGTCCGGGTTGTCGAGGACGAGCGAGTAGTTACCGACGATACGCTGGGGCAATTTGGGAGGCGAGCATGGCTCGTTAGTAAATCAGTCGGCGGGCCCAGCCAGGTCCAAGAACCGAGCGGCAGGGAAGTTAATGCTAATAGCATCGTCGACCTAGCCGATGGCGTTGTCGGGATACTGAACTAAAGCAGGGTTTATCCGAATGTCCCATAAACTTGTGGATAAGTGGTTGCAAAATGGGGGATAGTGTGTGCATAATCATTAGCGTATAGACATATACAAAAACGTTAAAAATATAAATAAAAACGTTTGGACATAAAAAATGAGGTCGGAAGTTTATTCGCTGGCGTACGTCGACGGCATGATCGATTACGTCGAAAACAAAATAGAAACAAAAGCATTGTCGTCCGGAATATTGGCGACGATGCAAAAATGGCTCGACACGGTCGAGGAGATGTATCGGGACGATCCCGAGTTGCCGGAGTATTATTCGCGCATGCTGGAACTGCAAGCGCTAATTTACGGCGAAAGCAATCAAGACGCCAAAGCGATGCAATTTATGAAAGAAGCAGTGCGGCAGGCGGGCAGTGTGGGTGCATTGTATTCGCGGCTGATTAAAGAATATATCGCCGAAAAAGCCGCCCGCCCAGCGCCGAAACCCGCGCCGGCGCCAGTTGCCGAGGAAGTATATGCAGATCAAATTGCCGCCGAAGAGCCGGGGTTGGCTTACGCAGAGCCTGCGGCCGCCGACTATTACGATGAAGATTATGGTGACGACAGGATCGAACTGCACGACAAGCCGCGCCACAGGTTCCGCAAACTGAAAATTGCCTTTGCGGTTGTGTTTGGCCTGGTTGCGCTATCGGCGGCTACTTTCCACTTTGTGCCGCAGGCCTCGGCAGTATCTATGCTGCTGGTGCGGCACGGAGAAATTCAGCGCGCCAAAGAGCACTTCGATTCATTGACCTCGCAGTACAAGACCTGCTCGGCCAAACTGGCGGACGAGCATAACAGCGTCGACACGGCCGATTCGGCAGCCGTTCAGGCGTATAATCAGGAAATGCAGGACTGCCAGTCAATCATGCAGCAGCAAAACAAGGCGGCTGATGCTTACAACACGTTGATAGGTAAACCCGGCAACGGTCCACAGTAGTATTGTCGCCGAAGCATTTGCGCGGTAAGTGCTAGACTAAAACTATGGGCAAACGACTGTATCGCTCAAAAAAGGATCGCATGATTGCCGGCGTATGCGGCGGACTGGCGGAGTATTTCGGGGTTGACCCGGTCATCATCCGAATTGTAGCGTTCATTTTGCTGTTGCCGGGCGGTTTGCCCGGATTTTTACCGTATGTCATCTTATGGATCGTGGTGCCGTTAAATCCCGAGCAGTAATTGCGCACTCGCTTGAGATTGAGCCTGTTGGCCGTTGACACATTTTGAAATATTATTCATAGTATCAAGCAATGAAGTGCGAGGAGCGATGTGACGGCACTTGCTGAAGAGTTAGTAGCTTTTAATTTGGAACAGGGAGCGCAAGCGTCATTGTTCGCGAAGGTTGCTGCGGCAGCAGGTGAGATTGTCGGTCAAAGAGCAGTCGATTGCCATGTAAGGCTCATCATTGATAACGGAGTGATGCGTGATGGTAAATTAGACCAGCACGTCATACTTCACGGCGTGGGCGAAGGAGGCATGGCAAGCTTGTTATTGACAGGTGACTCCCGGGATGGCGGAACCGGCTGCGAACTACGCACGATGACCGCCGCCCCGACATATCCACCGGTACAAGAACGAACCTGGATACAGGCGGAAGGCGATGGCTTACGGCAGTTGACTTCGGTGGGCATTGATGGCGAGGATCATAGGATTATCGCTGACCAACCCACAGAGTTGGACGCTGCGGTAACAGGCATGCTCGGAGATCTGATGAATTGGTCTAGGCCAATCGAGCAGCATCCGTTGGATTGGGGTGTTGTCGGAAACGGCGTGAACCGGGATTCGCTTTTATGTCGGAGCGATCGGCTGGTGCCGGTCGTGGGGCGGCTATTATCCGTTGTTGGCAATACTTTGGCCAGCCAAGAAATTGATACGGGGCAGTTCGCGTCTTCCCACGTATTGCGGATGGATATCGGTTCATCGGGACGGGTGTATGCGAATGGATCGCGCGACGACCAGGCCTTAAAATTAATTGTCGGTGATCAATCCCGTAATACCGAAGGATCATTTGACTTTCGATTTTATACTACTTTCGTACCGCCATATAAACTTGATCCGCCAGGTGAATCGTCCTTCGTGCGTTGTATATCGAGCGTATCTGGCGAACAAGATGGACGCCAGCACACTGTATTACACCACCTTGGGCAAAAAGGGACCGATGCCTGGCTTATGCGAAGGGAACAACCGGGTATCGATCCGCCAGAGGAAATTGGCAGCGGGATAGCCGACGTTGAAACCGTCATCGGGCTGGCGGAAGAGGTATTGCAACTGGCCTCTGTTTATGACGTGTAATTGATTCAGGGGGGAACTTAAATTACCCGCGGCGACATCAGCTTTTCACGCGCGGCGATATGGCCGTCTTTGACGGCGGCAGTCAAATCGCCGGTACGGTACAGTTCGTATGCAGTTGCCGCACTGAACACGTCACCAAGTCCGACCGGGTCGACAATTTTATCGGCCGGCACGGGCGTGGTCGGTATATGCTTGACGCCTTTATCCAAAATAATGTCCGCTCCTTCGGCATTGCGGGTGACGATGATGTCGGTTTTGGGGCTTAAGCGTTTCCATTCGTGTGTCAATTTGTCGGCGTCAAGATGGTCTTCGTTGGATATTATCGCCAAATCGAAATAGGGCAGGATGTCTGCCGCACGCATAAATTCGCGCGGCCACACCAGCCCGTCATCACTGATGTGCCGAAAATAGCCCTGGGGCAGCAATACTTTCAGGCAATCCGGGCGAACAAGTGCCATAAGCCGTGCCACGTAATCTTTAGAATACGCTGGGGTAAGCGGCGCCAACACAACGATATCGGCATCCGATAATGCATGTTCGATATCCGGGTTAATGACAGGGAGCTCGGCATCGGCGAAGTGGCAATACAGCGTGCGTCGGCCGTTTATATAAATATTTTCGTATACAATCGTGTGTTCCAGGTTTGGTTCTTGCGGCAACAGATGTACATCGCGGGCATATTCCAAAAAATCTTTGCCGTAACTGGCGATAATGGTCGGGTTGATACCTACGTTCGAGCGAAAATAACGCATCATAAACATAGCCGGCGAGCCCCAGCGCACATAGCTGGCTTGCTCGACCTTATTGTGGTCGATTACCACGTGCCCAATAAAAACAACCTTCGGCTTAACCGTACTTGTATCATTCATAGCCTATAGCTTAGCAGAAAACGCCGTCAAAGTATTATTATCTTTATCGCACAAAGGGTTTCTTGGGGTGTGCGGTACTGTTGCATTCGTGGTGTAATAAACTTATCATCGAATCATAGGTCGCTATTATGCCAGCAATAAATGAATCCGCACCACCAGAATTTGAAATCAACGATCCATTGGCGCAGGCCGAATTGTTTGCCCGCGCCCTCGCGCAGGCCGGCTTGTTGCTTAAGACGCGGCAAGTATATTGTAGCGTGGACCTGAATCTCAAAACCCCCACATAAGCTGGTATGCCAGTAACACTCGGATGTAATGCAGGGCGTAGCCCTGTACGCTCCTCGGGAACGAAGTCTCGAGGAGCAGATGTTCTTTCAGATAGTCAAATGTACATTCAACTTTGGCACGCTTTTGGAGTAGGAGAAGCTGCCACTGCTCAAGGAGTTTCTTGTTCTGCTTCGGATGTGGTGGCGCCAGGATGTAGGCCTGGTGTTCACGCCACATCTTCCTTCGCATGACACTGGCGTTATACGTGCCATCCCCGACAGCAATGACTGTAGCGTCATTGACGAGATGGGGTATCTGCTGGCCGTCGTGCTCATTGGCCGGGGTGAAGTAGACGGCGGCCAACTGGGCCATTGGGTTCACTGCGGCGTGCAGTTTAAAGCCGTAGTGCCAGCCCTGCCAGTTCTTGCCGAAGGCGGCAAATCCTTTCGTTACCCGGTGGCGGTTGGCTCGTACCAACTTGCAGACATGGAGCATGGTACTGTCCATGAATCTCAGGGGCGTATCTTTCACGAGTAGCTGGTCGAGTATATACAGCATACCGGGAAGTGCCTGGTGGCACTTTCGAACGAACGACTTGTAACTAGGGAGGTGGAACCGTCGATAGTAATACGTCTGCGCCCAGTTGTAGACACCCCTCATGGTGCGTTGTGGCGCCACGAAACTCGAGAACAGGAGCAAGGCAATGGTTTCATTGAGGTGCAGGATGACCGGCCTGCCACCCTTCGGGTTGGCAGCCGCCCGTGGCAAGAAACTGTCTACTACGGCGACTAAATTTGTTATATGATGAGAACGTAAAACACGCATGTTTGTTTTCCTTGTTTAGGTTGCACTAACAAGATAGCAAACATCGCGTGTTTTTATTTGGGGGTTTTGAGACTCAGGTAGCGTGGACGTTGACATCAGGGATGGCGCACTTTCACCTTTTGATGATGCAGACCGCGAAAAGCATCGGGAATCGCCGCACACCATAACCATAAAACCTATGCACGGATCACATGGTAACACCGGTTTATTTTTGAGTGGAAGGCCCGGTGGCGAGACGAGCGGGGTGATTACGGCGACCGATTCTGGTGACGGCTCACTAGTGCGGACTTGGCTAGAGCATGCCGAAGCTTCCGATGTGGAGTCGCCCATCGTGGTATTCCAAGCCAAAGGGGCAGATCAGTCACGGACGGTGGACGCCACGTACAGGCTGCCTGAAGTCATTACCGGCTGGGCTCAAGTCATCAGAGACCAAGCGGAACCGCGGGCGTACTATGGGTCGGAGTGGCAAGTTCACGGTAACGAAAACGTGGAAGATGCGGTAGTGATCGCGGAAAAGCAACTCGTGCCAGTGCTCGGACATGCTATGCAAATGATAGGCAATACGCTGACGGGCGTTGTGGCAGCGGATTTACGAGGCTGGGATGCTGCTTTCAGGCTGCATGCCGAATCTTCCAGATTGTATGACACGGCATTAGATCGCCCGCAGCAGCTGATTCGCTTCAGGGCGATTAACAGCCAGGAGTTCTTCCCGGACGAAACATTCGAGCTCATATTTGACCAAAGCCCGGAGTTGGCAATTGGCGGACTTGTGCGGGTACGTTGCCGGGCACGAAGTATTGTCTGGGAGGCAGGGCAGAGTTGGGTCAAAGAAGCTATACTCGGACAGCGTGGCGGTGCGGCTTATATAACCCAAAGGAGACGTGCCGAAGGGCAGCCAGCGCATCCGCGGGATGTTATTGGCGGGTATGTCGCCTCCGAAGAATTTATCGCAGAAACAATTGACCGTGTCGCGCAAATTTATATCGGTGATGAGGTGGAAGATCTACATGCGGCGAGGATCGGCAGTCTTGAAGCTTGAGTCATCAAAACCCCATTGCGTGTGTTTAAAGTCACGGCAATGGAACGTGGGTACTGCGTTATACTAAGCCACGTAAAACAAAAGCGGTGGAGTGGTTTATCAAGAATTAAAACAAGGAGGTAGCTATGCTGGGTAGTAACAATATGCATGTAGATATCGCTGTGAAAGATTTAGCGGCGGCCAAAGCGTTTTATCAGGGAAAGTTGGGGCTCGAGCTTGATCACGAAGATGATCACGGCTGCCAATATTACAAAAGCGGCAACGGTACGTTCAAAGTCTACCAATCGTCATCGGCTGGCACCAATAAAGCCACGTACGCGTCGTGGGATGTCGATGATGTGGCGGCAATGGTAGAGGAGCTGAAGGACAAAGGCATCAGCTTTGAGCATTATGACATGCCCGGTGTCACGCACGAAGGCGATGTGCACGTTATGGGCAACGTCAAAGCTGCCTGGTTCAAAGATCCGGACGGCAACATACTTTGCGTGGGGAACGAAGAGCAGAGTTAATCGTACAAATGAGCGGCGTAGCGGAGTATAATTACCGCTACTTTGATACGTAATTTCACCAATTCAGTATCTGAATTCGTCGCTCGTTGCGGGCGATGGATGCGGTGCAGGCTGTGGTGGTTTGCCGGTGCGATTGGTATTTTTGCAGTGTTGATTTCGATCGCACCGGTGTATGCGATGGTGGCTTCGCACGGTGAAATATATTCGGCAGCCAGCGTGCCGAAGCACGACGTCGCGATCGTGTTTGGGGCGGGCGTCTATCCTGACGGCACGCCTACGCCGTTTTTGCAAAGCCGTCTGCTTATGGCCATCAAGCTGTATAAGTCCGGCAAAGTGCGCGTACTCGTGATGTCCGGTGATAACCGCACCTCACATTACAACGAGCCGAAAGCAATGAAAAATTATGCAGTGGCACATGGCGTTCCGGCTAAATCCGTGGTGCTTGATTTCGCCGGGTACGACACCTACGACACATGCTACCGAGTACATTATTTATTCGGTGTAAACTCGGCGATTCTGGTGACGCACGGCTACCATTTGCCGCGCGCATTGCTCACGTGCAACTCCGTTGGTATCAAGAGCGTGGGCGTCAAAGCCGATCGATGCTAACAGTAGTTTTTCCAAAAATTATTTAGCACGGGAAATGCTGTCGATCAACAAAGCCGCCGCGCAGTTACTCATCAAGCCCAAGCCGGGCGTGCTCGGCCCAAAGTTAATGTCGTCACGAACGCTTTGGCGCAGGCTCAGTAGCTAAACTTTTAAATTCAAAGGGGAAATTTAGTATAATACTGGGTAATGGTAGGTAGTGAGATACAGAAGCATTGCCCATATCACACGAAATGGCAGGGTCTGTAATGGCGGCGATTCGTGAAGAATTCGTGGAAGCACCGTTTGATCGGGCTGGACTTATTATCGTACGCCCAGAATTCGCCGAACAAACGGCAGGTGTTTATTCATATGTCGAAGGATGCATAGGACTGCTTGCTGATGCTCACCCCGGGCCGGACCGTGCTACGGCCTCGGAACTTGCGATGCCGATTATTGATGAGCTCGAGACCGCGCCAATGACTTCTTTTGGCCGCCATGACAATGTCGCTGAAGCACTGCGAAAAGCATACCATCCAGCCTATAGCACGTCTTGGTTGCTTGACGATAGATGGAGCCATTGGGCTGGCCGGGAATTAACAACTGCCGTGCTTGCAGGAGCCCAACAACGTGCTTTTGAAACCAACAATCGTGCGCTGACGGCCGAAGTTACTGGATTGGTTTGTGATTTGGCCGAGCGAAATGTTGCTGTCCAGGACGCGAATATAAATCCTGACAGGATTGACTCGCGATTGATCACGATATTGCAGCGGACGGTGGCCAAACAAATGGCCGAGTGGTTTCAAACGGCATTACCTGACGAGGTGGTAGATTATGCGCCTCTGCCATGGATCGAATCGTGCGATGCCGGTCGGGTACGCGATCTGCTGGCCGGCGCTTTATTAGTCGATAAGCTCGATTTGGCTGAAACATCAACCGTCGATTTCTTGCTGGAGCAGTACCAGTTGGATCCAGCCGAAATGAAAGCGGCCTGGGCCATGGGGTATTCATTTAACGATGCCGGGGTCACGCCAGTTAGTATCGTTCGAGACAATTTGCAGCGCATAGCAACAGTTGAAAAAATACAGCCCGGCAGCGCCAAATGGCTGCACGACAATAAGGGAATACGCTGTTTTACTCGTATTTCGCCGGAGCTTGCGGAGTATCTTTATCTTGGTCCCGATTACGAATTTACCGAAACCGCATCAGTCACCACGGGAACATTCGATAATTTATCGACGTTTTTATTCTTGGATGATCCAGGAACGCTCGATAGGTTACGCACACAGGTCGCGGCTGCTGGTCGCAGGTTCGATTACAGGGAGGTTGCGTGTTTTGAAGAGTGGCTTGTAAATGAATTCGCAGCCGGTGCCAATAGTACCGTCCATAAAATATTTGCAGTGCACTCAAATGATGAAACGGCGCGCTTAGGCGATCCTGTCATGGGTCCTGGTTTTGAACATTTCCTGATAACAGCCGACGATTTGTTGGCTTTCGAACCACAAATCCGTGAAGCAAACAGGCATGTTCGCGCGGTACGATGGTTTGCTTGCATGTCTGCCATCAAGGATGCTTTCGGCGGAGTATACGGACGTATCGTGACCGATCGGGTTTCAAATGATGGATTGTCAGGAATAGGAGGCGTATTTTTGAATTACAACAAAGACGAAGGTTTTGTGCTGACAAAAAACCGCAGAGGCAGGCCGGCACCGCTCGGCGATGTAGTCCAACAGTCAGGATTAATGGAAAGAGCAGTAGAACTTGTTAGCCCCCTTGTTGTCCCATGCGACACCTCAACAGCCGAAGAACGAATGGCGATGCATACAATGAACACGATGCGGGCGGTTGCGGGTTTTTAGTTTGAAGCCTGTGCTATAGTGACACGTCTTTCGGATATGATAAACGTAAAATAAACCGGAGGTTGAATCATGGGATCGATGATTGAAATTAATGACACGCTGCAGATTACCAAAGAGCAGGGGTTTCCGGCCGAACTAGATATCGCGCGGCATTTGGAACAGCCGTACCAGCTGGCCGATGTCGCCGGCAAAGTTTTTACGTTCAAAGACAAACCGGCTATCCGGGTTTACCAGCAGCCGCCAGTCCGCAATTTTCTGGCCGAAAATATCAATGACAAATGGATTTACTGGGGTAAATGCGAAATTTTGAAAATACGCCATGATTACGTCAATCAAACTACCAGCGGCTCGTTCAAAATAACGTATCTCAATTCACCGAAAGAAATGAAGCAAGCATTCACGTTGACTGATGTACGCCCGGAGTTCAATTACTTTGCCGCGTAAGCAGCAGCAGCGTCTGCTATGATTGAACGGTGACTAGACTGGCAAGACCAAATCTCGGGCAAGTGCACGAAGCTGGCGTTTTTACCCCGCGCATCTTCACGGCATTTGAGCTGGCCGCGGCGGCGCATAAAAAGCAAGTTCTCAAAGTCAGCGGATTACCATACATCGTTCATCCGGTAGAAGTAATGTTGCTTATTGCAGGAACCCGGGAAGATCCCGATGAAGATATTTTGTGTGCGGCCGCAGACCATGACGCAGTCGAGGATGCTCCGGCGAAGTTTGGTGCAAAATCTAAAATACGCCGTCTGCTTGGTGCAAGAGTACTTAGATATGTTATGGATGTCACGAAAGATCCTTCTATTGTCGACTGGAAGGAGCGCAAAGCGTCGCAGCTGGATAATTTGAGGCACCGGGCATGCCCGGAGGCTTTAGTGGTCGCGGTGGCTGATTCAAGCAACATCGTTTCAAGGAATATAGGTGATTACGCCATTCATGGTGAAGGTCTATGGGATTATTTTGGTGGTGATAAGGACGGGCAAATGCAGTGGTTCGATGGGCTGCAGTCAGTATACGAAGCTCGAATTCCTGACGATCCGCTTACGGCCATATACGGGGAACTGGTGATGCGTTTACGCGGACTGGGTGGCCAGGAATTTAGAGAAAAAGCGTCGTAAGGTGGAAGTCTTGTATTAATGCCGCCGTTATTATGTTAAAAATGAGACTTCAAGCATGATTGACTTATATCAAGACCAAGCCCAGTCGTTTGATAGTTACGCGTCGGCAGCCTACCCGTGGCGATTCATTGAGTGTCCGGCTCTAACGCGGCACTTGCAAGGTATTTTTCGTCCCGGCATGAAAGTGCTCGATGCGGGCTGTGGCAGTGGGCGCGTCACACAGTTTTTGCTGAGCCAGAACGTTCAAGCAAGTGACATAGTCGGACTGGATTCGAGCGCAGAACTGCTGAAGATCGCGCAAGCCAGGTTTCCGGACGTGCGATATTACCGCGCCGACATTGCAGAACAGCTTCCTGAAATCGATACAGTTGGCTTTGTTGTTTGTACGCAGGTATTCGCGCAACTCAGTGATGCCCAGCTACTGCGTGCCTTGCGCAATTTTTGGCAGGTACTGACTCCGGGCGGATCGGTTGTTTATAGTCTGGCTCATCCGCTGAGGTATGTCGACGACGAAAGTTATTTGGTCCAGCGCCAACGCAAGCAATCAACGCCATGGGGCACGGTAATTGACCACTTTCACCGGACGGTTGTTGATTATCTTGACGCCACAACCAAAGCAGGATTGCAATTAGAGGCTATCGAGGAGCTGACTGTTTCGAAAAGTGGCCAAGTCGTGCCGCAAAAGTACGAGGAACATCGGCACGCTCCGTCTCGTCTGGTAGTGCGGGCGAGTAAACCTGAAGGTTAAAACTGCGGATTTCTAAACGAGTGTTTGAGCAAATAAAGCTTGCGTCCAGTTGGGTGAGAGCGGCATCATTCCTAAAATTTCTGTCACACGACCGTTGATGTCTGTGGCGTCAAGCATGTGAATTTTATCTTCGCTTACACCCAGTTCCCGAAAAACACGCCAAATGTTTTGATCGACCGCTTTTTGCAACGCCTGGTCGTAGGGTAGCAGCTTTTCGTCAAGCTGATCGTTGCCAACGGGGAAATAAATGAATTGATCTATCAACGAAGTATAGTATTTGGCCATTTGGTGGACGAGTGTATACAGTGATCGGTCTGCTTCGGTTGTGCCGAGTGCTAGAAAATACGCGTAGTTTTCAATAACACTTTGGTTGAGTACTGCGTCTGCAGAGCGTGGAAGCATATTATTGGCGGAAGCATCCGTTACCACCCACGCATTCATGCTGATGACTTCAAATACTCCAGCGCCGACTTGCCCGATGAGTTGGTGGATATCCCGATAGCCAAATTCCTGAACCTGGTGCTTTGTGTTGTGCGCAAAGAAGGCAAAACCCGGGAGGCTTCGCTGCAACTCCCTGGATATTGTGGTTTTCCCCGTACTCTGAGCGCCGACAAGTGCGGTAATCATACAGTCAATGGTATACCTTGCGCGACAATTAGCAAGAGTAAAAATTGTTTGCAATAAATTTGCCGAGCGTGCTATAAATATTACATAAATTTGATAGAAGGTTTGGTCAAGGAATTCGGTGTTTGCCGATGGAGTTGCGGGAATGATCGATAGAAAGCGCCAGGAAGAAATCATGCGGCTGGTTATAAGTAAGGCATACGAAGCCGCCGCGCGTGGCGACTCTCCATTTGCGGCCGCGCTGGTTGACTATCGCGGCGATATCGTCGCCATGAGCAACAACACTGCACATACGCAGCATACGGTCACGACCGTTGAGCTCAACATCTTGCGCATTATGAGCCAGGAACATGGCATCCGCGATTTATCTAACTTTTCGCTATTCACCAATGCCGAACCGTATTCCGGCGGTATGATTTACATGCTGCGAGCCGGTGTGCGACATTTTTATTACGGTGCCCCGACCGAGCTTGACGCCCACATTCAGCTTCATCCATTGACTGCCGAAATAGTCAGGCATACCCCAGAAAAAGTCTATATATACAGCGACGTGCTTACCAAAGAATGTATCGAAGGCATACGGCGCGGCCGATTTATCCAGCGGGAAATGTTGCTCAACTCCTAGCGACGTGAACAATCGGTGCGTCGGCATCTCATTAGTTTTTAAGTGGCGCAAATAAGGATTATTATAAATAGATAAAATTGAGGGGGCTATATGGCGGACAATAAATGGGATTTTAGCGGGCTGAAAGCGATGATTTTTAACGGCACGCTAACCAAAGCGCCCGCACCGAGCCATACCGAGCTGTTAATAAACACATGCCTTGGCATTATGGAAAAACACGGTATCGAGGTTGAGGTGATTCGCACGCTCGAACATCCTGACATCGCCACCGGCGTGCAGCCGGACATGCGCGAATATGGCTGGGACAGGGACGAGTGGCCGGAGATATATAAGCGAGTGATGCAAGCCGATATTATGATTTTGGCCGGCCCGATTTGGCTGGGCGACAACAGTAGCATGACCAAAAAGATTATCGAGCGGCTCTATGCATGCTCGCACTTGCTGAACGAGCAAGGTCAATACGCCTATTACGGCAAAGTCGGCGGCTGCCTGATTACCGGCAACGAAGACGGCATCAAACATTGCGCCATGGATGTGCTGTACAGCTTGCAGCATCTGGGCTATACCATTCCGCCGCAGGCCGACGCCGGCTGGATCGGTGAAGCCGGCCCGGGCCCAAGCTACGGCGACGACGACGGACATGGCGGCAAAATCGGTCTGGACAACGATTTCACCAATCGCAACGCGACATTCATGACGTGGAATTTGATGCACATGGCCAAAATGCTAAAAGTTGCCGGCGGTATCCCGGCCTACGGCAACCAGCGCACCAAATGGGACGCCGGCAGCAGATTCGATTTCCACAATCCCGAATACCGCTAAGCTTCTGCTATAATCCAAGCCATGAAACATATTCTGATTACCGGTGGGGCAAAAGGAATCGGCAGGGCGATAGTCGAAGAACTGGCTGCGCGCGATCACAAAATTACGGCCACATATAACAGCAGCAAAGCCGCGGCCGATTCAATAATGAAAAAGTTTCCTAACGTTCAGTACGTCCGGGTGGATTTGGAAGATAGGCAAGCGCTCGATGCATGCATCAGGAAACTGGTGAAAGCCGGGCCGATCGACGTGCTTATCAATAATGCCGGTATTTATCTTGGCAAGGCGTTCGAGAAGATGTCCGAGGCTGAATTATATCAGCAGGCCGATTTGTTAATCGCGGCTCCGGCCAGGTTGATCCAAGGCTTGCTGCCATCGCTCAAAAAATCCGAATCACCGCTGATCGTTAATATTTCGTCGCAGGCCGTACAGGCCCGGCTGACCGGCGAGGCTATGTATAGTGCGGCAAAGTCTGCAATTTCGACGCTTTCGCATGTACTTCGCGCCGAACTCAATCCGCAGGGCGTCCGTGTAACGACGGTCGAGCCATTCGGCGTTAACACGTATGGCATACCCGAGCCGAGCAACCTGATTCTGCCCGAAGATTTGGCGAAATTGGTGCGCTACGCCATTGAAATGCCGCCACATCTGCAGCTGGATACATTTAGCGTCAGCCACCTCAAACAGGCTCGGCCGGATTTTCCGGAGTGGGTTGAAAAGTGATTGCGGCTAAATGTTAACATATTACACCGACGGCAGCGCCAGCCCGAATCCGGGGCCGGGTGGGTTTGCCGTGATTCTGGATGATGAACCGGTGGTTTTGGGCGGCGAGCCGGGAGCCAAAGAAACGACCAATATCCGCATGGAAGGCTTCGCGATTATTGCAGCGTTGAAGCACGCTGACGGCGCAGAATGCGAAATTTATACCGACAGTGAATTTTGGATAAACGTCATAACAAAATGGTCGCTCGGCTGGGAAGCAAATGGCTGGAAGAAAAAGGGCGGGGAAATCAAGAATCTGGACATCGTGCAAGAAGTTTGCCCGTTGTACCGCAAATCTAACGCTAATCTTATCTGGGTCCGCGGCCACAACAACGACAAAGGCAACGAACTGGCCGACCACTGGGCGAATGAAGCCCGCAAACAGCGGCTCGGCAAGTAGCTGCCGAGAGAAAGCTCACGCTCGCACCGTTAACTAGGTCACAGTAATTATCCGAATAAAGCCCTACCATAGTATTATCATTCAAATCATGTGAAGGAGGATTACTGATGGCCGCAAACGATTATCTGAAGGTAGCAGCCTCCCAGTTGCGACGGGCTGCCGAATTTTTGCATAAACAATCACTGCAGCTCAGTTTTGAAAAAACCCGGATCACCACGCTAAAAACCACCGAGATTAGCAGGCATCAAAATGAAATCAGGGCTAATCAAATGACGGTAATGCATAATTTAGACGTGCGAGAAAAGGCCGCCCTTGTGGCTCGCTCGCGCATGCTTGAACAACAGATTCATCTGAAGAAAGACGAGCTCAAAAAAATTACCGACCAGATAAATAATATCGCACGCGCCAAAGAGCAAACCGCCGCAAGCCTGACCGGACAGGCCCGCCAGCTTGAAAGCCAGGCAAGCCAGCCGGTGTTTAACAGTTAACTGATCTAACAAATCAATCGAGGCAACGGCGCAGGCAAAGTCATGGAAGTGCTAAACTCCTAGTACTATGAAACGTGCAATTATTTTGCATGGAACGTGCTCTAGGCGCGATTATTACGACGAGAAAGTGCCGGCATTAAGCAACCAGCATTGGATTCCGTGGCTGCAAAAGCAGTTGATAGCTCGGGATATTTTGGCGTACGCACCGGACATGCCATTTGCATTTAAGCCGGACTATGAAATATGGCGGGGCGAGGTCGAACGCTTCGATATTGGTCCGGAAACGATGTTAGTCGGCCACAGCACCGGCGGCGGCTTTTGGGTTCGCTGGCTCAGTGAGCACCCGGATGTGCACGTCGGCAAAGTGGTGCTCGTGGCGCCTTGGCTCGATCCGAATAATATCAAGAAGACGACTTTTTTCGATTTCAAAATCGATCAAAATTTGGTGCGACGCACCAATGGTCTGATAATTTTCGCATCCGACAACGATCATCTCGGCATCCGCTGGTCCGTCGAGACCTTTCGCGCAAATCTGCCAGGCCACACATACCGCGAATTCCATAACTACGGCCACTACATGGATATCCAATCCTTTCCCGAGCTCCTCGAAGCGTTGCTTTAGGTGTTATAATGCAGATTAATGGCAGATTATAACAGCGATCGGGATCCGGCCGGCATGGCTGGGCGGCATCGGTTGACAGTTCAATCATGTGGCCTGGTAACGTTTAATCATTTCCGGCCAGGTGAAATAGTCGAGATTGATTTATTAGGTGAATCATTGGATGAAATTATAATTGAGCCCGACCAAACGATTGTCGGCGTGCTGCGCGATAATCGTTACGCTAAAGTTCACGTTAGCGAGGCCAGCCATACGACAAATCTAGTCGGACGAGAGATTTGCTTGGCGACAACCGCAACTCTTGGAACGCCGGCAGGTATAGCGGTATACACAACTATTGCCGGATGCGTTGCCGCAGCGCGCAATATGGCATATTATCATCCGGAAGAAGTGCCTGCCGATGCTGCATACGGCCTTCCGGCTGAATACAATCAGGTCGCCGCCCGGTACGGACGATTGCAAGTCGGCGGAACCGTAATATTTGACGTGCTAGCGCACCCGATTTGGGGGAGGGGGTAGATCATGAATAACAAGATAAATCAGCAAAAAAGTCCGCGGGTATTCGCTTTTATAGATAGTCAGAATTTGAATGTGGGCACGCAAAAATCAGGCTGGAAGATGGATTGGCGGAAATTCCGCAAGTTTTTGGCCGATGAATATGGCGTCAACAAAGCCTTTATGTTTATCGGCTATATGCCGGAAAACGAAGATTTGTACGAGCAGATGCATCAGGCGGGCTACGCCGTGGTGCTCAAACCGACATTCGACCTTACACGCCCGCAGCCGGAAATGGTTGAAGTCATGAATGAAGGCCAAACCGGCCCAAAACCGCCCGATCACGAAGAGCGCAAAATCAAAGGCAACATCGACGCCGAGCTGGTTCTGTGGGCGATGAAAGAAATGAGCAACTACGAAAAGGCTATCATCGTGTCCGGCGACGGCGATTTTTACTGCCTGGTCGAATATCTGGACCAAAAGGGCAGGCTGCTAAATTTGTTCGCGCCAAGCCAGCATTATTCCAGCCTGTATAATCGCTATGAAAAATACGTCGTGCGCCTTGACCAATTCCGGCGTCAACTGGCGTACCATGATTTCAAGCGACGCAGTAAACAGCGAGGGCAGGGCGAACCGGATAGCGCTCCGTCGGGCGAGGCACTTTGAAAGCAGCAACGCGATTGCGAACCGACGTGCCTTAGTTGCATCCCGAATAAGGCATCATATTTAATGAAAAGTCTAGTAGCCCGACGGCTATTAGCTGAATAATGTAGCCTTTCGAACGCATTCGCTTTTTTGGTCTGGATACAAGGTTGTTTTTCTTATGTGATCTTTTACTTTTTTGTGTCGCCATTGTATGCTGAAATTACACGACACTACCCATTCAGAACAACACCGGATAACACCTAGGAATGTCACGGGAAGTCCAAGGGTAGTATTTCTATATATAATATGGGATAATATGTAAATGAGTGAGGTTGACTCTGCTGCTATTGAGGCGGCCCATTTTCCGGTTCACGCCGTAGCGGCGATTGCCAGCGGCGATCTTTTAGCTTTGTACCCAGACAGGTTGCATGACGTACGTGAGTTAGCTTCATTTTTGGTTGGACGAGAAGTTGGCTGGGGCCAAGTGAGACTGTTGACACCCCATTTAAGCACGGCCGTTTTGGGACAATTCGCATCGTCTGCCGACACACTCCCAGGTATACGTGATCAAGTTGGAATGATGGGGTGGCTGAGTGCCCAGCCGGAATATACGGGGGACGACACCGCAAATATTCCGTTGCGGCCGATTGAAAACGTAGAAACCTTGCTAGCCGATATTGAAGTGCAGCAAGCCAACGAAATAGTGCGCGATTCTCTTGTGGCGGTGTTTTTGGGTTATACGCTGATGGCGAAATCCATCGAAGGCAATATATTGGTTACTTCACCGACGTACCAAAATGCCGGGGAACCCGGGTTCCGCCCGTTTAATGGCGGCAAAGCCAGTTCGCACGAGATGCAGGCTGAGCTCAATCGGGTCATTGCTGAGTATCAGGAAATGGGAGTTGAGCTAGGTCTGGAAAATGAAGAATCTCTGCGCAAGCTTTTAATTCAGCTCGGACTCGGTATTGATTGTTCGAACTTTATTTACCGCTATAGTTTGCTGTCTCATCAACAACTGGGCTTAGCCTCTTATGACTCCACTATTTTCTGGCCATCCGACAAAGTGCGGGAGTTTTACGAGGCGGGGAAGTGGCAGTCTCGTGACAAAGATGGTACGGTGCGCGCGCTCACCAACAGACAGCTCGCATTCCTTAATGCCAACAACGCAGTTTCGGTTGCATGGATTCGGGATGCGTTCGGCCGGAACAACTCAGTAGGCATCGTAGGCGCTGAACACCTGTGCTCGGATGGTGCAACAGTACCGGTTCAACCACAAGACATCATGCCGGGCGATTTGGTCCGCTTTGACCAACCGAATACCGGACGTACCGGGCATGTAGCAGCGATAGTGAGCGCGATTCATACTGATCACGGAGTTGAGCTTACCATTTATCACTCCTGGCACACCAGGGACTTAGACGCCGGTTTGCGCGAGGATCGATTGCTTATTGCGGCAGACGGCAGAATTCTATCTAGTTCACATCCGGGGTTGATTGATCCTGCGCGGTATAGCTCGATAACTGTTCGGCGGCAAAAATCCATCGACAATCATTACTGGGCTATAAAAGCGCAAGCTGCCTAAATCATTACTGATATGATAAGTCTATAAAAGGTCTGACCCTTAACAGATAGGGATTTTGCAGATTTGGTGAGTATGGATTGCGAATAGCCTAATGCTTGGGTGTAATGTCGGGCTATGAAATAATAAAGGTCTATGAGACAGAAACAGGCTTTGGGTGTGATGCTTTCGGGCGCGTCGGTTTTTTTGACCGGGCCGCCAGGGGCGGGGAAGACGTATGTATTGAACGAGTTTGTGCGCCGGGCGGAACGGCGGGGCAAGCGTGTGGCGGTGACAGCCAGTACCGGAATTGCGGCCACGCACATCGGTGGGTCGACGATTCACTCGTGGTCGGGGCTGGGTATCCGCGACCAGCTGATGCCGTATGACAGGGAATGGCTCGGCGCGAATGATCGTTTGCGCAAACGCTACGCGGGCACGGATATTTTGGTGATTGACGAAGTGTCAATGCTGCACGGCAAGCGGCTCGATATGGTAAATGAAGCCTGCAAGTTACTGCGCGGCAGCGACGCTCCATTCGGCGGGCTTCAAGTTATTCTGGTCGGCGATTTGTTCCAGCTTCCTCCCGTCAATCGCGAGAGCGAATTGGTGGATTTTGCTCACACATCAGCCGCCTGGGAGGAGCTCGCGCCAAAAATCTGCTACTTGAGCGAGCAGCACCGTCAACAGGGCGACCGGCTGCTCGATGTGCTCGAAGCTATGCGACGCAACGAAGTTGAAGATTGGCACACCGATGCATTGATGGAACGCGTGGGCAAGCAACCGTCAGGGGACGTTCCAGTCACGCGGCTCTACGCGCATAATGTTGATGTCGATACCATCAACGACCGCCATTTATTCGCTTTGGGCGGCGAAACAAAAACATTTATGATGGAAACGAGAGGCGGCGCGACCAAAGTAGAACAACTGGTTCGAAGCGTACTGGCGCCCGAGGTTTTGGAGCTGAAAACCGGTGCCGAAGTCATGTTCGTAGCAAATAATTTCGCGGAAGGATTCGTGAACGGCAGCCGCGGGCAGGTAACCGGATTCAAAAACGGGCTGCCATTAGTGGAGCTTACGAGCAGCGGTCGAATAATTACGGTTGAGACGCATAGCTGGACACTTATGGAAGATGGCAAAAAGCGCGCTGAAGTCATTCAATTGCCGCTGCGCCTGGCGTGGGCGATTACTATCCACAAGAGCCAGGGGATGAGTTTGGATGGGGCTGAGATCGATTTAAGCAAAAGCTTTACACCCGGCATGGGCTATGTGGCGCTCTCTCGCGTGCGATCGATCGATGGTGTATTTTTGACCGGTATCAACAATATGGCGATGCAACTGCACCCGGATATTTTTGAATTTGACGCCGAGCTGCGGTCGGCTTCTGACTCACTGGCTTCGCAAACGGCTGATGCTACTGATGAAGCTGTTACTGACGAACCGGTAGCATCAAATATTAATGAAGAACTGCTCGCCAAACTGAAGTCGTGGCGGATTAAACGGGCGACTGCCGACCGGTTACCGGCGTATATTATCGCGCACGACCGCGCGCTCGAAGCGCTTGCAACCAACCCGCCGTCAACGCCCAACCAGCTTCTTGCGACGCCCGGCTTCGGCCCGGCCAAAGTCGAAAAATACGGCGAAGATATTCTTGGCATCACCCAGGCATTTGCCGATGCGTCTTCGGAGACGACCGACGAACATGCGGGTTTGACCGATCAAAGCTGGACCAAACAGGACGATGATCGTTTACGCGCGCTTATTCGCCAGAATGCGCCGCTTTCCGCGGTTTGTGATGCGCTTCAACGTGATCCAGAAGACGTCTGGGGCCGCATAAGTGATTTGCTTTGAATTTAATCGGCTGGCTGTGTCTGTGTCATAAACTTCTTTTGACGGGCTAATGGCAGCTGCTATACTCTAAACCTATAATGAGGCATGTTCTTATCACTGGCGGATCTGACGGACTCGGTAAGGTTACCGCAAAAAAGCTGGGCGAGTCGGGATTTCTGGTAACGATTTTGGGCCGTGATGCCGAGAAGACAAAGACGGTCGCAGCCGAGCTCGGTTGTGCCTATGTCGTTGCCGATATTTCTGATTACGTCCAGGTTGAGGCGGCTGTTGCGCAAACTACCAAAGACAACGGGCCGATTGATATCCTTATCAACAACGCCGGACTTTGGATACAGGGTGCACTGGAAGATAATGATCCAGAACAAATCAAGCAGGTCATGGATGTCAATGCTCTGGGCACTATCTATTGCACACGCTCTGTCGTGCCGGCCATGAAACAACGAAAAAACGGGCGCATCATCAATGTAATTTCAGGCGCCGGTATGAATGGTAAGGCTGAGCGTGCACCATATGGCGCGACCAAATTTGCAGTGGCTGGCTTTACGAAGTGTATGCAGCTTGAGTTGAAACCGTTCGGTGTTGCCGTAGACGGATTTTACGTCCAGGCTATGAATACTTCGTTTTTTGGCAAATCAGGCAACACTCGTGATATGAGCAAGGCGCTCGATCCGGCTGTACCGGCCGATGCACTCGTGTATCTTTGCGGCTTGCCCGACGGTGTTGGCGCGCCGGAATTTGGCATTACAAGCCTTAGTTACTAGGTCTTGAGCTTAAATTACCCCTGTTACATGGTACAATAGTCAGTAATTATGGAAGCGTGGCTTCAAAAAATTCGTGATCCCATCCGCGGCTTCGTGGGTCGGCTTGCGGCCTGGCTTGACCGCGCGAGCGGCGGCAAAATTTCACCGGATATGGTAACACTTGTCGGGCTTGTTATGCACGTGCCAATAGCAGTTCTAATTGCTACTCAGCACAATTTTTGGGCTGCCGGATTGCTGGTGGTTTTTGGGTTGTTCGACACGCTCGATGGCGCATTGGCGCGAGTGCAACACGCAACCGGGCCGCGCGGCATGCTGCTAGATTCCATCACTGACCGCATGAAAGAAATCTTACTGTACATCGGCGCAGCCTATGGCATTATCGCCGGTACAGGCCGACCGTATCTTGCGGTGTGGGCCGTCGCCGCTTGCGGTTGCTCACTACTCACGAGCTATATTAATGCTTGGGGCGATGCGGTGATGTCGCGCTATAAAATGGGCCAGCATACGACAAACAATTCGTTTCGCGGCGGATTTTTTCCGTTTGAAGTACGGATGTTCGTTCTGGTGATCGGATTATTGAGCGGGCGCGTCGCGCTGGCGGTTATCATAATCGCTCTCGGCGCAGCGTATACGGCGGCAGAGCGCCTTGTTAGAATTCTTAGTAAATTGCGCGTGGGGGATAATGTTCAAGATTGATTTGCACACACACTCTGTCTCTTCACCGGACGGCGGGCTGACGAGCAAAGACTATGAGCAAATGTTGCAAAGCGGCGGGCTTGATTTTATCGCAATAACCGACCATGATAAAACGGATTTTGCCAAAGGCCTTCAGGCAAAACTGGGCGATAAAATCATCGTAGGCGAAGAAATTTATGCACGCGAAGGCGAACTCATCGGCCTATATCTGCAACGTACCATTCCGTCTGGTTTGAGTGTGCGCGATACTGCCAAAAGAATTCGTGATCAAGGCGGTTTGGTGTATGTACCGCATCCATTCGAAGGATTTCGTGAAGGCCTGCAAGAGACGGATTTGGACACGATTGCTGATATGATCGATATTGTCGAAGTTCATAACGGCAGGGCATTGTTGCATTACAAACACAAACAGGCATTCATGTGGGCGGCCAGACACTTAAAAGCCGTGGCTTCGAGCAGTGATGCTCACGGATGGAAAGGCTGGGGCAGAACGTTCAGTGTGGTCGACCCGGCACCGACGCGCGAAAATCTGGTCGAATTATTATCACACGCCACGCATGTGCAGCAATTTATCGGTTTGCACGGTATTTTGTATCCAAAGTTAAACCGCAGGCGAAAGAAACGTGCGAAATGATCAAAGAGCTACTATTTGCGATTTGGTTTTTCGCTCCTGCGGGATTTGCAAACGCGACTCCGGTTTTTATCGCGATGATACCCGGACTAAAGAAATTCAGTAAGCCGATGGATTTCGGAAAGTCTTACCACGGACAGCGAATTTTTGGGAGCCATAAAACCTGGCGAGGATTTGTCGCCGGCGTGTTAATGGCAACGCTCGTTTTTTGGCTGCAGCAAATTCTTGTCGGACACTATGCATGGGCGCAAAATTTGACTTCGCAGATAAATTACCTAAGTTTACCAACACTTATCCTCGGCCCGCTATTCGGTATTGGCGCACTAGGCGGCGATGCCATCGAAAGCTTCTTTAAGCGCCAACGGCGCGTGCCGCCCGGTCATGGCTGGTTTCCATTCGACCAAACAGACTATATCATTGGTGGCGCATTGCTTACCGCCCCATTCGTCCCGCTTAGTTTTCGTGAATACGTACTTTTGATTCTGTTCTGGTTGGTTGCCCATATAGCGGCAGGTTATTTAGGAT
Source organism: uncultured Candidatus Saccharibacteria bacterium (assembly GCA_963742655.1). Lineage (GTDB taxonomy): Bacteria > Patescibacteriota > Saccharimonadia > Saccharimonadales > UBA4665 > JAICLK01. The sequence continues at coordinate 39,582 of CAVUMM010000006.1, forward strand.
ATCTTGTCGGGTTGAAAGAGCGCCCGATATAAAGAAAATTTATGAAGTTATTATTAACGTCAGCCGGTATTACGAATAATTCGATTGCCCAAGCTCTGCGCGATTTGTTGGGCAAACCAACTAATGAATCAAAAATTGTCGTAGTACCGACTGCGCATAACCCGGTGTCGGGTGACAAGACTTGGGTAATCGAGGAAGATATGGCCGGGCCGCACAAATTAGGCTGGAAGGAATTTTCAATCATTGATCTGGCCGCCGTCAGTACGCTGGATAGAAAAATGTGGTGGACAAAATTCGAAGATGCCGACGTTTTATTGTTTGGTGGTGGAAATAATTTTTACTTAAGTTACTGGCTGCAGAAGTCGGGCTTATTTGATGTTTTACCCAAATGGCCGGAATCCAAGATATTTGTCGGCATAAGTGCCGGAAGCATTGTCGCGGGAATAAGCATGCGTTATGAATCACATTTGCTCGAGAAATCCGGTGTGCTGGAAGATGACGACTATGACGAAGTCGGTCCGGCCGGGCAATCTTCAAATAAGACGCTTAATCTCATGAATTTTGCGATCCGTCCTCACCTGAATTCGCCGAATTTTCCAAAAGTCCGAGAACCGATTCTCGAAAAGCGCGTGGCAGAAACCGGAATTCCGATGTACGCAGTAGACGATCAAACGGCCCTGAAAGTCATAGATAATGACGTCGAGGTCATATCCGAAGGTACCTGGAAATTGTTCAGTCATTAACCTTAAGCACTTGTTCTGGCAATCGGGGGCGGCGATAATGAATAGACATGGGAGTTTGGCCGAATCGGTTACGCGAACCAGCGGATGCAGGCTTTGATGGCGCCCTGAGGCGGGGAATGCTCGAAAACGCAAAATTATTGGCACTCGAACGAGGATTGGGTGATTTTTTCGCGGGATCCGTCGATTTGCCGATCGTGACACGGTACGCTGATGACGAACTCGGATTCTGGACATATCAGTTCGGTGGCTCGAGCCACTTGCAGAGTGCCGCAGAAGTCGGGGGATATGCGGTTGAGCTAACAAAATTTGCCCCTTCACGGCAGCAGAATTTTCCAACCACGTACGATTTATTTTTAACGGCTGCTTATACTGGCGGTCTCGATGTCGATCGCTCAAAAGGCGAAGATAGTCTAAGTGCTATTGTAAGATTTCGCAAACGCCCTTTTATAGATCTTTATCAAGGATTCTCCGTTGTAACGACGTATCGTTATGGAATAACAGGGCCGGGCTTTTCCGGTGTTCACCGAAGCGCTATCAGAGAAATCCTCGGTATTCGCAGGATGCTTCATGGGCCAAAGCTGCTTGCGAGAAATACGTTTTCGCCACTTAGCACTAAAAGAAATGTACGGCCAACTGCGGTGATAGCTGTCGTGGACGAAAACATTCGAGATAGACAAACGTTATCCGAAATATCGCCGGCGTTGCAAGATATAGTGGTTGAGCTCGATAAAGATCGGATACGAGCAACTATCGCAGCGCTTGGCTGGACAGCAATTGAAACAAACCAAGAAATATAGTGTCGTAGTTTGTAATAATTTAAGTCAACATAAGCTACACTGATACCATGGCTAAAATTCTCAGGCGTACCCTGTTCGGCAATCCGATTTTGCGTACGCCAGCGCGGCGGTTGAATCCGGCAGAAATAAAGTCTCCTGCGATTCAGGAATTGATTGCCGATATGCGTCACACGGTTGACGTTAAAAAATATGGCGTTGGTCTGGCAGCGCCGCAAGTCGGCCGACCTGTTGCTCTTAGTATCGTGGGCATCAAAGCGACGCCGTCGCGGCCGGGTTTAAAAGCTATCGAAATAGTTATCATCAATCCGGAAATTATCAAAACTTACGGTCGTCGATCGCAAAAATGGGAAGGTTGTATCAGCTTTGGCGGCGGCGCGAATTTCCCGTACGCCAAAACGTTACGCTGGTCAAAAATCCGCTTGCGTTACATTGATGAACATGCCAAACAGCACGAAGAAGATTTTGACGGATTGCTGGCGCACGTTTTGCAGCACGAGACCGATCATCTGAACGGCATTTTGTTTGTCGAACGGGTTAAGGATCCGCGAACTTTCGTGATGGTCAGCGAATACAAAAAGCATATTTTGCCGCAGGAGCAAAAAGCCAAGAAACGTCGGAAGAACTAAGACGTCGTTTTGCGGCCCGCGACGTATTCTCCAAGAATCCGCACGTTGCAGCCGCGTTCTTCGAGTTTGTGTACAGTATCGTGCAACGATTTTCCGGCGGACTCAACATCAATCAGGAACTGATAGCGCCACGGCTGCTTAGGAATCGGCCGGGATTCCAATTTTGTCAGATTAATCTGGGCAGCTGCTAATATCCCGAGCGCATGCCACAGTGCGCCTGGCTCGTGCGGGGTTTCAAGCACGAAAGACGTTTTGTCGGCGGCATCGGCCGGCTTGTGGTTGCGGCTCAAAATCAAAAACCGGGTGACATTATTCGAAAAGTTTTCGATGTTGGTATGCGCGATCGGCAAGTCATGCAGTCTTGCGGCCATTGAACTCGCAACCGCAGCGTTGGAATTATCACCGAGCTGTTTGATATGTGCGACACTCGCGGCCGTATCGCTGTATTCGATCCGTTCGGCCTGCGGCAGAAACTCATCAAAAAAATCTGAGCACTGCGGCAATGCCATCGGATGCGAGTAAACGCGGGCAATCGCTTTCAAATCGGCGCCGGGCAGGGTAATGAGATTATGATGGATCTGTTCGTAGACTTCGCCCGCCACGAAAAAATCATGCTTGAGCAGCAGATCGTAGACGGGGTGCACTGTGCCGGCAATGGAATTCTCCGCGCCCACGATTCCGGAATCGGCAGCGCCACTTTGGAGCGCATCAAACACGGCCGCGAATGTTTCGCAGCACTCAAGCTCGTTGTCGCTGCCAAAATAACTTTCGGCTGCGATGTGATGATAGGATCCTTCTTCACCCTGAATAGCAATACGCATCGAGAAATGAGTATACTACATCCTCCGAAGGTTGTGGAGCCGATTTCCAGCAGGCACGATATAATAGCCTGGAAGGAGATATTTCATGAAAATTACCAAATACCCCGAGAGCTGCCTGATAATCGAACACTCCGGCAAGCGGATTTGCATCGATCCCGGTTCATTCGTGGCCGAAAAATATAGCGCCGCTGACTTACAGCCGCTCGACGCGATTTTGATTACCCATGAACATCCCGACCATGTCGTTCCGGGACTTTTGGGCGAATTGTCGCAGAACGGCAAAGTTCCCGTATTCGGCAACCAGAGTACTAAAAATCTGATCGGTGAGTTAATCACGAATATTGTAAACGATCTTGACGAATTTGAAGCCGGCGGCGTGAAAATCGTCGCACGCGAACTGCCGCACAGCCTGTTGCCGGATGGCTCGCCGGGGCCGCAGAACACCGGCTATATCATCGACGGAACTTTTTTTCATCCGGGTGACGGTTTTTCGCTCGATGGTCTGCAAATTAACGCAGCCGCTATCCCGATAGCCGGTCCCGACATCAGCCCTAAAGACGCTTTCGCGTTCATTAAGCAACTCGGCTGCAAGACGGTTATACCTGTGCATTATGATTTCTTTTTTGAAAATCCGCATGTACTGGCTGAATTCGCGCCCGAAGTCATTCCGGGTGTCAACTTTGCGGTACTCGATGATGGTCAGAGCATAGAGATCTAGGTCTGCTACAATAAACCGCAATGGATCCCAACCTGTTTCCAAAAGATTTTTTGTGGGGCGCGAGCACGGCGTCGCACCAAGTTGAGGGCGGCACGGAAAATCAGTGGAGCGAATGGGAGTTGGCAAATGCGACAGAACTGGCGAAAACCGCGCCCAAACGGTTAGGCTGGCTTCCAAACTGGAAATCCGTCAAAGCACAGGCTTCCGACCCTCAGAACTATGTTTCCGGCAAAGGAGTCGATCACTACAACAGATACGAAGAAGATTTTGATCTGCTTGAAGAGCTTCATCTCAACAGCTTTCGTTTCAGTATCGAGTGGTCGCGAGTCGAACCCAAAGAAGGCGCCTGGAACTTGGATGCTATCCGTCATTATCATCGATATATCAAAAGCCTGAATAAGCGCGGGATCGAACCGATACTAAATATTTGGCATTGGACTATGCCAACGTGGTTTACCGAAAAAGGTGGGTTCGAGAAAAAAACCAATCTAACCTATTTTGACCAATTCGTCCAAAAAATTGCCGAAGAATATGGCAATGAACTCACGTATGTCATTACACTAAATGAACCGAATGTGTATGCCAGCCATGGTTATCTTTTTGGTGAATGGCCTCCGGAGATTAAAAATCCAATTACATGCATGAAAGTTTATTGGAATCTGGTGCAGGCACATCGACACGCTTATCACATCTTGAAAAATACCAACCCGGCGCTGCAAGTCGGGGTTGCCTCGCAGCTATCAAATATGCGAGCCTATCGCACGACAAATCCAATCGCCCAGTTCGGCGCGATAAGTAAAAGCTATATCTGGAATTGGTGGTTTTTGGACCGTATCAAGCGGCAGCAGGATTTTATCGGATTCAATTATTATTTTACTGACTATTACACTGGATTGTTGACCGGTACACGAAATCCTACTACGCCCGTGAGCGATCTTGGTTGGTATATGGAACCGGACGGACTTTTTGATGTTCTTATGCGCATAAGCCAAAGATATAAATTGCCCGTACTGATTACGGAAAACGGTTTGGCCGACAGTAAAGACCGGTATCGCCGCTGGTGGATCGAGCAAACGATACTTTCTATGCAGCGCGCAATGAGCCACGGCGTACAGATTGTCGGTTATATGCACTGGAGTTTATTGGATAATTTTGAATGGAAATATGGCTGGTGGCCGAAATTTGGCCTGATTGCAGTCGATCGTGCGAACGGTATGAAACGATCAGTCCGGCCTAGTGCCAAGTGGTTTGGGGCATATTTGGGAAAATTAGCACAATATCAATCGGTTAGGGCTAGTGCGCACGGTCGAAAATTAGAGAGCAGAGGAAAAGTTCGAGGCAAAATTAACGGCACTAATGCGAATAGCAAAAAAGTGTAATAAAATTGACAAAAAAGGAAAATTTTGTTAATGTATCTTTATGGTATCAAAAATAAAAACATACCAACAAAACAAAGAAAACAATCTAAAAAACAATGCGATGATCGCGAGCGCATGGTTGATGGCTCTTATTACGCTTGCCGGTGCGACCGACATGTCCCGATCGGCGCGCGAGCCTGCTGCAGTCAATTCGGTGCACCCGGCGTATGCATTTGCGGACTCCGGAATAAACCTCTGGAATCGAAACGACAACGAAAATGAAACGGTTCATATGCCAACCAAGTTCGACGTCGGGCTTTCAAGTTATAGAATTTCCGGTCGAAAGTAATATTTTTACAAATTTATCAATTAGCGCAACGAGTATGCGCTGTAACACCATATATTGTGGAAAACTGACGAATCACAGGTATTCTGTGGATAAGTGGTGTAGAAAACACCGATAATTTATATAAAATAACTTGTCAGTGGGTAATAGTGGGTAGTATAGTCGTGTTAGTGGGTAAATGTGGGTAGCCCGCCAAAAATAGCAAGCTTCCCATCAAAAAATAAAAAACCACTAGCAAATTAACTAAATACCTATGGCCACGGTTGATTATTTCGAACGCAAGCTCGACGACAAGCGACGGTTAACCATACCGGCTGAACTTCGAGACGAGTTCGCGAGCGGGGTAGTCGTGACACGAGGATTTAGGAAATACCTGCACCTTTACTCCAAGACGGTGTGGGACGAAATGGTTGAGCCAAAGCTCAAAGGCGATGTCTTAAGCGAAGATGTGGCCGACCTTAACGTTCAATTCCGAAGGGGTAAAACGGACGGAGCTATCGACGACAAGCAGGGGCGCTTCGCGATCGAGCAACATTTGCTCGATTACGCAGGCATCACCAAAAGCGTTGTGGCTACCAGGGCAGGGGCGTATTGGCGGCTCGAAGCCGGCGAATAACCGGTTCTAAAAAAGGGCTACGCAGCACATTAACAATTTGGAAAAAACGAGTAGTGATTTTAATTCGCAGCGGCTATTTCCGATATGCCAAGGGAAGAGCAGCCCACGCGACGGATTCATTCCGGAGCCTGGCGCGATGAGAAACCCTTTAAGGGTGTCTCATTAAATAAGGTCAGCTATTCGGCAGTCAACGGATGGCAAAGGTAACCATCCTACAAAACCTTCGAACATTACTTTAAACACCTCCCAAAACTCCACCTCACACATAAGTCTCTCAAACTTTGATTACCGGCTGTAAAGAAATCTTAGGTTCCTAAAAAAACCTTTCTCGTAGGTACTCAAATACGAAAAATTTCTTCACATGTGGTCAGTAATCTAATCAAAAACAAAAATTTCAAACCAAAAACAAAAAGTTGGCTGCTGAATAGGTGACCTTGTTCTCCACTGTACATAGGGTGGTAAAAATAAAAACAAAAACAAAAACGAACAAGATCCACCGAGATCAACCAAACATATGCACGTTCCGGTTTTAGTTTCGGAAGTTTTAGCTTGTCTTGACCCAAGACCAGGGGATTCGTACTTGGACTTGACGGCAGGATATGGCGGACATGCCGGGGCGATTCTGAAGCGAACGAATAGCCCGCAACAGGCGGTGCTCGTAGATCGCGACGGAGAAGCAATAAAGACGCTCGAAGATCATTTTGCTAAAATGCATGTCGAAATCCGGCATTCGGATTTTTTGCAGGCGACCATGCAACTTGTGGCTGAAGGGCGAACATTTGATCTTATATTGGCTGATTTAGGTGTATCGTCACCGCACCTTAACGAAGCTAGCCGAGGGTTTGCAATAACAGCAGAAGGGCCCCTCGACATGCGCATGGACCAGAATCAGGAGCTGACAGCCGCAGATATCGTCAACACATATTCAGCGGAACAGCTGATTGAGATTCTGCAGCTATATGGCGAAGAGCCGAAAGCGCGAACCATCGCGAGGCTTATAGTGCAACACAGACCGTTTGTAACGACGACTGAATTAGCCACAGTTGTGGCACGGGCTTGGCCCGGACACAGTAAAATACATCCGGCAACGCGCACGTTTCAGGCACTCCGGATTGCCGTAAATAATGAACTGACACAAGTAGCCGAAAGCTTGCCGCTATGGTTCGACTTGCTCAAGCCCGATGGGCGGCTAGCCGTTATCAGTTTTCATAGCCTGGAAGATCGGCTGGTCAAGCAGGCATTTCAGGGAGCGGGCGGTGAGCGCTACGATGCGACACTCAAGCTCCTGACCAAGCGACCGATAACTGCCAGTCAAGATGAAATAGCTTTTAATCCACGAGCTCGGAGTGCAAAACTCCGCGCCGCAGTAAAAATAAAAAACCAAAAAGAAAGGAGTGCGTAATGCCAATCGCAGTAAAGGTGCAAAATCGCACCCCTAGAGCGTTCCGAGTCCACGTTCGCGTGGAAAAGGCAGCCGAACTTGTCGGCTAGTTTATAGCGCTCACAAAAAAGGCGGGCGTGTCAAAAACGCCCGCCGCCAAAGAAGGAATTTAAAATCGATAAAACAAACATAAAAACAAAAAGAAAAATATATGACATATTCTAGTTCTCTGGCACTCGGTCGCCAGCGCTCTGTCGGGCGCATTGGCCGGCAGCAAAACACAATCAGTTTCCGCCGCAACGACCGCGTACTTGGTCCGATCAGCAACACAATCATTTTAATAGTGTTGGCCGCTTTGCTCGGACTTTTATACCTGACGCAAGTTACCAAAACAAACGCCTATGGCTATAGGATAAGTAGCCTGCAAAAGCAGCAAACACAGCTCAAGGCAGAGCATGACAACTTAGAGCTTGCTTCGGCCAGCTGGCAATCAGTCGATCGAGTTCAGAACAGCCGGGTTGCCAAAAACCTGACACCCGTCGCTCCGAGCGGCTCTGTACAGTAGCGATTATAATTAAACGGATGAGCCCGTCATTCAATCAGCCAAAATTGCCATCAGCGATATACCGGTTGAACATTTGGTATGTGATTTTGATGGTGATTATGGGCCTGTTTATCATCAGGGCTTTTTACGTTCAGGTAATACGTTACGATTACTATCATAAAGCGGCGCTGAGCGACCAGCTAAAACAGTATCAAATTCCGGCTGAGCGCGGTGCGATCGAAGCTTATAACGGCGATAACGTAGTGCCTATCGTGCTCAATCAAAAGCTGTATACGGTTTACGCCGATCCGACGTTCATTAAACATGATGCCGTGGAGCGGGACGCCAGTATTTTGAGCGCGATTTTTGGCGGCGGATCTTCAACCTATACGACAAAGTTACAGACCAAAGGGACGGAGTATGTCGTGTTGGCGAAGAAAGTTCCAGAGGCCAAAAAGAACAAGCTGCTGGCGCATAAATATCCTGGAATCGGGGCCATCGCACAAGATTATCGTACATATCCACAGGGAGATTTGGCGTCACAGTTACTCGGGTTCGTAAATGATAGCGGGAAAGGGGAGTACGGCGTCGAACAGGCTTTGAATCAAGAATTGGCAGGTACGCCCGGCGAGGTCAAGGCTTTGACGGATGCCAGCGGCGTGCCGCTTGTGGCAAGCGGAAATAATGTCGAAATATCACCTCATAATGGAAACGATGTCGTATTAGGGATCGATATCGGCATGCAGCAGCAAATGGAACAGATTCTGCAGCAAGAGTATCAAAAAACGAATTCCCAAGGACTCAGTTCCGTCATCTTGGACCCGAACACCGGGCGGGTAAAAGCCATGGCTAACTACCCGAGCTACAATCCGGCGAATTACCAAAGCGTAAGCGACCCGAGCGTCTATCAAAACGCGGCGGTAAGTAACGCAATTGAGCCCGGATCAACTATGAAAACGCTTACGACGGCAGCGGCGTTGAATGTTGGCGCGGTGAGCCCGACAACCAGCTTCTATGATCCGGCACATTGGATAGTCGATGATTTTAACATTACCGATATCGAACAGGACGGAGGCCCTCGCGAGCAAAATATCGCCAGCATACTGGCGCTGTCACTGAATACCGGAGCAGTCTGGATGCTGATGCAAATGAGCAATCAAGGCGGAACGCGGATCAATCAGAAGGGTATTGAAACGTGGCATGATTATATGGTCAATCATTTTCGTCTGGGGCAGGCGACTGGTATCGAGCAGGGTTATGAATCGCCGGGAGTCGTCCCGACCGCTGACATGGGCAATCCCGCCGTCCAGCTGCAATTTGCCAACACGGCTTTCGGACAGGGCGTGCAGCTGACGGCATTACAGCTCGGTGCGGCATTCGCTAGCATCGTTAATGGCGGAACCTATTATCAGCCGACCTTGATATCCAAGACGATCAACACAAATACCGGGCAAGTATCCGCGAACGAGTCCAAGATTCTGGAGAAAAATGTCGTGTCGGCGAATGTTACCCAAGAAATGATTCCTTTGCTGGAAAACGTCGTTACGCAATACCTGCACGAAGGATATGGTTTTATGAATTTCAGTCCCAATTACATGGTCGGCGGTAAAACCGGCACGGCACAGGTGGCGCAGCCGGGCGGGGGATATTACGGCAATATTTTCAACGGGACCTACGTGGGCTTTGTCGGCGGTAATAAACCGCAGTATGTCATTGTCGTTTTCAACACCAAACCGAATGTCCCGGGGTACGCCGGTGCGCTCGGCGGCCAGCCGGTGTTCGCGGATCTAGCTCACATGCTCATTAATGATGGGTATGTAACACCGAAGGGCTAGAGTATAATAAAACCAACATAATCAGGAAACACACATGACGGTTATACACATTGCTATCCAGACATCGACATTGATTCATATTGTGGCGCTTGGCTTCGCCAGTTTCGTATTGAGCATGATCATCACGCCGATTTATACGACGATAGCGTATCGTGGTGAGTGGTGGAAAAAGCAACGTACCGAGGGGTTGGGCGGCGTAGCGGCTCCTGTCTATCAGAAGTTGCATGCTGCGAAACATAAACGCAATATTCCGACGATGGCCGGAATCATTTTTGTCGTTTCGGCGGCGCTTGTCACGTTGGCGGCGAATTTGAGCCGCGGGGAAACGTGGCTGCCATTAGCAGGCATGGTGGGCGCCGGAGTCATCGGTCTGGCGGATGATTTTATGAATATCCGCAGCGGCGGCAAGGGTGTTGCCGGTATGAAAGCAAAACTGAAATTCGCACTGTATAGCGTTGTTGCACTAGTAGGCGGCTGGTGGTTTTTTGCGAAGTTGGACGTTACGACGATTTATTTACCCTTCGTGCACCACTGGCATGTGGGTTGGTTTATCGTTCCTATTTTTTGGCTGGTCGTTGTAGCTACATCCAACGCGGTAAATATGAGCGATGGGCTGGACGGACTGGCAGGCGGTCTGTTGATATCGTCATTTACGGTTTACACGCTTATCGCGGGTATCGAGGCAAAATATGCATTAGCGGCATTTTGTCTGACGGTTGTGGGCGCGCTGCTGAGTTATACCTGGTTCAATATCGCTCCGGCACGCTTTTTTATGGGTGATGTCGGCGCGTTCGCACTTGGTACGGCGCTGGGAGTCATTGCCATGCAGACTGATACGATTTACGTCTTGCCGATCATCGGGGCGGTGTACGTCATGGAAGCCGGCTCAGTCATTATCAATCGCTCGTCGCGTAAGTTGCGGCACGGTAAGAAGGTATTCTTGAGCTCTCCGATCCACCATCACTTCGAAGCCATCGGCTGGCCCGAAACGAAAGTCACCATGCGGTTTTGGATCCTCGGGCAAGTGTCGGCGATTGCCGGATTAATTGTATTTTTACTGGGACGATTCGGGTGATGTTTTTATATCAGCTTAAACCGAGGGATTGCTAAGAGATGGGCGACGTTACGCCACGGGCGAATAGATACGGCCAAGTAGCTCCGGCGATCGCCGAGGAAGCACAGCATCGACGGCATCATCCGGATTACTCGCTGCTCATCTTAAGCATCGCGCTGTTAGTAATCGGCCTGGTGGTTATTTACTCAATCAGCCCTGCGCTTGGACTGGCGAACGGTGTCGGCAGTAATTTTTATTTCACCAGGCAGCTTTTTGCCATCGCGCTAGGTGCGGGCGCTTTTATAGTCGGTTCGAGTATTCCATTGCAGACTTGGCGACGGTGGTATAAACCGCTAATAATTTTGGCGGGAATCGTAACGGTACTGGCGCTTGTCATTCCGGTGAATCCGGCATATCCGGCACATCGTTGGGTGCGTCTCGGCAGTTTATCTTTTCAATCTGTTGAAGTAGTAAAGTTTGCGATGCTGATATGGTTGGCGACGTTTTTAGGCGATCGCATCAAAGACAGCACGATATCCGACACGAAAACAGTGCTGAAACCATTACTCATCGCACTGGTGTTGGTCGGCTTGATAGTAGCTGGCGTACAAAGCGATTTCGGCTCGGCAGTCGTGATCATGGCGATGATGGGTGTCATGGCTTTCGTCGCCGGAATGCCGTTCAAGCGCTTGATGATGGTCGGCGGCGTATTGCTTATCGGCGCCGTGCTGGCAGTGTCGGTCGTACCGTACCGGCGAGAACGGCTGATAGCGTATCTTCATCCGACAGCGAATTGCCAAAGCACCGGCTATCAGGCGTGCCAAGCGATCATATCGGTTGGTTCTGGAGGACTGATTGGTCTTGGACTGGGGCGCAGCGTGCAGGCCTATGGCTACTTGCCGGAAGCAGCGAACGACTCAATATTTGCCATTTACGCCGAAAAGTTCGGCTTTATCGGTGTAGCCGCATTGCTTGCTCTTTTTACCGCACTTTTCGTCAAACTCAAAACGATTGCCGAGCGAGCGCCCGGATCATTCAGCCGGTTGTTCGTGATCGGCACGCTCGTTTGGCTCAGTGTGCAGACCATTATTAATGTCGGTGCCATGATCGGCTTGCTGCCACTCAAAGGCATCACATTGCCGCTGGTGAGCTATGGCGGTACGAGTGTCGTGTTTATCATGGCGGCGCTTGGCATCGTATTCCAGATGTCGCGCTATACGCATTATGTAGCGGAAGATACAACAAACGATAGAAGGAGTATCGCCAGTGGAAATCGTGTTGACCGGCGGCGGATCAGGGGGCCACATCACCCCGATTCTAGCAGTAGCAGCTGAGCTTAAAGCGCTCCGTCCTGACGTTCATTTGATTTACATCGGTCAGCGCGGCGATCAGTTATCGGATGTACCTGCCGAAAGTAAATTTATTGACGAAGTCTATACCGTTAGTGCAGGGAAGTTGCGTCGCTATCATGGTGAAGGCATCAAACAGCTTCTTGACGTGCCGACCATGGCTAAGAATGTTCGCGATATATGGCGGGTTTTGGCCGGTACCATACAATGCTACAGGTTGTTAGGGAAAATCAAACCGGACTGCATTTTTATCAAAGGCGGTTTCGTCGGGTTGCCGGTCGGTCTGGCCGCTGCCAGGCGGCAGGTACCATTTGTCACCCACGACTCCGACGCGCTTCCGGGTCTGACGAACCGTATTATTGCACGCTGGGCAGCGTTACATACAGTCGCTCTGCCTAAGGAAGTCTATAACTATCCCGCCGGCAAGACGGTTGCCGTTGGCGTGCCATTGCAGGCGGAATTTCAACCCGTGGATGTATCACGGCAAAAAGCTTACCGACGACAGCTTGGTTTGAACGATGCTGCAAAAATCCTGTTTATTACCGGTGGGGGCAACGGAGCGCTGTCGCTGAATAACGCTGTGGCGGGTTTTGTGCCGGCGCTGCTCGATACCTACCCCGATATGTTGGTCATACATGTCGCTGGTCGAATGCACGAAGCATTATTTGCGCGCAAATATGATGAACTTCTGAATCCAGAACAGCGAAGGCGGGTAATCGTAAAAGGTTTCGTGACAGAACTGCATGCTTACAGCGGTGCGGCGGATGTCGTCATAACACGGGCAGGCGCTACGAATCTGGCTGAATTTGCAACGCAGCACAAGGCATGCATCGTCGTACCTAATCCTATGCTCGCCGGGGGTCACCAGACAAAAAATGCCGAATATCTTGCCGGTCAGCAGGCAATTATATGCGTTACCGAAGCAGAATTAACTGACAGACCTCAGGCTATGGAGCAGGCGGTTCGGAATTTATTCGATAATCCTGATGTTTGCCGAGAAATGGGTGAGCGATTCGCTGAATATGCCAGGCCTGACGCGGCGCGTCAATTGGCGGTGATATTATTAGATGAGGCAAAAAAGTAATTTTCTAAAATCATAACAAAGAGATGCGCCTATTTAAACGAAAAAACGATGATAAAAATGATTTGACGGTCCGCCGGTCGATTCGCGGCAACCCAGATACGTCAACTGTACGTCCGAACAACACGTTTTCATATTATGCCAATCGTTCTGCTGATGAAACCAATGTAGGGCGTGATGCAGAGACTGTGCACGAAAGACTGCCACAGCAGCAACCGCGTGCGATGAGCAGGCTGCAGCGTTTAGTGCGTCGTGGCGTAATTTTAATCATTTGTTTAGCGGTGCTTGCGGTGGTTGCGAATGATCTCATTATCAGCCCGGCACCGAAAATTGTTGCGTTATCAACTACAACGAGCCAAGTGTTTCTGGGCGATACGGCTATGTATCAACGGGCTGCGGCAGCGCTCTTTCATCATGTGGCTAACCGAAACAAACTCACAATTGATACGAACGAAATTAGTGCCGCAATGCTTCGCCAGTTTCCCGAGCTCAACGCCGTAAGTATCGCGTTGCCCGTCCTCGGGCACCAGCCGACTGTATACATCCAACCATCAGAGCCATCAATGGTATTGAACCTTCCAAATGGCAGCAGTTTCGTGCTCGACACAGACGGCAAAGCGCTGTTAGCGGCTACCTCGAAGAGCGCTCAGCTTGCCAAACTGCACGTGCCAATCGTTACGGATCAAAATGATTTGCAAGCCGCTCTCGGCCAGACGCTATTACCTAGCACTACCGTGCGTTTCATTCAAACAGTCGGTGAGCAGCTATCAGCGCAAAATATACACTTCAGCTCATTCGTGCTGCCGCGGGCTGCTAGTGAACTCGATGTGTATGTCGCGGGCAAGTCGTATTATGGCAAGTTTAATACCCAGGACAATTCAGCCCTGCAACAGGCAGGAACATTCATCGCTACTTATAAGCATCTTCAGGCCGGCGGCATTTCCCCGAGACAATATATTGATGTACGGATTGATGGCCGCGCTTATTACAGGTAGTAGGGAAGGCTAAGACGAAGCAGTGTTTCGCGGCATGTTGTGGAGCATATCGACGGTGCAGGGAGTTGTTGGCAAGTTGCATAATCTGGCCGCAGTCACATTGTTGTGTGCAGGCGAAAAGGTGCGCAGGACAGTAATGCTTATTCGCCCCGCTCTTCTCTACTAGTTCGTATTTTGTTCATAGTATGTTTTCTGTTTCCGGAAACGCGAAAAAATATTAATTGGTACAAAAGGGCATAAAAGTCAAATTTCACTATGAAGTGCAGAGCAGTGAGGGAACTATACGAAAGTATGAAAATGAGCAAAAAGCAAATATTTTCACGATGGGCTTGTGGAAAAGTCAAATTTGCATAAAGTGCAACAATCTAAATATCCAAATCGTTTATAGCAAACAAGTTATTTCTGATGGCTATACTGATTTAAGTTGCATTTAATTTCAATCACGTGCCGTTTGTGCTAAATCGGAGGGGCAACTCCCCTGCGAAAGACGTATCGTTAATCATGCAGCACGGAATATGTTACGTCGTAAAAGATATAATGTACGACGTTGTTTGTATTTCCAATATTCACTGCTTTATTTTAAAAAGCCGTGTCTCGGAACTATCTAATTTTTTTTCACCCTTCCCGACCTTCAAGTTAGGACTAGTGCCTTTCATCGGTATTTGAAAATATTCAATCCGGCTTCCTCGGTACCTTTATTTCGATACAGTAGCTAATGATGTTTGTTCGCAAAATGTTTATTCTACTCCTGTTCGTCTAGCCCGTAGAAAAATTCAGGTATTTTAAGTGGTTCAAAAGTTGATAAGAGTTCCATAAATTCAGTTTCGTGTAATGGCACCATATTCGGATATTTATCCAGCTCTCGAATAGATTCCCTTGCCTTCTCCACATCGTAAGGCGTGAAGTCGTTTCCAACTAATACAAAATAGATAATTAAAGACGACGGCGCATTTTTGTACCTTATAATTTTGTGCCTAATATTTTTATCAATATAATTTTTTCTATCAGTAGTAAAAATATCTACCCCAAAAGATAGCTGTTTTGCATATACAAAGAAATCGTATCGGCATCTTGATCCTTTGTAGTATCGTTTTTGTACATGTACGAAAGGTTCGCCAAACTTTTCAACGAGTAATGGTTCAAAATAATCTTCCGCAGAAACTCCCCGCTTATTCGCTGATATAGCTATAGATTTCCTTAATTCTCCTTTTGTAAAATCGGTTTGATCGTAGCCAAGTTTTACGCGAAGTTGAATTAGCCCGCCAAACGCTCGTTGAATTTGACGAGCACTCGGCAAATAGTTTGATTCATCAAAGTCACGGGCGGTTGGCATACTTCCGTTCTCTAATAAATATTTATCAATACCAATTTTTATGTTTTCAATAGTCCAGGTGGCGCCTGAGGGTCTATTTAATTTTAATGGCAGTGCTATATTGACAGGTTTTTTTGAGGCACGTTTAACCTTGTTTATTTTTTTTAAGGACTGAGTTGCTTGTAATATTATATCGAGAAGCAATATTATCGATGGGGATGCCATCCTCATATGCTTGATAAATCGCGCGCATTTGGTGAGTAATCGCCATGATAATTTTACGTACTTTTGAACACCCTCAAGTATTAAAACTATTCAATTAAGATCAGACATGTAGCAACTAAGCAGTAGCTTCGGCTGTTGCGGCAGGGCCGGAAGCTTTTTCGCCGCTGTCGTCGTTATCTAAGGCGTAGGTTGCCTTGGCGACACGCTTGAATTGAGCCTTTCCCTGCAGGTTAAGCAAGATGGTAGTTTCTTTTACGTAGCGGCTTTGCAGCACGCGCTTGACGATCTCATCACGATGCAGCGGGCCGCCTTCTTTGCGCAAGACATCGGCAATGATATCGGCCACTGTTCCCTTTTTATATCCCCACTCCTTCAATGCATAAATGCCTCGACCGACCAATACGAAACGTTTGTCTTTAATCAACTCGTTGTGGATCGCTTGGGTGGTGACGTCTTTGCGCTTAAAGTCCGAGCCTTTTATAGCGGCGGCGATGTCGTTAAAATGCATGTGCTTGCCATGTTGTTTGAGAATGACGTATATCTTATCGCGAATGTTCTTGGGGTTAACCATAGGCCATTTTATAAGTCCCCATAGACCGCCAAGCGTGGCAAGCTGTTTTGAAATACTGGCAAGCGCTGCGGCTTGCGTTTCATCGCCAAGACCGGCCGAAGCGGCTATTTTTTCAATAGGTGCCGGCTCGCCGATGGATTTAATAGTGTCAACCAGCTTAGCCACGGCTGCCTTCAGGCTGCGCAGGTCATAAACTTTCGTTAAGCATGCCGACAAGTAATAATGGTCGTCTTCATCGACAACGGTTAATTCGGGGCATAGCTGGGCCAAGAATGCGACCCTTGCCTGCTCGATGCGGCCATCTATTATCCCCATCCAAGCAGCCAAATCGCTGATGCGAGCAACGTTTCCCCGCTGGCTTAATTCAGCCACAAAACGTGCCTGGACAGCAGGAATATGGGGTAACTCCCCCTGCCCTGCCGACATTTTAAGCCGGGTAAGTACCGTTTTTTCGAGCTGACGGACACGTTCGCGAGTGATACCAAGTAATTCACCGATTTGCTCTAATGTTTCTTTTCGTTCGAACAGGCCGAACCGGCGCAAAATGATTTCGCGCTCACGTTCGCGTTCAATAGTACCGAGGATATCGCGAACGATCTGCTCGGTGTTAATAGCTGGTTGGCTTGTTTCTGTCATGTCAACATATTTTCCTTGTTAACGGACACATTAATGATTAATTATAAAACTTTGCATTTTAAAAGTCAAGGGTTCTCTGCATCCATTTATTGTACCACGTACTAGACCTAATTGCACACATTGTGTTGTAAAAATATTAATACGCAATATTTAATTAGCTCTCGCTAAATATCCATCACCTCTTGTAAAGTTATTTGCGGCGTCGAAACGAGCGTTTCCCGGCCGGGGCGTTGTCCAGTAATTTTTTAGCTTCCGCCTCGGAAAGCTTCGCGGCGTCAGTATCTTTGGGGATCCGGGCGTTTTTCTTGCCGTCCGTAACATAGGGTCCATACGGGCCATTTAACACCTTGATGCCGCCTGGAAACTCGTTAATATTTTTGCTGGCAATTTGTTGTAATTTGGTTTCATACAGATCGCGTGCCTCTGCTTCGCCGATAGTCATGGGATCGCGCGGTTTAATACTTACGAACGTCTTTCCGACACGGATATAGGGGCCGAACCGACCGATATCGGCAGTGATTTCCTCGCCGTCTTTGGTTTTGCCGACGACACGCGGCAGCTTGAACATCTCGAGTGCCGCATCTAGTGTCACGCTGTCGAGTGTCATATCGGCCGGCATGGGCGCAAAGTCGGGTTTGGTGTCGTCATCGGCTTCCCCGCGTTGCAACATCGGCCCGTAACGGCCGATGCGGGCAATGATGGGCTTTTTGGACGAAGGATCGATGCCTAGCACCCGGGCTTGCGATACTTCTTCGCGTGATACATCCGCCGATTTTTCGATGAGCGGGTGGAAATCTTTGTAGAAATTGGCAAGCATGCCCTTCCAGCTCTCTTTGCCATCGGCGATGCGATCGAAATCGGCCTCGACCGTCGCAGTAAAGTCATAATCTACGACGCTCGGAAAATACTTCACCAAAAAATCGGTCGTTACTTCGGCAATCGAGGTAGGCACGAGCTTGTTCTTGTCCGCACCGGTGATCACCTTGGTTTCCGCGTCTGTTATGGCCGATTTTTCAAGTACCAGTTCGCGGATGGTCCGTTCGCTGCCGTCGAGATCCTTTTTCTCGATATAGCCGCGGGTCTGGATGGTATGAATGGTTGGCGCGTAGGTGCTGGGGCGTCCGATGCCTAGCTCTTCGAGTTTTTTCACCAGTGCCGCTTCGCTGTAGCGCGCAGCGGGCCGCGTGAATGTTTCGGTGGCGCGCATTTCCACTAGCGGCAGATTTTGGCCTTTTTCGACTGCGGGAAGCAACGTATCGTCTTTACCGCCGCCGTAGACTTTCAAAAATCCATCGAAGCGCAAAACTTCACCGCGAGCCATGAACTTTTCTTTTCGCGTCGATATGCCAATAGTCACCTCTGTTTTTTCGGTCTGGGCCGGTGTCATTTGACTGGAAAGCGCCCGTTGCCAGATCAATTCATATAATCGCACTTGTTGGGAGTCGCTGCCGAGACCGCGTTCAGCGAAATTAGTTGGCCGAATCGCTTCGTGCGCCTCTTGAGCGCCTTCGCTCTTCGTCTTGAATTGGCGCACCTGATGGTATTTGTCGCCGAATTCTTTCTTGATAAAATCTTCGGCCGCTTTGATAGCGAAGCCGGATAATATCGTGCTGTCGGTACGCATGTAGGTTATGTAGCCGGCTTCGTATAAACGTTGGGCGAGTGTCATGGTCTGGCGCACGCTGTAGCCGAGTCGGCGGGATGCTTCCTGCTGGAGCGTACTCGTCGTGAATGGCGCGCCCGGGTTGCGGCTGCCGGGTTTTTGCGCGATACCTTCGACGGTGAAAGTGGCGTCTGCGACCGATTCCAAGAACGTACGGGCGGTTTCGAGATCCGGCAGCTTGTTAATAAGCTCGGCCGAAAATGTTTCACCATCAGCTTTGAATATGGCGGTAACTTTAAATGTGCTTTCAGCCTCGAAGGCGCGGATCTCGCGCTCGCGTTCCACGATCAGCCGTACTGCCACCGATTGCACGCGGCCGGCACTTAAGCCCGTGCGGACCTTTTTCCATAACACCGGTGATAATTCGTAGCCTACGAGCCGGTCAAGTACCCGCCGCGCCTGTTGCGCATCAACCAGTCGCAAATCGACGGTCCGAGGGTTTTCTACCGCGCGTTCGATGGCTGTTTTAGTGATTTCGTGGAATACGATTCGTTTGGTTTTTGCGGCATCGAGTTTGAGCGCTTGGGTCAGATGCCAAGCAATAGCTTCGCCTTCACGGTCTTCATCGCTTGCCAGCCATACGTCTTTGCCCTTGGCGGCCGCACGCAGCTCGCTCACCACCTTTTTCTTATCGGCGGGGATTTCGTACGTAGGCGAAAAATCTTTGGCAATATCGACATTCAACCCTTTTTTGGGCAGGTCGCGGATATGGCCGAAACTGCTTTTGACGGTAAAGTCTTTGCCAAGGTATTTTTCGATGGTTTTGGCTTTTGCAGGACTCTCTACGATAACTAAATTTTTGCTCATATATTCCGACTTAGCTTACTAGCAAACGCATATAATACGCAAATCTATCGCCCATGCCAAGTTTTTTGGGCCACGACGTTGTAAAATCCTCCAGCCAGTCTTGACTGACGTGACCGATAGGAGTAAAACACTATGCATAAGTAATTAAATAAGGCTTTAGCGCCAGACCAATGGCCGCTACCGATCCGGAAGCGGTTTTTGATTTTTCGGCGCTGCTTTTAGGAGAATTTATGAGCGGTCACAATGGATTTCCACTTGGTTGGGGTGAAGCTAGACAACGACGTGATGATGGAGGCTTGTCTGCACACGAGCAACTTTTGTTAAGGGCGGCATCATCGGGCTTGACCCCCGAAGGGTATATGGCGCAGCAGACCGCACTTGCGCGTGGTGAGGATCCTTCGGGGCATCCTGTTGATGAGCTGAATGGTACTGGCCCAGACTTCATACGCCTTATCGCCGGCAGGCTTGCAGCAAGCGGAGCCAGTACCGAGACAGACTAATTCAAGTGTAATTTCTGCCTAGCCTAAACCAAGGCAGGCAATTTACAGGCTGTTGCCAAGTTTGTAGCCGGCCCAAATGCCGACGATTGAGCCAACACCAGTCATTACAATAGTCCATTCGCCAAAGTTGGTCAGGCTGAAAAATGATTGGTGATCCAGCAGGTTGCCCACGCCGCCGCCTATGAGGCCGCCGATTGCTATGCCGAGCCAAATAAGAGTTTTTGTACCCATAACAAGCACTATAGCACAAGCGTTTACGCGATGGCCCACTGGTTACCGCCGAGGCTGCGGATTTTGCCGGTGATTTCCAGCATGGTCAGGGTTTGGTTGAATACGCCGACTTCCAGCCCGCTATTAATAAGCAGCTCTGCGTCATCGGTCATATCTTTTGATAGAAGGTCGATTATCGCCTGCTCGGCAGGGTTGGCGCCTCTTACGGTTCGCGCTCTGATTGCCGGTTTGAGATTGAGCACGTGCAGCACATCCTCGGCCGAGGTTATCGGCGTGGCGCCGCTTTTCAGCAGATTGTTCGTGCCGACCGACGTTATGCTGGTGATATTGCCGGGCACCGCCAACACGTCTTTGCCCTGATCCAACGCGAATCGTGCGGTATGCAGCGATCCGCTCTTCTCGGCTGCTTCGGTAATGAGCAGTGCATCCGCCAGTCCGGCCACGATGCGGTTACGCGCCACGAAGTTGGTTTTGAACGGCGGCGTGTCTGCCGGGAATTCGCTGACGAGCGCACCACCCTTTTGGACTATCTCGACCGCGAGATTCCGGTGGCTTGCGGGATAAATCGTCTCAATCGGTCCGGGCAACACGGCTAGTGTGAGCCCACCGGCGTCGAGTGCTGCCTGATGCGCGATAGCGTCCACGCCAAGTGCCAGCCCGCTGATAATTACTATCCCTTGTTTGGCGAGTTCACGCGCCAGCATCGTCGTAATGTTCCGGCCATAAATCGAAACCTTGCGACTGCCGACAATCGCCACGCGCGGCCTGTCAAGCAGATCGTCGAGTTCGCCCACCACAAATAACTCCTTGGGCGGCCCGCTGATGTGGCGCAATGACTCAGGATAACCGTTAGCATTATATAAAATCTTTTTGACTGTCATTCAAAAAACTGAAAAGGTATTGACACGATGACACGTTTTGTGTAAAATAGCAACCCGTAAGTCTCGATTTCGGGACTTAATGTACCTTATACCCCCAATTCTAACTGTTCCGACTTATTGACGGAACATTTGTTAGATTGTTTTAGAGCGTGCCATCACGAAAAAGTTGTTACCCTCCACTTTCTTCTATTGCGCGCTTGTCGCCGTTTACGTCGGACTAACACGCGCTCTAAAACAGACTAACCCCTTTAACCCCGTATTCCCTCTCGTTTTAATGGAGTTTTGGCGAATGACGGACAAAGCCTTTGAGTGGGTCCCTGTCGTTGACAAGGAAAGCCTTCAAGGTGGGTTGAAGGGTGTAATTTGGGCTTGACGCTTTCGAGCCCCAAAATGGTCTCCGGCGGTGCCCACCCCCTCCGGAGACCTTTTTGTTAAACAATATATATGAGTGAGTTGAAACCTTGGGAAGTGTATCCGCAGATGCAATTTGCTGCGGACTTATTTGCAGATTATGGCAATGTTGATGAGCTTTTAGAAAACGCTCGCCAGCGTGAACGACTCGGCCGTCTGGCTATAGGCGGAGATTTTTCGCCAGCCACGCAAACAATAGCTTTAGGCTACATTACTGCTGCTCAGCTGGAGCAAGTGTATCTGTTCGCACTAGGGTATCATGTTGACGCACGCTTAGAACAACTGCCCAAATAGATTTCTAAGTTAAACCAAGAAGCTTCGTGTTTCAGCAGCTAACTGGTTGCCGTAAACGTACTCGGTCAAGATAGCATTAATCTCGCGTTCAAGAGCTGGCAGATCGGTCTGTTGATCCTTGCTGAACTTGCCCAAGACGAAATCCGCGCTGTCGATTTGCTCTGGCT
Organism: uncultured Candidatus Saccharibacteria bacterium; assembly: GCA_963742655.1. Lineage (GTDB taxonomy): Bacteria > Patescibacteriota > Saccharimonadia > Saccharimonadales > UBA4665 > JAICLK01. The sequence continues at coordinate 61,544 of CAVUMM010000006.1, forward strand.
CTTTTGGGCCGACGCCGATGCGTACCCGGCCGAAATCTTCACCGATGTGGTCTATTAACGATTTAATACCGTTGTGGCCGGCACTTGTGCCACCCATGCGTGTGCGAATTTGGCCGAACGGAATGTCCAGCTCGTCGTGTACTACCACGGTTTGATTTTGGTGAAGTTTATAAAAATCAATGACTGCCTGCACCGCTTCGCCGCTGAGATTCATAAAAGTCGTCGGCTTGATAACAATGACACGTGTTTCGCCGAGCCGGCCGGTGCTCATCACGCACTTCAGGTCCTTTTTAGCGATCCAGCCTTCCATATCGGTATTCTTCTCGACAAACTCGTCAACACATACAAAACCGATGTTGTGCCGCGTGCTGTCATACTCTTTGCCAGGGTTGCCGAGCCCTACGATCAAAACTGTTTTATTAAGCCCGACCGTTACATAGTTTACCGGATCACTAAGCTGCGGCCGTCTCTGAAATAATGCCATAGGGTAAGTATAAAGTATTTTTCATTTTACAATTACCAATTCTCAATTATTTAGCATTGGTGATTTGTCATTGCTGAATGTGATGTATGTGTAGTCTGATAAATGAAAATTGATAAATTAATGTGAATTGTAAAATGATAGATGTGAAATAAGCGTTTTATGCTTTCCGGGGTGGCTTAGCAGTTCCTTTGGTCGGTGAGCTGCCATGCTTGTTGCCAGGGATAAAACTTGTATGAAAGCTAAAAAAATGTTAGAAAAATTTTTATGAATAAGTATCAAGTAGCTCACAGAGAAGAGCTTTGGGCAATTGGTGCTAGCGCTCCCTACCAACACGAAAGTAGGGTTATGTGGCATGGCGATGATAGGCCTGAGCATCTGGATCTTGAAGTAATGGAATTTGACCTCCCTAGCCCATCGAGTATCGCCTGCATCGGCGCGCAGGTATTTGAGCGTCGCAGTAGCAGGTTAGAAGTTGAGCAGCTTTTAGTTCCGCTTGGACGCTTCAGCATCTACCGTACGGTTGAGCGGATTCCGCTACCATTAGACGCCGCGGCTGTCGAGTCGGCATAGATTAAGTTATTTTTGTAGTTTTCGCGGCGGCTTAGCAGCACCTTTGGTCGGTGAGCTGCCGTGTTTATGGGTTTCGTGTTTTTCGATGAACCAAAACTGGATAGGCGTGCCTTCGTAATCATACTTATTCCGCAACGAACGTTCCATGAACCGTTTGTAACTCCAGTGCAGGAATTTAGTCTGGCTGCCGAATATTTTGAAGGCCGGAATGGGGTTGTCGTCTTCTTGCACCATGTAATTAAGTTTGGGCATTCGGTTTTTCAATCCGGCTGGCGGATGCGAGCTGACGACGTCGCGCAGCCATCGGTTGAGCTCGCTGGTGCTGAAGCGCTGCTGCCGGCGTTTGTCGATTTCCATCGCGATATCGAATAGCTTTGTTACGTTCTGCCCCGTGACGGCGCTCGTGAAAATCAACGGCGCCCATGGCACAAAGTCATATGTGGCGGCAATTTGCGGTGCCAGCGCGTCGCGGGTGTAGGCGTCTTTGCCTTCGGCATCGTCCCACTTGGCTACGACGAGCACCAGCCCCTTGCCGGCTTCTTTGATCATACCGGCGATTTTTTGGTCGAGCTGGACATTCAGTTCATTCACGTCCATCAGCAAAAAACAGATGTCGGCCTGTTCGATGGCGGCCAGCGAGCGCAGTACGCTGAAATGCTCGATGCCGGTGCCGATTTTGCCCGAGCGGCGGATGCCGGCGGTGTCCATCAGCTCGATTTCCCTGCCCTCGTATTTCACTACGGCTCGGTTGATGTCGCGCGTCGTTCCTGCCCTGTCGGCCACGATGGCCTGCTGCTTTTTGGCCAAGGTGTTGAACAGATATGATTTCCCGACGTTTGGCCGGCCGAGCAACGCAATATGTAAACGATCGTCAGCCTCTTGGAGCGTGGCCTTCGGGATGCTTTTGACCAGTGAATCGAGCAATTCGCCGATGCCGCGATGCTGCGTGGTGCTGGTTTTGATAATCGGCTTGATGCCAAGCCGCTCGAAGTTATCGAGGTTGCCGCGGGCTTTGTCGATTTTGTTTACGATTAGAAATACCGGCTTGCGGCTTTTGAGCGCCAGTTTGGCGACCCGCCGGTCTTCTTCGGTTATCACCGTGTCTGCCTCAACGACGACCCATATCACGTCGGCGCTGTCGGCAGCCTGCAGGATCTGTTCCTGGATGGTGAATTCGAAATCGTCCTCGGCGTCTTTCATACCGGCGGTATCGACCAGCCAGAAATCCTGCCCGCGCCAGCTGGCTTTGGCCATGATGCTGTCACGAGTAGTTCCGGCCTCGCGCGCCACGATCGCCTCGCGCCGTTCCAGAATCGCATTGAACAAGCTGGACTTGCCCACGTTCGCCCGCCCCACGATCGCCACAATCGGTAATTTTTTTATTGCCATTAGGAATATTTTAACAGATGTCGTGCTATTGACAAAAAATTAGTTTGATATGACAATTAATATGTTCGTCCTGGAATAAACAGGCAGTCGTCCGGTAATAGCAGGAGACACGATGCTTGTTGTCTCCACGATTTGGATCGGAGGATCCATGAGAAGGCTTGCCGAGGGTGCGGTTGTGGTTTTCGTCCTTGCGGTGTGTCCGGTGACGCTCGTTGTCGCCTGCACGGCATACGCCCTCACCGCAAATGGCCCGCATCCGCACCCCGCACTCCAGATCATTGGCGTGCTCGCTGCATTCGCGTCGATTGTTGAGATGCTCGTTCTCAACAATGTTGAATTCGCTCCGTCGCGGGTGTAGTGCCGGATAAAAACGCCAGGAAATAGAACGACGTGCTCGTGGGCGCGATAGGCTTGTCCTGATGTCGGCTAAACGGCCAGACGAACCTTCCGAATGGGGGATCCAGGATCAGGATAAAGCCACCACGGGGTGTGTTGTAGTCGTAGAGGCGATTTGAGTTTTTTTGGGGATTGATAATCTCTGACCTAAACTCAAATATTCCGACTCTCGCACCCTTCCCGCCTTACGTGAATGTGCGTTCACGCTGACGAGTCCGAAAGGACGAAAAGGCATTCTAAAAAATAGTATTGTTGCACTTGGGGCCGGTTCGCTCGTACCAAATTATGGGCGGTCTTGTTTATGATGATCTTGGTCTTCGAACCGTTTGCGGCCCTCCTCGAACATATCGGGCGGTTCGTCGGGGTTTTGGTGCGGCTGGCCGGCTTGGGCGGCGTGTTGCTGGCGCTCGTCGTCAGTCATCCACCAATTCAGGCGCGATTCGGAATGTTCGCTGTCCTCACGCGGATAAATCGGCATATTCGCCAGGTCGACCTCAACCGGCTGCGATTCAAGGTTCTGCCGCCGTCTGACCATGATGAATATAAATGTGCCAGCGGCGATAAGCGTCAAAAGCGTCCAGATGATGACGGTGCCGAGCGCGCTTTTATTCGCAGCGAGTGTTTTGAAACTGACCAGTTGCACGGAACCGTCAGTACCGTCACTGCTAGGCGTAATCTGGACATAAATCACTTTGCCGGCCGGTAAACCGTTGATCGTGTACGTCGGGACTGCTTGCTTGGTTTGCAGCTTGCGAGTAACTGCCAGGGTATTTTTGCTGGTGCCGTACTTGATGGTGTAACTGGTTGCGTCGGATCCTTGCCAAGAAAGCGAGATGGAGTTCGATGTTATTTTCGTCGCCTGTATATTGCTGACGCTTGGCCCGGAACTGTTGACCTGCGTCGGGAAAGCTCCATTGCCGTTGAGCGTGAGGTTCGGGGTTGTCGAGCCGGACGAATTATTAGAAAGCGACGGTGTTGGCGCGGGGTTGGGTGAAAGATTTAATGATGAACCAGAACCGGAAAGCGACGTTGGGCTTGGTGTTGGTGTTGGGCTAGGGCTAGGGCTAGGCGACGGTGACGGGCTAGGCTTAGGTTTGGGCGGCGTCGGTTTGCTGATGACTACCGATTCCGTCGCTTTAGCGCTGGCGCCAGCTGATGCCAGCGTCGTGGCCTGCAGTGTGTAGGTGCCGTTTTTCACCGATGCCACATTCCATGTCGTACTGCATGATGCGGCGCTATTGCAGGTCTTAAGCGTGCTGCCGTTGGCGATGAGGCTTATGCTCACGATGCTGCCTGATGATACCTTCGCTGATGCCGAAAAAGCTACGCTCGATCCGCTGACCTTAGCATTCGCCGCAGGAGCGGTGATGGTGACGGTTGGTGTCGGCGGCTTTGAGGGACCATTTTTCCATTTCTGGCTATTTGTAACTGGTGACTTGCAAGCGGTAATTGTAAGTTGCGTGCCGTTAGTAGTGGCCGGCGCTGTCAAACATTTGTTGCCGGCACCGATGTTAACGATGTTCCCGTTGCTCTTCTGAAGCCATTGCTGGTGGCTGCTACCGCCACATGTGTTAATCGTTACCTTCGTCCCCGCTGCCGTTGCATTACCGGCCAATGTAACACAAAAATTATTGTTTATCCTCATTTGTCCGGAACTGCTGCCCCAAACATTTTGCCATTTTTGCGCCGCGGTGCCGTTACAAGCCCAGATATCGACTTTGTTACCGCCTTTCGCCGCGTTCTTGAAATCGTCCATACATTTGCCGCTCGTGCCGGATGTGATGGTGTGTGCCGTACTCGTCGTGGCAGCGCCGCTAAAAAAAACCAGATAAACGCCGATCGAGCCGAACGTGATTACGAAAACGAGCGCTACAAGAAAAGACCTCGTCTGTATGCCTGAACGTAATTTTCTTTTGTATGTTTTTGGCATATTTGGATCAGTTAACCGTTAAGCAATATCTATCAGTATACCTGACGGTGTTCGTTTTCTGAAGATTGGGCAGCCTGTTGCCGGAGTGCGCTTGTTACTGCGCAGGCGTCGGGGGTTCCAAGCATGGCGCGCCTATACTTTGCGGAATTTACCGTTTGCGATGTTGCCAAGCGTGTAGTCGCCGAAAGCGGTACGTCGAAGCTTGGTAACTTCGTATCCGAGGGCGGCAAACGTGCGGCGGATTTGGCGGTTGCGGCCTTCGTGCATCTTTATCCGCCAATAGTTATCCTTGCCCTGGAGCAAAAGCTTGCTGGGACCGTCATCGAGCACGACACCCCGTTCGATGTGCTGCCTGTCTTCGTCCTGGAGCGGTTTGTCGAGTTCGATGAAATATTGCTTTTCTTTCCGTTGACTGGGATGTGTCAGCTTGTTGGCCAATTCGCCGTCGTTTGTAAGCAGCAATAATCCCGACGAATCTTTATCAAGCCGACCGACCGACTTCAGATGGTGATATTTTGCCGGTAATAAGTCATAAATAGTCTTACTGCCCTGCCCGTCACGGGAACAGACGTATCCGACGGGCTTGTTCAGGATAATTGTCTGTATTTTGGGCAGTTGAAGCGTACGGCCCCTTAAAGTGACTTGATCGGTTGGCGATACTTCACGTCCGGCTTTGATCTGCCGCCCGTTAACCAGGATTTCGCCGGCATCTGCCAGTTTGTCAGCTGTTCGCCGGCTTAATCCGGTGGCAAGCGCAATAAATCGGTTCGCACGCATACAACGAGTATACAATACGGCCTGAACAGCCTGTTATGTGCTTTTAAAGCAAAGGGTTGATTTTGCTATCAGTAGCCTACAATGCGATACTGCCCGGGTCGGTCGGGCTCTCATCGGGCTGAGCATTATCGGCGGTAGGGCTGAATACGTTACCCGGTTGGTGGTTGTCGGGTGGCTGTATGGCAGGCTGTGTTTGGGGCGATGGAACGACAAGCCCGGGAGACCCGTTGCTGCCGCCGACCGCGGGATTCGGCGCTGTTATATCTTTTGCTTCTTCAGCCGCGAGTAATGAGTTGAGGTCCGGCTTCGTGATAACGTCATTGATCGGCTTGATGACTTTTTTATGGGCAACCGGCGTGTTATCCCCGGGGGCTTTATCGTCGGTTTGTTCGGCCGGAGCAGTTTCTGTCGGTTGCGCTTCCGGATTGGTAACTGGCTCAGTCGTTGATGCGACTGGAGCTTGAACGACTGGAACTTGGGCTGCTGGCTGCGGTGTGTTGGCGAGCAGCTCGTCTACGGCACCAGCCAGGACTTTTTCATTTGAACCGGCGGGATCGGCTGCAGCCGGAGCTGTAACGGGATGTTGGGGTGATGGTACGGCCGCACCTGTGGGTGGGGCCGCGGGGGCTTCAGGTTGCGGAAATGGCTGCTGTGTCGGTGCTTCTACGGCTGCTTCTGCATCGGCGGATGGCGGATCGGCGCTTAAGGGCTGTGCTAATGTTGTAGCGGCCGGCGTCGGAATCTCGTTCTCGGATGTTGGTACGGATGCCGGCGGCAGTGCGGGTTCGGGAGTTTGGCTCGGGACAGGTGCTGACGCTGCGGCCGCTGGATCAACGGGGGCAGGTTGCGCAGCGACGGCAATCGGCGCCGGGTCAGGAGCTGCAGGTTCCGCCGGCAATGCCGGGGTTTGGACCGTGGCTGGTTGATCTGCCGCTGGTGCGGGAGCCACCGTCGGCTGATCGGCGGCAGGTGGTGCGGCAACCGGAACAGGACTCACTGTTGTGGCTGGCGCTGCAGCTTGAGGTGCGGTCGCGGCGGCCGCTTCGCCGCCGTCCAGAAGCGCCCTGGCGTTATCAACGATATCTTCGAGCGTAACTTGCGATTTTACGAGGTATCGGTCGGCGCCGAGCGATTGGGCGCGGGTTTTGTCCTCTGCCTGGCCAAGCGCCGTAAGCATAATTACTTTGGTGTCTTTAAGCCCGGGAGTATTGCGCAAAATGTCCAGCATTTCGAAGCCGCTGATTTTGGGCATCATGACGTCTGAAATTATCAGGTCGGGCTTTTCTTTTGCGGCCAGTGCGAGCGCTTCTTCGCCGTCGTGGGCCACGACTACCGTATAGCCTTCCGCAGCCATCCGCGCCTGGTATATCTCACCCAAGTTATTGTCGTCTTCGACCAACATTATTTTTGTTGATTGCGCCATCTTCTATAATCCCCTAGTTTTTCTGACTACGCTTATGCTATGGCTTAAATTGTATCACGAAGCCTTAAGACGGCGTAACATTTGTTACTCCGGATGTCCTGGCTGCCGCTTCCGCTGCCTGGATTTGTTCGGCCCGCTGCGTGGTCAGGCGCGGCAGGTTGATGTAAAACGTGCTGCCCGTTCCGAGCTCACTGTCAACCCAGATATGCCCGTTATACAGTTCAATGATTTTTCGGCAGATAAACAGCCCCAAGCCCGTACCGCCGATGGTTCGCGTGGCGGAGCTGTCGACTCGATAAAATTTCTGGAACAGATGCGGCAGATCTTCGCGCGGGATGCCCGGGCCGGTATCGCGGATGAAAAATTGCACCACGGAACTATTTCCGGTGAGCGCGATGGTAATTTTGCCCTGCTCGGTATATTTGCAGGCGTTATCGAACAGGTTGGTGACGACTTCGCGCAGTCGTTCAGGGTCGGCTTGCACGTAATACAGCGGCTTTATGACCTTTTCCCCGCTCGTACTGCTGGCGTCTATGTTATTGCTCGCGCCCAGCCGGAACTCCGTGAATAAGCCCTTCTTTTCGGCGCTGAATTTGAGGTCGTTGGTGAGTTGCTGCAGGTACGTACCCATCTCTACGACTATGGGGTGATTGCTCAATCGGCCGTCTTCGGCTTTGGAGCTTGTCAAAAGATCCTGGAATAGTCGCCCGAGGTGCTGGGTGCTGGCATGAGCTTTTTCCAGGAAGTCGCGGGCTCGGCTGTCGATGGTACTGACTTTATCGTTGAGTGCCAATGCAAGGTAGCCTTCGATGGCCGCGACCGGCGTGCGCATTTCGTGGCTGGCAGTGCTGATAAATTCGGCGCGGCGTTGCTCTTCTTGCCGCTGCTGGCTGACATCACGGAAGGTCGCCACGGCAGCTGTGACCTGATTGTTTTCGTCGAGCAACGGCGACACCGTCAAGGAAATCGCAACCCGTTTATTCGAACGCGTCGCCAAAATTGCCGAGTCGTCGCGGATAGTCGTGTCGGTTTTGAAAATCCTATTCAGCGGGTTGGTATCTTCGGGATATGGCTGATCCTTTTTGTCGACGAGTTTGACAACCAGGTCGCAAGCCAGCGTCAGCGCCTCATCCGCCGGCCAGCCGGTAATTTTGCTGGCGCCTTCATTGAATAATTGGATCTTATGCTCGGCGTCGATCAGCACGACGCCGTCTTCGATGGCATTGAGAATGACTTCTGATTTCGACTGCTCATCACGCAGTGCGTCGGCCAATTTGACCTCGGAATGATCGCTGGAGTGCCGCTTAAAATTCAAAAAACGCAGCACGAAGAACACTGCCAGCGACAGCACGACAACGACGGCGACGGCAATAGATATAAAAAGGCGCATGTTCATACAGCTTACGCTTCATTATAGCCCTTCGCGCCGTGACAGGCTATCAATTTCAGACGACATAGCGTTGCTTGCCTAGTCCTGCAACTGGACGCTTGCTAACAGATGTGATAGGATACGTCATGCCTTTATTTCCGCGAACGGGAAACTGAGTAAGGCCCTATCGTCTAGCGGTCAGGACACCGGGTTCTCATCCCGGCAACCCGGGTTCGAGTCCCGGTAGGGTCACCACAAGAAATTTGCTAAATAGATTTGTTCATCGGGGGTAAATTAATGCGCAGATTATCCCGGCACAATCATTACAGGGTTACTGTTCCCGCGGCAGTTTTAGCTGTCGCTGTTGGCCTCACCGCATGTGGCGGCTCTAGTACGGGCGCTAAAGCCCCTAATCGGACGGGCAACGTTGGGTACGACGTCTCTTATCCTCAATGCGGGCAGATACTGCCGGATCACCCCGCTTTCGCTATAGTCGGTGTCAACGGTACGCTGGCAAATAATTTTAACCCGTGTTTAAGGTCGGAAACAAAGTGGGCCAAAGGCTCGTCTGGCAATACCTCGGTTCCAAAAGTATCATTTTACGTGCACATTGCCGACCCGGGAAATCAGGTGGCCGATTGGCCGAAATCCGGCAGTACGCCCGATGGTAAATGCGACGGAGGCAACACCAAAGCTTGCGCGTACAAATACGGAGAAACTTTGGCGCAGGCTGACGTGGCTCGACTTGGCGAATTGGGCGTCCGCGGTGCCAGAATATACCTCGACGCGGAGAAAGGCTTTTCATACGGACCGTCCGCCCGCAATGATGCCGTTATGCTGGGAATGCTTTCAGTCATAACTTCAGCCGGATATGAAGCGGGAGTGTATACGCAATATTCCGAATGGCGACAGATTGCCGGCGATGCCCCGCCCCATACACTGGAAAATTTACCGGTTTGGGTTCTGGGCGCAACTACCCCAAAAGAAGCGCTTCATAATTGTGATCAAACCGGTTTTACCGGAACAATAATTGTCGCCCAATCTTCCGGAGATCCAAGCAATACGATAGACCGGGATTATGCCTGTGCGTAAACCGCGCCTGTTATTCTAAAAAGATGATTAACGTTCACATGCTGCGCGTTTTTGCCGACACGCAGGGTAATTCCGGCGATCGTGCCAGCGTTATTGTTGACGAGGGCAAGAAGTTACCTGATTCTCGGCGCCAAGATACTTGCCCGAAAACTCGGTACAGGCGAAACGGTATTTCATCAACGACCTCGACAAGCCCAGCATAAGCGTGATGCATCCGCAGGGCGAAATTAAATTCGCCGGCGTAGTCGTGCTCGGTACAAGCGGGCTGTTAACGAAACTGCGCGGCAAACCTACGACAGAAATGCATGCACTGGGCGGTGCTATAAAGACTTGGCAAGATGCCGATGTGACTTGGGCGTGTGCAAGTCTTAAAACCATGCCGCCATGGAACTTCAAGCAATTACGAAAACCCGCCGATATCGAGCGTCTCAAGGTTGAAGATTTTTCGAGAATCGAACACACGATGGCCTGGGCTTGGATTGATGAAGCCGAAGGTTTAATTCGCGCACGGACATTCGCTAAAGATTGGGAAATACCCGAAGCGCAAGGAAACGGTTCAGGCGCGATGCTGCTGTCTGCGCGGCTTGGCCGCAAGATAGAAATCCGTCACGGCAAAGGTGCGATCATTTTTGCGCAGCCTGCGCCTCATGGCTGCGCAGATATTGGCGGCCGTGTGAACGAGGAAGCGCCAAAATCGGTTAGCGATTAACAAGCTTTGGCCCATATATCGTGCAGGTGTCAGGCGCGATGCAGTTTTATGAACCCATTGATGCGACATATTCTTTGGCTAGCGCCGTATACGCGTCGAGCGTATATGCTCGCAGATCCATATCTAAATCAAGATGGTCTTTCGGCTCTGCGACTCCAACGATACTTACTTGGCCCACCGCCCTGCTGATAGTTTCTGCTTGCATGCGAGGTTCGTATATTCCGGGTGTGCCGATGTAATATTTGTCGGGATGGGCAATATTCGTTGACCTGTTTTGTGGCGGATAATCGAATGAAAGTACCGCTGCGTCAACGGACGTGGCGCCAATTCGCCGAACCGGCTGGACGAGCCGGCTCATTCCAACACCTTCGCGGTGGTATTCCGTGACAACCAGAACATTTTCTCCACGAATGTTAAGGTCGGGCTTTCTCAGCCGATTCCATACAGCCATCTGTTGATTCGGATGGCTGCGAACACTCCGTGAGTTCGCGATGCTGACCTGTGACGGCACATCGGTATATTCACCCTCACTGAGTTGCACGGTTTCGCATAAAAAATGCGCCAGGAAAAAGCTATCGCACGAATCGATCACCCAACACCCCCATCGTCTTTGCGGCGCGGCAGCCAGAATTTGACCGGCAAGGCTGAAGAGGTTTTCCTTGTCCGCGTTTATGTCGTAAGCGATAGTTTCTCGGGTTTCTTGGGAAATTGCCATTTGGATATTATTCTTTCGTACTGCCGGGATAGCGCCACATAATAAAATCATTATACAATAGTTTGTTGTATATTACGAATATCTCTAGAATACAAAGTCAGTTTATCCTGCGTTCACGTCTATATATCCTGGACGCTGCCGAACGGGACTCGCTTGGTTATCGCATCTTTCATGATGGCCATGGCAGCTTTAATGGAACTTTCTGAATTAATTCGTTTACTGGCCGTAATCCGTATTGCACCGGTTGGTTCGTTTAAGCGGCTTCGGCTGATAAAGTTTCTACCGCAACCGGCGAGTAGTAAATATCGAGTAATCCGCCGCCGTTCCTGGCCAGTTGCCTGTCATCGTTAGAAAGTGTAGCCTTCCTTAAAACTTCTGCGACACCCTGCTCAGTTGTCATTAAATGACCCCTCAAATCTCTGCGGGCAATCCAACCCTGATTCGGCGCATTGACATAGCTTTTATTGGTAAATCTGGCTGCCGCCGTAGTCTCAAACGCGTACACTCCGCCATTGTACAGCCAAAGCTGGCTAGGCCTGAATTCTGTCGCAGCGATTCTGCCGATAGCCGCTGCCGTGGCATTAATCCGTTTTCTGGCATCAATCCAGCCTTCCCAACCGGGTAATCTCGCTACGACTTCTTCAGTTACGAATCGTGCCAAGCTAGTGGTCTTTGGCAACAAGTTCGCAAGTGTAAGTTCCAGGTCGCCTTGGCGCAAAGGATAGTTCAAGTTCATAAGCTGCGCGGCGGCGGCTCTATGACGGTCACTGAGTTGCGGATGGTAAAACTGCTCAGACAGGCTTATGCGGAAATCCTCCAACGAACTGCCGAGAATTACAAGATTACCATTTGCGAGTGCGGAAAATACCGCTTTAGCCCCATTCGACCTTATTGATGGCGGATACGATGAATTTATCACGTCGGATATCCAGCCCATTTATCTGCCGGAAGACCTATGCCGAATCTTCTGAAATCCCTATCGGCATGCGTCATGGAGACCGTCTGTTGGCCGACTACAGAGACCAGGCGCGAATTCCGTTCTTTTCTGGTAATTACCGCCGTTTCCGCTGCGGGATTAGCCAATATGAGTGCGATGAGATCCTGCCTGATAGTGGAAAAAGGAACCGTTCCGCCGGCGCCAGCCGCAACCAGGTCGGTAGCCTGCTCAATTATCGGCTGCCAATGGGTTGACAGCTCATCGACCGGGATTCCGGTATAATTACTTACCTGTTCGTCGGTAAACTGCCTGCCGTAAATCAGCATATCCAGGCCGTATAAATGAGCCAGGAGGACTCTGTTCTGCGAGTTCTGTGCGGACAGTCCGCCCAAAGCACTTGAAAAAGTAACGTATTGCCGGGTCCTGGGGTCGTTTATACCGTCAATATCGATATGAACTGACGGATCTTGCAAATCACTCAACTCGGATATCGCGTATCCGAGAAATCCTGCCGATAGCAAAGAACGTAAGTTTTCAGCTGCCGGTTCTATATTTTCAATAGGAAAAAGTGTCGTGACCCGGTTTATCGCCCAATACGGCACGCCTACTCTTGCATGCTCCTCGAGGCGTTTATCCCCGGCGTCAAAGCGCTGTTTCAGGATTTTCAACCGGTGGGCCCTGACGATATCTTCGTAAGAATCGACGTCGCCCCTTAGGGCATGCTGCCTCAGGAAAGATTCGGGAATTTTCCCGAAGGCGGCGTTATCTCCTTCGATCGCCCAGCTTCGCCACCGTATCATTCGGCCTATATAATCAGATAGTTCGTGGTGCGCCCGCGTAGGAAAGCCTCTTGCAAAGTGGTTTATCACGCCGGGAGTAACATCCGGATGATCGCCGAAATCCCTATCCAAAGCTGCGGCACGCCGACCGACCGGAGTCCTGGTGCTGTATACGGCTGCGGCTTTTCCTGCCCGTGGCCTGGATGCAGCTCCGGCTCTTTTTCTAATATGAGCTGATCTTGGGGACGGATTGCCGATGTTTCCCGCGGTAATGCTGCCAATATCCAGATCGGGAGATAATGCCAGCCGTTTGATGGTATGTTCGTCGAGTATACCTTTGTCCCGTAGCTGCTGAAGCCTGGCGGAAAATCCGACCAAGGCGGTAGCCGGGTCTATGGAATTTGAACCGATGACCTGCAAAATTATAGCTTTGTTGGCGGTATCGCCGTATTTATCCATTAGTCGGTCCAGATATCCGACACTGTGGTAAATTGCCAGATGTCCCGGATTCGGAAATCCCATTCTCTTAATTTCGCAGACTTCCTGCAGGTACAGCGCAACTGTGTCCAGATTAATCTGGTAATCATGGGTCTGCGGATTAAACCGAGGATTATCAGCACCGGGTTTAGAGGATTTGATCCCTTTGGAGAAGTTGGCGAAATCAGCTTGCTGGCACGACGTAAGTACTATATACCGCATGGCTTTTTCCTGTTCGGTATCACTCAGCAGGCTGCTAAATTCTGTTAGTAGTTCTTCATTATCTGTGGCCAGCATGTCTGTATAGTTTGCCGCGATAATTTTCGCATTATCCGGTGCGCGGCTGACTATCTTTAACTGATCCGCTCTGGCGCCTTGCCGGATGAATTTAAGTCTCTCTGATGGCTCGACCGGTAATCGTGACAAATCCCACTTCAGCGTCGGTATGCCAAGGTCAACAACCCGTGCCGGTTGCTCACGGCGGTCAATCCTGGCGGCGCCCACAACCGGATGCTGGCCGCCGCTGGCCCATATCAGATCTCCAATTTGCGCTCGTTGTTCCTTGTCTTGGCAATATGGTAATTGATCGCAGGAAAGACATGCTTCAACCGCCTCGGCGACCAAGGCATCATACGTATGCCCGGTGTCTAAAAACTCAAATGTCTCAGCAGCTGTCGGAACTATCATACCGTCAGCCCCGGGGACCGGTGGCTTACATCCACCGAATGGTATAAAGCCTCTTATTGCCTCTTCAGTTGCCATAGTTCGAAAAACTGTTTTTCTAATCTGCTATTAAGCAAGTTATCGAGATATATTACAATAATGACACGGAGAGTAAAGAATTGGCAAGTTACTTATAAATTTGTAAATTTTGTATATCAGGTAACGCTGCGCAATATTCTAAATATCCCTAACGCTGCCGAACGGGACGCGTTTTATTATTACGTCCTGCATGTTGGCCATGCTGGCCGGAGTTACCGTGAACTCGCCATAGCGATCGTTGATCTTGTCTGATGCCTGGGCTATGGACCGCGAGTCAAGGCGGGTGCCGTCGAACAGGCCCAGCTGTATCGGGCTGGCTTTGACGATGTCGTAGGCGGCGATGTTGATGTGCGTGACTTTGGCATGGATGTCGACCTGGCGGAACAGGCGCATGACGCACAGGTAGATGTCCTGGGTGGCGTACAGCAGCGATTTGGCGCGGCGGCTTTTGCCCCACCAGGTGCCGTCTTCGAAACCGATGCCGAGGAATACGCCCTGGGCGCAGTAATCGTGCTTGCGCAGGCGGCGGCCGGTTTTTTCGCACAGTTTCATGATCAGGCGGCAGATTTCTTCGGGGTCGGACGTCTTGTTGCCTACGGAGTAATCGTTGCCGAAACTTTTCATGCCGAACCGCGCGGCGTCGACCTCGTAGCCGCGCAGGCGCAGGTACCAGTAATAGCCCAGCACGCTTTTGAAGACTTCGCGCTTGAGTTTGGGCATCGGCGCGTCCAGAAAGTCCAGCGGCGTGAAGATGTGCGCCAGATTCAGCCGGGCCTTGAACCGGTAATTGATCCCTGGTAAATCGATTAAGTCCAGCTGGCCGTACAGGCTGTAGATATCCTGCGCGGTAATCACGTTCATGCCGTCGGGCTTATCCAGGCCGGCCGCGACCTTGGCCAGGAAGCGGTTGGGCGCGATGCCGATGTTGACGGTGACGTATTCGCCGAGCGATTCTTTGATTTCCCGCTTGATCTGCCGGCCCACTTCGCTCAAGCTCCTGCCCTGCCGCACCGCCGGCGAGCCGCTGAAGTCGATCTGGAATTCATCGATGGATTTAGGTATGACCGCGTCGGTGTAGCGCTCCAGCACGGCGCGGAACCGCCGGTGGGCGTCGAAGTACTTCTCCGGATCCGGCGTGAGGATGATGATGTCTTTGGCGATTTCGCGCGCGTCGCGCACCCGCATCAGGTTGATGCCGAGCCGCTTGGCCTCGTACGACGACGCGATGATAAACCCGCCCGGCGAATCATAGGCAGCCACGCCAACAGGTTTGCGCCGGAGCAGCGGATTAGCTTGCTGCTCCACAATCGCGTAGCACGAATTCAAATCAATATGCATGATGAGCGGCTTGGCGTCGTTCAGCTTCACGTCCATGTTGCGCTATCCCATTTATAATTTAAAATATGCTTTAGTTTGTAGGTCCAAGGAGAGCTATCAGTGAGCATAAGTCGTGAAGATTGTCTCAGGCTGGATGTTGAAGTGGCCCAGGCGGCAGGTATCGGACACGGATTATTGACGAAAGCCCGGCGTGTGAATCGGTACCCTACCGATATCGGCGAAATGACATTGCGCACATGCGTCGGGTGCGCAACTACCTGCTGGCTGGTTGAGTTCGAGGCGGCACCGCCAAAGTATGTCGGCGAAGCCGAAGAAGGATTGCTGGAAAACTGCGCGATCACCGACTGATCGTCGTTCAGCCTCACGTCCATTGCGGTGCTCCTGATGGCATGCTACGGTTGCTAGAGCGGAGGTAACGCCGGCTATGGATGAGCAGCTGAAGTTTCCAATCATACAAATCGTAGACGCGAACAAGGGCTGTGTGGCGGAGGAAATCCCAAAGGCATACTATCGGCAGAGACCGCTTGCCGGCGATAGCATCGTTACTGAAACCATAGTCACCACGCCTTACGGCTCCGTTGATGTGCGGGCTTGCGGCAAATGCGCGCTTGATTGCCTGTCGCGTACGTCCATAACGGATGGCAGGACCAATTACTTCAGCGCGCAGGAGCGGCAACGCGTGAAAGACCTGTGTCCCAATCCGTATTTTAGTTAGCGAGTCCATGTTGTGCCCGTCTCACATTGGTGGTAAAGTTTCGCAATATACATAGAGGAGCGATAACGTATGGCCGGACCGGAAGCAGGCCCAGAATCAACGGCGGAAGCAGCTGGCGAGTCATTACGGGTAACGTACTGCGTGATAGTCGCTATCCGCGGGGCCCAAGAATGGAATGAGCCGCTCCCGGATTGGATAGGTGGAATCGAATCCGAAGCAGTACCCGATAACGCACCTGACGTTGTTGTAAGGGTGCGTCGCTGCGGGGTGTGCGCAGTCCAATGCGTGCTGGCGGAATACGCAAACGAAGCGCCTTTGTATGCGGCACCGGCTGGCGAACGGACATTCTTACCTGAATGCACAGTCATAGAATAGTTAGCTGGCCTCCCCATCGCTGACGGCCTCCAACGTCCAATGTAGGTTGCCGCTGTCGAGCCTTAGACGGAACCAAAGAGTGTTTTCCGTGTCTACCAATTCGAATATGTGCTGTTTATCCTGGCCCTTCATGTAGTTGTGGTAGTAGCCGAGCTTGCCGATGTAGTAATTTTTGTTTTGCCAGCTGATGAGGTACGGCAGCGCCTGCTTGCGCTGCGCGCTGTAGCTCATCACCACGCTGACCTCTTCGTTAATTTTTTCTCTCATAGTATTTTCTCCTTGACTGTTTATTAAATAAGTTACAATATTATTGAATGTTAAAAACTATTGGAACAGAACAAATTGACATTGCTCCGTTAGAGGCGGCTGTAGACGCTGTCGAAGATGGGCTTCGAGTAGAACGGTTTGCCGAATTCGAACGCAGAGGTTACAAAACGATAGATGTGGTTGATGGCGCCACGGAGGAAGGCCAGCAACGGGTACTGCGATCAGTAGAGGCTACTTACCGCAGGTTTGGCCAGTTTGGCCTTCCCGATGTCCGCGTTGTGCCGGTACCGGCGGCAGTGGCGGAGAATCGTGGGTTTGAACCCTCTCCGACGCTCAAAGCCGTGATAGCCTGTAATCTCAGCACCGCAGCTGCAGCTAACATACCTGCCCCTCACCGCAATAGCGATGGGCCTAGCTTTGTCGCGAATCCGAATGCGCTGCAGGCTGTCGGAATGTATAGTGAGCCCATTACTCCCACTATGGCAGCTACTACTGCGCCTTCCGAAGGCCCGCTCCCCTACTGGATGCGATAGCCTAAGTTGCGATAGCGCTCTATACTATTAAGGTATGTGCGGTCGTTATACGCTGTTTGAGACGAAGGATTTAGGGCCCCGGTTCAACCTGGCCAAGCAGCCGCATTTCGTGTCCAGGGACAATTACAATGTGGCGCCGCGGCAGTGGTTGCCGGTTATTTTCGAAGACGCGGAGGCGGGCAGGATCGCCGAACCGATGCAGTGGGGATTCATCCCCGTCTGGGCAAAGGATATCTCTAAGACTTTTCGGCCTATCAACACCAAATCCGAAACCGTGTTCGACAGCAATATGTGGAAAGGCGCGGTGCGCCATCACCGCTGCATCGTACCAAGCCGCGGTTTTTATGAATGGAAAGCTGTCAACGAAAAAATGAAAGTTCCCTATTTTATCCACCCGAAAGACCAAAAGCTGTTCGGGTTCGCCGGTATCTACAGTATCTGGCATGATGTGGAGGATCGTCCGCTGTATAGTTTTTCTATACTGACGACCGCGCCCAACAAGGAAATGCAGCCTATTCACGACCGGATGCCAGTTATCTTGCATCCAGGACAGGAAGCGTCCTGGTTAAATCCTCGTACCAGCGAGCGGGACCAACTGGCGGAATTTCTCGCGCCGTACGAAGACAATGGTTTGGAAATATATAAAGTGAGCGGAGACGTCAACTCGCCGCGCAACAACGACCGTCATCTGGTCGAACACGTCCGCGAGTAAGTTACTCTGACCACCAATGGTGTTAATAAGCCTGCGCGGTGAAAAGCGTTAGCCAGTCCACGCATAGCTAATTAGGATTATACACCTAGTAAAATCCGGGTATTAACCTAAAAAGGCGCGATGGTTACGGCGTAAGGTATTATTAAATCGTGCCGGAAGAACAATTAAGTACAGACAAACAGCGTCAAATCGTCCGGATCGGCAATGAAGTACACCGCCCGGCCGGATTTTGGACGCCGGCAGTCCATAGCTTGCTCAAATATCTAGAGTCCGTTGGATTCCCCTACTCCCCGCGAGTACTTGGTGTCGATGAAGTAGGCCGGGAGGTTTTAAGTTACTTCGAGGGCGAATCGGGTAAAGCGGGCTGGTATAAGATCCTTGATGACGACGGTCTGCGCAGATTCGCGAAACTTTTGCGTGCGTATCATGATGCCGTGGCCGGCTATCAACCGCCGCAAGATCTTGAATGGTCTAATGGGGTGAAAGGGTTAAAACCTGGCGAGATCATCTGCCATGGTGATTTTGGGCCGTGGAACATCGTCTGGCAAGGCAATGAGCCGGTCGGTATTGTTGATTGGGATGTCGCCCATCCAGTAAATCCAGAATACGACATACTTTACGCTATCGAATACTCAGCGCCGTTCCGGGATGATGAAACTGCAATCAAGTGGCATCACTTCCCGAAAGTTCCAGACAGGAAGCATCGCGCCGAGGTCTTTTTAGAAGCTTATGGGCATTCGCTTATCGAAAATCTGCCGGCCAAGGTAGCACAGATGCAACGGGATACCGGGCGGCTCGAAGCTTATCTTGCTGAACGAGGAATTCAGCCTCAACAAGAATGGGTTGCTAATGGCGACTTGGAGGAAGTTGAAAAGCGGGCGAAGTGGAGTGAAAACAATAGCGCCTTGTTCATATAATGGCGCGCAATAGCGGCGTATTATTCAACTATAAATGGGAGTGCGCTCTCGGGCAGGTCGGTTATAGCTACCTCTTCGAAAAGCGGCACGCTGCGATCACCGGTTAAAACAGTCATCAAGAAATTAGTAACAGGTGTTGATATGATGGACCCCGGGCAGCAATCTGTAGAACTGCTCAGTACATGCTGTATTACGTTGACTTCTCCGGTGACTGCCCGATCGCCAATGTATAAAATCGTACGGCTTAATCCTTCCTGTTTCGTCACCTGTACATAATCACCGGTCAAAGCATTACGATAAAAGCCTGGATTAACGAAATCCGCTGAGTAAGGTAGTTCCATGAGAATTTTTATAACATAATAAATAAATTAAAGCAAAATACTAATTGCAAAACGGTGTTGTCGCCCGCTAAAATGATTCGGAAATAAAATAAAAAACGCTAATGCTAGAATAGTGTCATGCCGGCCTGGTTTCTGCTCGGATTGATCGCTGCATTCAGCAGTTCGCTGTTGCTTTTGGTGAGCAAAAAGTTCGCCAGCCAGTTCGATCCGATCGTCGCGCTATGGCTCGGTCAGGGATTCAGCGTTCTCTTCCTGATTGTGTTTCTTATAATGAATGGCGGATGGCCGGCGGTCACCCCGCTTTTCTTCGTGTTAGCCGCGGCGTCCGGCTGCCTCGACACTGCCGCGAAAGTATCGACGATGTATGCCGTGCGGCGGAGCCAGTTATCAATATTGGCACCCATCACCGCATTCAGTCCTGTTTTCGCGGTGATGTTCGCGTTTTTGCTGTTACAACAACATCCACGGCCGCTGGAATTGTCCGGAATTATACTGATTGTATTGGGCGCTTACGGGTTAAACCTGAAATTGTCGCGTAAGCGATGGTTCGAACCGATTGCCAGCTTGCTGCGCGACCGGGGCGTACAGCTGATATTGCTAGTTTGCCTCATCGAAGGCCTATCGCCTATCATCCAAACCAAGGCGATTTTCGAAACGAAGCCCGTCACGCCGCTGGCGGCATCTGTCCTGAGTTTCATATTCTTAGAAATAATATTATGGCCAGTCGCATGGAAACGTATCCGTTCCGGCGCGCATATCAAACGAAAACATGTGAGATTAGCCGTAGTTTACGGAGCGTTCGCGAGCGTTATGACATATACGGGCTGGCAGGCGTTCAGCCTGACAAACCCGAGTTACGTAGTTGCCGTCGGTAAGCTATCGGTGCTATTCGGCATGCTGTGGGGTGCGTGGTTTTTCAGGGAGAAAGTCACCGCGATTCGGTTTGCGGCGGGCGCTATTATGGTTGTTGGCGTAACGCTGCTCGTCATTTAGATCTATATATCGCAACGCTGACAGTAAAGCAAAAAGCTAAAACATACATTCCACTCGCAAACAGCAGCGGTCCTGACGAGTTGCCGCTTATAGTAAGATTACGCCATTAGCCAATATTGGCTAAAAATTCGACGAGCTCCCGCGGGGTGATTTCGGCTTTGACCAGATAGCCGTCAGCCTGGCGATCGATGGCAGCGCGGAGTTCATCGCGCTGTTCCAGGTTGGTCGTGATAATGATTTTGCTGTGCAACTTAGGGGTTTGGCTGGTATCGCGTAAGCTGCGCAGAATTTCAATGCCGGTCATTGTCGGCACCATCAGGTCGAGCAATATGATATCGAACGCATCGGTCTGGGCGGCTTTCAGGCCTTCTTCCCCGTCGATAATCGTCGTGACATCATAGCCGGCGCGCTTGAGGGCGCGTTCGTACAGCTCACTGATGAAATGTTCATCCTCTATACACAGTACTTTTCGGCTATTCGCCGGTTTGGGGTTTGATGATGCTGGTTTGTCTGGTTGCATAGCGCTATTTTAACAATTTTATTGCCGATACATCGAATGATTCTTGATCCAGCCGTGGGCGCTGCGGGTAATGTCATTATTTTCGCCGGTTTTTTGATTATCGGCCAGCTTGGCGTATGGCACGACCGTAAAGCCGAAAGTACTGCCCTTGCCTTCGGCGCTGCGAACCCAAATATTGCCGCCGTGGGCAGTGACGATCGCTTTTGACAGATACAGTCCAAGTCCGGTACCGCTGACTTGACCGCGCGAACGATGGCTGCGGTAAAATTTCGTAAACAGGTTGGGCACGACACTTTCCGGAATGCCGAAACCGAAATCCTGAATGGTGGTTTCGATCTCACCGGCCGGTGTCAGCCTTGATGTGATGATGATTTTTTTGCCCTCACCGCTATATTTGATCGCGTTGTCGATCAGGTTGCTGATAACTTCGGTAATGCTGCCGCGATCGATGCCGACGGTCGGTAAGCCGTCGGGCACGCTGCACTCCAGTTCGATACCGTGCACCTTGGCGCGCAAGCGCAGCGCCTCGACAGCCGAGCGCGCCACGTCAGACCAGTTTTCTTCGTGCAGCTGCAGTTCCAGCTGGTTACCATCGATGCGCGCCATATTCAGGATATTATTGACAAAACTTGTAAGTGTTTGGGCGGCTACATTCATCTTTTCCAGGAACAACGCGGCATCGTCGTTCAGTTTGCCCTCCAGCTCTTCGTCGAGCGCTTCGATATAGCCGCGCATCAACGTCAGCGGCAATCGCAATTCATGAACAGCCAGCGCCACATAACTTGTCGCCTGGTCTTCTTTCTCGTACTGCCCGGTGCGATCGAACATTACTAACATAGTTTCAATGTGCTCCGGATTACCCTTGTTGTAGTACGCGGCCAAGTCGAATTGCAGCGTCGGCTGGTCCGGGCGGCTCAGACGGACATGCTCCCAGCTTTTGCTGGCGGTAACGGTGTTTTTCTTGGATTCGCTTAGCCAGGCATCGAACGTGTCCTCGCTCGCGAACGACATATCCAGCGCCGAATAAACATTCTTATTGGTGATATCTTGCGCAGCTGCTCCGGTATATTTGCAGAACGCTTCGTTGGCGAGCAGTACCAAATTGTCTTTATCGATGACAAGCAGCGGCAAAGGCAAATTATTGGCGATAAAATCGGCCTTCAGGTCTATCGGCTTGTTGTTGGCCATTGTCTCTACATTGTTCGCGACGCTCGCCAGCTGGTAGACATGTGCGACAAGATTGGTAACAAGTTCCCGGCCTACCCTGATGGATTTAAGATTTGGCGCCGGTACGCCGGAAGTTTCGGGCGCGATGTGCAAAATGGCCTGCCACATCAGTTTCATGGGCTGTGTCAGGTAAACGGAACTAAACCACGGCAGAAAACTAACCGAAAGTATCGGGGCGATCAATATCGCTACCAAAAGCCAATAACCGGTCAGTTGGAAAACTTGGTTCGCCAGCCACCAGTCGGCAATGATGAGCAGATTGTTGAAACACAGGATGATGAAAAGCCGGCTGCGGACTTGCGAGACAAATTTTTGTAGATGGTCCATGCCTGGTTCTTAGGGTTTGTAGGTTGCTTCGCTCGCCGATGCTAGGGCAGTTATCCAAGTTTGCCCGCGATTGAGCTTGATCGGCTTGCCGGCAGCATCCGTAAATGAGAACTGACTCGAATTTGCGGTCTTCTTCCAGACCCCTATTGTTACCTTGCCGTCCTGGAACACATATGCCTTGCCGGAACCGATCGTGTTGTACATCGAATGATAACCGTCACTTTCAAGGCTATATGGCATGACGAGCCCGATGACTACTTTTGGCTCTAATTGGTGTTTGGTCGTGGCGTCGATATGGGCGGCACCGCCTTCCCAGCGCAAGTATGCATTATGTTTGGGGTCGTATTGGTAGCGCACATAAAAATCTGAGGAAGAAATAGCGAAATTTATGTTGCGGGCCGTCGGCGTTTTGACCGCGGCGTCTTTTTTGCGCAAGAAACCGGTGAAATGGCTGGTCGTCCATCCGTTTTTCTTTTCGATCTCGTTCAGTTTCTCCATGCTCGTGTACATGTTGTGCGGAGCTTCGCGGCTGCTGATGCGGTGATAATATCCGCCATAATAGAATTCGTTCATGTCTTTTACATGCCAGCTGGTGATGTCCTGCAAGGCTTCCGGGCTGCCGCCGACGTGCGAATACGCCGCGTCAAAGCCGAGTGCCCACTGCACATAATACGGCCTGGCGCTGCGGATAGGGCCGATGTTAGCCGGCGCCGATTCCTGATAGAGCGCTAAAAAGCGCGTGATACCGGCTTCGGCGATCGCTTCGAAAACCACGCCTGCTTCCTTCAGCCCCGACTGCGGCCTGGCGAAATCGCTGTTTTCGATCATCACGCCGGTGACCGGTCGTTTGGCCTGGGCCGCGGTTACGGGTAAGCCGGTCAAGGGCGAATAAATCAAGACTGGCTGCTTCTTTTTTGCTGTATGAACTGTCGGCGCGCTCGCCCAGTGCGTGAGGCCGAAGGCCACTCCGCCGCCGAGCAAGAGCACGAAAACGATGCTGCCGATGATGTATTCTTTTCGGGTCAGCTTTTCCGAAAGGAAGTGCTTTACTTTGGCACTGAACGACATACCGGCAGTCGATTGCGCTGGCGCTGTCGGGACCGAAGGCGCCGGAGTGTCAATTTTTTCAGGGCTGCTGTCAACAGGTTGGTTCTTCGGCTGCTCATCCGTGCCCGCCTTCAGCGCATCAAACAGCGGATCCGATGGCTCACTCGAAGAGCCCGTGTTCTTAATATCATCGCTCATTCAAACTATTGTATCAATGCTTATGCTCGGCTCCAAACCTCCCGTGCAAGTTTTGCGCTACAAATTTGCAAGCATGGTGTTGATGCGGCGAAGCGAGACTTCTTTGCCGAGTACGGCCAATGTGTCGGCAAGCCCGGGACTGGCCGGTGACTGCGTGGTGGCGATACGAATCAGGCCGAATACCACAGCCGGTTTTTGCCCGGTAGTTTCAAGAAGCCGGTTAAGTCGTGCAGTTACATCATCCAAACTGAAATCGCTTTGCTCGAGGCTGGCGCTTGCCTGCGCTAATAAACTTTTCAGCTCGCTTTGATTCAGTTTTTTGAGCTGTTTATTGTTTTGCCATAGTTCGGAATTGATTGGCAATTCTTTGAAGAAAAAGATGGTGAGCTGCGGCAACTCGGCAAAAAACTTCAATCGTTCCTGAACAAGTGACAGAACACGCAGTTTGTAATCTTCATCGTAGCTCGAAGCTTCAGGGGGCCAGAAAGTTTGAACATCGTCCGCCAATTGATCGAGCGGCAGCTGCCGAATAAAGTGGCCGTTTGTCCAGAGTAAACGCCGTTCATCAAACGCGGCACCACTTTTTTGTACTCGATCCAGGCGGAATTTGGCAATCAGTTCCTCGCGCGTAAAAACTTCTTGTTCAGTGCCGTCGTTCCAGCCGATCGTAGCCATAAAACTTAACAATGCGTCCGGCAGATAGCCTTCGCGGGCGTAATCGAGAATATCCTTGGCTCCGTCACGTTTGGATAGCTTCTTTTTGCCGTCCGGGCCCATGACGAATGGCACAGTTGCCAGCACTGGCCGCTCAATTCCCAGCGCATCATACAAGTTCAAATATTTCGGAACGCTGGCTAAAAATTCCTGGCTGCGGATGACGTGCGTGATACGCATGAGATGATCATCAATAATGTGTGCGAAGTTGTACGTTGGAAAACCGTCGGATTTCATCAATATGAAGTCGTCGACGACTTCCGGGCCGGTGTGCAGATCGCCAAGTACTTCGTCGTGCCAGTCGTAGGATTTGGGCTCGGATTTGAGCCGCAAAGGTTTCGTCCCGTCCCATGCCGGCGGATTTTCCGGCCGGTGGTCACGGAACAAGAACGGGCGTTTTTCGGCGATGGCTTTTTCGCGGAACGATTGCAACTCCTCAGGCGAATACGGATCCGTGTATGCCCTTCCCATATCCACGAGTTTCTGCGCCCATTCTTTGTAGATTTCAATACGCTGGCTTTGGAAATACGGTCCGCAATCGCCGTCCTTGCCGGGGCCTTCGTCCCAATCGATGCCCAACCATGAAAGACTCTCCTGAATATGGTCGGCACTCCCCTGCACTTCGCGTGCCTGGTCGGTGTCTTCGATGCGTAATATAAATTGGCCGCCAGTTTGCCGGGCCAGCAGCCACGCAAACAACGCCGTTCGCACGCCACCGACATGCAAAAATCCCGTCGGGCTCGGCGCAAACCTCGTTCGTACTGGTTTCATAAGTGCCTATTATAAGAGAAAAGCTCGTATTCTGCTATGATTGGCTTAATGTCACGAATGACCGAGAAAGAATGGAAAAATTCAATTGAATGGGTTGGGATTGTTGCTGGTTGCGTCCTTAAAAAAGACGGCAAATACCTGCTCGTCCAAGAAAAACAACCTAGTGCCTACGGGCTCTGGAATTTACCGGCCGGCCATGTTGACAAAGGTGAATCCGTCGTGCATGCCGCAGTTCGCGAAACAAAAGAAGAAACAGGTTACGACGTTACGATAATCAAGGAACTCCCCGTTACTCACGAAGGTTCAGCAACTCCAGTGAAACACGCATTTTTTGCGCAGATTATTGGTGGCGAACTGGCTTTCCAACAAAACGAGCTGCTAGCAGCGAGGTGGTTGACGTACGAAGATGTAGAAAATCTTAAGAAAAGCGGCAAATTGCGCGCGGAGTGGGTATGGAATTCTATAACAGAAGTTGAAAATCAGTAAATTTGTATCTTGGATTTACCGACGGGCGATTGGAAAAATCGTAAGTTTGCCCCAGTTCGGCTACATGCTTGTGGCGAGTTCCATGACCTGCTTTTTGCCCAGGTTGCCATTGCCGACGACCTCGTACCACACGCCGGCGCTGACCCAGGTGGCGTCGCCATTGCCGAATACGTACACGGTTCGGCCGCCATCGGAATATGCGTCGTACGGCAATCCGCTGGTGGCGACGTAGTTCTGCAGCAGTGTTTCACTGTCCCAGTTGGATGATTTTTGGACGACCGCATATGACTTATTGTGCGGTCCGCTGTAGCCGATCGAAACTTTGCCCGGGCCATAAGTTAAAGTTTTGGCGGCGTAGCCAGTCGGACGGAAGCCGGGCATGCTGGCTGCGAAACCGGCGCGTGCCGATGCAAGCTGCAGTTTGATTTCCACCTTGTTCTGATATGCGATAAACCCGCCGAGCAATAACACTGCTAGCACGATGGCTGAAATACTGGCTAGGCGAACATGGCGGCGTATACCGCGGCGAGCCCGTTTGGCGGTCGCTTCGCGATGTTCGGGTTGTTCATGGCTTGTGGCATTTGCGATAGCTTGCTCGAAGTTGTTTTGCGTGCGCTGTATCGGTGCCGGTAATCCACGTGAAGGGACTGAAGCTGGCAATGTTGCCGGTTTGGCAACTGAGGCGACAGGCGCGATAAGCGCAGCCTGGGTGGCCGGCGCTGCTATTACTGGTCGACTTGGCATCTGTGATTGCCGCTGGAATCTAATAACCTGACCGCTGCGGGGCACGTTCTGGGCGCGCTCAGCCCGGGCGTCATCGACGTTGTCAGATGATAGTTTTGGCTTTACGCCGAGCACTTTGGGCCTAAACTTAACAACGTCGGCTGGCGCTTGTACGCTCTCCACTTTTTGAGATTTGATAGCTGGCGCCTTAACGGTATGCCGCATGAGTGTTTTGGAGTGTTCAGGCTGGTGCGCTGCCAATTTCTGGCCGCCATGATGCGCAGTATGTCTGGCGGAAGACTTGGCCGGTATCGGCGCGACAGGTATTGCCGAGACGTGCTTCGGCTTAGCTGCTTTAGGCGCTGAAGCGGGCATAAAACCGTCAACGGTTTGTATCCGGCGACCTTGCTTCGGTACCATCGCGGCTGTCGTCGGGGCGGAACTTTTACCCACAACTACGCCGGTTTGGGAATCGTAGCGCTTACCGTTAATTTCGATTACGTTGTTGATTTTTGTCACTGCTTAAGTAATTCCCTCTAAATATTGCGCTTATGCGAGTTCTATTAATCTTAACCCGACACGCGCATGGCTGCAAGTCATGACAACGACGAATTGTGAAACCCAAGAATTACTGTTGAAAATCTGACTCAAAAGTTTCAAACTAGTAGGTAGACGCGCTAAAATAAAAAAAGTGGGACACCCACACATGGCACATTTTGCACAGAAATACTCCGCTCCTAGCTTCACCGTACATCAAAGCACGGCTACGTTCCGGTGCTCAAATTTCTGTACAAACTGCATTCATGTGAGGATGTCCTGAATTATATCTATGGATTTTCTTGACCCCAAAAAACAGCGAGCCCATGTCGTTCGGCTTATCACCGGCTATGTGTTAGTGGGAATTGCGATATTGCTCGCAGCGCGCCTGCTTTTATATATTGCCACCGGATTTGGACTGGAGCATGGCAAGATAGTCCAGAACGGCTTGGTGTTCGTTTCATCGCACCCCGGCGGCAGCAATATATTTTTAAATAACGATAAAAAAGCCACGGGCAAAACCAACACGCGCCTGTCGTTGCCGGCTGCCACCTACGTGATGAATATACAACGCACCGGTTATCGTACCTGGCAGCGTGCCATTACAGTCGATGGTGACAGCGTCGAGCGTTTTGACTACCCGTTTTTGTTCCCGACCAACCTGGTAACCAAAACCCAATCGTCACTCGACAAAAGTCCGCTGCAGGCCAGCCAAAGCCCCAGCCGGCGATGGTTGCTGCTCGAAACTTCCGTAACAGGCAATTTTAAACTGCTTGATTTGAATAACTCCAAAAAAATTGTCACGACAACCATCAACTTGCCGGCCAATCAGATAACAGCTCCCACGACATCCGCCCCCCAGGCGCTGAAAGTCGTCGAATGGTCCAACGACAATCGGCACGTACTTCTCGAACATATATATGACAAAACGTACGAATACATCATGTTTGATACGCAGCAACCGAGCAAATCGGTAAATCTTAACCTGACACTGGACATCTCTCCGCCGGTGCAGTTGTCGTTGCAAAATAAGCAGTACGATCATTACTTCGTGCTGAATCCGGCGACCAAGGCGCTGGGCTTCGAGACTCTATCCAACACGACCAATACACCACTGCTCAAAAATGTCCTCGCGTTCAAAAGTTATGGCACAAACGTGTTGCTGTACGCGACGAGCGATACCGCTCCCGCCGGGCAAACCGCCATCATGCTCTATCAGAATAATCATAGCTACATTGTCCGAAATGTGACGAAAAGCAGCAGCGGTACATACTTGCTCGATTTAACCCAGTTCAGCGGTTCGTGGTATATCGTGGCCGGCTCGCCCAACGAAAATCGAGTGTATGTCTATCAGAATCCGTTAGACGTTTTGGCTGCGCCGGTCAAAAGCGCGCTGGTGCCAGTAACGGTGCTGAAGCTGCAAAGTCCGACGTATGTCTCGTTTTCGAGCAGCGCCCAGTTTATTGTGGCCGAACATGCCAACAGCTTTGCCGTGTATGACGTGCAATATAACCAAAATTACACTTACAAAATTGATGCCACACTCGACAAGCCGCAAGCTCACGCTGCCTGGATGGACGGTGACCGGCTAGATTATATTTCGGGCGGCAAGCTGGTCGTATTCGATTACGATGCCACTAACAAACAGACGTTGATGCCCGCAAATCCGAATTACGACGCGTTCTTCAACCCTGGCTATAGCTTCGTGTACTCACTGGTGGCGTCCCCGAAAACTGCCACCGCTGCCGCCAGCACGCAGCTGTCCAGCACGGCTCTACTCACACCTGCCGACCAATAGATGGTCGAGTGAAGGGACTGTTTATTGACTTTTATAAGCATAAGTTATATAATTATTAAGTTCGCTTCGGGAGACTGAGGAGAAAGTATGGGAGGCTATCCGCCACCGTCCGCGCCAGCGGCGTGGACAACGTTTCTGAAGTGGTCGATTTTTTGTTGCATAGTAGCTATTGTTTGCATAGCATGCATACCGTACTACTTGTCGACAAATGATGGATCCGCTGCACTGATGTGTTTTCTTTGCGCGCTGCTTTTCATAGCACTATGGATCATCCTCATGGTGCTCGCGTTCAGAAGACGTTTTCGCCCACCCTTCTAGTTTCTAAACGAGCACGTCCCTCGGGGATTACAGGATGAGACCGCAACGGCGTCTCATTGCCCGAGGGGAGCCGCATGAGCGGATGAAGATGATGTGGACTTTGATTGGGCAACCAGCTCAACCCCAAACTCCTTTCCATCTTTATCTATTTATCATGCGGCTTCTTCATATCAAATGGTTCCATTACCTTTCCCCAAAAAACTCATCCTTCCATTACTTTTGCCAGCAAAAGTAATTTCTTAAAAGTTTATAGCCAGCCGAACAACCCGTGCATCATACGGCTCCACAGCGACGGCCCGTTGCTCGGCAGTTGCGTGGTTTGCGAAATATTTGCGGACGTATTACTGCCGCCGACATTGGTATTTGGGTCTGGGCTGACCTGCTCGCCCCACACTACCAGGCGGTGCAAACTCGTGCCGGGCGGATCGCATGTGATGAGCGTAGCCGTGGCTACCTTGCCCGGTACATTGTTGAGCACAGACACATTACTCGGATCAACGACTTGTTTTTGGTAAACCTGATACGCATAGGCTTTTCCATGGTATGTCAGATAGAATGTGTCGCCCGGCACCAAATCGTGCAGAAGCGCGAAGGCAAATTTGTAGTGCCCGGGGTTAAAGATATTGTTTGATGAGTGCCCGAAAAACGCCGCGTTCCCCCGCTGCCCCGGCATCACGGTTGTTGGATAATGGATGACGCCGTCTTCGAGCGCGTTTTCAATCTGGTCTTCATTCGTTGTTCCGATATTGAGCACGAGCGGTATCTCGACATTAATTTTCGGGATGATTACTTCCGGCGTGGCTGATGGTGAAATGCTGTCGCTTCCTAGTATCAACGGTGTTGCGCTGGCTTCGCGGCTAGGCTGTATAAACGGCGCGATAAAATACTGATTAAAAAAGCTGAAAAGTGTAATGATTACGACTATTACGCCCACGCCAAGCCCGAACAGCAGTGATTGCACATGGTGCTTGGCCTTTAGCTGGCCGCCGGCACTTACCCGGCCAACGATCTGCCGCTTAATGTCGGCTGCCGTCCGGTGGTCCTGAGCGGCCGGTGGTGTATGGTCGCTAACGACCGGGGCGCTTGGGTTGACTGCTTGCGTCAGATCTCGCCGCTCCTGGCGAACTGGTTCGGCCTCAGATTTGGGTTTTTGGGCTGCAACGAATTTTTGGTACTGGGACTGGTGTCCGCTATTTTCGTAGAATTCGCGCCAAACTGCGTGCTTTTCATCATCCGGCAAGGCTACGTAATAGTTATGCCAGGCGGTCTGGATATCGGCCAGGCTTTTGCCCGAAGTGCTTAAATCGTACATGAACTTCTGGTGTTTGGAGAAGGGCTTTTCCTCGTGCTTGACCTCCTGCAATTCTTGTCGCGAGTCCGGCTCGCTGGTATATAGTGACTGGATTTTTTGCCGGATCAAATCAGCCGCCGGATTTGCCTCTCTGCGAATTTTATGCAGCGGCTCAATACGGTTGTTGTGTCGACGAGCGGAGTGCGGCGGTTCGGCCGCCGTCTGTTTCTTGTCGTCTTTATCGTTGTCGGCGGGATAGAGTGGATTTAACATGAAAATCTTTAGGGGGAGACAGCTTATGCTAGTTCTTCCCTAGCAAGTATAGTACAATACACCCCTGACAGCATACCTTTAAAAGCTACAAAGCCAACCCGGGCGGGTGGCGGAATTGGTAGACGCGCTGGACTCAAAATCCAGTGTTGGCAACAACGTGAGGGTTCAAGTCCCTCCCCGCCCACCATTGTGAGATTAAAATTGGCAGACTCGCGGAACTTTGGAATCCTTTGAAACAGCCCATTTCACTTCAACTCCGGCATGCGGCACCAAAGTCTAGAAGTTCTTCGAGCAAAACACAAGGGGTAGCCTATGACAGCCGCCGGGGCAGAATTACCGAATGTTGAGCGATTGCTGGTAGATGGCGACGCCTATTATCGTGAGAGACAATACGAACTTGCAAAAGAAGCTCGCTTGCGAGCTTTTACTCTTGCCGGGGACGGCAGCTCGGTGCAGGCGCACGCAGCGAGCGGGCTTGCAGCCAGTCTTGATAGGCTTGGCGAACATTCAGATGCGTTATTTTATGCCCAAAGCGCAGTGCAAATTCATGACAGGTTGCGTTGGACCGACGGCGCGGAAGCTATACGTGAATTCCGGGCCAGTTCCGGGGTGTATGGTCAGTTATTGCTTAAACAGGCATTGTTTACCGAACGGGATACCTTCATTAACTGGAATGTAGTAGATCGTGCCCGTGATCATCTGGCAGACGCGATTAATGGACCGGACGACGACCAATATACGATTAACTTCGTAGGCCGACATGCCATTTTACTGGCTATGTACGGTAAGCGTTCTGAAGCGCGAGCTGCCGCCAAACGCGCATGGCAATTGGGTAAAGTATCCGAATTGCCAGATCATCCCTACAGTAATCGTGATTTAATCGATAAGCAGCGTAATACGGCTCGCCGCCGGGCCATGGGTCGTGCTGCTGCGGCTTATGCACTGAACGTATTGGCGCCCAAACCCTATCAAAACGAAGGGCCCGGTGGTCCGCCGCGGTTTTTTGCTCGACGGGCTGCCTTACGTTTTATTTAGTTATTGACTCATGCACGGCTGTGGTGAGCGCTTCGAATGGTTTGCCCGGGTTTTGGAGCCACCATACTGACGCGTGAGCAGCGGTTTGAACGCGCCAGATTTCTTTGTCCGCGGAAAGTTTGGTCGTGCTCACCTGCCCGCCGGACGCTACCAGAATATTTTCCAGGTGTTTGACGACGATATCCGCGGGAAATTCTTTAGTGAATTCATGCAGCGCTTCGACGAGGTGAAGTAAGTCCATTCCGAATGTGATGGCTTTGTGAAATTTTGCAGCTGCGGCCAGCTTTTGCAGCTGTGCCAGGCTAATAACGAATGATGTGTTAGGGCGATGCAGGATTTTTTGCGGTGTATTAGAAAAATAATCTGCCGCATCTTTAGTAATCGTAAGTTGGCCACTATATTTTTCGATGAATTTTTCCAGCAAAATGGCCGTTTCGGAATTTCTGCCTAGATCACCGGCCAGCAGTATGCCGTCAGCCCAATTGCTCATCGATAATATTTCGGCCAGAGCTTTTTGGCCGAAGCTGCCGCTTGGCGTGCTGGGGGCAAATTCGCCGGCTTCGAACACCCGGCCGACGGTTTTTTTCAGTGCGTCGGGTAATAACACGCGGCCCGTGCCAATGCCAGCTTTCAAGGCTGTTTGATAAGCTTCGGCCGGCGCCGCAAATCCGTACAGATTGCCGCCGATTATCAGCAGCTTGCCGGCATGCTGTTTATTTTCCGGCCGGCTCCACAGCAAATCCGGGTAAAGCGGCGTATCACTTGCCTGTTTGTGCCAGTAGTCGTTTGTCATACTCTGATTTTATAATATCCACATAATTTTCCGGCCGCAGCCAGCAATCATCATGCTGGCCGGGCAGCTCGACGATTGTCGGGGTGCGATCAAACGGCAGGCTCGCGACATCGGGCGTGCAAAAGCTGTCCTCATAATTACGGATCAGCGTGAGATGTTTGGCCTGCCAAAATTCGCCGCGTTTCCGAGCCTTCAGCATGCGCAGATTATTCGGCATATTCCAGAAATAAATCAGATTCCATGCGAACTTGTGCAGCCACCCGCGCAGGTTACGTGCGCCGCGCTGGAATCGAAAATCGTTCCAGCTTTTTTCGATCAGCGACCACACGATGGGTTTGCCCGGCCAATGCGTCAACCCGATCATCACTACTTGGCGCGCCGGCAGGCTGTCGGATACCAAAAAACATCCGCCGGAATGCGCGACAACGATATCAGCCCGGGAAACATCCGGCTCGACCGAAAATCCGGCGCGGCCCAGTTCGCTTTCAAATCGTCTGCCTATCCGCGGCCCCTCGCAAAAGCCATACAGGATGCAGACAGCCGGGCTTGCGTCAGTCTTTAGGGGCTGCGAGTTTGTAGGTGCCACCATCCGGCTCCAATTCATACGCCATGTTTTTGCGCTCAATCACAATTTTCCAGCCCGAAGTGTAGGCGTACAGGAACAATTTCCTGGTGGGGTTAAACGCTATCGGCTGCTGAACCAGGTCGAGCATCTCGATGTCGCTATCGCTGTCCCCCGCTCCGATGCTGCCGTCGTAGGTTGCGCCGTGTTTGGCGACGAGTTCCTTAAGAATGGCTGCCTTTTTGTTGACTACAAGGTTGAGTTTGCCGGTAAGATAGCCGTCTTGCTGGGAGTACATGGTGCCCACGCTGTCGTCGAAACCGTAATATTTGGCTACCATTTCAACGATTTCATACGGCGAGGCCGAAATGGCGAATAATAGATAGCCTTTGGCTTTGAGTTCGCGTATCAAGTCGCGGGTATAAATATAGACTTGGTCTTTGTGCTCGGCGAACGCCGATTCAGCGGCTTTTTGAAATTCAGCCACTCGCATTTCGGGTAGTGCAGCTTCGTATGCGTTGATGAGTTCAAGTTCGTAGGCGCGAAAAGCTTCTTCGCCATTGCGTTTTTTCCAGTTCAGGCGAGACTCCCGGGCTTTTTTATACGCTGCTTCGGGTACGTGTCCGGCTTTGGCCAGACGATCGACGACGGCGTGGTACAACTGCCAACGGATTAGTGTGCCATCAATATCGAAAACGGCGAATTTCTTTAGTTCTGACATTACTTCTCCCCTGCTATTTGCAGCAAAATAGTGCGCATCATATTCCAGTTTTCATGCTCTGCGCGGTGGCCGCTGACTGTCCAAATCAGCTGACTTTTCGGCAGTTTTTGATGCAGTTCGTACGCGGTTTTCGGCGGACAGTCAAAGTCGTAGCGGCCCTGCACTAGCCAAACCGGCATCTTTAGTTTGTGGGCGTTTTCCAAAATGTATCGATCCGGCAGGAAGCAGCGGTTGGCGAGATAGTGCGTTTCTATCTTGGCGGTCGTCGGGTCGTAATTGGCGAAATTTTCGGGTAAATAGCGGTCGTCCAGGCTCATCACGCCGGCTTCCATGTTTTGCAAGGCATATAGCGAACGTTTGGCGGCAATTTCGTCGCTGCCAAGAGCCTGATTGACATGATATGCGCTGGGATCTTTGCGGTGGGCCTCCGGCGTGTCGTCGAGGTACTGTTGCCACACATCCGGGAAAAAATCCCGAAAACCGCCGTTGTTCAGCCAATCAATCTCGGACTGCGAGCCGGTAAATATGCCCGTGAGCACCATTGTTGCGACGCGATTTGGATATTTGAGCGCATAGACAAGCGCTAGGCACGGGCCCCACGACGCGCCGGTGAGTATGAATTGTTCGATCTTCAGATGCTTGGCTATTTTTTCTATATCATCCACCAGCTCCGGCGTGGTGTTATGCTCGATCGAGCCATATGGCAGGCTTTTGCCGCTGCCGCGCTGATCGAAGAAAATCACACGCTGCCGCTTGGGATCAAACCCCTGCTTGTGTTTGTCCTTGCAGCCGCCGCCCGGCCCGCCGTGCACGAACACAATCGGTGTTTTGGCTTTGGCGTTTCCCCACTCCTGCGCGTACAACGAATGCCCGTCGCCGACATCGACAAATAGCTCCTGGATGGTAAACTCGTCGGGCGTCACAACTGCTCCTCGTACTTTTTGATGCGGTACGCCTTTTTGATGCGATGGTAATCTTCCAGACTGTCGCGGCCCTCGTGAAACAATTCGACCGGATATTTTTTGAGCAGTTTTTCGTATTTCTTTATAAATGCCTTGGTGATGTCGATGTTTTCGTGCTCGGCAAAGTTCAGAATATTGAACACTACGTCGGCCAGCTCGTCGGCCACTTCTTCCTTATCCGGATCGCCGCCGCGCTCCCACACGTAGTGCTCCATCAGCTCAGTCGCCTCTATTACCAAATTCATTGTCAAATTCTTCGGCGTATGATGCCGTTGCCAATGCCGATCCGCCGCAAACTTTGTAACCAATTCCTGCAATTCCTGAATCGTTGTATCGCCATCACTTTTCATACAACAAGTGTACCATTTGCCACCCCAAATCTTCGCCGCTCATATTCACTGACCAGTTCAATACCGCAAATTCACATTTCCCCCATCTGTTCCGGGACTGTCCCGTCCGTTCCGACCCACACGGTACACTCCTCCCGTTGGCTAAATGGTTAATTAGCGGTATAGTAGCACTTTTACATCTGTTTTGGTAGGTTTGGGAGATCGGTTAAAGTATTGACTTTTACCGTGATTTTGCTTGAATTTTACTAAGACCTTCGGCATGTGGTTTTAGGCCACCCAGCGGAAGGTTTTATTTTCGGTAGATTTCTCGTCGGTGCCCTACCTTGATAATTAATATAATTAATTTTTTGTCGTGAATGTCATATATTATCCTGTAGTCTCCAACTCGCAATCTCCAACTTTTAACGCCGACCATCGGGCGGACTTTGCCGACTCTGGGATTAGTTGATAATGCAAAAATAGCTTTTGCGATACGTAATTGTGATTGTTTTGGAAGTTTGTTTAATTCTTTTTGTGCGCTTTTTGTGAACTCAACTGCGTAGTTGGTCATAGGTTATTCCTAATTCTCGCAATACTTGCTCGAATGGCACCGTATCCTCACCGCGGCGTTTTTCTATCTCTTTTAGATCCTGCAGATCTTCAAGCATGTCAGCGAATTGCTCGTTGATAATATCCGACACTGAACGCCCTTCGGCTACAGATTTGTGCTGGATGAATTTTTTGACCTGCGGGTTCAGATAGATTGTAGTTTTAGAACTTAAAACACTCATGATAACCATTATAGCGCTATGACGTCATACCGTCAAGCGGCATGTAATACTTCAGTTTGAATGTCGTGTTTGGTGCGTGGCGAATTTTACGCGGGCTTGGGTTCGAGTTTGGTTAGGCGGGATTCGTGATTATCTAACCGTTTTTCGGTTTCGTCGTTGGATTTGTCTAGTGCATCAGCGACAGAATGCGAGAGGTCGTCGATTTTCTGATCGACATTTTTAAAACTTGATCTCATTTCACCTCGCAAATTACTAATGTCTCCGCGTAAATCATCAAGCTGCTGCGTCAGCTGTTGTGTAACAGTCGCAGCGATAAATTGCTTCAGGTCGTTAATAAGTTCTTCGTTCATGCGGTGTATTATAACACCTTATAAATCTATTGTAATACTAACTGGGCAGTGATCGCTGCCCATGACGGCGGGGTGGATTTCGGCGGATTTGACTTTATCGCGCAGGGCTTCGGACACCAGTATATAGTCGATGCGCCAGCCGACGTTTCGGGCTCGCGAATTTGCGAAATAGCTCCACCAGGTGTAGAAGCCATTACCTTGCTTAAAAATCCTAAGCGTGTCCACGAAGCCGGCGTAAATGAAGCGTTGGAAACCTTCGCGTTCTTCGTCGGTGAAGCCCTTTTTGCCTTTGTTGGTTTTAGGATTAGCCAGATCGTCCTCTGTATGAGCAACGTTTATATCACCACAGAAAATAACAGGTTTTGAAGTTTCGAGCCGTTTCATGTACTCAAAAAACGCCGGGTCCCACTGCTCGTGGCGTGTTTTCAGGCGTGATAAATCATCTTTGACGTTGGGCGTGTACACCGAAACGACATAGTACGTTTCGTATTCGGCAGCAATAACCCGGCCCTCTTTATTCGGGTCGCCGTATACATCGCCGGTCACCTTGAACTTGTCGATTATATCTCGCGGCAAGCCGTCTATGACTCGCAACGGTTTTTGTTTGGTGAAAATCGCCGTGCCGGAGTATCCGGGTTTTTCGGCGGAGTACCAAAATTCATCATACTCAGGCAGATCAAACACCGCCTGGCCTTGCTTGGCCTTGGTTTCCTGCAGGCACAAAATATCAGGCTGCTCTTTTTCGACGAACGGCAGAAAGACGTCTTTTTTCAACACGGCCCGGATGCCGTTCACATTCCACGAATAAATCTTAGTCATCGTTTTTATCCTATCACGCGGTCGGCGGCAGTTACTAGTGGCGCTTGACGAGGTGGCTAACGCGCCGTATATTTAGCTGCAATGCCAAAGGCTGACACTCCCACAGCAAAATTGCCCCTGCTGTTAACGGTTGATGGCGAGTCCAAGACTGCCAAGACAACAGCTACCGATGCTATCTGCACCGCACTCAAAAATCATGGATGGCGTGTATATGAGGCGGATGCAGGCTCGTTTTTTCGGCGCATGACTGTTTGCGCGCTTGAAACCTTAGGTTTCGACGATCTGAATATTGAGGATCCAAACATTGCAACCCAAGATTTATATACGGCACTCAAACGTATCATCGGGGCGGATGCGGCGTTTACCGATCGCGATTGGCCAAACCTTCAAAGCAATCTCGTCGAGCGCTATGTATCGGTCGTCGGCAATGCCACCATGGCCCAAAATGCCAAAGAAGTATGGTTTGACAAGATCACTAAAGACGCTGTGGCGCGCAAATCTGACATTCTGGTTATAAATTCGCGCAATCCTCGCGAACGGTTGAGAAAATGGCAATCGCCCGTGTTGGATATGCTTGTGTATTGCGAACCCGGAGAGGCGGCGCGCCGCATTTTATTCGCTCGCGGGATTGAAAAGCCTTCCAACAAACAGCTGGCAGCCCAAACGGCCGATGTCGAACGTCGCCGGTTCCTTGATCGTAATCGCGATAAATATGTTTACGTTGACCCGCGCCACGTCATTGCATATGAGGACACTACAGCCGGCGGGGTTGAACAAATTGTGGAGCAAAGTTGGTCGCTCGATTCAGTACATGATGCAGCCGAAGACCTTCCGGCCACAATCCGTCTAGATACGACGCGCATAAATCTTAAGCAGACCAAAGCTATTATTTCGGCGCTTGCGCTGGCGGCAGTCAATTATCAGCGCGTTACAACGTAGCGGCAGGCGTGTTAAGATCGTTGGCGTCAAGCACGACGTGGTCGCCGGGGTTGGTCTGGCCGGCCAGAATGCGAGCGGCGATGGTATCCTGGACGGTTCGCTGCAACATGCGGCGCATCGGACGGGCGCCAAGACGCGGGTCGTAACCGGCGGCTACGATTTTTTCGGAACCGGCCGGCGTGAGCTCGACTGAAATATTCTGGTTGGCCAACGTTTTGTTGATGTCGGCCATCATCAGGCTGACAACCTGTCCGAGCTCGCTTTGGTTCAGCGGGCGGAATAATACGATTTCATCAAATCGGTTGAGCAGTTCCGGCTTGAACTGGCCGGTATTGATCAGCTGGTCGGTGAATTCCTGCTCAAAACT
This sequence comes from uncultured Candidatus Saccharibacteria bacterium, assembly GCA_963742655.1. Taxonomy (GTDB): domain Bacteria; phylum Patescibacteriota; class Saccharimonadia; order Saccharimonadales; family UBA4665; genus JAICLK01. The sequence continues at coordinate 99,442 of CAVUMM010000006.1, forward strand.
TTCCAGCGGCTCGCCGCGCGCCACGCGGTTGCGAATCGTGTCGGCGCCGGCGTTGGATGTGCAAATTATGATGCAATCTTTGAATGATGTCGGCCGGCCGGTGGTGTCGGTCAATTGTCCTTCGTCAAGCAATTGCAGCAGCAGGTTCAAAATATTCGGATGCGCTTTTTCGATTTCGTCGAGCAGAACCACGCTGAACGGTTGTTCACGGGCGGCCATGATGAGGCTCTTGGTGTCGGTCGCGCCATTTGATAGCAGCCGCTGCACGTCTTCCGGTTGCTGGTATTCGCTCATGTCGAGCCGGATCATATTGTCTTCCGCACCGAAGTATGTCGCCGCGATGGATTTGGCCAGTTCGGTTTTGCCTACCCCGGTAGGCCCCAGAAATAAAAAGCTGCCGATGGGGCGTTTGGGATTTGACACCCCTGCTCTGGCCCGCCGCAGCGCCGCAGCCACGACGCTCACGGCCCGGCTCTGGTTGATCATACGCTGGTGGATTTGGTCTTCCAGGTGCAACAGCTTATCGGCTTCGACCGGCGCGGCCGAGCTGACTTTGACGCCGCGCGTTTGCTCGATGGTTTGCTGGACCGACAATGCCGTCACCACATTTTGGTCGGCGTGCGTCGTCGCCTGTTCTAACAAGCGGATGGCCTTGCCCGGATACGCCATGTCCTGTTCGTAGCGGCCGCTCAGGCGATAGGCTTCGCGAATTGCCTCGTAGGCGATCATCACGCGGTGTTTGCCTTCCAGATTCAGGGCTTCGTCTTCGGCGATGCGCATGGTGTCAGCCTCGGAGCGGTCATTCAAAACAATTGGCGTGAGTAAGCCCGCGAAGGCTTCGTTGTTTACTTTGAGTCGCTGGTAGTCATTCGGCGTCATAGCAAACATCATCTGAACCGAATGGCTTTGTATGACCGGCAGCAGAATCTGCGTGGCATCAAACGAACCGGGTCCGCTGCCAAAGAACAATTGCGCGTCGTCGAAGAATAAAATCACATTGCCGGCGTGGGCTGCTTCATATAAAAGTATCAGAACGATTTGCTCCAGTTCGCCTGGCCCGCGCGCATTTGCCAGGATAACCGCCGGTTGCAGCCGGATAATTTGCAGATGCGCGATGCGGGCGTTGTCATCCATAGTTAGCAAAGCCTGAGCCAGCGCGGAAGCATGCTCAGTTTTACCCACACCCACGGGGCCGATCAGGGTGACGGCCGGCGCGCCGCTGGCGAGTGCCGATTTGATTGCTTCGACGCTTGGCGACGCTGCCAGCCAATCATAATGTCCGCCGCTGTGTTCGACGGCTTGGCTGATGTTATATCCGAATTGGTTGAGGCGTGGCGTAAAGCCGTTGGCCCAATCGCGCCCCACACCGCCGAAGAACGGCTGTTCACGTTGTATTGATTCCAGTCCGCGCATCAGCCAGGCTATCACGTTATCAAGGTCATCCGGTCCGAGTTTCATCTGTTTGAGCGTGGTTTGCACGTTCGGTGACAAACGCAAAATTGCACCGGCAACGTGGCACGGCTCAATCACCCTGCTGTTTGTTGCGACCGCCAGGCGCATGGCCTCCTGCCACGTTGCAAACATGCCTGATTCAAGCGGGCTGACATTTTGCTCCACGAGACTTTTGGGTAATAGTAAATGATTCGTTACAAAGCCCACCTGCCAGTGAGTGTAGATTGCCTGCCAGACAATCCTTGGATTGAGCGGTACGCCAGGTCGCAATAAGCCAAGTATTTCGCCTGAGAGGCGCTCGTCCAAGCTGTCGCCGGTCGGCGCTAAAGGTTTCAGATCTCGGCTATACCATGTCGCTAGCGAATAACAAATCAGCGCCAAGCTGAGTGCCAAATATGCAAATCGCGATGACTCGAACAGCAATATCAAAGCCGCGAGCAGCAGGAACGCGCCCATGCCGAACTGCAACACCTGCAGACCGCTGCGTCCGAACCTGGCGGCGAGCCGGGCCTTTCGCGCTCGTTCGCTCGATAAATCAAGTGAAATTTCCGGCTGCCCGTCCATCACAGCAAACCTTTCACTATTCCGGCGACGATTGCCAGCGGGATGAGCGGCCAGACGATAATCATGATGGCTGCCAGCATGCTCATCAAAAGTAACATCACCGCTGCGGTTAAGAGCACGAGAATCCGTACGGTGAAACCTACGGCACGGCTCACCAAATTGTCGCCTGCCGCGCGCAACTTGGCCTCCAGGCTGGCGCCCGGATTGCTGACGATTCGCCGCCACGGCGCAAAAAGCGTACTAAGCAGAAGCGGCGCCGAAAAAGCCCTGGACGTTTGTGCAACCCGCCGCCATCCCAAACGCGCTTGGTCGCGCCAGCCTTCACCGTACCACCAAATAAAGAACTGCGCCGCTAACATGCTGTTAATTGTATCACTAAGCAAGGCTTGTAGCTTATGCTAACGCACCTGAAGAAGCAACGGTGTTACACTGTGGACATGTTGGTTGTCGCAGAAACGATTTTTCCCTCTCAGAATTTCCTCAAACCAGACACTGTTCGATTTATATTCTCGTGTTTTCAAAATGGACACCCTGAAAAGTTGCCGCCTTCCCCGATCGTTCGTGAGGATGGCGAAGGTAATCTTGTGGCGATAGACGGTCATAACGTGGTTGCAGTGCAAGCGTTTCGGCATGAGTCTGTCGATGTCATCGTTGCCAGTTCGCGCGAGCCGGTGTTGCCCGACACGTCAGACGCAAATCGAGTGCGCAACCGCATGCTCGCTCAGAGCTTTGAGTCCGTGCTGCTCGCTCGGGAACAAATGATAGCCCAGGGTGTACTAACTTTCGGTGATCTGATAGCAAAATATCCGCAGCTTTTTACTGAAGCACCGGACGCCTGGTAACCGCTAACTTTCAGGTGCCGGCTCATTTTTCGCAAGATAATCGGCAACGCCTTTTTCCCAGCCGTGCTGGAAGTAATCATCCGGGTTCAACGCAGCTACGTCTGCCCAAAGATATTTGTCATGATTCGGTCCGTGTTGAATTACTCCGCCTAAATAAGTGGCCGAGAATCCGACTCCAAAAATCAACGCCGGAAGTTTGGTTTTAAAATCTATGCGATTCACCTGAAACGTCGTTACCGGGTTCCCGATTTGGTATTTGACATCATCACCAAGTTCCTCATGCATTTTCCGTGCGATAGCATCCTGGATATCGCCTCCGAATTCATCAGGCAATATTCGGCCGCCAGGCAGATCCCAATCGCCGAATACATCATGCAGCAACAACAATTTATCGTTGTCTCTTAAGAACACTTTTACGGCAATGTTGAATTGACCCTTATTTGTGCTGCTAGCACCGGCAAATTCTGGCTGCATGGCTGACTACTAGTTCTCCTACGCGTGGTTTGTCTTCCTGGATTATATCAATCAGGTGATTAAAAAGCCTAGCAGCGAGAGTAGCGCCCTGCAAATCAATTTGCACGTTTTCAATTACCACCAAACCAGGTATATCGAGCAGATCAGTCGGCTCATCGCCTAATCTTTTTTGACGCTCGCTGTCAGCAAGATCAGGTGATCGTGCCAGCATCCGCCGTTCCCTGACGGCACGCTCGCTTTGAATGAGCACCGGCCAAGCGCCTGCAGCCAACAAATGCCTTCCGCTCGGCGACCTTACAAAATCATTATTCCCGGAATAAACCGCAACCGATCCGCCCCTTTCTTCAACTCGTTCAAATCCATATTGAGCGATACCGCTATCCGGGCCCAGGTCGCGTTGCCACGGGTGTTCAATTTGACCGTCAAGGACCATTCGGTTGAATAAGGCGTCAGTAACATGACTATTTTCGAGCAAGTTATCTCTTAGACGATTGCCTCTTGTTACGAACCGTTTCGGCACCCTAACGTCATTGCGTTCTCGAACGGAGTCAACGGTACTTGACTTTCCGCTGCAGGAACTTCCAAACACAATAATTTTTTCCATGCCTGGATAATAAACCAGGAATGTGACTTAGCTGGTGGACAATTATTCACTAAATTTTCAGGCGGAATCGGTGTACGTTGCTTCGCTGAAACCGCTATCCCGGTCGAGATCAAGCACTTCCTTGGTCGCACTGAGCATTAGCGTTGATTCGGAGAGTTCTGCCTGAGTCATGGTCAGAAACTGGCGGTCACCTACTTCTTGTTCGAAGTCAGAGAAATTTCCCTGGAAAACGACGAAAAACTTGTCGAATACATACAGATTGCCACTACTTTGAACCCTTTTGCGGTGGACGCACTTAAACTTGGGCTCATCGGACTTGATTTGATATCGGTCTAAGAATTCTTGTATTTGTGCTTGCAGCGAAGTTGAACTTATAACGCCAAATGTTAGTAAGTGCAGCTGGCCAAGGTATGGTTGCTTTAATTTTCGCATGACTAGAATTGCTCCGTCCGGACCGTGCAGTTCTATCATGCAGGAAACAGTCGGAAAGAGATCATGATTAAGCTCGAGGTTATTATTCAGGTAGACGATGCCCTTTTGGGCCAGCTTATATTCGCCTTTGGCGGGAGACTCAATATAGCCGGCTTTTTGCAGTTGCTTCAGGTGGTACGTCAAATTATCCGATGTTTCGGCGACATCGCGTAATAGTTCGGCAAACTGCTTGGCGTCGTTCTGCCGCAGGCTGTCCAAAATTTCCAGTTGTGTCGGATGCATACCTTTATAGTAGTGCAAGATTCGTCAAGTGGTGAATCCCTTTTCGGTTGTATCCGAAATTTTCTTAGAAATTATTCCACAAATGCTGGTTGGTGATTTCGTGGTGGTAGAGTACCTCGGCGTCTTTGACTGTGTTGCCGAGCTCGCGCGGGTTGCGGTTGGCGACCTCCTGCTTGTACGACAGGTATTTTTGCTTGGCGGATTCGCCGATGATGTCAGCGATATAATCGCTGGATTTGAAAATACGGATGGCGTCCTGGATGGTGCCGGGCAAAAAGCGAACGCGCGGCCGTTTGCTGCTGTCCTGTTTCGGCGCTTTGTCTTCCAAGCCGGTTTTGAGAATAGCAAGCAGCGCCAGGTATGGGTTGGTGTCTGGCGCGACCGATCGGATTTCAATGCGGGCGCTGCGCTCGTTGCCGAACGGAATACGCACCATCGAGCCGCGGTCGATGGCCGAAACTTTAATTTGATTCGGCGCCTCGAAATTCGGATCGAGCCGGCGATAGGCATTCACGCTCGAGTTCAAAATCAGGCAAAGCTCCGGCGCTCTGGCGAGCAGCTTTTCTACGAAATCCCAGCCGACTTTCGACAAACCGTCCTTGCCTTTTTTGTCGTAGAAAAGGTTCTTGCCGTTTTTGTTCAGCGAAAAGTTCGTGTGCATGCCGTTGCCGTTGATACCCTGGATCGGCTTCGGCAAAAACGTGGCGGTCATGCCCATGCTCATCGCGACCTGCCGGCAGACTAATTTGTAGAGCTGCACATGATCGCAGGCACGTACGACGTCGGTGTAGGAAAAGTTGATTTCGAACTGCGAGGGCGCGACTTCAGGGTGATCTTTTTCGTTCTTAAACGCCATGGCGCGCTGGACTTCCGCAGTCGTGTCGATGAAACGGCGCAAGTCGTCGAGCGGTAACGAATGGAAGTAGCCGCCGGTGGAAACAAATCGAAAGCCCTGATGCGCGTCGTAATGCTGTTCGGCGTCGATGCCGGCCAGCAAAAAACCTTCGAGCTCGGGCGCCATGTACGCTTCCAGGCCGTCCTTGGCTTTAATCTTTTGGGCGTACGCCTGCAATTGGCCGCGGAAATCCGACTCGTACGGCGTCATGTCGCGGTTGCAGACATTTGCGAATACAACTACTTTGCCTGGACCGAATATGTCCGACGGCAAAAGCGTAAAGCTTGTCCAGTCGATTTGCAGCCGCAAGTCCGATTCGTGCAGCTCGCTCAAACCTTTGATTGACGATCCGTCAAATGTTAAATTATCCAGCGAGTCCAGGAAAAATTTCTTGTCGTAATCAAGCATGTGCAGCCGGCCCTCGATATCCGAGAAACAGACAGTAACCGCCTTGACGCGCTTTTCGCCCGCCAGATATTTACAATGTTCTTTCTCAGCCTGCACCGGATTAGTCAGCGCCCGAGCCTTCAGATTTAGTTCCTCGAGCTCTTCGTAGCTAAGCTCCAAGAATTTTTTAAGTGCCGAGTTCTCCATACGTGAAACCCCCAATTAATCCTTCGCCCTCTGATAATTATAAATTATATTATAATTAGTATAGTCATTGCAAAAAATATATTAATTATCAATAAATTAATGCTTAATTGTCGATAAAATAATATTTGCGGCGAAATAAATAAGAAACCAGAAAATGTTACATCAAAATTTGCCGCCCATAGACACATACGGCAAAATTTGGCGGAGAGAGTGGGATTCGAACCCACGGTACGGTTGCCCGCACACACGCGTTCCAGGCGTGCACCTTCAACCACTCGGTCATCTCTCCGCGGAAGACGCTTTTATTATACAGAAAGATATAAAAGTTCGGCACGACATATGTTATACACAATCAAGCAGCTTGCTTCTCAAACCATAAGCGTTGTATTATTGTGCGTAGATAAAGGAACAAAAATCATGCCTAACGCAAAATCTAAATCAAAAAATAGCAAAGCCAAAGTTGCGCGTAAGTCTGGCAGCAATGCATCGGCAGCAGCTAAAGCTGTTTCGTGGCGCCAATGGCAGACTAGACAAAAGGTGTTCACGGCTGTCCTGGCGGCGATTGTAGTTGTCTCGGTGGGGTGGATTGGCATTCACAAAAACAACCAAAGCAGCGCTCAATCTGTTGAACAATATAGAACTATCCATGTCTGGGCTTCGTATGTAAATGTTCGCAGATGCGCGTCAACATATTGCGGGGAAGTCTCCAACTTGGGCACCAGTCATTCGCCGACAGCATTATGGCAGTGCAAATCGTCCGATCCCCACGGAAGGGTAACATCAGGAGGCTCTTATAATAATTGGTGGGTATGGCTGCCATATCGTCATGGCTACATTAGCGCCGTGTTTGTCTCCTACGCTTTGCCGTACACAGGTTATTACGCAGGATATAATGGCAACAACCAGCCTATCAAAGGTCTCTACGAAACTTACTGCTAGAATTTAATCCCACAGTATTAACGATTAGAACACAAAATATAAATTCATCGTTAATTGTTGGCGTGCCGTACATACCATTACGGTTATTTGAGAAGATTTGAGTCGATCTTTTTTCCGCCTAAATAGCTAAAGTAATTAGTTGTTGTAAATAATATTCTTGAAAATTTGGCCTACTCCTTGCCCGCTATGCGAAAACAGGGTTAAACTAAAATTATGGCCGCGTTGATCGAACTTAAAGACGTCAGTAAGTTGTTCGGTTTTGGTGATGCGACAACACTAGCGCTCGATGAAGTCAACATTTCGATCGACAAAAATGAATTCGTGGCAATCATGGGCCCGAGCGGATCGGGCAAGTCGACGCTTATGAATATCATCGGCTTGCTCGACCGTCCAACGCATGGCACGTATCAACTGAATGGCCGCTCGGTCGCAAAGCTTTCCAGCAACCAACGCGCTAAAATCCGGCGCGACACTCTCGGCTTTATTTTTCAATCATATAATTTGCTGACACGCATGACTGTGCTCGAAAATGTGGCGTTGCCGCTCGCATATAAAGGCATGACATTGACGCGCCGGCTAAAAACCGCGAGCAGCATGCTGGAACGCGTAGGGCTGCAGGAACGTGAGTATTTTTACCCATGGCAGCTGAGCGGCGGCCAGGTTCAGTGCGTGGCGATAGCCCGGGCATTGGTAAACAATCCCAAATTGATTATTGCCGACGAACCGACCGGTAACCTAGACAGCGAAGGCAGCCGGTTGGTCATGGAATTGCTAAGTGAGGTACACAAAATGGGCAACACGATTTTGTTCGTCACCCACAATCCCGAACTCACTCGCTACGCGAACCGTGTCGTCTATATGCGTGACGGATCGATTATCCAGGACGAATCGACACTGCTCGGCGAAGTGGCGGCTACGGCGCTCAAAGACATGTATTCAATTCCCCGCACGACCGTCGAGGATGATTTGGCCGGTATCTCCGCGCTCATGAAAGCCGTACCGGGCCAACCGATGCCATTGCGCACTCCCAGACGCCCTGCCAAAAAACGAGTACGGAAGCCAGTACGTAAGACTGCTGCGCCACGCCGCAAGCAAGGCGCGCGCCGATGAGTTCGGCCACCCAAGGCAATATAAAGAACGCCGTGATGTCGTTGCGCGGCACAAAGTGGCGCAGTGCTTTGACAATGTTGGGAATCGTGATCGGCGTGGTATCGGTCGTGACAGTCGTCGCTATCGGCGAAGGCATCAAACACCAAGTCGGAGCGCAAATTAATCAACTCGGCCATGATCTTATCACCGTGCGGCCAGGCCAATTGGTACAGCGCAGTAATAGCGGCGCAATCAACGGTGTAGCGCTTTTTCCGGACGTAACTACGGGCGGTTCGCTGAGCAATCAAGACCTGCAAACGGTCAGCCAGGCAGCGGGTGTGCAACAAGCCGTGCCGCTCGGTTTGGTCTCTGGCGGTGTGCGGATCGGCAATCATGCGCAGGCCGTGCCGGTCATTGCCACGACCTATAACCTGCCGGCGATTCTTAACCAAAACTTGGCTTTCGGCAGCTTTTTCGGGTCGGATGTGACCGATGAACCAAACATAGCAATCGTGGGTTATCAAGCGGCGGAATCGCTGTTTCACGAGCACAATGCGCCTGGTCACTCATTTAATTTCTTGGGTCAATCTTTCGTTGTGCGCGGAGTATTCAATCAATTCGATACCAGCCCGTTGTCATTCAGTACCGATTTTAATAACGCGATTTTCATACCCTACTCCACTGCGCAATCACTGACGCAAAATAATCTTACGCCGTTTGAAATATTGGCAAAACCGGCCGAGCCGACGCAGACGAAAACGGTGGTGAACAACATTTCGTCCAGCCTTCTTAAACAACATCAGAACCAGCAGAAATTCACGGTGCTGCAGCAGGATGAAAGTCTGGCTGTCACCAATAACATTTTGGATTTGCTCACCAAACTTGTCGGCGGAGTGGCGGCGATATCACTGTTAGTCGGCGGTGTGGGTATTATGGACGTGATGCTGGTTTCGGTGGCTGAACGCATGCATGAGATCGGTATTCGAAAGGCGCTCGGCGCGACGAATCAACAAATCTTGAGTCAGTTTTTGATGGAGGCTACCGTTTTGAGCCTAGCCGGTGGAATCGTCGGGATACTTTTGGCGTTCCTGGTCGACTATTTACTGCACGTCTTCACGAATCTGACACCGTTTATCAGCTGGCAGGTCGTCTTGCTGGCAACGTTCGTGTCGCTGCTTGTCGGCATGGTGTTCGGTACGATCCCGGCGCTTAAAGCCGCCCGCAAAGATCCCATCGACGCGTTGCGTAATGAATAGAATTCCTTACCTTCTTTTGCATCAAGGCAACAGAATGGATGTCTTTCTGAGAAAGTAACGATGATTATATGGCTAAGCCAAAAATAGTAATGCTTAATCAAACTTAAAACAGCGACACAATGGCGGCGACGCCCGCAATTGCCATTATGCCGGTAATGAGCCAGCCAAGGGCCGAAGTGACAGGTTTGTTGACCCACTTACCCATTATTTGCTTGTTACTGCTTATCAGCAAAATAAATACCAATACGACAGGCGCAACAATACCGTTGGCTATTGCAGCGTAAATCAATGCTTTGATCGGGTTGATGCCGATAAAGTTGATAGACAGACCAACTAGCATCGATATAATTATCACACCGTAAAATGCATATGCTTGTTTGAGTTTTTTGCTTAAACTCCCCTGTTTTTTCAAGGCTTCGGCTATGGCATACGAACTGGATCCGGCCAATACCGGGATCGCCAGCAGGCCCGTGCCAACGATGCCAATAGCGAACAACGTATACGTTGACGAGCCGGCAAATGGCCGCAATGCTTCGGCAGCTTGCGCAGCTGACGTTATATTGGTGATGCCGTGCGAAAACAATAGCGCGCCGCATGCCGCGATAATGAAAAACATTACCAGGTTTGAGAGCAACATCCCCGACCATACATCGACACGCATGCTGTGCACTTCTTTTTTGGAAATTTCCTCTTGGCGCATTGCGAGCGTTGTTTTGCCCTGGGAGATTTTGTCTTCTACTTCTTGCGAGGTTTGCCAGAAAAACAGATACGGCGAGATTGTCGTTCCCAAAATTGCACAGATTAACAGTATCTGTTCTTTACTGAACGTAATATTGGGTACGATGGCATGTGTCAGTACGTTACCCCAGTTCAGATGCGCCAAAATAGCAGACAAAATGTACGCGAGCAGTACCATGGCCAGCCATTTTAAATATTTGGCATAGCGTTCGTAGGGCGTAAAAATCTGCAATCCTACCATCACAACAGTAAATCCAACCAATAAAAACGCGTAACTTAAATGTGGAAAAATTAATCTGACGCCTTGAGCCATCGCCCCCAAATCCGCACCAATATTAAAAGCGTTTGCAGCGAACAGCAAAATCGCGCAGATATTCAATGCCCTTCGCGAATAAACCTTTCGGATGTTGCCCGCCAAACCGCGGCCGGTCACTAGCCCGATACGAGCACACATTTCCTGCACGACGGACATCAGCGGAAACGTAAAAGCCGCCAACCACAACAGCTGAAAGCCGAACTGTGCACCGGCTTGCGAATAAGTAGCGATACCGGATGGATCATCATCGGACGCGCCAGTGGTCAAACCGGGGCCGAGCGACCGCCAGTAATTCTTGGTTCGTTTGACGGTTTTGTCGTTGTTCAGCCGTCGGCCGATGTCATGCGTGGTGGTCAGTGTTTTGTCCAGCAACTCTGCCGGCGCTTCGACCGTTCTGGTGACGATATCCCGTTCTGTATTGTCTGACACGTTTTGTTTCCTTGTTGGTTAGGAATGCGGTGTATTGCTAAAGGTATTTACCGTAATAATACCAGAAATGCTTAAGTATTAGGATTATGGTTATCAGAAACCATACCACTAGAATGTCGAAATGATGCCGCCGAGCGAAGTTTGCCGCGCGCGTCCAGCTTTTCGGCAGCCTGATATGCCCCTCGCGAACGTTATACAGTGTGACGTACCAAAACTGGGTGATAACAACGACGTCAACAGTCAGGCAATACGGGCACAGCGCGTGGATACGATAGACGCTTTCGTACAACAGCCAATAGGCGAAAATGAGTCCTAACGCACAACCTAACTCTATTCCAATCCAGAACCAGCGTTTGAATTTGGCTCCTGCAAATATTGCCATACCTACAGTGACTAAGGCACCGAAGCTGACCAGACCGATCCACGGGTTCGGAAAACCAAAAGCTGATCCCTGCCAACTCGACATGACGCTCAAACAACTGACAACCGGATTCAGATCGCAATTCGGCCGGAAGTTAGGATTTTGTATCAGCTTCAATTTATCGAGTGAAATGATAAACGAACAAATCAGCCCGATAAAGCCGCCGACTACCAGCAGCCATGGCACCATCCTATCTAGCGTCATAGTTTTTTTTGCGCTTGATTTCTTTTTAGATTGCGGCATTGGGCCCATTATATCATTCTGATAATTCAACTTTGCGTTGATCCATATCACAGTTTGATCGGGCTGATGAACTCATCAACCAACGGTGCCAGCTATGATGCCAACCCTGAGTATGTTATCTTGAGTTTAGCTGAAGAATTGCAAAGGGGGTCCAGTATGGCAAAGCAAACAGATGCGGCGAACCGAGAACCGGCTGCTCCGTCTAATGAATCAAACAATTTTCGCAAATCGTCCGCATCGTCCGGGCTGCCGGGCGCGTTTGAGCTTTTCAAGCCGAGCACGCGGGTTATCATGGATAACCTTGCGGCTTTCTTGTTATTGCTTGGCATACCTCTGGTACTTTCGCTCGTCGGTGAATTCGTTCATGCTATGCAGTCTAATGTCAACGGCGGGTTATCGTTCAACGGATCATTTTTAACGCTCGGACTGATTGGCATTATCGCAGATTTGTTGGTCGCACCTGGCGTGATTTTACTGCAGGTTAATGGCGTGCGCCGGAAAACGTTATCCGCCGGTGATGCCGTTACGCGCGGACTACATTTTTTCTGGCGTTTGCTGGGATTGGGGATCGTGATGTCCTTTGCATTGCTCTTTGCGCTCCTGCTATTTATCGTGCCCTTTTTCATCCTGCTGCCGCGGGTTATTATGGCGCCTTATTTTCTGATCGATCAGGATATGGGTGTATTCGATTCGTTGCGTGCCAGCAATGCGGCCTATAAGCGTTATCACAGGATTTGGGGTATTTTAGGGGTAGCGGTTCTGCTGTATCTGCCTTCGATAATTCCGGTTATCGGCAGTATCGCCAGCACATGTCTGAGCTTTCTCTATCAGCCGGCATTGGCGTTTCGTTACGAACAGTTCAAACGCATGGATGAAGATAAAGACCCCAAAACGCCTGCCGAATCAGACTTGGCGGCGTGATTTACTCGGCACACGAACCGGTGCCGACTGGTATGTTGGACGATTCGGCCTGGTGGAGTTCGCTGACGACTTTCTGCATGGCAAGGGCGTACCCCACCTGATTGTAGGTGGATGATTCTGCAAATACGATGCCGATGACCGAACCATCCTGCTCGATGAGCGGTCCGCCGGAATTACCCGGGATGATGTTGGCTTTTACTTCATACACCGAGCGGCTGGTCGAGCCTTGGTTGTAAATATTGAGCCCGACGGCCGTGAATTCATCCAGCACCATTGCCGGGCCAGCCGTAAAGTTGCCGCCTCCGGGGTAGCCTAATACTGCAGCCGGGGTTTTGGCCGCGACATGAGCGGTGTTGATGCCAAGCGTTTTGCCTGCCAGGTTATTGACGCGCAGGACGGCGAAATCCAGATTGGGATCGAACCAAACGACCGTGGCGGAATGCGTGCCATTGCTGTCCAATACATAAGGTTGATTAATGCCAGCTACTACGTGGGCATTGGTCGCAACAAACCCGTCCCCGGCCACGAAGCCGGAACCTTCAACCACGCCGCCGCATCCCTGACCTTCGATTTTTACCACCGATGCCTCGTCTGCTTTAGTGGCCGGCAGCATGGCTCCCAAACTAGTTGGCAGCTTCACATTGGCGGGAGGTGTTGGTTCAAGTCCGCTGAAAACTTGCGGAAAACCATTCGGATCAATCAGATGTCCGAGTCCGGCTACGACGTTCGGCGCCGCCGGCAAATTGGTATCGAGATGCGACACGATTGCCGATTGCCGGATGGCATTTTGCAGTCCCGGAAACGGCAGGCGCACCAGCACCGGCGTGATCAGCCAGACCGCGATCAATAGCGTCACCGCGCCGGCAAACGCTCCCAATAAAATGTCTGCCCTGTTCAAACGCTGCAAATGATGCTGCAAACGTAACTTGAGGTTTAACCCCAGCAACTCGCTGATGGTCAAAAGCAGCATGGCAAATCCGAACGTGATAACAAATGTAAGAAGTGCGCGCGATATCTGCGTATGCGTCAAGTTCACGATTTTTGGCCCGATTATCGCACCCAAAAAAAGCCCGCCAAAAAAGCCGGCAGCCGAAAAGATCTGCCTGACAAAACCCAGCTCCCTGCCGCGCATCAGCGCGCTGAGCAGCAAACACACGATGATGATATCGACAATCATAAATTACTGCCTGCCATCCATAAATCTTTACGTTTTTATTGTAACAAAACTAGCTGAAGGAATTTTGACGATTCAGACTTTTGTAACGATACTGGCGATCAGCCACTTGGCAAGTTTCATGGACAAATCAAGGGTACGGCCGATGAGGCTTTCGTCTTTGGGCGCTTTTTCGGCCATAATTACACCTTGCCTTCAAGCAAATCTTGCTCGAATCGTTTTGTGCCGTCGAGGGTCGGTTCGTAGCTGCTGGTGTCGGGAAAATCCAGTGCCATTATTTTTTCCCAGACGACCGCGATGAGCTCACGCATACGCGAGACTTCGGACGAATCGTATTCGAGCGAAAGCACGCGGATTTTGCCGTATTGATCGGGCTCGACATAGCGCAACACGCCGCGGCTTGCCTGCCAGCCGCGCTTACCCCAATCGGCCGAGCCGTCAATCAGTAATTTGTAGAATAATAGCTGGTGCCGATAGTGGTGAAGTTTGGTACGTTCGTATTCCTCGGCGCTCGGCGGCACTTCCCACTTGCTGTTTGGCCGCCCGGTTTTGTAGTCGCTGACGATGATATATTTGTTCGGCTCGTCAAAATCCATGAGGTCGAGTGAGCCGCTTAAGCGCGCGTTTTCGACGACGACGCCCTGATATTTGAAATCGACTTCCACGCGCTGCGATGTATCGAACGAATCGAGCGTAGCATCCAGATAGTTCGAAAGATTTTGCTCTCCTTGATGCAGATACCGTGCCAGATCGTGCTCGCTGAGCGGTTGGCTGCGTAATCGCGTGGAGAAATATTCGACCAGTGAATCAACGGTCGGATTTGCGCCGCTGGACACCTGTTCGTGCGCGCGGCGAAGCGTTTCGTGGACGATCGAGCCGTAGATGGCGCTCGGTATCATGCTGCTTGGAAAATGAAGCAGGTTCTGTGTCAGGAAATACAGCGGACCGCCGCGGGTTACGTCAAGGAAGTTGTTGAAGTGCGTCGCACTCAAATGATAATTGTCGAGCTGGTCGGATAATAAGGCATGTTTGTCGGCGTGATCGAGACTGGCGTGTACCCGCAGCCAACGTTGTTCGTACTGTTTGGCGAGTGCGGTAATGTCCCGCGGCGCGGCGGGCGTATCGATATCGGCATCAAGCGCAAGCAACGGTGCAAACGGTTGTGTCTGACGGCCATCCTCATATTGCTTGAAGTAGCACATATGCAAGTTCTGGCGGGCGCGTGTCATGGCAACGAACAGTAATCGAAGCGCGTCGTCGTCGGTATTGTCGCTTGGTTTTATCTCGCTCAAATTGCGCGGGTAGCTGAAACGCGAATTGCCGCCTTTGTTTTTCGCCCAAACGTCTTCGCCCAGGCCGATAACGAACACGCTGTCGAATTCCAAACCTTTCGCCCTGTGCGCCGTCATCAACTGCACGGCGTGTGTGTGTTCGCGGTGCGGCGCCGTGTCGAGCATGACCAATCCCGCACGAGTGTAGGCATCAACAAATTCGATAAGGTCTTTCAGGCGCAAAATGGAATCGCTGCCCTGCTGGTAATCACGCAAGTGTCGGCGCAAGCATGATACATGGGATAGCAGCGTCAAATATTCGGCGGGTTGTTTGTCAAATAATTTGTCGCCAAAATAGTAAGCCTTGAACGGTGATGTAAAATCGGCGGAGAGCTGTACCGGTTTTTCGTCGGCGAAATCTTCCTGTTCGTTGTCGGCGGCGGCCGGTTCGGTTATGCCGATCAGCGCGTCGAGCAGCTGTTCAAGCGGCACATGTGCGGCTTGCTGGCTGATGCCGATGAGAAAATCTGCCACTTCGAGCAAAGGTGTGTCAGTTTGATCGAAAATAACGTCCAGCCAAAATCGTTTTTCCCGGTAGGCAGATCGTGCGACTTTCCAGATGTCAGCCGGTTCTATGTGCCACATCGGGTGGCTTAAGACTTCCGGCAAAAGCGCGTTGGCGTCATCAAGCCGTTGTTGCTCCAGGGCAAATACCAGACGGGCCAGCGTTAACAGGGCCACGATGTGTTCCTGTTCTAAAATATTTTCGCGCCGTTCATAATCCATCGCCACGTCGAGATGACGTAAGTACGGTACGAGTGCATCCAGCTGCGAACGCTCGCGCGCCAATACGGCGACTTTCTGATCGGCTACGATGTTTTTAATTTCACTTGCCACCCACGCGTAGTGTTCATTTTCGTGCCTGAATTCGTGCACCATAACACCTGCGCCGGTTTGTTCGACTGTTACGGCAAGTTTTTTGTTGACGCCCTGCTGTTTTTCCAGGCTGTATTCGATCTGCGTGCTGATTATCCGGGCGCGTCCCAGTACCGATTTGTTCGAACGATAATTTTCCAACAGCGGTATCAGTAATGGTTCGCGGTACGCAGCATTAAATGCGTCGATATTGCTCATGTCAGCGCCCTGGAATCTGTAAATCGCCTGATCATCGTCGCCGACGACCAAAATATTCGGCCGGCTCTCATGTATCGGCGCATCGGTGATGTATCGCGCCAGCTGCAATTGCGCTCGGTTGGTGTCCTGGTACTCGTCGATCATAATATATTGGAAACGCTCCTGAAGATTCCAGCGCAGTTCATCGTGTTCTTCGAGCGCCGTCAGTACGGTCATGATTTGATCGTTAAAATCGACCAAACCTTGTTCGGCCAGTTTTTGCTGGTACTGTTCGTACACATCGGCCGCGGCCAGCAGTTTTTCATGGTGTTTGGCGGCCTTGAATATGAACTGTTTGTTTTCATCGAGCTCGAGCCAATTGTTTTTCCAGGCGGTGAACGGCTTTGACTGGCCGGCCGGCGGCAAAGTTTCGGCCTCGGCTTCCGCGGCGTGCAGCTCTAACATCATCAATGCGCCGACGGCTGTCATCCCGTTGACTGGCTGCTCGTCCGGTGTCATCGGTTCCAGCGCCCGCACGCATTGGCGGATTTTGGCGATAGCTTCCTTACCGCGGGTGGTTGCCGGCCAATGCTCGATAATTATCGGGATAAGTTTTTCATACGCGGCCTTATTGGTTTCCAGTAATTTTCGTACATCCGCCGGGCGTAAGTTGGCGCGCTTACAATCGCTGATAAAGTTCTGAAGTTGCTTCAGGGCAAAAAAGGTTCCATCGTGCGCCTGCCCGGCCAGCACGTGATCGCCCGGCAATTTTTCAAGAATGTTTTCAGTGATGCGATAGGTAGTCAGCTGGTCGGCGGTGGCGGCTTCGCGCCAGTCAAAAAAGTATTCCGGGTACGCGCTCATAATCCATGACCCGAACGCATTGAAAGTAAAAATTCCCACTTGATATGCATCCTGCCCGATAAGATTTATAAGTCGCTCGCGCATATTGGCCGCCGCCGCGTCGGTAAACGTCAAGCACAGGATATTGCTCGGCAACATCGTCTGGTCCTTGCGCAGAATGTTGCCGGCGCGCACGGCCAGCAGCTGTGTTTTGCCGGTACCCGGCCCGGCCAGCACCTGGACCGGCCCGTCAATCGCATCGACCGCCAGCTTTTGCGCAGCATTGAGCTGTTCATAGGCGCTATTGAATGCCGCTTGCCTGTCCTCTTTCATCAGTTCCATTGTACGCCAATCGCAACCGGCCAAACTTATATTTAAAAATTAGACAAATATAGCATAGTATATTTGTATGGCCCAGAAAGTTGCCGGCCCGCACGAGCTATGCCCGGTCGTTGCGGCACATGCCGAAAAAATATTGATGGCTGATATCGGCCGCGTAGAGCCGCCGGATGTTGCTATAACGGCGCTGGAAGCTGGATTAAATTTAGATTTGATCGCATTACGGAAAGTGCGCCGTTATTCGCTGGCGGCCGCAGCGATATATTTGCAGACCGAAAACGCGGTTGCCGGCAACGGAAATGAAGCGCGCTTTCGGCAGACGAAGCCGTTAATTACCGGGGTGGATGACCCGTTTGGTGATCTGGAAACAAACGTGCGCAGTTTAATGCGAAAATCGGCCGAAGAGCTCTTCGCTGTAAATGATGCGCACTACTCCTATGCGCTGACTAATTACACTGCGCTGAGCGAGCACGATCCGCAGGCGGGTATCACTGATGAAGATTTTATTATTGATGGCGGCTTTTTGCCTTCCCACGGCTCTTGGTTGGTGCAAGCCAGTGTCGGTGCATTAGCATGCGGCGAATTCACCGCCAGGTTCGGAGCTAAAAGAAAAGCCCGCATAACCCATGGTTTCACTGTCGTTGAAACCGGCATGGCTACGAAGCACATCGATGAATTCGGATTGATGCCATTCTGGGATGTAACGATTGCTCGCGGTGTCCGGGCGGTGCGAAGAGGTTTGAGGTATGCGCTGGCAGATGGTGCAGGGGGTAGGCTGTTTCCTCTGCGCAAGGAACCTGATGATATCGACGTACCCATCATCGGTCCACGGCTGAAATGCCCGGCTCACCAACTTTTGTTTGGCGCAACCGAATCATCATTGCTGCGCGGGCTGCACGCGACTGTCAATCTGGCCTACGACAATGGCATGTTTGAAAAGGATTTTTATGATGAATTGCAGCGCGTTTCATAAGCCCAATTGATCGTTTAGATGGCCCACTGCTTGAATTATGTTGTTGCAAGCAACCTACATTGACGCCCATAGGTATTTGCAATACACTGAAAATTGTTGTAACGATGCCCACAAGGCATTACGTTGCAATGCAGCAGTACGAAGGCTACAAGCGGCCTTTGTCCTACCCCGGAAGGGATCCGTATGTCTCTATTGAGACGCAGTCGTGTAGTAATGGCAGTTATCGCTGCCGCACTCATTGCAGCAGCATGCAGCAGCGGCGGTTCGTCAACGTCATCGCTGTCAGCTTCACCGGCGACGATGAAGCCGTCAAGCGTCACCGTTACGGAGACGCAGGGGCAGCAGCTCACGGTCGTACCTAAGGCGGTGGCCCCCGGACTCGCCAATCTCCAGTTCGCGAATCAAGCCGGGCCACAATCAAGCAACGTGCTCATCACGCTCGACAACGGAACGACGATGGGTCAGTTCATAGGGCACCTGCAGTTCGCGTTCGGGCAGCAACCGAAAACCAAGGCGCAGCTGCTTGCTGTCGCCGCCGCAATGAAGTGGATTAACGACCACGCTCGCGGTTACGGTGGCTACCCCGGCACAACTCAGGGCAAACTGAGCATGCAGGAGGTATTGCCAAACAATCAGTACTACGTTGGCGACTTCGGGAACGGTGGCATCAAAAAACTAGATGTCAGCGGTCACACTGGCACCGGTTCGTTGCCGGCAGTTGACCAGTCGCTCAAAATGGTCGAACCATCTGCCGGAATGAGCCGGTTCGCCATTACGCCTGCGCCTGGCGCTCAGCCCAATACGATTCACAATGGCTGGCTAAGGGTGCAGAACACCACTGACGAGCTTCATCAAGCGGTTGTGTTCAAGGTTAAGCCCGGATCGACGAATACCCAGGTCCTTAATGCGTTCAAGCAGAACGTAAAGGGCCCGATGCTATCAGAAAATCCGGTCGCGGGAGTCGATGCCATGTCGCCACATGTGGCGGTTAACATCAATCTCCAGCTGAGCCGGGGACATACGTCTGGGTGTGTTTCTTCCCGGACGACAAGACTGGCATGCCTCATGTACTCATGGGCATGGAGCAGGTGTTCACCGTAACCGGATAGCACGGAGCGCCGTTAGCCGGCAGCAAAACTGCAACAACGGCTAACCATGGCGCGCGGGGACGTCTGTTGTGATGGTCTGCAACCGGTGGGGCAAGTTTGGCCCAGCCAAACGTACATGCTGCCCAAGTGGTGGCTCTGCATTAACACCCCAAAATGCCGAGCCCCACTTTCCCCAGGTTATGAAAAAAGTTACGAAACTTCTGATTCGCAACTGTTTAATCGCAAGTCTTAAGGGCATACTGCATTTAGGATTCGTCGTACCCATCGAGTGGCCGGGCTGGCGCATCGTCTGAATCTTCTTCAAGATCGTCAGCGTCGGTTGCCGCAGAGTAGCCTTCGCCGTATGCTTCACCGTACGCCTCATCCTCTTCGACACCGTCATCAGTCGCCGGATCGTCGAGGGGTGCGCCGCTCGCACCGGGCGCTGGTGCCGCAGGCGGATCGTAGTCTCCCTCAAGTTTTTCTTCGTCGCTATCCGGATGAAACATGCTGCTTCCGCCTAAACGCGATTCTTCCAAAGCGTCGTCTTCCGATTCGTGTTCGTCTTCGTCGTCCATCGCTTACCCTCCATGTATTACGGTTACGCTCAGCTGCCGCTCGCGCGGCCCATCAAGCTCTATCAGTATTATCCGCCGCTCGGTGACCAGCTGCAACATGGCCATTAATCCTCAGATTCTTTTTTAACCAGCGCCTGGAGTAATCGAGCTTCAATTTCCGGATCGTTCAACGCACGAATTCGCGTAATCAAATCTTGAAGCCCGGCAACGTTGACAAATTCTAACGATCCGATGTCGGCCACTAACGCTTCGGCTCCGGCGAGCTGCGCCGAGGCTTCCATGACGCGTCCAGCGTCCGAACCTGCGTCTATAACCATGTCGGCGGCTTGCTTATACAAATTCTGCAGCGGTCCATACCTATCTGTAAGATCCGGAAAATCCACAAGCCCGCGAATTGAAACACCTTGCATCGCAAATGCGACAATCGTGTGATATATTTCGACTCTTTTTATGCCGGGATCGAGATTCCAGAGATAGTTCATCGCCACAGTCGGTCCGTCGTCCCGCAGCACGTGACGATATGCAGGTCCGGCGTGTTTTGAAGTTGCGGCGCTTGAGTTGGCTAAGATGCTCGTGCTCGCGGATTTATCGCCGAGCTCTGATCGAAGCGCAACATTTTTAAGCAAGATAGTTCTTTTTCCAGCAAAACTACCAACTTCACCGGCTATCGCATCGTAACCCTCGATATTTCTTAGATAAGGACCAAGCACGGCCAAAACATCAGCGGCATGATTGCGCCATCGAATATATGCCGGGGTAGGCTCAGTTCCGAAGTCACCTCCTGTTACCGTATCAAAAATTTCTTCGACCACGCCAAAAATGTCAAATATACTGTCTTCCCTAGCTCTGCCGGTAATGCGATCTACGGGCCCCTGCGTTTTTTTAGCCGGCGGTGCGAGTCTGCCGATGACGCTGTCTAGAAATCGTCTGGCTTCGTCAGATTCAACGACACCTGGATCATGAGCTATCATCATTCCTGATAATGCAGCGTGGGCATATTCGTTATTGGCCGCTGCTAACAGTTCATAAAACGAATTGTTTCCTAACGAAAGATCGCGGCGGAATATTCTTGCCGTCAGCAGCGGGCGATCGCCAATGCTGTGCAGTAAAGCTCGCCTGTAATCATCGTCACCGCTCTGCCAATATGCAGCCATGAGATTATTGATATGAGAGCCTGAAATTCCACCTTCGTGCCGTAACAATACCGGTTTTGCCCGGGCTTCATCGCCGCGTGCCAAAAGCGCCAAAGCTATCAAGTCCGATCGGCTCGCCGCGCCTGCTGGAACTATAGGGCTAGTCAGATATGATTCGGCAAGTTCATCATCGCCTGCCAGAATCGCCAGTCCGCCGGCTTCGATACAAATGTCGGATGCCCTATCGAGCCATATTTCGTATAACCCGCTATTCTGCGCTTCTACCCGGGCCACTTCTGTTTGATGTTCGGCGGTTGCATCTCGCAAACGGCTGCGCGCCATGCGGCCTAAGTGTTTTGGCTCTGCCATGCGGTGCGCTAATCGCGGTCTATATTTTTGTATATATTCTTCCAGAGTTGGATAAAGCTCATAGCCTACGCCTAATGTAAGCGCTGATGTTATCCCCCAAAGGCGCAACAGCTCAGTCACATTTGCCGTGTCGTCACCCAAAACGCGGTCTAAGCCGCCTACAGGCACTGCCGGTCCATTTTCACCTGCTGTCATGATTTTTATTGCACTACAAAAGTTTGCAGTAGTCAATCGCGAGCCGTAGTTATCACCTGTGGGTAAGTTTATTTGCCGCTAAGAACGGTTACAGAAACATTCCGTTCGCGCGGACCGTCGAGTTCGATAAGTATTATCCGCTGCCAGGTGCCCAGCTGCAAATGGCTGTCGGCGAACGGCACGCTGACATCCGGGCCGATAACGCTCGACAACAAATGTGCCGGCGCGTGGGCCGGGTTGTGCGGGTGCCGCCAACGCACTTCCGGCGTGATGCCATTCAGAAAATCAAACAAATCCAGGTCGATCCCCGGGTCGGAATCTATCGTCGTGACCGCGCACGTCGTATGTTTCACGAATATGTGTATCAAACCTACACCGGATGCAGGCACAATTTTCGAAACCTCCTCGGTAATATCGGATAGTTGACGTTTTTGTCCGGTTGATACTCGTATGTCTGCCATACCTACATTGTACCGTGAAGCCGCTTGCTGGAGTACCTTATGACAAGCACTAGCGATTTGTTATAGTAGACTGCACGGTCGTACCATGAATCGAAAAACAAAAAACGCCGCTTTTCTTCCATCAATAGCTTTCGCACTTGCATATTTGATATGGGGATTCAACACCGCCGGTATAAAAATCGTCGTGGCTGTCGTACCAGTGTATGTATACTTGCTGATTCGATTCGGCATAGGCGCTTTGGTGCTCTATCCTATTGCCTCGCGGCGCAAATGGCAGAAACACCGCCAAAAATATATGGGGCGGCTGATACTGTCGACGTTTCTGGGAACGGTCGCGCCGATGGCGCTCGTGTCAATCGGCCTGCAAATGACTAGCGCCGTAGCGACCTCCGTCATTTATCTGCTGGAACCGATTCTGATGTACGTATTGTCGATGGAGATGCTGCGCGAGCGGTTCCGGCCGAAGATT
Organism: uncultured Candidatus Saccharibacteria bacterium; assembly: GCA_963742655.1. Taxonomy (GTDB): domain Bacteria; phylum Patescibacteriota; class Saccharimonadia; order Saccharimonadales; family UBA4665; genus JAICLK01. The sequence continues at coordinate 121,939 of CAVUMM010000006.1, forward strand.
CTGATGGGTATTATTGTCAGCTGTATCGGATCGGCCGTACTGATTGCGGCGCCGCTGTTGAACGGGCATCAGCTCAATAGCCAATTCTGGGGCAATATCTTGATTCTTCTTTCAGTTGTAACGTCCGTGCTCGGCGCAATCATAATCAAGCCGCTGTTAACCGCCAAAGTTGATTTGAACCAGATTACCGTCATCCGTTTCGTGATTTCGTTTATCATGCTGCTGCCGCTGGCAGTTTGGCAGCTGCCGTCATTAATACATGTTAAATGGAGCATGTCCGTGATCGTTGCTATGCTGTACGGTATATTTTTTGCTACCGTTATCGCGTTCCCGATTTATCACTACGGACTTAAGAAATTATCCGGCGAGGAAGGCAGCGTATTCCATTACCTGGACCCTGTCGGCGGAATTTTAAGCGCGGTCGTAGTATTGCATGAAACAATAAGTACCTTGATAATCTTCGGTTCCCTGCTCGTCTGCTGGGGTATTTACCTGTCGCAAGCCCGCTACAAATTCGCGCGCTTCCCCTTCCTGCATGCGCATAAATAATTATCATTTAAAAATTTAGTCTGCTAGCTGCCCGGCACGTATGATTTCATGATATTGAACAATTACGTAAACTGAACCTCAAAACCCCCGTCCGTCATCCCGGACTTGATAATTTTTGCGATTAGCAAAAAATATATGCAGAACCCGAGCGAACCATCATTGAAAGTAAAAAGTGAGCACGGCGTGAAGCTATATCCGCGATCCAGTATATTAGGAATTTCCTTATTGACTAGATTCCCTTCGAGAGCCTGAGGGCTCCTCAGAGCCTCGAACGGCAGAGTCGATGACGGGAATGACGAGGTTTTTTGAAATGCAGCCTACGAAAGATTGACACAGTAAAGCATAAGTGTTACAATATTAAATGTTATGAAACAGCTGCTACGGGAGAGATTACGTCCGTTAGCGTCTCTCGGTATCCTTACGACGATACTCGGGGGTCTAGCTGCCGGTGCGGAAGTTGCCATGCTGCCACAGGAGGTCGGTATAATTGCGCATGCGTGGGCAAATCGCGGCGACGGCGTTGGCGAACAGGCGGAAGTCGCGCCAAAGGCTTTAGTACTCGCCGGCATCGCGTTGCATGCGTATAACGATGGGCTAAAAACCGGCATGACTTCACCGCGGGATGTCAGCAACCAGGGGAAAAACCTGGAAACGACCATTGCCCTGCCCGACGGGTCGTCCGCGATTTTATCAGTCAAAAGTAGCGCATCACGAAAGGGTCCGAGAAATGTGCGTGAACCGGACGCAAGATACGTTGAATCGATTAGTGTCATGCAGAGTGGCGATGCCGTCAATACGCAAGCCATCACGCTAAGCCGCCATAACAGCGATTCGACTGCTCCCTGGAATGTTATCCTTGTAACTCCGCAGCCCAATTCTTATGAGCATGTTGCCGTGGCTGCGCCGCATAATGGACAGCTGGACAGTGTTGTGTCGTTTACGACGCTGAATGGTGATTTAGTGGTTGGTAGTGAGGAAACTATGTTTGGCAAGCCCCAAGCTGAGACTTTTTGTGATAGGTCGACCGCCACTGCTGCTGGAATCGCCAAGCTTGCTTTGCAGGCAGCGCAAACACATCAACCATTAATGCAGCCTGTCTAGGCTACCTAGTATCCGACCGTAAAACGCTACATCTTATAAACGCGAAGCCGGCCGGTTTGTTTGATTGGTTTTATTTGCGGGAAGGTGAAGTAGTTCGACACGATATAAGCATCGACTGGCAACTCACCACGCAATTTGCGTTCGAGCTTCGGCATGATGTGTTGGATGGCGTAGAGAATTACCACGTCATAGCCTGACGTGTCGTAGCGCCAGAAATTTCCCCACCTGATACGCGCTTTATCATGCAGACCAAGTTTTTTGATTGTTCGCCGCGACTGCCAAACCAGCATCGGATTCAGCTCGATGCCGTCCGCTTGGTAACCGTGTCGGGCCAGTAGGATCACCAGCTTGCCATTTCCAGAGCCCATGTCGAGTACTCGTTTTGGTTTGTATTTTCGGGCAATTTCCAATATTTTTTCGGCGTCTTGGTCTTTGCTGGCCACATAGGGCGCGCCTTGTATCAAATATGCGAGAAAAAGGATCAGAACAGCCAAGCCGGCCAAAAGCATCAAAAGTACCGCTAAATTCATTAATTCAATTATATAAAATTTATAATGTGTAATAAAAAGTAATTAGGAACGCGGAAGAATGACGGATTGACCGAAGTCCACCTCAATCGGCATGATTGAACCAACGATACCTTGGACTGTTCGTATTTGACGGCTTTCGAAGTGCGCAGGCAAATATGCACAATTCATTTCAACGGCCTGTTCGGGCCACTCGACATCGGGTCCTATAAAGCTGCCGAGTATGTCGGTGATTTGGTCTCGTTCATCGAGCAATCGTTCATCGTCGATTTTTGCTGTCACGTATTTATCACCTCTATTGCCAAGCGAAATTTGCAATTCATCCAATTCAATTAGGTCTACGGGTCGTGACAATGATGGCACCTCACTTTGTATTGCTTCGATTACATCGCCTACCCGGACATCCACCATTCTCATCATTTTTCGTATAATACGTGAACTGACTAATGTCGCTTCGAATCTGCGGCCTCCCGTAAAGGTGCGTAATTCAGTTCCACCCGGAAAATCTCTTGATGCAATGTCTTGCTCCCAGGCTGCTTTGAACGGGCCGCCTATCGCAGGCCGCAGCACTGCTAACATTGACCTGTTGACAGGAATGTCTAATCTACTAGGGTTGCTCATAGCGAATAATACTTTCTGGCTGAATCTCGCACTTCACGAGGCAAGCTAAAATATATTATAAGTTATATTAGAAAAATTAGCAAAATTTCATTAAAGTAATATTTGTAAAAAATAATTTGACAATTGTGTAATTGCTAGTGCATTATCTATTGCATGAAGCGTTTAGCCCTCGTGGCGTTTGCCACGGCTATGGTAGCACTGCTTGGGGGTGTCGGGCTTGGCGCGTCTCCAAATACGCAATCAATCAATGGCGGAATACGCCACCACTTTTTGAAGTACGGCACCAGCAGCAACTGGTCAGGCTATGCCGTAGAAACAAACCTTAAAACACCGCAGAGCAATGCGGTCAGCAACGTTTTGGCGCAATGGGTCGTGCCAGCTGTTATCTGCACACGAACCACGACGTACTCGGCAATTTGGATCGGCATTGATGGTTATAGCGACAATACCGTAGAGCAAACCGGCACCAGTCAAGATTGTCGTTCCGGACGGCCGCAATATTATGCCTGGTACGAAATGTATCCGCACAGTATGATTACGACCAATTTGCTTGTGATGCCCGGCAACTCCATAAGCGCCAGCGTGCAATTTAGCGGAAAAAATGCTTACACGTTGACAATCAACAATCAGACGACCGGTAAAATCTACAATACGACGCAGCGCTTGAGCAGCGCCAAACGGCAGTCGGCTGAGTGGGTCGTCGAGGCACCGTCGTCGTTCTTTGGCGTATTGCCGCTATCAAACTACGGCACGGCTACATTGACGAATGCCAGCACTACTATCAATGGCCGCACTGGCTCGATTTCGGATAGCGGATGGGCTAACGACAAAATTACAATGCAATCGGGCACGATCATCAAAGCCGCACCGTCTGCCCTGTCGACCGAAGGCAGCAGCTTCAGTGATTCATGGAGTCACAATTAGCCATAGTTTATCTGAATTATCTTAATTAATTTAGTAACAGTTTACGAGGCAAAATAACAAGTTGAACTAGTTGTTTTCTTTGATCTTAGAGCTCTATTGGTTCAACAAAATTTTGGGTGTCACGGGATCTTCGAATCATGTCCACGAGCACTGCCGGTACTCCGGCAAGTAAATACTTATACGGAATATCTAGTGAAATTTCGCCGCCTCCGTTCCCGTAATCTTGGTCGCGAATTCCGCTCAAACCATCGGCAGCTACTCTAACCAAGGCGAATCGAATATCGCTGCTTCCGCCCGGTAATTGTACGAGCACCGCACCAAGGGCCAGCTTGCCAGGTTCCTGCCCTGGCAGCACACGGTACGCGACATCCGGCGGGACAGGAATCTCGGTTGGGCTGGCGCCTAAAATCATATCCGGATACGCTACGCTACTTGATTCGGCTTGCGACATTCAAATATTCTTGCATTTTAATATTTGCTTAGTCAACTTTGCCGAGCGCCGTAAAACAAAAAGGAGCCGTTTGACGGGCTCCTTTCTGGTCGCAACTTCCGCCGTTGCCGGCTTCTGTTGCTGACCACCTCACGATGGCTGACTACCACTATAAAGTACCCAAAGTATTTGTCAACAAGAAAATATATTTTATAACATGCTAATGTTTACTTCTGTGGATAAGTGGCAAGTATTTCCTGCTAAACTGAAGTTTATGGCTGGTCAGATGGCAGTCCGGTATGTGCAGATTAGCCAGATATGTTTGTACGGTTTTCTGACAGTTTGCACACTTTTATTGCCGCATTTTTTGTTTGAGCGAAACGAAGGCGGCGTCAGCAATTTCGGCGTGCACGCAGTTACGGCAATTCCCTACAGCTTGGCCTTCGGGCTTGGCGGTATTTATATGCTACGCGCGGCTGCCGCACTACCAAGCGATACCCGCTCGAAAAATACGCTAAGATATGTGTTAACAGCTCTGGGCGTGCTTATGCTGCTTGTTCTCGCTACAACTTATCCGTATAAAGTTAACAGCCTGTTCGACAATTTTCATATTGCCGTGTCCGAGCTGTATTTTTTCGCTGAATTTACAGCCGGTATCTGGTTTGCGGCGTATCTATCAAGAAATACTATAAATTTCCTGCTGATGGGCCTGCAGATCATAGGATTGTTGCTTGCCCTTTTCACTCTGCTAGGTTTATTGCACATTCTGTTTTTGTCGCAAATCATGGCTGGCGGAGCGTTTGCAATACTGATGGTTCGCTCGGTATCGAACGCAACCATTCATTAGTTTATACTTGTCAGCACGTCCTTCAATCACCCCGTGATTCCTTTTGGCAAGCCCATTTGAATTTCAACATACAAACTTTTCATATACGTGAAACAATTACGGGTTGCTGTATTGCCAGCGACCCCAGAATTGGGGTTGTGCGTTGACTGCGTGTATCTCTTCGAGCATGGCTTTGCCGGTTGCCAGCGCATCAATCCTGTCAAACATATTATCGGGGTCGCCGAGCGGTGTGACGCTCATATAGCCATGGCCGTTTTTGCCGGCTTCGTAATTCCATATTTCCTCACCTGTCGGCGGCATTTCCCCGTATTCTTCGAGACGCAGATTTCCCTCATTGTTTACGTAAAAGTAGGGCACATTATCAGTAATGGCTTTACCGTCTTTCATTTCGAATGAGCCAACATTGATCTGCGCATCATTGTCCGGGCTCAGGCCCCAATCCTGTGCGAGAACTAGCGTGTTGCCATTGGCAAAAAAACGTTCGTTGGATATCGCCCTGACGGTATACCCAAGCCTGTCTGTACCTCTGTCCGCGATGAGCAAAATTTCGCGCGTGATGCCGGCTTGTCCTTTAGAGGCGTTTTGCGGCGGCACTCTGTAGAGCGTCCAACAGAAATCGGCGCTGAGGCCCGTCATGCTCAGGCAGGAAAAAGCGTAACCGCGCAACGCGTCACATCTAGTTTCATATTTCTTGAGCAATCGAGCCTGGTCCGGCGAGCTCAGATTAAGCCCGCGCAACGACATTTTACGATCTGGCCCTGGTGTAAGTTCTCCCATACATTATATTATATCCGTCTCAGGCAAATTATGGGGGACCATAGCACAAATATTCGTGCTAAATCAAGAATTGTTTCATAGCTTATATACTATAAAATATATGTGTGTCAGAAGTGGAGTTAGGCGGAACATACAAACGATTTTATGATACACAATCAAAGGTGTTACTTGATTATGATGTAGCGGCTGAGCGAGTAGCTGCCGGACATGATGCAATAGTAGATCTTCGCGAAGTGTTAATGGCGCGAGAATTTCCATTAGACCCAAATTTATTTAAAGACGCGCGGGATGCAAAAAGAACCGAAACAGCAGGCTGGGATACGGAGCGATATCGAGAGTATGGCAAATGGGTTGCTTGGCTCGTAGAGACGCCGGATGGCCAACCGCGGCCGGTCACTCAGTATCACCTGGAACGAATGTACACGATGGGGCTTGGTCCATATGGGCGTACAATGTTGGGCCGACTAGCTCTGTCGGGTATGTTAGAATTTCGCAAATTCATTGGCGGATCGATCGGATATGTCAGGGGCTATTATGCGAATTGGGATGCGGAAAAGTATGCCAAGTATGCACGGCGGGTCGAAAAAACTGCGAACGGTCGCAGACCGAGCGAAAAAGATTATAATGCTGCAGCGGCGCGTGGCTGGGGGCCTACTGTTCGTGCCATTCAACTTAGCCGATTTGGCAGTATTTCGGCTGTCAATGAACTTATCTGGTATCCGGACGTACCCAATATGGATGAAGATGATGTTGTATTCTGGGGTGCCAGAGTGATGCTGGCGAATGAGGGAAAATTAAGCTCAAAAATGGTACAGATTCTGGGTGCAAGGCACCGCGGTCCTGGCCGCGGGGGGGTGCTCAATAAGTTTGAAACGTGGGATAGTTTTATAAAGAGATCCCGAGAACAATATGAATTTGATATTGCGCAAGCCGAAGCATCTCGCAACCGCAAGCTTGCACGATATAATGCGATGATTGATGCCGGAATCATGTCACCGGATTTTGCGTTGCTTTCGGATGAAACGTTCTTTGAAGTAGCGGGTCGGTTTGTGGTCGTGCATCATTGCGTCCCCGACATAAGCCCGATTCGCAAACATACCATTGCCTGCGGGACATCGGGTAGTCTTAAGTCGGAATTGAAAAAGTCGCGCCCCCAGCTAACAGACGGGTTTATCGAATCCGCGGCCCTGATGTTGGAAGTTTCTGATGATGTATGGCCACTCGATGATGGATTGCAGCATTTGCGTGTAACAGAAGCCGAATGGGAAGTGGTGCGGCGGCAATACAGGGCTCGAAAAAGAAATCGCCGAAAAAATAAGTAACCAAGCGTTGGCTGCAGATTTACTCCAGTTCGTGGATGCGCTTGTGGTTGAGGCCGAAATAGTGGGCCATTTCGTGCCAGACGGTGTGTTTGATCTGCTCTTTCAATGCGCGTTCGTCACGGCTGACGGCGGTGATGGGATTTTTGAATATGGTGATTTTATCAGGAGTAATTTTGGTCACGCCGTTGTAACGTTGCGGCAGCGGCAGGCCTTCGTACAGGCCGAATAATGTTTGGTTGCAGTGGAGTTTCAGCTCGGTTCGCTGTTGCGGGGTGGGGTCGTCGGCGATGACTATCGCTACGTTCTGCTTCATGCGCTGGACATATTCCTGCGGCAACTCGCTCAAAGCCTGGTCGATCAAATCGTCAAATTGTTCGTCGGAAATCTGCATCATCGTGCAATGATTGTATCAAAAATATACAAAGTATAGTAACAAATTTTCCAATTTCTCCTGGGTTGTTAGACAGTTTGTCATTTCGGCTCCTGATCGGGGTCGAGGGCGGGCTCCGGCCGGTATTCGGTCAATCAGGACGACTCCTCATGCAAACTTTCCATTAATTGTTCCATACTTGTTTGCAGTGTGGTCTCGGTTGCAGCAAAATGAGCGACGCCAGCACCCATAAATAGCGCATTGCCAAGGTCTCGGTCGGCCATTCCCAGCGGGCCTCGATTAGCAATAACAAATTCATAAAATCCTGCAGCTTGTTCATCAAAGTCCGAGAGCAGCTGCCTGGGATTGACATCGAGAAGGCGCTGTTTGGTGAGTGGCGAAATGGGAAGTTGTGTCCTGTCATATGCGGTACAGTCGGCCGCAGCGTACAGCTGGGTACCGCGGTAGCTCATCTCGGCAATCTCGATATTTGAAGCATTAAGCGTGGACATCACTCGTGCCCCGATGATATGCCGAAATAACCGTTGTGTCGACAATTCACCTAGCGCCGCAACACCGGCCGTAGACAAATACCGGCGAACCGTTTCCCCGCTTGCGTCAGAGCCGCCCCAGCGTTCCTCAAGTAGTCGTCGCTTGCTTGCATCAAAAGTGGCTGGAAATTCGCTGTTAAACGGCATAACTATAAAATATAAAAATACATTGCATTGCCTGTCAAGCGATTTATATGTTGGTTTTGGGTTTAACGCAGTTGAAATCGGCAGCTTTTCGGCTACGTTAACCGGTTTATGGCGTTGGCGAAGGCGGCTTCTTTAATTGACAAATGCTTGTTCTTGGCAGTTTTGAGGGTATCATTGGCGGCCCGGACCATATATTCTTCGAGTTCAGCGTTGACTTTTGGTTCCGACCAGTGCTCGCCGGCTTTGTTTTGCAGCCATTCCAGGTAGCTGACGATTACGCCGCCGGCATTGGCGATGATGTCCGGCATAATGGTGACGCCGCGGCTTGTCAGGTATTCGTCCGCGGCAAAATTGACCGGGCCGTTAGCCAGTTCGACGATGTATCTGGCTTTGACCTGCTTCATGTTGACTTCGGTTATGGCGTCGCCGAGCGCGGCGAGCACCAGCACATCAACTTCGAGTCCGGTAATCGCATCGCTGTCGATAACTTCGACACCCGGCTGTTTGTAATCCGCGAAACGGCTGCCTTTTTGTTTGTACGCTTCAAGCGTTTTGGCGCTAAGTCCTTTGGCCGAATATACGGCTGCCCCGGAATCGCTAGCCGCAACCAGCTTCCAATCGGGATGTTCGCGTTCGGAAATGGTGCTGAAGTAGGAGCCGACGTTGCCGAATCCCTGCACCGCAATAGTGATGTGATTATCAAGCATTCCGTCGTGTTCGAGCAGTTCGCGCAGGGCTATGACGCCGCCGCGGCCGGTGGCCGACTCACGTCCTTCGCTGCCATTGTTGGTTAACGTTTTGCCAGTAAAGCTGGCTTTGGTGTTGTCACCGGTCAAGATTTCATATTCGTCCACCATCCAATCGATGATGCGGCCGTCGGTATTCACGTCCGGCGCCGGAACGTCAATGTCCGGGCCGATGTGCTCCAGCAGATGCGAGACATACTGGCGGCTAAGTTCCTCAAGTTCTTGACCATTGAGTTCTCGCGGATTGACCGCAACTCCGCCCTTGCCGCCGCCGAGCGGCAATCCGACGGCTGCCGTTTTGAAACTCATGAGCGTCGCCAGGGCGCGCACTTCATCCAAGCTGACTTCCGGATGAAAGCGAATGCCGCCTTTGTACGGCCCGCGTTTATTGCTGTGCTGTACCCGATACGCTGGGAATGTCTTGCCGTTTTTCAAAGTGATATCAAAAACATGCTCTTTGTCGATGGCGATGAGCGCCGCGATGGTTGCATCGTCAAGACCGATTTTTTTGCCGACATTCGCGATAAGTGAATGTGTCGTATCTAACATAGTGGCTAAATTGTAGCAGAGAATGAGATACTATCGCCCAACAATTTGGCTGCCGAGCAAAAACCGCGCAGCACTCTTCAGGATTCGTTTGTATCTTTTCGCGGACAAATGCTCGGGCGCCGAAGAAGCTTCCGGACTTTGCTGTCGGCGCGCGATTACCGCTAGACAGTCATCGTGGTTATGCGCCGCTGCTTTTGCCAGTAATGCGGCAATATCGCGATCGAATATTTGTTCGTATTGTGGTTCGGGTATACTCATGGCGGCACGCAAACTCATGTCGTCAATTTTTATTACTGCATCAACCGCGCAGAGTCCGACGAAAAATTCCGGCTTTAACTCGGATTCGCTCGCACAGTTTACGAGCCGATCGTCGCGTTGCAAAAGCACTGATTCCAATCTAATGGCGTGTTCAAAGACTCCGGGCAGACTGTCCCAGAAAAAGTTCGCATAGCCCGGGGTTGAAGAAAAACGCACGGAGGCGTGTTCTTTCGCGAAAAGTTCGCAGACAGATCCCAATATTTCATCCCTGACACCCATATTCAGATTGTACCAGATAGAAATTGCCCGTACTGGAGCGGGCGCGGATGTGGAGTTTTTGTATGAAGCCTGGGTGGCCTCGAATACGGCTCCACACCGCGCCTTGCCCGCTCACAAAAACGAAGACAGAATGCACATCGCGATCAGCAAAACCACCACCCACCAGAAATCCAGCAGGAGCCCTAGAACGATTCCTACTCCGTCGATGAGAATCCCGATCGCCATGATGAACATGTTGAACGCCATGACGAACGCGTAGAACATCAGTCCGAAGATCACCCCCCACACCGCTATGTTGGCGTAGAAAAAGACGAAGGGCACGACCGCCCAGCTGAACGGCCAGGCAGTGGCTGTTTTTTGGGTGAGGATGCTCACGACTTTTACGATGAACCACGGTTCGAAGAGCCACAGCAACACTGCGGTTCCCACGGCGCCGTAGAACATCGAAATCGCGAACACCAAGATCGACGGCAGCAGGTTGCACATGACGATGAACACGCCAAGCTCAACCGCAACCGCGATCGCGGACACCTTGCAAATCGTACGGGTCGGCCACGGCGTGATGGCTACCGCGCGCCGACCGGCATTCAAGACCCGGTTCTTCACCGGCATCACTTCCCTTCACTTCTTATGTGGAGCGGACAAGTTTTATACTAACCTTTACTAGCATCAATGTAAAAAGAATTGCCACAATGAAATGTCTATCACCAGCAGTGATTGTTCGCTTGATTCGACTAATCGCTTTCCCTGCGGCCTGCGATTAGATTTTAGTTCGTCATCGTTTCATCGAGTGCGGCGACATTAAAGGCGTCGGCCGCCATAACGATTGCGTCTGAAAGTAATTGCCGGCCGGCCATATATGTGTCGGCGTCGTCGGCTTGGCGTAATTGCTGCTCCATCCGTGATGTGACTATCGACGTAATTTCGAGGAAACTGAAGTTGAGCGTTGGCGCTGTATAGTCGGGGTCGTCGACAGCAGCAACGGACGCAACTTGATCCAAAATAGAAACGGCGGTTTGGCGGGCGGCGTCTTGGCGAGGGTCACGTTCGGCATCTGCTGCGCGCGAATCGTCGTCAGCGATTATCTTTTTCGCGCCATCGATATATTGATGGAATTTTGTCCCCGGTAATCGTTCGCTTGATGCGCCAACCCGTTGGTCACTGATTGCTTCTCTCATGGGAAGGACACGTGCGTCGTCCTTTGTACGCTGCGCTGCCGCTAATCGGGTATGTATGTCACGGAAATGTGCGGATGCCGCTATGCGGCTTGCTCCAGCAGCACCCCTCATCAGACTAGCTCTGTGTTGCGGTGAGTCTAAAATCCTATGTACGGATGCCATTATCCCCGGAGTTAATTCAAATATTGGGGGCGAAGATTGCGCAGGCGTGCCACCATTTGGTGGGCTCGGCTCTTCATCGCTGCCAGTCAACTCTTCATCCATACGCCCGAGTATATCACGAGTAAGTAGTTGTAACTTATATACCAGGCGCACCCCTTTTATATATGCGCAGGCTGTCGCCATTGGCGCGCCAGGCTTCGACTACCGATTCGATAATGCGCCAACTGGCCAGTACTTCGCGGCTGCTGGCAAATAGCGTCCGGTCGCCACGTACCGCATCAACCAGTACCCGTTCGTAGGCATCGGGATGGCTGTGGGCTTTGAAATTCCGTTCGTAGCGGAAATCCATGGGTACTTTCTGCATTTCGTTATCGAAGCCCGGACGTTTGACGAACAGGTCGAAACCGATGCCTTCCCTCGGCTGCACGAAGAACGTCAAAACGTTCGGGTGATGCGTGGCGCCTTCGGGATGTTTGAATGTCAGCGAAATCGTCGTCTGCTTTTCATCTAAAGCTTTGCCGGTACGGATATTCATCGGCACGCCGCGCCAGCGTCGATTGTTCACGAATAGAGTGAGCGAAGCATAAGTTTCGATAATTGAATTCGGGTTGTCTACTTCATGTCGATAGCCTTCGTACTGGCCGCGGACCGTACGCTGGGTAACTTTGGACTTCGGCACCGGCTCGACGGACGACAGAAGTTTAAAACGCGTGTGATGAATCGCCTCGCTGCTCATGTCTTTCGGTTTGTCCATGGTGGTGACGGCCAAAAGCTGCAACAAATGGCTCTGTACGAAATCGCGCAGCGCGCCGGTCTGTTCATAAAAAGTTGCCCGTTTTTCGATGCCGATACTTTCTTTGGCTTCGATATCGATGCTGGCGATAGAGCGGTTGCTCCACAACGCTTCGAACACTGGATTGTGCAAACGAAAGGCCAGAATGTTTTGAACCGTTTCTTTGGCAAGATAATGGTCGATTCGGTACACTTGGTCTTCTTTGAACTGTTTGCTGATTCTGCGGATGAGTGTCCGGGCTGACGCCAAATCGTATCCGAAAGGTTTTTCCACGAGCAGCCGCGTCGCCGCCCGGCCGTGCTGGCAGCTGGTGTTCAAACCGCGCTCGCCAAGCAGCGTAACTACCGGCTGGTAAGCATCGGGCGGAATCGCCAGATAGAACAGCCGATTCATGCAGACGCCGTGTTTCGTTTCCTGCTCATTCAGATACGAGTGCAGTTTGTCGTAGTCGCTGCCGGATTCAAGATCCATTTGGAACATGCTCAAGTGCTTTTGCATGCGTTGGAGTGCGGAGTCGTCGCAAGTCTTGTCCTTTTCGAGCACACACAATCTTGTTTTGTCGATGATATCGCTGACCGGCACGTCGCGGCGCGACACACCAATTATCGCTGCATTTTCAGGCAGTAAATTGTCGCAAATCAAGTGATAGAGCGCGGGCAGGATGTAGCGCTGCGACAAATCGCCTGTAATTCCAAACAAAACTAAAATCGTGGGAGCTAATGTGGCATTGCTGCCCGTGCCCGGCTGTCCGTTATATGCTGTTTGCGATTTGCTCATACCCTAGTTTCTATCTGCTAACTACTAACTACTTGTTCAGCGCGTGTCCGCCGAATTTATTGCGCATGGCGGCGAGTAATTTGGTGGCAAAGTTGGTTTCGCCCTTTTGCGATGCCAGGCGAACGTCAAACGAGGCCTGAATGCTGGGCATAGGGATATTGGCAGCCTTGGCAACCTCGAGCGTCCAGCGGGCTTCGCCGGTTTCGGCCACAAATCCGCCGATGCCATCGAGGTCGGGATTTTCGTGCAGCGCCTCGGCCGTTAAGCGATTAAGCGTGGACGTAACAACGCTGCTCTGCTGCCAGACGTCGCCGGCCGCGGCCAGGTCCAGGTTTTTGTACGGGCCGTCTTTGAGCACGCGGTAACCCTCGGCCAAGCTTTCCATCATGCCGTATTCGATGGCGTTGTGCGTCATTTTGACGAAATGCCCTGCCCCGCTCGGGCCAAAGTAATGCCAGCCGCCGCGAGGTTTGGCAATGCTGTCGAGTGCGGGCTTGATAACTTCGATGCTCGCCTCGTCACCGCCGGCCATCATGCAAAAGCCATTGGCAGCGCCCATGATGCCGCCGCTGGTGCCGACATCCAGTAGAGTTGAGCCGCGTCCCGAAACGAGTTCGCTGTGTTTTTGGGTGTGGCGGAAGTCCGAATTGCCGCCGTCGATAAATAAACTCCCCTGGGGCGCAACATCGAGCCAGGCGTTCAACTCGCTTTCTACCACGTCTGCCGGCAGCATAATCCATAGCACCAGGCGCTCACCCGAAAAGTTGTCAAGCACTTCTTGCTTGGTACGAGCGGCTATGGCTCCGAATGATTTGGCGCGCTCAATCGGTTCCGGGCTGCGGTTGTGCGTGATAACTTCGTGGCCATCACGAACTAACTTTTCGGCAATTTGCATGCCCATTCGGCCGAGGCCGTGAATGGAAATCTTCATAATTATCCCCCTATCTGATCATTGTACACGTAGGCTTCGGAAACTTGCTTCAAAATCTGAGCGGGCTGCTCGGCAAGCGGTAATTCTTGGTCGCGCAAGCGTTCGAGCTGTTCACGCCTGTCGGCACCGAAGGTAAACGCATATATGGCTGTCGATTTTTTAAGCGCCACGAAACTGAGAGTGACGCGCTCGAAATCATCAGCGTGATACCATGCAACTAAATCTTTTGATGCGACCGCCGGCGAATGCGGCAGAATTCCGGCGGTGTGGCCGTCCGGGCCGATGCCGAGCTGCGTAATGATGGCGTCGGATTTATCGAAGGCTGTCGTAACGGTAGATTGAAAATGCTCGGCGGTTGATTCGAGCGTGCGGGTGCTCGGGGTCAATGTGGGTACGATCGTTGCCCGGCCGGCCGCAAAACCGGCTTCGAGCAGCTTCTGCATATTGGAATCCTGGTGTCCGATCCGGCCAAAGCGTTCGTCGCTGAACATAATGGTCAATTTTGTCTGCCTGTCAGGCGTGATCAATTTCATGGCCGCGACCTCGATGTAAATATTCGAACCGCCCGACAGTAGCCACAATACTTGCTTGCCCGACTCCAGTTCATCGCAAAGCCGTCTGGCAATAACTTTGGCAGCCATAGAAGCATCAGAAATCTTGCAGAATTTCATCATCTACCCTCTCACTCCTCTGCCAGCAATTATAGCTCGGTTTTTTTATAATTACTAAACAATACGCTACTTTTCTAGAAAACTGCTGCAAAGATGGCGTAAAGGTTGTAACAAATCAATAAATGTGAAATAAAATATAGGTGACTTCACCTGGTACTGTGGATCCATACCAACATGGAGTTGATCGTTTGGGGTCAGCTATTGATGGGTATGCTGCCGATGCGACAGCTTTAGAGCATGCAGAAATTGGAGGTCTCGCCCTTATTGAATGCGTCCGATCCGCACAAAACACCGTGTGGTCGAATTTTTGCGAGCGGTCCATGGCGGCCCGTCAGCGACTTTTTAGCACGGTCGAAACGGTGCTGTCAGATTTTCCGCCACAAGAGATGACTTTTGCAGATTCAACGATTCACGGCAAATGGCGGTTCAGTACGATCCGCAAAACGAGCAGTAATGCAAGCGTCGAGCTGGTCACGATAGTCAATACACAAACGCGTTGGCGGCATGTTCATACGGATTTACTCTACGCCAAAGAAATACGGGCAATACCCACTGATAAAATTAAGTATTCCCGGCTGAGTAGCGCATTAAAACGTGCCTTGCACCATGCGGCAGTTGCCAAAATTTATCTTTTGGACGCAACCGTAGATGCGTCAATACCTGGTTCTCGCACACCGCCTGAACCGATAGCCGGTACAACTATAATGACGGCCTGGCATGATATGGATGAAGGGCGTCCAATGTGGCTGAGAAATCAGAACGCAGGACTTTTGGTTGGAGATGGTGACGCGAAAATCGACTACATGAAACTCATGCAATTTTTAGAAGTACATGCCAAGGAGAACGACGGTAACTATGTAGCACTTGCCGCGATAGCGGATGTGTTAATGAACAGCACATCCGTTTAATTTCCTGACTGCTTAAGGACAATGCTTGCGATTGCTATTGCGGCATCGGCTGATTCTGGCCGAGTACCACGATGAACTTCGCGGTCGGATATTTGACGACCAGCGATTTGTCGCCGCTCGCCGTGTTGCCGAACAAAGATCGAAGCTGTTTGAGTGTCGCCGGATCCTTGCCGTTTGAATTATCAATTATACTGTTTCCGGTTTGCTTGTTGGCGCGTCCGCCGTGGCGCTCACGAACATGCCCTTGTCGCTGAGCACCGTGGCTTCGGCGGTAGCCAACCCGTTCGTGTTACCGCCGTTGAGCACAACGACATTCGCCGCTTCTTTCACGACCGGATCGCTCGACATCAGCTGTTTGAGAAAGAGCTGGATCTGCTGATAATTGCCCACGCCCAATGCCGGAATAAGCGCTGATTCACCATTCGGCGTAGCGTAGTTTTTAAGCAAGTTGACGTTTTTTTGTGCGCCGATCGTCACGCTGTTCAAACCATATGATTTTATATTGGAGCTATTTATCACCTTCGACAAATCATACAGACGGCGGATGTTACCGGTGCTCAGATTGGTGTGTACGTTGTTGCCGAATGCATCAAACAACTGCCCGAGCTTGATGGGATTGGCTATAACTCCGCTCGACATAGCTTTGTCTTTCAGGGAGAGAATTAATGCCCGCTGATTCTGGGTGCGTTCAAAGTCGGCTGCCGAAAAACCATACGCTCCGTACGTGTCACCGCGCGCCCGAGCCAGATCAAGCGCCTGTTCGCCGGTGAGCGTGTGCCAACCGTTGGATAATTTTACAAGCGGGCCTTTGGTGGCGTAATCGATACTTGGATCGTACAGACCGCGCGGGTCGCCACTTTGAACATCGACTGGTACGCCGCCGACAGTGTTGACGGCTTCGCGAAGTGCCGAGTAATCAACCAGCGCGTAGTAATTAACCGGAATGCCGAACGCCTGCGATACCGTCTCTTCGAGCAGTCCCATGCCGCCTTTGGGATAACCATTTTGTGAGAAATGCCCGGACTGCCCGTCAGGATAAGCTTCATTGATCTTGGCGTAACCATTATTGGGAATATTGACGTACAGATCACGCGGAATGCTCATCATGAAAGCGGTGTCGTGCTTGACATCGATACTGATGAGCATGATCGAGTCCGTCAGATTCGCGCCGTCGTGCCCCGGGTCGTCAGCCGAATTGCCGGCCAGCAAAATATTGCAACGTCCGCTGCCTTCACATTTGAGCGAACTGGCGCTCAGGAACCCGAGTAGACTGCTGCTGCTGCCGAACACCTTGGAGGTGTCACGGAAAATTTTCCAGCCCAGCCAGCCGCCGCTCAAAACGAGTAATACGGCAAAAACTATCGAAGTACTTTTTAAAACTTTTTTCAAGCGGCGGCGTTTTGGACGCGCCTGTGGGGCCGTCGTCCGACCGCTTCGTCCGTACGCATGGGGTCGCGATGGCTGTGGTGCGGGAAGCTCCAGTGATTGATTCAAAAGTGCATTGGTCTGGGCATCGAGCGAGCCCGAGCGAGCCGTAAAACTTGACGCATTCAAGGGCTTACCGCCTGATGACGGCGACGCATTGCCGTGAAAACCTGGCCGACGGACACGCACCCCTTGCAACGTATTATTATTCAGGCGTGGGCGATTGTCGAAACCGACGTAACGGGTTTGCGGTGATCGAGGAATGAATCCATCGACACTTTGTGGTCTGCGGGATGGTTGTTCCATAGCTAAAAAAACGGTGCCGACTTAAAACCCCACGCGCATTGAAATTAAAAGGTAAAGTGAAGCGTGCACCGGATATTACCATAACAAAATTCAGGCACTCTCACAACCTTATTCGACCATACTGCGGGTTTGCTGGAAAAGCGGTGTGAATCAGTATGGCGTAGCGTTTTTATAATCACTACTAAATGTAGCGTTTAGGCTGTCAAGTAACTTTTTGTCGGTAATTATTATCCCCAATTCGCGGTTGCGGGTGAGCGACGTGAGCGAAAAATTTTCCGAACCCACGAACGCCGTTTTGCCATCAGCAAGAATCATTTTGGCGTGAATGTACAACGGTGTTTCACCGTGATATGTCCGGATTGAAACGCCGTCGGCTTTCAGCGAGTTGAAATTTCTATGCCAGCTGCTTTGGTTTGTCATGACGACCTGTACGTGTACGCCGCGCATGGCAGCGCTGCCGAGAGCGCTGACGATTTTACTGTCAGCCATTTCTTCGTTGTAAATTTTGAGGGATATTTTGGCTTTGTTGATGAGCGTGATGGTTGCGGCCTCGGATCCAGGGCTCCACAGCAAGTCGTCACCGCTGGGAGTCGGAGAAATTTTGATGTTTTGCCAATCGGCATTGAAAACGGACTCGATGGATGATACGTCATTGGCATCTTTGTCGGTCACGCCGAAGTCGCGGCTGGTCGCGTAATATTGCGGCGTGAGATTGAACGTCATGATCATCCGGTCGAACCGTCAATCACCAACGTCTTTTGATGCGTCAGGGCAAAGTATTTTGGCGTCCAGTGAACCGGCACATGATGGTTCTGCAAATAATTGTAAGCCGTCTGATTGGGTTGGATGGCCTCAGGTTTGCCGTAATATCCGCCGTTGAGCAAAACCCGGACCTTTACCCCGCGGCTCTGGGCGGTAACCAGCGCCTGCTCAATGCCGGGGTCTTCCAGTTCATACATCACCAGATCAACCGAATGTTTGGCTGTGTTAATCAGGTTTAAGACTGGTGTCACACCAGCGGCAGGTTCTGTTATAAGCGACAAACTGCCGGCCGGCGCCGAAGCTGTTGGCAAATTGCCGCCGGCATTCTCAGTGGTTGACTGGTGGACATGCGGAGCTTTGATCGTCACGAATACCACCAACGCCAGCAAAACCAGAACTGGTAAAAATTTATGCGTACCGCCGCGCCTGGACATGCGCCCTATTATAACGAACAGTGAACCGGGTGATTTAAATAATCTAATTTGAGGTATGTCCCGGTCAATCTTCGTCGGCGGCCCAGGCTTGCTTTATTAGACTGTCCAAAAGGTTCGTATTAGAGACGGCTTGTGAAATGATGCTATATCCCAGACCTATGTTGCGCCTGATCTTTCTCTGATACTCCCGTTTAATTGACGGCAAGTTCGCAATGAGTGCAAACGGGGATATCGCGTCTTGCGGAATGTTTTGTAGTGTTTGTGTCGGAGGCACTATGGTCCTGGTGCGATCCAGCAAGGGTTTATTTGTAAATCTGGGGTGCGGAATCTCAAGTTCGCCGGCCACCGCGAAGCTGCTGACATCATGCAGCGCGATGCAGAATGCCCAATCAATGAAATCTGTTACCCCGAACCTGCCCGACTCTAAGGCTGCGAGTTGCCCCGCTATATTGCGTCCCAATGCGCCGGTCGCTTCAAAAAACGGCGTGGTCAATCGCAGCCAGTGCGGGACCATTTTCGTGATGTCATCTTCCCGGAGTATCGATTGATATGTTTCGTCAGTCGATAGCGCTGCCAGCGTACCTAAGACCGCCTGGCAGCGCAATCGTTTCGCCGGATCTTGCGGCGATTCGTTACCGCACATCTGCAGCAGATAATCGCCTAAGCGTGATGCGCCAACCATATGCACCGCGTCAGGATTGTCCATTTCCATACGCGGGTTCAGGTGTGCCACGAACAGGTTGATGCGATCCGTCATGATACGTGCCATTTTTGCTCACGCGGCGAGAATTATGCAAGCACGAGCATATATTGGATTATTACAAAAGAATTTTATTGCACAGACTGAATATGGTTCGTTTTAGCGGGCATTGATTGCACTTGAGCGTTGTATAATGTTGCACTCGTCTACGAATTCGCTACACTAATAACGGTAATGGCTTTAGTATGATGGAAAAAAGTTTGTGAGAAGTGAAGTCATATTTGTAGAAGTTCTGGCGCTAGTGGGGTTTTCGGCGTTATGTTCGGGGCTGAATATCGGCATCGTGTCGCTGCACTTGTCGGATTTGCAGCGCCGGGCGTCGCTTGGCAATGTCGCTGCGCGGCGGGTGCTACCGTTCCGTAAAAACCTGCATCTGACATTGGCGGCAATTTTGCTGTCAAACGTCGCGGCCATTGCCGGCACGTCGCTGGTGCTCAACGATCGCTACAACGGCGTAGTGGCTGAAATTGGAGCCACGCTGCTGATTGTTGTCTTTGGCGAAGTTTTGCCGCAGGCATTTTTCGCGCACCATGCGCTGGGTTTTTGCGCCCGTCTGAGCCCGCTGCTTCGCGTGATGACTATTCTGACGTATCCGGTGGCCAAGCCGCTTCAGTTATTGCTCGATCGTTTGTTCGGCCCAGAGGCGCAGCGATTACAGTCACGCCGCGAGCTTGGGCTGCTGATCGCCGAGCATGCCATTTCCGATGAAACGGAGCTCGACGACGACGAGATAGAAATCATGCGCGGTGCCCTCCAGCTCAGCGAAAAACGGGTGCGTGATATCATGACGGATCTGCGCAAAGTGTATTGGCTGACACCGGATACGATAATCAATGCCCGCAAAATCGACGAAATCAAAGAAAAGGGTTGGAGCCGCATCCCTATCATCAACCGGCAACATACGACGTGTTTCGGGGTGATGCTTATGAAGGATCTGGTTGACGTTGACTTTGATGATCAGGGCCGGGCCGTAGAAGATTTGCCGCTGTATCCGTCCCAGATCGTCGGCAGCATGACGGCGCTGGACACGCTGTTCCGCAAGTTTATCAATGGCGGCACACATCTGTTCCCGGTGGAACGCGACGACAAGATCGTGGGCATCGTGACGATCGAGGATTTGCTCGAAGAAATTGTCGGGCATGAGATCGAGGATGAGACCGACCGCACCAAACGCCACCGATTGAAACGCCGTAAAGCTTAAACCATTCTTCCATTACTTTTGCCATCAAAAGTAATGCAGATTTCTAGCCGATGCGATGATGGAAAAAGTTGACCACCGTCTGGTAGTGCGTGGCGTAAAACCATATGTTAAATACGATTAGCAGCGGGAATACCACGAATGTCTCAACGGCCTTACCGGTGGTTATGCGCAGCGCTTTGATTGGCGGCAGCCCGATTTTGAAAGGCAGCGGCAACAGTAACGGAATTCCCTCTTTGGTGAAAATATCCATCACCAAATGCGAGCACAGGCCGATCATAAACGCCCACCAAACATAGCCGCTATTAACGTGCGGCATGATGGGGTGCAGGAATTTCAAAAGCAAATTAGCTAGGAACCCGAACAGCGCCACCCCAAGCAGTGAATGCGTCAGGAAACGATGCCCGCCGGCACTTTTATCGAATAATTTGCCGAAGAATTTGCCCTCCGGCAGATTGCGCCAAAACGGCGCCGTGGGCTGGTCGATATCCGGGAAAATGCCGCCGATTTGGTTGGCAAGCAGCGCGATCAGCATCGTGCTGAGCGTCACGCTCGGCGGTGAGTTGGCAAAAGTGATGACGCTGAGCGCCGTAAACGCGGCTAAATCGTGGGTCCGTCCGGTCATACCTGCTTATGATTATCGACTTCAGCTGTTAAGTCAATGCTTGATGCGTGATTCTGAAGCGGGAATAGGGCTAGTAAGTCGATCGGCAATCCGAATAATTTTAGCGGCCGAAGCATTGAATAAAAAGTATAAATAGTGTATAATAATGCAACTATGGCTGTGTCGTTAGAGGATTTTGATCAACCTCGCAATAATGCCTTTCTGACGGTCGAACTGACCGGAGGCAACATCGCCGAAGTCGTGGCAGACCTCGGCCGGTTTGCTGCGGCTAGCCAACATATTGTGGGCTTAACCGTAAACAGCAATGCAGGGTTTGACGCAACAGCGTTTACGGGCGGGCATGCGGTAGCTCATCGCGAAGATTACAGCACTATTACTCTGGCATTAAATTCCAATGAGGGTATCCGGCATGCCACTCATCTGCTAATCTCCGACGAGCGGCTGGCGGAAATTGCTGATACGTACGTTTTGCCGGAGCATCTCAAGAATCCGGCTAACCATGTCGACGCATTTATCGGCCACATTATCAAAGGACTTGTCGGATATCAGGACGACACGAGCGAAAGTTTTGCCGACCAGGCCCAGGCTTCGGCGGATACCATTATTGCGAAATCGGCGCATTCCCTCGCGCATATTGAGGCATACAGCCTGATGGGCGAAGTAAACCTGGAGCGTGCCAATGACAACGCGTTATACCGGGGCGAGCAGGTCGAGACGATGGAGCATGTACTGCGGTTCCTCATTGCCCGCGAAAATGCCAAGCCGTACAGTAATGGCGATCTGTACGCTGGGCTCGATTACGAATGGGCCACCGGAATTCTTGCCGAAGCGCTCACCATAGTAAACGGTGTTAACGGCTTTAATGAAAATGCTGATCCCGAAACGAATGATTTGCTTTATAGGGGCACGTTGCAGTCGAAATCTTCTGTTGCTGTCAAAGAAGGCGTTGTCTATTATTCGGGAGTTCATGGCCCGGAACCAATCTGGCCGGCAGAAGTAGCCGAGGCATACCAAGCCGAGCAATTGGCAAAAGCCCAGGCGCGCGATGCCGAAATTCAGGAACAAAGACTGCGGCATGAAATGGAAGCAATGGAACGTGAAGAAACGCACCGCAAGCAATTGGGTACGATTGTCGAAGCGATGGAAGTCATGGCTGCCGAAGGGTTTGAGTGGGCTGGAATCATGCAAGTAATTCCTCACGGACCACTCAATTCGGCTGAGAAAATCAAGAAATTTTACAGTGAAAAATACGGCGTACCAATCGAAGATGTGCATACTATCAGTGATGCCGCGATCTTGGCCGGCAAAGCCCCGACGCTTGATCCCGGCAGTGTGACCGTGTATATCCGCGGCCAAAACAATATCGCGTAAAGTGTAACGCTGCTTGATTTTTAGCTGCGGTGCGGAAGGCTGCAGACTAAGCGCGGGAGTGCTCTGCCAAACTCAGAAAGTATTATCTCGAATCGTTATTTACGCATATGTCCGGGTAGGGTCCGGCAGCGCCGAGGTCGCCGCCCTGCACTGCCCTGGCGGTGTGCAGCAAAAAGTTGGCCCGCGCGATCATCGCGACCAGAAACTGGTCGGGCGTCATGTGTGCTGGCCATCTGTCCCTGGTTGCGTCGTGGATGAATGCTGTCTGATTTTGCTCTTGTGCTTCTGACGCAAGCTGTTGAAATTGCAGCTGCGTTTCGTCGGCTGGCGGTGTGCCGCGGCCCGGATAGAGGCTGAGGCAGTTCACGCTCCAGCTCGGCACAGTAGTCGTCTTGGATACATTAAAAGGAGTTATATTGACTATTCCTGCCGGTAGGTACCAAAAACTTAATTCGAAAATTTCCTGGCCGTGCCGGTAGCTTTGGATATCCAGCGCATCCCCGCCCATAATGTCGCTTGTTGAAATTTGCTCATGGCGAATACTTGGATCTAATGAGGCAATCCTCAGAACGCCGCCACCGAGCAATGGAATCTTTGCCACGAGCATTTTTCCGTCTACTCGCCGTTCATCCGGAGGGGCGTCCATATACAAAGTGTATGCGCGGTTAGCCATCGATTCGATGTCGTGTGTTAGGACCATTTCGGCCTTCTGGTCCGGGGACGGCGAGGCGCCAGCAGAGCAACCGGCTACCCATAATCCCAGCACGGTGACCCCGGCTGTCAGGCTTTCTCTCAAAGGAAAACGACGCATGAATCTAGAATATTATATACTAAAAAAATAAATAAACAAATTTAGTGATCCTGCTATTATTCTGGCCGACACTGCTAAAACCACCAGTGTGCCAGAACTAAAAACGCCCCCGGCGTACCCGGAGCGTTTTAGGCCTAGATTTTCTTAGCTAAAAATGTTCATGCCACCACTTGCCAAAGTTGAAATGGAAGTGAAAATGGAAATGATGTTTTTGGTGATGGTGATTGCCATTACCGCCATAGCCATGGCCGCCGTGGTGGTGATTGAACCAACTGACGCATTGGCCCTGGTTCTTGAACTTATGATGATAATCCCTCCAGTGATCTTTGCAGAACATCACATTGGCTGGCATCGAGTCGTTGTTGGTGTTCAAGGGCTTGGCCGCAGATACATCTGCCGTCGCGACGACGGCCACGGTCACGACCGCGAGGCTCCCAAATATAAATTTGTTGCCGAACAGCTTAGAAAGTGTAAACAATTCGCTTAATTTTTGGGTCATAGGCCCTCCTAATTTATGGTTAACCTATAATACCATTTATGCTAATAAAATGCAGATACTACAACACATCTTTTTCCACAGATTTAACTGTTTAATCCCTGAAATATGCAGCCATATATTCGTAGTAAATAAGACTTCGAGAGCACAATCAAAGGCGACTTCTTTTTACAGGAAGTACAAAAAATGACACAATATGTAAAATGCCGCATATTTTAGACAGAAGCAATCCGCCGGTACTATCGAGCGAGCTCGGGCGAACCAGCGATCACCCGTTAGGTTACGACGCTTTAATGTTCGTTAATCACAGCTCACTCACCGTCCAGCTGGATAAACTAAGGCGCGCTATCGGCAGAATGTGCAACAGCCCCGATGAAGACGTTCAGATAGTTCGGCAGCGAATGGACGAACGGTTTATAGCTGACACGGTCGGGGCGCCGAGTGATTTTGCATTTTCCCGTCTGCCGGTAGATAGCATCACGACGCGGCTCAGCGCTGGCGACGATGACGAACTGCTGGATTTTGCTTTGTGGAACTCCGATCGTCAGGAGGACGTCAGGGACGCCATCGTGGACAATCTGCCTGCCCTGCGGGACGACGTGCGTGAAAGGGCTAATCGGCTCTACCGAAGCGGGTTGATTTCCAAAGCCGGCATGCGCTTATACCGATCGACGATCGAAGAAGTTCTGCGCAGCCGGACTGTGTTCGCCATTGATAGTTTCGATGGCGGCAGTATGCTCGCCATGACGTCCGACGACGGGCTGCATTTCAGCCATTTATTTGAGGGCGGCTACGAAATTGGCGAACCTACCGAATGGTTTTGGGCAACCGGTTTTCACGAAGCCGGACATAAATATCGCAGGCGCTTAGCTTGGAGAAAAGGCAGGATACAGCTGGTTGAGGAATTCCTGGTGGAACACCACGCTGTGATTTCGGGGCCCGATGAAAGCCGTCTGGGTGATAGCGTGCTGCAAGCTACTTCGTACGGCGGCTATAATAAACTCAGGAAGTTATTCGGGCTCGCATTGCTTGGCCCGCAAACGGTTAATGCTGAGCTGCTTGGTGCGGCGCTGGTGACGCCGGCCTCGGATGTCGCCTATCAGGGCTTGCTGGCTGTGCTCGGCAATAACTTTGCACACCTATATCCCAAACTCGGCAATGACGCTTTCCGGATATTTTTGGATGAATGCCGTAATTGCCGTTTCAGCCATCAGACCAGTGCCGTTATGAGCAAATGGATACAAGAGGCCGAAATTAAAGTAGCCGCAGCCTAAGCGTTTGCGGCGTGCACTTCTTTACCGAGCGTGATTGTCCCCACAGCCAAAAGTAAAAAAGCGTAGACGGCAAAATTATTACTTGTATCATCATTGCCTTGAAACGCAAGTAATACAACGATACCCATCAGCGCCGCTAGGGCTAGCAAAAATGTGGTACGGCTCGACACGCCGCGAATCAGTGCAAATATCGCATACAGCCCGATGATGATTTCGCCGGCCAGGAGTGATGGCGCGAACAGCCCAATACCAAGCGTCGCAACAATTGCTAGTGGCAACCGCAAGGTGCGCCAAAGATTTAGAGTGCGATGGGTTTTTTCGGCTTTAGCCTTGCCACTAACGGGCGTGGTATGTTTGATAGACTGTCGCCAGGGCGACGGCGGTGCTTGTTCTATGTGCGGACGAGTCGGTTTTGGTGCTATCATGCGCGGCCGCATGATGCCGTCCAGCGTGGATGGCTGCACGACTTGACTGACACGCGGACGCAGCACGCTGCGTGATATCAGCGCATTTGGTCGATCGCTTCGTGACAATACTACCGGGCGTCGCTCAAAGCGCGTGGCATATTGCCCGCGCACCGGCATGAATGGGTCGACTATTTGCTGCATTATTTCCCCGTTACTCCCTCAACTTGGTATACGTCCATGGTAGCACTTTTTATAATCGGCTTCAGCCCTGGCTGCGTATCCAAATAGCCGTATTTTTCATAATCATCACCCCGCGCCAGTACAATATACTTTACATGAAACGGCGCGAGTTTGGCTGCCAGGTTGTTATTTTTACGTGCCGCGGCCAGTATCGTTCCGATGGAATTGGCCGTTTTGTTTGGCGCGGACGGGATGCTGTCAAACTCGGGGTTATTGCTGACAATGGTCGGTTTGTCGAAAAATTGTGCTGCCGGACTGGCGATGATACGACCCTCGAAATCAAACGACATATATTGGTGCCAAGGCAAAAACAGCACTTTAAAGTTGCTGCGGTCGGCGTCGAGCCGGCTATTCACCGTGAACCACTCGGCCGGATATTGCGCGGGAGCTAACTGATTTTGGCATCCCCACAGCATTACCGAAGTCCAAACCAACGGAACGCATAGCAGTGTTACGCTTGCCAGCCCGAACATTACGTGCCCGCCGCGTTCCCGCCAGTATTGAATGACCGTCGCTACGCCCTGCCCCGCGAATACTGCGAATCCAAGCGCCACCAGTACCACGAATTTCTGCGGTTCGCGGTAGCCGGCAAACAACGGCACGTGCGCGGCCAGCCACCCATTGAGCGTGCCCACCGCAAACACGATGGCGATCAGCGTACTGCCGCCGAATACTGCCAAAAGATACCGCTGCCGGTTGCGCCGAAAACTGACAATTCCCACAATCACAAGCAGCAACACGGCAGCCGTCAGCAAGCCGAACAATGGCGAAACGTCTTGCGGCAGCAAGTACATGCCGGTATCTTCCGCCCAAAATCCCTGCAGATGCAGCACATTGCCCAGCCGCCCCAGCGGGCTGCCTCCCACGGTCGCGAATGCTGCCCGGTCGGTGGCAGAAATATTATCTATGGTCGTCGCCGTGCTGCCGTGCCCGATCGCCAGCGGCACCATCCAGTAGCTGCTGGCCAATAGAAAGATTCCTAAGCTCAACATGCCAAACTTCCCTGCCCGTTTCAGCCAAGCCGTATCCTCACGATGCTGCCAGGCTGTAACGCCTGCCGCGACCAGCGCCACAAGCGCCATCATGCCGATGGCGTGAATCGACACTAGGCTGATGGCTATTGCCCATACCGCCAGCAAGACAGCTTGTTTTGCATCGGGTTTCTGCAGATAAATGAGCAGCGAGCGAACAAAAAATGGAAATAAAGAATAGCCCATCAGCACGTTGTACTGCCCCGCCATCAGACGGTCGTAAGTGAACGGATTTATCATATAGAGTATTCCAGCGAAGAACGCTGGAATAGTAGCTGGTAGCTGGTAGCTAGAAGTGGGCAGGGGTTTGGCTGATTGAAGCTTGCTGTTTGATTTTTGAAATTTGAAAATTGTTGTTTGTTTGTAGAGCCGGTGCATGCCGACACCAGCCAGCACGAAAATCGCCAGCAGCATAATTTTCTGAATGATGTCGCTCGGTAGTGCATAGTTCAGCCCGTGCAGAAATGCTCGGAACAGGTAGCCGTTCCCCACGCTCGTCGGCATGCGAAGATGCGGCGCGAATACCATGTCGAGCGTCAGGATATATCCCCGGCCGAGCATCGGCGCCAGTACCAGCAACGCCACGAGCGTGTAAACTCCCCATACTTTCAGCCAAGAAAACTTTCGTGACATCGTTTTAATTATAACGATTTATTCTCAATTACTTTTTCTAGAAAAGGTAACCGAAAAGCCCCAGATAATCCAGAAACACTACTCAGAAAATCCTTCATGCTGCCAGCTGCGCCAGCACAACTCCCGATTCGGTAGCAAAACGGGCTGCGTTTAGCTCCGAATCTTGGCAAGCCGAGTTGTCCGAAATGAGCCACAATGCTCGGACTTGATTCAGCTGTAGCCCGAAGTTTGTGAATTACCTCGGCTTGGGCTGAACCAAGTCTCGCATACAAGCAGATGCACGCCTACAGGCGTGATATTAAACATTGCGAAGCTTCTGCTTGTTACGGGCATCGGCTTTGGCCCTAGAACTGTAGCTGCTTTGGAGCGGGCTTGGCTAGCCGCAGTTGTCTGAGGTGAAAAGATTGCCAGTGGCAATTTTTTGATGCCGAGTTCTGCGGACAAGCTCCAAAAACAGCGGAAGCTTCCTGGCGGCAAAACGCAGCCCTTGGGTTTTTGCTTCTTTTGGGCTAAAGCCAAAAGAAGGTGTGAGTTATTTGAAAAGTAGCGTGAAAGATAGTCTGGTGGGTTTTGCTTCTTTTGCCGCCAAAAGAAGGTATGGAATTGTCTGGTGGTTTTGTATTAATTTTGCTTCCAAAAGTAATGGGAAAATGAGCTGGCTGCAAAGCCGGTTCGATGATAAGGGGAGATTGGAGGGATGGTTGGAGTGGCGTGAATGTGGAGAGTTTGGCTTTATGGGGCCAAGTCAACATTTCAGTCTCTCGACAACGGGTATGCGGGTTTGCAGCGTTTGGCCGCCGGCAAAAATCCCCCTGCCCTGCACGGACGATTATGCACAGCGTCCGTGCAGGGTTGGCCTTCGGAGGCCCCTGTTAAAAGCTCCAATGGCCGTGGGGAGTCGACGGTGCACCGGTAGGTGCTTACACGCCGCCGATATTGACGTACTCGCCGAGCAGCCAGCGAACGCTGCCCCTTGCGGCGGCAATGCCTGCAGTCGCGGTAACGATCACCACGACCGTCCATGCAGCCTTACGCCGCACCGAGCCAGGCGGCCCAACCACTTTGCCCATGCATCCCTCCAGTAGGGTTCGCAACAACCGGCTTGCGACCGCAAGCCTCTCGCCACTTCCGGGGGAAAGGCCCCAGCGCCTAAACTTTTCAGTTCACTCTGATTACACCACCGTTGGCGCAATGACGCAACGTAAGATGCCTTTTCGTCGGGGATTTCTATAGACCGAAGTAAATATGTGGCATAATATGTATGCTTATTTAATTTTTTTACGATGGGGCTTTATGGGCGTTGATCGAACCGCAGAATTAGATATGTTACGAGAGCAAGACGAAATTTCCTCGGTTCAGTTTGCCGTCGAAACGGTACGGCTCTGGGCTGGTTTGTATGATGAACTGCATCCGCCGGAAGCTGACGAGTCAAATACTCAAATCGTGGATAATCTACTGGCATCAGAAGACAGGATCCGCGCAGCATACTGGTCCGGCCACAATGGCTACGTCCGTTTTCCGGTAGCAATGTCTTCATCGGTTGGCGACGAACTTCGAAGCCTGTTCGGCAGGCCGATACACAATTACCGTATACCCAATCAACCGCAGTCTGCCAGAAGGATAGCCATAGACCAGATAATTGCCGAAACACTCGGGGTTGAAACTGTTTTGGACCCTGCGACCGTAGCGGTTACTTCGTTCGCGCGCAGAATTATCGGCGCTCACAGCATTTACCAGTATCTCGACGAACGTGTGTCCAAACGATACAAAGCATATCAGGCAAAGCCGGACGAAGCCCGGATTATGCCGGGAAAAGAAGAACAATTCTGGGGAGCGACTTTGTTCGGCGTGCGTAACAGTCCCGGCGTTTTCGATACCCAAGGCAGTTTGTCGCGTCTCTTGGGGTCAATACATACGATGGCGAAAGATTTATACGGCGACCGCGCGGATCAATTCCTGGATGCCTGGTGGGCGACCGTCAATACGCTGAAACCGGCAAAGGGCTCCTTGAAAGGTGCGATCCGCGAACCGCTGGCCGCATTACTGCTGGGCGATCTGGGCACTGCCCGCTACGTTTTAAAAGAGCGATTATTTAACGATCGGGAATTGCTGCCATACCGATCGCGCGCCAGATTTTCCCTGGATGATGATGAAGCGTCGTATTTTGCCGAGCTTTTCACCGAACCGGCGCCCGCATCTGCGCCAGCACCTGAAGAAGAATCGCCACTACCGCCGGATCGTCTGATGCTGCTTAGGCAAGCGGAATCCTACATCGGCACGCTGATAACTTTTGAAAATTCGCACCACGAATCCATGGCCGCATATGTCCGCGGAATCGGCTACGATACAAGGGTCAACCGTCGTCAAAGCCTTCAGGAAGTGAGCCCCGAAGGTGTCCGCTGCGTAGTGCCGTACGTACTAATTCTGGATTATTTCGGCATGGGTGATGACGGATCGTTCACGCGGCACCGGATGGGCGGCCGGGGTAAGCAAATCCATCTCGCGGCATTCGATAAACTGCTGCAGCGCGGCAACGTGGAAATCGTTGACCGGGATGAAAAATACGCGGATCGAGATGTACGTTCATTTCACGTCAATGGCTAAAGGGCTGCATCTTTCTGTTTTATGTCGCAAAGGTGGCGAGATACTACGGTACAAGTGACAAAACTTGTATTACGTGGTATAATATATAGTTAATTGTGAACGAGTATACACCAATATCCGCGGCAGAGTTCGCTGCAGCTTGCAATGCGCAGGATGTGCGGCTGCACAGCGGATTTGACATGAACGTTAAGTCTATCGGACAACATTCGGCATATAGGCTCCTGACAACTGCCGGCCAGCTCCTAAGAAATTCCAGGTCACGAGCCAGACTGGCGAATGCCACTATTGGCGAGCCCGTTTTCCCTGGTGATTTCGTGGCGGGTGTACTGCGCGATATCATTAACGCCAGTATTGAGCCCATCGCCCAAGATAGTGACGTACCCTATTTTAGCGCGCAGGCGACGGCGAGCGCCAATTCCTGCTCTTCGGCCGAAGTTGGCTTCACTCAAACTTTCGACGAAATAATTGATCGAAATCCGGCAAACGGGCTACGCCGGTTTGGCGGGGAGATATTCGTAGATGATGCTTCGCGGGCGTTCCTGCTTCGCAAAGCCGCGGGATATTCATCGGGAATTGCGCTCAGGACAATAAACATTGCCGGCATTGAATTTCCGGCCGGCTCTCTATTGCATGTGGGTACGCCAGAAGACCAGCAGGGTTATAATCTGCTTGATCGCAACAGATTTGCTATCCGTCCTGCCCGTGACATATTAGAGATTGGTTTTGCGCGTTTAACCGCACTCGCCTCACCTTGCGTGCAGCGTGTAGTCAGTGACCTGGTGTGGGATGAAGTAACGGGTTACGATTGTAAGAGCCTGACAACAATGGAGCCGCAGGAAATGCAGCCGCTCGCACAGCTGGTTGTGGACTCGCACTCAGTGTCGCATAGATGAAATGCAATTTCCGTATAGTGTCCAGCGTGATTTGATGGCTTAACGAAATTGCCGGTCAATGATTTTAGACGAAAGATTTCAGTACGTTATAGCCGGGGCTTTCGGCCGTATTCTCAGAGCTACACTGCGGAAGGCCTTATTATTTTAAAGATTTTCTAGCGGGATGCCGGTTTTTTCGGAAACTTTGCGTGCCCACGCCACAAGTCTTTGGAATTGGCGGTCGCGAGCAATCTGTTCCTTGTCGATTGTGTCTAGTCGTGCTAAAAATCCATCAAGCGTATTGAACTCATTTCATATCTCAACTCTGTTAAGTGAAAGATTTCTTGCTGTGTACGGTGTGGTTGTTCTCGAGAGGAAGCGTACCATTGGGTACGCTGACGAACGAAACTGGCACAACGTGCCGGCAGGAAATCTTGAAGCTGGAGGGGAGATATGAAATGAGTTCATAAGTTAGTCTATCAATCGAACTTTTTAAATCAACAAAGTCATTCTCAACTTTCGTGAATCTATTGTCGACCTGTTGCATGAAAGCCTGAAGAACCGTCATAACATCATCGAATCGTTTGTCGATTTTTTTATCTAGAACTGCGAATTGTTTGTCGGATCGATTAATCAGCTCTTCAATATCTTCTTTGGTTGCAGCAGTGTCCATAAAAATGATTATAACACCTTAGAAAAATTATTGTAGAAGTAAAATTTACCGGCGGGCGACGTAGTGGGTCTGTTTACCCGGCCTCCGCTTCCGGAAGCCGGGTTTGCGATGTTTGTAATAGTACGTTCCCAAATATCCCGCGCAGTCGACGAGTGTGACGGCGCTTATCATGCTGCCCACATAGAACCAGCGCTGCGGCGTAAACTCCGTATGGCAGCCGGATGTCATACGTCTCATCCGTTCTCTTAGTTCACTATGACGGATAATTACATATAGCCCAAGCGCTCGATTGAGGCTAATTCCCGGGGGGTTATCAATTTGTCCGGTTTACCGTGCAGGTGTTCTACTATTTGTACTGCTAGTGCGGCTGAGCCTAATTCTGGCGCACGGCCAGGATTTGCATGCAGGTATAATTTTTTAATCCGGCTGATCAAAGCGTCTTTGCCCAACTGGAAATCCGGCAGCAACATTTCCGCCAGATCCGCCATCGAATCGGCGATCGCCCGGTGCCCCAAATTGCGCAGAATCCTTGTCGTTGACGCATAAGCGCGCTTTTCAGTAACCGCTCTCAACCAGTCAACGTACGGCAAGGCATCACCGCCACCCTGCAGCCTGCCCTGCTCTGTCATGTAAAAATCCCAGTGGTCGAACTCGTGGCCGATCATGGCTGCAACCTGATCCGATGGCTGGCCGTCCATCGGCAGCACCTCTATGATTGTCGGCAGTAACACCGGCCTGGGTATGGGTACGTTGCCGTCGGACGAAAGCCATAAGATACGGCCCAATGTGTTCGTATACGGGATTGATCGGACTGGCAATCTTTTGATCGTTTGGCGGCGTACGTTGGTGCGGGAACCTGCCTCGGCTGCGATAGTTCGGCCGGTTTCGACCTGGTTGCGAGTGGATGCCCTTAATGTAACTTTCTGCCCGATATCACCCGGCTGCAACATCAATACGGCCGGGCCTGCTTCCGGCCTATGGTTCCTTGGCACGATAAGTTTGCGGCGGCTGTCCAACCCTACCGGCTGCATGCCGTCAATATATGGACTAGCATCAAACGGCAAGCCGGCGAACGCGCCATCCTGTGCGGCGTCAGCGACTGCAGTTTGCATAGCATAAAACATAGGCAGGCGTTCATGCACATCACTCGAAATCATGAAATGAAACTATAACATAAAACAGTAAAAATAAAGATTCACGTCATCTTTAAATTTTCTCTTCCACCGCGCGAAATAATGCTCTAACCCAACATTCCAGCGACCCGTGCGCCGGTCTGTCTATAGCAGCCTTGGCAGGGATGGAATTCTGGGCGAAGATTTATCCAGTCAATTAAGAAATACCTAATACACTGGATCCTCTTCGAGCCTGAGCCTCAGCCTTCAACGAGCGTTCAGGCTGCCCTGAGCTTGTCGAACGGGCAGAGTCAATGGCCAGACTAAATCTGGAATGACGACACGTTAAGTGTCGATGGCA
Organism: uncultured Candidatus Saccharibacteria bacterium; assembly: GCA_963742655.1. GTDB lineage: Bacteria > Patescibacteriota > Saccharimonadia > Saccharimonadales > UBA4665 > JAICLK01. The sequence continues at coordinate 154,752 of CAVUMM010000006.1, forward strand.
GTGCTAAGTCTGGGATGACTTACATCGCAGGTAACTTTACCTCCGGGCGTTGTAGTGGGTTTTTTGGTTGGTTTGCCCCGCCGTTTACGGAAATAGTACGTGCCCAAATATCCCACGCAGCCGACGAGCGTGACGACGCTACTTCGTTTTCTTGTTGAAATTCTCGCGGTCTATCCCGGATTGTTTGACAATTGCCAAGAATGTTCCGATCGGAATCTGTTTGTTGCCGCCGTGCAATGGCACAGGCACTATTCGCCCGCTACTGTTCTTATAAATCATGTGGCTCCCACGCTGGCGGCTCAGGCTAAACCCATTCGCTTCAAGAATTTTGATTAGCTGCTTAGCGGTGAGCGACTGCATTTTTGTTGGGAGTCGCCACCTTGACTTCGGTTATTATTGTTGCTTTTCGATTTGCAGGAATAGGCTTGTTATCGGATGCGAGTTCTTCAATCCACAAACTTAGCACTTCAGCAGCTTTTACTTGCGCTTCTTCAATCGTATAGCCAAACGTTACACAACCCGGAAAGTCTGGAAAAGATACATTAAACCCGCCATTTGCATCTGGTGCGAGAACAGCCGGATAGTAGTTAGCGTGATGCGAAATTTGTTTCATACTGTCTATAGTATACCACGATTTCTAAATTTTACCCCTGTTCTATCTACCTCCGGGCGACGTAGCACGCCCGCGGTCATTCCAGCGCAGGCTGGAATCCAGTCGATAAGGAAGTTCCTAATATACTGGATTCCAGACTAAATCTGGAATGACGACATTTTTAAGTGTCGATGGCAGTGCCAAGTCTGGGATGACGTACATCGCAGGTAAGTTTACCGCCGGGCGACGTAGTGGGTCTTCTTGGTTGGCTTGCGGCGGCGGTAATAGTAGGTTCCCAAATATCCCACGCAGCCGACGAGCGTTAGTGCACTTATGATTGAGCCCACATAGAACCAACGCTGCGGCGTAAATTCCGCCACCAGCCGAATGTCGTACGATCCGTCGGCATTGCATACATCCCACCGGATTATTTATACAATTGACTATGTGTGCCAATCGCGACAAACAGTGCAGCATCTTTACCCTGCGGGATATAGAGCGCTCGCCAATCGCCGCCAAATGATATTGAGCGATGCCCTTTCCATGGTCCAGTTAACGGATGATTATATAAATCGGGGTGGTTCGGCATTTTCTCGAAAATGGAAAGTGCTATCGCGCAACGTTTCCGTTGTGCGGGCTGTAACTTTTTGTATTGTTTCTTAAAGCTCGAATGGTATGTTAACCGCATACGAGATTATTTCTCTAGCGCCGCAATCATATCTTCAGCCGTGTCAAAAGGCCCATAGATGTTTTTGCCGGCTTTATAATCCGCCACTGCTTGTTTAATTTGTTTTTGCGTAGCCGCATTTGGTATTTCGTCTGTGCTGAATTCAACGCTTCCGGATCGCAACATCTGCTTGATTTGCGCGTTCATCAATGCGGACACAGGCAAACCCACCTGTGCGGCAAATTCCTTAAGCTGCTTCTTGGTTTCAGGGTCTGTCTTGATATTTAAAATCGCGGTATTCATATTTTAATAGTATTACGATTGTATATACAATGTCAACACTAAGTCAACAACTGGTCAACACTTACCTCCGGGCAACATAGTACGCCGCGGTCATTCCAGACTAAATCTGGAATGACGACACGTTAAGTGTCGATGGCAGTGCTGAATCTGGAATGACGGGGGTTTTGAGACTCGGATTGAGTATCGTTGAAATTTTTAATGGGCAGCTTCAAGATCGCCAATTCGGCGTACGTGGTCCTGCAGCTGCCTGCTCCGATCAGTAACCGCAGCTTTCACGACTTTCATATCGTCCTTTAGCTCACCGATGTCCTCTCTAATGGCTGGCAACTCGGCGACCTGTTTCTGCATATCGCCAACAGCTTCCAGTACTGCCTTGTTCTGGTCTCGAATATCTTCGAGAAGCACACCAATATAGTTATCGTCTGAGTTACTCGTAGGTGTTAATTGTAGCATTACTCGTGCCGGCAAGCCACATGAAGATTATTTAAATTCCAGATTTTATCGCTTGACTGCGTAGTGCCCGCGGCCCGACGGTTTACCGGCTAGTTTTTTGTAATAGCTTCCGCCCAAATATCCCACGCAGCCCAGTAGCGTGACGGCGCTAATGATACTGCCCATATAGAACCAACGCTGCGGCGTGAACTCCGTTTGGCAGCCGGATGTTGTACGATCCGTCCGCATTGCGCGTGCATCGCGCCGCATTATCGCGGCACAGCTGCGCCGGATCCACGTACCAGCCGTTTTCAAAATCGTTCAGGTCTATAAGTTATGGCAATTTATTGTATTCCTGAATTGACATAGACAATAACTGTGGGTACAATGTAACCATTATGACTACCATTACGACACAAATAGTAAAAGATGGTAACAGCATGGCGGTGCGGCTGTCCAAGCCGGTGTTAAGCATGAGCGGACTGCACGGAAAAGTACAGTTGGACGTCAAACGCGGGCAGATTACCTTGCGAGCTGCCGACAAACCGCGTGCGAGTTGGCGGCAACAGATCGAAAAAGAAATCAAAGCCCATGGCCCGCCTGATGATATAGATGGATATGGCAATATGTCAGCTGAACGTGATGCTACACTTGGCGACGGCCTCAAATAGCTCATGAAATCACCTAAGCAGTTCACCGTTTACTGGTGTAATCTCGAGCCAACTTTTGGCCGTCAGATGAAAAAGACTCGTCCGTGTGCAGTTGTTTCGCCGGACGAGATGAACGATCAGCTCGGTACGGTTGTGATTGTTCCGCTTACCAGCACGATGCGCCAATTCCCCTTTTACTTACCGGTAAAATATCACAATCGTAAAGGTGCGCTGGCTTGTGATCAAATAAAAACAATCGATAAACGACGTGTCGGCGACGCATATGCAAAACTTAATGCCAATGATACCGCAGGACTGAGCGCTATATTATGCACCATGTTTCAGGCAGATGATTAACAGTTACCGCCGGGCGACGTAGTGGGTCTGTTTGGTTGGCTTGCCGGCGGCGGTAATAGTAAATTCCCAAATATCCCACGCAGCCGATGAGCGTTAAGGCGCTAATGACGCTGCCCACGTAGAACCAGCGCTGCGGCGTAAACTCCGCCACCAGCCGGATGTTATACGACCCGTCGGCATTGCGCGTGCACCCCGCGGCATTGTCGCGGCATAGTTGCGCCGGATCAACATACCAGCCGTTTTCAAAATCGTTCAGGTCGATGTGGTCTGCTGCCGGCACGGCGTTGGCGTGGGCGAACGGCGAAATGCTGTGCACCAGCCCGCGAACATTCCCGTTGTCCAGCTCCAGCCGCCATTTCGGGTCGTAACTTTCGCTCATGGCTAGATAGAACGGCGTGGTCGCGCCATGCACCTGAATAAACTTTTTCGTCGGATTGGATATTTGATACGTCACGCTCCGCGGCTGCACAATACTTTGCTTCGGCTGCGTCACCACGTAGTAATGATTGATAACATCCGGGATTTTGGTCAGCTTGAAATTGTCATAGCGCACAATCGATTTGCCGCTGCCCGGCGTGGCGTACACCACCAGCGACAATTTGGTCGCGCCGGACGGAATGTGCAATGACGTCACATAATGATGCCAGCCAGTATCCTTCGCCTCGATTTTTTTCGAAACTGTCGAGCCCGACGGATCGTCGTACACGATATAGTAGCTGGCTGTGGATTTGTTCGGGCTTTGGTAGTCGAAGCTCAGCAGATAGGTGGAATTCGGGTCAACGCCGATTTTGGCCGGCCCCGTGCAGGCGGTGTGGCGCAAGGCTTCCAGCTCCAGCGATTGGCCGTCCTTCGATGCGCTGCCTTTGGCAAGTGTCATGCTGATTTGCGGATTGCCGTCGTAATTGTTGCAGTCGCCGACGTGCTGGCTCCACAAACCATGATTAAGGCTGCCGTTTGGCATGATGTTTTTCATCGGATAATCGGAATCTTTGTAGGTGAACGTGGCGTCACCATTCGGCAGCGCGATTTTTTGATAACCATACTTAGCCGCTGGCACGGACGTAATCGTTTGCAATTGGCTGAGTCGGAAGTTGTCGTAATACGTCAGCGAATTGTTGTTTTGGTTTTCATCCGGGTAGCCGAAAATTTGCAAGTTCATGTGAGTTGCCCCAGACGGAACCGCGACACTGCGTAGCAGCGTGTGCCAGTTTTTGCCGTTGGTGTACAAATCCTGATTGATGGTGGTATGTTTGGGGTCGTCGAATGTCAGTTTGTAGCCGGTTTTTTGGCCGCCATCGTTGCCGTAATCGAACTGCAGCAAATACGTCGCGCCCGACTGCACGCCGACTCGCTGGTTGGTGCAGGCCGTGTGGTTCAGTACTTCAAATTCCAGCGAGTGTTTGCCGTCGGTGGCGTTGCTGGCGGTTTGCTTCATATTCATCACGCCGTTATTGTCGTAATCGTTGCAATCCTGCACGTTCTTTTGCCACAGGCCGTGCTCGAACGATGGGTTGGTAATCAGGTTTTGGGCCGATTCGCTATACAGCGTCGTGGCGCCGCTGGTGCTGCCCAGCGCCACGCTGCCGGACTGTTTGGTGTCGACCAGTTCCAGCTGCGTGCCGTTGCCAATGTAATACGTACTGCCCGGCTGCAGCGCGGCCTGCGCCACTTGGGCCGATGATTGCCCTGCCCCGTCAATCGCCCGTGCCATTCAATTTCAGTCCGCCGATTGATTGCGAATACAGGTGCATTTGCCCGCCCTGCACGGCGTACGACAGGTCGTTCGTGCCGTGGTCAACGTATAGGAGAGAGTTTTTTGGTACTCTGCTCATTCTGCTTAATATTGAAATTATTTACTGTTTTAATATTACTTTTCTGAGCATTGAATAAGTTATTTAATTGTCCGGAATTCTCTACATTTGCTTGGCCATCTTTTAATATGTAGAAATCGCTAGTGAAAGTGTTGGCCAGTACTGAAAGTTGATCAGGAATTTCATAACTATTGTTCAGCCCGTAAACGCTGCTATCTATTGATATATAAGGCCGAGCGGTAGGATTTTCATATATTGCCAATTCTCCTTTCCCAAAATTGTCTCGTTTCAGGAATTTCATCTGGTTGAGCACGTCAATATAATATTGGCGATCATTTCCATACCATGAATAAAGATCATCATCATTAACTGCGTCACGCAGAGGTACGACTATGTATTTTATCGAAGAAGCATCAAGTAGACTTTGAATGTATGACTGATCAAGTGCGTCGGAAAGCTGCTGCTGGAAACTTTCGTTATTTGCAGGTTGAGAAAGAATTGGGAGCCAGGTTTGTTGTATGGCGACTGCAGAACTTACCTTTGGATGCATCAAATCGTAAGGTGCCCATTTAGAATCATCTGGTATCCATAGCGTTCGATAATAACCGTTGTCAGATGAAATCTTTTTTTCAAGCAGCGCATAGTCCGAAGGCCTGTGACGAGCGACAAATAGGCTCCCAAGCTCCCGTGGATTAGTGGGCGAGCATTTAAAAATGCAACCAAGATGATAATAATTGATGCGATTGAAAAAAGCACTGCGCTTACTTTTTTAAAGGCAACCAAACCGAAACAAACTAGACCCATATATCCAAGTGCGGTAAGAAGGTAGAACTTAGAAGCTTCTCTGAAAAGCGAGATCCGGAAGATGGGCGTAAAGCCACTGATATGCTAGCGGTAATGGTGATTCTGTTTCTTTTGTTAAAAAAATTCCAGCTAGTGCAATTATTACAAAGAACAATACCTGTTTGCGTTTTTCGAGTGTTATTTTTTGTCTCATTACAAGCGGGATGAAAGCGACTAAAGGTATCAAGAATAAATACAAGACTACTGGCTCCATAGTGAATGTGTCGTTGGGTGCTTTCCTGTCCAACTAGACGGCGATAGGGCAATAGCGTGCTCCATGTTAAAAAGCCAACTACCAAAGCAGACTCCTAGAAGTAATGGCTGTTAAGGATGCGTTCATGCCGCCAAGAAACGCAGGGAGAACCCAAAAGAAATTTAAAAGCACAATGAGGCCACCGCACGTTAACAATAATGTTTGCACTTTTTTATTTTTTTTCGGGAAAAACATAACCAAGTAAAGACAAAGAATCAGAGTGACGATATACATTATTCGTACCTCATAAATCACTCCAATGGTATAGACGACAGCAAGTGCGACTCGTTCTTTAATGATGCGGAATCAAGGCACTGCAGAAGAAAATAAAATATTAGCGGGCTTATGGCGTAAACAAAGACAATTTGCATGTGCGAAGTTTGCTGCACTAGGAAATAGGCGCTACTTCCGTAAAATAGTGCAACTAAAAACGATATCAGTTTCTCGGACGTAAGTTTGGAAACAGCTAGGTATGGCGAACAAACCCCATTATGGCAACAGGAATCAGCACAGTTAATTTATCTGCAGTATCAAAGCTTCCGCCAAGACGCGATATTACTGACCAAGCACCCTCGACTGCTGAAAAACTAATCTCTGGTCTCGCACCGCCAAAATTATAGAAACTATTCCACGGGCCCAAATTTTTCCATAACTGTTGTGTTGATAACTCTGTCCAATGTAGCCAGTCTGTATGAAATAAAGTTACTCCGGGAGTGAACCATAATATGTGACTCACGACAGCAATTATGCAAAGTATGAGAATAAAAACCCAATTGTTTTGAGTTTCCAATTTTGACAGAACGTTTTGGCAAAAAACCCGACATTTTTCTACAAAATTGGATGGGCTGCGACCGGATGATTTACTTAGCACAACTACTATTTTATGCTAAGTTCTTTTGCCGGAGTACGAATACCCTCAAAATTACCTTTTATGTATGCCGACAGTCGTTCGGTTTTCTTGCCTTCCTTGCTCATCAGTACCTGTTTGGAGTAGTAAAGGGTTGAAACAGGAAATAAAACAAGCCAGAAAAAACTCCAATTTGCAGCTGAATTGAAAATCGCTTGCGAAATAGAAGTCTAGATTTTGCTTGATCGCGAAGTTTTACGGCATTAATTGTACGTGTTGTATATCCGAAATAATCTATATCGTGCCATTCTCTTGCATTTGTTATTACCGCGGTTCCATATCCGTTAGCCTTTACTCGTAGCCCAAAATCAGCCTCGCTCCAGTTTGCAGGAAAATTTTTCGTATCGAATTGTACCTGCTCGAGCACTTTTTCTTGACCATAAAAGCATTTGGGAAACAGTCTACATTATGTATAACTTCCGGAAGTTCGAGTTCATTGACTTTCTTGCCTCCATATAAATATTTGACCATGCCAACTTTGCTCAGCTTTACCCCGCACGCCCAAACTCTTTTCTTATCGCTCGCAAAACAAGTATCATTACGGGGCTACAGCGCCTAAATTCGAATCATTAGTAAGACCTTTTACGAGTTTACTTATGCAGTCTGCGCTAAGTATGTTGTCGTCATCGATATAGAATTGATAATCTCCTTTAGCAAATATTGACCCAAAGTTCTGCCCCCGCTACTGAGTAGATTGGAATTTGGTTTAACCACTCTGATTTTAATTTTTGGGTCAATAGTTACATCACTTTGCGAAATGTCACCGCCGTTATCTACAATTATTATTTCAATTCGTGGATGCGGATAGTCGGATTTTGCGATTGAACGAACTAGCCTAATCAAGCGATCTTTTCGTTTATATGTCGGAATACAAACCGATACCATTGGTTGGGAATGCGTTTTTGTCATTGTGTGTATTCCGTCTCAAGTATTTTGAGTAACTCTTCGTACAGGCTTAAAATTTTTTTAAGATTATTTTCACCTATATCAAATTTGTCTGCGCCAAATAGGTACGTTTCGTTTGCTAGGTTGCCGAAGTTGCTTAAAAATTTTACTCTCAATCGCTGTTCCTGGTGCTCGAGATGATTTCGCATATCGTTCCAGCTTTTAAAATACGTTTTGTTATTCGTAAACAGCAACTTTACCGACGCTATGTCTAGTAAATCGCCAATTTTTTCCAGCATGTTCTGAACCTTATCTCCAGCGATAAGGTAAAAGTGTATATCCATAAATAGCTGTGAGTTTAAATCGCTAAGTTCTTGTGCGGGGTTGTATTGAAGTTGCCGTACAGATTCTAGTAGCTGGTGTTGCCGTTTACGAGTATCCTGAATTCTTAAATACTGGATAATACACGCATTGCAGTATTTCTCCATTATGCCCAAAGCGACCGATGCTTTTAATCCTGATTCGCCTAACTTGCCAAGCGGATTGTAAAACTGTGAAGCGCTTCGAAAAAATTTAGTTTTCATCTATGATAGCTCCAGGACTTTTTTGAAATCACGATAGGATTGATCGATGTTGTTTGTGTGCTTCCTGCGCCGGGCGAGAGTTTGTATGGGGTCATTGGGGGGTGTCCATTAGTAATACTAATTCTTCGGGGTCGGCTAGTGGGAAATAGGACGAGTCGACGATACAGTCTGTACAGTTCGCCTGGGGCTGGCTGCGGCTGGGATTTTGGACGAGCAGGTCCGGATGCAAAGCGGCTGCGTCCATGGCGTCTTTGATCGCTTGGTCGAATGGGATTCCGTCCGGATGTTGCAGTTGCTGCCATGCGGCTTCGACGGTTTCCATATGTGCGATTCGCAGCAGCATATCGATATCGTCGATCTGGCTGGCACGCACCGGTTCCGGTTCGTCGCCGACGATCCTTTGCAGATCCCACACGGTGGCCGCCAGCAATCCTTCCGTGCTGCTGACGGGTACGTTCAAAAAGCCCAGCGGCACTTCCAGCCGGTATTGCGGAAACGGCGCGGAGTATATGTTGGCCGTAATTCGTGTCTGCGGATCGATGGCCGCCAGATAAAATCCGCTGTCGCTGATGCTGGCGTGGTGATGCGCGATTAAAAACCGGGTGACGATGTTCGTATCGACCGCGCTGAAGCCGGGAACCAACACGTCAATGTCTGTAAGCGGGCGATCCGGGTTTGGCCGCAAGGATCGGTCGGCGAGGTATCTGGCGGCCAGTTCGCCGCCGTACACGTGACTGTCTAAATCTAAATATGACGACAGCGCGGACACGAATCCGGCAATGTCCGCCGCCTCTTCCGGCATGAATCCCGCGACCAAGTCGCCGCGCGTTACTATCGGTGTTTCACCGGGGAAAGAAGTCATCGGGATGTCTCCCGATGACTTCTAGTAGCTAGTAGATAGTAGCTAGTAGTTAGCAGTAATCGCAACGTGCGCGAAGCGCCCCCCCAGCTACCAGCTTCTAGCTCCCAGCTACTAATTTTCACGCGAGCTCCAGGACTTTTTTGAAATCTTTGTAGGATTGGTCGAAAGTTATTTTTTTGCTCCATTGCCAGGCGGCATTGCGGATGCGGGCGTAGAGTTCTTCGTCGGTGAGTAATTGCTTGATGCCGGCCGCCAGTGCTTTGGGGTTTTGGTCGGTGATGATGCCGGTTTCGCCGTCTTTGATACTGTCGCGCAGGCCGTCCACGTTGTAGGCCACGGCGGGTGTGCCCTGGCTGGCGGCTTCGGTGACGGTCAGGCCCCAGCCCTCTTTCAGCGAGGTTTGCATAATGACGTGGCTGCGCTGCAGCAGGCGGATTTTATCGACCGTGCTGACTTTGCCATACACTTTTATATCATCTTTGTTCAGGCTTTTATCGATATATTTCAGCACCTTTTGTCCGTAGTCGCCGTCGCTGCTGCCGGCAATTTTCAGTTTGAGATTCGGGATATCAACTTTGGCCAGTTCGAACGCTTTGATCTGGTCGATGGTGCGCTTCATGCTGCGCATGGCGCCGAGTGATAAGCAATGTGGGGTTTTTGAACTTTTCGGTGGCATCCGGCCGCGGCAGCGGGTCAAGCTCGATGCCCTCTGAAACTACATGAATTTTGTCGGGGTCGAAGCCGAATCTTTTCAAATCATCCTTGGTGCTTTCTGACACGGTTATAACAGGAACCTTTGATTTGCTGAGTATCTTCGTGGCCACCGGTTCGAACGCGTAGAAGCCGGTGTAGCTGAGCGGCGGTTTGGTTTCGTGGTGCCAGACTTCGCGGGCCATTTGGTGGTAGAACAGGAACCGCTTGGACTTGCGGCCGAAGAACACGCTGAAATACGGGCTGGTGTTGACGACCTCTATGACGTAATCAAACTTGTTGCGCATGTTGCGCGCGTAGTACGTGAGCGCCTGCACGGGATGGGTGTAGCGGTTTTCGCCCACGCGGATGATGTGGATGCCTTCGTGCTCGTCGAACTTGGTGGCATTGCCATAGCCGGCCGTCAGCCACGTGACCTCGTGCCCGTCGCGCACCAGGCGTTTTGACAGTTCGCGCAGCACCACCTCCGCTCCGCCGGCATCCGGATGCGCATGATCTTTCCACGTTAGCCACAAGAATGAGCTCATTTAACTACCCTCCTTGTTTTCCCTAACCGGCCGGAACAAGTTTCCGTGCCTTACTTTATACTATTCGAAATTTTTGTCTGAAACGCGTGATCCGTATCACAGGACTCTACATGTATTTTCTATCACATCAAACAAACGTGAGCGGATCCGCATGTATATTGTGGCAGAATTATTTCCATTGTCCACCCTGCGGCGATTCGTACTTCGCGCCGGGATGCTGTTGGTTTGTCAAAAATTGGTTTGCTGCCAGCGGGAGCAATGTATGGCCCTATGCTTCTTCCCAGATTTTTGCCCGCAATCCTAGTTGCTTCAGTTTGTCGGCTGTCGCAAATCTGATGAACGGTCTATCTTCGTCGTCAGGCTCCCATATGTCAGAAAGCAATCCCCTGGTTCTGCGTTTGGCGTAAATAAGGTCGCTCGTTCGCGGGCAAACAAATAAAATGATCGGCGGCTTGTCAGTATCGGTTATTTCCTGCCACTCGTCTAGCTCTTCGTCTAAATAAGTTACATATTCGCTCAGTCTTTTTTTCATGCGGTAACGCGGCAGTGTTGGATCGAAAATGTGGAGCAGGTACATTTCTATGCTATGCGGCTCGTCACTACCTTCATATACTTGCTTTGAGAAGCAAAGATGCGGGCGTATGTCGCTTTCAGTCAAAAAGTGGTAGTAACTCGCTACGAGATAATCGGCTTCAGTTTCGTACATGTAAAAGCTGCCTTCGTATTTATTGATTTTGCGGGCACGCTCGAGCGTTATGCAGCAATCGGCCACAAGTAAGCAGCGATCGATATACGTCCGGCTTCGATCGGCTTCGCGATAGCGCTTGCGCAGTTCGGCTGTATCGTAGTAGCCAAATGCCTTGAAATGACGGATGCCGTTAATGCCGAGATAGTAAATTGCCGGCTTGGTTTTTTCAGCAAAGTGCGTGGAATAGATCCATTCGACATAGTCATTTTCGCGTAGATTTTTCAGCCACAAGTTAATGGTTTTGTGATCTTTGTGCTTCAAAAATGCCTGTATCTGAATACGGTTTAAGAATCTGTATTTATACAGCAGTTTTAAAATTTCCCGTTGTTTGACGGTTAGTTTCGGTAAGTTCACGCAGATGAGTATATTGGTAGATAGAGAATAGGTTAAGTCGTTATGGTTAGTTAAGTTGTTGTATTTTAATCGATAGTTTTCGTTCCTTCGTCTTTGATTTTGTAGCGACACTTAAGAGCCAAACCCGCCTACACCGTATTACTGTAAAGGTAGATGACACGGAAATCTTATGTTAACAGATTACAAAAAATGTATAATTGCCCTAGCCCGCTAGGGCAAAAGGGTGTTTTATATGAGTCGTTCCGGAAGCATATCTGTACGAAAAAGCACACGCCAGTTTTTAAGTCGAATCTATATTTTTGAAAGCTTACTGCCAACGCATCGTTGCTGCGGCGACTGCAATAATTGTTCTCTTCAAACTATGTTCTGTAGTTTAAACTTCAACGACTTCGCGTGCGAGATGTTCCGTCCTGTCGGTCTCGGGTTGATTGTTTTCTGAGTTCGATTCACGTCGAATTACGTACAACGGCCGGTTGATGACTTCGGCATGGATGTGGGCGATGTACAGCGCCATCAGGCCCAGACACGCCAGCACGATGCCGACCAGAAACAGCAGCATTAGTGCCAGCAGCGCGGTGCCGGTGAGGTGCAAACTTAGCGGGTCGCCGAGCAGAAATTGATCGATAAACACAGTCGTGCCGACTAATCCGGCGAATACCAAAATGGCGATGCCGATGTAGCCGGCCAGTTTCAGTGGCAGCAGGCTGAAGGCCGTGAAGTTGTTCACGGCCAGGTTTATCAGTTTGCGCCAGCTATAGCCGCGCTCGCCGTGGCGCCGCGGCGGCGCTTCGAATTCCACGTACTCACGTTTGAAACCCAGCCAATCGATCAGCCCGCGCGTCATGCGGTTGCGCTCAGAGAATGCGCGAAAGGCATCCAGCACTTGCTTGTCGATCAGCCGGTAGTCGCTGGCATGCGGCGTGATGGGCGTGTGCGCAATGGTGCCCAAAATTTTATAAAAGACGTTTGACGACGTACGTTTGATAAGGCCTTCGTGTTTGCTGTAGTGTTTGATACCCACCACCACGTCGGCACCGCTACGCCACTTTTCGATAAAGCTACGCATGAGGTCCGGCGGGTGCTGTAAATCGGCGTCGAGCACGATGGCAGCGCTGCCGTGGGCTTCGTGCAGGCCGGCGCTGACGGCGGCTTCTTTGCCGAAATTGCGCGAAAATTCTATCAGCCGGATGTTACGGTGCTTGGCCGCCAGGCTGTGCACCACAGGACCGAATAGTCCTGGCTGCCGTCATCGACAAACACGATACTCGAAATCGGTACGGCAGGCCGCGGATGTGTTTGCGGATGTCGGCGAAAGAATCGGTAGGTTCGGCGCCTCGTTATAGACGGGGATGATAACGGTTATCATTGTAGCTGGTTTCATCATAGGCTTACTCCTTGGTGTAGCTGTGCCGGTGTCATTGCCGGGGAGAATCGCGATCTGCGGATCCGTATACAATGCTATAGTTCCTTTTCCTGCTACTATTCCTCATGCTTCACCTTCTGCTTTGCTGTGAACTTATGGATGCCGAGCCAGGTCGCCCAATAGGATAAACATCGTGCAGGCTGCCGAGCAGCAGGCTGTCGATGACCGACTGGACGGTTTGGTGGTGCGTGGCCAGCAGCGCGAACGTGGCGGTCATCCCGGTAATAACTATAGCCATCACCCAGTAACGGCGCAGTGCGATATGATACATGATGAAAAGGTTCAACATGGAAACCGTAAACATCAACAGGCTTAAGCGCGGCAGCAGATCGGCGTCCGGCAGGTAAGCCTTGCCCATGAGGATACGCACCACTAGCTCCGGCAACAATGAAAAAACTAACAGGGCCGCGCCGCCGATGGCGAACATCAGCCCGAACGATTTGAGCAGCGTCTGCTTGTTTTGGGTGCGGTCCTGGCGCATTTTGATGGACGGCAACAGCACGCCGACAATCGGTCGCGGTGAGGAAAAAGATAATCCGCCCCACCGTGGAAATGCCGGCGTACTGGCCGGCCGTGGCAGCATCGAAATAATGTTTGACGGCCACGCTGTCGATGCTATATAACGCCGTGATGGCCAGCGAACCGACCAGCACCAGCGCGGCGTATTTGAGCTCGGGCAGTACTAATTTGAAATCGGGCAAACGGAACATTCCACTGCGTAGTGATTCGGTAAAACCGAGCCGCCGGGCGTAATGGGCCGCGCACAAAAATGCAATCAATTGCGTGACTACCAGTGCGGCAATGGCGCCGGTGGTACCCCAACCGGCCAGCACGAACACTACGGAAATTACCAGATCGCTCACGGCGGCGATGATGCCGACCATCGACACGATGCCAAAGCGCTTTTTGGCACGCAAAAAACCGCTGCGGAACGTCATGGGAACACCCAACAGTACGGCCATCATCAATAGTACGAACGGCACCGGCGAGCTGAAATGAAAAAAGTTCTGCAGCGCCGCAGCACCGGCGATGCTCGCCAGCAATAAGATAAAACCGAGTAGCAGCCCCAGCTTTTCAAGTTCTAGATATTAGCCGGTTGCGTTTGGCAGCGTCGGCCGTGTTGGCGGTGATATTAATCGTTATCAAACCGAGAATGCCGAAGAAAATACTTATCTGGGCGAACAAAGAAAAAAGCACCTGCACTTCCCCGAAACTGTTCGGGTGCAGCAGGCGGCCGATAACCGGATAGTACAGATAGTTCAGCAGCCCGATCGACAGCGAACCGGCAAAAAAGATGGCGTTGTGGCGCACGAAGGTGCTTTCACGCAAAGTTCTGACCAGCTGCCGCATAGGTGTTCGGACCCTCCCGTTATTCCTATAGTTACCCAATGTAACACAAGCGGTATCATAATTGAACCTGGTTGTAAAAAGATACAACACAGCATGCCACATTACTTTTGGTGGCAAAAGTAATACAAAACCACCAGACAATCCAGAAACACTATGATGCCAAAGACGCTGTTCGCCGCGCCAGTACAACTCCCGTTGGTCGGCCCTATTTCTCTAAATACTTAATGAGCGAAATAGGACACAGTACTGCCTTTATTCGTCGAACAGCATCTTTGTCCTCATCGGTTTCTTCCAAGTCTGGCATACAAGCAGATGCACGTCCTTAGGCGTGCCATTTAATTATTGCGCTAGCTTCTGCTTGGTACGGCCGTGGAAGAAACCGATTCGGGTTTGGTGATTGTCGGCTGAGTAAAGCGGCACCTGTGTGCCATTTCCTCATCTAGAGACAGAGAAATGGTGCCGACCAACGGGAGTTGTTGACGCGCAGGCGGCAATTACCAGAGCCGAGTAGTGTTTCTGGATTAGGCCAGGCTTTTTGGTTACTTTTTCTGGAAAAAGTAATGAATCGAGTAGCCCGATGGGTTTTGCTAAATGCATTGTAATACGGTATAAATTTCATTATGGCGAGTGATCCGGAAAATCCAGCTCACAGGCTTTCCGAACAAGGTGAAGGTGCGGATGCTGTACAAAACATGCGGCTTAACTACGGACGAGATCCGGTATTCGCGCACCTTGCGACGTTCGCGACGGCTGCTGCTATTAACGGCTTAAGAATTGAACTCGAAACCGGACGGAGAGGCCGCCAAAAACTTGTGGCCGCGTATCATCTTAGAGGGTTATCTCCTGCCAGAAGTTATTGGTCATCACCCGAAGTCATGCATAGGGCAATTCCGCTTCATGCGGGGGTCGCCCTACACGGTTACTTGCGTTTCGCGAACGCGGATAGTGACTCACGCGTATTCCCATACGGCGTGGATTCGTCGCTCACCAGGAATGCCGGCAAACGGCGGGGCGGGAACCAGCTGATGAGTTCTGAAGTATCACTCGAAAGACCACCGGATCAGGTGTACGGCGTGTCTGCCATGAAGCTGGGCGTTATAGCCGTCCACACAAAGAAATATTCATTTAGTAGTGAAGGCACTTCGGTGAAAGCCGTAAACGAAACACATAATCCAGCTGCATTTAAATCGCTATTAGACATGCTGGAGCGATCAACTGATTTGGATTTTCCAGACGAAGAGCAAGATGGTCCGGGTCCATTATTGACGAGGACTCATGTAACTACTGGCGTCACAACCATCCCAACGGCTCATTTTGATTTCCACGAAGCATTAGGCGTGCCGCCGGAAATAGTCGACACAGCCCGCATGAGCTTTAGGGCCATAGCGCAATTCATGCACTTGCCCTACACATTGCCCGACAAATCACCCCCCGAACAATCGTAACGGTTTGCCAAAAGTCATGCTCGGTGTGGATTTTATGCGGTTGGCGGCGCGGCTAGTTGTAGCGCTTCATCAAAAACCGGCTGCAGGCTGGTGCGCCATTTGGTGACAAGCGTCGTGGCGCGGGCAAACTTTTCGTCTTGCTTGACGATACTGATGAGATTTTTGGCAATTACTGAAACGGGCGCGACTTTTCTGATTTCATTTAGTGGAATAATACCAATGTCGCCTTGGCGCATGACCCTGTCCACTTTTTCGGACACGCGAAGCTTGCGCCGTTTCGTGCGGTCAATATGTCCGTCTTCACCAATCGGCCATACATTAATGTCCCAGCCCGGCAGATCATCGTCACCGATTTCCCTGTCCAGCGCTGGCATCACCAGCAGTTTTTCACCGCTGGAAATACGCATGGCGAGCACACTGTATAGCACCCCGGAAATCAGGCTGCCGATTCGTCCGCGCGCTTCGCTGCCTTTAATTCTTGATCGATCGTAATCCATGTCTACCAAAAGGTTAAGTAATTCTTCCAGTGCTTCGTCTCTGGTGGATTGTTCGTCTTCGCCGACAATGCTGGCGAATACTACGCGGACTCTAAGTAAATCGACGGCGGCTTCGTACATTGTGGCCTTGTCGTTTTGCTGCCAGGCTTGTTTTTGGATACGATCGAGCGCTCGTTCGGTACGGTCCAGCAGCGTAAGGGCAGCCGCTTGATTTTCGTCGGCCATGGCCATCGCCGCATCCAATCTCACCTGATGCAATATCAGCTGGTCCTCCAGCGGCATCTGATCGATCAGCGTCTGGTTGCTGTAGTTTTCATTAATTATCCGATTTAATGTCCGGCCTTCGTCGGCGGTGAACGGTCGGCCGTTAACCTGCTCGCCGTACCAGTCAAGCAAGTCTGCGTCGCCTTGGAGCGGCGCAAAATTAATCGCCGGGTAACTGATCGGATCCAAATCAACCGGTACCTGAATTGGGTCTCCCGACGTTTCGAAATACTTAGTTAAATCCGGCAGATCCAACTTGGGTGACAATTTGCGCCGGCACAGGTCTCCGAAAAAATCGGCGGCACCAGCGGCCGAATTAGCCAGCCGCGAACCCAGTGGCACCCGGTGGTCTTTATCGAGCATTGCGGTGTGGATCTCCATTAGAATTCTTCGAGCATCGGCATCGATTTGCGCATCCGTCAGGTTGTTTTGAAGGATTGCCGTAACGCCACTAACGGACGATCGTTTGGTGAATGCAATCGCCAATTGTTGACTCCTGTGGGTATCCCATAACAGTCCGTGCCAGCCGTCTTTGGCCGGTCTGCCTTCGTAGCTGCGCGGCGGTGCCGGCAACACCATGACGTGATTGTTGATCAGGCTGTTGCCGGTAACCAGGAAGGTTAACAAACGGGTAAACAGGCGTTCGTCCGGCGACAGTTCATCGGCTTCCGCAGCATCATGCATGGCGTTTACCGCCAAAGCCTGGGCGACGCGGTTGGCATGTTTGTAACGCTCCATTTGTTGTCGGCTTATCCCTTTTGTCATTATTGCTTCAAAGAGTGGTCTCGCGCCATATGCTAGGCCGGCCTGTGCCCTTGTATATGCCGGCGCAGACTCATTATCTAATACGGCGTCCAATCGCGCGTCCGCCTGTTGCATCAAGAGGTGCGCCGCGTTTCGCTTGCCAGGCGCGCCATGTTGCACCTGATCCCCCTTGCCTTGATGTTTTTTTGTGAGGGCTGCGGCTTGCTCGCGTATCAGGCCGGCCGCCTCATACTCCTGGAAACCCAGTTCGATGCCTAGCCAGGCGGCGGTAAGCAGTTGCTCGGGCGCTAGTTCGCTGCCATCGCAGGTTTCGAGCCAACTCCCTGCGTCTGGGGGCAGATCACCAATATATGGTGCAGCGCCGATATTTTGATAAAATTTGAGCGCTGATTCGGCAGTTAATTGTCCGGTTTGTGCCATGTTGCTACTCTAAGTCTTTGATGGCATTGTAAACCGGCTCGCCGCGGCAAGCAACAGCAACACCACCTTTACTAGCCCGGTCATTCCAGCGAAGGCTGGAATCTAGTATATTTGGAATTCCTTATTGACTGGATTCCAGCTTGCGCTGGAATGACGGAATTTCAGGTTAGGTAGAATATGATATGAATCTGTCAAAAAAATGACATAATATAACTATGAGTGGACACGAAGAGTTTGATTTCCGCGAATTTTTAGCCGGGTTGGCAGGGCATATTGATTTTGAAGCAGATATACAAGCCGAAGCCATGCAGATTGTGTTGGAGCATTCGGAATCCCAACGTGCATTGCTCAATGACTTGAATCGGACTGTGTTTGGCGCTGACGTACGCGCGGACTTGGAAAAAATGGATGAGCATCTCGCCACGGACGTATATAGCAATCTGAATTCAATGCTGGAAAACTGTTTATTGTTAGCCGGTTTTATCGAAAACGTAGTATTGCCACAAGGAAAATCCGGTTTTGATTCCGAACGACTTCTTACGGTGGTGTATCAAAGGGCTGAACGGGTGACAATAGTTAAGGCCGTAGCAGCTAATCGTGTCGCTGGGCCCGTTGACGATAAAACTGAAGTGCAAGCAGATATTTTGTCTTCTACCTTGCTTACGATGGAAGAAAGACTGCAATGGGCAACTGAGGTTGATCGATTGATGCCCGGCCAAGGCATCGACTTGCAAGATCCGGATGCAGTAACGGCGGCGATTACGTTATATGGTATTACTGAAGAAAAGGGAGCGGCAGACCGGGAAGTGCGGCGCGAACTGTGGCATAGGCTAACGGCCAGATTAGAGGAACTTTTTACTGAATTTGAAATTCCCGAACACGATGATCGCGAAGAGGTTACGAGCTATATGGTATCGACAATTATCTGGGAAACGGATGATGAGCATGATCGTCATGCTTTTGTATTGCGACAACTCGGCGAACAATCGGCGGCGCTGGGCTGGCCGGACGGGTCGTTTGATCGGATAGTCACGGAGCTGCGCAGACTAAAAAGCGAAATCGGCGGCGCATCAGACGCCGGTGAATAGTGTCAGCTCGCCACGAGCAACGCATTTTTTGGCGCTTCGATGCCGCCGTATCGATTTTCGATAGCGTGCCATAGCTTGGTGCGCGCCTCCCGGCGCCGTTCGTTGTCGTGGGGCCGCGGTTTGACTTGCTCCAGCCGTAAAAACAGTCCGGCAACGTGGGCGGCGTAAGCACCGGCGATGGTACGCAGTGCCGCAGGTGTTTCTTTCTCCGGACACTCCATGGCAATAATGCCTAATCGCCTGAATATCTCGGCGTTCCGGTCGACATACATGGTGTATTCACCATGCGAAAATCTACTATCCTCGGCTATGCTGATTTCGTCACGCAAATTAAGAAGCGGCGACATACTGTACACGCCGGGATCGTCGATTCTGGACACCGCCCTGAAGATCGACCTGGTAAAGCCACTCAAATCGTCTATCGCCCGCGCAAAGTGATCGACTGAGTCGGGTCTCCAAGTTTTCGGCGCATGGATTCGCCAACCATAGGTGGATTTTAGTTCATCAGCGTGACGTGCGATGCCTGCGCAATACGCGGGCGGCGTGGCAATCCAGCTTTGCACATGATCCGCCGGGTTTAAGTCATGCTCGGCATAAATCCAGTCACCCAAACGTGACACGATCACTTCGTACTGTGAAAATCCCTTCGTCCAAGTTCCTGCCGTCTGCCTGCCCCGCTTCGGATGCCGTACGAGTTTGAAAGCATCAACGCCGGGTTGACGGCCCAGGGCGGCTTGGGCCTGGTTTACCGCGGCCGGCGATGAGAAAATCTGTACCTGTACGGAGCGCTCGGGGGTTGCTCCTATGTTGTCCGGAGTTTCTCCGCCAAGTTTTATAACCGGCCAGCCGCAGTCGGCGCGTAACAAGCCTCTTAATAAATAACCCACACTATATTCAATCGGCCGGACCGGGCGGGAGTGGCCGTTCAGCCCCCAGTGATTCATGATAAATACATCGTTGAGCCCTGAAGCGTCTTGTATGGCTGTGGTCAGTGAGGCACCGCGGTCATCAATCCGCATAGTATCAAAATTCGGCACAAGTCCAATTTCATCAAATGTCCGTGCGACGATTGTTTCTAATGGGACGCGTTGGGCCATAAAATATTAATGACACAACCATAATTATTTACAAAAAGCTTTCGCTTAGTGGTACTATATTAATTAAGGTACTGCAGGATGGAATTGGATAAAGACTTTCAATCACTCGCCCGTCTGATACGGGGTTTTGAACAATTGGCCGACAAACATCAGATGGATATGGATACGATCAATAAATTCCAGCACTTGCTGGATCGGTTCGCTGAAAAATACCAGAATGACCAAGCGGCCGGATCGCGGCGGTTCATGCTGTATGAGATGCAGGCGCTGCTGTGGCATGTGCGCGGTGATTACGACAAAGCGGTCGATTTTTTGAAAGAAGCAGCCGATTATTTACGCGGCGACCATCAGTTCGTATCGAACGCCGGCCGAAGCTGGGCGCAGCAAGAAGCTGAATAATCCGTATAACTACTAGCATTTTTTACGGTCATAATAATTTGTCTGGCAAGTCCATGCTTCAAAACCTACTCGCGGCATCCCGGACTATACCCGTCTTCTGGCTCCAAGCCACCGTTATTCCAGATTTAGTCTGGGATCTAGTAAATAAGGAATTCCCTAATCGACTAGATTCCAGCCTTCGCTGGAATGACGCACTTGCAGGTCTCGATTCGGTTTTAACGGTTTTGTCATTCCAGATTTAGTCTGGGATCCAGTTTTTTAGGAATTCCTTACTGACTGGATTACTCTTCAATTCTGAACCACGAGGCGAACGGTGAATCACCGATATCGGGGCTTAGGTTATCAGAATTTGTTTATTACTAAAATCTATGTTTTTATAAAATAATCATTATAATCGTGAGGGGCAAATGGTGACTCAGCAACCTGCGCCGGCTGAAATATGTGCAATGGATAGATATTGCGCGGCAAGCTTGGGCGGGGCAGCCGAAAATTGCCTTGATCGTTTCCGGCTTTCACCTGCACCGCTCGCCGAGGAAATGTGTTATCAGGCGCTGAGACGGCAGCTCAGCCGACGATTACCAGAAGTGCCGCAGGATTATTATTTCAGGGCCAGTGGATTGTTGGAGTGTTCATTGGCTAATGATGACGAAGTCATGGGCGCAGTTGAAATCAGTGAAGCAAAAGAATGTCTTGATACCGCTTTACGCCAACCAGATCTTCCAGTCGCGTTACGTATTGGCGGACGAGCGATTGACGCCGCATGGCCGTTATTCGCGGCGCGGCAAAGCGGCGTTGACCCGAGCGAGCAGGAGCTTAGTGAAGTACATACCAAAAATGGCAAATTCTTGGACTGGGCTTTGCATGACCAGGCGGTCGGCAAAGAAGCGGGCGAACAAAGCCGGGCAAAAATGTTGGGTGTGCTCGGTTGCCTGGGCAGCTATTATCGCAATGTAAAAAGTGCACTTTACCCTGGTACGCCGCGCGAAGCTACATTCGAAGGTGCGGCTTTCTCCCATTTGCACCATCAATATTATGGAATAACAGGTGGTTTTAAAGTGCCGGTATCGCTCTTTATGAGTAAAAAGTCGGCAAGGCAGAGACCGATCGTTTCAATTAACTTTGATCCGTTCGCGCGTGGAGTTGCCCGCGGGATTCGTGATTTTGGCATGCCGGTTAACATCGACGTGGCATTGCAGCGTGTTCCGCACATCCTATCCGCCGAAGCACGAGGCCGGGATATCACCGAATTGGATCGTTTGTTGATCGAAGGATTAGCCAGTTCGTTAGGGCATCTAATGCGATCGTGCAGTTCTCGCGCGGGTAAAGAGCGACGGTCATTGCCGGAGAACTCAGTTTCAGCAGAATAAATCGCGGCTAACAGATGTTTTGAATTTATAATGGGTAATTATGTATTTCCGCGGTGAACCGGTGCGAGACATGTTGAAGAATACGGTTGATGCCGTTACGGAAAGCAACTACGGCATACAAGCCGGCATCGCGGCAATCGGCCTTGGATTTTTGGCGATGACGGGTGTGGTGGAAATTGCGCACCGGGCGACACGGTTTGACGGGCTTGAGATTATCAGGGATGGCTGGCTCTGGACTGGCCTAGGAAGTATCGCGATTGGCGCGGCCGCTACTGTTGGTACGTACTTGTATAAACGGTTCACTGAGTGACATCCCAAAACTTTCTTGTTACTTATTACATAAAACATCTACCTTCTTTTGGCTTAGCCCAACTCATACTTCTATTACTTTTGGTGGCAAAAGTAATGGTATAAAAAATCTTGGATTGTCTGGAACTTTTGGTTATTTTTCTTAAAAATAATATTCCACTGAATTTTATATGTTTAAAGAGCTGTACATTATCTGCAGTCAGCGCAGTAACCCTGGATTTCGACCTGGTGTTCAGTCGGTTTGAACTCGTTACTGGAGGCCAGATCATCGACGAATGTTTCAAGGGCCTGTTCGTTTATTGGGATAATCTTTTTGCAGCTACGCATGTAAGGTGATGATGGTGTTCGGCGAAGGCGTCGCTCAGCTCAAGCTTATATTTCCAGCCAATATTGATGCGCCGCACCACGCCGATTTGCTCAAACACCGTAACGGTGCGATAGACGCTGGCGCGGTCCATGCTGCTAGCGGCCAGTCCGCAAAGCTCGCGCATGCTGATTGGTTCGGCACCGTCAAGCAAATCAAATACGGTCTGGCGTTGTTTCGTCAGACTATAGCCGTGCGTTTTGAGGAAGTTTGCAAATACGGCGGTGTGATTTTTCATAACAGAGTAAGTGTACTAAAAATGCGACAAAATTGCAAAAAATACGCGTCAAGTTTTATAATCGGAAAAACGCGCCGCGCCCGGTGTTATACGGATTACCTGGAAGGCGCCTGCTTGCAGGCCGGATACCGGTGGTAAATGTTTAATGCCGCCATACATGCGCGGTGTCGTGGCGGTGCGCCATACCCAATTCTTGGTGCGGCGGCCGGATTCGATTTCTGCCGCGCCTTCAAGCTGCACGGTTTGCATGGCATCGATATCAAAGACTGTCAGCGCTACTTGGTGATGTGCGGTGATGTTATGTGCCTTGGCAGTGTCCGACTTCGTCAGAATAAATACATTACCATCCGCTCCGAGCACGTAATGCACGGCCGCACCGTTGATTTGGCCGGCCCTACCGACTGTCGACAGCACTCCGGTGTCGTGTGTGCCTAAAAATGTTGACGATTGACTGTCCAGCGGTGCCGCCAAGTGCGGTGCCGGCAGCTCGATCGGGTCGTTCGGGGTGGGTGCCGGCGCGCGTGATTGTGATGTGACGATTTCCTCTGATTCCAGCCGGCGTTGCTCAATATACTCCGCGAACCTGGAGGCACACTTGGTATTAACGTATCTGAATGAATAATCGCCGATCCTGGTGTGCAACGTCAGGCCCGAAAAGAATAAACCCGTGGTGCGTTGAATACCCGAAACCACGTCGTACGTGATTTCTTCCTGGTTCGTGAAGCCCGGCTTATAATCCAAAAAGATAAGCCGGCGGTCAGTCGCGACGAGCGTACCTTCGTCAAAGCCGAGCGATTTGATGCCGCTGCTATAGCGCCCATAGATCACGCCTTGTACATGTTCGCTCGGATGAATAATCTGCGGCAAATGATGCAACGCGAACTTGGTCATACCCATCCGCGTCGCGCCGGCTGCTCGCAGTTCGTTTTTTACTCGCTGAGCATGTTCAGGTGCTGCCGGTGAATCTGTTGCCGGTTGAAACGTTGCCGGCTTGATACCGAAGATGGCCATCTCCCGCCTCCCCTCAATTCGCGCCTGAGTATGCGCCAGCGTCGAATTTGGAGCTGTCGGGCCTTTTCCTGCCAGTGATCACTTATTTCGTCGTATAAATCCTCAAACGCTAAATCGTGTTGTCCGTTACTTGTTTGCTGTGTGTGCTTGCTCATTGTTATCCCCCCTTGCCTCACAACACCTATTTTCTCGCAAGTTGATACTTGCTGCATTGATCCAGGTCACTATAACCGCTTGTGCTGAAAACGAGCGGGACGTATAGTTTAAATCAGGAGCAGTTAGCATGTCGTCCGACGTCAGGCAAACAGTTGAGCAATTTTTCGAACAATACCCGCTGCGCCAGTTTAAAAAGCGAGACATGATTATATTCGCCGGCGAGCCGCCAGCCGGCATTTTCCACGTGCTGAAAGGCCATGTACGCCAGTACGATGTCGGCACTAACGGCGACGAAATTGTCGTGAACGTCTTCAAGCCGCCGGCATTTTTCCCGATGGCTTACGCCATTAACCAGACAGCCAATGAATATTTTTTCGATGCCGTCACGAGTGTCACGGCGCGGATGGCGCCGGCAGCCGATACACTGGAATTTGTCCGGTCCAACCCTGACGTTACGTTCGATCTATTGTCACGGATTTTACGCGGCGCCGAAGGGCTATTGCGACGCCAAGCGCACCTGATGGGCGGTACGGCAGCCAACCGTCTGATGTATGAACTCATCATGTCGTGCCAAAGATTCGGCGTCAGCCAGTCGGACGGCGCATATTTTGTCGCCATCAAAGAAACGGAACTGGCAGCGCGGGCCGGGTTGACCCGAGAAACAGTGAACCGCCAGATACACCAGCTGAAGAAACGTAAGCTCGTGCGCCTGAACAGCTCCGGCATCACAGTTTCTAATCTGTCCGCGCTGCAAGCTTTGTTAGGTGAAAGCCTGTAAGGCGTAATGTGAAGTTTGCTACAATATGTCCATAAAAGAAGAATAAGCATCATGAAGCTAAACGGTATTTACACGAACAATCCGCAACTTGCGGCCTGGCTGCTTCGGTACGGACTGGCATTCGTGTTCGCGTACGCGGCGATTTCGTCGCTGTTGCATCCGTTTGAATGGATCGGCTATATGCCGGGCTATCTGACAGGTTTGGTATCTGCGACTGCTCTGCTCAAGATTTTTGCATTGATAGAGTTGGGTCTT
Organism: uncultured Candidatus Saccharibacteria bacterium; assembly: GCA_963742655.1. Classification (GTDB taxonomy): domain Bacteria; phylum Patescibacteriota; class Saccharimonadia; order Saccharimonadales; family UBA4665; genus JAICLK01. The sequence goes on from CAVUMM010000006.1 coordinate 179,464, forward strand.
GCGGCGTGGCTGATTATCGGCCGTTATGTACGTTGGGCCGCATTGTTCGCGGCGCTTATGCTGGCAGGTATCGTGATTGCCAGTCCGTCGCAATTGATCGTCACCTTTCGCGACATTGGTTTGATTGCCATGGCGCTCGCTTTGGCGGCGATCGCAACAATATAATAACGACCGAAAGTACAAATAAAAAGTTATGCCCACCTCTGGAAGTTCGCCGGCGCATAGTGTATAACCATTAGAGTAATGAAACTGCAGCTGCGTTTTTTCCTGGTGCTGGCGGCAATCTTTATAGCGGCAGCCGCGTTCCTGCTATTGCAGCAGCATTTTGAGATTGATCGATCGAAAAGCGTATTGGCAAGCGAGCTGACCCAGCGCAAGGCGTATCTGCAGAATCTGGTCAACCTGGAGGGTCGCTCTGAGCAATCGTTCGCCGAAGATTACTCGTTCTGGGATGACATGGTCAACTTCGTCAAACACGATAATATTGAATTTGCCCAGGAAAATCTTGATACGGGTCTCAGCACATTCAATACGGATGCCGATTGGGTTTTCCGCCCCGACGGATCTCTGCTGTATTTCAGTTCGGCTGACGGTTCGAACAGTTTGCGTCCTATCACATTGCCCCAGGGATTTTTTACGCAGCTTACGAATAATAAATTTACTCACTTCTACCAGCGTATAAACGGCCGGTTAGTTGAAATACGGGCAGCTACTATAGTGCCGAGTAACGATCCCAAACATTCGACGGCGGCCCAGGGTTTTTTGCTGATCGGGCGCACTATAAATAAGTCATACCTAAACTCTATCGCTACGTTGTCTGGCGACAAGATCGACATTGAAGGGGCTGACGCTGCGAGTGACCAAACCACAGCCAGCACCGTATCGTTCGGCGAACAGTTACGCGGCTGGGATGGTAAAGTTATTTCCGTGTTGCATGCGACAACTACCGTGCCGATCGTCAGTGACCTGAAGCATCAATATAACCGTCAGCTGGAATCACTGGCGGTGTTCACGGTTCTGGCAAGCGGCATAATCATAACGCTGATTTGGTGGCTGGTTTTGCGGCCGGTAAAGATAATCAATCGGGCGATCAAGCTCCAGCAGCCGAATATGCTGCAGCGTTTGCGTTTGCAAAATACCGAATTCGGCCGGCTTGCCCAGACGGTGACTGAATTTTTCCAACAAAAAGTCAGCCTGGCCGAAGCGGAATTCAAAAAGACCGAGCTCGAAAAACTCAACAAAGAAAAAGCCTCGTTCCTGGCGGTGGCGGCGCACGAACTGAACGGCCCGGTGGCGAACGTCAAATTATTTGCCGAGTATTTGTCTTTCCTGGTCGCCAAAAAACAGAGCGAAGCCGAAATCATGAAGCAACTGCACCGTATCGAGCATCAATCCATAAAGATCAATATGCTGCTGAATGATTTGCGCGCGGCCAGTACCGGCAAGCAGAACCTGGAGTTCAACCTGCGTGATTTTGATTTCGACAGCTTTTTGACTGAAGAGGTCGAAGAAGCCGCCTTCAGTATCAAGAACAAACTGAATCTGTTCTGCAACACGAATGCCCAAGTTCACAGCGACCCGGACAGGCTGGGCCAGGTCGTGACGAACTTGATCAGGAACGCCATGAAATATTCGCCGAACGGCGGTGATATCTTGATTCATGGGCGGCTGCAGGACGGCATGGTCGTCGTCAGTGTGCAGGATTTCGGCATGGGTATCGGGCCGGACGATCTGCCGCATTTGTTCGAACGCTTTTATCGTTCGGCGAAAGTCAGCGCTGCATACCCCGGGCTCGGGCTAGGGCTTTATATTTCGAAGACCATATTAGAATCGCTTGGCGGCAAAATCTGGGTGGATAGCCAACTCGGCAAAGGCTCGACATTCTTCTTTTCCCTGCCCGCATTAGCCGGGTCGATACCCGCCAAATTACCGCCGGCGGCCTCACGCTAATATGATTGACGCAATGACTTCATGCGCTGTATGCTTGCACTAAGATAAAATAAAAAATGAATCGATAACTTATGAATAAACCATCATTCACAACACAAAAAAATCGTAATAAGCTGCTTCTGAACCAGTCGGGCGCGCATCACATCCTTGTGCCACTGCTGGTTTTTATAATGTTTTTCGGCATAGCCGGCAGTTATTTCTACATGCGAAGCCATGCCGCTACGACCAGCACGGCTGCTTTGCCTGCCTATTGCAAGACGGGCGGCGCAAAGCTTTGGGCGAACGTAGCGTCGTGCGGCTGGCCGGCCGCGAGCAATACCGGACCGGTGTTGTCGCAGTGCAGCGGCTCCAAATTATCGACCAACAGCGGCAGCCTGACGCGGAAAATCAAGGTTACCAAAGCTAATACGGTCATCAGCTGCCAGAAGATTACCGGCCGGCTCGACATCGAAGCCAAAAATGTGACGATTAAAAACGTATCGATTTCCGGCAGCAGCGGTAAAACGGGCACGGCCGCCAACGGCACCGCGGTGATATTTGTCGGTGATGGCGCCAGCGCCACCATCAGCCACGTGACGATTACCGGCAATAACGGCGTGCACGCCTGCGTGTGGCACCAGGGCTCGAGCCTGTCAGTGACGGCCGTCAATTGTTCGGGCATAAACGATGGTGTTTTCAGCTGGGCAAGTTCGTCAAGCGCAGGCGATAACTTTACCATCAAAGACAGCTATTTCCACGGATTTACCACCAAGACAGCTAACGGCCATGAAGACGGTTACCAGACCGAAGGGGCCAAAAACGGCGTTATCAGCCACAACACCTACCAAATGACGACCAATGCCGATAGCGCGGTGGCGATCTGGGACAGTTTGAAAAGCTCGGCCAACATCACCGTCAGCAATAACCTGATTACCGGTGGCGGATTCGCCATCTACGCCGAAGATTATAGCCCGAGCGAAAGTTCGGCCAAGGGCGGCTTCACGGACACGAAAATAAACTTCACCAATAACAGCTTCAGCACGCATGCGGCGGCGTGTGTCGGGCAATTCGGCGTGTGGTTTACGCGCCCGAGCCTGTCGCCGTACAAAGGCGGGCCGACTGACGGTTGGCATCGCTCCGGCAACAAGGTGCTTGAAACCGGCGAAAACATCGACAAAGGCAACCCGCACCACGGCGGCACGCTCTGCAGTTAGCCGGTATGCCTCATTTAGTCCCAAATAATTGATAATTCGTCGAATTTCTTCCTTGCCAGTAAAAGTCGTAATTTTGCTCACACGCAATGTGTGTTGATAGTTACTGATAAGAAACGATGCGAGGCGCATAGTATCGGATGGTTCCTTAGTGTTGCAAGGCTATAAGGAGCACATGGGATATTTGCCATCGAAGCAAGGGGAATTATGAATCAAGAAGCACAACCACTGCACCATATCAGGCAGTTTTCGCCGCCTGTTACCGCTCGACCTGAGCGGGCTGAGACTCCGGAAGAAACCCGGGAAGAATTACGCCAAGCTATCAGGGGCTCCAAGCAGGTGCTTGCTACGGCGACGACCGTTTTTACGATTTTCCCCGATACGTTTACGCTTGACCGCGCTAAATTGACGGTAACCCATCGCCACTTTTTCAGCACAGCCGATGTCATGAGCATCCGGATCGAAGACGTTCTGAACGTAGAGGCGAACTTCGATCCGTTTTTTGGCTCAATCAAAGTCATCAGTCGGATCATGGGCCGGGAACAAACCCATTCGATTGGTAATTTCTGGCGACACGACGCCGTGCGGCTGAAGCGCGTCACACAAGGCTACGTTATCGCTCTGCAGAGAAATATCGACTGCGACGCGCTGCAAACGGCTGAACTCGCGGCTATGCTGGATAAATTAGGCGAGGATGACCATGACAACGTGTAGTTCATTTGATACGTCAATGCAAATAAGGAGGAATACAATATGCTTATAACAATAGGGCTCGTTTTACTCGTACTATGGTTACTTGGCTTTTCGATTCACATCGGCGGTGCATTCATCAACTTATTGCTGTTGATAGCGCTCATCGTCATCGTCTACGATTTGATTGCTCGAAGAAGAGTCTAGCTTACTACCTATTGCTAGCCGGCAACGTAAGGCCGTTTTCCCGCACCGGATATTTTCGAAATGGCGCATTTTGATGAGCCGCCCAAGTCCGTAGCCTACTGGTTGTGAGTATGGAAGGACCGCCATCATGTTCTAGAATGATATGAATGGCAGGTAAAGAAGAAGTTTTTCCCGGTGGCGACGGACCGCCAGGCGACGGAATTGAAGGGAGTACTAACGGCCGGCGGCGCGGCACTTGTTTGCGTTGGGCGATTTTCAACTGGATGCTGAGCGGCCAAAAAGAAAGTCCCTTAGAGGATATTAAATTCTGGGTTGCGGATGTCGCCTTGGCTAATGCGAAAATCGGCGGTTTGGGCGAAAATAGTGGCCTGAACCACGCATTTATGAGTTGTGCGGTAGCGGGCTGTGAAGCAGCTTGTGCGATGAGCAACCTTAGGGATAAAAGCTACTTTGTAGTGGTGGCTTTGCAAACTGTCGCAGGCGAACGCAATATTGACGATTGTGCGCGCATGGGTGATCAATAAACATCAAATTACAACACATTATTGGGTCATAACCTGCCCTGCCTGGCTTGCGGCATATATAATTAACCGTAAATCTAAGTTAGATCGGAGTGACTGAAATATGCCCCGTGAAGTTAACGGAGTGCAGTTGAGTAAAGCTATCGCGCTGGCTAAAAAGTTTTTACCTGACCTCGATCGATCGCAGCTGGCGGTGCCGGCGCCCGGCGTTGGCGAGGGATATTGGGTTGGCGCACCGAGTGCCGTTGAGCATGACGGCTATGTTTACTTAGCCTACAGATTACGCCACCCTATTGAACTCGGCCGCGGACAAGGAGTTGTTATCGCCCGTTCGAAGGACGGTGTGAAATTCGAAACCATCACCATGATTCCCAAAGACGCCATGGACGCCGAGTCACTCGAACGTCCCACGCTCGTGCGGGTTGACGATAACAAGTGGCGGCTGTATTTGAGCTGTGCGACGATCGGCACGAAACATTGGCGCGTCGAAGTACTCGAAGCTGCCAGTCCGGCTGAGCTCAATCCCACGTCCCGCAAGGCAGTTCTGCCCGGCGACGACGATTGGGCTATCAAAGATACGGTTATTACCCGGCGTGAAGATGCGTGGCATTTGTGGGCAACCTGCCATCCGCTTGATATACCGCACGAAGAAGACCGTATGGTCAGCAAATACGCGACCAGCGCTGATGGACTTACGTGGAAATGGGCCAAAGGTATCGCATTGTCGCCGCGCAAAGGCCTGTGGGACAGCCGCGGCGCGCGGGTTACCGCCGTGCATTTTGCCGATGACATGCTTCTGGCTTTTTATGACGGCCGCGCCAGCGCCGCCGAAAATTATGAAGAACGTACCGGCATCGCAGTCGGCACCACACCGGACAAATTCGTGGCGATCGGCGACAAACCATTCGCCGAATCGCCGGACAAACGGGCCTTGCGCTATTTCGATGTGTTGCCGCTTAAAAATGGCGGCTACCGAACCTACTACGAAATTGCGACCGCCGATGATTCACACGAACTCCGTACCGAAAAGATTGGGTAATATCAATAACAGTGCCAAAAGCTTTGCTTAAAAATCACTCATAATGAAGTGATACATTCAATATGGTCTGGCAGTTAACGATCACATCTATGCATCGCGCGAGTAAGCGCGGTAGCTACAAAGTCTGTGTGGCCGCGTATGCAAGACCAGCGGTACTTTCGGAGGTTGCCGCCCTGCCCAGCGCTACCAGGGTGTCAAGGTGGCTGCTAACCGTATTTAAGTCATAGTTTTCGCCGGTCGTAAGCAAGATACCCTGAATTTGCCGGCGGGTTAGCGGAATGGGGGTGCCACTTAAAATGCTACTTATTGATTCAGAAATTTTTCTCCTGGCATCCGGTAACGTTTTTAGCCCCAGCGAATTACGCATCGCTTTTGCGACCAGATAATTCACGAGCCGTGGCTGACTGATGATTGAATCAGCCAGCCTTAAACCGCCGATAATATATTCATCGTCTGGCTCTTGTGCGCCATTGATTACGGTGAGGTAACGTCCGATCAATCGTCTCTGTTCGGGTGTTGCCCACACGACAGATCGCGCTCGGTCCGCAGCTACTTGTTTGTGTGCGGCCAGTACACCCCGAATGTTTGCTAGCCGATTCGTGATCTTGGCGACTTCTTTCACGAGTTGTATGCGTGGTAACTCTGATACTCCTTGGCGAATCAGACCATCAGCGATATCCCCGTTGCTGAGTCTCGCATCCGGCCGTTCGACGTACTGACGCTTCAGCTCGGCAACGACGTCAAATAGCATTTTTCCGCCAACGTCTTCTCTCAATTTAATATTTGCGAACGCGGGAGTGGCACTATATGTCAGTGACGGTTTACCACGGCCACTCGATTGTACGCTGATTATGTCTACGGCTGCTAAATCGTCGCAAATACCTCCAGCGTGACTTGGCGACAACTCCAGCGCATCTGCGATTTCAGTCCCCCGGACTGCAGTATCGCCGTTTTGCGAAACGAGCCGCATAATTTCGATGCGTCTTTGATTAGGCCGCGTGCCATTTTTGGACCGCGTATTCGCTGGGCCGGCAAATGCCAATAGAGACGGCTTTTCCTTTAGCGACAATTCCAGCAAATGGCCCAACAAAGGTACAACATTGCTCCCGCGTTCGTTAATCTTATAGGCGCGCGCGCCGTTGTCACCGACTGTTTCTTCGGCAATATGGCCGACCGACGTGAAAGTAGCGCAATAATCAAATGGTAGGTAAGCCCCGGTTTCCCACATCGGGTCATCTCCCTGCAAGCCCATAAACAGTCTATGCAGCGGTGACACGGAGTATGCTGTATTTGGATCCATTGCAGGAATGAGCATTGCCTTCATTTCATTATTGCCGGCACTGGCAATAACATCATATAGATCAGGCGGCGCAAGATTGCGCTCCGAAACTGCAGAGGACATCAAAATATAATATAATAAAAAGACTAATTGGTAAATGAGTCGTCTACCTCATAGCTTGTTGGCCGGTGCTAAAGCGGCTTGGCGGATCGTTGCCTCAATTTAAGTGGAAGCGATTGTCCAGCCTATCCAAATTTTCAGGTGCGTCTCTTCTAAAATTTCTCTGTTTCCGCACAGCATTAACTGATAATATTCGATTGATAATGAGTGCGGATTGCGGCAGGTAATCATCGACGGCCATATCTGGCTAGAAACCGGTTCTCGCGATACGTTCCACCCCGCCTATTACCTACTCCGTTACTAAGACCTTGCCTATCATATCCGGGTGGATCGAGCAGTGGTAGTTGAATGTGCCGGCCGTGTTAAATGTGAACGAGTAAGACTGGCCGGTGTTCAGGTCATTACTTTTCGGGCCGTCTTTACCATCCGTCTCGTTGACATTGTGAGCCACACTATCTTGGTTGGTCCAGGTCACGGTAGTACCCTTTTTGACAGTTATTGCGGATGGACTGAAGGCAAAGTTACTGATGGTGACTTTATTTGTAGCTTGCGTATTTTGCGATGAGCTTGAACTGCTGCTATTGTCAGGCATATTCGCCATGTTGGACGTGCTTGACGAGTTGCTACTTTGATTTTTATCTGCATTCTTTTTGTTGGCGTATACGACTACCCCACCAATAACCACCACTAAAATGACAATTACCGGAATAAGTTTTTTCATCACATTCCCCCATTAATGAATAACCATAAGTATATGCTGTTCACCCTAAATTGAAAATATATTTGTCGTTGTATCCGTGCGCAACACATTTTATTTTTTCAAAATCTAGGGTTAGGTGTAATCGCGGCTTCGAAAGACGCTGTCTGATGGAATTACTTCAGCGAAAACGCGGCAGCAGAACTCATTGCCGGATACGACCCCACCAATAACGTCTTTAGAAGCAACATGTTCCAGCCGGAAAAATTCTTAAATAATATCAAGCCGATTAGTTCCACCGTTAGGGAAATGGCGTATAGGGTAGTAATTTTGGCCATGATATACCTGAAAGTACTTGAGTTGTGGGATTTTATATATGACTGGTCGTTTTTATAGATTAACAGCCCGACAAGCACGAAGATAAACAGCAAGATGCCGATGACATTCGGCCACGGCAACTTTTGCGCCAGGATAACGCTGATTCCCAGGGCTTGTCCTAGCCCGACGCCCAAAAAAGCGCCGGCTGTTCCGCGAGCCAACTCCAAAAGATGTGAACGCTTGATGGTAAAATCGCCCAGCTTGACCAGTGACTGTTCGACCCGATGCTCCTCTTTTTCGAGTTGGGCCAGCTCTTTATCTTCTTTTTCAACCACCTCTTCGAGCTTTTCTTCTATACTGTTCAAACGGTTGAGTTTACGCTCAATTCTGTCAAGCTGTTGTGCGGTATCGGTGCTCATTTTTATTTCTGGTTTACAAGAGGCTATAATATCATGCTTTCAAGCAAAATGCACATGGTTTACATCAATCTATAACCGGTACAACTTGTATTATCGATAAGCGTAATCTTGTAATTTGTTGACGTCCAGGACAATTATTTTTTGTGGCAGAGTTTTAATCATTTTCAGGTCCCGCAGGTCACTTATCGATTGCGATACCGTTTCCCTGGCTACATTTAATATGCCCGATAGCGTGGTGTGCGTGAGTGGCAGGTCAATTTGTATGACTTCCTTGCTGCCTCCGACTTCATGTCCAAATTCGTGCGTGAAATGCAGTAACTGATGTGCTAGCCGTTGCGTAGAGCTTTTGAGTGACATGTTTTCTAACATCTGGATATTCGAATAGAATCGTTTGCCGGATTCCTCGAGCAAATCCCGATAATAAAGCGGTTCTTCATGGATTTTTTTCATCATCGCATCTTTTTCAATGAAGTAAAGGTCACTGTCGCAGATCGTTTCGTAATAGACAACTTCAGGCCCGGCATAAATGTGTTGGTCAAAAAGCAGCTGAAAAACCAGTGTTAATGGGTAAAAACTACCTGGACCATAAATGCTCTGGATGCTGAAAGTGCCATTATTTGTCACTATGTAGCGCATCACATAGCCGGACTCTACAAGCGTTAATCGCAACCGATCCTGGGACGTATTAAGCACCTGCCCTTTTTTAATCTTGAATTTTCTGCCGCCACGCAATAATTCACGCAGCATATTTTTGTCCGGTTCGTTGGCCATCTTTGCATCAAACCATGCGGTAGAATTTGCGTCAAGCACAATAATTGTAATTTCGCTAGTATTTTAGTCACTCACTACTAAAGACTGGTAAATAGTACAACAGTAAAGCGTTGCCGTATATCTGTCGAGGTCTATAATCAAAACGCAGGGAGAGGTGTAACGAAGTGAGTGAATTAGCAGGTTTAAGTGAAGAAGGTGCTCGTCTGCAATACGCCGAACCGGGTTTTCAGACGGCCATTCGTTTCAATTTGTATAATTATGCGGATTATGGAGAGGGCGCAGAGATGCACCGGCTTATCCTGGATAGTATACCGATGGGTTTTGAAGGCACTGTCGCGGATCTGGGATGTGGTAACGGTGAACTGTTGGTATCGCTGCGAACGGAACGCAAGGCGCAAGGACGGCTCATCGGTATTGATGTTTGGTCCGACCCCGCTCTAGCTGAATGGCATGTCGCACAGTTAAACCAGGCCAGTCCGGGCACTATCCGGCCGATTGAATTCCACCAACGTGATGCCGCGGAAACCGGGCTGCCGGAAGATTCGGTCGATATCGTGATATCCGCATTCACTTTGTATCACATGGACGATCCCGGGGCAGCATTACGAGAAATCCATAGGATTCTAAGACCGGGCGGCCGATTGATCGCTGCGACGAGCTGCGAAGGTAACAAGCAAAGACATAGGGAGTTCGAGAGTTTAGTAGCCGCAAAACTCGGGGTTGAGCCGCCACCGATATTTTCAGCGCGTTGTGATGACAAGATTCTTGAGCAGTTGTTGCGGCAAATTTTTCCATCATTTCGTCACATGGAATTTCAGGATCTTCCGATGCGAATTACGCCCGATCTTATAGATGAATACCTTCTCTCATTAGAGACGATGGGTTCTGCATGCCGGCCATCGGTTCATCCTGTCGCTTGGAGCGCTGCCTTAAATAACTTCGTCCGACCCGAGATCGAACGTGAGATATGCGAATCGGGAACAGGATATTTCGAGGACCGGATCGTCCGGGTCGCCTACGAAGCAATCAAAGAAGTTGCATAGTGCGGCCGGTTGCCGCCAGGCGCAAATCCTCTGCGCAACAAGCACGTCTCTATGGCTGTGCGCATAGCAATGTAGGGTTACTGACATCCAATCTTTGACCAAACATAGTTAATGTGTAATAATTTACCGCATTAATCGAGAAAATCGTGACAGGGATAGATGTACAAAACGAAGCCGTTCGCGGCGCCATTGCTGCTGAAGTAGCTGGCGCGGTGTTCGCACTTGAAGGCGATGATGCCGCAGTGCCGGAGATTCAATGGGATCGTGAAGGCAGCGCCGGCCGTTTATACTTTGTCGAGCCAGTCTGCGCGCCGCACGAAACCCGCCGGTTAGTGCGCGCACTACATCACCAAATGACGCCGCGCCTGGGCGAACTCAGCCTGGCACATACTATCTGGTATTGGGGTGCCGAGCGGTTGCTTAACGAAACAGGCGATGATGCGAGTAAGCTCAGCCTGTATCGGCCCGAATCAGGCTCAAGTGCAGGCCAGGAGTTGCACGTAGGTGTCGTAGAATTGCCCGTGAATCTGGGGTCAAATGGTTGGCGAGGGTTGAGCCTTCAGTTTAGCGGACATGGCAGTGCTCCAGAATTTGTCCAGGGCGAACCGGTGGTTGTCTGGCCTTACGCGAGTCAAGTGAACGCCGCGCGAGCGGACACGAGCTTAACCAATAATCTGAGATTTAAAGAATTACCGGACGGCACGGAAGAATCTTTGCAGAGCTGGCTGATTGATGCCATGAACGATGCTGAACCAATGGACAGAATGAGGCAGCGCCGAAAGACGGCCGAAGCCCAACTGGCAGCAACAGGTAATCCAATTGAGGAAACATACGCGGAACTTTTTCCTGGCAAAGAATTTCCCGGGCTGTTTGCCAAATTCGAAATAATCAGTGCACTGGTACATGCGGCTTGGGCTGCGGATCACCCTGGCGCAAATTGACGAAGTGTGTGAGCCCTAGGCCGGCACTATAGACCACATGCAAGTATGGCGTTAGTAAATGCCGTCGTAGCCGAATGCCGCGCCAGGATAACCGCCCATAGCGTCGTCGTAGCCTTTTTGGGATGGCAGGTAGCCTGAAATCTGCACGGGAGCTTTGTCGCTGAAAGCTGATGTAACATACAACCTGTCGCCGCCGTTCGACAATATCAGGTAGTTCCCGTACCACGCGTATTGGTTAAAGTTTTGCGGCAGCGTGCGGGCTTTAGCCGCGGCTTGGCCGTTTCCGCTTGCGACGTACAGATCCGAAGTGTTGTTTTTGGCGGATTTCAGCCAGAATACGTTAGCGCCGTCAGGGGAAGATAAAGCTGGGTTGTATTTCTGATTCTCGGCTTTATCCTGAGTCGTATCGCTAACGGTTTGGCCATTGTAAAGATAGTGGTAAACGCCGCTTTTGGTCCCGTATACAGTGAAGTACAATTCATTAGGCCCGTAGATATTGTTCGTAACAATTCCTGCCAGCCAGCTTTGATCGAGCTGTTTGAGCGTGGTAATTTTACCATCTGCCGACAAGCTGATAATCCGACCTTGCAATCCGGCTTTTTTGCATGCAGCTAAACCCTTAGCTTCGTTTATCGAAGGATCGGGCGGGCCATCTATCGCGCAAGTTTCGGCAAATACGAGCTTGCCGCCAACGATGTAAATCGCGCTGAAATTCTGGTTCTGCTTATTCGCCAATAGCGTGGTGACTTTGCCCGTGTTCGTATCGTAGCTTTTGATTTGTTCCTGGCCAGACGCCGTAAATATCGTATAGACAAAATGCTGGTCATCAAGCCAACCCACGAGCTGTATGGAATTGTTCTCTGCAACCGGTGTCTTGTCGGCCATTTCGATCTGGACCGTTTTTTCGTTTGACGTGTCGACGATGTACAAGCGAACAGAAGTTTTCGGCTCCGGGCCCTTGGTTGACACAAAGCCACTGTTTCGAGCAAGGTATGCTAAATGTTTCCAATCGCGAGCTGCCAGCAGTGAGGGGCCGGCGTAGTTTGTGTTCCCATCGCTGTCGTTTACTTGCTGCAGTTCGTTGCCGTCGCCCTGCAGGATGACTTTCTGATTCGAACCGTCAAGGTTACTCCTCACGATATCGGCGCTCGCAACACCGTAGACGGAATCCTGTTTCAGGAAATAGATACTTCCGGTGTGCAACAGATCCAGCGCCACGCTAGCCTTGTGGGATTGATTGAAATAAACCGTTTCTGTCGATGGTGAAAAGTTGGGCGCGCCAACAGTCACCTTCGCATTCAGAGTGTTTTTTTGCGCATAAATTATGGCTGAACCATCGGAGCCGGTTTTAATAATGTGGCCGTTATATGCGACGTTTGCATCCGCGATGGCGCTACCCGAAATCTTGTCTTCCACCAGCACCTGTACGCTTACACGCCGAAGAACAACTTTATTAAACGCGTAACGAATACTCGGTAAAGCGAACAGAATTAGCGCAACGATTGCCACTAAAAGTAGCACTATTAAAAATTTCCGGCTTTTAGGATGCTTTACTCTTTGGTTTTGAATGACATTCGGCCGTGCAACTGGTACAGATTCGGTGGTTGGCATCCCACCATCTTGTGGGTTTTGATCCACTGGTTACCCCATATTATGTTTACGAATTTGTTATGTCGGTATCAAATCATTTAGATTTGTGAGCGTGTGCCGGTTTGTGAGGTTTATGGTGGTGGGCTGCTGCGTGGCGCCGCTTGTGTTTGATGTGGCGATGCGTCATGTGGAACACATAGCCGCCGATGATTGCCAGCAAAGCGATAACGAAGACTGCGCCAGCGCCGGTGTTTGGTAATTGGCTGACGCTGGATGTCGTGGTCACTGGTGTGGGCGTAGGTGTCGGAGTTGGCGTTGGGGTTGGCGTGGGAGTGGGTGTAGGCGTTGGGGTAGGCTTGGGTTTTGGGGATTTTGGTATAACAGGCTTGCCGCCGACCGGATTACCGCACGCTGTCATAACGGCAAACTGGACGACACCTTTTGCATTGAAGTAAACCAGCACCGGAATGCTGTTAACTCCTTTGCCGTAGTTCGTGCTGTTGAATCCTTCATAATACGTTTTGCCATGAATTTTTACCGCATTCTCTTTGCCGATTTTCTGCCGGCCAAGGCTCCACGCTTTGGTGGCGACAACTTTGCCGTTAACGACGATATTGCCGTTACGCAAATCGGATCCTTTTTTAGCGGTTTTGAGGAAATTAGCGTAATCGCTGGCCGGCAGTCCGAGGCTTGCGTAAATGTTCTTAAGGTCGTTCGGCTTGTTTTTCTTGACATCTTTGATGAATTCGGCCGGAGTCAGCGCGCCGCATTTTATGATGGAGTTCGCCGAACAATCCCGCGTGACGGCCGTGGCCGCATATGCCGGAAAAGCCGCACGCATGAGGAGTACGACAATTGCACCGACGAAAGCGCCGACAAACATGCCGTGAACGAATTTCGGGGTGATATTTATGACCCTTTTAACATGGTGATGAATCTGTTGAACCGGTTTTTGTTGTTTTTTCTTTTTTGCCATTTACACACTATTATATATATGCTTATGGTTTTGTCCAGAGTATATATACGCAATAATTTTAGCGCGAGAAATCGCAAATATTTCGTTAAAGCTTAATAAACTCACGAATGCGCCGTAAATGCACCCATCGCATAAATCTGAAATATGTCTCGTGCGGCTGTTTATTCCACACTATCTTGTGACTGCGCGGAGTTTGAAACGGTTCGATCCTTCATGAATATGGCGACGAAAAGTGTAATCCACCAGAAGAATATGCTAAGCAAAAACCACCCGATAAAGCTGTGGCCCTTGCGGTGCGCGATCGACGCCGGAATGAGTGCGATGACTACCCAGATAAATAATAGCAACATGTACCAGATGAAGCCTAGCGTGAATCCCAATATAGTAGTCGCAAGCATGACAGCCCTCTTTCTTTAAGTTACACATAAATATTCTCACCAATGACGCGCAATTGCTGTGATTGTGCTCACAAGGACCATCTTGGTTGAGGGCGTAGAGATTAAATAAAAACGATCATGGCATTGAGCGGTTCCCTGCCCTCTGCGAGCCGTTCATTATCCAGAAGTCGTTCGTATGTTCCGATAATTCCCCCGGCCTGATTGGTCACGAAACCGCGATGCGTATATCCGATAATATGATCGCCGACAGCTACGCCATGTGGCACACGGACCACTCCAGTCCACTGCAGCAAGTGTGCGGTACTGGCTTTTTCGCGCTCCATTTCTATCAGCATGGCGATACTGGCAGTTTTCATCAGGCGCTCAACCAAGGAGGCGGCAGGTTGATCAGCTGCCAGAACTAAATGCGCCGCAATATTATCAGGAGTTATGTCGTCAAAAGGAATTTGCTCGACACTGACGTTAGCAGGATCGTAGTATTCGGCAATGGCGCCAACATTGATTTCCTCGGTTACGGCCTCTGCCGCGGCGAGTTCTGCTGTAGAAAGCTCAAAACTTGTCATAGTAAAGCAGACAATACCACTTAGTTAGATAATTGTAAATGCTGCTACTGTCGAAACTAGCTGATATATGGAGTCACCAAGCCTGACGGGTAGTAACTTCTGCCGGAATGTTCCCGCCAGTACGGATGGCTTAATGGTATTGGCCACCATGGCGTGCCGCGCGGCAAGCCTCTGTTGTGGGCCAGTGATAGATTTCCGATTTCTTCGACACCGCTGTAACCTAATTCGAGTGCGGTAACGAGGTCGCCTTCAAGGTCGCAATCCGGATGTAGGCTTACCAGGGCTTTACCGAGTTTTGTAGTACGAAAATCAACCGCCGCATGAAAAAAAGACTCGATACATAAATCACCGCTTGGGCTGTCAGTTGACGCTCTTCGAACCATTAGTAAACCGAATACGGAGACTTGTGCCCCAAGGCGCTGAGCCGCCCAGCGATGTTGTCGCTCGTGCTTGATAATTTTCCGTAATCTAAGCGGGGCTACGGTAATACCGGTTTGTTCGGTAACGGATTGTATAAGATCTGGGAACTGACATGCGTCACCGACTATGACTTCGCCGGGGTGGCGTGTAAACACGGCGTTTTCGTGAATCGGCGCATCGTTTGGCAGGTCTCGCAGATCGCTCAAGTCCTGAACTCTCAGCTCACCGGCTCCAATAAAGGGTGCTTCATCAGCCGCAATTGAAACCCGTTCCAGGTAACTCGTTGGATAGTGCCTTGTGCCGAGGATTTCGTTTAGCGCTGTAGCCATTGCTAGTCTTCAAACGTTTCCGCGCTTGCAATTTGGCCAATCGTCTGGCTGATGCCGGCGAACGGGTGTTGGCCGACATTGTCTTCGGAATTGCCGCCGGCACCCCTTTCCATTCCGCTGCCGCGCGGCGGGCTCGCTCCCAAAACTTCTTTCCAAAAACTATAAAACGAATTTTTGTCGTATGGTTTTGCCAAACCGGCATCGCACATTATTTGATGAACAGCGTTTACGTTTCTCAAAATGTAGGTTGCCGCATCACGCAGCCGTGGCCGCAAGTCACGCAACATTTCAACGCCGATGCTGGTGCTTTCAATTTGTTGCGCGCGTTCGAACGTTTCTTGGGCACTGGCCAACAGACGTTTTTCATCAACAATACAACCGCCTACTAATTCTTGATAATTATACGGGCCGAAGGTAATCGGCTTTCTCGGCATGTTTCGGTAATGATCGTACCCGATTATCAAACGGATGGCATCATCAACCAGCATGCGGACCTGATCGTCAATTTCTGTGTGGGCGGACAATAAACCGGTGTAGACATCGCGCCACTTTGGATTCGTTTCAACGCCTCTTTTAAACATATCTCGCCAAACTTTCGTCAACTGGTGGTGTATTGACTGGGCTTGTTTATCAAGCTCGGCTTGTTTGGCCGCGGCGAATTCCGGCGTAAATTCATAGCGCGACGCTTTGAGCTCATCAAATTCGATGCGAATTGAGTCGGACGTGTATCGCAGCTCATGAGGCCGTTTTATAAGCGCATCTTTGATTATTCGCAGGTAGTCTTCGCTGATTGGAACTTCTTCCCGTTCATTTATGGCATTAGCGACTCGACCACGAAGTTCGGCTGCCTGTTCTTCGATTGTCGAACCCAGGGAACTGTCTGGGTGAAAAACTACATGCGATGTAAACATGAAATCGCGCAATATAAAATACAAGTCATCTCCACGCTCAAGAAGTACTCTTCGCGTATCGCGGATATTTTGCATCGTTTCGGATTCTGTTTCGCCGTCCCACGCCATGAATCCTGGGAAATTTTTCTTTGGATCGATGTCTGCTGCTCGGTCGAACCAAACAGATGTCAGCGGGTATTCAGATCCATTGACTTCGGCCAGCAAACCAACGACTCCGGCTGCGTAACGCAGGCGCTCTTCCTCTGTAAAACTGGTATCGAGCGCAACTTCGGCCAAAAGCTCGCTTACATCCGCGACGCGCTCTATTACATCGGCATAGGCGCAGTAGTAATTGCCTGATATTTCAGGTTCAGGCGGGCGGTCTCCAATAGACATAAAGCAAATAATACAACAAAATAACGAATTTGTAAATTTAGAGCAATCTAATTCTCGATACCCGTCATTCTCGTAACCAGCTTTCAGAACCTGGTCATTCCAGCCTGCGCTGGAATGACGGATCTTTAGGCCCAGATTAATCGTCGATACATTAAATTTTGCAATGACGACTATGCCTTACGCTTGCGCAAACCTTGCTTGATTCTGCCCGCACGCCACTGGCGGCGATTATAAATCAGTACAAAACAAGAGCCGTTTACCAAAATTTCATACACCGGAAAAATTATTCTTTGGGAATTGATGTCGCCGACTGCCAGCAGGCTGAAAGCGGACGCGATAGTCACCATTGCCCAGGTAAAAAGGTTCTCGGTATACGGCGCGCGCCAGGATTTCAGCATGGTCAGCCAATTGCCCAGGAAATCTATGCAGATCGTGACGAACAGCGCGGTCAGCGGATCATGGGTGTATTTCCATAATGCGATACCAGTTACGGCGGCGACCAGCGCATACAAATCGATTGCCCGCAAATGACCATAGCCGCGTTTTACGGACAGGCACGCAATTGCAAGATTGCACAAGAAAAATGTAGCCGTCAGCACCAGCGACCACTTGCTGCCTTGTGCAGCCTGTGCAGCCAACGCAATAAGCATCAGCAGCGACCAAATCCACCAGGACATTCTTTCCGGCCTGGTTTTGTCGCGCAAAATCGAAAAAATGTACGGGATAAATCCGGCCAAAGCAAACAGTGCCGACAGCAGCCCAAAGACGACAAGGCTATTCACGAGAAACCATTATGGATAAAACGTAAGCGCTTAGCAATCTAGGCAATAGGTCTAATTCGGCCGCACTTTCATTTAGCTCGGGTGACGCAGCCATCTGAAATTGAAAAAGCTGTGCGCGGTAACATTGGAAAAGTAGCCGAACTTTCGTTGCAGCACCCACAGCATACCGCCCCCAATTGTCTGTACGACTGGCAGCGTGTTTGTATTTACACCCCACTTTGGCGCATCGACAATGTTATGCGTGAGCCCAAATAAGACGGAACTTATTGCACCCGTCAGAAACTCACCGCGAGTTAGCGGTACATGCTCGTGGCCGCGAAACGTTCTAAGCGCTGCCGCCGCTACGTCGCTGTCGGGGTCGATTACTATATCTCTCACAAAGGATGGAGCAGCTCTGGCTGAAAGTTCTTCCATAAGAGGCGACCAAAAAATAACTTCAGTTCTTTCTGCGGGGCTGGAAGTAAAATTATGGACACATTGCTGGTTGGGCTGAGGCCCGCATGCTGCAGTTATGGATGCCTGCATACTTGCGTTACCTACGGTAAGTCCGGACATATCGTGTGCGGTTGTTTGAATAGGGTCGGTCGCTGCCTCCAATAATCCACCGGCGGCAATACCAATCGGTATGCCGGTGAGCATACGAAGAGCTTCTCGACGATTTACATGGCCAACAGCATTTTCCATAATTATATTATAACATCTAAACGAGGATTAAACAATTTTTGCGTTTACGAGCCGTTGCGCCAGGGACGGCCCATGAATTGGGTGGGGATGCCGGATAGGGCGGCTAGGGTGCGGTGGTAATTTCGTTGTCGCGCTTCTTCTGATTTTAGGCTGGCGCAGTAGCGCAGGATTTCTTTTTGGCGGCTGGGTGGCAATGCGTCCCAGTTGGCCCTAGCTGCGGGGTTTTGTTGGAGCATCGCAGCAAAATCTGTGGGCATGGGGTGCTGGGGGCCGTTTTTGTAGTCGGTGTCAAAGTCGAGTTCTATAGTTACGGTATCGCCCACTTTGGTGCTGGAGGCTTTGCGCACATTGCCATGCAGATATAAATAAAAATCGCCGTTGCCAACCGGCATCATGTTGATATGCCACGCTTCCTTCGGCTGGCTGTTCACACGCACCAGCACCGGCATAGGCCTGCGCCAATCTGCCGCCAACTGCGCGGCCTGGGTTTTCGTCACTACCACATACGGATTCACCCCGCGCAAACGCATCTCACCAGTAAAGCGCAACGTAGCCATAGCTACTATTATAGCTTTGCTACCGGCCGTGTCTCTCTGCTCAAGAAAATTGTAGTCGCCAACTAAACGTCGATCGGCAGCGCTTCTGGTCCCTTAATCATTAGATAGAACGTACGATCCCATGCATAAGTGCCAGATTCAACAAAGGTGATTTCAGAGAGGCCTAATCTGCCCATCTCCTCACGAACAGCGGCGTTTTCTTTGACGCGTTCGTTGTACCAAATGTACGTAGGGTGATCATCGCAATCTACGATATGCGGGGCTAGACAATCCACTTCGTCAACCATGTACAGACCATTTCGTGCAACAATTTGGGAAGCTCGCCAAGCATCTATGCCCGGCGTCAGTGACCAATACCTTACGGACGCATTTTCGTGTGCCAATGCTACCTTTCCGCGTAGTGGAATTTCTGTGCCGTTTTTCAGTGTTACCATCTGGTTCGGAAGTTCCAGCGCGTTGCTCGTGATGGACTGTACGCGGCTGCCGGCTCGAGCTCTGATTTCTTGGACCGAATCGACAACTTTTGGATCCAGTAAGTGCTCATGCCCTTGCAGTGTCGGCGCAAGGTTTGTTACCGCAACGGCTAAATAGTTGCTGTCGATGGCGTCTGCATATTGTCCGGCAAGCTGGGCTGCGGTCACGCCAAACTCACCCCCCACATCTACCACTATGACCGGTTCATTTGCAGTTTCAAGCAACTGACCTATTCGCTTTGCAAGGAAGTTGTTAACTAGTCGCGGATCGTCTTCGCCACATGTTCCAGTTTGCGCGTAAAAAGGGTCAAGCCTGCATTCAACGACCCCTATGGCTGAATAATCGCCGGTCGCTGTCATGTATTGCTCGCCGCCCTCAAAAGCCGTTTTCTCGTACTGTCTTTGCGCAGCAAATCTAGCCCAGAAGCTGTCTATTTGGAGGAGACTGGTGGGGACATCATGGAGCGACTGCATTACTTATTCGGCGAAAGCGCTTATGGTGACAATGTTCGATTCAGCTACGGATTCCAAAAGTGCATCGTCGGTAAATGCTGGTCCCCTGACACCGACTACGGTTTGATGAGTTTTCCCACGAAGTAATAACTCTTCCTCTGGGCCGCCTGACCTGCTAACGCGCCAAGCCCAATAACTCGCCGTTGCTTCGGCTGAATCCGGCGCCTGCATAATTCGCCCCACGCTAAACATCAGATCAACTATACAACTCTTTGCATGTTTGTAAATACCACAAACCGGTACGTTTAGATGGTTATGTAGCTTTCGATTATCTCGGTGGCGCGCTTGTCGGTAGTGAGGTGGCTTTTGCCAAGTTCGGAATAATCGACGATTCTTTGCGCTTCGCCGCACCTTTTCTGTATGTATTTTTCCAGGCCGGCGTCGGGCTCAAGTGACTGCGCCAAACCGACGTACGTCTTTAGCCCGCTATCGACTTTAAAACGCACATCACCGTTTATTGATTTTGCCAGTAGTATCTCATCCAGAACGGCGAATTTTATAGTTTGTATATCCTTTGAATCGCACACGAAATTATTGAACGGAATATTAGGAAATCGCTTGCGGATCGACTGCAGCGTCGTCAAGATAGCTCGCAGAGAATGATAGAGCGACGTCACTTGCACCACGGAAGTGATGTTGTGACTATCCAAAAATTCCAGAATCGAATCTCCCTTTTCATGGGTGTTGCCGGCCGAGTTATCAATCACCAAAACGTCCAGCAAATCCGCCGGGCACCAGCTGCGGATCGTTTCTGGGCTGTTGCCATTATTTGCCCCGCCGACAATCAGCAAGTGCGCCATGCCATGAAAGTCATTCGTAATGTGCTTGTATACTTCGCAGCCCGCCAGAAACCGCTCGCGGCATTCAACCGGATCACTCCCCTTTTGCTCAATGACGATCAGCGTGGTTTCTGTACTGAAGTCCGGAAATTGATTATTCATTAATATCCAATGTGTTTATAAACATTCCAATCACCCCATCTTACTAAACCTTAAAGTCGATAACAAAAACGATTAGCTCGCGGTGTTTGGTTTTGTAAATTTATACACTATTCTGCCACCCACTTCGAGGGCCTGCGTCTTTACTCCCCAGCCAGCATCTAATAAACGGTCGGTAAATTCACTGATTCTCACCGCTTGTGATTGTAGAATATCGCAGTAAAATGCGCCGCCGAGAGTTAGACTCGACAATACGTTATTGATTATTGCGGCCGGGTCTTCGTTGAATCGCAATGTGTCGAAAGAATAAGCCACATCGTAATAAGACGGTTCTAATGTCGCATGGGCCAAATGTGCTACTCGAAGATCGACGTCGCTTTCATCGATACGATCGAACTCAGAATTTTCCAGCCCGTCTATATGATTGAGCCCATCGATGCCAACCACTACTACCTCCTTTTTGCGCAGGCCGGTGCTCGCCAAAACTTTTTCTTTCAAGCCGGCAATCGACAAACAGTTGCCGCATCCCATGTCAAGAATCCTGACACTGCCGTTGGCGTGCGCGGCAGCAATGCTGCTGCTTAGTGGACTTTCATTTTCGCCAAGCACACGAAATGCGTTGTCAATACTATCAATTTCATGACCTACCTCTGCTTTGGTATAGGCGATTCGCGTCCATGGTTCGATTGCTATGAATTTAACCGGACGTGGCCTTTGCAGCACGCTTTCGGACGAATTTTGACTGAACTGACCAAGTGCGGCAGCCGCGGGCGGGATGTTCCAAATGCCGTCGTCGCCTCTTGTAAAACCAAGTCGGTAGGCGGTTTCGTCGTAAGCCCAAATTGCTTGGTCGCGTTCCAGATGGCAACTCGGTTTGCCGTGATACGTGCGAGCAAGTATGTTGTTGCATGTTTGCAGGGCCAAGGTTTTCATGTCGAGCCGCCCGGCTAAAATTGCCGCGCTTCGGACAAGTAATTTTTGCCAGTCCAGCGGCATGAGGCCGCGCGGCATTTTATAATCAACAATCATGTTATCCAGATCGGCGTCATATATTTTAGCTTGCACGCGTTGCAGCTGCTCAATAACTAACTTTTGGCCGTCGTTTGATGACACGCTCAGGAATGCTTGTGGGATTCCTTTATGCGTTAGCGCAAACCCCACCGGCGTGTCGAGCCAAATTCCGTAGTACTTGCCGAGGCGTCTTTCGCCTTCCGCCACGGCTTCTTTTTCGGGAGCTATGATTTCAAAATCTTCCCGCCCAGGCCAATTTCGCACTCTTCCCTGAGTCTCATTCCGGGTGTGTTCGTTAAAATCTACCCTAAACGGCAGTATGCCGTAGTCGGCCAGGCGCCGTTCGCTCAATGTCACCCCGGGATGGGCTGATTCGACAAGTAGCTCCGGCCAGTCAGCAATAAGTTCATTAATATTTACCGTAGATTCCATGACAGCAAACTGCGTCAGCACATCCATCACACGAGGTGGCCGCCGTATACCCCAGGCCAAAGTAACAGCCCGCGCAAGCAGCTCGCTATCATAGCCTTCTTCATCAATTTCAGCGCGAAAGCCGCCGCCTCTTTGAGGCCAATGACGATCATTCACGGCGGTCCATGCCATAACTTTTTCCCCAAAGTGACTCAACAAGGCATTAGCCGGTAAACCGCCCAGTAACGCGGCCGCACATTCTCGAGTCTGGTCGTATTCGCTAAGACTTTCAAGGGTTGCAAGCAGTGAGTCGCCTGTGCTCAATTGTCCCAACGCTCCAATTCTCCCGAGGACATGCCTAACATGCCCCACGTAGGGCATATCTATGTGGGCGGTTCGGGGGCTCAGATCCTGATCCTGGCACAACTCCGCAAGTGAGACTGACATAACGCAAACGATACAACAAAATAGTAATTACTACAACTCTAACCCCTGGTGCCACACGTCTGCAACTGACAAAAGACCATAAATGCTACTTCGATTTGGCCAAAAAGTTAGCTCCACGATGCAGAAATTCATCAGCCCGAGGGCGCCGCGGTGGGCGACAAGACTGGCGGCACGAGCTAGTCCCCGAGGAACCAGGCAGGTATACCTGATATCGTGAAGCCGACCATGACGACGGTCGTGAACGATGTGAAAATCCCGGAGGGAGCTGTCTGGCGCATGCCGGTATGCGACCACGCGCCGCGTGATCCAAACCCATTCGCCAGCAGCTCCCTTCGTGACATTACCCCCGACTACTTTGCCCAAACGACCATCCGGTCGTTATTTTTGAATCGACCGTGCGCCGCCCTAATCCACCAAGCAACGAAATTAATACATTACTTCACGGCAGAAAAACTCTACTCACGCATGTTCAAAACAAAAGCCATTGCCACTGCGACCCCCGTTCGCTATAATCAGCTGTGAATTCTGAGAAGTTAGGCCTACATTAGGTGAGTAGTGGAACTGCCAGGATTGTTCATTACATTCTTTAATCCGGGGTAGCTCAGCGGTAGAGCGGGTGGCTGTTAACCACTAGGTCGCTGGTTCGAATCCAGTCCCCGGAGCCATATAATAACGATCAGGCTGTAAGTCTGGTCGCTTTTATATCGTTGTCAAGGCTGGATGCGAACCTTCCGGCGACTGCCGGATGGTTCGGCGCACGAGGAACGGAGTCGAAAATGAGCTCGCTTATTTTCGGCGAGTACCGCAGGAAGGAGTACGGCGACGCCGTGCGCTATCCAGTCCCCGGAGCTAAGGTTAGAACTAAGATTAACAGAGGTACATAGCCTCTGTTTTCGTTTTGGTGTGCCAAACCACACGGTTTTAGCCTGGTTCTTTTGTTATGATAATTCCATGCCTAAGCCTGTAATTCTAATCGGCGGTATGCCTACTGCTGGCAAATCAACAATTGCCGAAAAACTTTCAAAACATCTCAATCTGCCCTGGATTTCTACTGACCAAATAGGAATAATAATGCGAGCAGTGGCGAGTAGAGAGAAATACCCTGAGCTGTTTACCTGGGAAGACTACGATGGTGTGCAATTTTTGAAAGAGTATACTGCCGATGAAATTGCAGATAGGGAGTTTGCAACGGGTGAGGCAGTTTGGCTTGGTATACGAAATCTTATTACGGAAGATGATTTTTGGAAAGATGGGTTTATTATTGAAGGTGACTGTATACTACCGTATTTAGTAGCACGAGATTTTCTTGATTCAAGTGATGTTAAAGTCGTGTTCATTGGCGACCATAATATTGAGCGTATTCGTAATGTAGTATCCACTCGGAATGTTGCTTTGTACAACACGGCAGATTACACCGATTCCCTTCAAGAGAAAGACACTGAGTGGGCACTAAACTTTAGTGAAAAATTAAAAAGCCAAGTACTTAAGTACAAAATGCCCTGGGTTGAAGTTGAAAAGAATGAGCAGGATTTGGCAAAAGTACTAGAAGCTTTAAATCTGAGTACTTAGCAATTTAGTTCTAACTTCCATCACTACGGGGAGCTATAAGTTTATACGCAATATAACCCCTGTTGAATGGGTTATATTATTATATAGGGCAAAGCGAATATCAAACTTTTCAACCAATTCATTACTTGACCTCTATCCTTTGATACTGTATCCTTAATGGATAGAGGGATATATGCGAATATTCGTGATAAAAGAATTCTCTAAATGGGCTAAGGCCCGCGATTTAACGGATGATCTTTTCCATTTTGCGGTAGATGAAATAGAACGAGGCCTAATTGACGCCAACCTTGGTGGCAATCTTCTAAAGAAGCGTATAGCTACGAAAGGGAGGGGCAAAAGTGGAAGCGTACGAACTTTGCTTACTTTCGTGAAAGGCAACCGAACTATTTTCATGTACGGATTTGAGAAGAACGAAAGAGACAATATTACCCCAAAGGAGAGAAAGATTCTACAGGAGTTAGGAAAATTCTACCTCTCACTTACGGAAACAGAACTAGAGTCGCGACTTAAAAGCCGCGCAATAAGAGAGATAAGAAAGGAGCTAAAGATGAATGGTAAGACAATTACGCAAGTAGTTTTAGAAGCAGCCAAAGATGCGAACGCCGATAAGATCACTATGAACAAGCTAGAGAGCTTGGCTTTACCTGAAATAAGAGCACTCACGCCTGCTCAAATTAGAGATCTTCGCGAACAGTCAAATTTGAGTCGCGCAGTATGGGCAAAGATACTCAATGTAGGTGTTACAACCGCGCAAAAGTGGGAAGCTGGCACAACTAAACCCGAGGGTGCCGCATTAAAGCTGCTGAATGTCGTAGAGCATCAAGGTGTTGCAGCTCTCCTGAAATAAATTGTGATACCTACATGGGTTAGCAGTCAAGAAGACGATTCGTTTTCTATTGGTTCATCGATCAGTATACGGATTTCGTTGACGTTTATCTCAAAACCTTCTGCAAAGGTTATAATCCGGAACCATTTGCCGAGCCATATGAAATAACAGATCATAAAAGTTTGGTTTTCTGATCTTTTTATTTTCGCACGTGTAAATAAAGTTCAAATCCAGTACAGAGCCTCAAAGCTTAATCATCCTATAAAGGAACGCGTGCCGGCAGAAGATTGCCGGCCGTGTTATCATTGTAAAGTTAACTAGACTTTTGGTATGTTCTACAAACGTAATGAAATTGTAAACAATCATGTCGCCGCACTGCGCAAAAAAGCAGAGTTTACGCAGCAACAGCTCGCCGACGGGATCGGCGTGACGCGGCAGACGGTAATTGCCATCGAGAAGGGGAACTACACCCCTTCCGTACTACTTGCCATTAAATTGAGCCGGGCACTCAAATGCCCGGTAGAGGAGATTTTTTACATATGAGCAACAAAATACAAAAATTCGGCAGCGAACTCGGAGTCAGTATTGCAGTCCTCGCAGTACTGGCGCTTTTAATCCACCCCTACTGGATGCCCATGGGTCTTGTCGTGGTTTGTATAGCCGTGCTTGCCATGCTGGTGTTCGGGCTCGGCGTGTTTATATGGCGTGAATCGCCGCGCGATGAGCGGGAGTATCAGCTCGCGGCCCAAACCGGGCGCTTGGCATATCTAACGGGCGCGGCAGTGCTAACCGTCGGGGTCGCCGTGCAGACACTGCAGCACCATTTGGATGTCTGGCTGGTGATCGGTCTGGCGTGCATGGTGCTCGCCAAGGTTATATGCCACATCAGTAATGAAAAAATGTAAAGTTGACTTTACATATTTGATGGACTAAACTTTGGGGCATAACCAATAAGATCGGAGGGTAGTCACTATGAATACAAAAATATCAGCCGTAGTTTCCATAGTTTTAATCGCGGCGTTTTCAGTCGGTACCGGACTCGTCATACACCATAATGACCAGAAAAACAGCGCGCACGCCATGATGGTCAGTGATGCCATGGAAAAGGCAGCAATCATGAAAGCGAAGACGAGCGCAGCCATGAAGCAAAAACAGTCAGACGAAATGGCTGCGCACGACTCCATGATGAAAAGCTCAAGCTCAACGGATAGTACGAATTCCACAAACTAACAGGCAGCCCGCTAGCACATATGTATCTACTCATTGGGGCATTTATCGCAGGTATTCTCACCGTTTTGGCACCATGCGTATTGCCGCTGCTGCCGGTCATAATCGGAGGCTCGATCTCGGGCGACGACAAGGACAAGCGGCGACCTTTTCTAATCGCACTTTCTTTGGCACTCTCCCTGATCATCTTTACGATACTACTCAAGGCGTCAACGCTGCTCATTAACATACCGCCACAAGTATTTACCTATATTTCAGGCGGCATCATTGTGGCACTTGGGCTGGCCACCTTATTTCCTGCCGCCTACACCCATCTGGTTGCCACGCTGGGTATCGAACACCGCGCGCAAAGCCTGCTCGGTAAAGGTACGCGCAGCAAGCAGCGGTGGCTCGGACCGGTTATTATTGGTGCGTCCCTCGGACCGGTGTTTTCCAGCTGCAGCCCGGTCTACGCCTATATCCTGGCGAGTGTGCTGCCAGCTCATTTTGCTGCCGCCATGTCGTATATCGTGAGCTACGTTCTCGGTCTCGCACTCATACTACTTGCAGTCAGTTACTTCGGGCAACGTTTGACGACCCGACTACGCTTTGCGAGCGATCCGCGCGGTGCTTTTCAGCGTGGTTTAGGGGTATTGTTTATTCTTGTAGGCTTGCTAATCGTTACAGGCAGCGGCACCAAACTACAAGTCTGGGCAGCCAACCATACGCCAATCAACTTTGACAATTTCAGCTCAAAGCTTATCCCTAAGCAAATGAACAATGGAGTACCGACTACATCGGATGCCGGTCTTTATAACGTACAGCAGGCGGTACAAGCACCGGATTTTGCGGGCATTCAAGATTGGGTCAACAGCAGCCCGCTAACGTTATCTCAACTCAAAGGTAAGGTTGTGCTGGTCGACTTCTGGACATATACGTGCATCAACTGTATCCGTTCAATCCCCTACGTGGAAGGATGGTATCAGGCATATCAGAAAGACGGCCTGGTAGTTATCGGCGTCGAGGCGCCGGAGTTCTCTTACGAGAAAATACCGGGCAACGTCGAGGCGGCAGTCAAGCAAGACAATATTACCTATCCAGTCGCCATTGATGGTAACTTGGAAACCTGGAATGCCTACCAAAATGAATACTGGCCTGCGGAGTACCTCATAGACCGGAACGGAAACATCCGCCGGGCAGATTTTGGTGAGGGCGAGTACAACCAGATGGAACAAGCTATCCGCGGACTGCTGACAGAGAACAGTAAGATTCAGCTGCCTTCAAAACTCGTTGTTCCGGGCAGTACGCCGGCGCCGATCAACGGCAACCAGACAGCCGAAACTTATCTTGGTACCACCCGTGCTGATGCTTACGTCGGATCGCCGCAGCTTGGCAGCCGGTCTGATCAAACCTATGTTTTTGCGAAGTCTTTAGGCGCTTCGGATTGGAGCCTGTCAGGAGAGTGGAGCGTGTCAGGAACATCGATCGCATCCGTTAAGAATGCGAAAATAGAGATAAACATCGCCTCAAAGAACGTATATCTTGTGGGTGGTGCGACAAACCCGGCAGCAGTCACCGTCAGTTTTAACGGTAAACCGATCAGCCAGGCCGGTGACGCAGGTGCTGATGTCACTAATAGTCAGGCAACCATCGGCGTGTCAAACTTGTACCGTATTGCAAACTTCCCCAAGTTTACGAGCGGCATTATAACGCTTACTGTACCGCCGGGTGTAACGCTGAACACCTTCACATTCGGAAATTAACGATAAACTAGGGAGCAAATTATGCATATAACTATCTACTCAACAACTACCTGCACCTTTTGCGACGCCCTGTGCGCGTGGCTTGATGAGCAGAACATCCCCTATGACTACAATGTCACTGATACCGACCCGGCGATCATGAAAGAGTATATGGAAATCAGTAACGGTGTCATTGGCGTACCGTTCACCGTTATCGATGATGGCGGCGGTAGAGTTTCTAAGATACTCGGATTTGACAAACCGAAACTGCAGGCCGCGTTAGGGCTGAAGGCTCCGTAATAAGCGATTTTTGGCAATGGTAGTAATTGTTCCACTCGTCGGATAGCAAGGAAGAGGCTTTCGATCATAGCTACCCCGCGGCAACACGCCAAGTCTTGCACGAACGCGCGATAGAATGCCTGCTCATTGTAGTGTTGTTATAATATTAGGCCAGTAGATCGCCGCGTGAAATGGCTTAGCAGTGGAAACATCATATAGAAGCCTCCTCGTCTTCAATATCTTGGCAAACCTCAAGCAACGGATTGAGCCGTTTGACATCTTCCTCATCATCTTGCGTAAAGGTTATATTCCGGAACCATTTGCCGAGCCAAACATAAGCATAATGAAAGACTTTTTTTATTAACTCTTTTTTAGAAGTTAGAGTACTCTGGAATTTGACTTCTACATTATAGTATTGTAAAGTTTTACTCTATGAGTGAGCCGCTACGTCAATCTGATTGTGTATTTGACCCGCGTGTAACTATAGCGATTATTCGTTCCGAATTAGACTTAGCGCTATACGAGGGTGCAGCTGAGATTGCAGGCGGGACAACAGTAAATGTACTACCAAATAGGCCTTCAGTAGTGGACGCTTTCGTGGCAGACAGAGACCATTCAGATTTTCCCGGCATCGACATTAGGTCACGGGCACAAGAAGCACTCAGCTCCGGGGCCATGATGGCGTGCGTTATAGAGGACCGTGAAGTTCGTCGCCGGACTCCTGGTAATATCTGGAACTACCTCCCTAAAAGAATATTCACCCAGTCCAATAAATAAGTTGCAGAAAACTTGGCAGTATACACAGAGACTGTCAGGGCGTTGTGTAATGATGTGTTATGAGTGATAAAGCACTGGGGTTCGAAACGCGTTCTCGACCGTGAGCCAAGCAATAGTTACAATTATTTAACTCCTTGAAAAGGAGTTTAATTTTTAGTAAGGCAAAACGGAAATCAAACCTTAACATTCACATCTCGAGTGTCAATAGAAACACTATTGACTCTCAATAATATCCATAATAGAATGTCATTATGAGAACCGTAAGTTACTCACTTGACGAAGATACAGCGCAAGGTATCGAAGAACTAGCAAGGCAGTCAAAGCTTTCCAAAAGCGACATAGTAAGGACTATGTATGCTCGGATTCGTCTGGAAAAGACGTTAGAAGAAATGCAGGCGCAAGCCGAACCGATGCTGAAAAAGTTAGGGCTTGAAACTGAAGATGACATCGCAGCCTACAGCAAGACCAAAGCTTAAAATCGTACCAGACACCGGTTTCTATATAGCTGCCGCACTAAGCAATGGCTACGCGCGCAGCTATCTTATTGGACGAGGCACAAAGTTCCTGCAATACGAGCTATATAGTTCAGAAGCAATACTACTTGAGCTACAAGGAAAGCTTGAAAGCGCAAAGTTTAGCTTTAATAGGGAAAGGGTGGTAACAATGCTACATCAAGTTCGTCATGTAGTAACCATTGTTACACCAAAAATCAAACTCTCAATAGTTCGAGATCCAGATGACGATAAAATATTAGAATGCGCCCAAGAAGCTGCAGCCGATTTAATTGTCAGCTTCGATAAAGATTTGCTCTCACTTAAAGAATACGAAGGTATCAAAATTATACACCCGACCAAGTTACAATATATGTTCCCTCGTGATAAGCACCTCTAGCCGAAATCTAAATAAGGCTCCCCAAAGTCTCTTCAATTTAATTCCCTCTCAGCTTCTTCGAGCAGTTGCCGAATCATACTGACATCCGTTTCGTTACCTTCCGAAAAGGTTATATTCCAGAACTGATTGCCAAGCCAAGCATTGGCATTAAATATTTTATTGCATATATTGCATGGTTTAAGAGAACAGATAGATTATAAATATTTATGACATAATATCTTTATGTCATTTGGATGTATGAAATGATCAAACATTACGGGTCATTTCCAATGTACTCCCCGCCGATGGAAAACTATGGCCGGTTAACAGCGTCTATTAGCGAACATTTGAACGACGTGGCAGAGCGTATTAGATCTGAGCCAGGCTATACACTAGCTCCTGGCCGAGTTAGCAGTCGCTTCTCATACCAGTCTGACGGCGAAATATCCACGCCTTTGCTCCATCTGGCAACCGAGATTTCCAAATTTTACCTGGGGAAAATTCCGCTTCGCGGCTCAGTTGCGTCACTGTCGGTTATCACTGATATCGATGCGTTCAACGAGCATACAAGAACTGTTAATAACATTGCATCGGTGAACTGGCATAATGATTTTAAACTTGTAGGACACGGTTTTTATCATCCGCCAGAGGGAAGTAATAGGATAATAATTCCCATGGAAGCCGGCCCGTTATGTGCCCTGGGGCACCTCCAAATTATAAATGCAGTTCAAGTAGAACCAGTCGCTCAGCCAGCCATTCCTGACCAAGCTGACGCGCTTAACCTCGGGCCGACGGTAATAGGAGCAGATGGGGTGCTAATGAAAGTAGTTGAAGATCCTGAAGGCGCGCAGATCATTCAGGTAGCTCCCGACTATGTTTACGGAGTGCCGGACACAACGGTACACAAAACTTATCCCATTATTCCGAACGGCAGAATTTTCTTTCAATTGGATTCGGCTGCAGCATAAATTTTGAGCATAAAATCGTAGCCGCTAGAATCAAGATTTTCAACTCGAAGTACGTCCACGACGGTGATCCAAGTAAAAAGCATCGGCATTTGCCGGTGCTTTTCATTTAAACCAATCTTCAACCTGAATCTCAAAACCCCCACATAAGCTGGTATGCCAGTAACACTCGGATGTAATGCAGGGCGTAGCCCTGTACGCTCCTCGGGAACGAAGTCTCGAGGAGCAGATGTTCTTTCAGATAGTCAAATGTACATTCAACTTTGGCACGCTTTTGGAGTAGGAGAAGCTGCCACTGCTCAAGGAGTTTCTTGTTCTGCTTCGGATGTGGTGGCGCCAGGATGTAGGCCTGGTGTTCACGCCACATCTTCCTTCGCATGACACTGGCGTTATACGTGCCATCCCCGACAGCAATGACTGTAGCGTCATTGACGAGATGGGGTATCTGCTGGCCGTCGTGCTCATTGGCCGGGGTGAAGTAGACGGCGGCCAACTGGGCCATTGGGTTCACTGCGGCGTGCAGTTTAAAGCCGTAGTGCCAGCCCTGCCAGTTCTTGCCGAAGGCGGCAAATCCTTTCGTTACCCGGTGGCGGTTGGCTCGTACCAACTTGCAGACATGGAGCATGGTACTGTCCATGAATCTCAGGGGCGTATCTTTCACGAGTAGCTGGTCGAGTATATACAGCATACCGGGAAGTGCCTGGTGGCACTTTCGAACGAACGACTTGTAACTAGGGAGGTGGAACCGTCGATAGTAATACGTCTGCGCCCAGTTGTAGACACCCCTCATGGTGCGTTGTGGCGCCACGAAACTCGAGAACAGGAGCAAGGCAATGGTTTCATTGAGGTGCAGGATGACCGGCCTGCCACCCTTCGGGTTGGCAGCCGCCCGTGGCAAGAAACTGTCTACTACGGCGACTAAATTTGTTATATGATGAGAACGTAAAACACGCATGTTTGTTTTCCTTGTTTAGGTTGCACTAACAAGATAGCAAACATCGCGTGTTTTTATTTGGGGGTTTTGAGACTCAGTATCTTATACGTAATTAGCTCAAGACCTTTGCAACATTTCTTGCGGTGTTCGGTACTGTAAGGA
Source organism: uncultured Candidatus Saccharibacteria bacterium (assembly GCA_963742655.1). Taxonomy (GTDB): domain Bacteria; phylum Patescibacteriota; class Saccharimonadia; order Saccharimonadales; family UBA4665; genus JAICLK01. The sequence goes on from CAVUMM010000006.1 coordinate 211,357, forward strand.
TGAGTGTAATCTTTCCGTGTTGTAATAGGCAAGATAATCCTGTAATTCTCTCTGTATGGTTGCAGGATTGGGGAACAGGCGTTTAAGCCCTTCCTCCTGGATAGTACGGTTAAATCTTTCTATGTGGGCGTTGTCGTTAGGTTTTCTTACACGACTATGCCTGAGGATAATGCCTTGGCTGTTTAACGTATCCTTCAGCCAGGTGCCGTACTCCGGGCCATTGTCACTCTGTATGCAAGCAAACCGGAAGCCTGCCTTGGCTTGTGCCCGGCATAGAAACTGGTAACTAATTCTTTGCGAGATGTGCTCGTGGTATTCCACATACGGTCCAGCGGGAGTAGAGATCAATGAGGGTATAGATGATAGACACGTCGTTTCGTTGTGATGTGCACGAGGTGAATCGTATCTGTCTGTACCAGCTCGCCTGGCGCAGTTGCGAGCGGCCGCGGTACAGGCAGGCGGTAGCGCTGCCACTTTCTTCGCACTACAAAACCCAAACGCTTTAATACCCGTTTAACACTGCTTAACGATACCTTTGTGCCCTCTCGAATGCAGTGTGCATGTACGACACCAGCACAACGGCCCTTATGTCGTCTCCAGTAGACAATTCGGTCAACGATGCATTGCCGTAATGCTCGTGGCGAACGGTGCGGCCGGCTGCTGTCCGTAGGTATCTGCCAATAGACCGCTGCCCAGCGGAACTTTTTGCCCGGCTTCCTGGCCGGTCTGTTGACATTAACCAGCTGCGCATTCTGGTTTAACGCTAACCAACGCTGTTTCCAGCGCCAGAGCGTGGTGCGGTGTATGCCGCTCCTGCGAGCGGCAACCATGAGTGGAAGCCCTTGCTCCACTACGAGCCGGACTGCATCGGCTCTCGCCTTAGGAAGTAAAGGGTTGTTACGAATAGCTCATACGGCTGTTCTCCTGTTTAAGTTAGACCTTTACAGTGTAGAACAGCCGGCATTGTTTAAGTTGCAGAGCTCGTGGACCTTTACGTCACTATTGAAATATTTGCATTCAATGTTACTGTAATCTTATGTCTTCCGAAGAAGATCTTTCGGTCATTAGTTATAATCATCCGATAGATGAAAAGCTGGCTGCGGGGCTATCCAGATCATTACTCCCGGGCCAGGTTTTATCTACGGGCTTTCTGAGTGTAATCCTGCCGGAAGCTGTACCTGCATATGGAGCCTTAATTTCACCACTTCTGTTAGGTTTGATGCAAGAATTGCCGCCAGTACTCAGCGGCCCCATAAATCTACCTTTGCCTAATGCATTCCGATTGTTGTGTTACACGAAAGTAGAGTTCAGTGACGCAACCATACCAGGTTTTACGACGTGCATAATAGCCGAGTTCGCAAAATCAATTGATAATCCGGCCGATGCTGCGGCACGCTACCATAGCACGCTCATCGAAAAGACTAATATGGGGCTTGCGGCCGCGAATTCCAACCTACGGCTTGCCGAAATCGCAATCAATGCATCCTGATATCGGCGTGCTTGTGGTTTGATTACCATCCGGTTGCTTGAGTCGCTATACTAATAAGCATAAGGAGGATGAAGCTATGGACAGTATGGACGATCCAAAATTATTCAATGTAGCACCGTATCGGGCGCCGGAACTTAGCGGCATAGGTCAGTGGTTCAACAGTCCGCCGCTCAAACTGGCCGGACTGAAAGGCGAAGTCGTCCTGGTTGATTTCTGGACCTACAGCTGCATCAACTGCATCCGCACTCTGCCCTATCTGGAAGCATGGTATGAAGCGTATAAAAATAACGGGTTTGTGATAATCGGCGTGCACTCGCCGGAATTCAGAGTTCGAAAAAATCGCCGCCAACGTGGAGAGATCCGTCAAGGACTACAAACTTACCTACCCGGTCGTGCAGGATAACGACATGGCCGTCTGGTCATCGTTCGCCAACCATTACTGGCCGGCGCATTATCTTATCGACGCGAACGGCCGCGTACGCCGCGAGCACTTTGGCGAAGGCGAATACGACCAAACCGAAAAAGCCATCCGGCTATTGCTGGCAGAAGCCGGCGCCGTCACCCGCAAAGGCATGACGGTAAAAGGCCGTGTGCACGTCCCCGTCGATGTCGGCCAAACGCCCGAAACGTACCTGGGCTACGAGCGCGGCCGCAACTTTTCGAATGTCTTTCAGTTTGCAGAAGACAAAACCGTCGATTATACGTTGATGGACAGGATCGACCAGGACGCCTGGACGCTCGGCGGCAAATGGCGGATCGGTCCGATGGATAGTCGTTCCGAAGCCGACAATGCGGTACTGCGCATTAAATTCTCTGCAAAAGAAGTATACCTGGTGATGGACGGCCCCAAAGATGCCGCCGTAACCCTGAAAATCGACGGCAAAGCCGTAACTAAAAACCGCGGCGGCGGCGTCGACATGGCCGAAGCCGGCCGAGTCCCACTCGACGGCGCCCGCCTCTACCGACTAATCGACCTCCCCGTCTTCACCAAAGGCGCAGTGTTGGACATAACCGTCCCCAAGTCCGTCACAGTAAACGCCTTCACTTTAGGCAGTTAAATATACAAAAAATAAAATCAAGCATCACTTCCAGGGCAGGCGCACATGGCGTGCGATATAGAATCCCGGAGTCAAGCGAGAACAACCTGAGTCTCAAAATCCCCAAATAAAAACACGCGATGTTTGCTATCTTGTTAGTGCAACCTAAACAAGGAAAACAAACATGCGTGTTTTACGTTCTCATCATATAACAAATTTAGTCGCCGTAGTAGACAGTTTCTTGCCACGGGCGGCTGCCAACCCGAAGGGTGGCAGGCCGGTCATCCTGCACCTCAATGAAACCATTGCCTTGCTCCTGTTCTCGAGTTTCGTGGCGCCACAACGCACCATGAGGGGTGTCTACAACTGGGCGCAGACGTATTAGTATCGACGGTTCCACCTCCCTAGTTACAAGTCGTTCGTTCGAAAGTGCCACCAGGCACCTCCCGGTATGCTGTATGCACTCGACCAGCTACTCGTGAAAGATACGCCCCTGAGATTCATGGACAGTACCATGCTCCATGTCTGCAAGTTCGTACGAGCCAACCGCCACCGGGTAACGAAAGGATTTGCCGCCTTCGGCAAGAACTGGCAGGGCTGGCACTACGGCTTTAAACTGCACGCCGCAGTGAAGCCAATGGCCCAGTTGGCAGCCGTGTACTTCACCCCGGCCAATGAGCACGACGGCCAGCAGATACCCCATCTCGTCAATGACGCTACAGTCATTGCTGTCGGGGATGGCACGTATAACGCCAGTGTCATGCGAAGGAAGATGTGGCGTGAACACCAGGCCTACATCCTGGCGCCACCACATCCGAAGCAGAACAAGAAACTCCTTGAGCAGTGGCAGCTTCTCCTACTCCAAAAGCGTGCCAAAGTTGAATGTACATTTGACTATCTGAAAGAACATCTGCTCCTCGAGACTTCGTTCCCGAGGAGCGTACAGGGCTACGCCCTGCATTACATCCGAGTGTTACTGGCATACCAGCTTATGTGGGGGTTTTGAGATTCAGGTAGAACAGCCCGCAAAAGTAGGCTGTTTTCTTTTCCGGGCTGAGTATCAACCCGCTACGAAACGTGGGTGGCGGAGGTGGATAGGCGGGATTTGGTGAGGGCTGGTTCGGACGTGTCTTGGTCCAGGCGCTTTGGGGTGCGGATGATCGTGGTGAATATCGAATCCACCGAGAGCATCGGCACTCCAGCGTTGTTGTAAATTCAGAGTCGTGAAACTCTCCCATCGGGGGAGTAGACATTTACACAAGTCATACTTAGTGGTATTTTATGCCAAATGAGACGACGTGTTCCATCTTGGGAGAATCGGATCGGATTGGTTGCGGCAATGCCACAGGAGTCTGATGCGGTTATAGCTATGGTTAGAAATAATCGCCACAAAGAAGAAGAACATTGTGGCAAGACGTTTGTAATCGGCAAATTATTCGGCCGTGAAGTGGTTGCGGTGGAAAGCGGCATAGGCGAAGTGCCGATGTCAGCAACCGCCGCCGTCCTAGCGTATCGGCGTATCGGAAAAGTAATTCTTCACGGGACAGCAGGCAGTCTTCAAGATGATTTAAGCATGGGCGATGTCGTTGTGGGGAGGTCTTACGGCTACACAGACGTTAACGCGTACCCCGTGTTCCCATGGCGTGAAATTCCCGGCCACAGCACAGACACACTGTGGGGAGATCCGCTTTTAGTAGAACAAGCCGTCGATGCGGCAACGCTTTATGTTGCGGAAGCGTTCGGAGATGAACACAAAGTTACCCAGGGGCACGTACTAACCGGCGGTCAACTGTTGAATGCCGCACAGATCGCAGAACTTACGGAACCTGGTCTAGTGATTGATATGGAAAGTACAGCTGCGGCACAAGTATGCAAAGAAAGCGGCGCACCGTTCGTTTCTATCAGAACCGTAAGCGACGGCGGGGAGTCTGACGACCTTATTGACTTCCTTGGAGCTTACAAAAACTACCCACTAGGAATATTAGAGAACCTGTTACCAACTTTGAGCTGAAACTGATCCGGTTTCAGTTTTTTAAGTTCCGAGTTGTGCCCGCAATACATATCAAGAGGAATACTATCAGGCGGCCTGGTCCTAGACTACTTTTCGACGAAGGTCAGCGCGTAGCCGACCTTGCCTGCCCTACCGGTGCGGCCTATGCGGTGCACGTAATCGTCGTATGACTGCGGCAAAGAATAGTTGATGACGTGCGAGATGTCCGATACGTCGAGTCCGCGTGCAGCCACGTCGGTGGCAACCAACACCGCGATTTCGTTTGCTTTGAATTTATTAAGTACCCGCTGCCGTTGGGATTGCGATTTGCCGCCATGGATAGAATCGACTGAAAAGCCGCGGGAAACAAGCTCTTTGGACAATTTATCAACGCTGCGATGCGTGTCGTCGAAAATAATTACTTTCGTCGTTTCGCTCGTGTTCAGGATATCGTGCAGCTTTTCGATCTTGTGACTGGTCTGATCGTAGGCTACCACGTTTTGGTCGACATTATCGTTCGTTTCACCGGATTTGACAGAAATATGGACCGGGTTATGCGAGAAACTTTCTATAATTCGCTTAACCCTTTCGTCCAAAGTGGCCGAAAAGTAGAAACTTTGACGCGAAGTATTCGCGTGCTTAAGTATATGCGTAATGTCGTGGACGAAGCCCATATCAAGCATGCGGTCAACTTCGTCTAATACGACTATATTGCAATCCGAAATGTTCAGCGAGCCGCGCTCGAGGTGGTCCTTGATCCTGCCGGGCGTACCGATGATGATCCTCGGGTTGTAGCGCAGGTCATTCAGCTGCGGCCCCATAGGCGTGCCGCCGATCAGCAGTGCGCCGTCGAGCCCGCTGCCTTTGCCGATCAAACGGCATTGCTGTTCGATCTGCTGCGCGAGCTCCCTGGTGGGGGCCAGAATGATCGCTTTGCTGCCAGGCTCGGTAATTAAGCGATTGAGCACCGGTACGGCGAACGCCGCCGTTTTGCCGGTTCCGGTATTGGCGATTCCGACGATATCTTTGCCTGCCAAACCATGCGGGATAGCCTGATCCTGGATCGGCGACGGGTTTTCAAAATTCATGACAGTCAAGTTGCGCTGAATCAGCCCGTCTACGTCGAAATCCGAGAATCTATGCATCGGTTCGTAGGCCTGATCCGAACTTGGCTTAGCGCTTTGAATAAATCTGGATGGGTGAATGTATGCCTTTTTGGGCTGGCGGCTTTTGGTTTGCGGACGATTGTATGATTGGCGGAATTGGCCGCTTCGGCCAGGGCGATATGATTGTCTTTGAGACATAAAAAAATGAATCCTTTGTTTAAGTAATTAGTTAGGTCGACTGTTTTCAATGAAACGTCGAGGCCTATACCACTTGCCAGAGAATTCATCAGAAACAATACGAAAATTTTAGCACAATTATTGCAAATATGCAATATGTGCGAAATTATCGGTGATCTTAGTACGGGCAGTCTTTGGTAATCGACTTGGACTGGATGTCCTGGGCATCGTGGACGAGCGCATGGGATTGCCAGAATGTTTTGCTTTCAGCCGTTTCGTTTTCGGCTCCTGGAAACGCCGGACAATAGCATCCAATCCAAGTGTCGCGCACTTCATAATTGCCATCGGCATCTTGTTCTACGATTATGGTCAGCATATTACTCTGTTGGGGATACCGATTTTTAGCGAAGCGTGAAAATGCTGCGGTTTTTACAGGCTGGGCATAGTAGATACTGTCATTGGTGCTCGTCGACACGATGTCGGTCGTACCGATGTTGCGGCCCATATCTTTCTCGATGATGATTCGCGCGCCAGTCAACTTCTGCAAGGCAATAAGTTCCTTTATCAGGCCCAGGACATAGGGGCGTCTTTTTAGGTAGTGCCCGGCCGACGAAGAGATAAGATTGATATAAATCTCATGATCCTGATCAAGTTCGGCAAGCGTAAATTTGTACATAAGTTTGAGTCCTTACCTTTAAGTATACCTTGCTAAGGTAGTCTCAGCACTATTACCCGTACATAATCTCTCGAAAGTGCTATACTTTTAACTAAGCAAGTGGTTACTATTTCCTGTCCGTTGTCACATTAGTCCTATCGGCTAAACACCATCGCGAGCAGCAATAATGAGCGCAAGCGATATTAAATCTAGGGAGGACTAATCAATGGCAATGAAACTTTATGTCGGAGGCTTGGCATACAGCGTTACGGATCAAGAGCTGGGGCAACTATTCTCTGAACACGGTACGGTGTTGAGCGCAACAGTTATAAAGGACCGGTTCAGCGGCCAATCAAAAGGTTTTGGATTCGTTGAGATGGAGAATCTTGACGAAGGTCAGAATGCCGTCAAGGCACTGAACGGTAAAGAGTTTAACGGACGTGCAATTATGGTAAATCCGGCTCGACCCCAAGAAGAACGGCGTCCAGGTGGCGGTGGTAGTAGTGGCGGCAGCCGAAACTTCGGCTCGAACGACAGCCGCCGCAGACGATACTAATAGGACGAATGCTAAACTAAAAACGCAAACCTTCTATATATTAGCGGTAGCGTTGATCGATGCTGGTGATCAGTCGTTGCTCGAACCTTCGGTCGGCTGGGTTTATGGCGTGCGGCGGGATGCGGGTGTAACGATTCTGTCTGCCGATTATTGATGTGGCATCCCAGGTCTGGCCGAGCGGCGGGATTTGTTCGGCAAGGTAGAGCTCGTTGTAGTCTGGGTTGAAAACGTACAGATCCATGTCCGGGAAAACGGGAAATTCGGCGTCGATGCCGGCGATGTACTCCGGAAAGCAACCTGTCGCGTCATATAGATCTGAAGATAAGCCGCCCAAGAAACGGTCGTAGCCGTATAATCCGAGCCATGACATGCTTGCAGCCATGCGGTTGTGCTTGTCGTCCCAGATTCCGCAGTGGTAGCGATAGTCGCCGTAACCTTTTTCCGAATTCGACATCACCCGGCTACCCCAGCGTGTAAGCATGTCTTCCCCGGCCAGCGTATCAACAGTTTGGAATGCCAATTCTTTCTGGGACGGATTTTTCATGTCCAGTACGCGCAGCACCCAATGCATGTCGATCGATTTGGTTTCGATACGCATGACTTGGCCATCTTCGTCGCGTTCCCAGCCCATCGCGAAATAGCCGCCCTTGGCCGTATCGACCCAGCCGTGGTCGAGGATGAAGTTCAAAATCGTATCAGCGCGCCTTTCAAGGCCATCGGCAAGTTCCCTGTTTTCCGCTGTATCCTGATAATGATTTCTGTACATCGCGGCGGCTTTTCGCAGGCTGATGATAGTCTGGCACTGGATTTCTATAGGCGCGACGCCGTAAGTCGAATCGACATATGAACCGTCTTTGTGCACCATCGAATCAAATGAATCTTTCCAGCCCTGGTGGCGCATGCCGCGGCCGTTAGTTAACGGATTCTTGTATTCCATCAATCCCTGCGCGTTGCTGTCCGCACGATCCGTCAGCCACAAGACAGATAAATCAAACGCGTTGCTTATGTCATCCGTCCTGCCGTTTATCGCTGTGTACATTGTTTGAATCAGGTAAGAGGGATTGCGGGCTTGCAGGCGGCTTACCGCGTCAACGAACAGGCCGGGCGCATCGCACGAGCCATAAAAGCGGTTTCTCCAATGTTTCAGGCGTAAAAATTTTTGGCCGAGCGGATCTTCAGGGGCGAAATTGACAAGTATGATTGATCCCGGCTGTTCGAACCCAAACGGTTGTCCGGGGATATATTCTTCTTTATTCATCCCCTGGGATTCGGCCAGCGAAACTACCGTCGTATCCAAAAGTTGCGGATAATCCACTTCGACGTCCATTGCGGCATACAGGCCGTCCCGGCCATGCAGCCGTTTGTAACGTGATTCTTCGGAGTCGTCAATACTGACTGACGCGACGGATGGCCCGTTATACCCGATTTCGGCGGGCGTGCGCGCATGAGTCGCTTTCATCAGTATTTCATGTGGCGTAACGGGTACTTCCGGCAATTTTACCTCGCTGCGGCGCACATAAACCGGTATCTCTCCCGGGCGCAGCCTGGCCTGCTCTTCCAACGTAAGTTCTTCGAGAGCTTCGGCCGAACCCTCCCATACCTCACTGACATCTAGAATTGGAAATTCCGGCTCGACTAACCTGTCGGTTTCTAACCGTGGCTGCCGGTCCGCAGCAATATCTCCTGGACGATGCCCACCAATATTTAACATTTTTTACCTAACGCTTATATCCACCTTACAAAATGCCACAATAGAATACAACCCTTTTTTTCAATCTGTTATTGTGCGCCAGCTAACATCTTTGGTTTTGCGCATAGAGGTATAATGTTCCTGTACGTAATCGGAGGATAAAGCTCTATGAAGATAGCAGTTCTGTCTAGGACAATGTATCCGATCCGCAAGCCGTTTTTCGGCGGAATGGAGATGCATACTTACACGCTGGTGGAACAATTGATGAAGCGCGGCCACGATGTTACGCTGTTTGCGGCCAAAGGCAGCGATCCCAAACTGAATGTCGTGCCCATGGCCAAACCGCCGGCCAAATATATCAGCGCCGCCACGCGGTTCCAGTTTATAAAGCGCATCAGGCAGTATACCCGCGACCGGCAGCTGGAATTAAAATTTGCCGAAGCGGTAAATACGATTGCCAATCAAAAATTTGACGTCATTCACAATAATTCGTTCCATACTTTGCCGGTGCGCTATGCGCACTTGCGAAAAATACCGGTGCTTACCACGTTGCATGTACCGCCGGTCCGGGAGATGCGGCGAGGTATCGCGCGGACGTTCAATTATCCGCTTCACCGGATCGTTACAGTCTCGCATAATAATGCTGCACTTTGGGATAACGCTATCGGGTTCAAGCCGGATGTGATTTACAACGGCTTGGAGCTGCATCGCTGGCAATACAAATCATCACTGCCCGAACGCGAATTTGCCGTGTGGGTCGGCCGGATCACGCCGGAAAAGGGTTTGGAATATGCGATCGAGGCGTGCCGGTTGGCCGATATAGACTTAAAAATTATCGGGCCGATCGCGGATGAAAGCTACTTTGACCGCAAAATTCAGCCATTGCTCACAAAACGCACCATGTATTACGGTCACTTGAGCCACGAAATCATCAATCACATTACCAAGTCATCGTCAGTAGTCGTGGTGACACCGGTGTGGGAGGAACCGTTCGGGTTGGTTGTGGCCGAGGCGTTCGCGTCCGGTACGCCGGTTGCTGCATTTCGAAACGGTGCTATGCCCGAAATCGTTAGTCCGATAAACGGCGAGTTGGCATCGCCGAAGAATGTCGAAGAATTGGCTCAAGCCATGCGCTTATGCGCCGGCAAAGATCCGCAGAAATGCCGAGAATCAGTCGAACAGCGATTTTCAATCGAAACGATGATTGATAATTACGAAGCCGCGTACGCTGCGTTGATAATGAAGCGCCGCGCAATGAGCCTGGCCGGGCAGCACGATTTGCTGCGACTCCGGCGCCGTTCCAAAGATACTGTCAACCCGACACCGTTAGCACTGCGCCGTAAAAATTTCTAAGTTTTTAGAGTTCGGCGAATATTTCTATCTTCGTCACGCTTTTTGATAGTTTGCCGCTTGTCATATAGTTTCTTACCTTTGCCGATAGCGATGCGCAGCTTGATGAACCTGCCGTGGGTAATGATTTCCAGCGGTACGATGGTTCGGCCCTGTTGCTTGGATTCGATTAAAGCGTCGATTTCGCGTCGTTTGGCCAGCAACTTGCGGGCGCGGCTTTGTTCGGATTCGTCAATTGGAATGCCACTGGTGCCGCTGATGGTAGCGTTGATCAGCCACAGCTCGCCTTCTTTCACGGTCACATACGCACCACGCAGCTGCCCGTGTCCCATGCGCAGGGCTTTGGTTTCGCGGCCATTCAAGGCAATGCCCACAACGATACTGTCGCCGAGTGTATAATCAAACTTCGCTCGCCGATTTACTATCTGTTTGGTGTGCGCCTGGCGCTTTTTCATGGCTTTATTGTAACCGAGGTGATATACTATTGACAAATTTAGATATATAGTATATTATGTTCTAGTTAATATATCTTGTGAAAGGTACACGTGATAACTCTTGAAGGGGCAGCTCCCAGGGCAGTTTACGAAGGCGAAGTTGGTCCGAACATAGTCGGAAGCGTGGAATGGCAACCAGAGCTTGGCGGGGAAATTGATCCTATACGGATTCCGTTTGTTGCCGACCGAGCTGCGTTCGAGGCTGACCAGGATCCAAGGTTACTCGTTTCGATGGGCTTTGGTGATAATTTTGAATCACGCGACAGAAGGCGTGCGGGGCATCGTGTCGTACGAAATCTCGGTGAAGCCGGCTTGCGCGGAGTTGTCGCGTTTTCTTTGCCGTATTTTGAGGTAAACGGTGCCGACCAGCTGGAAGCAATGCTCAAAGATGGAACGAATGCCGTGGCAATTGCGTTCGGTGCCGAGGAACACGCGGTTGATGGTTTTCACATCTCTCGCGGCGGCGCCAGCATACTAGCCGCGGCCCAAGCGCCCGAACTCTGGGGCGACATAACGTGCGGCAGCCCGAGCGGTCCAACCAACGATCGATTGGGCAAAACGCCGATGCGGCGAAACCTGAACCTGATATGGAACTTCGGGGTAATGAATTTACTGCAGAAGCCCGATCGGGGGCTGAATCAAAGCGTTGCCGGATTGGTTGGCGAATTAAAGCAATATAGCCTTCGCGGAGTATTTACGGGCTTGAAATATGCTTTGAGCCCTGAATTGGCAGATGAATCCGCCGAGGCCCTCGACATACTTCTAGATGGTGATCATGGCGAGCGTGAAGTATCGATGTTTGTTAACGGGGCCGATCCACTCTACAAGACGAAGGATTATCGACAATTTTTCAAGAAGCTAGGACGGCATGAGGAAATATTACAAGTACTGCCAGGACTTCGCCACCCCGGTGTTCTGACGCGAGCTGGTCGAAAGCAGCAAAAAGCTATGGCTGAATGGCTGGTTGGCGTGCGTGAAGAGCGGGCCATGGCACAAGGCGTGCGTGATGCTGTTGGCCGGACAGCCATCAGGTTGGCAGGTATTCCACGACCAAGTGCCGAGCGGGAGGCAGTGCCTGTTCGCGAGCTTACACCCTTGCGACGTCGTCTGGTTGCCGCTACAGTTGCAGCAGCGGCCTGTCTTGCCTTGACTGTTGAGTCGCCCAATATTATGCCGCCAAAAGCACCACCGGCTGCGGTGAACATTGGGCCCAGTATCAGCGATCCGAATAGTAATTTGCCAATCAGCCACCCACAACTGCGCCCGACGCGATCACTACGGGTACATTTCACAGAACGTACGGAGCGCATTGGCAAATATAATCCCAAAACCGGCGCAGGCACCGTGTACGAGACGGTCAAAAGTTACGCCCATAAAGTACTCGGTTATTCGCCGACACTCAGACAACTAAACAAGGCTGTCGGTATAGCACTCGCCGATAACCATGTTGGCGGCAGGCATGCCAAGCCAAGGGAACGATGGCAGGCAGCCAGAAGTTTACGCGCAGGCTTTCCCGTTTTGCTGAAGCCGGAATATTTCCCCGCTCATAGTTTTGACGATTCCGCCACATAAATTCCGCGCAGTTGCCAGCGCCCATGGCAGGGCTTTAGTTTCGCGGCCATTCAAAGCAATGCCCACAACAACGCTATCGCCGAGCACGTAATCAAATTTGGCTCGCCGATTAGTAATCCGCTTCGGCTGGTTGGACTTCTTTTTTGCCATGTCTCTCATTGCAACGCAGAGCAGACCGAATACGGCTTCTAGGCTAGGCAGATTGTGGTATAACAATACTATGACAGAACGAGGATCGGGTTTGGTTAGTCGAGCATATGCACATGTCGTTTTTGAGTGGCTTTCAGGGATTTGCTGTAATCATCCGTCAATAGCTCGGCATGTCGTCGGCAATAATCCGGTGCAATGGTATGTTGCCAGAACGCCTGCTGAGGATGTTACTTGGAATTGGCTTGAAAACGATCCCTACCACGGTAATGATGTCCGGCCGGTTTCGTTTGGACGCGCAGCTGTTTTAGGTACGAACGTGGTAGCACTGCGGCGTCAACGTGCAGAGCTCGGCGTACCAGGGCACGATCCGGCGGTTGCCATTTTGATTGGCAACGCAGTCGTGGCTGGACTGGTACAAAATAGCGTCCAGATAGTTAGGGGTGATCTGCGCGTCGGACTCAGGGTGGGTGCCTATGACCTGCACGCAACCATGGGCTTGCTTGATATTGCGAATCGCCAATTTGTGCAATCTGCAGCCGGGACGAGGACTTTGGCTGAGCGGGTGGATGTACAAGAATTTGTCGGCCGATTCCCCGGCGTGCCTTTGCAGTAACTGATTACTCTTAGCTTACTAAACCACTGTGTTCGCAAGTAGCACGAAGCAAATAGGACAAAAAGACGCCTAACTGAGCCTGGGGATAATCTACTGGCGAGTAAAGTCTCGGAATGAGGTTTCCCGAACTGTCTACAATAACCGCATCGCTTGCCAGTGGCAGGTGACCAATGGCTTCGCCGACTTCATGCATGCCGGCAGTATAGCCGTCAGCGAGCAGTTCAGTGCTAATCGTGTCGGCTACGTTCGTTGCATGTACGTAGGTTACCGTCTCGCCTTTTCTCGCCACCAGATCCGCGATATAAGAGGCCGTTTTCCGGAAATCTCCTGATACTCCCCAAAGGGCAACCGATTCCGCATTTTGCCGTGTTAGAGCGTAGTCACCCATTAGGCCGCTCTGGGAAGCTCGGTGCGATTCGGTCATGAAACGTCTCTGGTCGCGCTCCGATAGGTCGCCCGCAAATGCATTTCGGTATTTGAGCCAGCTTTGATGGAATTTGGGAGAACGAATACGTATCATGTTGGCAAGGATGGCCTCGGCGTGAATATCCACCATGTATACTTTGCTTAAACCGGCATACGCTAAAATATACGGCAGTCCGCCGGATCCGACTACAACGCCAACTGCGTTCTCTTTTGGCGTTTGTTTGTTTTCTAGCCGCGTTCTGAGTTCACTCGCCACGTCGGACGACCACTTGTCCGTTGAAAACGGGTATGGAATTCGGCTGCCGTCTGGCCTAGTCAAGATTTCAGCAGCGTGCCGCGGCGAGGTGATCAACATAAATAAATTATACCATAAAATAAAGATTTGTAAAAAACAAGACTGCTAAATAACGGTAAGATTCTTACGTAGCTACTTAATTAAGCTTAGAATTGTAGTCGTTTGCGGCGGTGAATTGTTGTTTGGCTACGTTCCAAAGGTCCGGGTCGTGCAGTTTTACTTTTCGGTAATACCAGAATTCGGCGCCCCATAGGTACATGGTGCGGATGCCGGTGGCCTCGCCGTACGTGAAACGGCCCTTAAGCCGCTGGGGGCTGAGCGATCCGTTCTGCTCTTCGATTGTCGTGTCGACCAGATTTTTACCGTGCGGCGGCCACGGTTCAGCCTGCAGTTCGTGAATCATCAAGTTTTTGCCTTGCAAAATTTCGCTGCCACCAGCCAGGAAGGCATAAAACCACGCCGGGAATGGATACTCCACGTAGCGGCCGACGAACGGCACCCAGACGCGTTTGTACACGCTTACGCCGTACTCATCCGGCACTGGCGCTTCGACGGGCAGTCCGATATTGTTGTTGCTGCGAGATACGATTACCGTGTGGCTTGGGTCAAGCTTTTTCACTAAATTGACTTCGCTGACCAAACGGCTGCGATCGTAGTTTTCACAGGCGCCGAAGGCTTTCAGGAAATACTCGTTTTCCACCTGGTAACTTTGCAGGGCCAGATTGTTTTTGTATCGGTTAACCACGGTTGTCATAAATTGGTACAGCGCCGGCTCCCATTGGCTGTCGGGCGCGCTTTGGTTGACCCAGTTCGGCGGATGGCATTCCGGCCAGCGCGGTTGCCGCAATCCGACACTGAGAGTAACCTTGGCATGGGCCGCATTCGCCATGGCGAATTCCCAATCTAACTGCTTGAAATTGTAATGCCCTGGCGTTGGTTCGATATCGTCCCAATAGCTCACAAATCGAAAATTGCGAATACCTAGTTCGCTAATCATGGCGTGCAAGGTTTCTTTCGGGTTCAGCCCGAGCTGTTTGGCATAATCCGGAATGAACGACGCGCCGAGCGTATACGGCACATCGCGCTGCGTCCAAATGTACCAGCGCGCAATACCGTACATCGTGCCGAACAGCAACCCAATCAACAGCGTCAGCACGACGATCGACTTATGGAACCAGTTTTTATTCCAGTACCATTTACACCACTGCCATGCTCGATGTGGCAGGGATTTCAAGCCGCGCTGCTGCTTGGCGGTGTACAATGTAGAACGTTTGGGCATACAATAATGGTAGTTTCTAAAAATGCAAAAAAGCTTAAGTATAGTTATACCAGCCTACAACGAAGAACGCTACATAGCAAAGTGTCTTGACGCTATTGCAGCACAAACTATCAAACCCGACGAAGTGATCGTGGTGGATAATAATTCAACCGACGACACAGTCGAAATTGCCAAAAAATATCCGTTTGTAAAACTTTTACATGAGCAGCGCCAAGGCATCGTATTTGCACGTAACACAGGATTCGATACCGCAGCAGGCGACGTAATTGGCCGGATTGATGCCGATACCGTGCTGCCATCCGACTGGGTTGAAAAGGTAAAAGTATTTTTTGATAAACCTGGCCATGAAGAAAGCGTAATAACCGGTAGTTGTCGGTTTTATAATCTGCACGTCGGCGGACTGACGGCACGATTTTATAGCCTGCTGGTGTATCGGGCGAATAGAGTTTTGCTTGGTTTTTACTTTCCGTGGGGATCGAACAGTGCCCTGCCCCGTGCGCTGTGGCAAAAAGTGCGCGGTTCGGTGTGCGATCGGCCGGATATTCACGAAGATCTTGACCTTGGCATCCACTTAGTTCGCGCCGGTTATCGCACAACTTATCTGTCGCGCTTGCGGGTCGGCGCAGTCGCCAAGCGCGTGGTGACCGATCGCGGCGATTTGTGGCACTGGCTCACCATGTGGCCGCGCACCGTTCGGGTGCATCACATAAAAACCTGGCCGCTCATTTGGCCACTCGTTCTGGCGGTGTGGCTTGGGCGATATTGGATTTTTGCAACCGAGCTGCTAACCAATCTGTTTGGCAAGATTGATTTATAAAAATTTCCAACCTGAATTAATTGGTCTTCTGCCGACACACAACATAGTTTATGCTTAAACAATGTATGGACTCGGACTCGTAGCCACCATCATAGGCATGCTTGGTGCAATTCCATATATTCATGATACTTTCCGCCGAAAAACAAAACCGCACCGCGTAGCTTGGCTGATTTTCCTGGTTCTCAGCGTGGTTTCGTTTGCAAGTCAGTTTGCTTTAGGGGCACGCGCTTCATTGTTTTTCTATGGATGGTTTGTAGCTAATAATGTAATTATTGTTGCATTATCGCTGCGAAAGAATGGTGGATATGGCGACGCAAGTACTATCAACGTCGTTTGTTTTTGTTTGGCAATAGCAAGCGTTGTGCTGTGGAAGATGACAAATGCTCCGTTGACCGCACTAATCTGCGTACTAATTGCCGACGGTATCGGTTCGATGCTTATTGTTATAAAAGCCTACAAACATCCGAATTCGGAAACGTTGGTGATGTGGGTACTTGGTATTCTGGCCTGTTTTTTGAACATCATAGCCGTTGGATCGACGAAATTCGCGCTACTGGCGGCTCCGGTTGAGATTTTCTTATTCAATGTTGCTATCGTGGCAGCTATGCTGATCGGCAAACGAAAGCCACTATCGGGCCGCAAGAAGAAGGCGGCTGAAACGTAGATATTGTTCCGAACCAGCCTTAATATTGTCGGGTATTATGGACGTGTATGTTTAGGGCGTTCACCGAGTAGGTATAGCTTTTTGGGTCTGTATCTTTGACTTCCGAAAATATGAAACTTTAATACAGCCTGTATAGCCACAACACATCAAGAATATCTTTGCCATGGCGCTTAACAATTTCACTGCGTACATATCGAGCGTCTGCTGAATCCGGATTTGACGGAAACGCAATAAATGTCAAATCCATACGAGGATCGCCGGCTACTGTTAATCCGCTAAAATCCAGGATCGATGCGACACTTCCGCTCGGTTCTAGCAACACGTTTTCATCATAGAAATCGCCATGTACTAGTAAACCCTCGTGTATATCTGCCAGCCGCTTTGTTTCTTCCTGAAAAAAATGCATGACGCCCTGAACACCGGGTGCATCATTCAAGAGTGCAGGTTTCATTTTTTGGAATGCTTGCATTGCCTGCAAATTTAAATATTCAGGCTAAGAATTCATACGTCTAGGTTTGGCGGAAAGAATATCGCCAAAATACCGGTATGGTTCGCACAGTAAATGAATATTTTCGGCTGACGTCACAACGCTTGATAGAGCTTTATGACGCGACGGTCCACGTAGGTTTGCCATAACAGTAGCGTACGGCTTGCCTGGTAGGCGTGCATCAATTAACCGCACCACCCATTATGTTCAGTAGCTGCCAGTATTGATGGCACCGCAAAATCAACTGCATTTGGGTCAAGGCCTGAGTAAAAACTTTGCATTGCGTGTATGTGGTCTAGCCGGGCGTTACGCTTATAGATTTTCAACACTCGAGTTGCATCAAGTTCATACGCAGATGCCATTTGATCATCGCCAATACGATTTAGTTCATCGCTATTTATATCTAAAATTGATCGTTGCTAGATGTCATCTCTGCACGTTGCCAAGTATCGGCTCTAGGGCTGACGATACGCTATCTGGTGAAATGTTAGCCCCATCGAGTCTGACTGGCTGCTCGTCTTCACGCGGCTCCTGGAGATTTCGCGCGATGCGCTCGAAGTGATCGAGTGGCATATTGCCGAACACCCGAGTGTCTTGTCCGTTCGATTCATGTACAGCCCGCTGTTTGGCTAGGTCGTGCGGCGCGACCACCCAGACAACGACCGTTTGCGCGTCATGTGTGTTGGCTATCTCTCTCAACTTTTGGCGGTCCTTATAAAAGTTGAAATTGGTGTCGAAAATGACGCTTTTACCCTCTCCGAGCAACTTGGCGGTCATATCGTTCAGCTCGGCGTAGAGTTTCAGATTTTCCTCGTGCGAGTGTGTCGGCCTGGCAAAGCGTTGCTTGCGTTCATGGTCGGCCCACAAATGCACTGCACCGGTCTGTTCATGAATAATTTTGGCGGCTGTCGTTTTGCCCGAACCCGGATAGCCGACCATCAAAAATAGTGTCTGTCGCATCTTCAAAGTATTGTAGCACTTCCCTTCTTTTGCTTTAGCCCAAAAAAATCCACTTTACTTTTCCAGCAAACTCATCAATTCTTTTGCCTTGATACAATCTATCTATCATTACTTTTGGTGGCAAAAGTAATACAAAACCACGGGCTGCTTTTCAGCTCCGGGATCTTCCAGTGTTATACGAGCTTGTCCGCAGAACTCGGCAAAAACATTGCCACAGGCAATCTTTTCACCTCAATCAACTGCGGCCAGCCAAGCCCGCTCCAAAAACACTTACGACTCTCCGGGCAAAGCCGATGCCCGAAACAAGCAGAAGCTTACGCAATATATAATAAGCACGCCTAAGGGCGTGCATCTGCTTGTATGCCAGACTTGGAAGAAACCGATTCGGAACGCACTGGTTAAAACTGAATAAAGCGGCAACTGTGGCTCATTTCCTCATTTAAAGACAGAGAAATGAGTCCGACCAACGGGAGTTGTTGATGCGCAGGTTTAGCCAGTGCGTTCCGAGTAGTGTTTCTGGATTGTCAGGGGCTTTTTGGTTACTTTTTACGGAAAAAGTAACGTATTGATTTGTCTGGTGGTTTTGTGTATTACTTTTGCCACCAAAAATAATGATGAAAAACATATCTCTTGCTCAGGTGGACACCGATACCCGACACAAGCAGAAACTTCGCAAAGTTTAAATCGTTTATGCAGCCATATCTAAGTGAGGCTCTATCAAAAATAGTATCTCTTCAGCTTCACCGTCGGTTATCAGCTCCTGTGCAACAAATTCACCTATCGCTTCCGGCACTTCCTGTATGCGAGTTTCCAGTAACGCTGGTTCGGCGACGAATGCGGTATCTTCAGGATATGTATCTAAATAGTCCTCTGGAGTCAGCCAGCGAGCAAAATTTATAAATGGATCGTTCGCGCGCTCATCTTCTGTGAGCGCATTTACGTCGCCGGGTACCCTGTCCATTAAATAACGGGCTACTTCATTGAGGATAAGCGACCTGCGTTCGTACGCGCCGACTAATAATCGCTCTTTCACATAATTATTATATAAATAGCCAATGCCAAATAACAAATATTTTCTGGCGCGTATATTAACTAGCGGTTGTAGAAGTTAAAATCGTCTAATATTTTGCGAATTGTACGCAGCTTTAACGTGAGGAACCAGATACTCGTCAAGATCATCGGGTGGCCTGAGATCCATAAAACTCCCAAATAATGCAAATAGTCGTAAAGCCTCGTCTAAACGGTAGTTCAAGACGGTCACCGTATCCGTGTCACCATAAAATAACGCGCCATGCTGATTGATTTTACGCTGGCGCATCGTGTGTGCTAGCTGGCGCACGTGGCGTCTGGGGGCGGCCGATATTATTTTTCACGGTTTTCCCTCAGCCAAGACGACTGTGCAACTCGTACATGGTACCGCGGTTGTGACTAAGGTTGCGTCGGAAAGGTCCCGACCGACGATAGGGCGGGCTCGCTCGTATGCGATAACCTCCCCATGATCATTAAGCCTACCCGTGGTCCAATCTTTAGATCGTGCGCAAAAGAATAAGTCTCCCTCAACCACCCATACGGAACCGATCGGATAATGGGGCTTTGGCTGGTCGAGGAGTGCTAGGTGCGCGAGATGCAACGCGACGCCCATGGCACGATCTTCCATATCGGTAACTTCAGGCTCGACATAAACTGGTTGAAGCAGTGGTTCGCCTGTCGGATCAGCGCCGCTGAAATATCGTATTGCCATTAAATCGGTGGTGTAAGGATCAACAAGCTCAGGATCATGCGCGATTTCCCCGGGGCGTACCATGCGCTTACTTTATAAACAAAATTAGCTAGATGTCAACTTCTGGCCTATAAATTGGTGAGAAAGGTAGAGAGACGCCGTGGGGGTGGGCCGGATTTGGCTTGGTTCGAATGCCGCATGCCGGCCCCCCACTCACTTGGCGAGTACCCGCTCCCCTTTCTCGACGGCTAGTCGTGCGCGAAGTTCTTCGGCGTCCTTCAGAACCAAATCGAAGTTGGCCGTGTGCTCTGCGCCGTCATGGGCTTCCGCCAGCTCGGTGTATCCACGATAAAGCAGGCTGTATGCAGCTAGCCTGTCTTCGTCGAGGATGCACGCTCCGAGCGCCTCTTGGCATATTGCCTCAAGTCGCTGGGCGAGTTCCCGGAGTGCGTCGTCCGTCAGGTAGCACGGTGTCCGCTTCCTGGCCAGCAGCGTTTTATCGAGGCTAATACGCCTCCGCCGCAGAGCCATCCACAGTTCCCAGATGCCGAATACGACGAGAAATGTGACGCCGGCCACCAGAAAGTGCTTGAAGCCAGGCGACATCGGCATGTACGACGGGGTGTATGTCCGATTGATGCCCCATGCCAGCACCCATATGACTGTGATGACTAGGCTCACGATGCCGCCGATTTCCTGCAAGACCATCAGCCCTGTTTTGCGGTGGTTCAAGCGGTCCATCGCCAGCTGATCGTGCGGCTTCAGTACCACTGCCCTCAGCTCACCCACGACTTACTCCTAACTTTGGAGTGAATTTCCCTCTACCTCATGCATTACGCCTAAGCGCAACGAAATAATATTATAACAATTGTGCTAAAAATCAATGCCCTTGTTCGCCAGGAACTTATCATCGAAGTGGTGTTTGATTTTGGTCATGTCGGTGGCGATGTCCGTTAGCGGCAAAAGATCCGGCGGAAAGTAGCGTCCGGTAAGACACAGGCTGGTTTTGCGCGAACGTTTTTGAATGAGTTTTTTGAGCTGAATCCCAGTGATCAGCCCATCATGCGCGGCGTTATTTATCTCGTCGCAAATTACCAGATCAAACTCGCCGCTCGTGGCCGCCCGCAGGGCTTCGTTGTATGTTTCTCGCGCAGCTTGTTTGTGCTGCGCCTTGCTCACTTGCTTGGGGCTTAAGTTGCCGGCATCGTAAAAACCCTTGCCGCCTTTATAAAAATACAGCTGGTCTTTGAACAGCGGTGTGATATCGCGGATAAACACATGCTCGCCCACGCCCCAGTATTTAATAAATTGAATAAACGCCACCCGCCACCGATTACCGAGCGCCCGCGCCACTAGTCCCAGGCTGGCACTCGTCTTGCCCTTGCCTTCGCCGGTATATACCACCACAACCGACTCTTTTGTCTGATAATCCTCAAACGCCATCAAATCTATTGTACGCGATTATGTCGGCAAGCGGTCGTCACCATTTTTGACTTAACGCGATTATGATTGAATAACAAATAATTATCCGCAATAATATGAGGTAATGTATGAATGCGAATAGATCACGTTCACGCCAACCACCGCTGCTGTTTTTTAAAGTTGGCTTGCATGGATCGGCACCGCGAGAATTCGGCACTGATTTAGCCGCACGATTGCAAACCCGACTAATTACCGGTGAAGGCATTCGCGAGGCTATGAGGCTGGAGCGCGCTGCGAGGGGCACTACATCAAGGGCTACCCCGGAAAAAGTTAATAAGCGGCTATTTAGGGATGCTTTGCCGATACTTAAAAGCAAAGAAGACTTAGTTGCTGATATGTATTTCCTTACGCCGAATTCGAGAGCGCGCACGCCGGCAGAGCTCGCCAGAATAACTGGTGCGCTAACCATAGCCCTTTTTACAGCCGCTCCGTTGACAGCTATAGAAAAGCGACTTGCATACTGGGCGTTTCAAAGAGGTAAGTTGGATGATTTCGAAGGTACGTTGAGTGAAAACCCAAACTGGAGGCTGTTCCAAATGCCCGGAGCAGACGAAACAATTGATTATGTGTTTCCGCTTGATGGAACGCTCCGTGCCTCAGAGTTGGTGGATCAGGTTGAAGAGCATCTGAGAATCAACAGTCTGGTCGTGCATTAGTACGAACTTGAGCACCGTTGGTAATTACTAATGAACGCCACCCGCCAACGGTTGCCCAGCGCCCCGCGCCAGCAAGCCCAGGCTGGCACTCGTCTTGCCCTTGCCCTCGCCGGTATTTATCACCACGACCGATTCTTTGGTCTGAAAATCTTCAAAAACCATCAGCTATACCGTACGAGAGTTTACTGATTTGTTTAGTACAAACTAGGCGGCCGAGATTAGGTCGGCGTCAAAGGCAAGCGCACTCGTAAACGCAAGGGACGCTATCGCATTTCTGCAATCACGCCTCAGATCGTCTTGGCTTGGATCGCCAGGATCTGAACGCTCTATAACAGTTTGGTATGCCCGTCGGGCTATAGCTTTCATCCCATGCTCGGTACGAGAGTCATCAGCTGCTCTTGCCGTGGCATGGCTCAGGCGTCCTATGAGGAATGGGAACTGTGTTCCGCTTGGTTGGCGCCTGGTGTGGAGATATCGCACAATTGCTCGATTTGCAATATGTGCCGCTCCTTCGGCGCACAAGCCCCTGACTAACGCTTCTATGTGACGATTAGGCGCTCTTCCATCAATTTCAGGATACACGCCATCTTCAGGGCCTTGCTGGTCTAAAACCATTAAGTCGTAGGCTGCCCGCTGCGGGTTGCCTATCGCAACATCTCTAATAAAATTGCTGTGAGTGAGCAATATATTTCTGCCCCTCGGGCCGTACGCGGTCATCATTACGGTCGGCGAAAGATCTTCGCTCGGTCGGTGCGTCTCATGGACGGTACGATGATAAAAGCGCGGCCGTAAATGGGCTGCCGGAAAGGCATCTTCTGATAATCCGGAATTACGCGCGAGCAGTGTGGCATCGACAGCCGTAGCCGCTCTGCCGTCGCGGTGCAGTTTGCCCATAAAATCCGGCACGCTAACTCCGCGTGGCAAAACCTGGCTGAGTCTTAAAGTAAGTGGAGGTTCGCCGTCAGGATGATGCAGATCCTGCAAGACTGCGTCAACATCACGACGTCCGCTCCGCTTAGCCTTCAGTTGTTGGGTCAAGATCCACCATCGCCCCGCCCCATAGGTAACCCAGTGCGGGACTAAATTATGAAGGCACATTGATCCAACGAGCGCGGCTGACACGTCATTCACTTTTCCCTGGCGCAAACCTTCAACCACATCCCACTGCTCCATAGTCGTATCATTGGCAAAACGGACACGCCCCAGGCCATCAATAGATGTCGATACGCCGTCAACAAGCTCGTCTATGGCGGCTTGGTCAGGCAATAATTCTTGCCTGCCTTCAAGAAACATCGCGGCAGGCGATCGCCGGGCAGTACTCACAATTTCCCAAGTCGGTTCGCCAAAATGAGCAACCTGAGCTTGTCGGTCCAATGAATCCAATGACATAAACTGCCCTATTTCTCTGCTAGTTAAAAAAGACGGATCTTATAATTATCTTAGAATTTAAACTTTTCAAATAAAAGTATACGCCTTCACGACAATATTGTAAATACCTAAGAATTATGGGCTAGATAAGTTTTTTTTCGCGAAGCACGGCGTCTATCTTGGGACGGTCGAAGCCGATGATTATAGTTCCGTCGATATCGATTACGGGGATGCCCATCTGGCCTGATTTGTCGACGGCTTCTATGGCGTTGGCCTGGTCGGTCTCTACGTTTTTTTCAGTGTATTGCACGCCGAGTTTATCCAGATAGCCCATTGCCGCGTGGCAGAACGCGCACCAATCGGCACTATAAATTGAAATCGGAACAGTCGATGTAGTCATACTATACATAGTATACCTTTGAAAATTAATTAGCAAGAATATTTGTATAGAAGTTCGTATAGGGTGTCCGATAGGACTCGTATCAATTTGCGATTAAATAGGCAATATTGTTTACTAAACTAGAACCATGAGTAAAGAATCGGAGTATGCCTTAGTTATTTGCGACGAAGCGCCACCTGAAGCTGAGCTCGCTTTTTATAACATGGGCGTTTCGGCGCATGAGTACGACCATACGATACACGAAGAGCAAGCATTTTGGCGGGACTATCCGGCGAAAACGGATGTTGCAGTGCGGGATATGTCTCGGCGGGTCTCTAGTGTGTTTCTCGGGCGTATTTCAACGTACCTTAATATGTACGACGCTTCACATCCAATGATGGGATTCGTAAATTACGGCGGGGTTCAAGTAGTGGGAGAACCGCTCAAGCATGAATACTGCCGAAGAGAATTGCTGGGTACACTGGCTATGTCTCAGTTGATGCGGATAGTGATCGATAACGGTGGAACATTATATGATGCTGATGAGCTTGGCAGGGCTGACTCTTTCATGGAATTCAGGAGCCAGCCCAGCGGTTATCCGAATGAGCCAGCGCTCCATACCAAAAGTGGCCTGGCGCACGCAATATTACCAAAATCAGAAAATTTCAGCGAGTGGTATATTGACGGCGAGCACGGCTTATATGTCCGGCGTAATCTTACCACCATTCCAAGCCCGGCAATGATGCGCATGATACGGAAAGGCGCCATAACTGCCGATATCGGCAATATGATGTCTTTATTTCCTTTTTTGAGCGTTCAAGAGCCGGAATTATCGCAGCAGCCGGCTGCTCATGCCGATTCACCAAAAGTTATTATTAGCCCGACTTCTGTAATACCGTGGTTTTAAGCTTGCTCACTTGAGGTAAAATTGATAATATACAGGTATATATGGATAAAGGTTCCCTAGCGCCAGCCCAGACGCTTACTGCTCATGGTGGGAGTATGCATAAGAAAATGTCAGGTAAAAATTCAGAAAAAAAGCTTGCCGGCACTGCTGAGCAATCTAATTCTGCCGTAACCATGTTTATAACCATGGCGCTGAATATGAGTTGGCAACTGGCCGTAGTTGTGCTCGTGCCGATCATCGCGGGCGTGCAGTTGGACAAATCATTAGATTCCGGTAATTTATTTTTGTTTGTCGGTTTGGGGCTGGCAGCGATCGGTTCGGCGGCAGTGATGTGGCGTTCGATGCAGGCCGCCAATCGCTTGCCTGTGCCGAAGCTGACTGATGATCAGAAACGAGCCATCAAAAAGTCATACGAAGAAGAGGATAAAGATGACTAGCAAGTATAACGTAGGACGTATAACGTATACCGTATTCAGCGGCAAAGCCGCTGGTGTGATACGAAATACTTTATACGAAATACGGGGGGCTGTTGCGTGTTAGGTCTTTTTGCTGCCGATAGCGGCCCATCCGTACACGTTGCGCCGTCGACCGATCTTACGATCGCAGGCGTGCATATCACCAATTCCATGATTTGGGGCTGGATTGTGTCGCTGGTTATTGCGGTTACCCTGATAATGGTTGCCCGCCGCGTGACCGTTCGGCCAAAGGGCGGCCTGGTTCAATACGTTGAAGCTGGCGTAAGCTTTGTGAGTGATCTGGTCGAGGGCGCGTTTACGGACAAATCCATTGGCCGCAAGTATGTGCCGTTTTTCGTGACGCTCTTTTTCCTTGTACTCTTGAATAACTGGTCGGGATTAATACCGGGAGTGGGCGATGCCGTCCAGATCAATGGCCATCCGCTGCTTCGGCCGATTACCGCGGATTTGAACTTTACACTGGTGTTGGGGCTTGTAACGATGGCCGTAGTATATGTCGCATCGATCCGCGAAGTTGGCGGCTTCGGCAAGTATATCCGGCATTTCTTTATCGGCAGTCCGTTCAATCCGCTGTATCTAGTAATCGGGCTCATCGAAATGCTGACAGATTTGACGCGAGCTTTCAGTTTGGCGCTGCGGCTTTTCCTGAACGTTACAATCGGCGAGATCGTAATCGCCGTATTTGCGTATTTGGGAAGTCTGTTGGCACCGGCTAGCGTGCTTTCGCCGGTTGCAGCTTTGCCGTTCACATTATTGGAGCTTGGCGTCGGCGCGCTGCAGGCATATATTTTCGTTATCCTCGGGGTCAATTATCTGGCAATAAGTGTCAACAGCGCACATAGCCATGATAGCTTGACCGATGCTGAATCTACTGAAACAATAGGATCAGCAGCGCCTGAAGGGGCAAAAGGATAGATCATGGTCGGACAGAGCGATCTTCGGCGCGAAGATATCTCAACTTCGACCGTGATGAAAGTCAAAAACATCACCATTTAAGTAATAAGGAGTAAAAATGGTCTCATCAATATTTGCAGTAACATCACCTGAAGCAATGCAGACACTAGCCCACGGAATAATGATCGGCGCCGGATTTATCGGCCCGACGATCGGTATCGGTTTGGTCGGCGCGAGTTATCTGACTGCCGTCGGCCGCAATCCGGAAGCATCTAAATTTTTAGGACAAGCTTTGGTATTCGTCGGCCTTATCGAGGTTTACGGCCTGTTAGCCTTCGCCTCAACATTCTTCGTCAAATAACGAGCTCCTAAACGTGGACATGAGCATTAAATGATTACGAACTTAACACAATTCGCGGACGGTACTTCAGGTATCGGAGCGCTTGGGATTGACAGCAAAGCGCTGATTATCCAAGTCGTCACGTTTTTATTGGCGTTTTGGGTGCTGGAACGATTTGCATTTAAACCCATCGTAAAAATGATGGAACGACGGCGTGAGACGATTGAAAAAGGCGTGAAAATCGGCGAAGAGATGCAGAAGGAAAAGGCAGAGCTTGAACTAAAGGTTGCAAAGGAATTGCAAGATGCCCGCGCCAAAGCTGACGGCATCGTGGCCGAAGCCAAGTCCCAGGCACGACAGGCCGTCCAGGCGGCCGAAGGAGAAGCCAGTCAAAAAGCCGAAGCCATAATCGCCTCGGCTGAAGATCGGATCAAGCGTGATACCAACCGGGCGCGCAAGCAGCTGGAAGGCGAACTGGTCGGGCTGATTTCCGAGGCGACCGAAGCGATCATCGAAGAAAAAGTCGACCCGCAAAAAGATGCGGCCCTGATCGATAAAGCAATGCGGGAACAAGTCAAAGCATGAAAACTCCCCGCAACCAAATTACACCGGTGATCGCGCAAATGGCACAAACGACGCCCGTCCAGGATTTGAGCCGTGAAGTCGCGGCTTATCTGCTCGGCGAAAATCGGACCGGCGAACTGGATTCATTGCTTCGAGATGTGGTCGCCTACCGTGCCGCCGAGGGCATCGTTGAGGTTACGGCCGTGAGCGCGCACGAAATCACCGATGAGGTGAAGCAAGAAATTGAGCAGTTGGTGCGCGAGCAATTCACTGATGTTACAAACATCATAATCAATCAGCGGATTGACGCTAGCTTGGTCGGCGGTGTGCGCTTAGAATTGGTCGACCGCCAATTGGATTTGACCATCCGTAATAAACTGAATCGCTTCAAGGAATTAACTAGCACAGAAAGGACGGCTTCGTGAGCGAATTATCTATCAAAGAACTTTCTACCGACATCCGGGCAGCTATCGCAGAGTTGAAGGCTCGTCCGGAAATAGAGCAAGTTGGAATCGTCACCCGCGCGGCTGATGGCATCGTGTGGATTTACGGCCTGCGCAATTGTGGCTACAGCGAAATGATCGACATTGACGGGCTCGACGGTAAACCGGTGACGGCTTTTGCCCTGAATCTTGGCGAAGACGAAATCGGCGCGGTGCTGCTCGGCGAAAACGTGGCAGTCGAAGCTGGCGCCAAAGCGCGTTTGTCCGGCAAAGTTTTGGAAGTGCCGGTCGGGCCGGAACTGGTCGGCCGCGTGGTCGATCCATTGGGTAACCCGCTGGATGGCGGCGAGCCGATTAATGCCAAGCAAACCGCCCGCGTGGAACGCCCGGCGCCCGGCGTGCTGGACCGAAAAAGCGTGCATGAACCGTTGATGACCGGCCTTACCGCCATTGACGCGCTGGTGCCGATCGGCCGCGGACAGCGCGAACTGATCATCGGCGACCGCCAGACCGGCAAGACGGCCATCGCGGTTGATACCATGGTCAACCAGGCCCGCCAAAAAACGGGTGTTATCAATGTCTACGTGGCTATCGGTCAGAAGTTGTCGAAAATCGCTGCGCTGCAGGAGCGTCTGAAGCGCGAAGGCGTGATGGACCAGACCATCATTGTTGCTACCAGCCCGGCCGACCCGGCCGCCCTGCTCTATCTGGCGCCGTATGCCGGCTGCGCCATGGGTGAATATTTCCGCGATAATAAACAGCACGCGCTGATAATCTACGATGATTTATCCAAGCACGCCGTAGCTTACCGCCAGATGTCACTTCTTTTGCGCCGCCCGCCAGGACGCGAAGCCTATCCTGGTGACGTGTTTTACTTGCATTCGCGGTTACTCGAGCGAGCGGCCAAGCTTTCCGATGATCTCGGTGCCGGATCGCTGACTGCGCTGCCGATTATCGAGACGCAGGCCGGCGACATTTCGGCGTACATTCCGACGAATGTCATTTCCATTACGGACGGTCAGATTTTCCTCGAGACTAATTTGTTTTATCAGGGCATTCGACCGGCTATTTCGGTTGGTTTGTCCGTGTCACGTGTCGGCGGTGCTGCCCAGACTAAAGCCATCAAAGCCGTCGGCGGAGGTTTGAAGCTCAGCCTGGCGCAGTTCCGCGAGCTGGCTTCATTCAGCCAATTCTCGACCGATCTCGACGATGAAACCCGCCAAACCATCGAGCGCGGACAGCGATTAACCGAATTACTCAAACAACCGCAATACAGCCCTCAGGCTATTTGGGAAATGTACGCCACGTTGCTTGCCGTGTCCAAAGGCTGCTTCGACAAAGTTCCGCTCGAAAAAATCAAAGCTGCCGAAGAAGCATTGCAGAATGAATTGAAAACCAAGAACAAGAAGTTAATCGAAACACTGAACACCGGCGACAAACCAACCGACGAACAGAATGACCAAGTCGTGAAAGTAGCAAAAAATATAGCTTCCGGCTATGGAATTGCGGAAATGCAACCAAAAAAGGCAGAAGATAAGGAATAATGAATGTCAACTGAAGGTCTAATCGATCTAGAAGTTCTTAGCGGTATTCTTGACGCAGCAGAGTTAGATGAGATGGGTAGTTCTCCGCGCAGTCACATGCTTCCTGCCGCTGTTGCCCAACTAGCGATTATGTGCGCGACGCCTCCAGGCCAAACTCCGGATACGATTGCTGCGAGATTATCACAATCCGACATCTTTGTTGTCTACGGTGCCGAAGGTTTATACTCCGCTCTTCTTACAGAAGATGAAAATAAGCATGTTCCTGCAGCTACGTATGTCGTGGGGCTTCTTGCTGCGCACTTACACTTAAATGAATCGTCGTCTCGAATTAGTTATGGAGATAGTGAATAGAGCATGGCTAATACGATTACCCTCAAACGGCGTATCGGGTCCATCAAAAATACCCGGCAGATCACCAAGGCCATGGAGCTGGTGAGTTCCAGCAAGCTGCGCCGCGCCCAGCGCCAGGCCCAAGCCTCGCGTGCATATCGCGAGGCAGCCTATAATTTATTGGCTCGTTTGAGTATGGTTAAAGAAGTTGAGCAACAGCCGCTCTTTCGCAAACGCCCGATCAGGAATCGCCTGTACGTCGTCATCACCAGCAGCACGGGTTTGGCCGGCGCATACAATGCCAACGTGCTCAAGCTGCTTGCGCAAGCCATCCGCCGCGATCAGTCAGAAAAAGTCAAAAGCAGTGTCATTACAGTCGGCAACAAAGGCGCGCAATTCGTACGGAGATTATCCGGCATTGAACTGGCGGCAGCCTATCAGGCATATGGAGACGCTCCGACCGAGCAAGACATCCAGCCGATTTTGAACACGATACTTACAAGTTACAAAGATGAGACGGTTGACGAAGTGCGTGTGCTTTACACCGTATTCCAATCCAGCATCACCCAGGTGGCGACCGATATGGCGCTGTTGCCTGCTTCGGCGCCCAACGACATCGAGGTGTCCGAGTCGGCAGCCGTGATGAATTTCGAACCCGACGTCGAAACCGTGATCGACCAGAGCGTTGCCCGGCTGATTCAGGCACAGATCTGGCAGGCCTTGCTGGAAAGCCTGGCAAGCGAGCACGCCATGCGCGCATTGGCTATGAAAAACGCCACCGATAACGCCAACGAACTGATAGAAGATTACACGCTTGAATACAACACGGCCCGCCAGGCAGCCATCACCCAAGAGTTAGCAGAAATAACCGGCGGCGCGGAGGCGTTAAATGGCTAAGCTGATTGGAGTTGAGTACCCATTGGATACGAGTGACCTTGGTGAAGCGAGATTTTTTCTTTTCCCACTAGGCGCTCCAATGGACGAAGGATTAGTGGGAGACGAGGCGGCTCAACAAGAGGAGCTGCTCGCAACTTATGCGACAAACTACGATACACAAGGAGGACAATGATGACAACAGCAACACAAGAAAATACAAGCACCGGCACGATTAACCAGATCGTTGGCGTGGTGGTGGATGTGGAATTTTCGGCCGACCATTTGCCGGCGATTTATAACGCGCTGGAGGTCGAGCTCGATGGTAAGAAACTGGTGCTCGAAGTTGCGCAGCATTTGAGCGAGTCGAGCGTACGCGCGATTTCACTCGGCAGCACCGATGGTTTGCAGCGCGGCGCGGAAGTGCGTGATACGGGGGCGCCCATTAGCGTGCCGGTTGGCGAAGCTACGCTGGGCCGCATGTTTAACGTGACAGGCCAGCCGATTGACGGGCAAAAAGATGAGTTCAAAGATTATGCACCGATTCACAAATCTCCGCCGCCGCTCATGGACCAGTCAGGTTCCGTTGAGGTGCTGGAAACCGGCATCAAGGTCATTGACCTGATCTGCCCGATGACCAAGGGCGGCAAGGCCGGCTTGATTGGCGGCGCCGGCGTGGGCAAAACGGTTTTGATCCAAGAACTTATCAATAACATCGCCAAATTTCACAGCGGCTACTCGGTTTTTGCCGGCGTGGGTGAGCGTACCCGTGAGGGCAACGACTTGTACAACGAAATGAAAGAGGCCGATGTACTTAAGAACACTTCGCTGGTCTTTGGCCAAATGAATGAACCGCCCGGAGCGCGTCTGCGTGTTGGTTTGTCTGGCTTGACGATTGCCGAAAGTTTCCGGGATGAGGGCAAGGACACATTGATGTTTATTGACAACATCTTTCGCTATACCCAGGCCGGTAGTGAGGTCTCTGCCCTGCTCGGCCGTCTGCCGTCTGCCGTGGGTTACCAGCCGACGTTGCAGCAGGAAATGGCTACGCTCCAGGAGCGCATCACCAGTACCCATAAAGGCTCAATTACTTCGATGGAAGCTATCTTTGTGCCTGCCGATGACCTGACCGACCCGGCGGTTGCTACCTTGTTTTCGCACCTTGACTCAACCATTGTGCTCAACCGTGCATTGACTGAAATCGGTATATACCCAGCGGTTGATCCGCTTGATTCCAGTTCGACTATCCTCGACCCCGAGCTTGTCGGCGAAGATCATTACAACGTGGCGCGCGAGGTGCAGCGTGTGTTGCAGCGCTATAAAGATCTGCAGGACATCATCGCCATGCTCGGCATGGAAGAATTGTCTGAAGAAGACAAACAAACCGTCTACCGCGCCCGCAAAATCCAGCGTTTCTTTAGCCAGCCGTTCTTTGTAGCCGAGCAGTTTACCGGCAACCCGGGACAATATGTCAAACTTGACGACACCGTACAAGGTTTCAAAGAAATCCTCGAAGGCAAACACGACGAAAAGGGCGAACAAGCTTTCTACATGAAAGGCGACATCAGCCAAGTTAAGGAAGCCAAGAAAGACAAATAATGATCCACCTGCAGCTCGTTACACTCACTGGCATGAAGTATGACGGCGACGCCTACGAAATCGTCTTGCCGACGCTTGACGGAGAAATCGGCGTTCTGCCCGGACATATGCCGCTGGTGAGTGTGGCCACCAACGGAGTGATTGCTGTGCGGCGCGATTCAAAGGATTCCGATAGTGCGCGAGATTTTTTTGCTATCAGCGGTGGTGTGATCGAGGTCGAAGATAACAATTTACGCGTGATTGTCGACGAAGCCGACCACGCCGACGAAATCAACGAAGCCGAAGTCGAGGCCGCTCATCAACGCGCATTGCAACTGAAAAAAGAAGCCAAAGACGAAGTCAGCCTGGAAAAGGCCCAAGCGCTGCTCGACCGCAGCGCCGTCAGGCTGCAGGTTGCCCAGATTCGTCGCCGCCATTCAAATCGCCGTTAGTAACCGGTTCGGGATCTAGCTTGTTGATGGTAGGCCGAATTTTGCCTCCGTTTGTTTCAGTAGTAGTCAACATGTAGACAAGTTCTGCACCAAAGGCGGCAACTTCGCCCCGCAATTCGGGATCGTCCGGCGCTATGCGATAGCTCGCCGACAACAAAAAATCCGTCAAATTTGGCCGCTTTGATTTTAGCTGTACCCAGAAAGCGGTATCAATTCGTTGATAGGGCGGCATCCGGCGCAATTCTTGGAGCGCAATTTTACTGAGCAGCCACGGAATGTCGCGGTGTGGAATTGAAGTAAGCGAAGCATCTTGTTTATTCATCGCTCCCCCTTCCCTGCAATTTTAATACTAGAGTATCTTCAGTATAACCCGGCACCATATATAGGGCTTGTGATAATTCTCACTGAGGCGTATAATCGCATTGGAATAATTTATAAACTTTGATCCTCACATAAGCTTTGGAACCAAGTATGCCCCCATATTTTCATAATGCTGCACCTGTTGCGGCTAGATTTGATGTGCTCGAAGCACCGATTAAAACAAGTGGCGCGGAACAGGTTGCGCACGAGCAACTTGAAGCACAGGCTCAACTTGCCGTCGGCACGTTGCACAACATTTATTACACCGATGTTCGAGGCACTTGCATCGATGAGCGACGCCGCATAGGACTTCGTTCTGGCGAAGCCCGGGTTGAGCCACGACCTTCAGTACCTGGTGGCCCAAACATCTACGGCCTGGCTGTCGCTGAATTAACTGGTTATTTTGAAGGCGAAAGGACGACGGGCGAACAAAGGCTTTCTCGTGTTACCGGTCGGCTGAGCGATGCTGGATTACGGAGTGGCGGGCACGGGGGTTGTGCCGCAAATGCCGGCTTTGGCACATGGATGCGTACCATTGCCGACAATCCTGATTATGTCAAAAAATACGCGGCTTTGCGCTTCGGCGAAGACTTTGACCCGACAATTATGGACGCGGTCGTGAACTTCGCACGTGCAGCAATGACGAGCGGCCGATACGCCGGATGGGACGAAAGCAAACTCGTTACCGTGCTTGGCGAAGAAGAAGCCGATGAAGCGATCGAAAAACTCGACGCAGTAAAACATGAGGCAGTCACCATCGTACGCAACTGGATTCCCGAAGCTACAGTAGACCAGACAGAACTCTACGACCAAAACGAAGCTGGACAAGGGGTTGGAAAAGGCAGTTTTGTGAATGATGAGGCATACGCCGATACAATTGAGCACGTTTTGACCGCCGGCCCTGATGCCGTACGGAAGAAGTTGGAAGCAGAATATGCCCGCGAGGCGATTTTGGCCGCCGTGGCAGCTGCAGTACCGAACCAGGAAATTTACCAGATAAATCTGTACGCGCTTGCCGCGTAAAGCATAAGTATAGTCTTTTTCGGTCGTACTCTTTACAAAATTGCCGCGTGCGGATATGCTTAGGACATAAGTAACTAATACGGAGGGGTTCGTATGTTTGGTAAAAGAAAAATTGCCGCTGTTGCTGGCGAGTTTTTGGGTACTGCAGTGCTTGCATTCGCAGTGCTCACTGTCAGTCGGTCGACTATCGGCATTCCATACTTTGTAGCGATTGCTGCAGGTTTGGCGGTAATGGTCATGGGCTTGTCGATCGCAACTGACGTGCACCTGAATCCTGCGCTCACGCTCGGGCTTTGGACGGCGCGCCGGATCAAGACCGCTCAGGCGGTCGTATATATCGTTGTGCAACTGCTCGGCGGTTGGGCGGCGTATGCATTATACAAATACTTTGCGCACGGCACCGTGCAGCACGTCAGTTCCGGTTTTGACGGTCGCATACTGGTGGCAGAAGCGGTTGGCGCGTTCGTGTTCGCGTTGGCAGCATCAGCTGTATTGTACGAAAGAGTTTGGGGCCCGCGCCGCGCGCTAGTGGTCGGTGCCGGCTTGATACTCGGTATGATTGTCGCGTCATCGGCTTCGAACGGATTCATCAACCCGGCAGTCGCGCTTGGTTCTAATTCGTGGGGCTGGGGCACGTATGTGCTCGGGCCGGTTCTTGGGGCGATCATCGGTGTGAATCTGTACGCGCTGCTATTTTCGGGTCTTGACACTCCGATTGCCGCATTCGCTAAAGCCGCATCGCCCGCCAAGTCTGCGCCTGCCGCATCATCGGCTTCTGCAGCTGCAGAGCCTGCAGCTTCATCATCTTCGAAAACGACAAAGGCTAAGGCTAAAAGCACCGGTAAAAGCAAGTCGAAAAAATAATCATAGTTCGTTTACGAAAACCGCTCGCATAAATCGAGCGGTTTTCATTTTATTAAATATAAAAGTTCAATCGGTGGTATTGTGATTACATGCGTATAGAGAAAGACGGCTATATGCCCTTCATGGAGTACAAGACGTACTTCAAGATATTTGGCAAACTTAAATCTAAAAAACCGCCGTTACTTGTGTTACATGGCGGGCCTGGCTCCTCGCATCATTATTTGCTCGTTTTATCTGAACTCGCAAAAACCGGCAGACAGGTTGTATTTTACGATCAACTTGGCGGCGGCTTGTCAGGACGTCCGCTCAATAGCCGGATATGGAGCTTAGAATTATTTGTTAAAGAACTGGAATCTATCCGCGATTATTTAAAGCTGGATAAAATTGCTTTATTCGGACATTCTTGGGGCGGGATGCTGGCGGCTGAATATTTATGTGGGCATAACCCGGCGGGAGTTGAAAAGGTTATACTAGCCAGTTCGATGCTCAGTATGCCGTTGTATCGCGAGGAAGTAGAAATACTCAAAAAAGATTTGCCTGCAAATATCTATAAAACGCTAAAGGCTCACGAAAAAGATGGTACGACCGATTCGAAAGAGTACCAAAATGCGATGAACGTATATAACAAAAAGCACATTTTCAAACTAGACGATATGCCCGCAGAATTTCGCAGTCCGCCAGGGTCGTTTGGGAATATTCAATATGAAAAATTGTGGGGAGCCAGCGAGGCTTATCCAAACGGCAGCCTAAAAGGCTGGTCCAGACTTGAGGATCTTCATAAAATTACCGCACCGACTCTCGTAATTTCGGGCCAGTATGATGAATTGACGCCGCTGCAAGCTATCAATGCTTATAAACAATTGCCGGATGCGAAGATCGAAATTATCACCGCTGGCACGCACTTGGCGCACGTCGAATATCCCGATGCGTATATTTCCGCAGTAACTAAATTTTTAGAAGGCAAATAATATCTTACGATGCGTTTGCGCCGGCGCAGACGGTGCACTGCTCTTCGTGGCCGAGCTCTGTCAGCCATTGTTCGCTTGCCTTCCACCACGGTTCTAAATCGTGAAATCCTATCCAGTCGGCGGCTTCGCGAAGTGCCCATCCCGGGCGGCCGTAGACGTGGAATCTGCCCCAGTCAACTGCCGCCCAGCCCGGACCGGCCGGTATTACCGAAACGGGCTGCCGTGGTTTGTAGGTAAGTATTTTCTCTTTGTAGTAATCTCGCATTAGATTTTCACTGACGAATTTCGCATCGCTAAGCGCGGTCTGCGCCATGCCGCTAAACTGCGTGGCGGCATTGTCTCCGATCACAAAAATATCCTGTTCCGCCTGCAAATGTTCATCGACTACGACTTTGCCGCGATCGTTCAATGCAAAGTTATTAACCTTAAAGAATGGATTATTCGCCATACCTGCGGTCCAAACGACCGTATGACTCTGCAGCGGCTTGCCATTTAACATCAACGAATCGGCTGTCTCGCCCTGCACCGCCGTTCCGAGGTGCAGTTTGACGCCAAGTTTATGCAGCCGCTTTCGGACAGATCGCGCAGTCAGTTTTGTCGAGCGCGGCAGCAAACGCGGCATGGCTTCGACTAAATCAATATGGATAGCCTTATGGTGAATACCATGGTTACTCATGATTTTGCGTAAATAGCCCGGCAGCGCGCCGGCAAGTTCAATGCCTGTCGGGCCAGCTCCGATTATTACATAATGTAAATCCGGCTTGTGTTCGTCGGCTAATTGTTCGTGCAAATGCGCCTTGAATCGCTGCACTTCTTCCATGGATTTTATGCCGTAAGAGAATTGATCGAGTCCTTTGATGCCGAAAAAATTTGTGACAGTGCCGAGTGCCATAATAAGCGTGTCGTATTGAAGCTTGTCCCCGCTGTGCGCTTCGACGATCGCCTTGTTTTCCCTGTCCAGTTGGGTGGCACTGCCAATTGCGAGCTGCACACTGTCCGGCAAAATTTCATCCAGAGGGATGCTTGACTGTTCTTTCAGGCCGCCTGTTGCCGTGTGGTAAAGCGTCGGATAATATCGGAAATCCTGTCGATCGGTCAACAGGGTAACTTCAAAATTTTCATCATGCGCAAGCTCTAACGCAGCCTTTACGCCGCCAAAACCTCCACCAACAATCAATACCTTGTGTTTGTTTTTATTAGACATACTTATGCTTATATTTTACACAACTTTATATGTATAGCAATTTAAGAATTTGCTTCTGGTATATAATAAAAATATAAAAGTATAGGGGGCATCACATGTTCAATCAAGTAGCGGCATTCAGCGGGTTTTCGGTTGACGATTTAGCAAAAGCGAAAGAATTTTACACTAGTATTATCGGTTTAAAATTGGATGACGACAAAATGGGTTTGCAATTAAGCCTGCCTGGCGGCGGCCAGTTGTTCGTATATGACAAACCGGATCATGAACCGGCCACATTTACAGTCCTAAATTTTGTAGTTGATGACATAGACAAGGCTGTCGATGATCTGGTTGAAGCCGGAATAAAATTCGAGCACTATGATAATCCGGTTGTCGAAGGAGCGCCGAAGCAGGACGAAAAAGGAATCGCCCGCGGCCGTGCCGCCAACATGGGCCCCGACATAGCCTGGTTCAAAGATCCCGCCGGAAATATTCTGTCGGTGCTGCAAAATTAATTATTTTGCAAGTTGCCAATAATGTTCAAACATCTGGCGCATCATTTTTGAATAATCATAGTTGATGACTTCGAATCCGACTTTTTGGTCGTTACGCCAATGATACGTCGCGACCGTGCCGTTATAAATTGAGATCTGATTCTGCAGAGTTAGCACGTTTCTAGGGATTGTCCGGTGTATATAGCGAGCCATGAATTCATCGTTGAATGTAAATGGCTTGTCCTTTTCGCCCGGGTTGAGCAGTTCTCGGATTTTGTAATTCGCTTCGACAGTCATGGCTCTATGCTTCTCGGCCCAGCGCCGATCCGGCACCAAATCTTCAATCGTTCCGCTGCCGAAAATCAAGTTATCATCCTTTGATTTCAGCTCATGCCAAAGCATTTGCTTGAAGCCTTCCGTGCCTTCGTAAGTATGGATTACAAATCCGCTCGCTTCTCTTGCTTTAAATTGTTCCAATACCGGCAAAAGCTGATTGAAGCTGTCACGCTGACTTTTCAGCTTTTCCTCTTTGGCGACGAGCTCAACCTCGAGGGTCGTGGGGTCCGCAGCAACCAAAAATGTTCCGCGGTCGTCGGTACGCTTGGTAACCAGGCTGCGTTTTTCGAGGTCGCTAATCAGCCGGTACACCTTCGTGCGGTTTATACCGGTAGCGTGGGCCAATCGCAAATGAGTGCTCGGCTCTTTAAGTAATTCCACATATAATCGGGCCTCATCGGGTTGCAGGCCGATCGTGCGAAGCTGACCTAGAACTATGTCCGTGTTGTTCAACATGGTGAACAGTTTACCGTAATTTAGTTTTTATGCAATACTAACAACATTATTACAATAATTCTGGAGATTAAGAATGGGACAGCTTGAACAAAGCATGGCAGATTATCGAGCAATTTTCGACCATGATGATTTTACTGCACCTTTTGTCGAATTTGTAACCGCCGTCCGAAGTATGGCCCCATCACCTGATGAAATGACTCAAGTGAGTTCGCAGAGTAGACGCATGCTAGGTGCGATTGCTGATGTCCGTCGCGTAACAACGTACCACGGGGGCGGTAATGCCGTCCCATATTTTCGCGGAAGCGGGATAGTGGTCGCGGGAGATAGCGAGGGTCTGGTCGCCGTAGACTATCAAAGCAGTGGAATTACTGAAGGTTTTGATGACACACGCGTTGGAGATCCGGTAGCCGATCGATACCCGTCGTATCAACATGTCGCTCTTGAAAAAGTTGCTAAAGGAGCGTTGATTTACCACATAATGCTTCGTTCTAATGGCATTACTATGAGCGGTTTATACGGAGCGGTGAATGAAATATTAGTCGCAAACGGTCTCCAGGATGCGGAGGTCCCGCACCACTTGGGTTATGCCCAATACGGTTCGACGGGCTTGGTGGCCGGGGCCAGCGGTATGCTGCCAAGCAAAGATCAGGACGAGCAAATGCGCCGTTATCACGCCGGAGTCGTCGATCAAGATACTGCTCGAGGTTGGGTTGAATGGCCAGGCGATTATTTTGCAGGATTCCATGACAAAGTCGCGGCAGATTCTGTATTGAGTACGTATCATACCAATCGGACCATCTTGCATATCGGCCATTTGGTAGCCGGCGAAAATGTGCATTAGAATACAAGCAGCAATATGATAAAAACCGTCAAGAAACACACTGCCAATGAAGTATTCTTTGGTTCGGGCCTGATTGTGTTATCCGCGATATTTTATGGGAGCTACGGCATTTGGACACGCCTGATGGGAAACAGTTTCGGCCCGTATATGCAGGCCTGGATTCGAGCCTTGCTTGTTGTGCTGATAATGTTACCCATTGCTCTTTTTGGGAAACAAAAGTGGGAGCGATTCAGGTGGCGCGAGGATAAGTGGTGGTTTTTGCTGTCGGCGCTTGCATCGTTAATGCTTGCGGCACCTCTGTATTACGCGATAAATAAAATTGGTATAAGTTTGGCAATTCTAATGATGTATGCGGGTTATTTATTATCTATGTTCTTTTTCGGATGGTTGTTTAATAAAGAGCGGTATGGGTTCGATAAGTTTATCGCGACCTTCTTGGCTTTGGCCGGCCTGCTACTTACTTTTTCACCCCCATTCGGGGGCGGATCGTTATTTGCTTTCGCAGCGGCTCTCGCAGCGGGCATTTCAATTGGGCTGGACATGGCTGTGTCGCAAAAACTTAGATACAATTCCTCGCAGACGACAATCGTGGCATGGGGCACTGGTCTCATTGTAAATTTGCCGGTAGCATTTATTCTCGGTGAACATACGCCAGGATTCCATAACCCTGTTGCATGGTTGTATTTACTTATTTTTGCAGTCGCAAATATTGCCGCATCGTGGCTTTCGATTCATGGCGTAAAATTGATCGAAGCAGGCGCTGCAGGTATCATCGGGTTGCTCGAAATCATTTGGGCGATGTTATTCGGAGTCGTATTCTTTGGAGAGCGTCCAGAAACGCTAGCCTATTTTGGCGCCGTTTGTATTATCATTGCCGCAGCAATACCGTACATCAAAGAGTTTAAATCCGCAAAGAACAAAATAATCGAGGAGTTGCCATCATGAAGGTCAAAGTCGCAGATGTAAAAAAAATGCTTGAAGAAATTTTCGCCGCGAAAGGCGCGGATCCCGAAATGGTCGCCTGGCTTACCGAATTGTCATTGGAGCAGGATTTGACCGGCAATTATTTTAGCGGGTTCGAGGAATCGCCCGAGGGTATTTACGGTGACATCGGGTCGACAGCCAAAGAAACTTACGAGGTAAATAAGCCGGCCCTGAAATTGATCAATGGCAATGGCCACGCGATAAAAATTATATTGAAAGATTTAATGCCAAAAGCGGTTGATTGGGCCCGGCAGCAAGGCCAGGTTGTAATCGGGTTTAAAAACTGCGGGTATCATGGCGCGATGGGAACGATCGCCAGAAAATTCGCGGAACAAGACATAATTTGCGTTTATTCTGCTAATGGCGGGCCAGCGACCGTGACACCATTCGGAGGCACAAAAGAACTGTTCGGCACCAATCCCCTTGCCTACGGAATCCCAGCATCGGCCGATCCGATAGTTTTTGACGCGGCGACGTCCGAGCGTCCATTCGGCTCGATAAAACGCGCAAAAGATCTGGGGCAGCCGCTGCAAGAAAACACCTATTACGATAAGTCTGGTAAGTTCACAACAAATCCCGACGAAGCCATGTCAATAATCCCCTTCGGTGAGCATAGAGGATATGCGATAAACTTGCTACTAGATATTCTCACAGGTGCCCTGGTCGGTGCGAAATCCGGGAGCTTGGTGGCGGATGAATCCGATCTCGGAGGTATGTTAATCCTGATCGATCCGGCAGCATTCGGGCCAGTCGAAGAGTTTAAGGTGCAAACAGACAAAATAGTCCAGGATATACAAAGTAATCCTAGAGCCGAAGGTGTCAGCGAAGTGCGCGTGCCCGGTTTCCGCGCAAAAAAGTACCACGACCAGCAATTGAAAGACGGAGAGATTGAGGTAGAAGACCGCATCTGGCAAAAGTTCTCTGTATTGCATAAAAAGATGGTAAGCTAAGGATTATTTACGGGCATAAGGAGTGAACATGAAAGTCAAACTGGCCGACCTAAACGCTAAAGTACTTACCGGAGTTCAAAAACTTGGATATAAGGGCGAAGACGCGCAGATTATTTCTGATGTTTTGCTTTACGCGCAGCTGCGCGGCAACAATCAGGGCATTACCAAAATTGCGACAGGCGGTGTGCCGAAAGCCGGTGATGTTGAAGAGTTGAAAACCGTCAAAGAGAACAAATGCGGCGCGCTGATGTACGGCGGGCATTCGATGGTCGCTTCCGCGAAGGCCGCGCAAAAAGCCGTTGATTTGGCTAAGGAGCATGGTGTCGGCGTAGTTTGTACGAATCACAACTCTACATCGTCGGGTGCAATCGGTTATTTCTCGCGGCTGATAGCGAAACAAGGCTATATTGGATTCGTTTGTGTCGGCAACGGGCAGTTTAAATTCGTGGCACCGGCCGGTTCCGCCGAGCCGAAACTTGGCACAAACCCATTTACCTATGCTTTCCCCTACACTGGTGGCGAAGTTGTTTTTGATAACGCAACTGCTGCGATGGCATTTTTCGGTATCATCGAAGCTAAACTGAAAGGCGAACCATTGCCAGCCGGAATCGGTTTTGATAAAAACGGCAACCCGAGCACCAATGCCGCCGAAGTTCTAGACGGATCAATCGCGACATTTGCCGGACACAAAGGA
This sequence comes from uncultured Candidatus Saccharibacteria bacterium, assembly GCA_963742655.1. Taxonomy (GTDB): domain Bacteria; phylum Patescibacteriota; class Saccharimonadia; order Saccharimonadales; family UBA4665; genus JAICLK01. Next base: position 252,323 of record CAVUMM010000006.1, read on the forward strand.
TTCGGCCTTTCCCTGTTTGTGCAGTTGCTTGGAAGCGCGTTCGCACTTGCGGGATTTCCGGGTTCATACGCAGAGGACGGCCAGGGTACGTTCGTGTTGGCGCTTGACCCGGGTTTGTTAGCTGGAAAAGACGAATACATGAAGCGTGCGACGGAGTTGGTCCAGTATGTAAAATCCGCCACGCCTCTTCCTGGGCAAGAAGTACTGCTGCCCGGCGAGCACGGTGATTCAATTACGAAGCAGGCCGAAGCCAGCGGCGAAATGGAAATCGATGATGCGATTTGGAACGAACTGATTACGTATGTTGAAGCTAAATCTTAGCTTAGCATGTCGTATTGCTCGCCATAAGTAAGTTGAATTCCTAAGCTTGCAGCGTGATTCCGTTAGATATCCCCTGTACGACATTGCGTAATATAATGGATACGGTGTACTATTTATGCATAAGCTAAAAACTAAAACTGCCAAAACGGATTATCTCTAACGGGATGGATGAATTTAAACAAAAACTCTTAGACAAAGATTTCAAAGGCGAGATTGATGATGCCGCCGAGGCGCTGGAATTCGCCAGCCATGATGCGTCGATGTTCGAGATTAAGCCAAAACTTGTGGTGCGGCCGAAAACCTCCAAAGACGTCGAGAAGCTCGTTGCGCTTGTAGCAGAGCTGAAAAAAACTGATCGCGATTTGAGCCTGACGGCACGCAGCGCCGGCACCGACATGGGCGGCGGCGCGATCAATGACTCGATAATTGTCGATTTTAACAAGCATTTTACTAAAATTGAAAAAGTCGACGCCAGTAAGGCGCATGTGCAGCCCGGCGTATTTTACCGTGATTTCGAAAAAGCAACTCTCAAGCATCATGCGTTAATGCCTTCATACCCCGCTTCGCGTGACTTGTGTACAGTCGGCGGTATGGTGAATAATAATGCCGGCGGCGAAAAATCTTTGGAATTCGGCAAGACTGAAAACTACGTGACCGAACTTAAGTTCGTATTTGCGGATGGCGTTGAGCGTATTATTAAGCCGCTCAACAAAGTCCAGCTCATTAAAAAAATGGCCCAAAAAGATTTCGAAGGCATGGTATATAAAGAAATCTTTAACCTTATCGAAAAACATTACGATAAAATCAAAGCCGCCAAGCCGCACGTAACGAAAAATTCCACCGGCTACAATTTATGGGATGTGTGGGACCGCGAAACCGGCGTGTTTGATATGAACAAACTTATTGTGGGCGCACAAGGAACGCTTGGGTTTGTAACCGATATTCACTTCAAGCTGGTGCCTGCCCGTCCCCACTCTGGATTGTTGGTGCTGTTTTTGCATGACATTGGCGACTTGGGCGAAATTATTCCCAAAGTGCTTGAATACAAACCGGCGACGTTTGAAAGTTTTGACGATGCCACGCTGTGGCTTTCCATACGATTCATGCCGAGTTTTTTGAAATTGCTTGGCCCAAAGCGTTTTATACATTTGTTAGTCAGTCTTATTCCGGACGGATTGCAGCTGCTTCGCGGAGTTCCGAAATTAATTTTAATGGTCGAATTCAATGGCGAGACCGAGGAAGAAGTTCGAGATAAAATCAAAGCCCTCCACCATGAGCTCAAAAAACATCGTGCCCGCTACGAAATAAACGGTTTTGAAGAAGACGCCACCGAAGGGAAATCAGAAAAATTCTGGATCATGCGCCGCTACAGCTTCCAGCTGCTCCGGAGCAAAGTCAAAGACAAACATACTGCGCCATTTATTGATGACCTGGTCGTTAATCCGCCGTATCTGTCCGAATTTCTGCCCAAAATCCGAAAAATTGTGAAAAAATACAAATTGATGGCGACGATTGCCGGACATATGGGTGATGGCAACTTTCACATCATCCCACTTATGAAGCTGGAGGACCCGAAAGACCGCGCAAAACTGCTGCCGGCGATGGAAGAAGTTGATAATCTGGTTCTGAAATTCCATGGAAGTTTGAGCGGCGAGCATAATGACGGGCTGGTGCGCGGACCGTGGCTCGAACATATGTACGGCCATGCTATGCTGGAAATTTTCCGCGAAGCCAAAAATATCATGGACCCGGAAGGTATTTTCAACCCGCACAAAAAAGCCAATGCCGAATGGAATTACAGTTTTTCGCATATCCGTGACCATTTTTAACATAAAGACATGGAAACAAACAAGCTGTCAAACTTGTGATAGCAATACCGTATATGATGTATCGGTATTTGTGATTAATTCAGCCTACCCTTGTTCGAAAATTATAAATATGTATAAGTTGTCAAATATATCACAGCACTATACTAAAATTTGTGTAAATATGTTGTTACTTACGACTTTTTAGTTGCAAGCTTAGTAAATACTAAATAAGGGGGTGTGGTATGAGACAAGTTATCAAAAAAGCAATCATCGCTGGGTCGGTACTTGCGGCCAGCGTGATACCATCAGCTAGCGCTGCGGCAGGCACGGCAGGCGGCGGTTCGAACGCTACGTCAATTAAAAGTACGTCGGCAGCCGTCAAGGCAGATAAGAGTAATTCGAACTCTTCGAATTCAGTCGCATATGTCAATAAGACAGTGAACTACGAAGCGCTATATTACGTGAAGTACAGTGCCAGCGAAACGGCATATTTCGCAAACGCGCAGCAATCGGCGAATAACGCATCATTCGCAGCCGCGTTAAACAAGTCGTCATTCAACGACTATAGCATGCCAAGTTATGGGGGTATGTACAACTAGCGGTTAAATTAGTACGGTAAGCGGAAAAATTGCGGCCACCATAGCAGGCCGCAATTTTTATTTAGGTTCAAGACTAGTTTAGAATCCTTCTGCTATGCTTCTAACAGATGGAAAACAAGTACTTCAAACATTCACATATTTCCGAGGCCAAATCCCGCCAAGTTGTCCGGCTGTTTTGCGAGGATATGACCGCCACTCAGATCGCTTCACTGACCGGCCTCAACCGCAATACCGTGAATCGCTTACTGACGCATATTCGTCAAGTTATTGCCGTCTACTGCGAAGCCGAGTCGCCACTCTCCGGCGAAGTGGAGTTGGACGAGAGCTACTTCGGTGCTCGCCGGGTACGTGGTAAACGAGGCCGGGGAGCCCATGGTAAAACCATTGTGTTTGGCTTGCTGAAGCGCCAGGGTAAGGTCTACACGCAGATCGTACCCAATGTGAGCCGGGCCACGCTCAAACAGATTGTGCAGGCCAAAGTAGAATCTGACAGCACCATCTACAGTGACGGCTGGAAGAGCTACGACGGTCTGGTGGACTGGGGCTACAAGCGGCATTACCGTGTCAATCATGGCGCCAACGAATTCGCTCGTGGCCGGAGCCATATTAACGGCATTGAGAACTTCTGGGGTATTGCCAAAGTCCGGTTGACGAAACTGCGCGGGCTGAGACAAGACCACTTCAACCTGCATTTAAAAGAATGCGAATTCCGGTACAGTATGCGGCATGAGGATATGTACCATGCACTGCTTAAAATCTTACGAAAGGACGCTCAGGGCTAGGCTAAACTAGTCTTGAACCTTTATTTATTATAGAACCTTTTAATTATTATGGCCCAACCGTAAAGGTGCCATTTGTATCGGGGTGATCGTGATCGTAGAATTTGTAAGTACCTTGCTGGCTTAACGACAATGTCCAGCTTTTATCCTTATACAACGTCTGCCCGATATTTCCGGCGTACACTACTTGATGAGGATAATCCCCGAAGGCTATATTGCGCGCCGTTTTGTCGTCATTTGTAAACGTCAGTGAATCACAGAGGTGCGCTATGACGTGATTGGGATAAGCAATACCATTTAAGATAATAATGTGGTGATTGGCATTCGTACCCTGGCAGCCACCGGTTTTTACGCCCTCCACCTGGCTGATTCCTTCGTCATCAGACAATTTTTGCGTCACATCCATCGGGGACATATTGGATTGCAGGTGACCCATTATCCACACGGATCCTGCGATAACTACAAAAACAGCGCCAATTGTCGCCACCAGGAATACAGTGTTAAAGCGCGGTTTTCGTTCCCGACCCAAGTGCAAGAAAAATACTACCTGAATAATAAGTTGCAAGAACGCAAATCCCAATATCATGGGAAGTAACAAACTGCCCGTAAGTGTTTTGTGTACTACCAGATAATAAGGTATGAGTGTAAACACTATTGACAATACGAACCCCGTTACGTAAGACCCGATTTTCCCGTGCGGGGGTTTTTGGTGATTATGGGTGACGAATGTTTCTTCGTTCATACGAAAGCCATTAAATACACTATGGTGAAAATAAAGATCCAGACGATATCCAGGAAATGCCAGAAAAGACTTAGCAGTGTTAATTTCCGGACCATATTCGAGGTTAATCCGCGCTTCATTATGTAGACCATGGTAATTGCCATCCAAAATAACCCGCAAGTAATGTGAAGGCCGTGCGTACCGACGAGCGTAAAGAACGACGACATTGATGCACTGCTCTGCGGCGTATGGCCCTCTTGGATGAATTTACTGAATTCGTGCAACTCTATACCTAAGAATGAAAGTCCCAGCAAGAAAGTGATTCCAAACCAAACCAGTACCTGCTTCTTATTGCCTTGTCGGGCTGCGATCATGCCAATACCGCACGTAAAACTGCTGGTAAGCAGAATCAGCGTTTCCATAAGCGCTGATGGCAGGTCGAAAAGCTCCCGGCCCGTAGGTACGCCAAATGTGTTGTTCCGCAGCACCGAGAAAGTCGCGAACAATACCGAAAAAAGCAAAAGGTCAGTCATCAGATAGACCCAGAAGCCGAACAATATCTTTTCGTTGGCCTCCACTTCACGGTCCATGCTTGTGTTTTCGGCTACGATGTCCGCCATAGCTTCTTCCTGATTAAGTCTTTGCTGAACTTGATAATAATCCTCATGAGTTCGAGCAAACCCATATCTTCATCAGGGTCTGCCGGCGGCACGTGAATATTGTCGTGCGCTTTGGCTTCGATTTTTTCGACCTCTGAAGCGGTAAGTGTATATTCGATATGTTCATCAAATGTGCGGATAATTACAAGCACGATCGCACCGATGATACCAACGACAGCCAGCCAAATTATATGCCATACGAAAGCGAAGCTCGCGGCAAACGCAAAGGCGGCGATGTAAACGCCGAACCCGGTATTCTTGGGCATGTGGATGTCTACATACTTCGGTTTAGGTTGGCCGCCGTTTTGCTTAATTTCCCAAAATGCATCACGAGTCGTAACCGTCGGGATTATCGCGTTATTATAAAATGGCGGCGGTGAAGTCGCGGCCCACTCCAAAGTCCTGCCACCCCAGGGATCGCCCGTGGTATCCGCTAACCGCTTACGATCTATGACACTGGCGACAATCTGAATTAATTGCAGCGCAACACCTGTAGCGATAATAAGCCCGCCGATAAACATCATGATGAACAGCGGCTGCCAGCCCCTGTTCGCATCGTAATGGTCGAGCCTTCTGCTGGCCCCCATGAGCCCCAGCGCGTACATCGGCATAAATGAGAAGAAAAAGCCGACGATCCAACACCAAAAAGCATAGCGGCCTATCCGTTCGTTCAACCGGAATCCGGCAAATTTGGGGAACCAATAATTTATACCCGCGAAAATTCCAAATAACACCCCGCCAATTACCATGGTGTGGAAGTGTGCCACCAAGAATAAGCTGTTATGCAATTGAAAGTCCGCCGGCGGATCCGCCAGTAACAAGCCTGCCATGCCGCCGATCGAAAAAGTCGCAATAAATCCCAGGAACCACAGCATCGGTGTGGAAAACCGGATCTTACCCCGCCACATCGTAGCGATCCAACCATATACCAAAACGGAAGTCGGTATGGCGATAACTAAAGTCATAAGCCCGAAGAACGCGTTAACATCTGCCCCAGACCCCATAGTAAAGAAGTGATGGAGCCACACGGATAGGGCAAATAAAGTAACGCCGATCATTCCCACCACCTGCGACCCGTAGTGGGCTATCGGTTTGCGGCTGAACGTCGAAACAACTTCCGAAAAGACTCCGAATGCAGGCAATACCAGCACATACACTTCCGGATGACCCCACATCCATATCAAATTCGTATACATCATAGCATTGCCGCCGAAGCCGGTAGTAAAAAAGTGAAATCCAAAATAGCGGTCAAAAAACATCAGGGCCAGCGTAGCTGTCAGCAGCGGGAATATGGCGACCACCATTATCATGCTGCACAGCGAACCCCACGTGAACATCGGCATCTTCCATAATGTCATGCCGGGCGCACGCATTTTCAATATTGTCATTATGAAGTTGATCCCTGCCAGTGTCGTGCCGATGCCGGAAATCTGCAGACTCCAGATCCAATAATCGACGCCTACACCTGGACTGAATTGCAGGTCGGACAACGGGGCAATGGCGAGCCAGCCGGTGGCGGCATACTGGCCGCCGAGAAAGAAGAATAAATTGACCATGATAACGCCGCCTATATACAGCCAGAACGCCAAGGTATTCAGGAATGGAGAAGCCAGATCTCGCGCACCTATCTGAAGCGGTACTATGTAGTTAATCAATCCAAATACAAAAGCCATCGCGACGAAAAAGACCATGATATTTCCATGAGCAGTAAAAATCTGCTGGAAATGGTCGGCAGATAGGTAGCCATGATGGGGTCCAACCGAAAGTGCTTGCTGCAGCCAGATCATCAAGGCATCCAGGCCGCCGCGCAGCAGCATAAAACCGCCCACGATGAAGTACATGATACCGATTTTTTTCGGATCGACCGAGGTCAACCATTCCCGCCATAGCCAACCCCATCGTTTAGTCCAAGTCAGGATAATCGCAAGGAACAAAAACAGTAAGAAAAATGCGACCGACCCGCCGATAGTGAACCATTCGTGTGGCAGCGCTTGCGCGTTCAAATGACCTAGGAGGAACTCTTTCATCAGCCTTGTGTGTGCTCCGTCGTGCTCGTATCGCTGCCCATGGGCATCATGTATTTCATAAGCACTTTATCATACAGGCCGCTTTCAGAGGAAGCATAGAAAGCGGGCGGATTGCTTTCACTCGGTTTAAGCAATTTTGCGTAAGATGCGTCATCGAGCACATTTTTTGACTGCTTAACCCCCTGAACCCAACGATTGAATTCAACGCCGGAACTTGCCCGTGCCGTAAACTTCATGCCTGCGTAGCCGGCTCCATTTATCTCTGCGCTGCTGCCCGGATACGCTCCAGTTGTATCCGCCATCAGGTTCAATCTGTTGACCATGCCGGTCATCGCGTATAATTGGCCCCCGAGATTCGGTATCCAGAACGAACTCATTGGTGATTCGTCTGCCGTCAATTCAAATTCCACCGGTCTGTGTACCGGAATCTGAGCGAAATTGACCGTCGCGATGTTCTGCTCGGGGTAAATAAAAAGCCATTTCCAACGCAGCGAAACGACCTGGATAACAAGAGGTTTTTCGCTAGATGCGATCGGATCCTGCGGTACCAGCTTGTGCGTTGCAGTCCACAAGATAAAAGCAAGCAGCAACATTACCATGCTGGGTATCAGCCAGATTGTGAAAACAAAGAATTTACCATGATGGGTATCGGGGGCATATTTCGCATGATGGTTGGATTCCCGATATTTCCAGGCGGTGAAAAAAAGCAGAAAAACCGACGGGATTGCTATTACGAGCAAAATGGCGACAGTAACGAATATCAATCTGCGTTGGTCTGCCGCTATCAGGCCTTTTGGATTTAACATAGCGATGTTGTGCCCGTGTAGCATCGCTGAAATCAGCAACACTAACGCACAAACTGCCAAGGGAATCAGCCGCAATCCACTTTTTCGTTTATTCTTTTTTTGATTTGCGGCATTAAACTAACTCCAGTGGGGCATAAGCATAATCATTACGTCTACTATACCATAACTGTTCTAATCAATAAGGTACGAATCATTCAGCATAGTTCTTAATTGTTCAGCAGAATTTAAGCTGGCATTGAAATCCTGTACCTAGTTAGCAAACTACGCTAAAATTCGAACACCCTATCAAGCTGTGTTTTTAAGCCAATATTTTACTGTGATATGTTGAAAACGTATTTTAATCTCATAAAGCCCGAGCGGACATTTGCTAATGTTATAACGGCGGCGGCCGGATTTTTGTTGGCGTCGCGTTTGAGCATTATCTGGTTTTTGTTTTTCGGGACGATTGTCGGATTATCATTGCTGGTAGCCTCGGCTTGTGTATTGAACAATTATATTGATCGCGAGCTCGACACCAAAATGGCCCGAACAAAAAAGCGGGCGTTGGCGTCGGGAACCGTGTCGGCAAAGTCGGCGCTTACTTTCAGTATCGTGCTTGGATTGCTTGGTTTTGCAATACTGGCCGATACCACTAATTGGCTTGTGGTCTTGCTCAATCGCCTACTTTGATTACATCGTTTTGTATGGTTGGGCCAAACGGCATTCGGTGCACGGTACACTTGTTGGCACGGTGTGCGGTGCGCTGCCGATGGTTGCCGGGTATTGTGCGGTGACCGCTTCGATTGATATTACCGCGGTAATTTTGTATCTGTCGATGACATTCTGGCAGATGGCGCACTTTTTCGCGATTGCGATATATCGGCTGAAGGATTATAAAGCCGGTGGCATCCCTGTTTTGCCAGCCGTCAAGGGTTTGCGGACTACCAAAGTTCAAATCGTGCTCTATGCGATTGCCTTCGCGCTCACAGCCCTAAGTTTAAGCGTATTTGGCCCGACCGGTTATGTTTATGCAGCTGCCATGGCGGCGATCAGTTTTCTTTGGCTGCGGCTTGCTTGGCGCGGCTGGCATACCCAAGATGACACTAAATGGGCGCGCGGCATGTTTTTGTTTTCACTTAAAGTTCTGTTGGTGTTCGCGTTCGCGGTGTCGGTGGGTGCGATTTTGCCATGAGCGTGATATAGTAGAAATAACATGATTTTGGTGATTCATATCCTCGTAGCCCTTGCCGGTTTAGCCTGCAGCACGGCAGCATTTATCGCTCCATCCAAAACAAAGATCAATATTACATATGGCCTGGTCGCGCTTACGCTTGCCAGTGGTACGGTCTTAGTAATCAGCTCGCATGCATCGATTTTGCATAGCTGCGAAATAGGGCTGTTATATGTCGGTATGGTTACTTCGGGCGCACTTGCAGCGCGACGTAAACTTGCTCGGCAAACAATAACAAAAGATCGCTAGACTTTTGTCCAATATAATTATTTGACCAATTGACCGTCGGCAAGACGGAATGATTTGTCGGTTTTGCCGGCAATTGTTAAGTCGTGAGTAACGACGACGATGGTTGTGTTCTGCGTGCGTGCGAGATTATGCAAAAGGTCAAAAATCATTTTGCCGGTTTCGGTGTCGAGATTGCCGGTTGGCTCGTCGGCTAAAATCAGGCTTGGTTTGTTAGCCAGCGCCCGGGCGATGGCGACTCGCTGCTGTTCCCCGCCGCTAAGTCGTCCTGGTTTGCGTGATTGTTTGTCGCCATCCATGCCTACTTGATCGAGCAGTTCTGCAGCATGTTTCCTGCGTTGATCGCCGTGCACGCCGGCAAAGCTCAGCGGCAGCATGACGTTTTCGAGCGCCGTGAGATTTGGGATCAAATTATAACCCTGAAATACAAAACCTATTTTGCGTCGCCGGTACGCGACTAGCGCGTGATCGCTTAAAGTCGTGATATCTTTTCCATCGATCTCAATATGTCCGCTCGAGGGTTTTTCGAGTGTACCGAGCAGGCTCAGTAATGTCGTCTTGCCGCTGCCGCTTTTGCCGATGATAGACACGAACTGGCCCTCTGGCACCGCGAAGCTGACGTCGTTGACTGCGCTGACGGTGCCGTCGCCGGATTGAAATTTTCGGGATACGTTTTTTACTTGCAACATGATACAGTCTCCTATTCTGTCCTCATTACTTCGCTTGGCCGAACCCGCGCAATCAACCAGCCGGCTAACGAGCTGCCGATGACCGCGATTAGTACCGCGGCGCCTAATCCATACGCTAGAATACTCCAGCCGACGTTGGCGTGCACATTGCGAACGCTATTCGTAAGGCTGTTGGCATTGCGCCCGAAGAAGCTGCGTCCGGTGGTGGTGCGAGCCTCGAAGCCCTGACCGCCGGGACCCGCAAAGCCGCCGCTTTGCCTGGACGCAAATCCGCCAGTTGCCGAACTGGTTGTGGATGACGAGCTCGCCGCGCTGCTGACGAGCGTATTAGTGACCGGGTTGCTGCCGATGATGCCTATTATTATGCCGATGAGCGCACCGGCGATGGTGAGCGTAACGGCCTCACTCATAAACTGGAAAATTACGCGGGAGTCACTGGCGCCAATGGCTTTCAGTATCCCGATCTCTCGGCGCCGCTCGCGCACGATCATAATCATGGTCAACAGAATTATCAGGCTGCCTGCAATGATAGCTCCGATCAGGCTGTAGAGCGCAATGCTCTTTACGCTATTCAATGGTTGGACAGCTTGATTCACAGTGTCTTGCGAGTTAGTGACATCCGCACTGGAGCCAAGCATGTTTTTGATAGCCGTCGTTGTCGAGCCGAGATTATCTGCCGAGTCAACTGTCGCAACTGCATTCGTCACGTCACCGCTCTGCCCGCTTAGACGTTGTTCGGCCGGCAGCGACACGATCACGGCGTCACCGCCGGTCTGCGTGCTGCTTGTGAAAATGCCCGCGACGGTCAGCATTTTGCCATAAGCCGTAAATGTCGATCCGACTTTCAGGTTGTTTTTGCTGGCCATGCTTTGGCTAATCATCGCATCGTTGCTGTCGCTTGAACCGTCAATAGTTTTGTCGCTAGTAATAGTAATCGTGCCGGTACCACTCGCGAGATTACCCAAATTGGTCGGATCGTTGGTGCCGATAAAAGTGATCGGCAGGCTGAAGCTTGTCGGAAGATTGCTGGTGTCGCCGCCATTTATAAAGAAACGACGGCCGCCACCCGAACCGCTGTTCATATCAATAGTCGTCGGTGATTTCAGGCTCGTCTGGCCGCTGGTACTGCTGTTTGACGACCCACCGCCGAATCGGCCGAATGATGGCTGTGTTGAACCGATGGTCGTCAGCCGGTCGGTCAGTGTTTCGGTCACATTCGTTATGTGCGGTAGCGATTCGACTTTGCTCAGTTGACTAGTCGTCAGCGCATTATTGGCTTGCGATTGCGCATTGAATCCGGCTGGCGCAATGATAATCGTATTGCCGATTGAACTTTTGGCGTCAGAAATCTTTTTGGCCACGGCCTGGTGCGCGATCAGCATTATCAAGCTCAAGCCGATACTGAGTCCCAGGATAGTTACGATTGATAAAGTACGGGTGGTATTTCGAAACGCGTTACGCATTCCAAGAGTGATTGTATTCATGAGCGTACTTATAGGCTGAATTACTGAAGGTACGCTTGATAAATGTTTCTAATCAAACTTCAGAAGAATCCTATTATATGCCTGTATCGCATTTTAAACCCGAAGGTTGCAGATTATCCAGATTACAAAGTAAGCGCAGAATGTATTTCGAGTGTCGCTCCAATCAAGTCCGCGCCAGGGGCGGCAACGGCAACAAGCAAGCAGCCATCGCCGTAAAGATAATACGGGAATTCGGCTCCCGAGGTGTTTACGAGGCCCGCATTTTCAATGGTGTCCAAATCATTGATATATCGTAAGGCGCATTCACCGATCGCTACATTTCGATGGGCTGTAATCAAACCCGGGTGCTCGCCGGTAGTGCTTCGCGCCACGCGTACATCTGGCGCGACGTCGGCGGCCAAAAATGCATTAAGATTATCAGCCGTGACCGGAACCGGAACTGGATTACTATATGAACCATCAGCAATAATATATGCGTTGTTAGGCCCGTCGGTTGGTCTTCGATTTTTCTCTGCGATTATTCGAAGCCCGTTCTCGGCGAACACACGCTCAAGAGTAACGAGCGGCGCTAAGTATCGGACCGCCTCACTACCGAATAAATCTGCGCTGGCTTCTAATCGGAAAATTTCATCGTGTTCTCCCCATCTCTCAGTTGAGTCAAGGGGCGCGACGTTTACTATCCGTAGCTCCGGTCTGCTTTGCTGTGCTGCCATAGGTTAATTTAAACATACATTCGTATGAAACCCCAGAAGATGTTTAAAATTTCATGGATAAAATTAACACGACGCCAAATGACTACTTTTTATGTTTGTAAATGCTCAATTTGGAAACCGCCAGGCCGATAACGGGAAGTGACGAAGCGCTGCCGATAAAATAGACATAGCGTGGCTCCCAAGTTGGGTCAAACTTCGATTTGTATTGGTGCAGGCCTTTGGTGGAAATAAAACGCTGTGTCGCCAAATAAATATAGTCTAAAAGTTTCTCGCTGTTGCCGGTGAACGTTTGGCGGGCTAGCGGTGACATTCCAAGGTTGAAACGCGGTACCCCTTCTTCATGTAATTGCTGCATTAAACGAACGAACAAAAAATCCATCACATTTTTGGGCGCAGTACGCTTATGGCGCATCAAATCGACTGTTGCCTCTCCGGATTTAAAGCTTGGCAGTTCGTTGGCAAATGCCAGTGCCCTGCCCGCTTCGTCGCGGACGACAAACAACGGTGTGTGTTCAAAATAACGGGCCGAGAAATAGCCTGTGATAAATTGCCACTGTTTATGGCCGGGGATTTTCAGCCAGTCGTTTGAAACGTAACGTAACTCATCGATCAGCTCGGCGGAGTGCGGCGGCAGGTAGCGCGATGCCGTCGCACCGGACTTCGTGAATCGGTTGGTAATGTTGCGGAAATATTTGTTTCGTGAGGTTTCGTTTACAAATTTATCAATATCAATGACAGCATCAGCACCAATCAATAAACTATTGAAGCCCTGCTTTTCGAACAGTGTTTTGTTAACATCACTGGCGGCGACAAACGCTATCAGCCAACCGTTACTCAGACAAAACGTAGAAAATTCAAGTATTACCGCAGGGATCGAGTCGGGCTTTCCCGACGGATTGGCGAAACAGACGGCCACGCCGCGTGCGACCGCATAAGCGATGAAAGCTTCGCCGTCGCTCGAGAAAAAGTATGATTTATCGCGCGGCCACAATTTAAAATAATCATCGATACCGCCGCCATATTTTTGCAGCAATGCCTCGGCCTGCTCACGCTCCGCCGGCAACCGGCTCAGTTCATAGCGCAAAGGACGCAAAATGTTAAACAGACAATAAGCGACCGTTACCACGCCGACAACGCTCAGTGATTCCAGGAACCAGTGCCCATAGCGGGTGTGCGGTATTAAATTTCCGTCGCCCATCAGTATATAGGCGCTGAGCGTGTGGCCAAATGCATTGGTTAGCGAAAAGTTGATACCAAGATCACGCGTGTCGAGCAGCCAAAAACCGAGCGTGCCATAAACGAGCGCCAAAAGAGTGCTGCCACCGAGCGCCAACAAACTAAAGCGTAAATTCGTCGCATGGCTTTTAACAATAAATTGGTCACGGCCGGCCACCAGAACGACGATCAGGGTGATGGCAAAAATGCCATGCACAATCGGTTCATCCACCATGATGCCGACCGCAAAACTGAACAACGCTGCTCCGAGCGTAATCAACCAGGCAATGTGTTTGCGTTGCGAAAGTTCATAGGCCAGATACACCAACACGAGTCCGATAAATAGGCTTGTAAAATCGGCCACGTTGCGCGACCCTGGCGGCAAAAAATAGTTCGTGTATTGATGGGACGAATGGCGCAGCAAAGGTTCCCAAACGAGAGAAATACCGCTCATCAACGTGAGAAAACTGGAAATGCGGACATACAGACGGCCATTCCTGATTGCCAGAGCGAGCGTGTCGTCGGAGAATGGCGCGCGCAAATATGGCATATGACCCCAGCTTTTTAGTTTGATTTACCAGAACGGCGGGCGGACTTGGCAGTTTTTTTCTTCAAGCGTTCAATTCTTCGGGGAGCTTTGGCCTTTTTGGCGCTATTTATTGTGCGCGCAAACCGGCGTTCGGCATTGCCGTCCGAAAAGCGGGCAATCGGTTCGTGTTGCAAAATGGGATGTTTGGATTTTTGATCGAGCTCTTGCATGGTCTGTACGGCATATTTCTCGAGCAGCCATTGTCTTTCGGGCGCGGTTTCCCCGATGGCCGTGATGTGCCACAGGTGATCACCGGCTTGCACCTCGGTCATGATAGACAGTGGGCTCACAACCATAAGCGGCCCGCTCGGTAAACGCAAGTTCGTATCCTCGATCAATTTTCTGCCGCGTTCCAAGTCGGACACGAACAGCTCCAGCGCCATTGTGCTAATGCCTTTGGGCGTGATGCGGATCGCCCCAATGGTTTGGTTGTTGACCCAAATTGTCTCGCCGTTCAAACTGCGCACCCTTGTAGAACGCAGTGTTACTAACTCAACAATGCCCTGCAATGTGTATGGCTCGATGGTTACGTGATCGCCAACCCCAAACCAATGTTCGGCCATCATCACGCTACCCGATGACATGTCACGTAAAACCGGACTCAGCACCCCGCCCAAAATAATGGCGAACAACGCGCTGGCACCAATAATAGCTCCGGCTTGTTGGTTGGGGTGCGTCAGCGACCACCAAAGGAACAACGACATGATAACCAGAAGTACGCGAATAAGCGCCGTCGAAAGCACGATAAGCGTTTCGGTGCGCCGCAATTTATTGACAGCGTCAATGCTCTTGGCCTTGTCAACACGGCGGCCGATGCCTTTGGTAATGCGATGCGAGATGATGGCGATTAGTCTGCCGAGCACGAAAGCAACCGTTAAGGCGACAGCTAAAATCAGCAACGAACGGGCGTTGAAAAAAGTGTCCGCTGTTTGTTTCAGGATGCTACTGGATTGCTGGATGGTCTGGTTGATCTGGTCGGCATATAGAATCATGATTGGTTTTCCTCGGAATTGCTATGTAGCGATATTCGCCTTAATTATACGCAAATGGTCAGTTTTTAGATAATCAGCGTTTGTCTTTCAGTTTTGACTATTATATAATTATTATAGCATTAAAGCCACCCACAACAAAGGCGGCACTTTAGGCCGGGACGGTACGAAGTTAAAATGGGCAGTCAGAATCACGACCAGTTTCATCCCGCGGCTGGATTATCCGTTCCGGCCCCTTTTATGGCAGGGCCGCTCGAAAACGGCGATCTTCTTACCGACGCACAGTGGACACCTGAAATTCTCGATGCGGTTGAGATCCAATCGATCCATCCGGATGTCATAGGATCGGTGATGGGCGTGCCGCTCTTCCACGATGAGCATCGTTCCAGGCTTTGGCGGGAAAGTCCGCAAGATCTTGACCCGTCAGAAATCGGTATGCGGCAAGTATTTGCCACTATTGTTGCCCGGGAAGCTGCAAAAGTTCGCGCACTAGACCGAGAAAAAACAGAACTTACCGATGCAGACGCTTTTGATGCCGATGAATTTAACGCATCCTGGCGGCCAAGCCCGGACCAGCGGGATGCTTTGCGGGCTGCCAATGACGGATTGATCAGAATTATCGGCCGTCAAACGGCCATCATCAATAACGTCGAAAGAAGCATCGATCAACCGAAGGGATTAAGGCCCGATCAGCTGGAATTGCGTCAAAATATCCTGCGGCATTTGCTCGCGCCGCCGAATTTGCAAGATGTCATCGTCGGCGATAACCCGATAAAAGAAATTGCCAAAGCGATTAGTGTAGTCGCGCCAACCGGCAGCGGAAAAACACCGTTGGAGGCTGTTTTCACGGATGACGGCGGGATCGGGCGGCCGGTTTCAGAACTGGATCCGGAACCGCTTCGCGCGGCGGTTACGCAACCGACTATCGCTATCGGTAACCAGTTCCTCGGCAAACGCGGAAACGATACTTTCGGTCGATTTACATCCCAAGAGGTCGTCACGACAGGTCGCTTTGGAGGTGTGTATGATGAAACCGGTAACGCGTTAATCGTTACGAACAACCAGACGCGTTCGGGAGGTGTGGATTTAAGCGGGCGCGACGTCGTGATCGTAGACGAAGGGCACCATATCTTGGGTCCGATGATGCGCGAAAAATTCGTCAGTGGCAGCCTGGGTCCGTTGGTTGTACTGTGCACGGCAACGCCGCAACGGGCGGACGGAAGACATCTAGGCGACATCGTGCCTTACAATGTCCAGGGTGAAAGCATCCTGTGGCATATAAACAAGGACCTGCTCAACGGCTCGCAGATATTTACGATTCGAATGGAAGCTGATGCGAAGCTCGTTGCAGCGGCTGAAGGCAAACGAGCCGTGCGTGCACTTATTGAGGAAAAAATTACCGAGCATGTCGTAGAATTAGCAGCCGGGCTCGCGCAGACAGGACGCCGCATAGCAATATTCGGCCGGAGCGGCGCGCACTCAAAGCAAGCTAGGACTATCGTCGACAGACTGCGGGCTCTCGTTGTAGAAAAAGATCTGGTGGCAACATTGCCGGACGGCACAACACAGCCCATTTCGGCTGAAGCACTCGGGGACTTCAATACCCGGACCGAAAACGCAGCAATCCTCGACAAATTAGATAAACGGGAAGTGAACGTCGTTGCCACGACAAAAATGATCGGCGAAGGCTTAGATGCGCCGATTGATGTCGTCATCGATGCCTGGGCGATCGAATCAGAATTGCTCAAAGAACAGCACTACGGACGCGGCGCCAGAAAAAGTGAAGAATATCCGGTGACCGTCTACATTGAATTTATTCCGGCTTATCCTGGAGCGACACGCCGGGTCGCTTCACACTGGGGCGTGCTCGGCTTGGAAACGGTCCGCCAAGGAATGATAATCGCGCCTGAAATTACTGACGCCGACAAATTACCTTCGGACGCCGTGAAACGCAGATCCTTGAGCTATGAAGATTTGCCATTATCAGTGCAAGCCCTCGTCCGACAAATTGATAATAAGCCGGTCAGAGAAGTTACGATTCCAAGGCCCGGTTTCGAATATGAAGAACCGCCCGAAGGCAGTATATCGCTGGATATAATAATGCGCTCGCCCGGCGTTCCAGAGCATGTATCAGAAACCTACGTCATGAAGCAATTAGAATCGGCTGGAATCGGCTACAAGGGAATCTGGGTTTTCAACGCGGATTCTGACAGTCATGTGATGGTGCCGTTCTTTGATCCGGAAGCGGCCTCGTATTTTGAGGATAATCCTATTCCGGCAGTTGCCGAAGTCGGTGAACTGAGATACAGCGAAATTTTGGATCGGTACGATATTGATAGTTCATTCTTGATGGAGGTATTTGTCCGTAATGGGATAATCCCCGCCGAAAACCGGCGCATATGGCAGCGCGTTCATAGCTGGAATACGTATGATTTGAAAGCATTGACGCTTGTTGAAGAAGCTGTTGCGAATATTCCGAATGCGTCTGAAAGTGACATACCGATGACGGAATTCATTTACGAATTGGGCGCGAGCAAAAATTTTGTAAAAGCGTTCCATGAAAACGGGTTAAGCGATGATGCGCCGGATTACAAAAGATTTATCGATCCAGTTACCGGAAGACCGGCTTACGCGTATTTTTTGAATCGCCAGCAGGCTGATATGTTGTGGATCGCATTCAATCAGGGCGCTGCAAACGGCGTACCATTAGTCAGTCTTGAAAGATTACAAAGATTTTCAGGCGTGGCAATCCAAGATTTGCGTGCGGCTATGACTGAAGATGAAACGGCTCAGGTCGGCTATAAATGGCCGCACGACAAGCGGTTCCAAATGCAGGGGCAAGCAGTCGTTGTTGAGTCCGTAGCGGCTGATATCCTTCAGCGGACGATGTTGGATAAATTGCCTCCGCAGCTAGTTACGCTGGAATTGATGGATCGGGTGGTGCGCGGTCCGCGAAGTGCCTGGGATGCAATCCTTGCAGAATACGCGCCGGAAGATCTGCAATTGGTATATGGCGATAAAAGCCCGTGCTATACGTGGGATGTGGTGCGCCGATTGCAGGAAGCTCACGGAGTTAAACCTGGTGCGCCGGAAATTTCTTTTTATGCCCTTCCCCAAGATAATTATGACGGCGATTTTGATCGGATCGACTATGCAATCAAATTGCAGCGCAGATTTCTTCGGTCGTCCGTTCGATTAGTTTCGCCGAGCGAGCTAAAAGCAGCTTCCAGACAATCTAGAAAATCTCGAACTGAAGGCGTTGAAGCCCTGGCTGTGATTGATACGGCAAAGGAAACGTTGGACGCGCTAGATATTGGTTTGCGCTTGGGTTTGCCTGCAGACTCAGTCAATGGAGCAATCGCCAAGACAGCGGGCGCCGGATATTTGCCGCCGGTAAAGCAGCTTAATTCAGCAGGATTAATGACGCCACATTATTCCGGGCGACAGCTAGAAGAAATCATCATATCGCTGAGCGGCATTTCGCCCGCCATGATGGCCGATCAGCTTAATGTTCCACAACAAGCCATTACAAAGTTTATGTTCAATAGGTTTGAAGTAAATAATCTAGGCCGCTATTCGAATGACGCATGGCGAGCGGCACGCAGCGCATTTAATGTCCCCCGCGGAGCTCGTACGCTTGGCGATATCGCCGGTCAGGTCGGCGAAGATGCCGGCAAACTCGCCGAATTTATCAGGCAAAATGGCGGCGCCGTCCATCCGCACTGGAATAGTTCGGGCGAAGAATTGGATTACCTTTATCCGGATTCAGTCCAACTCGCGCAGGCACAAACAAACGGCAATTACGATATTGCGCCGAATCCCTCAGTTTCCGAATTGTTAGTGAATCGCGAGGAAGTAGCACAGTTAAGCGGCATACCGGCCGAAGATTTTGACGGTTGGCTGCTGGGGCGGCCCGAATTCGTCCTCGCCGCGGTCTGGTATCGGTGTCGCACTGATCACGGAAAGGTTTTGCCGCATTTTCGTTATACGAAGATCAAATCATACATTAGTGACGCCAAACGGCGGGCAAAGTAGTGCGCTTGAGAAAGTCGCGTCGCTTAAAAACCTTGAAAATTGTTAGTAATTATGCTTTAATGGTATAAATATCTAATTTAGAAAGTTAATCAAATGCAGCCACAGACGCAGGATCCGTCGAAGATCCGCAATATTGCTATCATTGCCCACGTCGACCACGGTAAGACTACCTTGGTAGATGGGCTGTTGAAGCAATCCAAAACATTCCGCGACAATCAGGCGGAAATGAGCCAGACGCTGATCATGGACAGCGGCGACCAGGAGCGCGAGCGCGGTATTACGATTACGGCCAAAGTTACCGCCGTGCAGCATGATGATTATCGCATTAACATTATTGATACGCCGGGCCATGCCGATTTCAGCGGCGAGGTAGAGCGCACGCTCAATATGGCTGACGGTTGCTTATTGATCGTCGACGCCCAGGAAGGCCCGATGCCTCAGACCAAATTCGTACTTGGCAAGGCGCTTGCGAATGAGCTGAAGCCGATTGTGATTATCAATAAGATCGATAAACCGGGCTCGCGAGTGCATGAGGTCGAAGACGAACTTGCTGATTTGTTTTTGGAACTGGCCGTACATGAAGATCAGCTGCACTACCCGGTTTACTACGCGATCGGCCGTGCAGGCAAAGCTTGGCCAAGCGTGCCGTCCGATCCGAGCGAGCCAGCGGATCTCAATGCTATTTTTGAAGCTATCGTCCATGATATTCCGGCGCCGAGAGTTGAACTCGAACAGCCGTTCCAGATGCTTGTTACGGCGCTCGCCTGGGATAGCTTTAAGGGCAAATACGCCGTCGGCCGTATCAGCCGTGGACGAGTCAAGTCCGGCGACCAAGTGACGCTATGTAAAAAAGATGGCAGTCTGGTCAAAGCCAAGGTTGAAGCTGTTTTCATGAGTCATGGCGTGAGCAAGTTTGAAGTTGCCGAAGGTGTTGCCGGTGATATCGTGCAGCTTACCGGCATCGCGGATGCCCAGATCGGCGAGACGATCGCCGATGCGGATAACCCCGAAGCATTGCCGGTACTTGAAGTCGAGGCGCCGACGCTCAAAGTCTATCTCGGTCCGAACACCTCGCCATTCAAAGGCACGGAAGGCGAATTTACCACATCACGCCAAATCGGCGAACGGCTCGCCAAAGAGCTGGAAACAAATGTCGGATTGCGAGTCGAAGAAAATGGCATCGGCTTTTTAGTGTCCGGCCGCGGCGAATTGCACTTGAGCGTGTTGATTGAAACCATGCGCCGAGAAGGTTATGAATTTGAAGTCGGCCGTCCGCAAGTCGTCACCAAACAGGAAAACGGCCAGACGCTAGAACCGGTCGAGGAGCTGATCGTAGAGGTTCCAGCCGAACATGTCGGTGCCGTTCAGATGGAATTAGGACAACGCAGGGCCACGCTAAAAGACCAATTCGCTAGCCCCAAAGGCGTGACCAAACTAGTCTATGAGCTCCCTACGCGGGCGCTGTTAGGTCTGCGCAACATCCTGCTCACCAAACCAAAGGCACTATCATTATGAATTCGCTGATCACCGGTTACCAGCCGATCGGCCCTGCCCTTCAGCAACTGCGTAACGGCGTGCTGATTTCGTTTGAGACCGGCACCACGATGCCATATTCGCTCGAATCCGCCGAAGCCCGCGGCCAGTTATTCGTCGGTCCGAGTGCAAAAGTTTACGCCGGCCAGATTGTAGGGTTGAACAATCGCGGCGACGACATGGAGATGAATGTCTGCAAAGCCAAGCACCTGACCAACATGCGCAGCAAGTCGTCTGATGGCGTGGTTCAGCTCACACCGCCGACGATTCTCAGCCTGGAACAGTGCCTGGACTTTATCGAAAATGACGAGCTGCTGGAAGTTACACCGAAAAATTTGCGGCTTCGCAAGCGCGAACTCGACCCTATCAAACGAAAACGCGTTGCTAGCCAGATGGCTTTAGCCTAAGACGGCCGGTTTTCAACAAGCCTTCAGTTCGTTGCGCTATAATAGCAAGCAATCAATTATATGAAACATAGAGCTTCGCGCAATGTCATCGGCTTTTTTGGGTCGCCAGTATTTTTTTGGGGAGTACTGGGATTTTTTGTCATTGAAAGCCTGTGGATAGTTTTTACGGCGGTGTATCCCATGGCCTTTGATGAGGATTTCCACTTCGGCCTGATCAAGCTGTATAGCCAACATTGGCTGCCGTTCATTACCCATCAACCGCCCGACGCCAACGTGTTCGGGCCGGTGGCCAATAATCCATCGTATCTCTATCACTACCTGATGAGTTTCCCTTACCGGTTCATCACACTCTTTACGCACGACCAGACGCTGCAAGTGATTTGGCTTAGACTGATCAATGTCACTTTATTTGGGTACGCGCTGGTACTTTTCCGTCGGGTTTTGATACGCGCCAAACTCTCGCCGGCTTTTACTAACCTTTCGTTACTGCTTTTTATTCTTTTGCCGATCGTGCCGATGCTCGCTGGTGAAATTAATTACGATAACCTGACTATCGTGTTGGTAGCCTGGGCATGTCTGCTGACGGAACGCATCTTGCCGGTAATCCATCGGCGAAAAATACCGCTTTGCGACATCAGCCTGCTGGCGATTCTTGTATTGCTTGGCTGCATCGTAAAATACGCGTTTCTCCCCGTCTTGGCGGCATGTGCCATCGTTATCGCAGCGTATGCCTGGAAATCGTTCGGTCATGACTTCAGGGCGATATGGCGAGCCAATCAGAAAGCATTCAACATGCTCAGTGTGAAGACGAGAACACTATTGACGGTATTGATATTAATAAGCATCGGAATGTTTTCGCAGCGTTATCTTGTGAACCTGGCTGCATATAAAACGCCGATTCCGCGCTGCGACAAAGTATTGACCGTCGATGACTGCATGTCCTACGGCCCGTTTAATCGCACGTATGTTTTGATGCAAACCAAAAACCCCGACTTCAAGGCTACTATCCCGGCGTATCTGCCGCAGTGGTTTTACGGTATGTGGTTCAGGACTTTTTTTGCGGTGAATGGTAATATCCCGAATCCTTATTGGGCGAGATATGAAACGATTCCCCCGTTGGTTCTGCCGAGCGCCATCGCAGTTTTTCTAATTATCGCGAGCATTGCATTGGTTGCCGTGAATTTCCGGAAGCTTCGGCATGACTGGCTGCTCATTTTTATGGGACTGATGGCTGCCTTGTACGCGGCTGCCCTGTTCATTGATAATTTCGGCGCGTATGCGCGAAGCAGCCAGCCGGTGGCAATCAACGGCCGATATTTGTTACCGATAGTATTGCCGCTCGTTATCATTGCCGGCCGGGCCTGGCAGATCACGCTGGACGGACGGTCACCACGATTTAAACTTGCGATAACGGGTATCGTATTGCTGTTGTTCATCCAGGGCGGCGGCGTGCTGACATTTATGATAGAGAGCAATTATGCGTGGTATTGGCCCGACCATCGCGTACAGACGGCCAGCTATTACGCTGCGCAAGCTGCTCGGAAGATTGTGATCGACGACCAGCCAATGTACATTCTGTCGCCCTGAATAAGTGTCGAACCCTTTCAATTCTTGTATACTTGAGCCAACGCAATGATACATACGGCCATCCGCAACTATAGAAAAATCCCGCGCCGGGTGATTTCGAGTTTGTTCCTGGCCGCAGTGCTCATATTCCTGGTTCTTTACCTGAAAGGCACGGATTTCAGCCAGCTTAAACACTTACAGGTCAATTGGTGGTATGTGGCCGTCGGCAGTTTGTGGGCGCTGGCCTTTCGCTATCTGCTGATCTATATATGGCGTGTGATATTACGCTCGCTTGGCACCGAAACATTACCTGGTTATGCCATCATGGCGGAAGTATTTGCCAAAGCTTGGATTTCCCGCTACATTCCCGGCACGGTTACCTGGATAGCCGGCAAGGTTTATATGGCTTCGCAGTTCGGCATCTCAAAAAGCCGGTTAGCGGTTTCGTCACTGCTCGAAGGCGGTATGCAGGTGGTGGCAGCGGTTACGATTTCATTGCTGCTCATCGGATTCAATCCGCATATAAGTTCAATCCCGTTGTATGTACGCGTCCTGACTGTGGTCGTGAGCGTGGTATCGCTATTCGTGCTGTTGCCGCCCATCTTTAATCGCCTGCTGCACGTCGCGCACGTAACAATCAAAAAACAAAGCCCGAGTGATGAACTGCGAATTAATGGCAAAGCTGTCATCAGGTCGTTTCTGCTGTTTGCGTTCGGTACGATATTAAACGGCGCGGCGAGTTATTTTATCGTTATCGCAATTTGGCCGCACGGATCGACGAGTTTGTTTTTTTATTTGGTCGGCGCATTCAACTTAGCCGGCGCGATCGGTATGGCAACACCGTTTCTGCCGAGCGGTATTGGCGTACGGGATGGGGTACTGCTATTGCTACTCGGTGCAGTAATGCCGAAAGAAGTCGCACTGGCTATAACCGTATTTTCGCGTCTGTGGCAGGTTGCAGTTGACGCAGTATTCCTTGGCATCACCGTGTTCGTAAGCAGAATGAAAGGTAATCGGATAATCCGTCCTTAGCGCAAGATATTGACCGCACGTGCAGCCACGAGCGCGATGGTGACCAGCGAAACGGTAGCTTGCACGAGCATCAACAATTTGGCGCGGCGGCTGAGCGGCAACGTATCGGTCGGGCTGAACGCCATGGCATTCGTGCTTGACACGTACAGGTAGTCGGTAAACATCGGTTTCCAATCCGGGTGTTTGTAGGATTCGTTCTGATTCTGCGGAAACATAAAATCCTGCTCATATCGCGCGATACGCTGGCGTTCACCCGGCCCCCCGCCATCCATCTCCCAATACCACAGCGCAAACACAATGATGTTGGTGATGTATATATTGAGAGCCGCCAGAATGAGATCGCGGCCGTTCGCTATGCTGCCGGCCTTTAATAATTGATTCGCGACCGTAATAAGCGCGTAACCGTTGGCGGCCGTCACGATCGCTATCAGAAGTACCGCGTTAATACGGCGTGCCAGCGATTTGAATACTTTTTCCTTCGGCGTAGTAAAAGATAAAGCGGCAAGCAACAATACTTCGATAGCTGGGATTACATAATGGGCTGTTGCCGAAAACGTATCCGGCAGCGCAATCTGCAACCCGATAGCGATAAGCATCGTCAGCTGCACATGCCAGGTTTTGTCGATTGCCGAGTGTTTATTTCGAAAAATGCCGGCCATAACTTCTAAAGCCAATACTACTACATCTGTCCATGCCGAACAATGTCTTTCAAACTTCGTATTTTGCAAAATAATAGATGTATTTCCGAATATGTGAGATAAGTTACAGCAATTCTAGGGCCCCGTATTATAAAGTAAAAAGTGCATTTAATCGATGCGAAGAAAGGGGGGACAACACATGCGAAAATACAAGTTGTTTACCAAACCGGCAAAGGTTGCTGACATAATACAAGACGACCTAAATACAGACATTTCAAGCCAATGGCAATACAAACAAGACAAGGTTGACAGGTTGCACAGCAGACCATGGAACAAGGTGCGAACGCATAATCACCTCTTTGAGCGTAAGACGTCAGTACGTCGCCGCGCTTCATGGCGAAATAATTTTGGCCAAATGCTCGAGACTTAAAGAAGACTTCTTAAGCTTTGATCATTTTAAGACTGCCGGCTCATCCGGCAGTTTTAAATTTTACAATTTTTTAAACACCTTAATTCGGCCCAGTATCGGAGGATGGAGCCGATGGTCTCTGCCCGAAAATAGATCGGGCGATCGCCCGCACGAGCTTTGGCGCTGCACGTTTGCATCGATAGGTATCGTGGATCAGATTATTTCGGTCCAGTATTTCGTCGATGTTGCCGCGTTCCACTCCAAGAAATGCCAGCTTATATAAGCCAAGCATGAGCGATTCCCTGACGACACTTCGCAAGTCACTTTTTCGATTGAGCGGTATTGCGACAATGGTTGTTTCAGGAAGCACTAACTTGCCCATCGACCGTGCCCGCCTGTTGCGATTGGACATCAATCCGAGAGACTCGGCTGGATTTATGTACCCGTTTTGCGTGGCGTACGCGAAGTTTTCGACCAAATCTGTCGAATAGGTTTCAAAAGATTCTGATGCGGTTGACGCGCTTCCCCACGCGTTAAGCCCGGCACCCCGAGCAAAATTGCGGATCCTTATCGCCTCTGGCGGGGCGTCAACAGTATCACCGAGCAAGAAGCTGTGTCCGCCACTTACTATGAGATGCTCGACTTCAGGTCGGGTCGCAGCTTCCGCTGCAGCACTTCCAAGAAATTGACAATCATAATCACTTGTATCGCCAAGCAATATGATTTGGCGTGGTAATGATTGCTCTGCAGAAATTTTGACGAAATTCATACATATATAGTGTAGTATGTTTATGAGTGAATGCAATCTTTAAACTTATAGTAAATAAAACCACATAATGGCAAAAATCTAAAAGTTGCTACAAAGTAGCATAATTATATCTGTAAATGGAATAAAAATTGCACCCCGGCGACACCAAAAAATGTGATATTTGTCGCAAGTAGTATGATATTTACTTGCAATTTACAATCTCCTATGTAGAATGTAACACGAACAGAGAGAGTACCTTAATGGGAATTGAATTATAAAAGTGGAGGGCTAAAGTATGCCTTTTTTTGTTGTAGCGGAAATGCAGGATTTGCTACTGCGCACAAAAAGTGTGCCTTTTTTTGCCCCACTTATTTTTGCTCTTTTCTCTAACATTGGCGAACATAATGCTAGCTATTTGGTGCGTGCCCGGGAATAACAATGAGTATGCCCAAACAGCTGGTATCGGTAGTCATCCCTTGCTATAACGAAGTTTCTGGTATTGCCAAAGTGATACGAGGATTTCATCAGAGTGGTTTAGCAAAAACGTGTTTTGATTTTGATATTATCGTCGTGGACAATGCTTCTACGGACGGCACGGCAAAGGCCGCCAAACAGGCCGGTGCTCGCGTATTTAACGAAAAGAAACAAGGCAAAGGTTTCGCCATCCGTACTGGCTTTACGAAAATTCCGGCCAAAGCGGAATATGTTGTCATGCTTGACGGTGATGGTACCTACAGCCCTGAGGAAGCATTGCGCATGCTTGAGCCCTTGCATCATGATTTCTGCGATGCAGTGGTTGGATCGCGTCTGGGCGGTAAGCTGCACGGCGAGAGCATGACGTACTTAAATCGTGCCGGGAACTGGGGTTTTACACATCTTACGCGACTTATTTATAAAGTTAATGTCACCGATGTGTTAAGCGGCTATTTTGCCTGGAAGCGTAGTGTTATTGACGAGCTGCTGCCCAATCTTCAATCGCACGGTTTTAGCATCGAGATGGAAATGATTACAAAAATGTCGCGCATGGGCTTTGAAATGTATTCGGTACCCATCAGTTACCGACACCGCAAAGGCGAAACGAGTTTACGCCCGTTCCAGGACGGTATGCGTATTCTCACAATGCTCGCTCGAAACATCGCATGGGCGTTGCCGGGCCCGAAGCAGGACGGCGCAACAATAAAGGACGAGGCGTGAAAATAGCGGTGTTCGTAAGCTATTTGCCACCGCACGTTGGCGGGCTTGAAGTGGTCGCCGAGAATCAAGTTAAAGAACTCTCCAAAGCCGGCCAGCAGGTCAGTGTTACCACAAGCGCTTGTGATGCCCAGGCCGGCACCGTGGAAGCCGACGGATACAAAGTTCGCCGTATCCCCGCCTGGAATTATTTTGAACGAAAAATGGGAGCGGTTTTTCCGATATTCGCACCCTCTTTATTGTGGCATGCCTATAAAACCGTCAAGAAATCAGACGTTATTCATGCGCACGATGCGTTTTATCTGACTTCACTAGCGGCGGCATTTTGGGCCAGGATATTTGGCAAGCCGCTCATTTTGACCCAGCATGTTGATATGGTCCCTCACCCCAAAAAAATCGTTCAACTTGTACAGAATATCGTATACGCGACTACGGGAAGCTTTATTATGCACTCCAGCACCAAAATCATTGTTCTTAATTCGCGAGTCGAGGCGTTTTTGGCGAGCAAAGGCATAGCTGGCACAAAGATAAAACTTTTGCCAAACAGCGTGGACACAGAGTCGTTTACCCCGGCAACGGTCAGCCAAAAATTAAAGCTGCGGGAAAAGTATGGGCTACCCAAAAATAAAGTCCTGGCGCTGTTTGTCGGACGGTTTGTGCCAAAAAAAGGTTTTTCTAAATTGCTTGGCATGAGCGAGATACATGGACTTGATATTGTTTTTGCAGGCGGCAATGCTCCGGCGGGTCACCGACGCAGTGATCACCATTTTCTGGGAACTATCGAACGGCGTATCGCACCGGAAATATTTAAAATGTGTGACATATTCGTTTTGCCGTCGCAGGGCGAGGGTTTTCCGGTTACGATCCAAGAAGCCATGGCAAGCGGCTTGGCTATTGTAACCACCGACGATCCGGCCTATGCATCATACAAGCTCGATCGTAAGCGTACGGCGCTCATAGAGCCAACGCCGGATACGATTGCTGCAGCCCTGACCGAACTTAAAATCGATAAAGAAAAGTTGACCAAAGCCAAACAATACGCCCGAAACTACGCGTGTCTTAATTTCGACAGAGAGCTGCATACCCAGAAACTGCTCAATCTATACAGCGAGGTGGCTGTTTAGCCAGCCACTTCGCAGGCGAAGCTTTACTTTAGTGAGCCTGCGGAAGGAGTGCTTATGCATATATGAAAATAATATGTTATTATGCGCAACATGGTCGGTAGTTTGCATCAGGGAGCTTGTTTTATGTTTGCAGGAACCGTAAATGCTGCGTAAGTTCCATTTTTTTTGGGTTGCCGTTTGGCGCGCTTTACTAAGTAAAAGGGTGCAGAACGTCGTCATAACGGCAGAGATTGTTGCCCTTATATTCATTACCGTTGCTTCGATTTTGGTACGGCAGCCTAGTGAGTTGAAAACCGCGACGACTCACCAGCCGGAACGATTAACTGAGCTCTATTTTCCGTACTCCAGCAACTTGCCCGCGACGTATAAACCGAACCAAACTATCGTTTTGACGTTCGCGGTGCATAATTTAGAAGCGAGAAACATGACCTATCCGTTTCAAATTAGTTTTGTAAGTTCAAGTGTGACCGATATAGTCGATAAGGATGACATTGCTATCGGAAACGGACAAACCGCAATCGTTGCGTTACCGGTAACCGTTTCCACGACTGCTGAACGCGTGGCTGTGACGGTTGAGTTATTAAATAACCACGAAACAATCCATCTTTGGCTGAGAAAGGTTTAAAGCATGCAAGAGCTGCTCGTGACAACAAGTTGGGACGATGGCCATAAGCTCGATGAGCGGTTGGCCGCGTTGTTAAAAAAGTACGGCATCAAAGCCACCTTTTATATTTCACCGCGCGATCACGAATTCCCCCGTTCCGAATTATTGAGCGACGCAGCGATTAAAAAAATCAGCCGATCGTTTGAAATAGGCGCCCATACTATGACGCATCCTCGCTTACGTTACGTTTCGGACAAAGTCGCACGCAAAGAGATCATCGATTCTAAATTGTACCTCGAAAAATTAACAGGCAAACCCGTTACATCATTTTGTTACCCTGGCGGCAGCTACCAGAAACGGCATGTAGCGATGGTGCGCGAAGCTGGCTTTGCGTACGCCAGGACCGTTTGGCGCCACGAATACGGTTTTGGCGGTGCTCCTTTTACAGCCAAAACTACCATCAATACGTACAACCACTATCAGGATTTATGGAAAATTGCGCGTTTCGTGAAGTTCAATCCACTCAAGACGCTGCACTACTTTAAGTGGGACAATCTCGCAAAGGCACAATTTGATCGAATGCTTAAAAGCGGCGGTGTCTTTCATTTGTGGGGACATTCATGGGAAGTCGACCAACATGGTGAATGGGAAAAACTGGAAGCTGTGCTTAGCCATATTTCAAACAACAAATCGGTCCGTTATGTAACGAACGGCGAACTGATGAGCCTGAAACCCAAGCGTTTATTGCTGGCCGCGCCATATTTCCCGCCGCATCTTGGCGGTGCGGAGTTTTACTGTTACAGTGTCGCCCGTTCGCTGAAGCGGCAGTACGGTTGGGATGTCAGCGTGGCGACATCGGGAACTCCCGGTTTCATGGGCAGCAAGCTTGCATCGTATAAGGGTGTAAAAATCCACAAGCTGCCATATTGGCTCAAAGTTTCCAATACGCCCATCAATCCGATGTGGTATTTTACGATCAAGCGGATTTGCAAAAAAGAGAACATCAATATTGTAAACGCCCACGCTCCGGTACCATTTTTAGCGGATGTTACTGTTCGCGCAATCAAAAAGTTGCCGGTTGTCGTCACCTATCATCATCACATGTCGACAGCAGATAAGGGTCGTCCGATTGTCGACCAGGCAGTGCGTTTTTATGAAGAGAAGTTATTGCCCCGTACGCTTCGGCTTGCCGGGAAAGTCATCTGTAATTCCGACCTTATGCGCGATGAATTTTTAGCGGCTTTTCGGGATAAATCGGTAACAATTACGCCGGGAGTAGATACGAATTTCTTTACTCCGCCGGCAAAAAGAACGACTGCCGACAGTTTGCTTTTTGTTGGGAGCTTGGAGGCATCAAACAGCTACAAAGGGCTTCAATTTTTGCTTGATGCGTTCGTGGGGGTTATTGAAAAACATCCGAAGGCAACGCTCACAGTAATTGGCGAAGGTGATGGAGAAAAGGGCTATAAAACCCAAGCACGCAAACTCGGTATCGCCAATAGCGTACAATTCGTGGGCGGTAAGTATGGTAAGGACCTGGTCCGGCACTTTCAAGATTCGCGCGTCTTCGTTCTGCCTTCGTTGAGTGAAAGTTTCGGCATGGTGGCCGTTGAAGCGATGGCTTGCGGTTTGCCGGTGGTAGGCACGAAAGTCGGCGGTATTCCGCAAGTCGTGCAAGACAATCGTACAGGCTTTCTGGTTCCTGCGGCAAATAGCTCTGCCCTGGCGGATAAAATCAATTACCTGCTTGATAATCCTGAAATTGCATTACAATTCGGTAAAAACGCCCGCAAACGGGTTGAAGAACGTTTTTCATGGGATACTCGTGCCGAGCAAACCAACGATTTATTGACTGGCTGCATACATTCAGGAATTGGAGCAAGTGACAATGCCTAAGGCAAAACCGCTCATCGTGCATGTCATGGGTTACTATCCGCCGCACCTTGGCGGCGCGGAAATTGTCACGCAAATGTTGGCCGAGCATTTGGCGCAGCGCAATTTTGACGTATTGGTGCTGACATCAACAATCGGGCATACAAAAAATGCAATTGATTCAAGTATGCCGCACTTGAGTGTTAAACGACTCAAAGCCATAGAGTTCGCTCATACGCCATTTATGCCTGGGCTCGTGATGCAACTTACGCGGCTGCCGCGTAATTCGATTATCCATCTGCATCTCGCGCAAGCTTATTATCCCGAGCTCGTTATGATTGTCGCCAAGCTGCGCGGGCTTGAGTACGTGCTGCACTTCCATCTCGATCTGCAGCCGTCAGGCCCACTGGGCAAGTTATTTCTGGTATATAAAAAACTGGTATTGCCAACAGTCATCCGGCAGGCTCGTAAAGTCATCGTATTTTCCGATGTACAACAGGCGTTCATACATAAGCGCTATGGCGTTGCACGGTCAAATATCGCCATTATTCCAAATGGTGTCGGCGAAGACTATTTTTTCAAACCGCGTATTGAAAAAAAGAAAAAGTCGTACTCGCTGCTATACGTTGGCCGCTTGTCAGCCCAAAAGCGCGTTCATATTCTAGTTGAAGCCATGGCTCTTATCAATTCGAAAGCAACGCTGACTATTATCGGCGATGGCGAAGACCGCGAAGATCTCGAGAAACTCGCCAATGAGCGGCAACTCACTAATATATCGTTTCTGGGCTATAAAAAACCAGATGAAATCCGTAAATTTCATCGTACAGCTGACGCGTTTGTTCTTTCTTCGGAACGCGAAGGTATGCCGTTGGCCGTGCTCGAAGCAATGGCAGCCGGGTTGCCGTTAATAGCGAGCGACGTGCCGGGCCTAGCAGAGCTGCTCAATGGTATCGGGTTGCTGGTTGGTAACCCATCGGGACCGACATTCGCCAAAGCGCTTGACAGTGTGCTTGCTAATCCGTCAAAGCTCGCCAAGTTATCGAATAATAGCTTTAAAGCGGCTCAAGCGTATTCCTGGACAAAAGTTACGGATGCCGTTGAGAATTTGTACAAAAAAGTCGAGGCGAAGCGAAGATGAAATTAACCCGTTCAGGATTATTCGTAGGCCTTGCCTATATCTGGATTATATTTTTGGCCTTCGCTTGGCTGCATGATAACGCGTTCGGGCTGCTGAATATCATAGGCTTCCCCATGCTTATAATTACGCCGGGACTATTGACAGTGTTGGGGCTGGGAAGAGGCAAACGAGGTCTACCTTTCTGGCATCGGTTCGGTCAAATTATTGGTTGGAGCGTGCTTGAAATCATATTAATTGTGCTGATCAGCAATACCATATTGCCCCACCTGCATGTTGGAAGACCGCTTGACCGCCGTCCACTATTATTTGAGCTGACTTTACTCGTTTTACTGGTTGGGGCCTGGAGTTGGTATAGGCTGCAAGGCTTTTCATATAGATT
Source organism: uncultured Candidatus Saccharibacteria bacterium (assembly GCA_963742655.1). Lineage (GTDB taxonomy): Bacteria > Patescibacteriota > Saccharimonadia > Saccharimonadales > UBA4665 > JAICLK01. Next base: position 283,854 of record CAVUMM010000006.1, read on the forward strand.
TTCGTTTAAATCTATTTGCAAAACATATTTGGATGTCGTGTTCACGCTAACACCTTTAGCTTTTATCGCATTGAGTGTCATGGGCGCGGTCAGTCTTAATAATGGCGGTACTAACGTATTAACCATGATTATGCTCATCATGATGGGCGGCTATGCATGTATACTGTTCGGTTTTCGCAAACGTCTGAACGACAACACTTTCGCCTGGGCTATTTATATGATGGCTTTGTCGTTACTATTGATGACATCGCTCAGGGGATGGTATACGACGGGCCATGATATTGAGCGCGAGTTCAGGGTATTTCAACTTGCGAAAGAGAATGGGATTTGGAATATAGCCGTGTTTCGCGACCCTTTCAATGCGTGCCTGAGCATTACTATTCTTCCGACTATTTTTGCGAACATGCTAAGCGTTCCCGATCCGTTTGTATATAAAGTATTTTTTCAGATAATTTTTGCGACCACTCCGGTATTGATATTCCTTTTCATGCGGCGTTACTTATCACGCGGCTTGGCATTTTTGGCCGTAATTTATTTCATAGCCTTCCCCACTTATATAACGGACATGCCGATGCTGAACCGACAGGAAATCGCCTTCTTATTCCTGGCTTTGATGCTGCTCATAATATTTGATGTGCGAATTACGCTTAAGTGCCGTCGATGGCTTTTTTTGGTATTCGGCATAGGTATGGTGCTGGCGCATTATTCTACGACTTATTCGACGGTATTCATTCTTGTGATGATGGTGGCGATGCGACCGATTTTCAATTGGCTAGCTGTCCGTATCGGACGATGGAAATTCCTCAGGCAAACAAGCATCGCGCTACCAAAAGCCGGCAAAAAACGTCTGGCGCCCAATATCACGTTCTTTATGGTTGCCGCATTGGCCGTCGCGGGCTTTTTGTGGAATTCAGTGCTGACTGACACATCGACAGCCACTAGCGTGATCAGTACGACGATCAGCAATATCACCAGCGGGTTAAAAGAAGACTCGCATTCCAACGACGTTACCTATAGTTTATTATCGGGTTCCGAAATAACGCCTCGGCAGCAGCTCCATTTGTACCAACAGACCACCGTCGCGAAGCAGCGTGATGCGGCGCCGGCTGACACCTATTTTTCGAACGCGACAGTTTATAATTATCCCCTTGCAATCGTACCGGAGTCGGTCGTACCGCTTTCCGTGTTGGGTAAGAAGCTTTCAAGCGCGCATATTGATGTCGGTAATCTAAACTATACACTGAAACAGACGTCCGCAAAGCTCCTGCAAATTTTTGTGGCCATCGGCTTTGTATATGTGCTTTTCCGCAAGAAATTCAACAAATCAATCGAACCGGAATTTTTATTGTTAGGAATTGGCTGTCTGGTATTTTTGGCGATGCAAGTCGTGCTGCCATACTTGTCGATCGCGTATGGGATTTTGCGGGCGTTCCAGCAATCGCTTATGTTAATCGGATTGTTCCTGGTTGTCGGCACATGTGCGCTGACTGTTTATTTCAGAAATAGTTTCCTCAAAAGCTGGGTTCCGGCAGCTTTAGCCTTGTTATTCTTTTTTTCTTCCACCGGAGTAATTTCGCAGCTTCTTGGCGGCTATCAACCGCAGTTGCATCTTAATAACAGCGGGCAGTATTACGATACATTCTATCTTCACAAGCAAGAAGTAGAGGCGAGCTTCTGGCTGCAGAACGCGCTTAAACAGCCTGGCGCACAAGCCGATGTGCAAACCGACCTGTTTACGGCTACCAGATTGAATTCACTTACGGGGATCAATGCCAGTGAGAGTATTACGCCCGGTCTTGTGGAGCGTAATTCATATGTCATGCTCGGATATACTGATGTAACCAAAGATCAAGTAACGGTTTCTTTCACCGGCAACCTGATCGCGTATAAATACCCGATGCAATTCCTGAATCAATCGAAGAATTTAATTTATGATAACGGAGGGGCAAAGATTTATCGATGAACATTCTGCTCAGTCATGCATATTCTACATACAATAACGGTGACGCGGCGATCGTGTCGGCTCAGATCGCCGAGCTTAAGCGGACTTTTAAAACTCCGCATTTGGACATTTTAACGATTGATGCCATTCGCCCCGGAACGAAGCTCGACGGCGTGACGATGCACAATGCGCTCATGTTTGGAGCGGTCACGCCGGGGCACAATAACAGAATCAGAAAACTGCTATTTGCGGCAGGTATGATGAGCTATACCTTATTGTGGGCGATCATTTTTCGCAATACCAGTCGCCGCTTATTTCTACCGAAAAAATGGCACGAACCGATGGAATTATTGGTGAATGCAGACATGCAGGTTTGCGTCGGCGGAGGCTATTTACGTGCCCGCGATGACCACATAAGCACCATATTGCTGATGCTCTTGTTCCATCAGATTTGGCTGGCTAAGATATTGTGCAAACCGGTATATTTGTATGCACAGTCGTTCGGGCCGTATCCGAAGACAATGCAAAAACGGCTAGCCAAGTTCAGCCTTAACAAAGTCGATCTTATACTGGTGCGTGAAGCCAAATCTTATGCATTACTTCAGGGTATGGGCCTTGATAAAACACGTATCGTCCAAGTACCGGATAGCGCATTCATGTTTGATTCGCCTGCGCGTTCAGACCTGCGCAAGCAACTATTTGGAGCAACAAAATCAAACGGAAAAGTCGTTGGCGTAACCGTTCGCGCCTGGCTGGACGATAAGGCGCAGTCCACGTACGAAAAAGAAATGGCGGCTTTTGTCGACTATCTTCAGTCCAAGGGGCTAAAAGTGGCAATTATTCCGCAGGTAACGTCAACATTGCAAAATGATGACGATAGGGTTGTCGGAAATAGGATCAGTCAGCTGTTGCGACGAAATAATAATGTATTGGTGCTTGACAGGCGATATAGCCATTACGAAATCAAGTCCGTATTTGCAGAACTTGATTACCTGGTTGGCACCCGGTTTCATTCTGTCATTTTTGCGCTTTCGTCGCAGGTGCCGGCGATCGCGATTGAATACGAACACAAAACAAGCGGTATTATGCGCGATCTGAAACTTGATGCTTGGGTGTTGCCCATCGAAGCCGTTACGGCAGACAAACTCATATCACTATTTGATAAGCTTGAAATTGAACGCGATACGTACGTCGAACATTTGCGAAAAGTCGTGCCGGAATATGCCGCCAGGGCACGTGAAACGGGTATTATGATCAAACAGGCGTACTTCCGGTCGCAGGACGTCGGCGCATAGCCAGCGCCAGATATGTAACGATCGCAGTAATAAACTGGCCCACAAACCACGCCCCAGCAACCCATACTAACCCGCGAGACGCCCATAAGGCAGTCAGGCCGCACACGACTAACGCGTAAAGTGCATTTACTGATATGAGCGCGCCGGTTTGCTTAGTGATACGCATGATGATACTGCCTATGGCTGACGCTGCCAGAAATGGCGCAGAAGCAGCTAGCACGATCAGTACTTGCCTGGAGTTCTCGCCGTAAATTTTGCCGAACGCTTCTAATATATATGGGCCGACAAAGACAAAAAGGATTGACGCAGGTATTATCAACGCTCCCAGAAAAATGGCTGCACGTTTAATGAGTGGCCGCAGCCCGCGCTCCCCGAAAGACCCTTCTGCGAATAATGACTGTGCTACAGCGTATACGACCGTAAATAGAAGATTCGCCATCATGAATGCCAAATAATAGTACCCGGCCAAAGACGCGCCAAGTTTGTTCAGGATAATGATGGGTATTACAATGAACGGGATGGTATCGAGCAGGCTTGCAAGGTAATTTTGGAATGAATAATGTTTGACCTCGCTAAGCACGTTCCGGTTAATTTTGAACCTGGGTTTATAGCCAAACCATTTCGTAAGCGCTAAAATGCTTACAGCCATAGCCAAACAGGCTGCTAAACCTTGGGCCGCGAAAATGCCGTAAGCTCCAATGCCGACCAGGATGATCGGCAGCAGCAGCTGCGTGCCGCTGCCGACAACCCCATCAATCAACAGGTTATATCCCGCGGAACGGTATGCTACGAAAACACTATCAGTTACCAGGTTCAGGGTCGCGCCGATACAAAATATTGCAAAGCCGATCCCGAGCAGCAGATGCTGATGCAATAATATCAGCCGAGGAGCAAAATGCGGCGCGAATAACACGTACAGACTGCCAGCTATCAATGCGCAAGCGGCGACGATCACCAATCCCGTATCAATGTGTTCGTTCTTGCGTTTTGTTTTTGCCAAAAACCGGATAAATGTACTATCGAATCCGAGCAAACTAAAATATTTTATGAAATTCATCGAAGATATGAGGGTTGATGCAATACCGATCTGGTCAGGGCGATATAAGTGAGCTACGATTAACCAGAATATAAAACCGAAGGCAGACATTGTACCCGTAGAGAGCATGAGGTACACTGAATTTCGGAACAGCGTTTCACTATACAGGACTTTAACCGAGTATTTAAGCTTCGTTTTCAAGTTGGTGTTCCGGGGGTGAGATATTTCCATAGATTAGTAAGTATAACGTTAGTTTTGGCTATGCAACAAATTTATCGTCTCAATGGTTATAAGGGTCGCAAAGGCAGTGATTTGGGTAAGCAGACCTTGATCAAGCGTTTTATTCGTATGAGCAAAAGGGTGAAACTGTTGGTTGCTGCTTCAGCTGCTGTCGCGATCGCATTAATCGCGGGTGGAACATATGCCCAAGTTGCATATGCTCCAACGCCTCATGGGCAAACTTATGTACGACACCAGCCCGGAGTATATCAAGGCAAGGTACCTCCCAAAAGCATACAGCCAATTTTAGCGCACGTAGCACAACGCAGCTCAGCTAAACCCTTCGGAATGGCTTTCGGGGACACTCTGCCTGGATTAAGCAGGTCAGAACTTAATACTGATTTAAAGTCGTTGGCGGCTATGGGCGTCGGTTGGATTCGCATAGACGTATCTTGGGCGGATGTACAGCCGAAAAATAGCACGCAATATGATTGGTCTGATCTGGATCGGGTAATCTCGACAGCAAAATATTATAATATAAAAGTACTTGGAACGCTTGCCTACACACCGGCATGGGCCGCGCTTCCCTCGTGTGCGGATAAGGCAGGACAAAAATGCGAACCGGCCAGCGACGCTAGATTCGCGGCATTCGCAGCTGTGTCCGCCAAACGCTATGAGGCTTGGGGCGTTCATTCCTGGGAAATCTGGAATGAACCGAACGTAGAAGGCTTTTGGCAGCCCGCACCAAATGCGGCAGCGTACACGAAACTATTAAAGGCTAGTTATCAAGCGATTAAAAAAGCTGACCGCGGTGCGCAGGTCATTAGTGGCGGCCTTGCGGCGCTAGATGATTCGCCTAAAAGTATCGCCCAACTGACGTATGCGTCGCAGCTATACGCCGCCGGGGCAAAGCCATATTTCGATGCGCTTGGTTACCATCCCTACTCTTTTCCGGCGTTACCGAATTACTATGCGACCTGGAACAGCTGGTCTATGATGGCTAACTTGCCCACTAATATCCGTACCATCATGGCGGCAAATCATGATTCTAACAAAAAAATATGGATAACAGAATTCGGCGCGCCCACAAACGGCTCCGGTTCTATTGCCACGACTACGAACTACAATTTCACCGTGCACCCCGACCATGTTAATGAGGCGCTGCAAGCGCAGATGGTAGCGCAGTCATCAGAAATATACAAAAAGACGCCATGGCTTGGGGCATTTTACTGGTACACCTATCAAGATCTCGGTACTTCAAGATCTTCGACAGAAAACTTCTTCGGTTTGCTTCGTCATGACGGAAGTAAAAAGCCGGCCTATTACGCGATGCGAGAGGCGATCGCGACCAATCACTAGAGCAAGCAAAGTGAAGAACGATCCGCGCTGCTAGGCTACTAAAGCGACGCGCCGGAACGTTCGCGCTGCCGGTTTAGGCCGGCCATCTGAGAAAAACAAGCCAAAACTTCGCTGCGGCGACGGATACCCCGGTAAATCATATAGAGTATCGATCAACCTGTCAGTAACATTAGCTCTACGAAAATGATGAGTCAAACTTTGCCCAACTGTCAGGGCTTGACGATGGAGGCTGACATATGAAGTATTGTAATTCCAATTTATCGGAAACGGGTTGCTGGAAGTAGATGTAGCGCCCGTGCCGTTCGTCGGCGCACCTAGCTCAGAAAGGCTTAACTCCTTGTCTCCATCTCCATGTTCGTCAAGCACATCGAAAATGGTGTTGCCGTAAAGCTCTGGCACACGAGGGCTGCCTTCGATTTGCGTGAACGCATTTGTCTCGTCAGCTTCCTCGGGGAGCAGCGGATAGCTGTACGGATGAAGCTCCATCCCGTCAAATGTAATTAAGCCCGCATCGTATAAGGCGCGTAAAAAAACAACAGGAGACATGCTGCTGCCGTCTGACTTGCTTGCCGCAAGCCCACCGACCAGGACTGGAATATCAGAATTTGCAGATTTTATACTTTCGTAAACGGCATCGTACAAATCTATGTATTTGCCGGGCGTGGGTCCACCGGGCTGGATATTTTCTTCGTTCCAAACGCTACACTTCAGCTTTGGAATATCGTAAATCGAGTATCTCATAACGGCGGCATTTGCAAATAAAGCCAAATCATGTGGGTCACGTGGCTGGCAGCTGTAATCGCTTCTGCATTGCCGCATTCGATCTCTCGGCGTCGTAAAGCTAATTGTCGCTAACACGCCAAATCCAAATTGTGCAGCAGCGTTCATGATTGGATCAATCGACGACCAGTCGTAATCGGCTGTTTCGCCAACACCAGCGCGATCTCCGTCATAGTCAAAGCGGATCGTAGTGCCGCCAAGTTTTTTTACGAGTGCAAGCCTGCGAAAAAGTTCATCATCCGGCAGGCCGAAGAGACTATCACCGAACGCAATTCCGATTGAATTCGGCCGTGCACTGCTTTCATCTCCGGATAGCAACCACCCACTTGCTAGTGTGGCCGCTGCCAGGCCAGCCAAAAACGTACGCCGATCCACCCCGGATTTTAGATTTTCGTGGTATGGCATGAAAATAGATTTATAAATCGAGCTCCACTTAGTTCGAAAAAGTTTTACCAAACAAAGCAGACAAAATAGCGAATAGGTAACCTCCGATATATGCGTGATCCATGCGCACGACACCCGACATAAGTTTTTCGAAGTGGCCAGTTTTAGATACGGTCGTTCCTTCTATGCTGGCTGTAATGGCCTCTTGAAGATCGGGATCGGTCTTTCTCTTTTGGAGTGCTGTCAGATTTTCTCGGTGAAAAATGGGTCCGCCATGCTCCTCATCAATCGTCGGCGTATTGGCGATGAGTGCCAGATCGAGATTACGTGGAAATGTTTGAGCCTTGTCCAGAGCTCCCGCGATATACAGGTTGACCATCGTCCTTAGACATTTGTCGCATTTGCCGCAATTGTAAGCTCCGGCCGTATTTTTGTAGCAAACACGCAGGTGCTTGAGTGCAGTCGGCGAGTGTGCGATCTGCAGGACAACCTTGTCAAGCCTGGTGGCTTCACTGCCGTCATGCAAAAACGTTATAGTTTCTGTGCTCCAATTATTGTCAAGTGCCAAATTAGAGCCCCAGGGAATTTGCTCCTCAACAGAGTGAGTCGATGGTACGTAAACGCGCCCGAACCGTTTCCGAAGTGCAAGTCCTGCAGCAGCCAGGCAGGCTCCGTGAATATAATCCCAAGTAACTATCGGTGCGAGCAATTCGTGTGAATTTATATTGCTTTCAACGACTACTAGCTCAATATTCTCTGATTGCGCTATCTTTCGAATATTATTGAGCGTTACTTTCCAAAGCCGCTCGTTGCGAGGATCAATATCAAAACTGTTGTTGACAAATATAAAGCTATCGACCCGGTGAGAAGTATTCCGGTCTTTCTTGTGCTTTAAAAAGGTATAGAACGAGTCTACTCCGCCCGAAAAGAATGACGCAGTATGTTTTGGCTGATGAGGATCGGCGACTAACTTATCAACCCGAATCTCGATAGGTTTTAGCCCGATTTCCCACTGCAACACTTCCCGCATCGTCGCCTTCATACCATTGTACATTTTTTTTGAAATACTGCCCTGTACAATCAGATCTTCGCCACGCCTCATCGATGGTATCAAAAGGGCTGCGGCAAATGGGCTGGCATCCGAGTATAAATAATCGGCAAATTTTGCATCGACTTTGAAATAGATCGTGTCCCAGCCAATTTTTCGAATTTTACAGCGCGCGGATAATACGGCAGTTTTGTTGTCTCGGGTTAACTGGATGTCCTTTATAATCATAAGTCAATCCTTTCTTGGGCTGCAAAGGTATGAACCATTACAAAATACTTTCCTGTGCCCATCCCCTATTAATCGTCACCGGTCTAGCTTCAATATGCTTGTAAGTGTCATGATAGGTTCTAAGATTTGCGTTGTCAAGCTCATGATGGTGAAGAATATTGCTTTTATCCACCACATACAACAGTCCAGGTAAAATATAAGTCATATATCTGAGCCCTAGCTGAAGCTTTTCCCGAACATTCTAGATAACGTATTGTACATATGACCCCTGAAATACATGTGATCAAGGTAAATAATATTGCGTCTGAGCTTTGTCGCGTTATCGGGTTCATCCGTAAAATTGGTTATGTTAAGACTTTTTTCTATGGCTTTTTGTAATTCTGGATTGAGGTTTTTTTTGCGCAGGGCGTCCAAGTTCTCTTTGTGATACATATCCCCATATTGATCCTCTATTGTTGGAGTGTTTGCGATTAGCTCAATATCAAGTTCACGGGGAAACGTTTCAGCTTTGTCCAAAGCGCCGGCAATATAGAGGTTTACCATGGTTCGCAAACACTTATCGCACTTCCCGCAATTGTAGGCGGCCGATGTATTTTTATAGCAAACCCGTAAATATTTAAGCGCCAGCGGAGATTTGGCCACTTCAGAAACCACTTTGTCTAATCGCTCCCTTTCACTGCCATCGTGAATAAACTTCGTGATTCCTGTACTCCATAATTTATCAAGCGCAAGGTTAGACCCCCATGGGAACTGTTGGTCGACAGATTGCGTAGACGGAACGTAGATACGCCGCAGACCGTTGCGCAAAAACAGACCGACTGAAGCTAAGCAAGCCCCGTGAATGTAGTCCCATGGCACAATCGGGGCTAACAACTCGTGGGTATTAATATTACTTTCAACGACTATGAGTCTAATCCCCTCATCCTTCGCAATTTTTGTAATATTTTTAAGCGTCAGATCCCAAAGTGATTTATTACGTGGATCAATATCAAAGCCATTATTTACAAAAATAAGACTATCCACGCGGCCTGTTTTGGTTTTGTCGCGTTTATGTTTTAAGTATGTATAGAATGAATCAACACCACCGGAAAAAAACGTTCCCGTTCCTTCTGGATCCTGAGTGTCCTTGGCTAAGCGGTCAGCACTGATTTTAATTGTTTTCAGCCCGATCCCCCACTGCGATACGTCGCGCATAATGCGTAGCATGCCGTCATATAACTGCTTAGAAATTGTGCCGTGAATAGTAAGATCCTCACCCTTTTTCATGGACGGTAATAACAGGGCTGCAGCGAAAGGACTGGCATCATCAAAAACAAATGCCTTATTGCGGACGCTAGTTTTAAAATATATTTCGTCCCAGCCGAACTTTCTAATTTTGCACTTTGCAGAGAGTATTAACTCATCATTGCTTTGCTCTAGCTTGATATCTTTTATAGTCATCTAGTATTCCGCCCCCTCATTCCACGCACGTATATTTCAAAATATATCTAAACATAATATCACAATAATGCTCACTCCTGTATGGTCGGTATCGCTGTAGTCATATCCGGTTACGGCGATCATCACGAGATCTTTGGCTACACAAGGTCGATTACTAGAAATAGAGGTATCTAGTTTTGTTTGCGGCGGAGCGTCAAGTAGCGGTATACACCGGCTGCACTTGACAATACGATGACAAGACCGCCTAATACTAGACCAGCCAATCCTTTGTAATTATGTTTTGAATGGTCGTAGACTACAGCTACTTGCTTCGTACCACCAAGCCCGCCTTGACTTTGGGAGTCGTTCGAATCCCCCAATACATGCGCGGTGCTGGCTATGATCGGGTTATCTTGATATGAATATGAAATGTAATACGCAAATCCATTACCCATTGAGCTGACCACTGGTTTATTGTGGTGTTTGCCGCCGGTATGGTGGTTCGGACCGCCACTCGTTCCCCCTGGGCTCTGGCTGGATGTTGGTTGGATAGCTAAACTGCCATTCCAAGTGCCGAAAACGTTAATTATTAGGATACCAAGCCAGCCCGACAGGTTGATTTGCGATCCCAGAATGTTGACTATGTCTGCCACCGCGCTGGCATTACCTGTTGTCGCATTGCCCCCATGATGGTTGCCGGAAACGGTAGCGTCACCGGTTTTTGATGTAAGCGTAACGTTATTATTGATGGTTGCGTTATTAACACCGAAAACCTGGGACGCAGGTACGCTGGTGTCGCCTTGTGAATCTTGTGTGATCCCACCACCTAGTGCCGCGCTTGTAGTGCCGGCCGGTGCGTTCATCAGCAGTCCATACCAGCTGCCCATTACATTTACGAACGCCAGTAGTACATTGCCGCCTACAATTCGGCTGTCTATCAGGTTGTAGATGTTTAACTTAGTCGTGGCATTGCCGGAAGTGGCATTGCCGCCGCGGTCATTATCTATAACTGAGGCTGTCCCGCTTTCGGCAGACAAATTGACATTGTTGTTAACCGTAACATTGTTGGCTGCGTAAAAGTCGCTAGGATTCCCGTCACCACTCTTCTCTTTTAGGAGCTGATCAATCACGCTTGCCGGCAGCAGAATATTGCCGTTAAGTGTACCGTTTATATTAATGACGCCAAGAAATGCCTGCTGATTATTAATGAGAGACTCAATTAAGTTAACTATGTCGGCTTCTGTAGTGGCATCGCCGGTTGTTGCATTGCCGCCTTGGCGGTTGTTGGACACAGTGGCATCGCCGGATGTAGCCGACAGATTCACGTTGTTATTGATGGTTGTGTCGTTCTGGCCGCCAACATCGTTTTGGCCAGGACTATTGATTGGCATTGACAGCGCGCCGCCGAGCAGCTGGTTCGGGTTAAGCACAATGTCGCCATTGGTATCGCCTACGTTGAGCAGAAAAGTCTGCAGTCCGCCACTGAGATCGGTAGTTGACGCGATTGCGTTAAGGAGCGTCGTAATACCACTGGCGTCACCGCTAGACGCATTGCCGCCGTGATTGTTATCGCTCACCGTTGCATCGCCGGACTGCGCGTTACTGTTAACTGTATTATCTACTTCAGTGTTGTTGCCTGCGGCAGAGTCATTATCCGTAGACGGAACACTGCCGCCAGATGGGTCCGCCGGTGAGTTGTTTGTGCCTGCGCTTTGGTCTGCAGACGGAGTGTTCGTTAGGTCAGACGGATTACTCACCGAGGTCGTAGACTGCGATGAATCGACCGAGCTATCGGCCGATTGCGTGGCCGTTGACCCGTCTGCGACTGCGCCTTCCGGCGGTGCGGCCGGAGCATCCGTTACTGTAGGATCAGTTTGGCTGGCACTTGCGGACGGATCCGTTGTGTCCGATGAGCTATCGTTTAGCGCAAATGTACTTGTTGTGTGCATGGTTGCGGCAAGCAATAATCCACCAATAATTGTGCCGGCTACGAGGTGTTGCTTCTTCATAGTATTCATAACAATTTGAATTAAATTTGCAGTTCTTTCTTGACGTTGTTATCCCACATTATTGTCCCTTGGCGGGAAGAATTGAGCGTATAGACCCAGCTCTTCCCGCTACTCACGTATACCTGCTGGATAAACAGGCGTGATTTGTGTTAGTTGGAAACGTCAAGCGTTACGCTGGCGTCGCTCATGTTGGAGGCGCTGCCGCTTGTTGCGTTACCGCTGTTGTTACCACCACTGGCGTTTGCTTCACCGCTTACTGCAGTCTGCGCAACGGTGTTGCTTACAGCAACATTGTTGACACTAACAGTTTTTACGTCATTGATAGTAAGGTTTCCACCGTGGTTCGAACCACCTTGCTGGTCGTAGCTTCCGGCCACAGGAGCCGCGCTGTTACTGATGGTACCATCCAACTCAAACGAAGCTTCGTTTGAGGTGTCACCAGATGTCGCGTCGCCGCTGTTACCCTGGTCTTTGTTATTGTCGTGGTGCTTGCTGTAGCCCCAGTCGTTGTTGCTCTTATTGTTATCACTGCCTTTGGCGTTTGCGTCACCGCTAACTGCAGTCTGCGCAACGTTGTTGCTTACAGCAACATTGTTTTTGCTGATAGTCTTAATGTTAGTGATAGACTTCGAGCCATTGTTGTGGTCGTGATTACCGAAGTAGTTGCTTGGTGAAGCACCAACAATACCACCGAATCCGGCGATTAAACCTGCTGAGGCAGCAGTAGCTGCAGCAACACGAGCTATCTTAAGTTTGACCATTGTTACCCTCCTTGTTATGGGTTAGTTTTATTTCCCGGGTTTGTCACCCAGCATCATTCGCCAAAAATAAAGCACTCTTTTAAGCGGATACCGTCGAACGACAATACATGCGAAATCCAGATTGGGCGGCCTCCGATCTCACTGTGACTGTATGCTCACAGATGTAGATGATTTATTGGTTGCAGACCCACCCGCTGAAGAACTTGATTGAGAATTATTTCCCCGCACACGCACACCGTCAACTGAAGTGTCGTATGGGCCGTTTTGAGGTACGGGCACCGATTGCCCGTTTACAATGACGGATGTCGAACTGGAATTGTGCGTGCTTGTTTTATCATCGGGAACAGAATGATCACTATTGTTTCCGGATTCGTCTCCGCCTGCATTGCCGATGTTATTATTGTTAGCAGGAGGCTGCGAATCTGAAGATCTGAATTTTATCTGGTCATCGTTAACCCCGCCATGGCCTACGGCCGCAAGCGCATAAGTCACTGCCGCACCGATACCTGCTATCGCAAGGGCCATCATAGCTATAATGATCGTTTGTTTTTTACCTGAAGAGGAACGGAGACGTGTTATGAGTGGTCTTATAGCTCCAGTAAATACTCTATTTGCAGCATTATTGTTGCTATCACTTCTATTTATACTGATACTGTGGACCCCGCTCACAATATACAAACCCCGCTTGTTTCGTTATAACATTAACTTTATACATCATAACTAAGATGTCAACACAAATATGTAGTAAAAATTATTGACATTTAACATATACATTTTATCGTCGAACATTATCAGGGAGGATTTTTTTCTATCAATACGTTCGATCACGATCGTGGACGATTTGAGTGATTGAAAATCATATACTTCGGTCGTTTTGTAAATATTTTTAAAATGAAATACACCAACATGGTGTGATGAATGATGTAGAAAATATTAAAAACAAAGTACCGACTGGTAAGTTCGCGTTAAAAAAAGCTGTGCATAACTTTATAAGTCATATTGATTTCTAACGATATATTGTTTTTTTTGGTCTTTTGCCTAAGTCTTAAAAGTAATGCGCAGGGCGACAATCGTCGTTCGCCCTACGTACTAAGCTTTCTTGCCAGGCCTAAAGACGCTCGCTATACTTGCACGTAATGAAAGGTCAATCAATCCGTTATGAAAAAAGTATTATTAGTTGAAGACGATCCATTGATATACCGTCTATATCAGAAGCTTTTTAAGCTCGAAGCGTTTGAGATCGAGTTGGCAGAAGACGGCCAATTAGGTCTGGCTAAACTTCAAACATTCCATCCTGACATCATCCTGATGGACATCATGATGAAAAATATGAACGGCATCGAAATGCTTACCAAAGTAAAACAAGATCCGGCAATGGCAAGTATCCCGGTCATTGTGCTGACAAATTTATCCGATATGCGTATAGCACAGTTGGCCGTAGAAAAAGGTGCAATCCAGGCGCTCGTAAAAAGCGAAACTGAGCCGGCGCAGGTAGTGGCGTTGGTCAAGGGCGTACTTGGTATGGATGAAGCACAACCGGTCGCACAGCCAACCGATGAAGATTCAAATAGTAATCAGCAACAATAGCGAACCGATGCCCATGTATCAATTGGTGAATAAACAGAATAAAAGTGCGGCCAGAAACTGCACGCTGACCGGTATGATAAACAACGGATTTATACCAAAATAGTATATGCAACCCGCAAACTACCACCCACAATTAAGCAGTCAGATCCGCGAAGTATTCGGTGAAACGGCTGAACTTCCGCCTGGAATCGAGGGATTACTACAGAAAATTAGCCAAACATACGCTCAAAACGACACGTACCAAACACAGCTGGAGGCAAAGATTGCCCAGAGCGCCGAACAGCTGATAGCTTCCACATCCAGGGCGTATTCGTTCCTCGACAGTCTGCATATGGGGCTGATTATGTGTGACGTGAACTCGCAGGTTGTTTTCACGAATTTGTCGGTTCGTCACTTGCTGGCCATGAAAGCTATCGTAAGCGATCGTCAACAAATTTCGGAGCAAGAAGTACATTGGGATATTGACACAATTGACAAACTTTTACAGCCCAGCTTCCAACTAAAGGAACGAGTGAAGCAGAGCTTGCAGACGAACCAGGCGCTGGAATTTAAGGCTGTTAATTTCGGAAAACGTGTCTTGCGCTTGTTTATCGCACCGATGGTGAATGAAACGGGTCTGGCGGTGCAGCAATTCGGTACCGTAGTACTGGTGGAGGACGTCACCGAGCAGGTCGTGCACGAGCGTTCACGCGATGAATTTTTCTCTATCGGTTCACACGAATTGCGTACGCCGCTTACGGCGATCAGGGGTAATGCTTCGCTAATAAAAAATTATTACGGTGATAAATTACCAGATAATGACGTCGTTGAGATGATCGATGATATTCACGAATCGGCCGTCCGCTTGATTCAAATCGTGAATGATTTTTTGGATGTTTCGGCATTGGAGCAAGGCAAAATCCAGATGAACCCGGAAGCCTTTTTACCGGGCGGAATCGTGCAAGACGTGGTTCATGATTTGCATGCGCTGTGTGAGTCAAAGACGGTGTCTTTGATTGCCGATCCAAATGTCATGGCTGTGCCTGCGATCAAAGCAGACAAACAGCGTTTCAAGCAGGTTATATATAACCTTGTCGGAAATGCCATAAAGTTTACAGATAGCGGCAGCATTTCGATAAGCGCGCAAATTGACGGTAACTATGTGCGCTTCGCGGTCACCGATACGGGAACCGGCATGTCAGCCGAAAATCAACGGCTGCTATTTCGAAAGTTTCAGCAGGCCGGCAGCAGTTTGCTGAGCCGTGACAATACCAAGGGAACCGGGCTCGGACTGTACATATCAAAGCTGATAGTTGAAATGTCGGGCGGCAAAATCGGGCTGGCTCGCTCCGAACTGGGCAAAGGCAGCACGTTTGCTTTTACGCTGCCTCGGGCAGAAGTTTCCGCTGAAACGCAATCTGGCCCGGAACAAGTTGCCCAGTAAAATCAATTTCAGTGTCGCTGAAAGATCTAACGACATGTGATTTTAAAGCCACTGGCTATCCGACTTTGTTCTGGGCCATGTAATTGGTGTACCAGCTGTAATTTTTACCGAGGAACTTGGCGATAAGTTCGATACCGAGTTCGGCAGTCTTGTTTTCTTCGTCTTGGAGCGGATTGTACTCAACGACATCAATACCGACGACTGGGCAAGTCCGGCCGATATATTCGGCGATGGTGGCGATTTCGCGGTACGTTAGTCCCTTGGCATTCGGCATGCCGGCACCGGGAGCATAAATACGGTCGATAGCATCAAGGTCCAGACTGACCCAGACATGCGGAACTTTGGCCGCTAAATCATCAATCATTTTAAATAATGGCGATAGATTTTGGCTCAGCAGGTCGAACAACGTAAAGGCTTGCAGATTTTCGCGGGCTATTAAGTCAAGCTCCGCCTGATCAAAATCGCTACCGCCGATGTGCAGCAAGTTTTCTTTGGCAATTTTCACATTTGAACTATGAACGTTCTTGAGTTCAGACGCGCCAAAGCCCATAAGTGATGCTAAGTGCATGCCATGTATATTGCCGCTGAGCGTCGTTTCGTCGGTGTTCATATCCCCATGTGCGTCAAAATAAATGAGTCCGAGTTGTCCGTCGACGGCCGCCGATGCTCCGCTGACAGCGCCAAGGTTTATGGAATGATCACCGCCAAGTGCGATTACTTTTTGGCCGTCTCTAACTGCAGCTTCACTCGCCTGCGCTAATTCCGAATTCACGCGAATAATTTCTTCCAGATAGTGCATTCGCGGATTACCGGGTTTCAGATCCTTACGTTCGCGGCACTTAATATTGCCGGCATCGGTTATGGCAAAACCAACATTGGTGAGTTTGCCAACAATTTTTTGATATCGAAAAGCTTGCGGCCCGATATCCACGCCCAAATTTTCAGCGCCAAGGTCAAGCGGAACGCCAATGAGCGTTGCGGATTTTGATTGTGCTACAGTCATGGGCGAGATTATAGCACAAGCTTCGGCGGTTAATTTGCCGATTGTTCTTGCATTGCCTGGCGCAGAATTATTCGGCCAACAAACTGTTTGCGGAGTTGGTCGGCATATTGCTTTGCTTCCCATTTTGGCCAGAATCGTCTGACCCGCAAATTCGAAACTCTCTTCTCGAATATAGTAATTTGCTTTGGTACCCCGGCAACCGAAAGAAGTATGTTCGTATTGTAAGGTAGCTCTTCGGGTTGGCCGGGAATGTCAAACGGTCGACTATTTTCGCCAACGATCGGTGCGTCGATTAGCCGTATACTCGTCTGAATGCGAGGCGCTATGTCGTCAAGCGTTATGATCTCCTCGTCGGACGTTTCTTGCTGAGCGTAGTGGCCCTTCAGACCAAGCGCGAACAGATTCAGGTATGCCAGAGCCTTTACCGCGACATTCTGCTCGTAACTAATCCAATGTCGTCGAAGTTCATCATGGGCTTTCCCGCGCTTACGCAGATTACTGTTGCTGAAAATGCTCGCCAAAACACCCTCATGTTCAGACCAGAAATCCTCGAGCTCTGCCGAGAATCCGATGTGCGATAGCGTTTTGTGATCGACAACTCGAAATCTCAAGTGGCCGCTTTTAATGAGGCTTGCTATTTCGTGTATGACAGTAAAGCCGTCAATTTCCTGTCCGGTGATATCTTTAAACTGCCGCACGGCGAGTTCATTTGGATCGAGCGCCTTGCCAGACTTGAGCAGCGCGGCAAACGCATCTGTGTAGTGGGCGGCCGTCGCGTCTTTTTCGCTATGAGTGAGCGAGATTTCATCACTGCGACCGGTCGGACAATATATTAGATTGCCGTTGTGGCCGAAACGGTGCGTCGAAATTTTTTCAAGCTGGCCTGTTAAATCGTTCGGAAGATCTTCCTCATGAGCTGCGATAAAGCCTGCGAACTGTCCATCGTGTTGGCCGGGATCAAGCGGAGTGGGGCTTATACTCAAGGCAACCGCGAGCGGTCCAACTTCGCCGATCAGTGTTTGTTCTCTGATAAGTTCATTTTCGAGGTAAGCTGCCACTTTTCCCTCTTCTTCGGGAAGCAATAATGAAGTTTCGTATAATTTGGTTACTGTTTGGCCCCGAGCGGCACGGCGCGAATCGTTATATTTTTGGATTGCTTCAAGCGCAAGCAGCGACCAATATTGCACTTTGAATGGGACTTTAGCATTCTTCTTTTCCCACCACACTTTGCCCCCAATTTCGTCGTCGGCAGCATGAGCGGCAACGGCGTGAATTTTGTTGCCTAGCGTAGTTGCAATGTTGGTAATACCATCTGGCGAGGGTTCAACATCAACGCGAATCCCCCTGGAACTAATGCCTTTAGCGGCTAATGCGAGCGGCTGATCGGCGGCATCTTGTTCTTGCGGTGCGCCGTTAATAAGGGCCTCAGGCTGCCATTCAGCAATCCTGGCCAGTTCTTCAGTGGTTGTTCCTAACAGCACCTCTGCCATAAGTAATATATATTACCATAATAGAGACAAATGGTCAATGTTAAAGCATAAGAAACTAATAAATTTTAACAGAGACAAACAGCTGCTTTAGTGACTTAAGATATGACTGGAGAGCGTGAATCTGTCCTAATGAAAAGCTAACAAGCGCGAGAAGTTAAAAAATAGCCGCTCTATTGCGCAGAATTTGACGGTTCGGTTGACTTATTTTTGCCTTGTAAAAATCCACCGGACTGGTGGTGCCATAAACGACTATAAAAACCGCCATTATCCAAAAGCTCGTGGTGTGTCCCCTGCTCTATAACTTTACCCTTGTCCAGCACCATAATACGATCGAGCTCTACAATGGTTGAAAGACGGTGGGCAACAACAATAGAAGTTCGACCTTCCATCAGATCTTTCAAGGCTTCTTGGATAAGTTTTTCGCTGTGACTGTCGAGCGCACTGGTGGCTTCGTCCAGTATCAGGATTGGGGCGTCTTTAAGCATAGCCCGAGCGATAGCAACTCGTTGGCGCTGGCCGCCGGACAGTTTGCCGCCACGTTCGCCGACCATGGTGTTGTAACCTTTCGGCAGTTTGGAAATAAATTCGTCGGCGCGAGCGTGTTTGGCGGCTTGCATCACTTCGGCTTCAGTCGCATCCGGACGTCCGTAGCGAATGTTATCTATAACGCTGCGGTGGAACAACATAGGCTCTTGTGGTACATACGCGATATGCTGACGCAATTCAGATTGGCGGACATTGGCTATATTCTGTCCGTCAATCGTGATTTCGCCTCCAGACACATCTGCAAATCTTAGTAGTAATTTGGTGATGGTCGTTTTACCGCTGCCACTAGGTCCGACTAGACCGATTCGTTCGCCTGGTGCAATCGAAAAATTAAGATTATGAAACAGCATGGCACCGTCCCATTCGGGATAGCTAAAGTCCACATTTTGAAACGTAATCCCGCCTTTACCGATTGCAATTGCGTGCGGTTCGACCGGATCGACAACATCCGGTTTCATCATTAGCAATCGGCTCATCTCTTGCCCGTCGCCGAGTGCACGATTAATGCCTTTGATGGTAAATTGCAAATCCCATAATCTTCCCACAATATTGCCGGTGTAACTAATTAGCAGTAATACGATGCCAACAGAGGCATGGAATTGAATAACCGCGACGATACCAGCCGCTAATGCCGCGACGCTCATAAACTGTGTGAAGCTGGCACTGAAATATTCGTTTGTTGTCGTAATGTGCATCAACGCCAGGCCGCGTTTTTTCGACCTGTCGAGCCGTTTTTCAAACAGCGTGCGCTCAACATCTTCGCGGCCAAAACTGCGTACCGTTGATGCGTTGGTAATCGTATCAGCCAACTGCGCATTTTGACCGCTGGCGGCTTTGGCGTTTGCTTCATTAAATGGGATCTCGCGCATGCGCAAACGATACATTACATATGCATACCCAATAGAAAGAATAACAAGACAGGCGACATAAACTGGAGCTTTGGGCCAAAGGATAATAACGGTAAAAATATATGAAAGCAATAGTCCATACAGATTGTATGCAATGTTATCCGCTAGCCCGCCATAAGCACTGGTAAACCGGTTAGCTGCGGCCACCAGCGCGCCGCCAAATTTTTCGGTGTGGAATCTATCGCTTTGGGCCAGAATGTGATTGAAAACTGTTTTCGCCAGATCATTACTGATTGTTATAGTACTGCGCCATTGGCGTCGGCTGACAATCCGCCACATGACAATGGTGTATACGCCGACTGCGACCGCAACCAAAAGCAATGGAATGAAAGACGCCATAGTACTGTGTGGATGCTTGCTAAGTTTATCGATTGCTTGCGATCCGATATAAGGTATGGCAAAATTTTCAGCCAGAATTACCGTGGGCATCAATAGATAAAACCAGAGCAGCGTCGAACGGTATCGCTCGGTATGTTGCCAATAAATGCGAACCGTGTCACGGTACGTTGCGGAATAGTGTCCGGCCATTACGCATAATAATAGCACTTATGCTTGATTTAGCTCCTGAATATCTAACGCAAGAATGTATACTGCGCGACTGCTAATACTAAAGCGATGCCAACGACTCCAAAAACCTGTAATGCCGGCCCAACACCTTGCGGGGGCAGTTTGTGCCTGCGAATTGCTTTGTCGGCGGCCCGGAAACGGTGGTATCCGATCAAAGCTACGACCGCGCCAAGCAGCAGGATTATTACGCCGAGGAAGCTGTGCTGTTTGTGAACGGCCGCAAGTGCTACACCGCCGGCTTCGATAGCCAGACTCGTGCGAATCCAGGCGAGCAATGTCCGTTCATTTGCCAACAAGAAACGCGCATCAACGTCCGCCTGCTCTGCTTCGGAGATTTTCATAATTGTTTATAAGTGTAAATCAATCATCTGGCAGCTGCAACGTCGACTGGTCGTTACCTTGACATTGAAATTATCGACAAGTACGCTTATAAATAAGACAGTATAATTTTTAAGGAAAACAAAAACGTAATGAAATTACTCAAACTCAACAATCGCGGCTTCAGCCATTTTTTCATACCGTTACTGATAGTGATTGCTATCGGTGCGATCGGAACCTATGTTATGGTCATGAGCCATGCGGCAACCATGCAAACGAATTGCGCCAAGAACCCACACGTATGCGGCTATCCTGACGGGACCAACAGCGGGCCGCCGACGGGAACTAAACTATCCAGCACGCTAAAAACAGGAACGAATACCGGCCACGGCTGGACGTACGACAGCAAGAATCAAGATATCCTGATATCCGCGAACGGCGCGGTATTGCAGAACGTAACTGCGAAAAATACCGAAATCGTCGTCAAAGCTAACAATGTAACCATCAAGAATGTCAACATTACCGGCATTAACGATCCAGGCGGCTTCGGCATTTGGTTGGTTGGCGCAAAAAATAATGGCACCTCGAATGTGACGATCGAAAACACGACGATTGCCGGTCTGCCGCCGAGTACTAGTAAAAAATGTAATGGCAAAACCGAAAGCGTTTCAAATGATTGCCAACGGTTGCTGGCGGGCATAAAAGATATTTATGGCGACTCCAAAGGAACGAAACTCCTGAATAATAATATTTCATTTATCTCGACTGGAATTCAAATCGACGAAGGATTGGTTCAGGGAAATTATATCCACGATATGGCAATGAGATCCGGCGACCACGTGAACGGCACGACCAGCAATGGTGCCAGCGGCGCATCGCTGACACTGAATCACAACACGGTGTTCAATCGATTCTCGCAGACAGACGCCATCAGCCTGTTCGAAGATTTCGGCCGGCAATATAACCGTGTCATCAGCAACAATTTGGTAGCCGGCGGCGGTTACTGCATTTACGGCGGTCAAAATCCTGGCGGTAAAGCCATTTCCAATATCAAGATTACCGGCAACCGCTTCTCCACTTTGTACTACCCCAAGTGCGGCGGCCAGGGCGGCGGCACGATCACCGCGTTTACCACCAAAGGCACCGGCAACTCTTTCAGCGGCAACATCTGGGACAACACCGGCAAAGCACTGCCATTCTAATAACGACTAAATTGCAATAACAAAACTTGCTTATGCTACCTGTTCGTATTTTTTACGATAAGCCAGTCCCATGTCGTGTTCTATGTATCGGACCTTTTCAACCGGATCCATGTCGCTTGGCAGCGAATTGTATTGAGCTACCAAATAATAAGAAGGCGCCCCGACACCCAGATCGTAATATGCCCTGATGTTCGGCGGTGAATCATTGGTTTTGCACCATTGCTTGAGAGCTTGCAGCGTGAAATATTGCGGCGTAAAGCTTTGATGGATACGTTTGTCCCGTTCCGGAGTCATCTGATTGAACAACGGCGAATCTTGGACCAGCGGGAATATCAGATAATCTAAATAATAATGCGGATTGCCGTCATAAACTATGGCGTCTGTTCCCATTCGGGAAACGGCTATCATTTGCTCGTGCGCGCGGAATAGTCGTTCGGTCCGGTCCAGTTGGGCAATTCCAACCGCTTTTGCCACCCAACTGACAACATCCTTTCCTTCCATCGCCATGCGTTCAAGCGCCGTAAAGTCTGCTGAATGCAGAATGTGGTGGTCCGTAATGAGCTGCTGGTTCCCGGCGAAAGTATCATACGTCAGACTTTCAAACGTCGTTGAATCCGTATTATCGACCACCGGGCGAAAACGATCGGCGTGCGGTCCGAAAAATCTATCAATTGTGGCAATTTCCCCGCTCGCTAATTTTTCGTGAGCGAAATAGATATATTCATCAACTGAGTTAGGAGCTGGATCTTCCCAGATTCCCGCCCATGGCGAGACGATCCTTCGCATTAAGTAGCGCCAGCTTTGGAATTGCACGCTACCGCGCAGCAATCCGTCCCATTTGGCAAAACTTAGCCCATCGGGGTCATTACCGTTCCAAAGACCGACTCGAACTAAGTGCGCTCGTTGCTTATTGCTGAATTGCTCCATGACGCGAAGCCTGTCGGCAAAATCTCCTTCCAGAAACGGACCGCAAAGACTCGGTGCCGTCAGAATTGGATTTAAAATCTGCATAGCTTCGGCTGCTTGAAGGGCCGCTTTTGTATTACTTATGCGGGTGTGGAATTGCACACCGTTCATACGAAGGGCCTCAGTCCATGGAAAGCCGGTGATTTCTTCCATATCATTTCTTGTCTTCACGACATGATCGTTGCCGGTATTTATCTCAGTTTCCGTAGCTGGGCGTTGTCCAGGGACAGAAATGGGGACTATCAGGAGCCCTTTATTAACTGCATCACGATTCATTCGGCGAGCTAAAGCGATATTTTCTTTTTCTAAATCATCAGCGTTCGTTACAATATCGGACTGGTCTTCCGCAGTTGTCGTTGTAGCTTCGTTGTTATATCCCAATTCCCCGCTGTAATCGCCGGTTCGCTCGTCAGCAACTACCGCTTCCTGTTCATCACCCATAGTCGTTTCTTTTTGTTGGCCTGAATCTACTATAGTCATGCGGCCGACGCGTCCTGCTAAAAGATGCTGTCTATTTGCTGCCTCAACTCCCCCGAAATTTTTTCCGGAAGTGCCATTGAGTAAGTTTCGTCACCGGCTAGTACGACCCCACCGCTATTTGGCGCGACTGGGCTTAAATCGAGCATGCTCGATCCAGGCGGAAACACTATACATTCGTTTCCCGCGATTTTAATTGACGAGGTTGTTGCTGGCATAGTAACTTTTCGAAATATAATATCTATAAATATGCATAGCGCAATGGAGATAAAGAATAGTTGCGTGATTCACTTAACATTGATGCAACTGCCCTTTCTAAATTACTACAGGTCCCGAGCGCTTTATCAATATATTATAACATAAAATAAATCGCCTTAAACAAACAATACCATCAAATGTAAATAAACAAAATTCACCGGCAAACGCTTTTCGACGCTCTATTTCCCGAAATACGGCGGCCAAGGCGGCGGAACAATTACTGCGTTTACGACCAAATGCTAAGGCAACGTGTTCAGCGGCAATATCCGGTACAACACCGGCAAGACACTACAATTGTAGACGCCAAATGACGTGGCTCACTATTCGTTGATTACCTGCTACGAGTTAGAACTATTTAGCTAAAGAAATTAACTTTTCACCCGTGATCGTAACAAGTGTGTTCTCGTCAATAGACTCCAGCGCGGATGCCGCAATATTATTTGCCCTATACACCTAGCTATATCCCATAATCCCGCAGAAGACAATCCTGGGGCGTGTTTACCCCACAAAATGATTCGCATTTTCGGGATCTCGAGTTTCTCTCAAAACGGGCAAAATGAAATACATATTGTCCGGCTGCTCCGTATCCCTGCACAACATGAAGCAGGTGCAGATTTTGCTAAATAGCGTTCATAAATTTCGGATGAGTAATAAAAATTAGGTTCCGTCCTCAATCATGGTTCCTCATAATATCCAAAACCCGTGCTCCTGACGGCAGGAAAACACGGGTCTTCTGTGGGCCGCTTAGGATAGCTGATAGTTCGCGTTGGTTAAGGCACCGGCGTCCATTTCTCAAAGCCGCCGCTTGTCCCGCTTGGCTCCCCGACCAACTGGTGACCGCCGGTACCGTCAGAGGCCAGCACACAATCGTAGAGTGGGCAGGCCAAGCCGTTCACGTAACTGTTGTTGATCCAGGTTACTGAACTATCGCTATTTTTTGCCTCTTGCCAGTTCGTGAAATTGCTGTTGCCGGAACAGTCGCGTATTGTCGCGCTTCCCGCCGAGGATAGGCCGACGCATTTTGATGTGTCACCTGCGAATACGAGCCGGTACACCTCTCGCGACTGATTCTTGAAATGCTGGTCTTGCAAGGTAATGCTGCGTATGTTGGTTGAACTGTTGCCGGTGACAACGGTGCCATCGACGAGATTCACCGTAGCAACACAGAGTTTGTTGCCGCTGCCGTTAGGGTAGCGGGTACATACACTGGAGCTGGCGAGCGCCGGTGCGGCAACGGCGAGGCTCCCGCCTGCCGCCAGGGCAACCGTCGCGGCAACGATTGCAGTTTTACGGAATTTACTGACGCTGCCTTTCTTTGTGTTGGGAGAGACTGCATCCCCATTAGTATGTGCGTGCTGTTTCCAATTTATCTTCATCGCTAACCCCCCTAATTTATTCTAATGACTCTACCTTATAAAAGTCGCAAAGAGCAGTGAGAAATGTTACAATTTACCGATTTTACACAGATTGATAGACCGGGTAGATGTCAGTTTTCAAAATCTGTCGAAGATATTGGCTGGGACGGCAGTTTTTAAATAGAACTTTTTGGAAATTGACACAGAATTTACGTTAGATATATAAGGAAAACGCAATTTTCTTGACGTAGATAGAAATAATACCAGCATGGATCGTTGTGCGAACGCTGCTCTGCACCCCTATTTTGAACTGGAAATAACTTTAACCTGGCTTAGTTCCCTGAAACCCTGAAAGCCATGCTCGCGGCCCATGCCGGAATCCTTATACCCGCCAAAGGGGTTACAGGTAAGCCAATGGTTGCCATCGTTTACTTCTACAGTACCGGCCTCTAACAGCGAGGCCATCCGCTCGGCTCGCTCCTTGTCTTTCGTTATCACCCGACTTCCTAAGCCATACGGCGTGCCGTTCGCAAGTTCGATGGCTTCCTCTTCGGTGCGAAACGTTACAACTGGCAATACCGGACCAAAAACTTCCTCGCGCCACACCCTCATGTCCTTGGTGATGTTATCCAATACGGTCGGAGGGTAATAAGCGCCCTGTAAGTGTTTCCCGATCAATACTTGCGCGTTCACCGTTGCGCCTTTGCCCAAGGCGTCTGTCACCTGCTCATGCAGAAGATCCAGCTGCCGTTTCGCTACCAGGCTGCCGATGTCAGTAGCCTGGTCTTCGGGATCGCCGACTTTCTTGCTTTCCAGCTCGGCTTTCAGCGCGGCCAACAGCTCTTCCTTGATATCTTCATGGACAATCAGCCGTTTGATCGCATCACAAACTTGCCCGCAATTATAAAACCGGCCGTCATATATCAGCTTAGCTGCAGACCCAGGATCGGCGTCTTGAAAAACCACGCAGGGGTTTGAGCCGCCCATCTCCAGCACAGCCTTTATAAATTTGTCAGCAGCGGTCTTGTACAGGGCTTTTCCGGTGCGAGTGCTGCCTGTAAACCAAATCAGGTCAACGTCGCTTTCAGCCAGTTGCTTGCCGACATCGCCCGAACCGTACACTTCCGTAAAAACACCCTTCGGAAGCCCATGGTTGGAGAACACCTCATCAACCAGTTTGCCTACCAATGGGCACTCTTCTGATGCTTTGAAGACCACTGGATTACCGGCTATAAGGTTTGGCACGATACCCCACATGGCCATCCCGAACGGGAAGTTCCAGGGCGTGATCACTGCCGCGACGCCGATCGGCTCATACACGATTCTGTGCACCGAATGCTCATCTTCAAAGGTTACTTCATCTCTTAGCGCAGCAGGCGCGTTTTCGAAAAACCAATCTAACTCCTCCGGGTAACCTTTGGCTTCACCCAGCGCCTGTGATTTTGGTTTACCCACCTCGCTGCAGATGAGCCTGGCGATTTCATCGCGGCGCGAAAGCAGCTCCTTTTGGATCGGCCTGAGTAATTCAATGCGCCCGGCGACCCCGAGCTCTCGCCACGCCTTTTTAGCAGCGTGGGCATTGGCGACCTTTTCCTGTATCTCGGATTGTGTTGATATATCAACCTTTCCGACTGGTTGATAGTTTTTGGCGGGATTGGTGGAGATTAATTTCATTCCAATATGATAACAGAACTATGCAATTGTAGACCCGATATGGCATAATGCATGCACTCATGGCAGAAGATTTGGCTACCAAGCAATTCGTTGTCGCCTCTTTACCTGTAACGTACTTCGGCGCCGGTTGCATCGGCAAGCTCCCGGATGTGGTTCTGGGCACCGGTTGCAACGTTGCTCTTATAGTTACCGACAGGGCTCTGGAAGATACGCCAGTGGTTGCCCGGGTGCTTGCGGCGCTCAAAGCTAAGCGGATTAAGACTGCCATGTTCACAGACGTCCGCCCTAATCCCACCACAGATAATGTGGCTGCCGGTGCAGACGCGGCGGGCACGATGGCGCGGAAATCCATGCGCGTAGCCGTAGTGGCAGTTGGCGGCGGGTCCGTTATCGACGCCAGTAAGGGTATCGCAATCGCCGCCGTTAATCCGGAGCGCGGTCGTGACCTCGATTACCGCAACGACTTTGCCAACCCCTCCCTACCCCTCATCGCAATTCCCACCACTGCGGGTACCGGCGCCGAGTGCAATGCTTTCGGTGTGATAACAGACCCAAAGGCTGGGCAAAAGTTTTACGTAGGGGGTGCGCTGCCGGCTGCGGCGATACTGGATCCCGAACTCACGCTCAGTCTGCCGCCGGGGCCTACTGCTGCCACCGGGATGGACGCGCTCATACACTGCCTTGAGTCCATTATGTCTAGGAATAGTAACCCGCGCTCTGCAGGCATCGCAATGCAAGCGATACGCATGATAACGGCTAACTTGCCCCGAAGTTTCGACGATGGTAACGATCTCGAAGCACGATCTCAAATGCTGCTCGCCGCTCATATGGCAGCCGAGGCAATGGCCACTACCGGGCTCGGCCTTTGCCATGCCATCGCACATGCGCTGGGCGGACGTTACGACATTGCGCACGGAGTAGCGCTAACCATGGTGCTGCCCGGCGTCCTACGTTTCAACGGTCCCTCATGCAAAGAACGCCTTACCGAAGTGGACATCGAAGCTATCCTGGCCTTGCCGGCTCGGCTAGGCATGACAAAACGATTGTCAGACTTCGGTATCACCGCCGAGGAATTCAGCGCCATCATTACGGATGCCTTAAACGATGAGGTCATGAACAACACGCCAATCATGCCAACCAGATCCGACATCACCGGCATCCTAGCGGGCGCACTCTAAATTACATGCATAGGCTGAAGATTAAGCATAAATTCAACAATGCAGCTAATTTAGATTATCAGACAAAGTAATACTATATTTATCAGGGGTTAAAGAAATTTCAATATTTTTGGCTGGGGAGAATGGTCGTTGTCCAAACTATTGAGGGAGATCCGGTGGAGTTAGCGAAGGAAATTATTGCTATTCATGAGCTTTTCGACGAAACGGACAAGCCTGGCGGAGAGATATTATGATAGCGGTCGACGCAAGGGCGGTGTTTAATGCTGCAGCATTGGTTATTGATACCGCCAAAGTAGTGAGAAATTGTAGTTGACTGCTGGACGAACGCTCTTACTATCGTTTGGCTTGTACTCATGTTCTCTTTCGCTACAGTCAAGTAAACTATTTAGGCTCCCAACGTTGGAAGGTCCACCAGGTACGGTCAGTATTACGAGAAAATTTGATCTCGAAGGTGAAGTCCTGGCTCATTGCCTTGTTGTGTCGAGCTCGTTCGACACAAGGTCTAACGGCGTTCCAGAGACCTCTTCTTTGACTTGCTGGAATTGAGCCGAGCTGGACATAAACGCTGTTGGTATTGTCTGTGAGTTTCAAGCCTTTTACTGCGGCAGAACCATCTACACCAGGTATGATAACAGAGCCGCGGATCCGTGACACAGTTGTTAAATCAACAGACTTTTTGCCAAGGAGACTGCGTGTAGACAGGGTAGATCCGGAGACTGAGGTAGACATGGGCATTCGAACTGCCCTCGACAGGTAGTAGGCGGCGAAGCCTTCGAAAAATATGAACAGGATTAGGATTCCTGGACTTTTCTCGACTATAGATCCAATTCCGAGGAAAAAAATTAAACATAAATTCACTACTACCAATAGTAGAACATAAAGGATAAACAGGGTTACTTTGTAGGCAGGAATTGAGCCTGTGATTGTGGCTGTATTATTTTCCACTGTATTATCATACATTTACTGCAATTGATTTAAAAGCTTATGGCTGGGGCGGCAGGGATCGAACCTGCGAATCACGGGACCAAAACCCGTTGCCTTACCGCTTGGCTACGCCCCATTGTCGTATCATGTATCAGATGAATTCTACCGTATTTTCGTGTTCGGTTCAATTTCACGAATTATTTGATGAATTATCCAGTCGTGTAGCAGTCGCTATTTCGATCACTCGCCGCACAGGTAAATTCACGCCTAACCATTTGCGAAATTTGACGCGCCATGCCCACCCGCTCTGCGGAGTTACTAGGATAGCCGCCCGGTGGCCCGTAAGGATAGCTTTCGGGAACAGCCGTATCGACTCTAAATCCTTCTGAATCAGTACCGCCTGCATCAATCATCCAGGCAGCCCATTGTGCAGGTTTATTTGGGAATTGCCCCGATGCAACTTCTGCCTGGGGGCTTGCCAGCACCATTACGGCAATAGCCAGATGGCCATTTTCGCCGTCAGAAGCCGTCACGCTCACGACATTGTCGCCGTTCAGCCCGAATCCGCTGTTGCCCAGAACGACAACTGCCTTTTCCCATTCCCCATCGCCTAATCTATGAACACGGATTAGTTCGATTTCGTCGGGATGTCCAGGAACTGAATGTCGCATAAACCGCCTGGATGGATCCGTTGATGGGTTTGCTTGTTTAATCGCAATCGCCGCTTCATGTACCGCTTCTGTCTGGATGATTCGTTGAGCCGCACCAAGCGAGCTATGTGCATTGGCGTACGATACGATTCCCACAGCAGCCAGCGCGCCCATAACCAAGCCTGCAGCTGCCGCGCCCACAGTAAGGCGGCGCCAACCACGTTCCTCCACAGCCTGTGTGCTCACGATCATTACTTCGCCCATTTTTTTGCCTGCAAGCAATCCGTTCTCACCGAGAATGCGTCGAACGTCCTGATACGCACCCTGTGCAATAATTGAATGCAGCCCTTCCCTGGCAACAAAATCTAATCCGGCGAGTGCGTGATCGTAAGCTCCGTTGAATGTGGCAAGAAGCGTCTCATTAGCAGTATCTGCTGCCTGCATCTCTAGCACTTCAGGTTCATGTCTAAAACGCCCCATAATTTTGTCACTTTACGATAAAGCCGACATGAAAGTCAATTTTGTTTCGAAAGCTGGAATTCACTTATAACATATCTGCCAGACTGTAGATCATTAAACCCTTGCGCTTCGCTGGCCAGACGTTTCAGCCCTTGCGGCGAAGAATAGGCTGTGTCTATCATTTTGTCGTAGATACCTGGCTTGGCAGCGGTGACAATATCTTCCGCTACCAGGAAGTCAACATCAGGTACCGTAACTTTTTCCGACAGCAATTTCCATAATGCTTGCACGCGAGGAATATGATAACGGACTACAAGGATTGCCGGACGTTGCCAGCCGTGCTTTTTCATCAATGCGATACTTTCCCACAAATTTGTATAAGAGTTTACGGAGCGTTCTTCGAGTATGATGGCCGGTGCTGGTCGGGCCGTGACACTTATGCGATCTAAAAAGTCTTGGCTATACACTTTTGCCTCGGTGGGGACATCCGAGCCGTACCGGGCCTTGGTTTTTTCGCTGGTACCGGTACAGAACACAAAAGTGTTAGTTATTCCCTGCTTACACAATAATGTAGCTGCAAGTATATTCATTTCGCCGGCCAGCATGCCATATTGGTCATAGTCATGATAAGTCGTTGGTCGATAGCTTTGCCCATCGCGGACTATATTCATGCCCAGTACGAAAATCGCATCGTACTGTTTCGTCGGCGATTTAAGCATAATTATTGAGGTATTTGATTACGAGTTGCCAGGCGTCTTCGGCTGCGGTTTTGTTGTATGCGAATTTGTTCGTGTCGTTGAAAAAGGCGTGGCCGCAATTCGGGTAGATCTTGGGTTCGAAATCTACGCCGGCTTGCTTCATCCTGTCCTGCAAATCCGGCAATGATTTCATCAGGTTTTCGTCTTTTTCGCCATAAAAGGCGCGCACCGAGCATTTAATCTTTCGTAATTCATCGACGGAATGGTCCGAGTGGCCATAAAACGGCAAGGCTAATTTCAGCCTAGGTTCGTTGACGGCTAGGCTGAAACTATATGTGCCGCCGAAACAGAAGCCGATGACGGCGATATTCTGGCCGGTTTCTGGCAAATCGTATAGATAATTAAAACAATCGGAGAGTTTGGTATTTGTAATGTCGGCGAACTCCGGGTTGTGAATCGGTGTCATGATTTCCCGCAATTTCGGCTGCACGTCATTGCGTTTTTCGGGATTAAAAAGGTCTTCTTGCAGGCCGGCTGCGGTTTTGACATCGATGGCATCGCTTAATAGATCGGGTGCCATGGCCAGATAACCCTCTGCGGCCAAGCGATCGGCAATATCTTTCGTGTGATCAACAAGCCCCCAGACTTCGTGGATGACTATGAAACCGCCGCGGTATTCCCCTGCCGGCCGTGCTTCATACGCCGTGATTTTACCTTGTTTGCCTGAAATGTTTATCAAATTTCCCATCAGCTAATAATACATCGGATTGCCGCTGCTTGCTAAGGCTCTACATTTAGGGTAAAGTTTTCTTAAACGTTATGCCTAAAAAATCCTCACAGTCTCCGGCAGATTTTATCATGCCGCTTAACATGAACGGCTTGCAGGGCCGTATGTTACGTATGCCGACTCAGGGGAAACACAATCGGGAGATGTTGCTCGTGTATGGACATCACGCCGTACTGGAACGATGGTGGGGCTTAGTGCAGAATCTTACAGCCTATGGGACGGTGACCATGCCGGATTTGCCTGGGTTTGGCGGCATGGACAGTTTTTATAAAATCGGTAAAAAACCGACGATAGACAACTTTGCAGATTATTTAGCATCCTTTGTTAAACTGCGCTACAAACGACGTAACATCACGATTATAGGTATTTCATTCGGTTTCGCGGTTGTCACGCGTATGCTGCAGCGATACCCGGAACTGGCTGGCAAGGTGGATTTTGTAGTAAGCATGGTGGGTTTTGTCCACAAAGACGATTTTGTATTCAAACCAAGCGCCCGGACATTCTATGCCATAACAGCACGAGTTGTAGCAACACCGCCGCTTTCATTCGCCATGCGGCATATCTTCCTGAACTCATACGCAATTAAACACCTATACCGTCGGCTGTCACGTGGTCGCAAACGATTCGCCGAAATCGAAATGGCGGAATTCGAGACGTACCTGGATTTCGACGTATATTTATGGCAAACCAACGACGTGAGTACGCACTGGTTAACAACGGCTGAATTTCTGCGGCTGGATAACTGCAAAACACGCATTAATGTGCCGGTTTGGCACATTTACGCCGAGCATGATTACTATTTCAATAACGATATCGTTGAACAGCATATGCGTATAGTGTTCAGCGAATACCACGCCGTGGTGGTAACCCAGATTGAAAACCATACCCCGAACATCTTGGCCGGCAAAAAGGAAATGGGTGTTCTATTGCCGACACGCTTGCGCCGCGTATTGTCACGAGCGTAATGATGCTATACTAAAGGGTAATTATGAAAATTGGATTGGTGTGCCCGTACAATATTTCGTTTGGCGGCGGGGTGCAGCAGCTCGTCCTAGCCTACCAGTCTGAATTGCGCCGCAGGGGGCACGATGCGATCATCATTACGCCCGAACCGCGCGATGGCAGCGAAGATTTTGATCGCAGCCACATTATATTTTTAGGCAGCGGTGCCGAATTCAGCAATCCGCTGCACACTACCGGGCAAGTTTCAGTCGGATTGAATGACGAAATCGACCGGGTTTTAAAAGAGCACAAGTTTGAAATTCTGCACTTTCATGAGCCAGGCGTGCCTATGTTGAGCCGGCAGATGCTGGTTCGATCGCATACCGTCAATGTCGCGACATTTCATGCCGCATTCCCTGAGACATTGGTAGGCCGGACTTTTGCGCGTGTTGCAGTCCCCTACATCAAACCGCTCTTGCAGCATATTCACGAGTATGTAGCGGTATCGGAGGCAGCGGCAGAATATGTCCGGACGCTTACCAAAGGCCCGGTCGCAATTATCCCGAATGCTATTGACCTCAAGCATTTTACATTACCGAAACAACGGGATGATTCCAAAGTCCACAAAACGATCTTGTATGTCGGCCGATTAGAAAATCGCAAAGGGGTGAAGTATTTGCTGCAGGCGTTTGCCCAGCTTAAAGCCAAGCGTCCGGATGTATCGTTGCTTATCGCCGGCGATGGCACCGACCGTGACAAGCTCGAAGCGTTAGCGCAAGAATTGCAGCTGGATGATGTTACATTTGCCGGCTACATCAGTGAGCAGCAAAAACTCGAATATTTGCAAACCTGCGACCTGTTTTGCGCTCCATCGCCTTACGGCGAAAGCTTCGGCCTGGTATTACTCGAAGCCATGGCTACGGGCATCGTGACAGTGGCCGGCAATAATCCGGGATATCGTTCAGTTCTTACCGGACTTGGTTCGCTTTCTCTGATAGACCCTAAAGACAGTGATGAGTTCGCGCATCGTTTGGATTTGTTATTGCACGAGAATGCGCTCCGAAAACTTTGGCGTGATTGGGCAAAGGATCAAGTAAACCGATACAGCACCAAGACGATCGTCGATCAGTACGAAGTGCTCTACGAAAAAGCCATCAAAACGCACCGCAGAAAACGGCGACACTTGCTTCGTAAATGAAAGCCTTAAAAATAGGTCTGGTGCTTGATGATTCGCTCGATACTCCTGACGGAGTACAACAATATGTATTGAGTATCGGCACTTGGTTGAGTGCGCAAGGCCACGATGTGCATTATTTAGTCGGTGCAACATCACGAACTGACGTGGCGAATGTGCATAGCCTTAGCCGCAACTTCAAAGTACGGTTCAATGGCAATCGTTTATCTATTCCACTGCCGGCGGGGCGCGCGAAGCTTCGCGAATTCTTGCAAACACACAATTTTGACGTACTGCATGTGCAGATGCCGTATAGTCCATGGCTGGCACACCGTATTATCAAACTTGCCCCAGAACATACGGCGATTGTCGGCACTTTCCATATTTTGCCTTATTCTCGCGCGGTTCTTGCGGCAAACCGAGCGCTGGCAATAAGACTGCGTCCGACGCTGAAGCGGTTCGATGCTATTTTTGCCGTATCAGTCGCTGCCAAAAAATTTGCTGAACGTGTCTATAAAATACGCTGTTCAGTGCTGCCAAACGTTATTGACGAAGCGCGTTTTCGGAAATCGCGGCCGTTTCCGCGATTTGGCGGCGATGAACTGACAATCGCATTCCTCGGAAGGCTCGTGCCGCGCAAGGGCTGCAAACGTTTGCTTGAAGCCATACATATTTTGAGTGATCAGAATGATGTGCCCCGATTTCGGGTGCTTATCGGCGGGAAAGGTCCGCTTGCGGCCGAGCTGAAGCAGTACGTTATCGATAAAAAGCTCGAACATGTCGTGGAATTCACCGGGTTTGTGGCCGAATCGGATAAACCGGATTTTCTGGCGAGCGCCGACATCGCCGTATTTCCGAGCTCTGCCGGAGAGAGTTTTGGCATCGTATTGCTCGAGGCGATGACTGCCGGACACGCCGTGGTGTTGGCGGGTGACAACCCAGGCTACCGGAGCGTACTCGGCGAAAAACCAGAATTGTTGTTCCCTGCGGACAAACCTGACGCACTTGCCGATAAGTTAGTTAGCTTATTGGGTGATGCCGCATCTCGCACTGAAATCGTGGCTTGGCAAAAAAAGTTCGTGCAACAGTTTGATGTCGGCGTTGTCGGTGAAAAACTGGTCGCCGCGTACAGGCAATGTTGCGAGAAGCGCAGCAAATAGGGATAATGGTTGCATATGGCAAACGTATCAAAGAAAGATACCGAAAAAATTGAACTTAAAGTAACGAATCGCACGGTAGTGCGCATACTCGTACTTGTACTGGTATCGATATTATTTTTGGCAGCTTTGCGTAAAGCCTCCCATGCGCTGGTGCTCATTTTTGTGTCATTCTTCCTGGCGCTTGCATTGAACGCGCCAGTGCACTGG
Source organism: uncultured Candidatus Saccharibacteria bacterium (assembly GCA_963742655.1). Taxonomy (GTDB): domain Bacteria; phylum Patescibacteriota; class Saccharimonadia; order Saccharimonadales; family UBA4665; genus JAICLK01. The sequence goes on from CAVUMM010000006.1 coordinate 318,287, forward strand.
ATCGCGGGTCGGTTACCCGGCAAATCGCGCGGTAGCCGGTCGCTGGCTACCGCGACGTCGTTCATCCTGGTCATCGTCATTATAGGTGCGTTTCTGACAAGTATTGTCCCGCCGATTGTCCGCCAAACAAATACGTTCATCGGCGCTGCGCCGCAACTCGTGGCGGATGTGCGCGACCAAAATGGTAGTTTGGGCCAGGTCGTACGCAGATATCATTTGCAAACCCAGGTGGATACGTTATCGAACCAGTTGTCTGATCGGCTCAAAAATGCTACCGGCTCGGCCGTTTCGACGGTTACGAAAATCGGCAGTAGTATATTCGCAACCATTACTATTTTGGTTCTAACATTCATGATGTTGATAGAGGGCCCGCACTGGGCAAACTTACTTTCCGATTTGTTGCCGGCGCGCAAACGGAATTATGCTCGTGAACTTGGACACGACATGTACATGGTTATCCGCGGCTATGTTAACGGACAGGTTCTCTTGGCGGTAATCGCGGCGTTCTTGATTGCTCCAATGCTGTTCATCTTGCATATCAATTATCCTGTCGCGCTTATTTTCGTAGTATTCATTTGCGGGCTGATTCCGATGGTCGGTCACACGATCGGCGCGATCATCGTGACGCTCGTAGCTTTGTTCCATTCAATTCCAACCGCTATTGCCATATTGGCGTATTATATTTTGTATCAACAGATCGAAAATTATGTAATCCAGCCAAGGATCCAAGCCAATACGACGAATCTGTCTCCGTTATTGGTTTTAGTGGCGGTAATTGTCGGCGTCAGCTTCGGAGGTCTGCTTGGCGGTTTGGTCGCTATTCCGGTCATGGGGTGTCTGCGCGTAATCGTACTTGATCAGCTTGAAAAACGTCACATGCTGCCCGAAGCTGAAATCGCGGCAGCTAAAGCCGATACCAAATAAAAAGTTTGAAACGTCCCCCAAGAGATTACTATGACAAATGTGCCGCCGTATCTTCGACCAGCCGCATCACGCCGAATGGTACATGAGTGTCGGATCCCGGTATATAAAGCCTGCCGGCGTTTGCAAACAATTCAGCCCGCATGGCGTCGGTAATTGATCCATTCCCCCAAGTTGATTCGACCAGGTAATCCTCAATATCAGGCACGCCGTCCCGCAGACTATGCCTTATGCTATGGACTGTTGTGTCGTCAGTATCGGCGGACACGGGAACTGCGACTACTCGCTGGCCAGACAACCGAGCGACTTGTTCGCTGCTCAATTGTCCAATCGCGGGTACGTGTCTCACGTCTTCGTAATTATATCTCAAATGGTGTGCCGCAAATACGCCAACAAACAATCCGAAGTAGGCTCTACTGCCGGCAATATATAATTCATGCCTGGTACGTTTTGAAAGCCTGCCCGTATTAGCATCGCTATTTCCGTTTTGCCAATAAGCAGCGACCTTGAATTCTTCGCCAACCATAATTATCTCCTCCTACCTACTACGATACCAGATTGCGCCGTTCGGCGTGTCGCGCACGCCGATTCCATGCTTTTCCAATATTCCGCGCAGTTCGTCGGCTTTTGGCCAGTCTTTGGCCCTTCGGGCCTTTTCGCGTTCGGCAATTAATTGCTTTTGATCATCTGAAATATCGGGACGGTTGCTTAAAGATAATCCAAATACGCTGTCAAAAAACGCGAGCGTACCATCAGTATGCTTTCCTTCGACCCCGGGTATTTCGTCAAGGCTTAGCATATGGTTCACGAATTGGCTTAGTACCGCGAGCGCCTTTGGCGTATCTAAATCATCTAACATAGCGGCCTGAATTTCGTCACGGGTTTTTTTGAAGACTTGGTCCAATTCATCCGGCATGACATCGACGTTTGTCTGATGGCGCAAATCCGCTACGGCTCTAATATCATTCAGACGGTTCTGGGCGGCATCCAAGCTTACCCAGCTGAATTTGCTCTGTGAGCGGTAATGGCTTTCCAGTACGTGCAGACGGAAGGCTTCCAGGCTGATGCCACGCGCGGTGATGTCCTGTAGCCGGATGCCGTTGTTGAGTGATTTGCTGATTTTTTCACCTTCTATCAGTACATGGTTGCTGTGCAGCCAGACGTTGGCAAAGCGCTTGCCTGTAACAGCTTCGCTCTGGGCGATCTCGTTGGTGTGATGAACGGGAATATGATCGATGCCGCCGGTGTGGATGTCGAGCGTCTCGCCAAGGTATTTCATGCTCATGGCCGAGCACTCGATGTGCCATCCGGGAAATCCTTTTCCCCAGGGGCTGTCCCATTCCATGTCGCGTTTCTGGTCTTTGGGGCTGAATTTCCAAAGGGCGAAGTCGGTCGGGTTGCGCTTTTGCCGGTTGTATTCTACGCGGGCTCCGGCCTGCTGTTCTTCGATATCGAGCTGGGCAAAGTCCGCATATTTCGGGAATTTGCTCGTATCGTAGTAGACGCCGTCGTCTATGATGTATGTATAGCCCTTTTCTTCCAACTTCTGCACCAGCTCAATCTGTTCGGCGATGTGGTCTGTGGCTTTGGTGAGGTGCGTCGGCTGAAGTATGTTGAGCGACCGCATTTCATTCAGGAAGTCTTTGGTATAAAAATCAGCCACTTCCCACGCCGTCTTTCCTTCGCGACGGGCTCCCTTTTCGAGCTTGTCCTCGCCCTCGTCGGCGTCGCTTACCAGGTGGCCGACATCGGTGATGTTCATGACCCATTTGGGTTCGTACCCCGCAACCTGCAAAGTGCGGATTAGCAGGTCCCAGCGGATATAAGTGAACCAGTGGCCGACATGCGCGTAGTCGTAAACGGTCGGGCCGCAAGTATAGACCGTCACGACCGGCGGATTAATAGGCTTCAATTCTTCAACTTTTTTGTTGAGCGTATTGTACAGTTTCATAAATTCCTCGTTATTCCCTAGTATAGCGTATCAGGTTCTTTTGGCGGCAAAATGTGATTCGAATGACGAGCCGGAATTACTCATCAGAAATTCGCCTCTGATCCGGTGGTGGACATACGCAACAGTATAATCTGTATAACCGGACGGAAGCGCCTCAAAATCTTGCGGATGCAACGAAAGACCCAGCGCGACGGTGGGCCATTCCGGTTGGTCTGCGGGCGATGCGTAACGGAATCCGATGTTGTGCGCGACCGCGAGCTCGTGCGCAAACCATGTGCCATGCGGCGCGGCTTCGGCAAGCCAATTGTTCACGGGCACGATCGGACCGTCCAGAATTTCCAGCACGCTGATGTCTCTTTTGCCCTCGCTCGCCGATCGAAGCGCGGCCCGCATGACGAGATTTCCTAATGCAATGTTTCCATTGCAATCGGAACGCCTCGGGCTCAAAATGACATCTAAAGTATGGTGCGCAATCCAATCCGAAATTCGCTGAATTTGCGTATCAGATTTGTTTTCGTACCAACGATTCGAAAACCAATAATCCCAACTCTGTATCTGTACGGCAGCAGTATCGTACGAAGCCTCAGAGCCGTTAGCAACCTGCATGCATTCAAAATTTTTCGCCGATCGATCCGCGGCATACAGCAGGTTGCTGTGCGCGAAAAAATCCTGGGGCCGCACAAACACTGTGCCAATTCTGGGCCCTGAACCATAAAGATTTGTATCCTCAAGCAATTCTGTTACGTGTTTCATTGTTAACTCGCTGTCTATGCAATTAAAAAAACGAGCCGGTGAGGCTCGTCCTATCGCGTAATAAAACAAGCCTCACCTATGTACAGGTTTGGCAGCGGCAGAATTGATTCATCAATTTGGTCATCAGAGTTAGTATAACCAAGCCATTAATGCCGTGCAAGTTGATCGAGCAAATCCGCAGCTTTTCGGATGCACGCATTTTTGATTTCGGAAAAAAGTCGGCCATCGGTAACTTTAAAACCGCTGGCGTAAGCATGGCCGCCACCGCCGAAACTTTGGGCAAGTTCATTCGCGATACCTTTGCCGTAATTGCAGCGGATTTTGGCCGTGACGTGGCCGTCGTTGTACAGTTTGAACGCGATGGCGACATCGGTATTTGTGGTCAAGCGCATATCGTCCAAAACAAGCATCGATGGATTATAAAAAGGACTGTATTTTTCGATCTCTTCCCACGAAATGGTGACAGTCGCCACTCTGTCGTCACTGAAATATTCGACCCTCTTGAGCAGTTCTCCTTTAAAATGCACCAGTTCCGGTGCTTTTCTCATCATCTCGCGGCGTTTTTCTTCGAGTTCCGGAATTGATACGCCGGCATCTACCAGATCTGCGATAATGTGAATGCTGCGCGCGGTCGTTGCGCTTGTTGTCAGGCCAAGGCTGTCGGCCAATATTGATACGGCTAACATATTATTTGCAGAGTTGTTCAACGGCAAATTGAGTTGCTGGGCGAGTTCATAGATAATTTCGCCGGTAGCCACGGCCGGTTTGTTGCATACGACTGTAGCGTATGGAATAGTTGTTTCCACGTCGTGGTGGTCGAGAATAATGCAGGGCTTTGCCGCGACCCAATGCCGTTGGCCGCTTTTTGCAAGCGTCTCGAACAAACTGTCCGCGCTGCAATCGACGATGATACTCACATCAAACTGGTTCGGTACTTCACGGCTGACGCGGTCCCAGCCCGGTAAATGGCGCAGGTATGACGGGATATCCACCCCACAATAGAGCAGCGGTTCTTTTCCGATGTCACCCAATATCTGCTCGAGCGCCAGTGCGCTGCCCAGCGAATCCCCGTCCGGATTATCCGCCTGCATAATCAGCACGCGCTGCGTGCCAGCTAAAAGTTCGCGGATCCGCTCCGCCTCCTCGTATGTCTGCATGTACCTATTGTAGCGTATTGTTCCTTGCGCCCGCATTGATTCTTTATGAATAATCCGCTGCGTATTCTTGCAGCGCTTCACGAAGAGCCCGAAAGGCATAAAACATTCTTGATTTGACAGTTCCTAAAGGGATATCCAATGCTTCTGCAATTTCTGGGTAGGATAGGCCGCAGTAGAAGTTCAATGTAACAACTTGTCGGTGTTCCTTAATTAACCCGAAAATAGCATTTTGCACTTCGCTACTTATCTCTGCTGCCTCAAACCCAGTTTCATCAATGGCTGGTTCGCCTAATTCCAATGCCAGATTACCTCTGCCGCGATTTTTTACTTCCGGCCTTCGAATACCGTCTACCACGGCGTTTCTGAACGAGCTCCACATGTAAGATCCGTCAATATCGGTGTTTACGCTTGTACCCGGATCGGCTGCGACATGCGCACATTGTCTAAGCAAGTACGTCTGTATGAGATCATCTGGCGATTCCATAAGCCCCTCACTCAAGCCCGCTCGTCTGAGGCAAGCGGCAGCTATACCTCTAACGCGGGGGTTGTCAATCAATGCAGCCCCTAAAATTTCAAGGGGGTTTGCCGGCGATTTCTCGGCTATTTCGTTAAACGCTAAAACCGCTGGTTGTTCCACAAGTTTAGTCATAATCAACTATTCTACAGTATCTGGCGGCCTTCCAGTGCGCGGCCGAGCGTAATTTGATCGGCATATTCCAAATCCACGCCGATGGGCAGCCCGCGCGCCAGGCGTGTTATTTTTACTTTACGCCTATCGATTTGCTGCTGGATATACAGTGCCGTGGATTCGCCTTCCACGCTGGCATTGGTGGCAAGAATTATTTCCTCCACTTTGTCTTCGTCGATGCGTTTAACGAGCTCGGCAATATGTAATTGCTCCGGTCCAATGCCGTCAATCGGTGATACGAGCCCGCCCAGCACGTGATATGTACCGGCAAATTGTCCCGTTTTTTCGAGCGCCACGATATCGAATGGCTCGGCCACGACGGCAACCAGTTTTTTATCGCGTTTCGGGTCCGTGTAAAGATCTGATAAATCTTGGCCTGCGGCCACGAGTGCAAATGTTTTTTTGCAGTATGCGATATTATCGTGCAGATTGCCGAGAGCCAATGCAAGACGCTTCGATACTCCCAAGTCGCGCCGCACTAAATAATATGCATACCGTTCGGCCGTTCGCGGACCGACGCCCGGTAAATTGCCGAGCGCCTCAATCAGTTCTTCCAATGCGGGCGGCAGTATATTCATAATATAATTTTACATTTAACAATTAGCAATTTACATTAATTTATCGATTATCAATTAACATTGCGTCGTTGTAGGAAATGATCAATGACAAATGTAATATCAATGTGATATGTGAAATGAAAAATGTAAGTTGCTTAGTGGCCTTGGCTACAAGCCCAGATCGCCAAGCATACCCATCATCGGTTGCATTTTTTCCTGGGCAAGCTTTTGACTTTCAGAGATCGCTTCCTTAACGGCGTCCTCGAGCCAACGTTCGAGCTGGCCGATGTCCTCCAGGTCGATTTGGTCTGGATCGATATGGATTTTCTTAATTTTTTGCTCACCGGTAATTTCCACCTGCACGGCTCCGTCGCCTTTATCGATGGTAATGACTTGCTTTTGCAGCTCCTTCTGAATTTTTTTGACTTTCATGAGCATTTTGGCTTGATCGAAGCGACTCATACGTATAACTCCTTTAACCTTTTAACATAGTATAGCATTTTCCGTTATGTAATTAAGGACGTTCACGAAACACTGCGATTGTATCTGGGCTATATCGCCAAGCTACGAAATAACTGGCAATATGATACACGGCAGTGGCGCCGACGATCATTACGATAAGCCCGATACCAAGTCCCCGCGCCAGCGGATTGCGTGGGAATACCGATAACCATTGGCGTAAAAAATATGTCAGCCCCGTTCCGGTCAACAAATATGCTATCGGCACGACAAAGCTCATGGCCCGCGGGCCGTTTAAAGCGACGAGTATACTACCGATTACTAGAAAGGCAACCAGTACATGCGATCGAAGATTTTTATAATGCACCGCATAAAAATAACCGCCAACCAGGCACATCAACGTAGTGAATACATCAAGAATCGGTATGTGTGCCAGCCATAAACTGGCATCGGACGGGCCGTGCAGGAACAAAAAGGTAATCGAATCTACCCATTGCCGGCTCATCGTCAAGGGCGCCGGCCAGCCGAACGGCAAATCAAGCCAGGACTTATAAAGATGAGGCGAGCGAAAAATGACACAGGCTAAAAGAACAACGAAAAACAGTAACGCGACTAGACACGTCGCTTTTTCCCACATTTTTGCATTGGCAAGATGTTTTGTGATTGGTCTGAAAAGCATCGCATATGTCGCAATCAAAAACCACACTGCTCCCGGTGTAAATAGGGCCAGACCCGAAGCTAAAGTCATATACAACAAGGCCAAGCCGTGTTTGGGTGTCGAATTAAGCCATGATGCGAACAATATAAGCGCCAACGGAATTACCAAAAGTGTGCTGTCACCGGTTCCAAGCCGACCGACATGCAGAATCCACCCCGAGGTACCAAACAAAGTGGTCGCGAGCGCAGCACTTCGCAACCCGTGCCAGCGGTACATGATAATAAAGAACAGTACACAGGCTAGCAAAGCAAACAACGTCGCGCCTATCCGCGCGCCGAATACGTTGTGTACGCCAAAAGTACGGATAAATAAGAAGTCTACCAGTTTGTATGGAGCGTTAATCGGGTTATGAATCAGGCCGTGAAATGTCGCATCATTCTTATGAGAAGCTAGCTCGGCCGTACTCAAAAAATGCCGGGTAATCGTACCAAGACGAAACATCAATAATAAGCATAAAGCAGCTATTGAAATCGTTACTGCCAAAAAAAATTGCCAGTGTTCTGCAAATGCCGACCGAATTTTGTCCATGATGTTGCGCCCATTATATCATTTCAGGACCGGGTTCGAGTTGCCTAAAATGTCCCTTACTACGAAGCGAACGGGTCTGAATGCTTGGTGTCGACAGAGCGGAAACGTTGGCGCTCACGGTCGAAATATAACTCCACGCCGCCGGTGGGGCCGTTACGGTGCTTCTTGATAAAAATATCAGTCAGGTTTTTGCGGTCCGTTTCCGGGTTGTAGTAGTCCTCGCGGTAAATAAATGCTACTACGTCGGCATCCTGTTCGATTGAACCTGATTCACGCAAGTCGGCCAGTTGTGGAATTTGCGGGCTGCGGCTTTCAACCGAACGGCTCAGCTGGGATAACGCCATCAACGGCACGTTGAGTTCGCGGGCGATACCTTTCAGCCCGCGCGAAATTTCTGATATTTCCTGAACGCGATTGAAATCGTTCCCGAACTTACTGCCGCCGCTCATCAGCTGCAGATAATCGACGATAATGAGCCCGATCGGCCGTTGATGGGCTTCGCGGCGAGCTTTGGTACGCAGGTCCCCGACGGTTATACCCGGTGTGTCGTCTATAAAAATCTGTGCCTCACTGAGAGCGCCCATGGCATGGCCGATTTTTTCAAAGTCGGCATCTGTCAAATTTCCGGTGCGCAACGCCCAGGCATCGACGCCTGATTCCATGGCCAGCAAACGATCGACAAGTTGTTCTTTGCTCATTTCAAGCGAAAACAGGAGTACCGGTTCTTTGGCCTGGACGGCGACATTGTGCGCGATGTTTAGGGCTAGCGCGGTCTTGCCCATGCTCGGCCGGGCTGCCAGAATGAACAGGTCTGAGCGCTGCAGTCCTGCCAGGATCGAGTCCAAATCTTTAAATCCGGTCGGAACACCGCGGATCTTTCCCTTGTCTTTGTGCAGCTCATCAAGCCGGTCGAAGCTTTCGGCCAAAATTGCTTCAAGGCTGACCACGTTTTGTTTGATGTGCTGTTGACTGACTTCAAACAGGCGCGTTTCGGCTTCATCAATCAGTTCGCGCAGCTGTTTTGATTCGTCGTAACTTAAGCCCGAAATTTCTTGCGCCGCTTTGATGAGACGCCGCCTGAGCGCCTTTTGCGACACGATGTCGGCGTATTGCTCGACGTGCGCGGCGGTCGGCACATAGTTGGTAAGTTCGGTCAAATAAGCCGCGCCGCCGACGGTGTCCAGGAATCCGTTGCTTTTCAAACGATCGGCCAGCGTCAGTACGTCGATCGGACTGTGACGCTCATATAATTGTGATACGGCTACGTAGATGTGCGCATGCTTCGGATCATAAAAATCAGCGGCTGTTATGCTGTCGGCAATTTTTACGATCGCGTCTGGATCAATAAGAATCGCGCCGAGCAAGCTTGCCTCGGCGTCGACATTCTGCGGCGCTTGCTGCTTGGCTTGAGCCGACTGCGCTGGCTCCACGGTACCCTCCTCGTATGTTTGTCTTCTAAGATTCTAACAGTTCGCCGCCGCCAAAGATATTGCTAATGCTCGCAATGTCGGTACGCTCTGTCGCCCTTTGTGCCGCGACCGGTTCAGCGATCGGTTTTTCCTGGACGACCTCCACGGCTGCAGGGTGGGACGCTGTCGCCGATTTGTTTTCAACACATTCTATGGCTACCGAATTGCCGGTTAAATGCTTGATAATGCCGGCGATTACCGCTTGGTTTTTTTGCTCTGAAAGCCGTTTGCGATGGAACGCAAATGCAAAGCCGAGTTCGAGCGTGCCGTCCTTGAATTCCGGCTGCGCCATGCGTACCACGCCGTATAATGTGTTATGTTTTTTCTTCAGTTCGGCGAGTACTTTTGGCCAGATCGCATCATTGAATACCGCGGTTGCGGCCGCGGGAGGCGTGACTTCGGTTTCATCGGCGGTGCCCTCGTGTGCCGGTTTAGTAGTTGCGGTGTTTGATCGCGGCGGTTTCACTACGGGCTTTTCCTTGATTTCGGGATTTTCAGTTTTCGTTGCCGCTAAAGACTTTATTGCTGCAGGCGGCGTGTTGTTGGGCGATGCGCTATGCGGCACCGGACTCGGACTGCCCGATAATGCGTATTCAAGCAGCACGATGTCGAGAAAGCGCCCCGGGTCGTGCGCGGCTGGTACGGCGAGCAGCTTTTGCAAGAGCTCAAATTCGTTTGCGTTGCCACCATTTTGTTCGAGCAACATTTTGCGCCAGGCTGCTCCAAGCTGTTTGGCGATTTGAGCGACTCCAAATCCCTGCTCTTGTAATTGTGAAATCAAACTGACAATCTGTGCCGCATCACGGCTTTGCAAAGCTTGGATGACTTCATTTATTGCCTCAACAGGTGGTATGCCAAGCATAGTTCGAACATACGTCGCATCTAATTTGCCCGCATGCCCGCCAGCCTGATCGAGTAAACTGATGCTGTCGCGAAAACTTCCTTCGCCGTGTTTGGCGATAAGATCCAATGCTTCATCCGTAATATCAATCTTTTCTTGTTTGGCGATGTCGCGTAAATGTACGACTACTTCATCGATCGGCACCGGCTTGAATGTAAAGCGCTGCGTTCGGCTGACGATGGTATCGGGCAGCTTGTGGGCTTCGGTAGTTGCCAGGATAAAAACGACATGCGCCGGCGGTTCCTCTAGTGTTTTAAGCAGGGCGTTAAATGCTTCGCGCGTCAGCATGTGGACTTCATCGATGATATAGACTTTGTATTTCGCAGATGTGGGCGCAATGTTTACGCGGTCGCGCAAATCGCGGATTTCGTCGATGCGCCGGTTGCTGGCAGCGTCGATTTCGATGATGTCGAGATGCATCGAATCATCCGTGTACGGCAATTTGTTTATTTCGTGCGCCAGGATCCGGGCGATGCTTGTTTTGCCCACGCCTCGCGGTCCGGTGAACAAATAGGCGTGGCTGATCGCGCCCTTTTTCAGCGCGTTTTCGAGCGTGCGGGTAATGTGTTCTTGCCCTTTTACTTCGGCCATAGTTTTCGGCCGGTTTTTCCGGTATAGCGCCTGCCCCATAGTAATTCAATTATACGGCAACGCGGCGAGCAATATTGTTGTGTTTTAACAATTCCAGTCCGAAGCGTAAGATTTTAGGAAACATCTTAATAAAATGATAAAATATTAATATATTCTAGTTCATACGTCGCGGAGTCATTGATGCTTTTGGAATGGGTTGAAGGTCATTCAAAACTCAGTATTTCGGCGGAATATGATACCGATTCAGGCGGGGACAGGCATGTTCAACTAATTGCCAGCGAAAGTATACTTTTTCCACTCATTTTAAAATCAGCCGGTGCTCCTGTCGAGCTTGAAGAATTGGACGACAACGCCGTCAGTACATTATGTTTGGAAGCAGTTGTTAGGGCTGCGAGCGCGAAGTTGGCCAATTAATATCGTGAGCATGGTTTCCCGCCTGGTATGATTCGTGAGGATGCGAAAGTTTATTTAGGTACGCAAGCAATTGGTAATTCCGGCGAGCAAGCTGAGGCATTGCGCATAAGACTAAAACTTATGGAAAATGCAGCTGCAGCAATCCGTGAATTAGACCCGAGACGGCACGCTATTGAGTTCGAAGTAAGCATTGCAACACGAAGCCCAGCGCATACTGAAGAATGGACGACAAGTTTGGCGTTACGGCGCTTAGTCCAGCCTTGACTAAAGAGCTGCTTCTATAGCGGCCCACTCGGCGTTTTCATCTTCTTCTGGGACATTCACGCTGACTTGGTCACCGGGTTTTGCCTTGAAGTATGTGACGCTTGCCAACAATACGCGATAATCCTTCGTACCAACGCTTACAAAATAGTGACCATTCTCAAGCTTTAGTGCGCCCACGACTTGCTTGCGGGCAACTGGCCCGATCTGTTTATACAAGAATGCACCGTCTTCAGCGATGGTCAGTTTCAGGATGTCGCCCTGCACCAGCTTTGATTTGCTGGCGTAGTTTGCCGGCACGGGATATGTCTTGCCGTCGCTGCCTACCATGTTTTGACCGTCGAACACACCCTCAATGACTTTACCGAGGTTTTCGTCGACGGTGGACTTTACGACTTTTTCGTCGTCGCCAACCAAACTGATCAGCAACTCATTAGCCGCCGCTAAGTTTGTCTCGGCCTCTTGAATAAGCGAACGCAATCGCTTAATTTGCTTTTCGGGTACGTCTGCCATGTTGTCTCTCCCAAACTCCCAAGGAAGTGTTTGTTTACCTACACTCTCACTTTTAAAACTAGCACGAAAATATTGTCAAGTCAAAATTAATGTATATTTCCAAACAATTCTGAAGAATTCTGTGGATAAATAACGAGTGTGTAGCCAAAGCATATAAAAAAACCGCCCGTAAGGTTCGGGCGGTTTTTGAAGTAGCGTGCTCGCGTAAATTAAGCGAGTTCTACGGTCGCGCCGGCGTCTTCCAAGGACTTCTTGGCGGCTTCGGCGTCTTCTTTTTTGGTGTGCTCCAAGATTGTCTTGGGTGCACCATCCACCAAAGCTTTGGCTTCGCCAAGGCCCAGACCCGTTACATCCTTAACAGCCTTGATGACGGCAACTTTCTGGCTGCCGGCGTCTTTCAACACCACGTCGTACTCAGCCTTTTCTTCCTCTGCCGGTGCGGCTTCTCCGCCGGCTGCCGGTGCTGCGACTGCAACTGCCGGAGCAGCGGCGCTAACGCCCCAATATTCTTCGAGGAATTTTACGAACTTGCTGATTTCCAGCGCGCTCATTTTGTCTAATTCCGCGACGAGTTTTTCAAACTCTTTAGGAACTGTTACTTTTTCGTCTTTCTTATCTTCTTCTGCCATGATTAATCCTTTCTAATTTACTGACCGAGCGCCTCGGCGCGGGCGTTCAGTACATTTAATATGCCACGCACATTGCCGGACAAAACATTTACGAATCCGCTCAATGGCGCACCGATCGCGCCAACCAACATGCCGCGCAATTGTTGCTTGCTTGGCAGGCTCGCCAGTGCTTTTACATCATCGGCGCCAATAAATTGGCCGTCGGCGGTGTACGCGCCCACGAATTCCAACGTGGGGTTGGTTTTGGCAAAGTTGGCGATTGCCTGAGCCGGAGCAACTTCGTCTTCGCTATTGAAAACATATAGTAACATGCCTTCAAGCGAACTGACATCGGCGTCTTTGAACGTGCCGTTGGCCTGCAGCGCCTTGATGACGAGCCGGTTTTTGACGACCTTTGCCACCGTGCCGCTGTCGCGGGCTTCGCGACGGAATGTCTGCAAAGCCTTTACGCCTGTGCCCTGATACTTGGCAACGACCGTCATTTTGGACGATGCGAGCAAGTCGGCAACTTCAGCGACGACTTCATTTTTCTTGTCTTTTGTTAAAGCCATGAGTCCTCCTTCGGAGGATTTTACATTTTACGTTTCACATTTCACAATTTTGAAATGCGTTGATACGGCAATCGACCGAATACCGCATTAATTTATTGCCAACAAAAAACGCCTCTGTTTCCAAAGACGCCAAACATTTCAAATAGATCTGTTTAACCTCGGCGACATAATCAAGGCATAAAACCCGTCGCTGTCTTTGGCAATATGAAGTTATTTTAACCGATAACCATGCGGTTTGTCAACGACGGCCGCACTATTCTGAAGCGCCATTGAACAGATCTGTGATGTCCTTTTTGCTGTAATTACCGATAATGCCGGGACGGTTGGCCAGGTATTCGATTGCTGTTTTGGCGTTGAGTTCAGGGTGTTGCGATAATCCTTTGCATAGTGATTGCGTATAGAACGGGTTCGGCGCCGTATATTGTGAATGCGGTTTCAGCGATGTCAGGCTGAACATCGGCATGCGGTCATACTCTCCGCAATATAATAATTCGTCATATGTCCTGGTGCCCTTTATGCCTTTGATCGTGGCATGACCGGCGCGAATAGCTGCCGTCAGTGGCAATCGTATTGACTCTGTCTGGAAATTCTCCTGGGCGGCGATGTCTTCAAACTGCTCGACGGTAATCAGGTAAGCCCGGGCTATGGTGTGCGATTTGGAGCTTCGATCGGTGCCTAGGATCGCAAGCCCGCCGGAATGGGTAGATGATTGGCCAGCGAATACCAGGTCATAAGGCAAGGAGAGAAACATACTTTTCTTTGGCGCGGTTTTGTCACGGCAGCCGACACAAATCCGGTCGGCGCCATCCATTTTCCCGCCTTCTATGAATGTCATGAAATTTTCTATTGACAATCCTGAGCCGAACGACGCATACCAGACATACGCTGATTGGTTGGCTGTATTCAGGCGCTTTGCCAGGTGTGCGATATCACGTTCTTTGGCCGGCTTTACAGCCGCAATGGCGGCCATATGACGGACGTATTGCTCAAGTATCACTGTGAATTGGTCAAAGCCCTTCTGGGAAATCCACTCGCTGTTTTTGTGACGGTCGCCGGCTGGCGGTTCAATGACGATGCAGGGCACGCCAAGTTCGCTGAAATGGCGTCCATCAGTCACGCCGTAACTGAGTGAATGTGAATGTTCTACACCAGTAACTTTGGTCACAAGATCAGCAAACGGTTTGATATAGGGATTATTCGGGTCATTTACGCTTGGTTGGCCGGTTGCCTCGATGGTAGCCGTAATGCCGTGTTTTTTGCAGACTTTTTGGATGCGCGGAAAAAGTTCTTCGTAATCCGCCACATTGCCATAACGAACATCCAGCATAGCCGAGGCGTGTGTCGGAATCTGATTCGCAGTGGTCCCGCCGTCGATAGTACCGACCGATAATGTTGTGTCTTCGCGGGCCGCATCCGGCGGGATGAGCAGCTCGATCTCGCGTATTGAAGCCAACAGTTTACGAATGGCGCTTTCCCCTTCCCATTGGCGTGAAGCGTGTGATGCTTTGCCTTTGGCGGAGAGTTTTATCCAGTGGATGCCCTTCGCAAATGTTTCGAGCCGCCAGCCTTCGCCGCTATCGGGAATGATCACGACTTTTGGCTTGTAGCCGTGTTCTTTCAGGAGCGGTATGGTGCCGTTTTCGCTGCCGATTTCTTCGTCACTGGTTAACATGATACCGAAGTCGTACGATGCAAGATCGTCTTTCAGATCATCAACGACCGTCAAGTAACTGGCAATGGCGAATTTCATATCCATGACGCCGCGGCCGTAAATTTTGTCACCTTTCCGTCTTAGTTTGAATAAATCTTCCGGGGCAGGCACCACATCCATATGGGCTTGCATCAAGACGGTCGGCTCTTTGGTGTCCGGCTTAGTTGTTGCCACGATGGATCGAAAACCGTTTCTTTCAAATTCGGTTACGTGCATGCCGCGTTTTTGCAGGAAATCTTCGACAAAGGCAAACGCGGTATTGTTGGCGCTAAAGTTGCGGCTTACGGTCGGTATGCCTACAAGCTGCTCGAGCAGTTTGTGATGCATCTGGGCGATAGGTTTTTGCTTCAAGTTTTTCGGCACCGGTTTTCGCAAAAATTCACGCAAAACAGCGCGGTATTCCGTAAATGAATCAAGCTCAACATATTCTTCGTCGCTGTGCGGACGCTGCCCGTATAGGCCATATTCGACGATGTCGGTGTTGTACAAGGCGTAATGTCGTCCGTCGCTGCCGGCAGGACGTGCCAGAAATTGTGGTTTGACTTTAGCTGTACGGCGCATCGCGGCGCTCATGCCCTGGGTGTAAGGGTTCAGCTCTTCGACTCTGACTGCAGGTTCAAAGACTGCCAAGTTGACAAGTTTAGCATCGGGATCTATGCCGGCTATGAAGGTGCGAATTGATTCTTCGTTCTGGAAGACCGGATCTTCTTGGGTGAATCGAAAATCCACCTTTAATACTGCTTGGTCAGGTACTTTATTGTACGTCTCGTTCGGTGTTGACAAGCTAGCGATACTCGCAGTTGTAGTCCACGTTTCAAAGTCCGGCGTCGGGAAGCGTTTAAGCAACGCTGCCGCGAAGTTGCCGGCTTTCATGACGGCGTTGTCGCCGTGCCACAAATGGCCGCCATGGGCCTCTTTGCCGCTGAATGCGATTTCTGCCCAGCACAACCCGCGAGCGGCGTTATAAATGGTGTGGCGATGGTTGGTGTATTCGCCCATTATGACGAATTTAGCCCGTACGCCTTCGTCGATTTGCAGCCGCGTGCCGTTATAGCCGCCAATTTCCTCATCGCCGACGATTTGGAGCCCCAGTTTATACGGCACTTTATTTACCATTTCACAAAACACGTCGGTCATGGTCAACGTGGTGCCTTTCATGTCTAGGGCTCCCCGGCCGTATAGCCGTCCGTTTTTTATGATCGGTTTAAATTGCTCGGGTTTACCGGGAACGACATCAACATGGCCATTCAGGATGATATCGAACTTCTCCGGGCGCGTCTTGCCGCGGTATGCCAAAAAACTCGGCACACCGTCACGCTCAAAACGCTCGATTGTCACACCGGGACAGTTGGCAACTAAGTTGGCGACAAATTCGACCGCTTCGTAAACAGCATCGGGATTATCCCGCGTTGAGGGGATTTTGATGAATTGCTTGGTTAGTTCGATAATGTCTTGAGTTGTCATAATGTCATACGCTTTGAATTAAAAAAGCCGAGCGTCGGAGCCCGGCATGTTCGCTAAGTTTGTAACTGTTTACGAACCGAGCTCCCTTGGGGCTGAGCCAAAAATCTTTCCACATGTCATCACAAAGTTCATGTTTATGCATTTTACTCCTTATAAAAACGATGTCAACTGCGTACATTCATGCGCCTTTCCGCTTATGATGCGTTATGAACATGGCGACGCTTGGGTCATCATTGACTTTCGTAAATGCAAAGGAGGTTTTGGCGAGTTTTTGCTCCAGTTCCTGGTCCGTCGTCGCCTCAAAGCCAATAAGCACACTGCCGGAGTCGCTGGCGGCGCTGTGATAATGGAACAGGCTGATATTCCACTTGCTGCCGACAGTTTGTAAAAAGTCGATTAATGCCCCGGGCCGTTCGGGAAAAGTTATTTCGTACACGAATTCACGTTTGTTGCGCGATACCGGACCGCCGATCATGTGACGGACGTGATCCTTAGTTATTTCGTCCTCGGACAGATCGACATACACGTAACCGTTGTTATGCATTTTATGCATGAATTGTTGCTTGTCAGACTCGCCTGAAACGCCGACGCCTACCAAGAGCCGGGCCGATACGCGACCGCCCAGCCGATAGTTGAACTCGCTGATATTATGACCATCGATTACTTCTTGGCAAAACCGAAGCAGGGCACCCGGTCGTTCCGGTATGTTTACGGCAAACATCGCTTCGTGGCCAGAGCCGAGCATGGTACGTTCGGCGACTTGCTGCAAACGCTCGAACGTGACATTGGCTCCGGAGCAAATCGCTACGGCGTGCGCGTCCGGCGGCAATTTGTAATGCACAATACCCGCGACACCAAGCGCCCCGGCCGGCTCCACGATACTGCGGGTATCCTCGAATATACTTTTCATGGCTGCACAGATTTGGTCGGTGGTGACGGTGATAAAATCGTCAACTTTGTGCAATGCGGTTTCAAACGTATTTGCGCCGACTTGTTTGACGGCTACGCCATCGGCGAATATGCCGACATGATCAAGTACGACACGCTCCTCTTGTTTGATGCTGGCCTGCATGGCGTTGCTGTCGGCCGGTTCGACGCTGATGACTTTGACGTCCGGCCGGAGTGCCTTCACGTACGAGGCGATGCCTGCTAGCAATCCGCCGCCGCCGACAGGCACAAAAATATGTGTGACGTCCGGCAATTGGTCTAACACTTCACGGCCGACTGTTCCCTGCCCGGCAATGACTAACGGGTCGTCGAACGGATGTACGAATGTTCGGCCAGTGCTTTTCACGAGTTGTTTGCAATACTCGGCTGCGTCCGAATAGCTGTCGCCGGCAAGTTCGACATCGGCCCCTAAATTTTTTACGGCTTCGACTTTAATGGAGGGCGTGGTGCGCGGCATGATTATAAGGCTGCTTACGCCAACCTTATTGGCCGCCAATGCCACGCCTTGGGCGTGATTACCGGCGCTGGCGGCAATCAAGCCTTTCTTTTTTTCTTCGTCACTGAGCTGGGCGATTTTGTTGTACGCGCCGCGCAATTTAAAGCTATGAACCGGCTGCAAATCCTCGCGTTTTAAATAGACCTTGCAGCCGATCGTCCGGCTGAGCTTAGGCGCATAATCAAGCGGCGATTCGATTGCAACATCATAGACTCGTGAGTTGAGGATTTCTTTGACGGTAGTGTCGATTATTGTCGGCGTCATGTGGCCACCTTATACGCGATGGCTTCAATCTCAATCAAAATTTTCACATCCCACCCAACCCGCGGCAGTTCATGCACCGCCATAGTACTGCGAGCCGGTCTGGGAGTATTGAATCGTTGCTCGTACACCTCATTCATCACCTCAAAGTCGTCCATATTGGTAAGGAAAATGGTTGTTTTGACTACGTCATCTAAATTGGCTCCGGCTTCGGCTAGCACGCGTTCCAGATTTTTAAGTGCGATAACAGTTTGACCGGCAATGTCCTTAGGTGCGGCTTTGGTCTTCGGGTCAACGCCCACCTGGCCGGCAACAAATAGTAAATTGCCCGCGTATCGCGCTGGGCTGTATGGTCCGAATGCTATAGCCATATTTATTTCTCCTTTTCTTTTACTTGCAGTACGTCAACTAGTTTTGACAGTTGGGCCACAATTTGTTGCATGACGTCCGGCTTGCCGAATGCCGTGATAGTGATAGTTGAGGTGTCATCGTTTTCGGGCGTGGTCGCAACTTGCAGCGCTTCGATATTATGTCCGCGCCGGCCGAATACCTGAGCGCAGCGGACTAAGACGCCTGGTTGGTTTCGCACGGTCAGCGTTAACGTATAGGTATGATCGCCGTCTCGTTTCATGTGCTCCCTACAGGTTTTTCAAGTTTTTGCTCGGGGGCAGTTATCAGCATCGCTTCGTAGCTGCGGCCGGCCGGAATCATCGGGTAGACGTTGTCGGTCTTGGCCACTTCGCAGTTCACCACTACCGGTCCGTCGTTATATTTCATGGCGTCGGCAATTTTTTTAGCGACCTCGTTCGGCTTGTCGATGTTCATGCCTTTGATGCCGTAACTTTCGGCCAGCTTCACAAAATCAGGATTCCCTTCCATGTCGACTCCGCTCAGGCGATTATCATAAAACAGTTCCTGCCACTGCCGCACCATGCCGAGATAGTGATTATTGAGTACGAAAATTTTTATCGGCAATTTGTATAATGCTGCCGTAGCTAATTCGTACAGCGTCATCTGGAATCCGCCGTCGCCCACGATGGCCACGACTTGTTTGTCCGGCATGGCGAATTGCGCGCCGATGGCACTAGGCAAACCGAATCCCATCGTGCCGGCACCGCCTGAACTGATCCAGTGATTGGCATACCGGGTTTTGTAAAATTGCGCCGCCCACATCTGATGCTGGCCGACATCGGTAGTGACGATCGCGTTGCCGAATGTTTGGCGCCAGACTTCGTCAATTATCTGCTGTTGCGTCAAAGCGCCGCCGGTTGCATAACCGAGCGGAAATTCTAGCTTGTAGGTATCCAGGTGTTCCCGCCATTTTTTATGCTCGGCACTTATTTCAGTATGATGCAACGCGCACAAAAAGGCTTTGGCGTCTGACTGTACGGCGATATCCGGTCTTACCATTTTGCCGAGTTCGGCGGAATCGATATCGACATGGATAATCCGGGCGTCCTTAGCGAACACCGACGCGTCCCCGACGATTCGATCGTCAAAGCGTGAGCCGATGTTTATGATCAGGTCGGCTTCGAGGATAGCTTTATTGGCGTACGCCGTGCCGTGCATGCCAAGCATACCAAGGCTTAGCGGATGCGTTTCATCAACCGCACCCTTGCCCAGCAATGTAGTGGTGACGGGTATGTCAAATTGTTCGCTGACAAAGCGTAAAGCGGCTTCTGCGTGAGCCAGTAATACACCGTGTCCGGCTAAGATAACCGGCCGTACGGCGGTTTGCAGTGCGGCTGCTATTTTTGTGACAGAGTCTTTTGAAGGTTCTGCGGCGTGCACATTGATTGTAGTGATTTTTGTTTTGGCGTGTCCCGTAAATGGCGCCGAGCTGACGTCCTTCGGCACATCGATGAGTACCGGGCCGGGCCGGCCGGTCGTTGCAGTGGCAAAAGCTTCGTCGATGATGTGGGGGATATCATTCGTCTCCATTACCAGGTAGTTGTGCTTAGTGACGGGCATTGTCATATTAAACACATCTGCCTCTTGGAATGCGTCGAGCCCGAGCATCGGCCTGATCTGCTGGCCGCTGATGACGATCATCGGCACGCTGTCCATCTGTGCGGTCATCAGGCCGGTCACCGTGTTGCCTGCACCCGGCCCACTTGTCACAAGCACGACACCCGGTTTGCCGCAAGCCCGCGCGTAGCCGTCGGCCATATGCGCCGCGCCTTGTTCGTGTCGTGTAAGGATGAGTTTGATCGCGGTGCCTGTCGTTACCAGCGCATCAAAAATCGGGATCGCAGCGCCGCCGGAGTAACCGAAAATATACTCCACGCCGTGTCGTTCCAAAGTTTTTACGAGTGCTTCTGCTCCGTTCATTGCAGTCTCCGATTAAACTTAGGACGCCTCAATCGGCGCAGCATTTGCGGCGACAGCAGCTCCGAGCGGGCGTTCGAGTACAATAAGCTCTCCCTCGCCCACCGCAACCATTCCGGCACCGGCTGCGACCGCGGCGTCCGCGGACCAATCTTGTTCGCCTGCTTCCCAATATCCAGTTTCCCTACTTTGACCACTCATCGTACCTCTCCTTTGTTACATATTAAAAACCACCCGGTTGAAGCCGAGTGGTTTTACGGGACTGTGCTGGTTCGCTTATTGCGAGGCTTCAACCATCGTGAAGCACAGCCCCGGGCGGCTGAGGACAATAATAATGACGAATTGCTTCACAAAGTTAAAAACCATTACAGACAATGTACGCTTTTCGTTTCCAATTTGTCAACCCCGGAAACTCATGACCTCTGAATGCAAAAACCGGCTAATTGAACCATTGGGTAGCCGCCCTGGTGAGCGGCTTGTATGGCGCGTGCGGCAATTTCTGCAGGAATCGGGTTATTTCGGGTGCCGATGAGCTCCACGGGATACCCTCGCATTCCCAAATCAACACTTTCCCTCGAGCGTGCGTAATCCCCTAAATATGTTACGGGAGAATGGCCGCCTTCGCTTTGTATCGCTTCCATTTCAATCCTTTGCGATATTAATAAATCAGGCCTCGGTTGAAGCCTGATTAAGATTTCGGACTGTGCTATAGCGCGTTCAGCGCCGGGCTTCAACCTTTGTGAAGCACAGCCCGTTAAGGCCGAGAGTGCTAAGCCCGAAATTACGCTTCACTTCAGTTAAAATCATAAGCTTCAATGTACCGCGTTGACGACATGCTGTCAATTGATGCACTGGATGTGCAAACGTCCGAAAAAGCATCAAACTTCAGACATTGATTGATCAAACGGCGATGAATTTATCCGTAATTATCAGCTTGTTTTTTGCCGCTTAGGATTATTCGCAAATATCATGGCCGAAGCAATCAGCGGATGGACTTCGGCGACTTTATCGTGCATTTGGTTGACGACTTGACGAATACCCGCGTCCGCGTCGGCCGAGGCATGTAATTCATGTATATGGAATGCTTCACGGGCATTATACGTGACTTTCCAGCGCATCTTGTGGCCGAATAGTGCGGCGTACTGCGCTTCTGCGGTGTAGCCAGCTTGTTGCAAGATGCTATAGAGCTTAAGGCTCGTGTCGAAACATTGATCGAATAATTCGCTCAGTCCGGCTGATTCGATCAGCTCGGGCACATCATAGCCGAAGCGCGGGGTGAGCAGCTGCCATTCCAAATCATCGACCATCCGATGGCGTTGAAGAACGCGAAACGCGTCAAACGAGCAGGAAATATCCCAAGCGTAGTGAACTTTTTCGAGCACGCGCCCAGGGCAGTCCTGGCGCGAGTGGCGTTCGCCCATGTATGTGCTCAGGACTGTTGCTTTTTTGTCATAGGGCCAATCACTCACAATTTTTTGCAATTCACGGAGCGGCAACTCGCTTTGTTCGTATAAGATATCAGCGACGACTTGCAATTCGTTGCGCGGCCAAAAATCGATCAAATCAACCGGAGATTGTGATGTATCGGCATGATTGCCGGGCAAGTATTGTGCCGCCAATTTTTTCAATTTGGCGTTTGTCAGGGCACGATAATTGTCCGATGATCCTGTGTCGGGCGCGTGATCCGGTACGTCAAAAAATGGCGCGGCGCTTTTCTGGGCTTGTTGCCGCAGATGCTTTGCAGCCAGGCGTGCTTCCGGCAGCTGGTCGTCGGCTATATGCGAAATCATACTTTTTATCGATTGTGCCGAAGCAAATATGGCGACGTTCTGCTTCGTTGCGAGCGGCAAAATTGGCCGCAGCACATCCCGCGCTTGGGCGACTATCGCACCATGCCATGCTTTGTCACGTTCATTTTTGGTAGCTCGGGAACTTTCGATCAAATAATTTGTGAGCCGCTGCCGCATGTCGATGTAACGGTCAAAAATGCTATCAAGTTCTTGGCGGTACTGCGATTTTGTCGTTTCATCCAGATGGTCAGGTACTACATATTTATAATTACCTTTATCGTCTTTATCATCCAGGCCCGCATAATTTGGCGGCTGTTCGGCGTAAGTGGCCAGCCTGCCTCGTTCCAGCTTTTTTACGAGCAAGCTGGAAGCGCCTTCAACCACGAGATGAAGCCCGAACAATTGTCCGGCATAGTCCCCGCCGGACATCGCGATAAATTGATGCAGCAGCTCTTGATCATGCCCGGGAGCAGCCGCGAATTCATCGAGCAAAATTGTGCGCAAATCACCCGATTGCGTACCCATGCGAACGAGTGCGGCCGCAATCGTTGTGGCATAAGCGGCTTGTGTAAAACCGTATACCGGTCCCTTAATGTCCGTCACCATGTCTGATAGATAGGTTTGTCCTAGTTCGGTCACTCCAGTTCCTTCCTTGGTTTTTTCGATATATGGATTGGTCGTACTTATCACGGCATCGGTGGACGGTGTCTCTGCCTTCGCGCTTTTACGGGGACGGGTCGGCTTGGGCAGTAGCGGAAAAACTTTTTCCCAAACTAAATTACTGACCGTTTCCGGCGGCAGCATCGCGCCGCTGCGGACACAATCGATCCGGACATAATCACGCGGGAACAGCTGGCACATGTCGTCGTAAACTTCGGCGGTGAGACGCAGGTGGTCGATATCGGCTTCGTGAATATCGCGTTTCTTGTGGGTGTAACCGCGTTTTTCCTTTTTATCGACGTGTGATTGGGCGAGTTCGGCGGGCACTTTGAGTACCAGATTCAGATTAGGCCGGGGAATCTGCAGCATTTCGAATTCCAGATTATCCAGCCAGATAAAAAAACCGCGCCGCTCGTCCGCGTTGCGAAATTTCGTGCCCTGGTGTGCCATGTTGGAGCCGGTAAAGCGGTTCGCTAACACGACTTTACCCTGAGTCAACGCGTCACGAATCTGCTTAGATGCCTCGTATCGGTCAAGTGCGTAAAATAGCGACGCAGTGTATGGTCCGACATCATGCAGCGAGCCGTAAGCACCATTCAGATACTGCTTGACGAAGTAGCTGGAAGGTTCGTCATAGCGCGGAAAATCAAACCGCACGAATTCAAACCCGGCGAGCCCAAGCCGTTTGGTGAGCAACTCGAACTGCGTGCCCTTGCCTGAGCCGTCAATACCTTCGATAGCTATGAACACTCCATCCTTGTTCTGCATGGGCACCCCCTCATCAATTACAAATATCCCCACCGCAGTAATAGATATTTAACCACTGAAACTATGCTTATGCAACCTACCCATGTGCGCCAATTGAGCCAATCTAATCCATTTGGACGGATATGAATAGAGGGAAAAATTCTGTTAAAATACATCGCATGTTCAATGATTTTTTCGAGGAATTGCCATTGATAGGGGTGCTGCGCGGTATTGATATGAATCACCTAAAGCCTGTTGCCCAGGCCACGCTTGACGCCGGAGTGCGTATATTGGAAATCACGCTCAATACACCCGACGCGCCGAAGCTTATTGAAGCCGCGGCAGCAGAGTTTGGCAATAAAATGGCAATTGGCGCCGGAACAGTATTGAATAAACAAAATGCCGAGTTAGCAGTTCAGGCCGGTGCAAAATATCTGGTGAGTCCGCAATGCGATCCGGCAATTGCCGCTTATTGTCGAGACAACGACATCCCCTATATCCCGGGGGCTCTTACTCCTACCGAAATCTATAACGCCTGGCAACAGAGCCATGTCGCGGTAAAAGTATTTCCTGCATCGATATTCGGTCCGAGCTACATCGATACTTTAGTAAACGGTCCATTTGATGGCTTAAAACTATTAGTTACCGGCGGTGTGGACATCAATAACGCGGAAGAGTACCTCGAAAATGGCGCATTTGGTATCTCGATTGGTGCCGGTACAGCATACAAAAAAGAATGGATCGCATCAAAAAATTGGGAAGCAATCACGAATCTATTGTCCCAATATGTGGCGATTGTCAAGTCGCGACTACGCTAAGACTTTTGAAATAGCGTAGCTTCAATGCCAAGTTATTTTGGCAATTCAAGTCAGTAGAACCTATAATAATTGCTATGTCGCTCAGAGTAGTACTTTTTGCCGCGGTGTCGGCTGACGGATTTATCGGTCAGGATTCGGCGCATCGTTCGCTCGATTGGCGAAGCAAAGCCGATGCCCGCTTTTTTATTGAAACGACCAAGCAGCTGGGTATTATAGTTCTGGGTTCGACTACCTATAAAACTTTCCGGATGCGCAGGGCGCCGCCCGGACGCCGTTTGATTGTCTATACCTCAAATCCCGCAAGTATTGAAGGCGAAAATGTGGAGACAACCAACGAGGACCCGCAAGCATTGGTGCAGCGGCTGGAGCATGAAGGCGGCAAAGCTTTGGCTGTCGGTGGCGGCGCCACCATCAATAAACTCTTTATGGATAGTGGCCTGGTAGATGAAATTTATCTTACTATCGAACCGGTACTATTCGGAAAAGGCGTGCCGCTGTTTAGCGGTGAGTTACGTGCTCGACTCACGCTTATTGAATATCGCAACTTAAGCGATGATACGGTTTTGTTGCACTATGCCGTTCAAAAATAGCATGGCTTTGGAAACGCTTGCGGAGCGGATCGTTCGACGATACGGCTTTGAGCCGGCACGATTGCTTGAGGTTCAAAAAGGTTATCGCAACGAATCACATCCAGTCCAGCTCAGAGACGGCATAATCCTAAATCTTATGCTATACAAACATGAACCTGGTATCATTCAAACAATTAAAAACGCCAATCGTGTGTCGAACTTTTTAGCAGTCCGTGATTTCCCGGCGCGCCGTACAGTTGATTCCCGCATTATAAGGCTGCAATCTGCTCCCCATCGCAAATATGCCGCACTGTATACTTATCTGCCAGGGCAAACGATTGCCTGGGAATCGTATACCCAGAATCATATTAAGTTGCTTGGCAAAGCGATGAGCGATATGCATGCTGCCTTACAGAGGTTCGATGCCGGAGACTTGCCGGATGTCGTAGATCAATACGTGGGGATTGTCGGTCGAATGAGGCGATACTTTTCACAACCTGGCGTACGTCTTGCGCTGGAAGTTAAACTCAAACTGAAAATTAGTCAGCAGGCTATAAATCGATATTCGTTACTTCTTGAATTATGCCGGCAGCTGACGGACAAACAGGTGCTGCACATGGATTTTGTCCGCAGCAATATTTTATTTGCCGAAACGAATGATGATTTGCGAATTTCCGGCATACTTGATTTCGAAAAAACCGCTTTCGGCCATCCGGTGTTCGATATTGCCCGCACGCTTTCGTTCCTGCTCGTTGACTGCAAATATAAATTGCCCATCAAAGTGAGGAAATACTTCCTTTATTCGGGTTATCAAAAACGCGGCACGGCGAAGTTAGAAATCCCAATCGTATCGGTTGAGGGTGAGAACGTTAATATATTGAAAAGCCTCTTAGATTTATTTCTGATATATGATATTTATAAATTCTTGCGGCACAATCCGTATGAATCGTTGCCGTCTAACGTACATTTCATTCGAACTAAAAACATATTAATTGGGCGCGGAATCGTCACTGAATTGGCTTAAAATATCCTGTTTATGAAGGTAAGCTTTGCGCTGCGTTCGCCGTCGCTAGACTGGTCAGTGGTGAGTTCGTGAGCAAGCGCATTTTTTCCGGCTACCGTAAAAAATAGATCGTAGCCGGGGATAATTTCATTAGCTTCATAAACGACCGGCTGATAATATCGTGGGTGAAGCGTACCTGCGTCAAAATCGATGTAGTTTTGCATCTTAGCGCCCGGAAGGGTTTCGCGCATGGGAACGAATACACCCGTTGCGCGGCCCTTTTTTGGCGTATGGTAATGTACGCCAATTGCCTGCCTGTATCTTCCTACGTAACCGTCCCGATGATAACCATATGTATCAACCCTTCCGTTATCTTGATGCAACTCTATAAAATATGGATGATTATGTACGGCAAAGCCGTGCATTGCCACGATTTGTTGGGATTCTTCCGAGTTCAAATCAAAACCAATTTCTGTCGCATTCAATACTGCGAACATAGGCAAACGAGCCGAGAACACCCGCGATAAGTGTTCATAAGCCATTTCTAATGTAACGACTTCTGGAACCACTCGTCGCTCAAATGCAACCCAATTTGTATTGTTTATCATCGGGTGCATATAACAACACGGCCGCTTAAATTGCAAGCAAGTACGAAAAATTGCAAAAAATAATTGTAATTGTATAATATTTATATATGCTATCCCAGGAGTTTGTATCAGGTTATCAACGCGATGTTACGGGCGCTGCGTCACTCAGCACGAAATTTGCTGAACTTATGACGCCGGCCGCGGAGTGGTCTGCCGATTTTGGCAAAATTTTATACGACCGGCTTGCTGACCCGCAAGGTGAAATATCAGTCCGAAATGGTCTAACCGGTGATTACGTTGGTTGGTCTAATGCCGGCGCAGTTGCGATCGCTCAACAACTGAGCTTGGATCAAGGACCTGACAGCCTAAAGGCTAATATGGAGCTCAATTTCCATCGTCTTAATGGCGTTATGCTAGGAATGTGGCAGCCGATTGTAAACCCCGAAGCATACGGTGATGCGGATTTTTCCAGGTCGGTTATTCCATTCCTGCAGGATGTCCTTGCTATAACCGGCTTAAGGCACTATATGGAGCGTAACCGGGTTTCCGGGTCACGTTCGCAGCTTGAATATTTTGCGGATGAGAATAGGGAACGCCGAAATTACTTTGAAGGCATCGGTAACGAAATTGATGCAGCTATTGTTTTGCTCGAATTCGCGCGACATCACCCCGACCTTACGGTCGTGCCGGCACCGAGCCAGTTTTCTAAGCGATCTAATCAAAACGGCGTAAATAGAAATGCAAATTTTGTAGTCGCAACGAAGGACGGTCGTGCGCTTGGCGTCCAAGTTAGTTCTTTCGTGACCCCCGAACTAAAAGCGCGATACGACGCGGATCGCATTGTTTTAGTTGATGGCCGCGTTGATCTGGGCAACCAACGCGCGGTTCGCACGGATCCACGGAGGTCTGCAAAATCGGTTCAAGTATGGTCGTGCATTATCGCAGCAGCGCGGGCACGAAATTTTCAAGCTCACGGTCCCAGAATCAGTCAGTTCCGCGAAGCAGGTATGTTTGGTGGCAATGAAGGCGAAAGGCAACTTATGAATATGAGTCGTATTGCCCGGCAGCTGTTGAACGGCGTACGCCCGCGAACCCGTGAAGCGGTACAGGTTGTCGGTGAGCGAATACTCGAGCATTTGTAATCATAAAATTCAAAGGTTGAGCGAGCAATTACAATTCAGGGGATGGAAATATTAAACGTCTTGTTGTAGTATCATAATCATTATGGGTTTATTCGGATCCGCACCAAAAGTTGTAATAGTCGAAGATAACGTCAGTTTAGCCGACATCTACAAGACTCGGCTCGAGCTTGTCGGTTACAAATGTATATTGGCGTATGACGGCGAACAGGCGTTATCAGTAATCCAGCAAGAGCATCCAAGCCTAGTATTGCTCGACCTGATGGTGCCAAAAATCGCCGGCGACCAAATCCTTTCCCGGATGCGAACTAGCGATTGGGGCAAAGATATCAAGGTGTATATCATATCGAACCTTAACGAAGTCGATGCGCCTTCCGGTTTGCGCGAACTAGGCATCGAGGGTTATTCGGTCAAAGCGAATCTGTCAAACGACGATCTCGATAAATTGGTTGATAAAATACTCAAACCACCGACCCAAACAGAAGACGTCAGCCTGGAAACGCAAACTGCTGATGCGAATGACGCGAACTCTCCGCCGACAATATTACCGCCCGTACCGCCACCCCCCGCTGCTTGAATTAGACTAGAAAAGTAAATTATATCTCTGCAATATCAAATTGATAATCGCTAACTTTTACGTTGAGCTATCCAAGTCATGATAACTGCGGCGGCAACCCACTGCGGCAACAGGCTTATGATGATGGCTTCGGCTACGTGTGTCTGTTGGATAACGACGCTGTAACTTAGCAATAAATACCCGACGAACGGAATATATGTGAGCCAACCTTGCCAGCTGCAGGGTAAATAACTGCCGCGGACTTTTACGAACCATTTTTGTTTTTTCTTTTTCACGGGTAATGCTTACGTTTAGTATATCACGCCTCCTGTTTGACATTTTTGGCTTTCATACGCAAATTTTCCCATGGTTATTTACTGCATGCCGTGGTATAAATGAAAATAATAAGTAAGCCGATAACAGATTGAAAATATCGGTATATTAATGTAATGTTTCAGCCCTTAGGTCAACAAGCAAGAATTGCCGAGATGGCGGCTCGTGGTGCGATCGAGCCGGCTAGAATTCCTGCGGAGCCAAATGTCTCGGATAGTTTATTAGCGAATGCCGAAGCAGCAGCCGAACTTGATGTGCCGGCTTCCGAGTTTGACGCGCACGACCAACTGAGAAGGCGTTGGAAAGACGGCGTGATTCTCGGTTCCATGGCAGTTGTGTTCGGGTTGGCGGAAAAATTCGGCGTCAGCCATCACTTGCCTTGGCTATTGGGGGAACTGTCGCAAAGCGGCAAACGTCCGGTTTGCGGGTATATCGGCGGATGGGTGATCGGCCAAAATCCAAATAGCAAATTAAACTGCGCAGTCGGTTTGTTTCTGATCGGAAGCGCTGCGGATATCGGCGCTGAACTCGGTCAGGCAACCATAGAGCACCATCAGCCGGTGCTTTTTATTCAAAAATGGGGCCCGGAGCACAACACTGCAGATTATTGTGCGGCGATGTTCGGTACGGCCTTGTGGATGGCCAGGAACCGGAGCTGGATAACCACTCGACGCAACGCTGATGACCGACGCAAAATCTCAGTTCGTGCAACACTTTTTGGCGCGCGACCAGACAATTCAAAGGATTCAGCTTCGCAGCAAAGTGATACAGCGTAGATGCGTGCCCGATATCCTAAATTGAAAGTCCAGCATCAGGCGCGGACGCCGTACTAAGGGGATTTAGAAACAAACTATTTCTAAATGTAAGTTTGGTTATCTCGGCATATTTGCCGTATCTAAGTCGAAGATAGTGTGATGCAAATTACAGAAATCAGTGAGACTTTTATGCAAATGTTAGATCGTAAATATTGATTCAGAAGGGGGTGAAATGGATAAGCCAAGTGACGGCAAGCTGACATTCATTAAAATTGCGCGCGTCATGACATATTTGGTGTATGCGTATGCGATGATCGCAACCGTATTCTTAGTACTTGGATTTTTCCTGCTTTTATTCGGTGCAAGTACAAGCTCTAGTTTCGTCCAATTTGTGTATCATATTGCCGCACGATTCTTGGAACCGTTCCGCGGCATTTTCCCCGGCCAGCAAATCAGCGACCGTAGTTACTTCAGCGCAGCCGGTCTGTTCGCGATCATTATGTATGGGATCGCTGCTATGGCTTTGCATGCGTTCATAAACTATTTGACGTATAAGATGCAAATGCACCAGGCGGTGCTGTCGGAATACCAATCCCGCCACGCAGCCGCCCAAAAGCAAACGGTCGAGCAGCGCCCGGCTCAAACAAAAACAGCCAAACCCCAGCCGACCAAAGTCAGAATGTAGTGATGTAGCACTTCCCCGGATGCTATCCAGCTTAGGCAAGGAAGGGTAAGTCTTCTTCAAGCGTAAGACCGGCAAATGCTAGCGCGCGCTGGCCGGTTTCACGAATAAGGCGAGGAACCATTCGCCTAAATGGCTCGTGATGATGCGTCATGCCGTATTCGGCTGCGCGAAAGACGATGCTGGTCAGCAAATTGTTGAGTTGGCCCTGGATGCCCGGGATGACCTCAGCGTTCGGATTATATCGGTTTTTCATGGCAGGCCCGATGACAAAATAGCCCGGGTGCAAGCGCCGCCGGCCTGTCGTATCGGGCTGGCGCTGTACTTCCCCGTCGAAATCGTAGGCGCCAGTGCCATAATAATCGTCCAAACAAGTGATGCCCATCGCGGACAAAGTTTTCGGGCTCTGGCCATAGCCTATAAGTGTATAGATTCGGTCTGCCGGGATGACCCTTTCGCTCCCGCGAGCGTCCTTGGCGACAACCAATCCCTGGGAAACGTACCAGTCCGTTATGCCGCCGATAATCCTGCCTTCAAAATACGCCCTTTTAATCATCCTATTAATGTGTGGTAAATCGCCGGCCAGGCCGGTTAATTCCGGTGCGCGTAAGTTTCGATAGAGTGACTTGTGGCCATCCCTTTCTTCGGCTGGGTGTCGCAGAGAATTATCCGGATAGTGAGTCAGGATATAATAGTTAATATGTCGTCCGGTTTTATTCGTATACTGCTGAAATTGATAGGCCATCTCTGCAGTGCTGTTGCCGATCCCGAAGAGTACGATACTTTGGCCTTCGAGCTCGCGCAACGCCTCATCTGTCAGTTGCTGCTGCCACCGCACACCGGACTCGGTACGGCTGGCGCTACTTGTCATGTGCCCTGGGTGGGAAACAGGCAATGGACGGCCGATACCGGGCGCATATACCACGATAGGATATCTTCGGGTGACAGATACTGTTCCCTGCTGGATACGCACGATATGGTCAAGGTCGCCGGGCTCGATGCCCGTCGCTAAAGCCTGTTGAACTTCGACCGGTCCGGTCCGGTGGCCTTGTGAATAAAGTGACGGCGTAATGCCGTCGCCAACCGCATGGATATATCTTTGAATACTCAAGCCGGAACCATCTATGAATAAGCTGTCATCTGCCGCGCTGGCCTTGACGTCGTCATAGCGCAAAGGGAATGGATTATTCTTGGAGCCCAATCGCACGTTGTCCTGATTCCAAATGCCGCCAGTCGTGCCGCGCCGATCCAGGACGTCCACTTGCCGGAATCCCATTTCCAGCAATGCTCGTGCGGTGAGCGTACCGGCCGCACCGGCTCCGATAACGGCAATTGGTACTTCATCAAGGCGTAGCGATGGGTGTGCCTTACCAACGTCCACTAGCCCGCTTCGGAAAATGCGCTGAGCGCCGTTTCGGCGTAAATCCCGAAGTTGCGTACGGTACACTCCAGCATATCGGCTCGCTGTTACAAACGCGTTTTCATCAATGGCACCGAAGTATGCTGGATCTATGCCTGGCATTAATTCGCATGCCTGGCTGACAGCACGCTGGGCTACCAAGGCAGTCTTATCACGGCGCTGCCTATTTGGCTTGACTTGATCGAATTCCCCTAGATAATAGTGAGCCACGGTGGCGCCGGCTACGTTCCCGTACGCGAGTCTTGCGATAGCATCAGCTGAATAAGCTTTATCGACGAAGGCGCCGGCAAGATGTTCGCTGGCTGGCTCCAATGCGCGGTCATCTATAGCACCGCTTTCTGGCGGAAACGAAGGTGTAAACCTTTTCGAATCAACAATCGTACCCGAACTCATAACCGTCCCCTGTCATGTTTACCATAGTAATAGATTATATAAATTAGGCAATGAAAATCGGTCGAGTCCAACTCTTTAAAACTGCCGGTGATTATAGTTGGTCGGGAGATTGCTCGCCGAAGCGCCGGTTAAATGCATCCGCAGAGTAAATATGGTGAATGTCGTCAGCGACCGCCTCTATCCGGCTGCTTGCTTCACGGCGAAATGTCATTTCACGCCCGCTGCTGCCGGACAAGTACGTTTTGATTTGCTTACGACCAAGCCAAAGTTGTGCGCCCACCGCGGTTAACATCGCCGGCAATGAGATTAGCGCTCCTTCCGGTGATTCAAAAGTATAAAATGCGGCACCAGCAATGCCTAAGATTGCGGCACTGCCTAATGTGCGAATACCGATGCCGTTCAGCCGGCGCCATAATAATTGATATTCCTTTTGTCGGTGCCAGTTCTGAGAACTAGCGCCAGCGCCTAAATGCAACATTTGCTCAAAAGCACTGGCCATGAATTGGCTATAGAGCTCCACACTGATACCCTCGCGGATGCTGGCGCCGCTTTCTGGCATGACAACGTCCGTTTCCACAATTGGTTCGACTTCATACTCGTCTTGTAAGCCCGCCAAAGCATTTTCGACCATTGAATCGATTATGGCTGACCTGTCACCCCCAAAGCCTAGTGCGACACCGATACCGTTTTCATGTATTTGCGTCAGTAACCGCAAGCCCATACTCGATGTTTCGGTTGCAAGTTCCGGTGGCAGCGCTGCTGCTGTTTCTTCCGGTGACAACAGCAGGATATCAAATCGCGGTTCTTCAATGACATCGACCTGTGCTATTGCATCTGCCGTGTGGATACCGCGGCCGACATTAACGGTAGCGAGCGGCACCAAGCCGTATGCTTGATCGGCAGCTTCGCTCACATAAAAACCACCCCAATTCCTGGGAACCGTATAACTGATCTCTACTTCGGGCAACGTAAGATCCCGTTCAATTATCTGATCTGCTTTTTCTGCTCCCGCCATAAAGAATTACTATAATATAAAATGGATTTACAAGAAATAAAATTTCTCAGTAAAGCCGAGTTGCAGCAGGTTCGCAATTACGGGTGATTATAGCCGCGAACGACGGCTTGCATCTGGTCGCTGGATGATATCGTCGAACCGCCGGTCCACCAGTACGTATACCATGTTTGGCCATTGATCGGTGCCGGCTGGTACCACACGATGTAATATGTCGCGCCTGGGGTTACGTGAACATCACCGATATCCGAACCGGTCTCGCCGTAGTTCACTATTTGGGGCGAGGTTTGCGCGAGCACCGTGCTGCAATTTACGGATGTACATAATCTCAACGTTAACGGAACCCCGGTAGAGGCGCCTGCGGCACCCTGGCTGCCTACGGTTGCAGACAGGTATGTGATTATATTTGATTGGGCGGTAAAATCCTGCCATGCCACATCGTAATATCCGTTGTGTGGCGCGCCGGGCTGCATACGGTCATAACTGGTGATCGCAACGCGATTTGGCGGCGGTACGGCTGGCGGAGTAGGTGCCGGCGCGTGCGGCGGGACGTTATATTTTATTACTGTGGCAGGCGGCGTTGGCGGCGGCGTAGACTTTTTGGCCGGTGCGCTTGGTGTTTGCGTATGAGTTTTGGGGCCGGGGTTTGAATTTGGCGCAGTGGTGACGGTTTTGGCGGGCGATAACTGAGCGGGCGGTGTGTATGGGTTTCTCACCTTCCCGGCTAGCCAAGCAGCTGCATCCGCCGTCTGGCCGCCGCTGACATATTGCAAATGTTGATTCACGGTGAGCTCGATGCTGGCTAGACAGGCGGCTCCGTATGCTAGTCTCTGCACGTTTACATACTGCGCCAGCGTACAACCCAGCGGAACCTGGCAGACCGGATCTCCGCTGCGGCACCACGAGCGTACCCTGCCTGATAAATAGGATGGGAAATTCGGCCGTACGCCACGATGATTTGAGGGCATGGCGGACAGCAGCCCGGGAGCCGTTGCGGCACCGTTGGCGTTGACCGAACCCATCGCCGGATTGTAACGCGGGTCGCCCAACAAAGCAGCTCCGTCAATTTTATTCAGTATTTGATTTTCGGTAGCATTGTTCGGATTCAAGCCTGCCAAAACCGCCCCAAGTACATCCGCGCCTTGGCTGTAGCCCGCCAGCACGAAGCGATAATTCGGGCAGGCGTGGTTCCAGTAATACAAGCTGTTATAAAGTTGCTGCACACCTTGTGCGTAGCTTTGGTCGTACATGCCGACCGTCCGAATATCACTGACGCTGACGGCTTCGTAGTCCACTGGCGCTCCGGCGATCTGGGTCGGCTGCATATCGTTCGAGAATTGGTGCTCCACACTGCCTGCGACGTCGCCCAGGCCGCCTATTTGGTCGCCTGTCTCGCCCGAACCGCGGACTCCGATCAAAAGCTCCTTCACGCCGCACGAATCGCGCAAACTGGCATTCAGATACTTGATGTGACGCTGATGGTACCAATAATTGCCGCTCGTTATAATAGTAAGCAAGGCAACCAAACATATAGCGAGCGATATCGGTCGCTTTAGAAATTTGCTTATTTTTACCTCTTTGGATGGACGTGCTGCAATAAGCACGCGCAAAAATAACCGCGCACTATGTAGTCGCTTAACATTTTGAACAATTTCGTCTAATGATAACTTTGTGAGCACGGCAGTACCTAATCAATATTTCGAAATACATTATATAATATTATGGAAACAAGGTCAATCATGTCGTCCCGAATTAACACTCAAAACGCAACCTAACAAAACTTGAGAGCCATGAGGCTTCCTCGTATCCTGTTGTTTGCAACGACAACTAATACGAAAGGAGTGTGCCCTCATGGCCCACCACCACTTTACCCGAGATGACCGGGTTCTTCTAGCAAAGCTAAAAACAGCCGGGCTCACGAACCGGTCCTGTGCCCGGATCCTGGGCTTTCATCCCTCGTCTGTCGGTAGAGAGCTGCGTCGGGGCGCAGCCCCGACTGCTACCGGCTATGACATCCGTGTTGCCCGCGTCCGCAATCGGCAGCTCAGACAGCAGGCCAACCAGCAGCACCGCAAGCTGTTCGTGGCGCAAGCCGCACGCATTACCGGGCTACTACGCCAGTACTACAGCCCCGAACAAGCGGGTGTGGCGGTTGGCTTGAGCCATAGCACAGTCTACCGCTGGCTCTGGGCACAGCCCAAAGCCTTCTTGCGGGACCTGTGGCGGTACCTCCGACACAAGAAGCTCCGGCGGAAGTACGGCACCAAGCGTCGGGAGCAACAGCGGGAATTACAGAAGAAACGCTCGATTAACGTGCGACCTAAAACCGTAAACCAACGTCTGTTCTACGGCCACTGGGAAGGCGATACCGTCCGCGGCAAAGGCAATAGCGGCTACCTTGTGACGCTCGTCGAACGGAAGAGCGGTTACGCCCTTGTCGGACACATACCGCAGGCCACTAAAGAACAGTTCCGGCTCTGCACGGAACAACTGCTTGCCCCGTTGCCGAAACACCTGAAACGCAGCCTGACGTTGGACAATGGTACCGAGATGCAGGATTACGAGGAGCTGGAACGGCACACCGGTCTGACGATCTACTTCGCCCATCCCTACCATTCCTGGGAACGGGGCAGCAACGAGAACTTCAATGGACTGCTCCGGCAGTTCTTCCCAAAAGGCTCATCATTCGCGAACGTCACGCAGGAGCAGGT
Source organism: uncultured Candidatus Saccharibacteria bacterium (assembly GCA_963742655.1). Classification (GTDB taxonomy): domain Bacteria; phylum Patescibacteriota; class Saccharimonadia; order Saccharimonadales; family UBA4665; genus JAICLK01. Next base: position 353,731 of record CAVUMM010000006.1, read on the forward strand.
TGACCTGGCGGTCAACCTGCTCAATACTAGACCCCGCAAACGACATGGTTACGCAAGTCCTGCCGAGCTACTCAAGCCGTATTTGGCTGTTGCGATTTGAATGAGAATTCAGGATTACGGAATACAATTCAGCCGGTAAGCATGCGTTGAATTGCTCTAAGTCTCAGAACAAGAATTAATTATCGAATAACGGGTAGTTGCGGCTTTTGCCTAGAAACGCTTGAAGCAGCACGGCTGGCAATGTAAGCTCTTGACTATGAATCGTGCGGTCGGTATCACCGGTCCATTCCTCTGTAAATTGCCTGTAGGAATGCCTCAACAGAAGCATTCGGCCCGTTGTAACTTGGCCAAGGGTTATGCTTTTGCCCAATAGCCTGGTGAGTTTGGGCGGCAAATCTTCTGATGGCGATACCGCCATAAGCCTGAAGGTAGGCGTCGGCGGTAATTCACGGATACCGCAAGGATTGGAATAAGAATATCCAACTTGTCCGCTGTGTCTAGTTTGATATTGCTGCACAGGATCCCAGCTTATTTCATGTGGCGAAAGTTCAAGGGTTATGATACGCCTGGCGGGCATAGCATTTGTGCGTCTTCGCATTCCGTGCGTCAACGGCTTAGTCGTTCGATATTCGAGTTGAAGCGGCCGGCCGTTCGGTATCATGGTGCGGACAAGGTAACCTTTGCGGGTGACCTCGGTTTTCAGCTGCGCGGCATCGGCGGCTTCTTGTTCGTCTTGGCCGGCTCGCCCAGCAGTGACTCGCCAGTTGCCATCATTGGGCTGAATGGAGCACCCGTAAGTGATTCGAGCAGCGCTGGCGTTGTTGTAATGCGACGCAGGGCTTCGACGACTGCCCGCGCCCTGTCGGCCGTAGAGGCCTTTTCGTCTAAGCGAACACCGGCGATGTGCATCAAAAGATTTCCCGTAAGCCGCGCCTCATATTGTTCTTGCTGCGCGGCGAAGTCGTCGTCAAGTGTAGATATCACTTGATCACCCGGCATGCCAACTTCTTGCATGAGTGCTTGATGATAACCCGATGCTAAATCTAAGACGGATCTGTCAACCGCTTCACCGCCGGGTAATCCGGGTTTGTTATCGCTATAAGCCATGCTTTCAAAAATATAAACACCAAAATAGAAGTCAGTCAATGGTTTCAGTGATTATTGTAGCGTGTCGTGGCGTAATCAGTAGCACGTATTACGGCATTCTTATGCAAATAATTTAATCGTTCTTGGTTGCCCGGCATAATGTTGGCATTCGTTTTGAATTTTTACTCCGTCATAAGTCTAAATCTTGCTGTAAACACAAAAAGCCACCAGGTCTTCAGCCTGTTAAACAGGCTTGAAATTTAAATCGGCAATCATCTCTTAAAGCTATTGTCCGCAGTTTACGGCACCGGATAGCTCCGTGATGGTGCTCGGCAGACGTAGACTTATTTGCAGTATGGGAATATTATCGTATAAAATTAAGCTGTTACATTACAAATTACGATTGTTTATGAGTGAAGTAGATTATCAAGTACTTGAATTCCTCGATGGAGCCACACCGGCCGACAAATTGAGGCATCGATTGGAGGAGCAAGGTGACGGATTGTGGAGCGTCAATAATTCTACGATTGATGATTATTCCTCGCGGGCAAATTTTTGGGGACATCCGGGCGGTCTAAAATTTATTATTGACGCCCAAATTGGCGGAGAAAGTGACAATGTCGGACTTGATATTGCCGCCGGTTCAGATGCGCGGGCATTGCGCGATTTGTTGGACAGCGGCGTGTTGCGGTTAGCGCTCGCCACAAATTATGAAGATCGCCGGCCTGATGCGGTGATAAATGACAGTCGCTTGGCGCATATTGACGGCAAGCTGACCGATCCTGCCACTTTGGCCGGGGTTGTCGATTGGAAAAAACGTCATGCGCCGCGAGGTTTCGCGATAGTCATGCACCGACCTATAGGTGGCTTGCAAACGCTGCCCTTTCGGACCTACCGCGGCGCGAGCCATCTTATGCTGGATATGACAAGATCAGGCGGACTGACGTTTACGCAGGTTCCAAGAAATCTTGTCGCAAGCCCACGCGTTCTCGCGGGTCTGTGTGCAAGTATTCGACAGCGTTCCGATGTTGCAGAAGTGATAGTGTCTCCACCAAAACCTCCATATACCCATGTTGACTCGGCCGACCTTTACGCCATAATTCTGAAGCGGTAAGCGTGGCAATTTATTTGGGTTTTTGCCGTTACATGGCATGGCACTTCCAGGGGAAAACTGATAAAATATGGTAAGCGAATAATAGGTGGAGGGGAAATTCGGATGGCTTCGGAGTCGAAAAAACGGCTCGTGCCCATGAGTGACTTGATGGCACTGCACGAAAAATTGAATGATAAAGGTAAGAAGATAGTGTTCACCGCCGGCTCGTGGGATTTGCTGCACGTCGGCCAGTGTCGTTATCTGGAAGAGGCTAAGGCTCGCGGTGATATTCTGGTCGTAGGGGTTAGTGGTAGAGCGACGCCATTCGCCGGGGTCAAGGGGCCGAACAAACCGATCCTGGACGAAAAAATCCGGGCTGAAATGCTGACGTACTTGCGCGCCGTGGATTTCGTAACTATTTTGCCGGAGCCTAGCCGCCAGCCGTCACTAGGATTGTTGAAACCCGACGTATTTATCACGGTCAAAGAAGAATGGGCCAGCGATTATAAGAATTCCAAAGAATACAAAACCGTTGATAAGTATGGCGGCGAGGTCGTTGTGGTTGACCGCCAGTCCACGGCATTGTCAACCACCAAAATAGTGCAGCGCGCCATCGGCGGCGAGCTTGGCACGATTTTCAGAAGACTTTATGGATCTGCGCAAAGATCCGTTGAAAGAACGGTAATGAAGTTGACGCCCGAAGAGAAAAAGAAACAAGCGTATTATCGTGATGCCCGCACCGGCGGCTACTACGGCGATATTCGGCCGAACGTAGGCAAATGCGTGTTCTGTGATCTGCGTGACAAATACATTTTTTACGAAGAAAACGGCGTAGTCATGACGGTGCATCGTGTCGCCCCCTACATCGACGGCTGCCTAATGATTATTCCGCGCCGGCACATTCGCTCAGTCAAAGGCTTGACACCGACCGAGTGGGAAACGATGCGCAAAATGATGTATATGGCCAAGAAGCTTATTCGCGACGTGTACGGTATCAAAGGCATGCGGATTATCCAAACGGACGGCAATCTGGCCCAAAGCACCGTGGAACACCTGCATTTCCAATGTGTTCCCTTTGACTCGCCCGATCTCAACACCTGGAATTCCACGAAAGCTGAAATACACTCCGCTCGAAAACGCCAATAAGTTCAAAGCCGCTCACGATCAGATCGAAAAATTAAGCAAACGGTTTGAAAAAAAATATGCCGACGAAGAATAAGGACTATGAATTCGACGGTGAAACCTTGCCTTCGCCGACAAGAAACCGCTGAGGGATTTGGCGGCAATTTTTATTGCAGCGCCGCGTGAATTTCCGCCGAACGATTCGCGCAGCTCGTGAAGGAATACTTGCCGAAAGGTAGCATCGTGCTAGGTCTCGCCAAAGAAAAGTTTATCGATGGATTTGACTGCCAGCCTCAATTCCGGACATTACAGATGAATCCGGCAGTCCGAGAAAATTATAGACAAAGTAAATGCTTCCAGCTCACCGCATAAAATCTACGCATTGCATTATTTCCAGCGCGAAGTTAGGTATATCTTAGAAAAAGGCGGTTTTAAAAAAGTTTTGTTCGTCAACGGGTCGTGGCAATACGCATTCCATAATCGTGAAGAGTATTATGCTTTAGGCAATAATCGGATTCCATTTGCGCATATATCGCCATTCGTCGGTGAAGCTGAAGCTTGTTCTTACGATGCGACAATTTCGAAGGAGGTGCGAGCTGAGTTGTGGCCTGCGGATCTTATAGGCGAATTTTCTGATGTTGAGATGCTCGACCTCGCCAAAATGTTTTGCCAAGCTGACGTTCGAAAACAGCTTCCAGACCGGTACAGTCTTGGGCAAAAAAGCCGGTCCAGGCAGCAAGTATAATTGCCTGGCTCATTCATGCAACGAAGTTGTTCCATTCCAGACATATGCGATGCACTACGGTGCCGAGCGAGAATTCGCATTACTCGCCAGTAAATGATTTAAATTACTATGATACGGTCCATGCTGAAGTTATGATGATAATCGAAATGCAGAAACGCAAGCTAGATATAGTCGGCACGACCCTGTTCATTAATTTTGCTTCCCTGCCCGCATTGTGCACGGATGCTGGCACAAACCGACATCATGGAGTTTGTTTATATCGAAGACCATTTCGGATGGTTACGCGATCAGGATGCTCGAAGCTGCAGGGAAAAAAGTTCGTAGGGTTGTACCTCTACCGCGGGCATAAGTTATAATATCGCCATGCCGTTAATCTCGCAGATAGAAATTCCAGATTATGCCGCGATTCGGGATTCGTTTTGCCAGGAACTCTCGCTAGCGTCCCAGGGTTTTGACACCAGCCTGCCGTTTATCCACAATCATCTACCAGAACTTCCGCCTGGTGCATCCCAGGAGAAACATTCGATGTGTTCGTAATAGGCGGAACAAATGGCGAATCGGCTCATGTGCAGTATAACGCTGATGGTTCAATAAGTATTCTTGATCATCAATCGCGATTCAGAGTTAGCGAAATTTAGCGATATCGAAAAATTTTTGCAATTTATCGACGAACACGTCAGCGCGAATGCAAAAGTTATCGGGCTCAACTTTGCGTTTACGTTAATACCAATGCCTGGCGATAAAGGCCAGCTCGACGGATATATGATTAGCGGCGACACGAAAGGCCACGCCTTTGAGGGGCTGCAAAAAGAGCGCGTCGGTGCAAATATTGTGAGGCATATTAAAATGATTCGTGGCCAAGATTTAATCGCATCCGTTGGCAATGATGCGGTTTGCTTGCTGGCCTCGATGCATCAAGGGGCATGGACCGGAAGTCGCTGGTTGCCGGTATCGTAGGGACTGGTTATGGCTTCGCAATTTATTTAGATGACCACACAATCGTTAACGTACAGTCGGCTGATTTTACCGGCTTTGCACCTACCGCGACCGGCCGAGTCGTAGTAAAGAATCACACAATGTCGGTGAGCAACTTTTTAACAAAGAAGTCGCCGGTGGTGAAATGTTCAAACATTACAATGCCTTGATCGATGAACTTGTTTTACAGGGGGGTCAGCTTCGAACGGGCCAAGAGCTTGCGGCACTGGCGGCTTCAAACACGAATAAAGAAGGCGATGTTGCGCGAGCACTACTGCAGCGTTCGGCGTCATTGGTGGCGACGCAATTCGCCGGGTTTTATAACTTTAGGAACAAGCCTGCTAAATTGACCATTATTATGCAGGGCGGGCAAGTACTGGCACGGACCAAATTATAAGGAGATAGTTTTTTTTTCTCTCTCTCTCTCTCTCTCTCTCTCTCTCTCTCTCTCTCTCTCTCTCTCTCTCTCTCTCTCTCTCTCTCTCTCTCTCTCTCTCTCTCTCTCTCTCTCTCTCTCTCTCCCTCCCTCCCTCCCTCCCTCCCTCCCTCCCTCCCTCCCTCCCTCCCTCCCTCCCTCCCTCCCTCCCTCCCTCCCTCCCTCCCTCCCTCCCTCCCTCCCTCCCTCCCTCCCTCCCTCCCTCCCTCCCTCCCTCCCTCCCTCCCTCCCTCCCCTCCCCTCCCCTCCCTCCCTCCCTCCTCCTCTCTCTCTCTCCTCCTCCTCTCCCTCTCTCTCTCTCTCTTTTTTTTTTTTTTTTTTTTTTTTTTGCTTTGAAATCGACGCTTTTCACGTCGCCAACTATTTTGAGCTTGGGAAACGGGTAAGGTTTACGCTTAAGCTGTTCTTTGGCGGGTTCAAGATGATTTTTATACAAGTGAGCGTTACCGGCGGCAATGATAAGTTCCCGTGGCTCAGCACCAATCAGATACGCCACCATATACAAAAGTAATGCATACTGCGCGATATTAAATGGCGCACCTAAGAAAACATCCCACGAGCGTTGATAAAGTTGTAACCGCAATTTGCCTTTGGTGAGATCGAATTGGAACATGGTATGACATGGCGGCAAGCGCATGTCACCGTAATCGTTGGGGTTCCAGCGCTTATCACCAAGCTCGCCGGCGTTCCAGGCGCTCACAATTATGCCTTTAGAGTCCGGATCGGTTCTGAGCTGCTCAATAGCCCACGCTAGTTGGTCGAACTCACTCCCATCTGGCCGAAGCCAGTGCCGCCACTGCACGCCATACACCCGGCCTAAATCATTTGAGCCCTCGTGCAAAAAACCATCCCAATAGTAAATCTTGTGATCATGCAAATATTGCACATCAGAACTGCCAGAGATAAACCATAACAGCTCGTGAAGCAAAATCTTAAATGGCATTTTTTTGGTGGTGAGTAATGGGAAGCCGTAGCGCAAGTCGAATCGAATTTGCGCGCCGAAAATCGATTTGATGCCATGAATACCGCGGGTCTTTTTACCGCGGCCGTCCTTCATGATTTCGGCCATAAGTTTCAAGTACTGGTACTCAGGATGTGCCACGTCGATGCCTCCGATTGCTTACAGTATGGTAGCAGGGAAGCGACCGGTTTTACAACCCGCCGGTCACCAATTTGGCCGCACCGATGATGTCGCTATGCTCTAATTTTTCAAAGCTCATCGCACCGGCCGGCACTCCAAGCCGCAACAGTTCCTGGTCAACCATCTCCTTATAATTTGGTCCGTGCCAGTATTGCCCGCCCTGCATAATAATGGTCAATTTAGCAGGCTTGTCTCCTGAAGTTATAAAACCCGGCGAATTGCGTCGCCACCAATGACGCCGAACGCTGCAGTAGTGCTTGCGCAGCATCGCCTTCTTTATTCGCGTTTGAAGCCGCCAGTGCCGCAAGCTCTTGGCCCGTTCGTAGCTGACCCCCCTGTAAAACAAGTTCATTGATCAAGGCATTGTAATGTTTGAACATTTCACCACCGGCGACTTCTTTGTTAAAAAGTTGCTCACCGACATTGTGTGATTCTTTATCTACGACTCGGCCGGTCGCGGTAGGTGCAAAGCCGGTAAAGTCAGCCGACTGTACGTTAACGATTGTGTGGTCATCTAAATAAATTGCGAAGCCATAACCAGTCCCTACGATACCGGCAACCAGCGACTTCCGGTCCATGCCCCTTCTTACTGAATCGAGGCGAGCAAGCAGACCGCATCATTGCCAACGGATGCGATTAAATCTTGGCCACGAATCATTTTAATATGCCTCTCAATAGCTGCACCGACGCGCTCTTTTTGCAGCCCCTCAAAGGCGTGGCCTTTCGTGTCGCCGCTAATCATATATCCGTCGAGCTGGCCTTTATCGCCAGGCATTGGTATTAACGTAAACGCAAAGTTGAGTCCGATAACTTTTGCATTCGCGCTGACGTGTTCGTTGATAAATTGCAAAAATTTTTCGATATCGCTAAATTTCGCTAACTCTGGATGCGATTGATTATCAAGAATACTTATTGAACCATCAGCGTTATACTGCACATGAGCCGATTCGCCATTTGTTCCGCCTATTACGAACACATCGAATGTTTCTCCTGGATGCACCAGCGGAAGTTCTGGTAGATGATTGTGGATAAACGGCAGGCTGGTGTCAAAACCCTGGTACGCTAGCGAGAGTTCCTGGCAAAACGAATCCCGAATCGCGGCATAATCTGGAATTCTATCTGCGAGATTAACGGCATGGCGATATTATAACTTATGCCCGCGGTAGAGGTACAACCCTACGAACTTTTTTCCCTGCAGCTTCGAGCATCCTGATCGCGTAACCATCCGAATGGTCTTCGATATAAACAAATGCTCGATGATGTCGGTTTGTGCCAGCATCCGTGCACAATGCGGGCAGGGAAGCAAATTAATGAACAGGGTCGTGCCGACTATATCTAGCTTGCGTTTCTGCATTTCGATTATCATCATAACTTCAGCATGGACCGTATCATAGTAATTTAAATCATTTACTGGCGAGTAATGCGATTCTCGCTCGGCACCGTAGTGCATCGCATATGTCTGGAATGGAACAACTTCGTTGCATGAATGAGCCAGGCAATTATACTTGCTGCCTGGACCGGCTTTTTTGCCCAAGACTGTACCGGTTGGGAAGCTGTTTTCGAACGTCAGCTTGGCAGAACGTTTGGCGAGGTCGAGCATCTCAACATCAGAAAATTCGCCTATAGGATCCGCAGGCCACAACTCAGCTCGCACGTCCTTCGAAATTGTCGCATCGTAAGAACGAGCTTCAGCTTCATCGACGAATGGCGATATATGCGCAAATGGAATCCGATTATTGACTAAAGCATAATACTCTTCACGATTATGGAATGCGTATTGCCACGACCCGTTGACGAGCAAAACTTTTTTAAAACCGCCTTTTTCTAAGATATACCTAACTTCGCGCTGGAAATAATGCAATGCGTAGATTTTATGCGGTGAGCTGGAAGCATTTACTTTGTCTATAATTTTCTGGAGTGCCGGATTCATCTGTAATGTCCGGAATTGAGGCTGGCAGTCAAATCCATCGATAAACTTTTCTTTGGCGAGACCTAGCACGATGCTACCTTTCGGCAAGTATTCCTTCACGAGCTGCGCGAATCGTTCGGCGGAAATCTCACGTGGCGCTGCAATAAAAATTGCCGCCAAATCCCTCAGCGGTTTCTTGCTGCGAAGGGTAAGGTTTGACCAGTCGAATTCATAGTCCTTATTCTTCGTCGGCATATTTTTTTTCAAACCGTTTGCTTAATTTTTCGATCTGATCGTGAGCGGCTTTGAACTTATTGGCGTTTTCCAGCGGAGTGTATTTCAGCTTTCGGGATTCCAGGTGTTGAGATCGGGCGAGTCAAAGGGAACACATTGGAAATGCAGGTGTTCCACGGTGCTTTGGGCCAGATTGCCGTCCTTTTGGATAATCTGCATGCCTTTGATACCGTACACGTCGCGAATAAGCTTCTTGGCCATATACATCATTTTGCGCATCGTTTCCCACTCGGTCGGTGTCAACTCTTTGACTGAGCGAATGTGCCGGCGCGGAATAATCATTAGGCAGCCGTCGATGTAGGCGTACAGATGCACCGTCATGACTACGCCGTTTTCTTCGTAAAAAATGTATTTGTCACGCAGATCACAGAACACGCATTTGCCTACGTTCGGCCAAATATCGCCGTAGTAGCCGCCGGTGCGGGCATCACGATAATACGCTTGTTTCTTTTTCTCTTCGGGCGTCAACTTCATTACCGTTCTTTCAACGGATCTTTGCGCAGATCCATATAGTCTTTGAAAATCGTGCCAAGCTCGCCGCCGATGGCGCGCTGCACTATTTTGGTGGTTGACAATGCTGTGGACTGGCGGTCAACCACAACGACCTCGCCGCCATACTTATCAACGGTTTTGTATTCTTTGGAATTCTTATAATCGCTGCCCATTCTTCTTTGACCGTGATAAATACGTCGGGTTTCAACAATCCTAGTGACGGCTGGCAGCTAGGCTCCGGCAAAATAGTTACGAAATCCACGGCGCGCAAGTACGTCAGCATTTCAGCCCGGATTTTTCGTCCAGGATCGGTTTGTTCGGGCCCTTGACCCGGCGAATGGCGTCGTTACTACTAACCCCTACGACCAGAATATCACCGCGAGCCTTGGCCTCTTCCAGATACCGGCACTGGCCTACATGCAGCAAATCCCACGAGCCGGCGGTGAACACTATCTTCTTACCTTTATCATTCAATTTTTCGTGCAGTGCCATCAAGTCACTCATGGGCACGAGCCGTTTTTTCCACTCCGAAGCCATCCGAATCTCCCCTCCACCTATTATCCGCTTACCATATTTTATCAGTTTTCCCCTGGAAGTGCCATGCCATTGTAACGGCAAAAATCCAAATAAATTGCCACACTTACCGCTTCAGAATTATGGCGTAAAGGTCGGCCCAGTCAACATGGGTATTTGGAGGTTTTGGTGGAGACACTATCACTTCTGCGACATCGGAACGCTGTCGAATACTTGCACACAGACCGGTGAGAACGCGCGGGCTTGCGACAAGATTTCTTGGAACCTGCGTAAACGTCAGTCCACCTGATCTTGTCAAATCCAGCATAAGATGACTTGCGCCGCGGTAGGTCCGAAAGGGCAGCGTTTGCAAGCCACCTATAGGTCGGTGCATGACTATCGCGAAACCTCGCGGCGCATAACGTTTTTTCCAATCGACAACCCCGGCCAAAGTGGCAGGATCGGTCAGCTTGCCGTCAATATGCGCCAAGCGACTGTCATTTATCACCGCATCAGGCGGCGATCTTCATAATTTGTGGCGAGCGCTAACCGCAACACGCCGCTGTCCAACAAATCGCGCAATGCCCGCGCGTCTGAACCGGCGGCAATATCAAGTCCAACATTGTCACTTTCTCCGCCAATTTGGGCGTCAATAATAAATTTTACTGCCCGGATGTCCCCAAAAATTTGCCCGCGAGGAATAATCATCAATCGTAGAATTATTGACACTCCACAATCCGTCACCTTGCTCCTCCAATCGATGCCTCAATTTGTCGGCCGGTGTGGCTCCATCGAGGAATTCAAGTACTTGATAATCTACTTCACTCATAAACAATCGTAATTTGTAATGTAACAGCTTAATTTTATACGATAATATTCCCATACTGCAAATAAGTCTACGTCTG
>CAVUMM010000007.1:0-9640 GCA_963742655.1 uncultured Candidatus Saccharibacteria bacterium
TTATCGAACTGGGTTCAATTCCTTGACACCAACAATTAAAAAAAGCCGAGAATTACTCGGCCATTTTTGTTGGCAAGGATACATCACGGTAGACGGAACCAATTAGTTACCGATTTCGTTCGTTTCGCTCAAGAACTTGAAAAACTTGGATTTACCTATTTTAAGAGGAAAGTCACTATTATCGAGCAACCGTAAAACATAAGAACACTCCACGCATTTCACCGCACGAGCATAATTTATGGATATTTAAGAAGTAACACTGCCTAAATTATGATTAGCTGTGAGCTCGCTTTTAACCCGCTCGCTCAAATAAACCTTCATTAGCGATTGATAGGGCACGTCCTTCTCATTAGCCAACTCTTTGATGCGCGCGAGCAAAGGCGCAGGTAGCCTAAGGGAAATAGATTCAGTTGTTGGCTTAAGATTGGGAAACACTGCCTTCTTAGCCTTTGACCAATCAAGATACTCGGTAGAGTCGTGAGTTTGCCAAAACTCAGCTTCTTCTTGTTCGTTCTTAAAATCAGGAATTTTTTTCAAAGTCTTCATATACATCTTCCTCCGTTTGAGTCATATCTCTGACAGAGATAACTCTTATTTTAGTACCTTTTACTACGAAGGCGGCAAATAGTTTGCGGCCTGCTTTCGTTTTTCCGAATGCGCCGTAACGGCGCTCGCCCGGACGAGAATGGGTCGGATCTCGCGTAAGTACAAATGGTTCGTTTACGAACATTTCTTCGGCTTCTTGATAACTAACGTCATGTTTGTGGAGGTTCTTAGGAATATTGCCTTTATCCCACTGAAAAGAGAGTGGTTCTGGCAAAATATCCATGATTTAAGTATATTACTGTGATATACGTTTGTCAACTAAAAAACTAATATGGGTACCAAGATCTTAACGGGCGGTAATATGGAATCGAACCATACTTTACAGGGGTTGAGTAAATGTTAAATACTATGATTCACGAAATTACTAATTTTTCTTATCTGTTAGCTGTCGTGGCAGGGGCACGTGGAATCGAACCACGATCTAGGGTTTTGGAGACCCTTATACTAGCCGTTGTACTATGCCCCTTCAAAGGCCTGCACCAACACGTGTATAATAGCTGAACGGCTGGAAAATGTCACCGACTATTTTCAAATCAGCTGAAATCTGTTATACATTATTCATATGGCGAAAGTAGTCCCAAGTAAACCGCTTCTAATCATGCTCTACGGATTTCCCGGGGCTGGCAAGTCATACTTTGCCCGCCAATTCAGCGAACAGGTGCAGGCTGCCCACGTACACGGCGATCGTATCCGCAATGAATTGTTTGAGCAACCCCGATACGACAAAGAGGAAAATGCAGTTATTTGGCAACTTATGGATTATATGACGCATGAGTTTTTAAATGCCGGCCTGAGTGTTGTTTACGATACGAACGCTATGCGAACCTCACAGCGCCACAATTTACGTGAAATGGCCAGACGTACGCGCGCCAAGCCTGTGTTGGTTTGGTTTCAGATTGACCCCGACAGCGCTGTTGCCCGGGCTACATCGCGAGACAGGCGCCAGACCGATGACAGATTCTCCGCGCCTATCGACCAAAAATTGTTTGAAGATATTGCATCACGTATGCAAAACCCCAACGGCAGTGAGGATTACATCGTTATCAGCGGCAAACACTCATTCAACACTCAAGCCAGCGCGGTTTACAAACGACTGCGCGAACTTGGTTTGTTGGGCGCCGACGCGAACGGGAAAGTCGTAAAACCCGAACTCGTTAACCTTGTACCAAATCCTATGGCCGGACGGGTCGACATGAGCCGCCGCAATATTGTAATTCGATAATTTTTTAAGGAAGCCAAAACACCATGGCTGTAAAAAACGTAGACATCCCGCCTATTGGCGCGGTCCGACTTTATAAGCGCCGTGGTGCCCGATCTATCCGCCTGAGCGTAACGTCCACTGGTACGGTGCGCGTTTCGCTGCCATATTGGCTGCCGTATGAAGCGGGAATAAAGTTTGCCAGTTCAAAACAGACGTGGATATTAGCTCAGCTCGATCAACAACAAACGAACCTGCTGATCGACGGTCAAGCAGTCGGCAAGTCGCATCATTTATATTTCGTGCGCCTGGTGGAGGCTGAACGTATCTCGACCCGCGTAGACGGAAATTCAATACGTGTTACATATCCCGTTTCACTTGCACCGCACAGCAAGTCGGTTCAGCGGGCAGCCGAAGCAGCATGTGTCCGGGCTCTGCGTTCCCAGGCCGAAGCTCTATTACCCCAGCGCCTGCATGCCCTGTCTGACAGATACGATCTGCCGTATCGGTCATCGAATGTGAAACGCCTGAAGGGAAGATGGGGCAGTTGCGACGCCGAGAAAAATATCACGCTGAATTTATTTCTTATGCAACTCTCGTGGCATTTGATCGATTACGTTCTTTTGCATGAGCTCACACATACCAAGGTATTGCATCACGGCGCCGATTTTTGGCAAGAATTTGAACGACATTTGCCGGCCGCCAAGCGTCTGCGCCGCGAAATTCGCACGCATCGTCCGGTCGTGGCTGGCAGCGCCTGATAGATGCGCCTATATTAAGTCACGGGCTTCGCCATACTGTGGCATAATATAAGCAAGATGAAAGTCCTTTCGCTAAAACGGCGCCAGCTGACGCCTGCCGGACGGCTCGAACATGAGCGACTATTAAGTCTTGTCAACAGCATGGCCGACGCCGTCATAGCCGTTGATAAAAAACTTAAAATTGTCATTTACAACGGTGCGGCGTTAAATATCCTGGACCTCAACAGTACGATACAGGGCCAGCCGCTTGATGCCATTTTCCACCCGGTTAATAAAAATATGCACCGGATAAATGTCCCGCGATACATCGAGAAAGTAAAAACGCCGAAGATCGACCGTGATCTGCGCCTGGAATACGGTGACGGGAGCAATATAAATATTTATTTAAGCGTCACGCCGGTGTATCGTGGATTTGCTCGCGGCGGCCAAGATGGTTATGTTCTAGTGCTGCGCGATATTACCCACGAAAAATCACTCGAGGAAGAGCGTGATGAATTTATCAGCGTCGTCAGCCACGAGTTACGTACGCCCATCGCCATAGCCGAAGCGAACATCGGTAACGCGCAATTCATTGCCGGAAAGACCGCGGATATCAACGAAGTCAACAAAGCGCTCGTGGCAGCACACGATCAAGTCGTGTTCCTGGGGGCGATGATTAACGATTTGGCCATGCTGTCTCGTGCCGAGCGAGGCAAACTGACCGTCGATGCGGAAGATATTGACGTTCACGATCTTGTGAACGACATTATCGCCAGCTACAAACCCACGGCGGATAGCAAACAGCTAGAATTGGTTGCCGAATTGCCTGAAACCTCCGCGACGCTGCATTCAAGTCATTTATACGTTCATGAAATTTTGCAGAACTTTATGACGAACGCGCTCAAATACACGCAAGCCGGCAGCATAACATTAAGCGCATTACCCAGGGATGACGGAATACTTTTTGCAGTAACCGACACCGGCATCGGCATCGGCCGCGGCGACCAAGACAAAATATTCCATAAATTTTTCCGCAGCGAAGACTATCGAACGCGCAGCACCGGCGGCACCGGCCTCGGCTTATACGTCACAAAAAAGCTCGCAAGCCTGCTTCATGCCGAAATTACCGTTGAAAGCAAACTAAACCACGGTTCAACATTCAGCGTTTATGTGCCGAATATAAAGTAACTCGTTTTATAGCCAATCGAAAGTCGGCACATACTCGTTCCCCGCGCCTAATTCTGATGCCAAGACCGCAAATTCCGGTGCAGCCAAGTTATTGTCACCAAGCGTGAATTCGGCATCTATTTCGGCGCCGATTCTCGCAATCCTCAAAAGGTCGCTTAAAATGTAGGCGGCATAGTACGGAAAGCGTACGGAAATCGCGTTCGGATGACGCGCATATTTAGGTTGGTGAGTATTTCCGACTTCGATTGCATGTTGCGCCAGTTGGTTTGCTTCTGCGACATAACTGTTAGATGCTAAATCCATCGTACTAGCTGCGGATGCCAGTGCCGATTGTAATAATTCGAACTCTTGCAAACTTCCACTAATTAAACAATCATCTGCCGGCACATACCTGCCGATACCTTCATCGTCCCTGTCAACGAGCATTAACGTATCACCAGGGATACCTGAACGCCTCATGGTTTTAAGATTACATATTATTTACTTGAATTCAATGGCGAGTTCAGAGTTGGCAAATGACGCTTGACTTGCATGATCGGCAAACAAACGTTGCGCCCCTTCCAGAGTACTTCGGAAAATTCGTACTTCCACATCGAGTAGTTGAGTAAGATAACATCAAGTACGACGCCGACCGGCAAGACCGCGAACCACCAGCGATTCTTGGCAAAGAGGCTTAAAATAATTTTGGCATACATGGCTAGTAGCATAAATGTTTCCGCTAGCAAAACTGTTTCTGTCGGCCAACCAAATATTCCCCACAAACCCGCGACAAATAACACGAACGGTGATACTAGAAAAATAAGTTCAAACACGCTTATCAAAGCGACTAGTTCGGGCCGCCGATGCAATTGCGGATAGCGCGTGCGTACGGCCGTGGCAAATTGTTCGCGCCATGGTTTAGTGCAAGTCAGGTTGAGGGCAGTCGAACTTCGCACGAAACTGTAGCCATCGTGTTTGATGCATTCCCGTGCAAAGTGAGCCTCGGGTTCTATTGATTGTGCGGCGGCCGAAAATCCGCCTGCGTTTTTCAAAGCCTCTCGATCAATGAGCCAGCAAGTACTTATGGTCGGCGGTCGGTTAAAAAATCGGCGCGGCGGCGCGAATGCCCATACATAGCGCATTGATTGCGGCAGGGAAATATCAGTCTGGACATTTTGTGGCACCACGCACAGCATGGACTTGTTTTTTTGTTTCAAAGCAGTCACAAGCTGCCGTATAGACGCCGTACCAAACCGCACTTCTACACCGCAAAAAACCATGATATCACCACTAGCTTCATCGGCAAGCCGGGCGAATGCCTGATTTTTGGCAAGCCAGTTCGGCCTTGGCCGATCTCCGCCGACAAAACGAACGCCGTCGTGAGCGAATTTACGGATAATTTCCGAGGTGTGATCTTGCGAACAATCATCAAGTACGATTACCTCGAGTTTCGGGTAATCGCTGGCGATGACGCTTCGTAAGCATAACTCCAGCTGTTCGTCCTCGTTGCGCGCCGGAATGGCAACAGTCACGGTCGGCAGTTCAGCGTCAGTAAGAAATTTGTTGTTTTCCGGCAACTTTGTCGTTCGCATGTGACGATTTGTCGAGATTGCCAGCGACAGCGCGATCAATACATCTAATACCAAAAATGCCCAAAGCCATAAACTTTCGCTTACTGAGTAAGACCAATCAATCCACCAGATAATGAATGCGGCGAGTTGAGTGCCGATCAGCCATATACCCGTTCGGCGCGTAGCGTGATAAATATACTCCTCTTTACTGTGTCCGCCGACAGCACGAATGATATTGAAGACCCTATACGCGCTGATCGTCAATATAATTACGGCCATCACGCTTAGATGTGTCACTACTAACGAACCGGTCGTAAAACAAATAAGAATCAAACAAGGGACAGCCACAACACTGCGCAAACGCCATAAAAAACGTGCAAAATAAAAGACGAGCTCGAACGCTATACTCAAAGCAATCAACGCAAAAATCAATGAACCCACGCCAATACTATACCGCAGAACCGCGTAAGCCGGTTATGGTTGCCTAGCTAAACTCGTATGCCGTGTTTGTTTCTAAGCACGAACGCGGCGGTTTTCTGCACGCTACGGCGTTGACCCCGAGTCAGTTGCGCACCCGGAATGCCTTCTTTCGCAGCGCGCCGAAGGGTGCCGGTTGGGATGTTTCTCCAATCCAAATCCGCCGGTGTGGCCGGAGAAGGTGTTCCCCAAAAGCGTGGCTGCGGGCTTTCCGGTACACGCTGCAGGTTTTCCGGTCCATCTTTTTCGGCCCATTTACCGTAAACTGCCCATTCAAGCAGCATGTAGCTGTCAACTGGCGATAAATGTCTCGTGGCTGCCAACCCGCCCAAAAGTTGACTGCGCCAGCGCCAAGTCCGCGCGGTATATCTTTTGCGCGATTCAAGCGCGCCCAAACCAAGCGCTCCTGCCACAGCAAGCGGCACTTTCGGGTCGGGGAAGTGTGGCGGCACAACAGGCGCAGAGCGAGATAGTTTTTGCCACGCGGCTTCTAATTGCGCTTGGGATGCTTTCGGCACATTAAGTGAACCGGACGGCGTACCATCCGTAATCCGATCGCCGCTCATCAAAAACGCATGGCCCTCGGTAGGAGTAATGAAATTCCCGCCACTGTGATAATACCCGAAGGCGATTGCTGCCGGGTCTTTGCTATGTACAGCAGCCAGAGATATCGCTTCTGTTGCCGCACATACATTGCAGTTACATTCCTTGGCATGATCAACGGCCGATGCGATTGCATCAGCCGAATCTTGCCCAACTAATTTGTCAAGTACCGGGGCATTTACATAGCGATAATTATAGTGCGTGTAGCCGGCTACCCAGGCAGGACCGATGCTCGCCGGATTCCGCAGATCGAGCGGCACCCGATCCGGCTGGAACGCCACGCTATCATCAATTCGTATGGGCTGAGTAGCTTTTACGATAGGTTGCAAGGATTTGACCAAATCGTAGCTAATATATATGCCATCTTGCGATGAGTAAGAGGATGTCAAATCAACCGAATACGTGCCATCATAACCCTCGTAAAGCTTAAAGGGCACAGGTTTATAAGACACATCGTGAACTCGAATTGACGCTATTCGGGTGCCGTACTTGACCGGCAATGAATAATTTCCTTCGCCGTTATCACCCCAGTGCTCCACGGTAATATGCGGCACATTCGAATCAGGAAGTGATTCTGGCAATGAAATAACGCGAGCGTCAATATTATCCGACCAGAATGTATCACCCCTGTATGACATTAATTCATTTGCGAGCATCTGCGTATAGTACCCATCGGTGTTTTCACCAAATCCGGTCACTTTCCATTCGGGCTGTGCGGCTCCCTTCCCAAGATTGGCCCAACCCATAGTGGTATCAGGATTCGCGTTTCCGGAGTTTAACTCGCCATACCCGCCCGAAGTATCGCTGTTACCAACGTCACCGGTCGGGAAGTTAAGATACCCACCGAGATCATGGACATAAGCGGCGAAGGGTGCCGCAAGAGCACCGACGAGCGCCATTCTTGCTGCTAAACGCGCTAGATATTTATGCTTAAATTTTCGTTCTTTATAGTTTCGCAACTCGACAATTTCCGGTGTCGCGCCAACGTGTTTTTTTGCTTCAGACAGATCTAAATCAATGTTGAGCTGTTCGAACTTTATGGTCTGAAGTGCCAGATACAGCAGCTCAAAATCATCCAGACGCTCATTTTTCGCCAACCTGCCCGAGATATCGGCGGCCACCTGCTCCAGACTGCGGCCGCGAGCAATCAAGTGCGCTAATTTCTGTTCCGAGCCGACGCCGTAATTTCCTGGCACATACTGATGTACGGTCGGATTAAATTCATCGCCGGCCGGAAGCACCTCAGTCGTCAATTGCTCTCTCAGTCTGATGAAATCGGTACGTGACTCCGTCCTGAATAGTCGCGATATCGCTCCAGGCAACTCTTGATGCGCCGCTTGCCACACGTAACCGTGTAATAATGGTACGAGTTCCGTCGGTTCGCCGTCGAATTGCTGCAGGCGCTGACTGTTCGGATAACGCCGCCTTAGGGCATCGAGCACCATCGACCAAGGCGTTTCGGCAATTTCGAGCTGTTCGGCAATTTGACGGGCACTGACGGCATCAATGACAAGACAAGGCTTTTCACCACTTGGCACCACGAGCTCTCGCTCCGACGCTTGCTGCAAAACTCTGCCAAGCATCGCGTTGCTTGACGCACCGAACCTGCTTTTTGACACTATGGCCGCCGGAATAATAACTTTGTCGGCGCCGGCGGTGTGGGCCACAAATATAGCATCGCGCAAGCGCTGGCGCGCCTGAATGGTCGTTTCTGCTTCGTCAGTTTTATGCCGCCTGGGTAATATTGCGACCGCGACTTCCCGCTCGCCTACGCCCGGAGTATCCGTTGGCTGACGTTTTTCGTAGAAGCTCTGCAAGCCATACCCATCCGGCATTTGGACAGGATTGGACTGCTCATGAGTTAAGTTTCTAATATGTCCCCAATAAAATGCGACGCCGACCGGTAACCCCATGGTAATTGCCGCGACTAGCGGATTACTGGCCAGAGTACTACTGGTAAGCTCACCTAACAATGCAAATGTACCGGCAACTACCGATCCCATCCCCGCCAGATTTAAACTTATTGCCTCAACAGGTCCAAAAGGCGTCGTGGCGTCCTGTGGATCTTTGCGCATGCGCCGCGTGCGGTTTATTTGCGTACGCAGCATTTCAGTTTGTGCTGAGAGATCTAATGCCTGTTGCGCTTCCGGTTCCGGCATAACCTCGAGCACTGCCGCATCTGACTCAGCCAACGAATCGTCAACGCCTTCGGCACCTAAATAACTAGTTACATTCTCAACAGCCATACTTTACCTAATTATAAATTTCGTTTATAATATCATATTTGTTGCATTATTACAATATTGCCGTAAAGGTCCACGAGCTCTGCAACTTAAACAATGCGGCTGTTCTACACTGTAAAGGTCTAACTTAAACAGGAGAACAGCCGTATGAGCTATTCTAACAACCCTTTACTTCCTAAGGCGAGAGCCGATGCAGTCCGGCTCGTAGTGGAGCAAGGGCTTCCACTCATGGTTGCCGCTCGCAGGAGCGGCATACACCGCACCACGCTCTGGCGCTGGAAACAGCGTTGGTTAGCGTTAAACCAGAATGCGCAGCTGGTTAATGTCAACAGACCGGCCAGGAAGCCGGGCAAAAAGTTCCGCTGGGCAGCGGTCTATTGGCAGATACCTACGGACAGCAGCCGGCCGCACCGTTCGCCACGAGCATTACGGCAATGCATCGTTGACCGAATTGTCTACTGGAGACGACATAAGGGCCGTTGTGCTGGTGTCGTACATGCACACTGCATTCGAGAGGGCACAAAGGTATCGTTAAGCAGTGTTAAACGGGTATTAAAGCGTTTGGGTTTTGTAGTGCGAAGAAAGTGGCAGCGCTACCGCCTGCCTGTACCGCGGCCGCTCGCAACTGCGCCAGGCGAGCTGGTACAGACAGATACGATTCACCTCGTGCACATCACAACGAAACGACGTGTCTATCTCTATACCCTCATTGATCTCTACTCCCGCTGGACCTATGTGGAATACCACGAGCACATCTCGCAAAGAATTAGTTACCAGTTTCTATGCCGGGCACAAGCCAAGGCAGGCTTCCGGTTTGCTTGCATACAGAGTGACAATGGCCCGGAGTACGGCACCTGGCTGAAGGATACGTTAAACAGCCAAGGCATTATCCTCAGGCATAGTCGTGTAAGAAAACCTAACGACAACGCCCACATAGAAAGATTTAACCGTACTATCCAGGAGGAAGGGCTTAAACGCCTGTTCCCCAATCCTGCAACCATACAGAGAGAATTACAGGATTATCTTGCCTATTAC
>CAVUMM010000008.1:0-488311 GCA_963742655.1 uncultured Candidatus Saccharibacteria bacterium
AAACCACCGATCAGCACGTAAGGCATCATCAGCGGATTTCCAACCCACCAAGTGGCGGTTTGGTGCGGCCCGAATGCCAATAGCACGAGCGAGCAATCGCTGCCGGATTAAATATATGTTTGTTGCCGATGGTCAAAACGTACTTCGACGCGATGGCCAGTCCGCCGGCAGCCGTCATAAACAAAATGTTATTTTGCGTGAGCCCGGGCGAAATTATAAGGGCCAAAATAAGTGCGGTAATATGTGTTGAATCGCTATTGGTCGGCGCTTTCAAAATTCTGGAAAAGACTTGGTTCGTCATCCAACAAACAACCACTAAATACAGTGCCGAGCCGGCAATATCGATCGGGCTGTAATGAAGTTTGCCAGTAGCTCCAAGCACCACGGCTATAGCTAATAATGTACACAGGAAATACAGCAATAACTTGTACATTGTCAGGCGGTCAAGCAATCCGTCGAGTTTTTCCAGCATTAGATTACGTACCTTTCAAATCCGCTGGTGAGCGTCGCTATTCTGTCTGTATCTATCATATACCCTTCGAGTCCTGGCAGCGATTCAATGAAAATGATCCCGTCCATACCCATGGCAAAAGCGGCCGTGGCGAAACGGTCGGCGTCGTAAATGGTTGGTTCCGATTACAGTTATGCTTTTAACTCCCTGCGGCTGTTCGCCCGGCGTGCGTGGGTTATAAATATGCTGGCCGCGGATGTACGTTCCGGATGTCGCCACCGCTTGGCCGCTGACTGCGATCGATTTGACAATTTCCTGGATATCGAATGGATTGCGGATGCCAATTTTCCAGGGTTCGCCCGATGAATTCCTGCCATGTGTCTGGATGTCCCCGCCGGCATCGATATAAAAATTTCGAGCACCTTTCTTCTGCAGATGGTCTGCTGCTCTCTGAATTGCCCAACCTTTTACCAGTCCGGAAGGGTCAAGTGTACCTTCGGCATTTTCAATATCAAAATAACCGTTCGTTTCCAGCTTGGTTTTTTCGCATAATTCAAGCACATCGCTCATTTCCTTGCTCCACTTTTCAGGTGGCATGCCGGCGTTGATAAGCGATATTTCGCTCGATGGCTTATATGTGCTGTAGCGCTCATCGATACCATTGAAGTACTCGAACGTTTCGGCAATCAGTGACGAAGCGCTCCTGGTATTCACAAGTTCAACGGTAACGGGCATACCCATGACGATCTCGGTGCGTTTGGTGAACGTACTCAAGTTTACGCCTGGCTCAGGGCCGAAGATAAAGATTGCGTGAAGGCCTGGCTGGTCAGTGTCGCGCCGGATATGACATTCACCTGTGCGCTTTGCGACTGGATTGCCTCCTGTTTAAGATACGGCGTAGCTTGGCTGTTGATACTTTGCGAATTCGGGTTGTCGTTGGGATACTGCAGGAATTCCACATCGGTAATTTTGCCGTTTTTGATGGTGGCCTGGACTTGTACGTTGCCGTAATAAGCATCAGCCACGGTACCGGTGAATGTGCCGTCTTTGTAGCCCGAACTGCCAGACGATGCCGCGCTGGAAGTCGATCCGCTCGAGCTTGGACTGGTCGTTTTGTTCGTCGTATTAGAGCCCGAGGATGAAGCCGCAGAGGTTTTACTTTTTGAGGGTGGTGAAATGACGACATGGTTTGAATCGTCATGCCGTATTCCGAAAGAGTAAACAATGAACATCGCCAGCACTCCAAGGCCGAGCAAGATTTTCTTAATCGAAAAAGTCGTATTCTGCATGCCGTCCTATAGTATAAAGCGCTACTGAAAAAAAGCTGAAGGAGTTCAAAATGTCGCCATGCGGAAAAGTTTTCGTTTAGCCCTGGTTTCTCCTCAATAGTATAGTCACGTCTACCGCGCCGTTGGCTATTAATATGTACAATGGGTATACGAGCAGGGCGAATGAAAACTCTCCAACGGCCAACGCCGCGAACAGACCGCCGAGGCTGGCAAGCAGCCACGACGAAAAAGTCTCGCTGTCCGGTTCGGCGTAGGTTTTTATGATGGTCAAAACCGTACCTATCGCATCGACTCCGATAGTTATGAGTAATGCCGCGAGCGGTTGTTTGGTAAAGTACCAGATAATAAGCCCAAGAAAGGCCAACGCCAGAGCTCCGACGTCGCGTTTATTCAGTCCGCCGGTTCCAAGTCGTACCGACAAAATAAAAATCGTTAACGTTGCCAGCGTATCGCCTGCCGGTAAAAACAGAGACCAGGTGGCACCTTTGGCGAACTGCGAAAAAAACGCTATCAGGCCCAGCACGGTCCAAATGAGAAACGATCCGCGATGCGGCTTCGTCCCGTGCTTCAAAATATCACGTACATATGGAACCGCGCCAATCAGCGGCAACAGTGCCGATAACAATCCAAAGACCGCTAGCATGCAGCCATTATGACACAGCAATTACCGGTACCGCTTGTAAGCTAATCTTCAATGTTGACTTTATTTGCAAGAAAACAATCAATAAGGTTCTTGGCAGGCGGAAAGAGATTGTCGGGTATACGATCGTGATCGAACCATTCCCATCGGACCCAATCATCATGAAGCAGGACTTTTGGTTCGCCGTCAATCTCGGCAACAACGCCAATACCTATATAGTGGTTGCCCAGGGCATAATTGGCATTTACAGAAATGATTTCGTACTTTGTGACATTGCAGCCAAACTCTTCCATGATATTCCGCTTGATAGTGTCGCCCATTTTCTCGCGGAAGCGGATGTCTCTGCCGGGCATTCCATACACTTGATTGCCTTCATAGTTCCATTGCTCCGTCATAAGTCCCAGCAAGATTTTGTTGCCCCTGACAACCAAGATGTCTACATTTATTCCGGGAGTTTTCGGCATAGCGGTAGTCTAGCACGTCAAAGCGGCTTGCTCTAGATTTTATGCTTGTGGTTTAATAGGTGTTGAAGTAAAAGGGCGGGATGAGCTTTAATAAAAAGACCATTCGGGATATAGATTTGCATGGCAAACGCGTGCTGCTGCGCGCGGATTATAACGTGCCGGTCGATGACAAGGGTAACATCACCGACGATTACCGTATCAAAATGTCATTGCCGACGATTAAATATATCCTCGAGCAGGATGCCAAACTGATAATCTGTTCGCACCTAGGCAGGCCGAAGGGCCCGGCCGACACCAAATACAGTTTGTTTCCGGTTGCCAAAAGACTGAAAGAATTGCTGGATAAGGATGTCGAGTTCGTGCCTGACTGCGTTGGCGAACGCGCCGAAAAGGTGGCATCGGGATTGCACGAACGGCAAGTTGCGCTACTGGAAAATTTACGGTTCCACAAGGAAGAGGAAGAAAACGACGACGGTTTTGCCGGGCAACTCGCAAGCCTGGCAGAAGTATTCGTGCAGGACGGCTTCGGTGTAGTCCATCGCGCACATGCCAGTACGGAAGCGATTACGCATCATTTGCCGAGCGTATCCGGATTTTTGCTGGAAAAAGAAGTCGATACCATCACTAATGTCATGGAAAACCCGGCGCGGCCATTGGTGGCTGTGATCGGCGGCGCGAAAATCGCCGACAAGCTCGATATCCTTTATAAATTTATCGATATCGCTGACGTGGTGGCAATAGGCGGTGCTATGGCCAATACTTTTCTTATGGCCGAACACATTCATGTCGGCTCCAGTTTAGTAGACAAAGACGAATTGCACGTGGCACGGGAGATTTTGGAAAGTGCCAAGCACAAAGCCAAAAACCAGCACTTCGTATTTTATCTGCCGCAGGATGGCGTGGTGGCACACAAAATAGATAAAACGGCGCCGACTCGGATCGTCGATTGGAGCGCGCACGCCATCGCCGATATAGAAAATTACCCCAAACGCCCGCCGCACCAGTCGAGCTATGTCCGTGAAGATGAAAAGATACTGGACATCGGCCCGTTTTCCGGCGCGTTCATTGCCGGCAGCCTGCAGCTAGCCCAAACGGTCGTTTGGAACGGAACGGTCGGCGTGACCGAAACCGACGGATTGCAAGGCCCGATCGGGCCATATGCGCACGGAACTGATCTGTTGATGGAAGCTATTACGGGCCAATTCGGGCACCGGCCGTACAGTTTGGTCGGTGGAGGTGATACGGTTGGTTATGTCGAGGAACGCAAGCTCGTCGGCGCGTTCAATCACGTATCAACCGGCGGCGGCGCCAGCCTGGAACTGATGGCCGGCCGCAAACTGCCCGGCGTTGAAGCGTTGGAGAACAAAGATGCGTAAGTGTAATGCTACAATAGGCTCAGAAGACTATGCGTAGGGTAATGATTGCCGGCAATTGGAAGATGCACCTGAATACCAGTCAGGCAAGTCTGCTGGTGCACCGATTGAACGAGCGTATCAAGGTGCATCGGGATCTTGAAGTTGTGCTGGCGCCGAGCATGCTCAGTTTGCAGTCGTTAAGCCTGGAAATCGACCGCCGCAAATTCCGCTTGGCGGCCCAGGATGCATATTTTAAAGACGATGGACCGTACAATGGCGAAGTCAGTTTCACCATGCTGCGCGACCTCGTCCATTACTCGATAATAGGCCATTCATCGAGAAGACTGTATTTTCATGAAACACTCGAAGAAGTGCGCGACAAAGTCGAGGCCGCCGTCAGGAATGAGATCATCCCGATCCTTTGCGTCGGAGAAACGAAAGAAGAGCGAAAAGAGGGCATGACAAACCAGGTGCTGCATGATCAGATCGTAACCGCGCTCTATAAGTTAACCTCAGAAGAAGTCGCAGAAATGGTAATTGCCTATGAACCGGTTTGGGCTATCGGAGTCGGCGAAGAAGCCAAACCGTATGAAATTAAGCGCGCGATAAAATTTATCAGGTTCCAGATCAGTGAACTATATGGCGACAGGACAGCCGCCGCCGTACGCGTTTTGTATGGCGCAAGCGTAGAGCCCGAGTTCGTGCGCGACACGCTGAAAATCGAAGGAGTAGACGGTTTGCTGGTAGGCGGCGCAAGCCTGAACTATATTCAATTCAGCGACATAGTAAATAATGCTTATCGAACGCTACAAGAAATAGAAACTAACGAGAATTAACTATGGACGAACAAAATTCCAAGCCGACAACCAATCCAAGCCCGAAAGCTTTTGATATTTTCAAGCCCGGTCAATCGTCGCCGCCCGCAACGGCACGGCCGATTATAGTCAACCGTCAAGCGCCGGTAGCGGATAGTACCGTAACAGGCAAGCCGGAAGCTTATCCTGCACCAATATCAGTAGATGCTCCCGCCGAACAGCCCCACCGACAGATTTTGGATGCGCACGATAAGATAACCTTACAACCGCCAGCCGACGCAGAAGCGGCGGAGCAACCATTCCCACCAGAGGCGGCTGCGCCCGAACCCGAGCCCCAAGAAGCCGTGCACGTTCCGATCAGCGATGCCGGCGACCAGACATCGGAAGTA
This sequence comes from uncultured Candidatus Saccharibacteria bacterium, assembly GCA_963742655.1. Taxonomy (GTDB): domain Bacteria; phylum Patescibacteriota; class Saccharimonadia; order Saccharimonadales; family UBA4665; genus JAICLK01. The sequence goes on from CAVUMM010000008.1 coordinate 5,404, forward strand.
CCCGCACCCCAGCCGCAAGAGCGACCGACTGCAATCCAGATAAATACGCCTGCTGATCCAGCCGAATCGCAAGCTGCAGCAACCGAATCGCCGGCATCTGTTCCCGCGCAACCTCAACTGATTCCAGCGGAACAGCCCGACAACCAGCCACAGCCGACGGATGACGAACTATTGCTGCCAGCCCACACGACTTCAGATCCGGCAGAAGACCAGACGGATGCAGCGAATCAATTTGTAGTCTCACACCACAAAACCTCACGTCAAAAATGGATGAAGCGCATATTGATCGCACTATTGCTGCTCGCTATCATCGGTGCGGCGATCGGTTTCGCGCTTTGGCGACAATCCAATAACATGCCTCATCTAAGTTAGCGTCTCAACGCGAATTGGTTACTTCTAAATTGCTGTAGCAAGCTAGTTTATGTGCGGCCGGCAACAGACATAAAGTATTCAAAATCGCGCGACTGGCTAGTTTGCAGTATCTCAAAGCCATTTTTCTGGAACAACCCGGAAACACCGGTAGCATTAAGATGCCGATAACGGAAAACCCGAATTGCATCACCTTTGTGCAGCTTTATCAAATGTTCTACGTCATTAAGCATGATTTTTATGGATACATCCATTTTCATTTTCGCGCCGATATACCGTTCACTTGTAGATTCATCATAGAAATAGGTGACCTCGTACATTGATTCATCGAGGTTGAGCAGATCTACGACAAGCCGCTGCCAGCCACCCAATCGCTGTGTCTTGCTTTGATCGGCGTCAAAATCGAAGAATTTTCGGGAAGTCTGGGTATCTAACTTGAGTTCGCAAATGAACAGGTCATCCGGCTGCATGCTTCGGTTGATGATTCGCAGGACATCATCGGGTACTGGGAAATTGCTGATTGTACCGCCTATTAGCAGAATGAGGTTGAGCGGAATTTCTTTCTCGTGTAAATAATCGTAGGTCAGCAGGTCGCCAAACTCTTCATGAGTGAAATCGCGTTCGTAAAACTCAAACCTCGGTTTAGTGCCAAACCATGTCTTGAGGTTATTTTCCGCAATGTTCATCATTGATTTGCTGAAATCGATGCCAATATAACGGTTCAGTTTGCCTTGTTCAATAAAATGCTGGACCAAGCCTTTGACTGGTAGCGCGTTTCCGACGCCCAGGTCGATAATATTGACGTGCTTGTATCCGCTGACAAGCCGATCAAGGCTGTCCAGGTTTGTTTCAAGAAGCTCGCGGCAGGTCCGGAGCATGTTAGCGGATTGTTCGCCATCGAGGCGGTTCACATAACTATTCCAGGCATTAGCGCCGCTGTTGACGTAATTGAACTGCATCGGAATTTCTTTTCGGAAATTGATGCTGGAAATAAGTTCTACGATTTGTTTTGCGTCAAATAATTTATAAAATTCCGGATCCGGACTGACAACTTTATATCCGCGTTTATTCTTATATTTTTCACCTTTGGCGACAAGTTCTTGTATCAATGTAACGTTTTTAGTTATGTCGGCTATGTAACTCCTGCCTTTGACTTCGTAAAGCTGCAAATCAAGTTTTCCTTGCTGGGCGGCTTCAATCCAATTGCGCACAGATTTCTCTGATATGTGGTATTGTTCTGCGAGTTCGGTGTTCTTGAAGTATTTCAATGTGTGCTCCTAAAGTTTAGTATCCCCGCATTGCGGTACTGCATAATAACGCTTGACATGTTCCGATATAAACACGTATCATTAGTATACAACCTAAATGCTTAGGCTCGAAACTTTCCAAAATATTAGACAAACGTAACACAGATTTACGAAAAATACAACGAATTTATAGGGTTTTAATTGGGAGCAAATGCGATGGCAACCACATTCACCAAGCAAGCAGCATCAATAATGCGAACTCGCAGCACAAGGCTGAAACGGGCCGCGGCCGCTATTCTCGGCCATGAAGCCGGGGAGGTACTGGTGTCGCAGAAGTCATTTTTGGCATGGTGTGCCTTACCGCTGAGCGATAATGCAGTTGCAACGATAGTGAGCGCATTGTACTACCTGCCTCAGAATTTTATGATTATGCTCCCCCGCTCAATCGCCAAGAATATTAAGCTCTCAGGCGTCATCACGGATCGAATACAACAATACGAAGAAGGCTCATCAAACGATGAGCCTTCTGCTTTAGCAGACGCTGTTATCGGCGCCGAAACTGAATCTTCGCTGGCTGTCATGCCGGCATCACGTTATTCTGCAATTGCAGCCAAAGATTTCAGTTTCGCTGTCGGCCGCAGCCCCGAAGCTGTTGCGAGTGCGCTGCTCAAACTCGCCCGCGACTAATCCTAGATAGAGCACCCGCACGCCGGCACATTGCAAGCGAAAGTCTGCGCTCCGCACTCACCGTACCATAAAGTACGGCTCGTTTAAGGTGCTCGATTTTCACTCACACTGCACCAACGTGCGGGTGCTCTAGTCCGCAGAACCTCTGTCATTTCTTAGGGGCCGTAAACTACAACAAGCATTTTGGCTATGAATTGCTACAATTGAACAACGTGTTGGATGATTTATTGACTGGTTTGAACCCGGAACAGCGGCGGGCAGTTGAATCGACTGACGGGCCGTTGCTTATTCAGGCCGGGGCAGGCTCGGGCAAGACGAAAACGCTGACGCACCGCATCGCCTATTTGGTCGCGACGCATCGGGCGACGCCGTACAACATTTTGGCGGTGACGTTTACTAACAAAGCGGCCCGCGAAATGCGTGAACGGGTTGCAAAGTTGCTTGGCCAATCGGCCGATAACCGCAGCTTCATGCCGTATATGGGCACCTTTCACTCAATCTGTGTGCGTATCCTCAGGCAAGACGGCGAGCATATTGGCATCCCGCGTACCTTCGTGATCTTTGACGAGTCGGATCGTCAGGCCGCGGTCAAACAGGCCAGCAAACAACTGTTGATCGATGAAAAATCTTTTCCGCCGCGGGTGATCAGCGGGCTCATCAGCAGCGCCAAAAACGAGATGATTACCCCCGAAGAATATGGTGGTTTCGGCAACAGTCCGGCGCAAGATGTGGCCGCGAAAGTCTACCCGATCTACGAAAGAATACTGAAAGACGCGGCAGCGCTCGATTTCGACGATCTTATCAACCGCACGGTGCGGATGCTGAAAAGCAACCAAGAAATCCGTGACAAATGGCGAGCCCAGTTCAAGTACATCATGATAGACGAATACCAGGACACTAACGCGGCGCAGTACCAACTGGTGAAACTGCTCACGGGCAAGGAAAAAAATATCGCCGTGGTGGGCGACGACTGGCAATGTCTTGTTCCCGATGCCCTTATTGAAACAGCAGACGGCTTAAAGAAAATCAAAGACATTACCGCCGGAGAAGTAGTTCGTTCAGCAAGCGGCTATGGCAAGACCGGTTACTTTAAAGTCAAAGCTAACAGAAATTATTCTTTCAAGGGTGAACTTGTGCAAATCAAGACTGCATCAGGCAAGGAAATTATCAGCACGCCCAACCATTTGCTTTTCGCGAAATGGGGAGTTACGGATTTGTATTTTGTATATCTTATGTATTCTGCCGCAAAAGGATATCGGATAGGTTTGGCAAAGGGGACGAGATTTGACGGCAAGAAACATGATACCGGTTTGAGAGTTCGGGCCAATCAAGAACGGGCAGATCGAATGTGGGTGCTGAAAGTATGCGAAAACCATGAACAAGCAGCATATATAGAATCGTTGCTAGCATACAAATACGGGATTCCTACGATGGTATTCCATGCGTATGCCAACCGCTCAATGAAATTTGGCCAGCACTATATTGATACACTCTATAGTGAAATTGATACGAGAGAACGGGCAAAAAAATTGATGGCTGATAACGGGATATATTTTGATTATCCGCATTTTATACCGCAAGCAACCACGAGAAATGGTATCAAGCGGGTAAATGTCAATGTTGTACTGTTTGGTGATAAACGAACTTCTGGTCAGAGCGGTTGGTCGGCCAGCAGAATATCTGCAAATACGGCTGAGGCCAGGGATTTGCGAATATTTGAAAAATTAGGGTATACGGTTAGGCCAGGCCGCGACGGCACGTACAGAAGCGAAGTTCATAATCTGGATTATGGCGATATAGAGCAAACGCTTGAAAAATTGAAAGCAGGAAGTAGCGGCAGCAATTTACAAATTAGCAAGTATGCCTTTTTAACCGACAACAAATTTCATTTCATGCCTGCAATTCAGATGCATCCCGGAATGGAAATCCCAGTCATTAAAGATGGCAAAATAATTGAAGATGAAGTTACGGAAGTTAACAAAGAATTATATGATGGCGCGGTTTATGACCTCGATGTAGAGAAAGTTCACAATTATATAGCGTCAGATATCGTGGTGCATAATTCCATCTATTCGTGGAGGGGTGCGGATTACCGGAACATCCTTAATTTTGAACGGGATTATCTGGGCTGTACCGTAATAAAATTGGAGCAGAACTACCGCAGTACCAAACACATTCTGGACGCGGCGCACGCCATCATTAGCAAAAATCAGCAGCGATCGGATAAAAAACTCTGGACGGTCGCCGGTGATGGCATGCCGGTGCAGATGCTGCAGGTGGTGAATGAACGGGCCGAAGGCGAGGCGATCGTCCGGCGCGTGCGGAATGGAGTGGATAGCGGGCTGCGCCATTTTCGTGATTACGCCGTGCTGTATCGCACCAACGCGCAAAGCCGCTCGATTGAAGAAGCTTTGATGCACTACAATGTGCCGTATCGGATCGTCGGCGGCGTGCGATTTTATGACCGCAAAGAAATCAAAGACATTTTGGCGTATTTGCGATTGGTCTTTCAGCCGGAAGACCGCGTCAGCTTCGAACGGATCGTTAACGTTCCGACGCGCGGTATCGGCGGCAAGTCGCTGCAAAGTTTCTTTGGATGGCAGCAGGGCCAGGGAATGCCGCTGTCCCAGGCGCTTCGCGAGGCTGCGACATGCGGCACTATCACGCCGAAAGCGCGCAAAAGTCTGAGTGAACTGGGCGACATGTTCGCGGCGCTTCGTGAAATCGCCGACGAAACAACCGTAGCCGCATTGATAGATTCGCTGCTCCGGCGCATCGATTATTACAAATATCTCGATGACGGCACGCCGCAGGGTGACGCCAGGCAAGAAAACGTCAAAGAGCTTTTAAGCGCCGCACAGGAATACCAGGATGCCGGGCTGGCCGGCTTTTTAGAGGAAGTGAGCCTGATAAGTGATCTTGACAGCGCCGACTTCAATGGTGATGCCGTCACGCTTATGACACTGCACGCGGCAAAGGGCTTGGAATTTCCAGCGGTGTTTATGACGGGCCTGGAGGAAACCATTTTTCCGCACTCACGCGCGTTGTATGACGCAAATGAAATGGAGGAGGAGCGCCGGCTATGTTATGTGGGCATGACGCGCGCCCGCCAGGAACTGTACATGATATACGCCACCAGCCGTATGCTATACGGCGGCGTGCAGCATAATCCGCCGTCAAGGTTTTTAAGCGAAATCGACGCCGAATTCCAACCTGAAAGCATGTTTGGGTTCACTGGATTTGGAGGCGGAAATAGCAGCGAATATGACGAGCCGGAGAACTCGCCAATTCCAAAGGTAAAATCGAGCGAACCGCGTTATATTCCGGAGCTCAATGAAGGCGATACAGTTCGTCACAATCTTTTTGGCACCGGCACGGTAGTAGAAATAGACGGCGACAACGCCACAATCTATTTCAAAGGCAAAGGCGCTAAAAAACTAAACGTCAGTTTTGCGCCACTTGAAAAAATTTAACTTTGGTCGCGGTTCTAGCTTTGACGGGCGGGTAGCGGCCTAATATTATCAGGATATAATTTGGTAGTTTCTGGGCAGAATTCTTGAGGTATTCGTAACGTGGTTTGGCCAGGCTGGAAATCACCGGCATCAATACCTTTTGGGTTTACGTCTCCCAGCATGTCTTCAATATGTCTAGGATCAATTCGAGTACCTGCTAATTCAGTTGCGAATCCAAACTCGGTAAATCCGGTATCGTGGCTGCCGCTTAGGTATTCGGGCACAACCAGCTCACAGCCAGCTTTTGGGCTGAGTTTAAAAAAAGTATCTTTTGCAGCCACGAAAAGGCCGACGCCTAAAGGAATAATGCTAAATAATGCTATAGCTCCAACAGTCTTTCGTCCTCGGTCCGTAAGGCGCCACGGCGTAACGTGTTCTTGGCGACTATCCGGAGACAGAGAGCTAAGATGATTGTAGTGACTCATAGTAATGTAAATATTACCATAAAAAGTATAGTATTGTCAAATTTATTAGTGCCGAATGCTAGTCGATACTTCAGCTATTTGTTACAATAACTGTGACTTCTGAGGGGATATGGCATCCCTGTATTTCTTAATTTAATTCCCTAAGCGAAGTCAACCGTATGCATAGAAAATTACGCCAGACCAAGAGACGCTTTATTGTCGCGAGGCGGAATAATGTTCGTAGATTAAAGCTGTTCAGCAAACATCCGGTCGCAGTGCCGGTGATGACTTTCTTCGCGTTGTTATTCCTGACGCTGGCGGTAGTAGCGCTGCTTGGTGGCGGCAAGAAAGTAATTGCCACGCATTCCTTGATCGTATACGTTTCGCACGACCAGGTTCAGCAAATCGTACCGACTGATGAAGCAACGGTCGGCGATCTTCTTAAAAAATTGCATATCAAACTGAATGTGGGAGACGTGGTAGAACCAAGTGCCGACACGCCCATCAACCAGGATGAATTCCGCGTTAATGTGTATCGCGCGGTGCCCGTTGAGGTCGTGGACGGCACAAACAAGAAATTCACTTATAGCGCTGCCACCACGCCGCGGAGTATCGCGGATCAATCGGGCGTGAAAGTGTATCCGGAGGATGATGTTAAAACGCTGCCAACGACAAACTTTTTGCAGGAAGACGCTATCGGTGAACGGGTTGTCATCGACCGCGCCATACCGGTTAATCTGAATTTGTACGGTACGCAAGTCGTATTGCGCACTCACGATAAAACGGTCGGGGATTTACTGAGCGACCGCGGTATCAAACTAGAAAAGGGCGATAGCGTGCGTCCGGCCGTTACGACGCCTATCACGCCGAACCAACAAATCTTTATTTTACGCAAAGGTACCAAGATTGTGAGTGACACCGAGCCGGTGCCGATGCCCGTCAAGACAATCAACGATCCAAGTTTGTCGATCGGCACCAGCGCGATCCGCCAGGCCGGTAGTCCCGGATCGCAAGTTGTTACGTATGAGATTGAGCTGCAGAACGGTAAAGAAGTCGGCCGGAAAGCGATTCAACGCGTCGTGGTGGTGCGGCCGGTTACCGAAATACAAGCTGTCGGATCCGCTCCGCTGACTACCAACCTGCAACAATGGCTGCAGAAGCTGCGGGGTTGCGAATCGGGCGGCAACTATCAGGACAACACCGGCAATGGCTACTACGGCGCCTATCAATTCAGCCTGGGTACGTGGCAGTCACTCGGCTATAGCGGCTTGCCGTCAAGCGCGGCGCCCAGCACGCAGGATCAGGCGATTATCCGCAATACATTACGTTCGGGCGGCGGTCTGGCCAGCCAAAACCCCGGCTGCTATTACAGCACCGGTATCAGCGCGTTCCCGCCGCAGTAGACGCACTATTCGAATTATGCGATAGTATATTTATATGACTGATGGAAATGGTGGCGCTATGTTGCGTGAGCAGCTTCCTGACACCGAAGAAGCGGCGCACCCGCAGGCGTTGTGGTTGATCAATCGCGTCTATGGCGAGGATTCGCGATTCGAAGGTATTACACACGACACGGCGCAAGGCTTGGTGCAGATGCTCAATACCATTCATTTGCGCCACGAACGTGCCGCGATGGAAGCTGGAGAAGTCAGCCCTGACAATGATTTCGAAGAAGGCAGGAATCTAGCAGTTTTGTATATGAACGGTCGTAATTTGGAGAAAATTCAGCGACTTACCGGGTTTGACCCTGATATGGCGCTTGCCAAGATCTATGCACTAATCGTGCGCCTGGATGCCGTGCCGGCTGAAGAGAAACAAGAATATCTTGATAGTTATTTCGCAGATCCTACACCATGGCGCCGCGGCATGGCCGGATTTGATGATCCGAAAATGCAGAGGGATTTAGTATGGCCGTATGCCGTGCGCAGGGTCCAGCCCCCGACGCAAGTGGTGGAGCCGGGCATCAACCTCGAAACGGTCAGCTTTGCCAAAATTCAACGAATCCCCGATGTCTGGGCATCGCCGCGCCCGGAGCAACAGATTCCACAATATGTAAAGGTTGTCGGCAACAGCATGCTCATGCACCCGGATTTCCCAGACGGTATCGTGCTTGATGAGCCCCAAAGGGGACTGCTTAATATTTTCTTACAGACTCAGCCGAATGGTTATTTAATATTGCGGGATTTAACCGATGCATGGCCGACTGACAAATACGGGCAGGGAAACTTATTCGTCGATGCGATGGAGTCATTAAGCCAGCGCAATATTATATTCGGCTATCGGAAACTTAAAGGGATGGATGGTCCGGTATTTCTGCTAAATCCCAATATAGTTTTCATGGAAGAGCGGCCTGAATATGCTTCGCGCGTTGAATATCCATCTGAGTTTCTTCGGTTAATCGCACAAATCAGCAGGGATGTACAATACCGTGGCGTAGCTCTAGTTGAAAATGATGTGGCACTCGGTTTGGGCGAAGCATTTACCGATGAATTGGAATCCGTATTTAATTCTGATGTTGTAAGGTGGCACGAGTACGACCATCCGCCCACGCGGGAACGTGCCGACGGCAGATCGTATGCCAGGCGCGTTGCTGCCGGCGAAATGATACCGCCAAGTCTGGCCGGCATGCCGGGGTGGACATTTGATTTGGACGGCGGATGCATTGTCTTCGAGGAAGCAGTAGACAACGATTTACCACCGACTGCAAGCATAGTTAAGAGACCAGAAAATCTCTCGAGGCTGTGGGCGCATGATAAGCCGCTGTTACAGCGCGCACTGGCGATCATGAATCTCATTGCCTATCCGTATGGTTTTGGCGACGTTTCTGCTATCCGGCAGGAATTTCATGCCTTTCGAACTTTTGACGTAGTCACCGAAACCAGACACAACGATGGCGGCAAAAAGTTGGGCGGCATACGGCCGTCGCGAAGGGACTGCGACGGCGGATATACGGAATTTTATAGAAGATACCCGGAGCTTGACCCGCGCGCGCCACTTCAAGACGTGCCTTTCTTATCACTTGAAATACCGGTTGGCGGCTGGGGATTTTTTGACGACCGGCGAGTTCAGCATAAAGCAACGAGAATAGTCCCGCCATCTACCGCAGCTAGTCGAAAGTCTTGAACTGTAAGGGTTGTGAGATACAACGAGATTCTGGTTAATTTTTTAAAATATGATATAATAATTTAAATGGATAGAAAATCTCCGGCGGATGCATATATTGTCGTGCGTTTTGATAGTGCTGTAGAAGCAAATGACAGGTTGCATGAACTCACTACTGGAGCATTAGAACTGGCTGAGATCGCGGGGGGAACGTTAGTCGGCCATGAGGTGATTTTGGCTCCTATGGCGGAATCACCCAGTGAGCTTAATACCGAATTTATGCGCGGGCTAAGTACAGAGATTGATATATCGGATGAGTATTTTCAATCAGGGTTAGATGAGCCGCTGGAAGACGTTTTGCCGAAGCCCGATGATAAGATCGGAAAAACAAGACGAAGTGCCACGATAAACGGCTTGGAAAAATGGGGCGGACTGCGAACTGTCCGTGATGTAATTTTGTTAGGCCGCCAAGGAATTGAGAATGTGAGGAATCTGAGCGGCACATCGGTAACGTATTTGGAACATGAACTCCAAGCGTTTATGCCGGAAGTGCCCTTCGTTGATCAAATGACACCCAATGATATGGCGCATCTCTGTACATCGCTTGACCAAGTGCCGTTAAGCGCTGTGGGCCCCGCATTCGGCCTATTGCTTGGCATCCATAGGGTAACAGTGGGCGACGTGATTCGCGGCCGCATGAATGCCACAGAAATTTCCAGCGATCGTTGGTTGCCACAAATTACCGCTTTCGCACAAGAATTTGAGGCGGCGAGATCCCGTATAACAAGTATGCGCGCAGGCGACCAAGCCTAGTGTTACAATTACCGGCATGACGGATACGCCACATGCGAAAAAGTCACTCGGGCAGCATTGGCTTTATGATACGGACAGTCTACGGACGATGTGTGATGCGGCCGAAGTTTCTGATAAGGACACGGTACTTGAAATTGGGCCGGGGCTTGGTACGCTCACAGAACTGTTAGTGCAACGGGCAGGGAACGTCGTTGCCGTAGAATTTGACGCTGCGTTAGCTCAGAGCTTGCCGGCGAAGATCGCGTCGCACAATCTTAAAATAGTACACCAGGACATTTTGAAGTTTAATCTCACGACGTTGCCGGCGAGTTATAAGGTCGTGGCCAACATCCCATACTACCTAACGAGTAATCTTATACGTGTACTTTCGGAATCATCTAATCCGCCAAGCATGGCCGTGCTACTGGTACAAAAAGAGGTCGCGGAGCGAGTCGCGGCCGAGCCTGGTGACATGTCGTTGCTGAGCGTAACAGCACAATTTTATTGGGAAGTTTCACTCGGGCGAATCGTAAAAGCCGAACTGTTCACGCCGCCGCCAAAAGTTGATTCGCAAATTTTGATTATGAACCACCGGCAGGAGCAGCTTTTTACGGACGTTGACCCAAAACGATTTTTCAGTATTGTGCGGGCAGGCTTTTCGCAGCGCCGCAAAACGTTACTCAATTCCCTGAGCGCGGGCTTACAGCTCGACAAGGAAGTGCTGCGGGAAATGCTAACGGAAGCGGACATTGAACCGGGCGACCGCGCGCAAAATTTGCCGCTCGAGGCGTGGCATCGGTTAGCAAAGATTATGCGATGAGCAGCTTGCGCAAACTGCGCCTGGCAATCAACGTTGCCACGACGATATTCATGGCGTGACCGAAACCGAAAATGCGTCGATTGTGTGCCCCCGATAGTTCAGTAAGGCGGGGCGGCACAACACCGTCATGCCAGCCACGGATAGTCACTGCTTTTATCTTGGCATCAATAATCGGGTAAGCCGCCTCTGACTGGACTATGGCAGCCCGCAAGCCTTCATCGGTAAACTTGCTCGACTGTTTCAGCGGCGAGCTGACAGCCACTACCTTTTTTATATACGGCCGATCCGCTAAAGTTCGAAGGGCGATTGTTCCGCCGGCGCTGATGCCCACCAGGTACAGCTCATCATTATTAGGTAGCGTGTCAACGAAGTTCAAGAATCGCTCATATTTCGTGCCATAATCTGTGGATTTATCGTCCCAACCAAAGATATATACGTACGATGTAAAGTGGCTGTTGCGCCAAGCCCGTGCCAACAAACGGTAAAAATATGATTTACTATCACCAAAGCCCGACACAAAAATAAGCTGCTTGCCCATACGTCACCAGTATCGCACAAACAACGCGCCAGTATAAGCTTGACTTGTTAAGCGTAAGGACTACACTAAAAAGTAGGATGGAATCAGCCAACGACCTTGGATACCTTTTCCAGCACATCGCAAGCCAGCTTGCGAAGCGCTCCGACCAGGAATTACAGGAAGTTCTCGGCATCGGCTATTCCCAACTCAAACTGCTGCTGGCGCTGCAAAGCAAGCCGTATTTAAAGCAGCGCGATATTGCCGCCGACCTCGGGCAGACCGAAGCCAGCATCAGCCGACAAGTCAAGCTGATGATCGGCCAGGGCCTGCTGCATATTACGATAAATCCGCGTAACCGGCGTGAGCATCTCACGGCAGTGACGCCGAAAGGCGAGCGGCTCACCCAAGCCGCGCTGGAAACGCTCACCAAATACCACGAACCTATTTTTGCCACGCTCGGCGACAAACAACGCAACCAACTCCGTGAACTTTTCAAATCCCTGCACACCGAAGTCTGCAGCCTCGACCACGAACCAGCTGGTAAAACGAATGCAGCCTAAGGCTGTCTTATTGGCCCAAGCTCCCATAACGCAACCTGGCCGATGTTGGTGTCCGGCAAAAACTGATTGACAGAGCATCTCTCGCCTGGTCTAGGAGTCACGTTACAAAATTCCGGTGGCTTTGCAACTCCCGGGTTTAGCTCATCCAGTCGAACCCAGGGATCGACAATACCAACCATTCGTGCCTGTGTTGTTACGTCCGGCACGACGAAGGCGTGACTCACCGGTAAAAGACCTCGGTCTTGGAGTGCTAGCTCTATTGCGGAACGTCCACCGTGCACTTGAGCCGTAGCAAGGGCAGCGTGTTCGTTGTCCAATACCTTCATCAGTACCAGCCGTGCACCTTCCGCGGCGACATGCAATCCTGTTACAGCAAAACCCCTTTGCCCCTCTGTCTGTCCTTCAAGAAGTGGGGCGGTAATAAGGCGCGGTGTCTCGTTGAAATACCAACTCATAATCCGGAAAACTATACCATAATGTGTGCAATATCAATAGGGATGTGATATAATCATAACCAGCAAGCCGATTGGCTTGCATTTCAAAATTGCTGTCTGTATCGATGCAATTTTGGAACGCGGGGCTGAATTTTAAGCTCGACGCTAGTTCCTTATCGGTTAGATCAGCAGGTCGCTTGTCAGCGTTATAGACAAACTGTTTTAGATGCAAATTCTAAACTAGCAGGCCTTTCGAAGCAATTTGTAGCAAGCCTAGCTTCTGCATTTTCTCCCCAGGCCTTAGCTGCCTAATTTAAGACAGCAACGCCTCATATGACACCAGATAGTTGAAGGGCGTTTCATATCATCTGGGTGCGCAAATTTCACGTTCCATGATATTTGCTAAGACTTCGGAACTTAGGGAATAAGCTTTTTGTCCGCTTTAATGCTTATTGCCGAGAACTTGCAAACGGACTAAACCTGTAGAAGACTAATTGATAGACCGGCGGACGTGGGGGCAGTACCCACCAGCTCCACCATTCGACTCGCTTTGCTCGCTCATGGTAAACCAAAACTTGAGTGGACGAGGCGTGTTTTGATTTCAGATTACTGTTGCTGCGAGTTGGATGACTCTGAATAAGCATAGGCATCGAATCACCACGGCAGCTGAGATTTTTAAACGGATTCGCCTTATGAATTATTTTGGGTGGCCACAAAGCCGATTGCGGGATTGGCGGGGCGCACCCAGAGCAGGGCAAGCAGGCCCAACCCCTGGCGGAGCCGATCTTCGGCGTTCATCAGTAATCCGTTTGCGGCTTGACTGAAACGGCGTTTGACTTCATGCGTGCCAAAGCGTTCAACGTCCAGCGTACTCTGTTTGTCGAGCTGTGGCAGTTGGAAATCAACCCGAAGTAGGGTTTGCACGAATTGTCTGACGTCTTGGTCGTCGAACTCCATACCCGCCAATTCGAATAATGCCGTGCAATATTCTTCCAGCCGTATCTCGGCTTGTGCTATGACTGCCGGATCGGCCTGCAGGGTTTCGAGCAGTTGAATATTTTGCAGCTCGCCGACAACATCGTATAGTGCGGACGCGACCAGTTCCTTTTGATCAGGTTCAAGCTCTGCTATTCGTTCGCCAACGGCAGTCACGATAGTCGGCACGGGCTGCCGTTCCATCGTTGCATCGTCGAGTTCATCTGAAGTGGCGAAGGACTCGGCTTCGCCGCCATCAGCTGAAATTTCAAGCGGCAATTCCGCGAAAGCGCGGAGCGCTGCAGTGAAGTCCTCCAATAATTCTTTCGGGGGTTTAGAAAGCTCGACTGACCAGCCATGAACCGGCGAGTCTTGCGTTTCCCGGAAATCTATCGCGGGAGGATCAAACGTATACGCGGGCAGCGGCTCAATTTGTATGCCTGGCGGGATCAGCTCGTCACCGATCGGGAAGGTAATTTCGTCTCCGATAGAGACGGTGTTGGCACCTTCGCCGGTATAAAAAAATCCAAAATTTGCATATGCGTTGGTTGCGGTCGCAGAAGGTGCTTCACGAGAAACCTGTAGCATAAGGGGTGTTTCAGTTGATCCTGCTAGAATCTCGGGCACTGCGGTTTGTGCGTTAATCACAGGAGTTTCAGCCACTTCTTGTGCAGTCGTTGCCGCGGCATGCTCAAAAAACTCGCGGCCACCACTGACTATTGCAGCGATATCCACCTTTGGTTGCTCGATGGCGGAATCGAAGGGTTCAGCAGGCCTATCGAGTGTATTAGTAATTGTATCAACTGTAAGTCGGCGCTGTTCGTCGGCTAAGTATCTCGTCTGCGCAGAAGCTGGCAATACGATAGTTGCTGGCACTTTCGGCATTTGCTGGTCGGCGAATTTGCCAGCCACGCCGGTAACTTCAGTATGCCTAGTAGTTTGTGCGGCATCCCTATGTATGTGCTCACTCTCGTTATTTTCCGCGGGATTAGCGACCGTAAACTTCCGTTCTAGGCCATGTCGTTCGATAACTTCGTTAAATACTTCCTCGTGTTCCGGCACGATGGCCAGCCCGGCTTCGTTTGCCGCTTTGACAACAAACTCATTCTTGGCCTCCAATGTAATGCGCGGATCGTTCAGATCAACAGGGCACATCGATGCTAGATCACGGAACGTGCCGGTCATACCAAAAATGGTAATTTCCGTATCGGCGTAAGCCTCCAGCAAATCGGGTTGGAACGTTTCATCCAGAACTTCAGTCTGTGATCCCACCTCCACTGGTTGCTACCTTCGCCCGGGTAGATAGGCTTGATGCTCGAGCGTGAGCGGTACGCCGGCCGCAGCCAGCATGCCGGCCAAGTAAGCAGTTCGCTTCTGTTGGTCTTGTCTGGCAGCCTGGTCGCCAGTGCATAGCAGTCCCTCCATAGCGATGGCTTGGCCAAGCGTCATAGGTCGGCCATTGATTTCGACCGGAGCACTCGAGCCATATTCACCGAGAAAGGATTGTGACACCAAATCTTCACCAGCCATATTGTTTGATGATAAAGCGTAAACGGAATAAAAGCAAAAAGCTATTAGATTGTTTCCTTCTTTTTCGGGCAAAACTACAGTTAAGAGTGAGGATCCGACTGCTTATTCGTCATTATAAGTTTTGAAGCTAGATCGCCAACCTCATTGGCGTCCAGCCAGCGGTATGGGCAGTTGGGACACGAATCGATCTGGATACCGCTGCTTTGGTAATTAACCACTTCCATCCGGGCGCGGCAATTAGGACAGATTAATTTTTCGTGCTTAGCGGCTTTGGCGGGATCGGCGCCGATGTGTATCACGCGGTTATGCAGGGCTTCAAGTTCGCGGCCGCTGATGAGTATACCGTGGCCATCCGGGCAAGTGTGCCATAGATTATTGGTTGTCATGGGTTTGTTGCAAACGGGGCAGTTGAGCGGCGGGCCGTCGTATTCGCCATACGGCACTTCATGATGTACCACCGGTGCTCCCGGTTCGCCGGGCTGCAGAGCCGGCTTGATCTGGTTAACGAACTCTTGAGCTTCTTCGAAAATATTGCCTGCACCTTTGTCGGTACTGCTGGCTGCAAAGTACAGCTCCGCGCGGTTGATTTCCCAAAAGTGCGAGCCGCAATAGTCTACCACATAAGCCATAGACTTGGGATTGAGCACCTCGCGAACTTCAATCTGCTGGCCCTTGGCGGCATACAAGTCGAAGTAATCATCAAAATCCCCTTCTAGTTCGACTTTTTCCATGCCATTAGTGATAACAAAATTTTCGAACTTGATGCGATCGATTTTGTGCCGTTTGCTAAGCCCGATCAGGTGCGTGTCGGTATTGAACGGCAAATCAAGTACATGGATTACGGCGAAATCATCCACAAAAGAGGCCGCCATATCATGCGGCATAGTCAGATACGTGGCGTAGTTCATGCCATCGATTTTGCCTCGTTCGGCTGCGGCTAACATATGGCCGGCAGTATAGAACGCGATGATTGCTGAGTCGTCCTGGGAATCTGACACTTCGCCCGACGAGCCACCAAGCCTGCGGCCGATGCTAAATTTGCGCCATATACCGCCACCGACAACGAACGCCAAAAAAATGTATGTCACTACCGATAATATCAATCGCGAACCTTCAAAATTGTCAGTCGTATGCATCCGAATGATTGCCCTTAACCATCATGATAACAGACGTAACAAGAACGATGCCCATTGACATAAACTTCTTATGATTGATTACCAAATAAAAATGCGCAATAATAGTTTCAAAGGATTTTCTGATGGCAGGATTAAGCGCAGACAAACTTGAAGCACCGGTTTTATTTTTTCATGGCGGCATTCAGGGCACAACTCCACCAGGGTTTGACGAGCAGCTGGCTGGAGAATTTCACGCACAGTATATTTCCAAAGCGGATGTGCAAAGTGGTGTCAGGCGGGAGCTCGGTATGCGCGACAGAGACGACCTTCCCCGTTGGCAAATTTATGACGGTATGATAGATCGGGTAGTCGACCAGGTGGCCGCAGGCGAAGACGTAGTCTTGGGCATGGCATTTAATACGGCCAGATCAAGGGCTAGAGTTCCGCTCGAGGTGGCAAATCGGGTTTTGGCAGTAACTGTCGCACTGGATATCGTAACGCCACTTTCGGTTATTGAGGATCGTGTCCATGAAATGGCCGCAGCACAGCCGGCCAATGGAGTCCGTCGTCGCCACGGAGCTCCGATTGCATCATTAGACATGGCTACGCATGGAAGAATGCAAAGACCACGGCTTTTGGAGCCGGGGCTTGACCTGATACTTGAGCTAGATGGCGGCCAAAATACTCAAGGCATGTTTGATCAGATATCGGCCTTTTTAGCTGAAAACGGAATTCATTACGACAAAGTAAATACAGAGGCTTGACAACCGAAAGAGCAAGCGGCAAATATCGCTAAACGCATTTTGCTATAGTAAAGCTGATGAAGAAACGACAGTTCTTGATTCCTGATATGCCGCAGGCGTATCCGGCGGAGCTTGCGGCAATCATCAACGAATTCCAGCGCTATAAGACCAGGCGCGAAGTGCTTGATGCGGCGTACGATCTGTTGACCACAAAATATCGCGGCTACCGCTTGAAAACTGTCTATCGGCTGCATGAGTTAATTGACAATGATATTACGAATATGTGGGAACGCAGCGGCTTCATACACTGCAATAAAATGAACTATTTATTGGGCGTATTGTTGCTCGGCAGTAACAAATTTACCGGCGACGACATTGAATTCAAATGGACTGCGATTTTTTACTTCAGCCCGCACCAATATGTCAAAGTTCGTGTCGGTGAAAATGAATGGGTCAATGTCGATGTGTGGGGCAATGCTTATGGCATCCCACTTGGAAGTTACGGCCACGGGCTCCGGTCGGGCACGATCACAAGTAGTGAGCGCGATTAGTTTTTAGTTAAGGCACGAGTAGTCGTAATCGGTCTGGGCAGAAACATATTGCGTTAAGCTGACAATGCCAGCGAGCGTGAGTGCGGGCAATTTGCAATTTGTTTTGGCGGCAGATTGTGACCTGGCGCCGGGAATCCAGCTTTGCAGTCCGTTTAAATTGCTAGCCGGTGCAACTGATGTTCCAACAATTTGCTTCCACTGATACGACGTTGAGTAAAGGCCGACTTGCGCGCCGATACTTTCAAAGTAAGCTGTCATACCTTCAAGGTCAGCGACGTTGCTGACGGTATTAGTTTCCCACGAGCTCCCGGTTTCGACATCAAGCCACCAGCGGTAACTTGCTGGATTACTGACACCCCGGATCGTCGCGTCGTCATACGCTTTGGCGTAGCCGTACATGTACGCGCAGGCCGAAGAGTCGCTGCCGTCGCAAGTACCGTAAGGATCATTTACGGGCAGGCCGCCATACACATTTGAAGTGGGCCACCAGCTGCCGGCAAGTCCCGGGTTGGCGGTATTCACATAGAGCGCGGTTTTCGGTTGCGAAGTGCCGCCTTTCGAAGCGTTTGCCCATGCGATTTGGGTTGCAAAGCACGGATTCGTATTATTTGCCAAACCGTCATTTACTCCGACAATGCCAAATAGCTGGCCTTTTGGAAGCGATTTGTTGCATTGCGGCCACGACACATCGTTGCCGATTGGCACGATCGGTGCGGCCTTAGCGCTGCCCGCCTTGGCCGGATGAGCCGCGAGGGCCGGTGCACTGATGAGGGACATTGAAGTTAATATTACGAAAGCTGATAGAGTAGATTGTAATAATTTTTTCATATCTGCCATTTTATCACGTAAATTTGTTTTACAAGCATTTTGCGACGTTCCAGATGTTGTATTATTAGACTAAATGCATCTTTTCAAAAGACTCATCACTATTAGCAGGCCAATGTTTTGGCTGCCAACCATGGCTGTGTATATAGGCGGAGTCGTACTCGGTGATACAGCTTGGATATGGACAATTTTGGCGGGTTTGCTGTTCTTTACGGTGCCGCACGGCGTGATCGTGTATGGTGTAAATGATATTGCCGACCGCGAATCCGACGAACAGAACGCGCGCAAGGGCGGGCTGGAAGGCGCGGTCGTCTCGTTGAAAGAAACCCGACAGCTTACGTACACCGTGATTATCATGGCGGCATTTTTTCTGTTACTGTTCGGGCTCACGCGATACTACCTGTTGGCAATGGCAGTTTTGGCAATCATCGCATTTTCTTATGCATATTCTGTTAAGCCGATACGGCTTAAGACGCGGCCGGTATTTGATTCGATCTCGAACGGCGTCTGGGTTCTAGGCATGTTCATGGCCGGCTATTGGGTTGGTGTTCGCGGCTTGAGTTTTCCGTTGCCGCCGGCGCACATTTTTTTCGCGGTGTTGCTGTGCCCGATCGCGGTGCATGCGCTGGCAACGGTGTTGGATTACGATGTGGACGAAAAGGCCAATGACAGAACGATCGCGGTTGCTTTTGGCAAACCGGCAACGTTGATCTTTTGCGCGGCGGTATTCGTGAGTTGTTATGTGATTGCCGGCCGCAACCATTTTGCTATCGGTGCTGGTTTATTACTATGCGCGGCGTTATGCGTGCTGGCCGCTTTTCGGCCGACGCAGCATATGGTGCGCAGCCTTGCCTGGGTCGTAATGTGTACGCTGCCGCCGGCTTTTGTTTTGGCTGCAATTCAAAGTAGGTAAATTCGCTTTGCCGCTATTGCAGTTTTGCATTTAATTGCGACAAATTTGCAAAAAAACCAACCTTGAGTAAAAATCTTGTTAGTTTAATGCTAAACAAGGAAGCATCCATGTTGCCTGTGATTCTATCCTGCGCCACATTTTTTTCGACACTGACCGGCGGCCTGACGGCGCTCAAAAACAAAGACCGGCTGCACAGATTTCTCGGTTTTACAGCCGGCGTTTTGTTGGGTGTGGTGGCGTTTGATTTGCTGCCGGAGATTTTCAAGACGCTGCAGGCCGGGCGGCAATCCGCGACCGGAGCCATGGTCATGCTGGTGTGCGGTTTTTTGCTGTTCCATATCATAGAAAAGAGTATCCTTATCCATCACACGCAAGAGAGCGAATACGAACTGCATCACCATCCGCATGTCGGCGTGGCAAGCGCGCTGGCGCTTTCCGGCCATAGTTTTCTGGACGGTGTAGGTATCGGGCTCGGTTTTCAGGTTGGAAATGGCGTGGGTATTGCCGTAGCTATAGCAGTCATCGCACACGACTTTACCGATGGGCTGAACACGGTCAACCTGATGTTATTGAATCAAAATCGTTCGCGGCGGGCATTCGCGTTTCTGCTTCTCGATGCGCTTGCGCCGGTGTTAGGCGTGCTGTCCACGATGCTTTTCCATGTGTCTGACGCCGGACTTTCGATTTATCTGGGTTTCTTCGCCGGGTTTTTGTTGTACATCGGTGCCAGTGAAATTTTACCCGAAGCCCACAGCAAACATTCGTCTTACGCCACCATCGCGCTCACAGTACTTGGCGCCGCGTTCATGTTCGTGGTAACGCGATTTGTTTAGAAGTGTGCATGATATTATTGGCGTATGACCGCAAAGTATTCGCAACAAGCCATCAAATTGCTTGATGAATTAGAATTTCTGTTCGAGAAATATTCCGAAGAATTGCGTGCAACTCCGCAGCCGTTCCATTTGCGAAAGCTGCGTAAGCACGTGTCCGGCTACGAATATCATCCTGAAGATGTACTCGTGCGGGAGCCGCTCATGGAGCATATCGGCTCACTGCCGATGGTGGCTACGACATTTTATCCGCAAATTGATGACGGTACGGTTGATCTTGGCAAGGCGCTCATAATGTTGGCAATTCATGATATCGGTGAACTTGTAACCGGTGATGAAATGACTTTCACTAAAAAAGCCAGCGCCAAAGATCCGGAAAGAGAAGCCGCACTATCACTTTTACATAAGTCGTATCACGAATTGTATGAAGAAGTGGAAAATAAAACGTCACAGACTGCCAAATTCGCCAAAGCAATCGACAAAATTACTCCGGATATTTATGACTTATTTACGCCGGCCGATGTAACTATATGGCGATTTAAGCACTTTGTGGGCATTGAAGCTGAAGAAATCGTGCCTTTGATAGAGAAAAAGAAGCGGCCGTATATGCTCTGGAATCCGTTCATGACTGAATTCCACATGTTATTGCTCGACCGCCTGGCAGCAAAACTGGCCGATCAATAGCTTGCGTATTTAAATTAATTGTAATTTTTGCTATATACTCAACATATGGCAGAAGACAAGGGGAGCAGCGAACGCCTGCTTGAACTTTACAATGAAGTCGATGCGTTCATGCGCCACCAATACGGGCAGGACAAATACGCCGATCATACTTTTTTAATTACTGAACTTTCCGTCAAAAACCGCGTCATCGCGCAGTACCAGCAGGAGTTGCGTGCCATCGCGCAACTGCGTAACAGTCTCGTGCACAATCCGTTCGCCCATTTCAAGGGAGCAATTGCTCAGCCGGACCCTGAAATCGTGCGCCGGTATGAGGTTATCCGCAATGCGCTGCTGCACCCGCGGGATGCGCTCAGTATTGCCATTCCGGCAAGCAAGATATACACCGCAAAGCTCGAAACGAACGCTATAGAGCTGCTGCGTACCATGAACGATAATATTTATACGCATGTTCCAATCATGGATGGGAACACTTTAGTGGGAATATTCAGCGAAAACACCGTCCTTTCATTCTTAGCCGATGCCGGCGAAGCAATTATCACTAATGACATGACCGTCGCAGATTTTGCCGACTACATTCCGCTCAAAGCTCACGCCAGCGAAGCGTTTGTGTTTTTGCCAAGAAGTGCACGGCTGAGCCAAGTGTTCGAGGTATTCAATATAGCCATTCACAAGCACGAGCGTATCGGCATGATGTTTGTAACCGAGCACGGTAAAGAATCCGAAAAACCGCTCGGCATTATAACTGCGTGGGATCTGGCTAGCCCGGATTTCGAACTTGGTTAGTTGGCAGAACTATCAACGACTTTTCCCACGGCTCTTTTAAATATTTTTGCTAAAGCTTCACGCGGTCTGGAAATTACAAGCGCTTCATAGTATTCACTTTCATCAGGTGGATGATTCAGTGCGCTCCGGTGATAAAGGCACCTATCGACACCATGGTGAACGCGTCGTCCTAATTCAACGACTATTTCCTCGAGAGCGCGTACTTGTTCGGGGGTACCGCCGGCTATATCCCATGGGAAGATCACTAAATCGGTACCAAATTCCGATGCTTCATACATTTCATATAATTTTTCAACGGTCTCAATTTTATACCGATTCAGCTCATCCGGTGTGTTACCCGGCCGATCGTTAAATGGCCATAGGGGCGTGCCATCACCTGGATTCGATAGGCGCGAGAGCATTTCATTGAAGTTTATCTGATATTCATTCAGGGGTTCGCGCGGTTTCCGGACAATAAGTGCCTCGAAGTGGTCACGGTCGGATTTAAAGATAAGCGATAGGTTCTCCGCAATTTCACGATCCGTATCTGACATCCAATCAATCAATGTATCTTTATGAAATACGCGCCTAATGACACCATGTTTGACCCACTGTGCAAATTCGCCGACAACTTCATCGAGTATACGTACTTGATCCGGGCTGCCGTCGGCTACATCCCACGGGAATATTACCAGCTCAGCGCCTGGGGCGAGCTTCGCGTAGTGCATTTTTAGCATATTTAGGTTTTTTTCTTTAAATTCTTCCAGTTCGGCTTCCGAATTTGCACGCGGATAGTGATAAGGCACGCCGTCGATTATGGTTATACCCGCCAAACTGTTGTCTGGGGCAGGTATTTCTTCATACGCATCGCCTTCGGAGTGTTGCTGATTGTTATACAGGCTGACGATTGCATGTCCTAACAGATGGCTTGTTGCTAACGATGGAGGCAAGTTGGCAAGGCTACCGGCCGCAATCAATTCGGGCGGTGCTATATCCCTGGTTAATACCCTGAACGGCCGAATTTGCGGGTTCCCATGCGCGGCAGATACAATTTTGGCGACCTGCCACTCTATGTATCGACGGGCGATATCCGGTCCGGCGGGGCCGGTATCCCTTGCTGCTAGTTGCAGTTCGCGGTCGCGAGGGTCATCACGGAGGCGTCGTCGCGCCTCTAAAGCTGCGGCGGACGGAATGCCTAATGAGCTGACAATCTTAAGATAATTATCACTTACCAGGTCAAGTTCATATCGCACACCCCAGGATGATTCAAGGTTCCCAGGGATCGGGGATTGTTCGTAGACACAATTTTGGGAAAGAAGCGTCTTTCGCAAGTTGGCAGCAAATAATTCAACGTCTCGTGATTCGTCAATAGTTAGCTCATACAAACATTTTTGTACGGCGGACTCAAGCAATTGTCTGGCAATGCTGCTTGCCGGATCGTGTACGTATTCTCCAGGATTTTCATTTGCCTTGGAAAATGCCGAAGCTACCGGAAGTAAGTCACGTGTTGTTTCATCGGCTTTAAGCTGTTGCATAGAACGCTCATCAAGCAAACCGCGAACGATCTCACGGGAAATACCGCCTCTCCTGTTTAATTCTTCGGCCAGAGCCAAACTCCCTTCGTAGTTCAAGGATGGACACAGGATTACTCGTACTACCGATTCAGCATCAACCGTACGGTATGCATCACGGCTGACTATCCAAACAACTAACCGGGTCCAAGCATAGCCATGAGGCGCGTCCACTGGTTGGTCCGGTGCCCTCTGGTCATCGTTGGCAAGCAAGTCAGCACGCATGATAGGAAGTATGCCAGGATCGACAACTACTAAGGCTGGCTTGGAATGCAGTGCTTGCTCAACAAGGTCGACGCTTAGGGCGTCTGTTGGGTAAGCTTCTGGTTGTGGCATGTGTTACGCAACTCGCCTAAATTCCGCAATGAAATGGATGAATTTTATTTACCATACTATTTACTGTGCTAAAAAGCAAGTAAGTACATTACCCATTTAATTAACCTTTCATTATATCATCGCGGACTGCCGGCAGGCTGCCGACTATTGCACATCTATAAATTGTTGTTGCAATCTCTACGCATACTAGTGTATAGTTTGGACATTAGAACGGCTGCTCTAGTTTTAAGTTAATATTTTAAAAGTGTTTTGGGGTGCAGCTAATTTGGTTTGTTGCCAAGTATCCTCCAAGCAGTAACAAGGAGTGTCAAGTAGTGGCAACTAAATTGTTCGTGGGATCTTTATCCTGGAATGTAAACGACGACCAACTGCGCGATTTTTTCGCGGCTGTTGGAACTGTAGTATCGGCTACGGTAATAACAGACCGTGATTCAGGTCGATCCAAAGGCTTTGGTTTTGTCGAAATGTCTTCTGACGATGAGGCGAAGAAAGCGATTGATGAGCTGAACGGCAAAGAGCTCGACGGCCGGGCCGTAACGGTAAACGAAGCCCGTCCACGCGAAGAGCGTCCCCGAAACAACTTCGGCGGCGATCGCAACAGTTACCGAAACTAAACCCTGGTAAAGGGCATAGGACATGAGGTCGTCTTTCATAGACGGCCTTATTTCTTTTTAAGCCATACTGTTACAATTTAATTATGAGCAGACTTGTATCAACCAATCCGGCTGACAATTACACGCGTATCGGCGAAGTTGAAATATCGACCGACGCAGAGATAAAAGCCAAAGTCGCCAAAGCCCAGGCTGCTAAGACGGCCTGGAAGGAACTGGGCGTTGAGGCGCGGATAAAATTACTGGAGCCGATCCGGGATGAATTCCTGGCGCGCAAGGATGAGATTGCCGAGCTAATTGTTCGTGAAACAGGTAAATCAATTACGGAAAGCAGGGCTGAGGTCGAGCGCTACACCGATGGTGAACTGACATGGTTTTTGGAAAACGCTCCAAAAGCGCTGGCCAGCGAGCCGACGCTCGAAGACGATGAATCGTACCACCGTATCATATATGAACCGCACGGAGTGGTTGCGGCGATAGCGCCGTGGAATTACCCGTTCGGTATGGCGGTGTGGGGGATTTTTCCAAACCTGATTGCCGGCAATACGGTGGTATTCAAAACCAGCGAAGAATGCCCGTTGGTCGGAAAACTCATCGAAGAAATCATTCTAAGTCACAAATTGCCGGACGGCGTGTTCGCGGAAGTGTTTGGCGCAGGCGGTGTCGGGCAGTCGCTCGCGGAAAGCGATGTGGACCTGATCTGGTTTACCGGCAGCACGAGAACCGGCAAGGCGTTGTACCGGACCGCGGCGGACAAATTCATCAAAGCTATTCTTGAAATGGGCGGCTCTAATCCGTGCGTGGTTTTTGACGATGTGGATATCACAGAAATTGCGCCGGTAATTTTCAGCGGGCGTTTCAAGCATAACGGCCAGGTTTGCAGCGCGCTTAAACGGCTGATCGTACACGAATCGATCAAAGATAAACTGATTGCCGAACTGGTCAAAATTATCAAGCAACAGAATGTCGGGGATCCGATGGATCCTAAAACGGATCTCGGCAGCCTGGTCGCCAAAAGACAGAAAGATTTAGTCGAGGCGCAGCTGCAGGACGCCCTGCACAAAGGCGCGAAAATTGCCGCGCAGACCAAATTGCCGGATAGTCTTGAAGGCGCATTTGTGGCGCCAACATTGCTCACCAACATAACTAAAGACATGCGTGTCTGGCACGAAGAAGTATTCGGTCCGGTATTCCCGATCGTCACGTTCAAAACTGAAGAAGAAGCCGTGGCGCTGTCGAATGACACCGATTACGGTTTGGGCGGCCGGGTGTTGTCCGGCGACGTGCAGCGCGCCGAGCGAGTAGCATCGCGGATTGATGCCGGTTCGATTGCACTCAACTTGGAAGCGCGCTTTGCAGCCTGCGATCCTTTCGGCGGCTACAAGTGCTCCGGCATGGGTCGCGAGCGCGGCATCATGGGCCTGCGCGAACTCTGCCAGGTCAAGGTTGTACAAACTCGCAACACAAGCTCTATTGAAGCGTAATTACATAACTCAAATTCGTAGTGCGTATGCATTTTGCTTCGATGCAAAATTGACTTATTTGCAATTACTATTTTTTACTGCTTGAATAAAACATCATGAAAGCTACAAGCGCTGGTATGACTGTAGGCGAACTTGAACCTCCGCAGGATGAGCTAAGTCCGCTGATTGACAGTATCTCCTACCGCGCGGCTGAGGTCGAGCTGCTGGAAGCCGGAATCCCGACCGTTACACGGCTTGGCAAACTTGCTTTGCATGAATCGGTGCTGTTCGGGATTGGCGGCGCAGAAGATATTTATCGGCGGCAAGCTGCCGTCCGCGAACTTGCCGCAAACGATGAGCTGCGCGGAATGCTCGGCGAGCGCCTAGCGGCATTTGGGCAAACAGAACGAAGTATCGACGCATTTCGCAGTGGCCAAAACTTTTCAAGCACATACAAAGCGGTTAGGCGAAATATGGGAGCATTACGCGCCATTGCCCAGACCGTTCCGGCAGACGAAATAAAGGACCGGATCGTTTCCCCGCTATTGCGCTCCGCTTTGGGCGACGTGCAGGCGCTTGATGAGTCGTCGATAGCCGCTCGCTTGCGCGGACCGCTGTATTACACGCCTCGTGGATTGCGCGGGCGGGATGAACTGGGGCGGTTTAATTTGGCAAGACTGCGCTTCAGACCGATATTCAGCGGCAGGGTCGGATTACTAATGGCTGGAATATTCGCTGGAGCTTTGGCTGCAGGAAGCCGCGGCGAAATAACTCCGCTTGAAGCGATAACAATTGCTGCTACTGTTCCAACGGTGACTATGATGAGCGGGATGATGCTTATGCCAAATGCGCATACCCAATTATCGGCGAAGGAGGAATCGTGGAATCCCCCGACGGCATATAATCCCTTGCGCCGAAAAATTGATAAGACGCCCGAATGGGATCCGGCTTTTCGGGCCATCGGCGAGCTTGATGTGCTGCACGGCCTGAGTAAAATGCTGCGCACAGTCCAAGAAAACGGGCATGATACGGCCTTTCCGGAAATTGAAGATTCGGATGTGTATCACTTCGCGGCAGCCGGACTTAAAAATCCGCTGTTAACTTTCGAAGCCGGTCAGGACGTCGTTGCGAATTCAGTCGAACTGGGCGGCGATGAGCAGCTGACATTCCTTACGGGGCCGAATAGCGGCGGAAAGTCAACGATATCCAAGGCGCTCATTCTAAATCAGATTCTAGGGCAAATCGGCGGGCCGATGATTGCCGAGCAGGCACGGTTGACGTTGGCTGATCGTGTTTTCTACCACTTGCCGATGCCGCCAAACCAACAGGACAAAACCGGACGGTTTGGCTTTGAACTTGGCCGGGTTAATTCTATTATTAACGCCGTCACACGTCATACATTGACTGTTTTGGACGACTGCATGGACGGCACGACGCACCAGGAAAGGGTTGAAGTATTGAAAAATGTGATGCTTGGATATCTCGCGCTCGGCGGTGCGACGATGTTTTCCACCCACGCCCATGAATTGGTCACACAATTCGAGGAACACGGTATCGGGCAGTTTTGGCAGGTTATGTTTGCCGACGGCAAGCCGACCTTCAAAATAGAGCCCGGCATCTCCCGAACATCACACGCGGCAGAAGTCGCCAAAGAACATGGGCTTGATGAAACCACGTTAAGACAGCGAGTCCGCGACAAAACTGGCAAAGAACCTGTTTGGTTTTAAAATCGTAAAATCAGTAACGGTTTCCTCGATCTACTTTGCTTGACCGAAACCTATGCTTTAGCATAAGCTTAAACTGCATTTAAACGGACATATCAACATGAAATTACGCATACTAAGGAACGCCACCGTTTCCAGTGCGATTGCGCTCTGTTTGGCGCTCGTGCCGGTGGCAGCAATGGCGATGGAGTCGGGCCCAAGCGGCCGGCCCATTTTGCAGCCGCGGCAGACCAACGGTACGTCGGGCGATCAGGAATCAAAGGACCGGCAAAACCAAAACTCGGAGCCGGAAAGTGAGGCATCAGACGATACTGCTACCGGCACGAATGCGGCCGGGCAGCATAAACAGCACCGGCTCACAGGTAATATGCTGCGCGTGTGCGGGCTCCGGAAAGTGAAGATCGGCAGCATTATGGACCGCGCCGTGTTGCGCGGTACCAGACAAACCGAACTTTTTTCGACCATAGCCACCCGGGTTGAATCTTATTACGCCAGTTCGGGAAAAACGCTGGATAATTACGACCAGCTCGTCGCGGCCGTAAATTCGGCAGCCGCGCAAGCTCAAACTGACTTGTCGGCGCTCAAGAGCCAGGGTTCGTTCAGCTGTAACGGCAGCGATCCCAAGGGCCAGATAACAGCGTTCCGCACAGCCATTCAGACTGAAATCAAAGATCTGAAGGCCTACCGCGCAGCCGTGAAAGACTTGATACAAGGCGTGAAATCCGTAGCCGGCTCATCGGGTGCGACGAATTCGTCGAATTCAGATCAGCAGGGACAGGGAGGATCGCAGCAATGAAATCCTTACGACAACATGGCTTCACTGCTATCGAAGCAATCATTATTGTAGTAGTGCTCGCCGGACTCGCCGGCGTCGGTTACGTGTTCATCAGTATGTACCACAAAGCGACGACTCCGGTCGCGTCGGTAACGACGACAAATGGAAGCACATCACAGACCGCATCAGTTTCTGTTCCCTCTGCACCGCAGGTGAAATCGAGCAGCGATTTGAATAGCGCGCTGAGCACGCTCAACCAGGTCGATCTTGATGCCGGCCTATCGGACAGCTCGCAACTCGGAAGCCAATCGAGCGCGTTGTAAGTTCCGCCAATTGACGCTAAAAGCCGCCTGATTGCCAATCGGAATAAAACTCGCTGAACCGTATCCTTGACGCTAAGCGTAAGTTGGCATAGGCTAAAGTGTAGATATGTTCGAAAACGCAAAAACACTGGTGAGCAGGTCACGCCTGCCATTTCTATCGTATCGCCGCGACAAAGACTTGACACCTGCCGACGTGCAGACGGCACGCGACTACATTGCCGCGTATTGGAAAAAGCTCGAACGCTTTCATCCGAAGGATGACGGTCTGCTGATTGGTGTGCCAAAACCGTATTTGGTACCGAGCTATGCCGAAGGTCACGAGTTCGATTACAACGAACTATTTTATTGGGACAGTTATTTTATGGTTCAGGGCAAGCTCAACGAGGATAATAAAGAATTAGTAATGGGTATCCTCGAAGACCTTGAAAGTATGTACAAGCGGTTCAAAATTATTCCGAACGGTTCGCAGCTATTCTACACGGCCCGATCACAGCCGCCCTTCCTCACCAGTTTTATATTTGACGTTTACCATGCGTTCAATCCGGGCGAAAAATGGCTCAAGGAAAATATATAGAAATCGCCAAACAGGAATACAATCATGTGTGGCTGGGTACGCGCAAACCGAATGCCCGCAAGATTTACCGGGACTTAAGCCGCTATTACGACTTTAATTACTTGCACGAAATTGCCGAAGCCGAAAGCGGCTGGGATATGACACCGCGTTTTAATCGCAAATGCATGGACTTCCTGCCAGTCGATTTGAATGCGCTATTGTCTACAAATACGAAATGGATTTCGCCCAAGCCGCCCGTATATTTGACGATAAACGTGAAGCCGCCAAATGGGAACAGATCGCCAAAGAACGCAAGCATGTCATGAACGAATTGATGTGGGATAGATTGCGCGGACTATATTACGACTATAATTATGTCAAGAAAAAGCGCGGCACCGTCAGTTCTCTGGCGGCGTATTTCCCGATGTGGGCAGGTATGGCCAGCGAAGCCCAGGCTGCATCGCTCGTTAAAGCTTTGCGACGGTTCGAGAATAAGGGCGGCCTGGCTACGACCGACTCACTGCCGCTTGGACAATACGTGCTCGGTTCGTTGCCGACCCAGTGGGCATACCCGAATGGTTGGGCGCCGCTGCATTTCATCGTCATTCAGGCGTTAGAACGCTACGGCTATCATAACGATGCGCGCCGTATCGCATTAAAATGGATTAAAACTAACTTGGACTGGTTCAAAGAGCACGGTATTTTTCTGGAAAAATATAATGTTGTATCACCCAAAGACCCGCCAGCCAAAGGCGTCTATCCGTCGCAAGTCGGTTTCGGCTGGACGAATGCCGTATTTGAACGCTTTTGCAAGGACTACATCGATAAGCCGCAGTAATGAATCCTCCAATCGGCGCTGCAGGCCTTCAGGCGTATATCAACAAACACCACAAAACCCATATCATTTTTGATTTTGATGCTACACTTTTGCTGCTTAAGCTTCCGTGGGAACAATGGGGCGACACCATGCGCGCCGAAATGCGTTCGCTTGATCCGGAACTATGGCAACTATGGGAACGTGACCGTGATCTGCCCGGCGTGCAGAACCGCTATGTGGCCGCATTCGGCGATAAGGCGGAGCAACGGATCATCGAACATAACGAAGCGTTTGAAAATCGACTGAGCGGTGTTGACTTGCATGATGAACTTAACGATATCGTCCGCCGATTGGCTAGGCAATGCCGTCTGTTTATTTGGTCGTCAAATGTACGGAGTGTCATCGATAAAGTCCTAAACGAACAAGAATTACACACCTTGTTCGAAAAAGTAATTACCCGCAATGACGTACGCATGATAAAACCTGACCCGGAGGGTTTTTCGCTGATTCGCGATCCGGCAGTTCCCAATTCGAAATATCTTTTAGTTGGCGACAGCAGTAACGATTCAGGAGCGGCAAAATCTATCGGTATCGATTTTTACCATATCGACTTTTTCAACCAGGGCTTATAGATGGTGCACCAAGAAAGATTTAGCGATACTCAGCTTGATGATTTCCAGCAAAAAGTCCCAGCTATATTAGCGTTGATTCATAAAGTCCAGGCCGATCTCGATGCGGAACGGGCACGACAAGAAATGTTGCTGGAAGAATTGCGGGCGCACAGCCCACTGAATCGTGCGAAAGCGGCAGCCTTTATGGTTTGTCACGAAGTTGCCGCTTGGGTGCTCGGTGTAAATGACCCTATGATATAATTCCGCGTGTCAAAAACTACAAACAAAATGAATGACTTAGAAGAAACGCTTCAGCCGTGTGCCGGTAAAATTGCATTCGATACGCACAAGGCAGCCCAGGCAACGGCAACGGTCAGCGAGTGGCGCTACGGCGGCAGGCTGAAAGTTTATAAGTGCCGCCACTGCCACCTTTACCATCTCGCGACAGACTATGATGATTAGTATTTTACCGGCATAATATATAATTGCTTTAATCGCTGATACGATTTGAAAAATCTTTGATTTTTCTACAAATTCACAAACCAAGGAGCGAAGTCGACTGTTTGTGAATTTGGGAGGAGAAGCGTAGAGTAAAGTCGAAGCTTTTGCCGCATTGCGGCAAAACTAGACATGCTCGTACGCTTCGACGAGGGGTTGTAGCTCAGCTGGCTAGAGCGCGTGATTCACATTCACGAGGTCACAGGTTCGAGTCCTGTCAGCCCCACCAACCATTATCCAGGATTTAGAAAAGTTGCCTCTGAGTAATATTAGTTGCAACATGACAAGGCAACGGCATACAATTGTGGTGTAACAAGGAGGAGTGAAGATGGCTGTCGCGTTTGTTGTGTTGCTCGTTATAATTTTGATCGCGGTGCTTATGGGCTTGCGGATCGTCAATCAGTACGAACGCGGAGTGGTGTTTCGGTTGGGTCGGGTGAGTCGTATTGTCAAACAGCCCGGATTACGCGTCATCATCCCATTTATTGACCAGATGCGCAAAGTAAGCCTTCGAATAATCACTCTGCCGATCGAGTCGCAAAAAATTATCACTAAGGATAACGTGTCGATCGGTGTCGCGGCAGTGGCGTACTACCAAATTGCGGATCCTATCAAATCAATCGTCGAAATCGAAAATGTACAGGCGGCAATCTACCAGATCGCTCAGACAACGGTACGAAATATCGTGGGTCAAAGCACGCTCGATGACGTCTTGAGCGAAACGACTATCATCAATGAAAAGATCAAAGTCATTTTAGAAAAATCCACCGAGCAATGGGGTATTTACGTGAGCGCGGTGGAGGTCAAGGATATCCAGCTGCCCGACAGCATGCAGCGTGCAATGGCCAAACAGGCCGAGGCTGAACGCGAAAAACGGGCTAAGATTATCGCGGCTGAAGGCGAACAGCTCAGCGCCGCAAAGCTTGGCGAGGCGGCCGACATCATCGCGCAGCATCCCATCGCTCTGCAGCTGCGCAACCTGCAGGTGCTCAACGACATTGCCGTCGAGAAAAACAGCACTATCGTCTTTCCGGCGCAGTTCATGGACACGGTCAAAAGCGTCAAAGATTTCATAAGCAAAGAATCATGAATGATGAACTGCTTTTGCTAAGCGTTCGCGAAAGCTTGAGGAAACATCACGTAATATACCGTGTGCTTGAATGCGATGAATCATTCGCAGATACCGCGTCATTTTGTGAACATTATGGGTATCAGGCCAATCAAAGCGCTAACACTATTTTGGTGGCAGACCGCCGCAACGAGCAAAATATCGTGGCCTGCGTACTGCTAGCTGACAGCCGGTTGGATGTCAATAAGACGGTATGCAAACTGATGGGGACGAAACGCGCGTCGTTCGCGAATGCCGAACAAACGATAGCCGCCAGTGGTATGGAAATCGGCGGCGTGACGATTTTCGGACTGCCGGAATCGATGTCGTTTTATGTTGATTCGCGTGTATTGGAGCAACCCGAAATCATCATGGGCGGCGGCAATCGCTCGAGCAAACTACTGCTTGCGCCGGACGAACTTACCAAGTTGCCAAATCAAACCGTCATAGAAGGTTTGGCGCGGCCGCAGACGTAAAAGCTGATAGAATAAGCTACATATATGACCGATGAACTAATTACCTTACCGGACGAAACGTTTCACCGTGTTTCATTAAAAGCGCTGATTTATGATGACAAAAATTGCTTACTCCTGTTTCGGGATGATCATGATTTGTGGGAACTTCCTGGCGGCGGCTGGGACGCCGGTGAGTCGTTCGAAGATTGCTTCTCCCGAGAACTAGCCGAAGAGCTCGACGCGAAAATCAGCGAAATCGGCAACATAGAATTTTGCTACCAAGGCAAAACCACCAAAGGCTATCCAAAGGTTAGTATCGCGGTGAACGTAGGTCTATCCGATTTTAGCGATAAACCACTTGAACCTGATTTGGTGGAATCAAAGTTCGTAACTCGCGAAGAATTCCTAACCCTCAAGTTAGATCCAGGCGACGTGTCATTGGTAAAATACGTCGACGCAATCTGGCGAAGTTGAAAGTCAACAACTATCCCTGTATATTTTAAACTTCCACCTCAGTTGTGATTCCGCCTCTGTCACATTGCTGCAACACTAAGCTTCAATGGCGGGGCGGGCTATGCAGGCAGCAATGATAGCGTCTGGCGTGCCTGCGTTAGCAGCGTTAATACTAATTTGCCCAATCCTTTCGATGCGGCAGTCTGCTTTGATGCCGGCAGGATTATTTGCATATGTGCACTAGCTGCTTCTACCGTACGCGCCTGGTGAAGTAATTCAAACAGGTGCATCAGCAGATCGTGCAGGGAATCAATGCCAAATTGTTCAATATAATCATGCAAAACACGTTCCGGGTTTTTAAAGCCCAGCAGTTGCAGTAAACGCACAAACTCACTGCGCACCGCATCCGGTACGAACTCAACGCCGCGTTTACGTATCACTTCATGCAGATTAGTTACAATTTTTTCTGCCTCCTTGAACGTTTCGGGCTTTCCGGCAGATTGGCTCGCCCTAAGACTGTCGAATCGAGTTGCGATCGTTTCGGGAAGAACGTTAGCGGCGGCATGTTGCGGGGATTCTACGATTGATACTTCCCACGGTTCCGGCACGGTTGTTTCTATAGCCGCTTCATTCTCAATTGCAGCGAGCGGCGCCTCTGCCAATGGCGTGCCATGTATGGATAGCTCTAATCCTGGAGCCGGGATTTCGTCGAGTATCTCTGCAGATATTTGTGCAGTATTTTCAATTGTTGCAGTTTCGTCGGCCGTATCTACGGTCGCCTCGAGCGTCGGGGCTTCAATACCGAATTCTATTGCGGAAGCAGCGGGCAGTTCGGCTTCGCTGTGCGTGGCCGCGCCGGTTTCCGAAACGTCCTGCACATCTTGCATAACTGCTTTATCCAGAATCATTTCCGCACGAGCGGTCGTATTAGACCCAGTTTGAAATAATTGCGTGTCTTCGACTACATAATCAGTGTCCGCTATGGAACTCTCGGTTTCCGCATCATCATCTACTATGACAGCGTAGCGATTTTCAGGCGTGCCCGTATAGGCAGCATGCAGTAATCGCAATGCGTCCGGGGCACCCGAAATTAACAGGGCAGCTTCGGCAAGCGGAGCGACGTTGTTTTGTGCAGCTTTTTTCGCCACGCGGACAGGCGGTTCAACGTGTTGCCGGGCTGGTTTCTTTGTCGCCGCATACTTTTTAGGCTGTTTAACGGCCGGGTCGTGATCGCCGTTAGCAGTACCGGATTTTTTCGCGGTTGATCGTGCCGCTTGCTTCGTTTTTGCGTCACGCTTCGGTTTGTCGACTTGTTTTTCGGTTTTGATGTCTTTTTCTTTAACGGCCGAAACCGATGTTTGCTGCTGCAGTTCATGTGCGCGTGCGAAAGCTTCGGCTTCGTCGCGCTGACGATTTTCCGGCTGGCTGACAAATTTATTGGCTGCATCGTGGCCAACGTGTCCGCAGCCCGGATGATGAATATGCTCTTCACCATTGGAGCGTGCCGCATGTTCTGTACCGTGATGGTGATCGACGTAGGCGGTTGCATCACCATGATGAAGATGACCGCAGTTTTCGTCATGTAAATGGGGTCTTTCAACAAAAGCACCGGCATGCTCATGTTCCACATGGCCGCAACCCGGACCGTGAACGTGACTTTCGCTGAGACCGTGCGCTGCCTCATGTATATCACGGTTATTTTCCAATTCGTGATCATGCGGATGATCAATATGTGCATCGGCATGAAAGTGATCACACTCAGGACCGTGAACGTGTTCGGGCGGTGCTTGGGCAGCAAACTGTGCTTCAAAGGCTGCTGCCATTGCGTGTAATTCTGATTGGGCAGCGCGTTCATGCTCGAGCAAGTCAGTCAATGTTTCAGGATGCATCTTGTTTAGCCCTATTCACCGGCAGAATAATCTGCGGCAACGCTTGTTTGTAAAGCTGTAAAATGTCATTCCGTATGCTGCCAAACATCATATCGTCAACGTTTTTGACGAATATTCGTTGGAATTGCTGCTTGCGGTACTGGTAGATTTCGATTAGCAATCGGCGGTATCCGGCATAGTCCGCGTTTTTCAGCTGCATTGCCCGGTATTCCTGCGGGCTGGGGTAATCGAACAAAAGCGGCATATTTGCCTGGATCAGCGCTGGATCACCATTAATCCAGGCGTCGTAAAAAGTCCGCCAATCCGGATACTCGGTCAGAACGCGGTCAACGCCTGGTCGAAAAAACCCGAAGCGGCTCGGCAGCTGGCTTACGAAACGTTCTTTGTAGTGATGGACAAACGTGTCAAGATCCGTATCGCTGACATTTTGAACAAACGCTTCCTCGCGTTCCTCGGCAAACGGATTTGCGAGTGACACAAGAATCTCTTGGCCGTCGCGAGCTATATAGACGATTGCCCACGCATCATTGCCTCCAATTTGCATGGGATGAGAAAAATATTTTTGCCACAATTCAGATAGGCTTGAAACAGTGATCATTATCCGCTATTCTGCCGCAAAATGCAGTACAATTGCAAATAAGTCGCAATTTTAATCATATTTGCAAGCAAAGTGATTTTCTGCACCTCAATTTATACAACTGTCATACGATGAGTGTGTCATAGAAGCTGTAAATTACGTCGACGAAATCTGGCGCAGTTGAAATCAAACCCCTATCCCTGTAAAATAACTTAATCTATCCCATTCACCGCAAGGTAATAAGTTATTTAAGACAGCTTATAATAGCCGAAAGGGAAAAGAGCAGCGAGCTTGTCCGACTTGTCGGATCGGCTTTGCCGACGAGCGATGAGAAAAACCGTCAGGTTTGTCTCATTTAGGCTCTTTAGCTCAGTTGGTAGAGCAGAGGCTTGAAGAGCCTTGTGTCCTCGGTTCGAGTCCGAGAGGAGCCACCAATGAAAAAGGATCAGCAATTTTGTTGGTCTTTTT
This sequence comes from uncultured Candidatus Saccharibacteria bacterium, assembly GCA_963742655.1. Lineage (GTDB taxonomy): Bacteria > Patescibacteriota > Saccharimonadia > Saccharimonadales > UBA4665 > JAICLK01. Next base: position 41,008 of record CAVUMM010000008.1, read on the forward strand.
TCATTTGTAACTAAGCATTTTCAAATTTGTAAGTCGTGGTAACTCAAGCTATCGAGTAACCACGTAAGGGTAAATCGTCTCGTACCGCGAAAAGTCCGGCTCATTGATTCCCATGCCGGGCAAGAATTCGTTCACCAGGTAGTCCGTGGGCTCGACCGGACGTACCTGGCGCACCAACAGAACTCTGTCCCTGTACCACTGCTCGCCGCCTTCAAATAAAGTACCTTCAGCAGATACCGGCGTGTGAACCCTGAAGTCGTTCCAGCCCCGCTCGGGGACCACCATGTCCAGTACCAGGCCGATGCGAGCTTGGCCGCCCGCAGAATCGGCGCCGTTGGCGACAGGATATTCCCATTCGGAGCGAAGCAGCATCGAAATCCCCAATGCGCCGAGCGTCAACCGGCGTGCCCGATCCAGGACGGACATGCGGTTTGGCAGCCAGCTGTTTGCAGCAGCCTGCCTCCAATCGTGTGCTCCAACACCGATACTTCGTAAAATTGTTTGGCTAATTTCGAGTAGCGCGTGATCTTCTTCTGCATCTGCCCGCTTTGTCTCACTTGTCCAGAAGGAAACGGTATCCCGCAAATCGTCGGCGTAATTAAGGGGATTCGCAAATGAATCATTGATGGCTATTGCTGCCGGCATAGGTTCGCCGCATCGGTTTCGTCGCACCAACATAATAAATTAGTCTAATGTACAAGTGCCGGTAGAGCAATATTCGATGCGCTACCGCGTAGCCACGTACGGATAGATCGTTTCGTGTTGTGAAAAATCCGGGACAATGCCCAATCCGGGCAAGAATTCGTTCATCAGGTAGTCCGTGGGCTCGACCGGACGCACTTGGCGCAACAACAAGTCTCCATCCAAATACCATTGCGAATCAGCTCCCTCCGGCATCGCGGTCGCGGCAACTATTGGAGTATGGACCCTGTAATCTTTCCAGTGGCGCATGTCGGTTATCATATCCAAAACGGTTCCCAGCTTACCGTCTTCGCCCACGAACACAGGTACGACATCATTGTCATCCGTCCACTCGGCCCGCAGCAACATTGATACGGCAAGTGTACTGAGCGTCATCCGGCGTCCTCGTTCAAGAATGGTCTTTCTTTTTGGGATTCCTGGATTAGCTACCGCGTAGTTCCAGTCTAGCGTACCATCAGTCAATCCCTGCATGATTGCGCTGCCGATACTAAAAAGTGCCTCGCTATCGGCCCTCGCGGCACGTCGTAATTCACGACTCCAGTGTCGGCGAGCATCGGTAATGTCGCCGCCGTACTTATCAAGGGTTGCGGCAGGATTGTAAACTGCTTTGCGAGAAGTTGCAGGCTCGGCGCATCTTTTTCCTAATAACATAATATTGCTTTGTCACCGTACAAAATCATTTACTCTTATATTAATTTATCATGTAGTTTGTCAAATTGCTGTCCGGTATATTATCCTTATACAATGCCCAGACAGAGTACGGTGACTACTACCCGCGACAGTGCCGGCGACTATGAAGTCGAGGTTTTTGAGTGTCAGAACCCTAAACGGGTAATTGTTTGTTCGCATGGCGGCGGTGTGCGGCGCTGGGACGGCGAAGAGTTTTTCTATTCGGTAGCTGAGCATTTCGCCGATTCGGCAGTGCTCCTTGTCGATCAAAACCAGCTCGAACACGGTATCGTCAAGCTCAATCCGTTGCCGGTCATGGTAGCGCGGGTTAGCGGGCTTATCGACCTGGCTAAGCAGGAATATCCGGGCGTGCCGATAATCGTGATCGCTCATTCATTCGGGTGCGGAGTTGCAAGCCAGCTCGATATATCGGCATTAAGTGCGATGGTGCTTGTTGCGCCAACTGTGGGCGCGCCGGAACGCAGACTTATCGATCAATACGGCGAAGAAATCGTAAATGGTATGCAAGTAATGACGAGCGACAATTTGCAGAAAATATATACGGCGGAGCATTATGCATCACTCGAAGGCATTACCTGGAAGGATGAGTACACGAAGTTGGTCCGGCATTACAGCCCGGTGTACGCCTTTGAAGCTGGTGCGGACGAAATTATCAGCGAAGAAGAGCGCGCGCCGAACCGCAGTGTACAGTTCACTAAATACTTAGTGTTGGATGGCGCGCCGCACAATCTGGCCGGTAAACCGCTGGCTGATTTTTTCGCCAAGCTCGACCCATTACTGTAAGCCACTTTGCAATTCCCAGTAGTTTTGCTACAATTTTTCAGTACCTGAAAGGGAAAATCGCGTGCAATCATTCCGATTGCGGCGAAGGGAAAAGAGCAGGAGCAGTTCGGCTTTAGCCGAATGCGAATTTATTTCGCAAGCTCCGACGAGAAAAACCATCAGATTTTTCGCCAAGTTTTTCAAACCAAGGAGCGAAGTCGACTGTTTGAAAAACTTAAGAGGAGGAACAAAGCCGTAAGCCGAAGCTTTTGCCGAAAAAGCAAAACGAGGCAGAGGCGTGGGTTCCGACGAGCGGGTGTAGCTCAGTTGTTTAGAGCGCGTCCTTGCCAAGGACGAGGCCAGGGGTTAGAGTCCCCTCACCCGCACCACCATAAGCGGAATGACCCCTGAAAGACGGGGTCTTTTTATTGTCAATAATGTAATTTAGGCTTAAGCTTAAAAAGAATGGATTCACTAACAGAAGAAAATACTGACACCTCGGTACACCAAGCTCCGTAAAAAAGTCCAAAACACTCTACCCTTAAAAAAATATTGGTTGGAGGGCTATTAGTGCTCCTTATTATTGCTGGAATGTACGCAACTTTTTATTTGCAGCATAAAAAGCTGACCAGTGCGAACAAAAAGATTGATAATCTTACTGCTCAACTGTCAGGTGAATCAGGCACAAAAAGTGCGAACACAAACACAAATTCAATTACTAGTACTAAATCAAACAGTCAGGCGGTTCATTTTGTATATAGTGTAGGGTATCCGCTTAATGGGGGTAATGGTACAAACAAGTATCAGGTTACGACAATAATAGGCGTCCCTTCATTTTTACAAGCCGTCAGACTTAGTTCAACAATTTCGAATCAAAGTCAAGGATTCAAAGTTTTTACAGATGGCACTTTTAATAACGAGATGGGAAGATGGGATTTAGGTAACCCTGCTTATCCATAAGACAACGGAAGTGGGCCGTCTGAGATTTCGCTTATAGCAATTAGTAATCAATGGCTCAATACTACAGGAACAACCGACGAGAGTTTTGCTACAGCGGATTCATTCGAAAATCCGCTAGAAACTCCTGCACAAAAGCAAAAATATATGGGTCAAATTAAAGGTGCAACTGCGTCGTGCGTTAAAAATTCGAGCAAGGGTTTTAATACAAATGATAAAAATTTGAACGTATGTTATTCATTCTTATATGGACACGGTGCTTATGGAGTTTATGACCCGATAATAGTTTTGTACGGTTACGCGAACATCGACAACCAGCCATTTATTCTTTCGGGATTAATCAACATTTACGATTCGTCATTACAAAATGTAAGTGCTGCGGGTAAACAGGCAGCTAATGATGCTGCATTAAAAGGCAACGTACCCAAGCAAACAGCACAATACCAACAAGCGATATTGGCGGCACTTAAGCAGACCACTATTTCAGTGGTCCCTAATACCAATCATTAGCAAGCTAGTAGTATTAGCAACTTATTAAAATTGTTAACCTCTCGAGAAATATTTACTATTACAAGGTAGTATTTTATTCGGAACATGACACATATGGGGCACCAATTTGTATCTATAGGCCCCTTTGGGGCTTTTCTATTTAATTGGGCTAACACCTCGTAAGTTGACGGATCGAAATCTATAGTTCAAAATAGCGTCTAAGGAGATTTCAGCTATGGTAGAAAAATTAGATTCTGATGGGTCTGGTGTCGGAGACGACATAGTTGCTGCCTTCAATGCCTGGGGCGAAACACCGGAAGGGCTAAGGACTATCGCCAGTGCTGAGAACGCACGAGCTGAGGGTAGAACAGTCCCCGTGGAGCGAGTACTTGCCGAACTTGCCCAAATGGATGAGCAAGTTAGGCCTCAAGCCGAATAGTGCCCATACTATATAGAGAAGATAGGAGAAGATTCATCGCCGATTTGTTGAGCCACCTCAAAAGGTGTTGGAATGAAAGTGCGTCAAGCGCACCAAGCATAAGCATTTTGACCTCAGTAGATTTGAGGTCATTTTTTTACTTCTCATGAAGTTCATGCTGTGGGACAGCATTTACAAAACAAATTTGATTATTTATACTTCGGGAAGTAATTAAGTTTTAGGGAGCTAGGGGTACTATGTCAGTGAGAAATATATTATATCGTTGCAGGTTTGCAGGTGCGGGTTTATTACTATTACTCAGCGCGGGAACATTTAGTGCCAGAACGGTTCTTGCCGATCCTCCTTCTCATACCTCCTCAAACACCCAAAAGGTTATCGATGAAAGTTATTCCTCGATTAAATCCACCGTAAAACACCATCAGAATTCGTCAGTCATTGCCGATATCAATCAAACTGGTAAAATCCTTCTGGATGCAAAAACAGATTTATCTAAATTGAATGATCCAAGTTCCCCTGGAACTATAGTCGGTGGTCTTGACCTCTTTGATTACTGCCTAAACAATGGCTACGCCAACGGATCATTTACTGCAGTCCCAGGTGTAGAATTTAATGGCGGCGCCTACACCTGGTACTGCGTAGCGGCGAACGGTACGCAAACACCGATAAATATGCAAGATGCCTGCATTGCGCAATATCCGGGTCAGGTGACAGTCGCCTACCCGCAAGATCCTAACAACTCATACAGCTGGGTATGCATTGCTCCGGCAACGGGCACCTACACCGACCCTACAACCGGTGCGACGGTAGACTCGATTACTACTCCAACCAGTGACATGACGATGATTACCTTACCAGGCAGTGCGTATCTAGAGGTCGTTGACAATGGTAATTCTGCCGACGCAATTATTACAGCCCAGATTCAGGGTCAAAATAATGCATCAGCCTCGCAGTTCACCGACATTATGAACGCTGCCAGGAACAGCATCTTTAACACCGACGCCAATGCGGCAAACAACAACGCAGCGGCTGACAATAGAGCTTATTCCTGGGATCAATATATATTAAATGGTCAATAGATCTCGTATCTGTAGGTGATGAAATGTTATGGGAGCCTGTTGGGCTCCCATTGTTGTGTCAACTTCGTATTTAATAACACCAACTATCCATCCTAAAGGGCAATCAAACTGCCTGTTAGGTCGAACACTTCAACCAACTCACCAAGCTTGCTATCTCCGTCCAGCTCCGTGGCCTTCGTTAGAAGTACGTCAACTGCGGGGCACCAAAGAAAACTTAAGCATTTAACCTTTGCCGTCGAGTTTTTTATTTTCTGTATATTTCTCTTCGATGGCCAACTTTTATTATTAGAATGATCAGTTTTTTATCTTGGATATCATAAACAACACGAAAATCTCCTACTCTCAGTCGCCAGCTTTTGATCCCCACCATTGGACGGACCTTACCAGTTCTCGGGTTGTCCGATAGTTTATAGATGGATTTTGATATTCGCAAGCGAGTTTGTGCGGGAAGTTTCTTTAATTCTTTCTGCGCACTTTTCGTAAACTCAACTGCGTAATTGGTCATAAGTTATTCCCAATTCTTGCAATACTTGTTCAAAGGGCACAGTACTCTCGCCACGACGTTTTTCAATCTCTTTAATATCTTCCAAGTCCTCGAGCATATCAGCAAACTGCTCGTTAATTATGTCCGAAACAGATCGTCCTTCAGCCACCGCTTTGTGCTGAATGAACTTCTTAACTTGCGAATTCAAATAAATTGTAGTCTTTGAATTTAAATCACTCATAATTACATTATAGTGCTATACCGTTATAACGTCAAGACTTTAGTCTACATTCTTTAATCAAATAAGTTTAAACCACCCCAGAAGGCGTTGGAATGAAAGTGCATCAAGCGCACCATAGGAAGCATAAGCATTGTAGTCTCATACATCATGAGACTATTTTTGTCTAAGAAGCTGTTGCTCACCATATAATAGTATCTTTCTTTGATGCGTAAAGTGGCATCATGTATTACCATATCACCCCCTACCTCTTAACCAAAGAGGGAGACAGCTTTTTTGGGATCATATACGCTACACCAGATTTCCGCGTGACCGCTCCCAACGTCCTCCCAGTTCGTTCCCAGTACCTGTAGATCCTCAATGTCAATGCCCATGCTGTCAAGCCTTTTAGCCGTCCCATAGAGCAGCCTGAGCATCGAACTCTTGTCTTTCAGTATGAATGCGATACACGGATAGTCACCCTCCCAACCCTCGTCCTCACTGTGCGTAACGATCTCATTAAGTCGCTTGCGGACGACGTATGGCGCATAGTCATGGGCGAGAACCACTATCGCCTCTTTGTGGTCTGGCGTCCGGATGTACAGGTCAGGCCGGTTTTTCGGGAACTCCGTAAAGCGGCCCAGCTCAGCTTTCGTGAACAGCTCGGTCCCGGCCGGTACCTGCCGCATCAGTATCGGGTAGATTGCTACCACGTCCAGACAGTGGCTGACGAACTCGGCTGACATTTCAGCGTTCTTGTAGAGTGCATGCACGATCGGTTCTGTGACGCCTAACAGTTCCCGGACTTTTCTGACACCCGCATGACTCAGGTAGTAATACGCCGGCTTATGATACACCCGATACTGCGGTTCATATACCTTCACTACCAGTTCTAATCTAACCAGATCCTCAAGAACTCTATACGTCGTATCTTTACGTATACCGAGAACCACGGACAGGGAATAAGAACTAACGAACCGAAACTTGAACAATAGCTTCAAGAACCGTTGCTGCTGGACAGTCAGACGAAGTGTACCTATCATCACCTCCAAAAAAATAATTGCCTATATATACATAGTATATAAAGAAGCGTGATTAGTGTATCACGACCCCAGTAATAGCGATTCATTTTACCCCCTATGAGCGCGGGGTAAATCACGATCGTTGCGAGAAAGCCGCGCGCACGTGCCGATGCAAGTAGGATCGTCTGAATTCCAACCTTATCCTTCTGACATCCCATTCGTTTAAAATGCATTTAGCCACCCCAAAAAGTGTTGGAATGAAAGTGCGTCAAGCGCACCATTACAACCCATACGATTTTCTTACGGTATACTTTCAAACATTTGAGCCTTTACGGGCTCTTTTTTGATAGAATTGGCTTATGGATAAACCCGCCACAGCTAAAGAGTACATCGCCTCACTTAGTGACGAACAAACTATCAATGATACAAATGTGCTGATTGAAATGATGGAACGCGTAAGCGGCTCTGCACCAAAACTGTGGAATGTTGGCACAGTTGGGTTTGATACCTATCATTACAAATATGGCACTAAGCGTGAGGGCGACAATTTTATCATTGGTTTTTATCCAAGAAAAGGTAAGATAACCATTTATCTTATGGATGGTACTGCTCGCTATGCTGAATTACTGTCCAAGCTAGGTAAGCATACTGTTACTGGATATTGCATTTTCATCAAGCGACTTAGTGATATTGACCTGCCAATTCTTGAGCAGATTATCCAGCAGTCTTACGAGTTTATTAGGTCATTATCTCAAGAGGCACCAATTGACCGAATATTATGGCAAACTGAGAAATAGGCACTTTTCCTAATTTAATAAGTCACCTGATAAATTTAATAGTTGAACTAGGTTGCCTAGTCTTACGTTGCCGAAATTATCTATCGCACATGTTTGCAATGCGTCAACTATGCTGCACCATTTCCATGTAACATGAAAATACCTCAAACAGAGGTATTTTTGTTATCATGATGCTATGAACGCCAATCCAGAAGTCGATAAGTACATTAGCTCTCTGCCGCAGTGGCAGCAGGCAATATGCGAGGAAGTTCGTAGCTTAATTCATCAAGCGGATGCTGATATTGTCGAGGAGATCAAGTTTAAGACTCGCCCGTACTTTACAATGCAGGGTAATGTCTGCGCTTTGCTTGCCGCTAAAGATCATGTGAATGTGTTTATATACGACCCTATTGCGCCAGACCCCTCGGGCATTATTAATCAAGGCCACGGTAATGCTACTGCTCGCTCAGTACAGCTATACAAGAGCGGTGCATTAGATGAAAAAGCTTTCGTCGAAATGATTAAGACTGTAGCTGAAAACAACCGCAAGGGTGGCTGGCGAAAACTCAAGTAAGTTAGTTTCAACTTTATAGAAATTACCCAGCATTTCTCGGCTCAAACCTTATGCAAGACCTCTGAGTAAAGTTACACTTTGGCTAATAATGCTGCACCATAGAGCATATGCTTAGAACTCTCGTCGAGAGTTCTTTTTAATTCCATGGCCAACCGTGTCGCCCTCCCAGTGTCCATGGGTCTTACGTCGTTGTATATGCGCCGGGCGGGCATCAATACTGCGCGCTTCCTTTTGTTTGTTACGGAACGCTTTACGCAGCGTATTCTCCCTGGTACGACGGTATTTACCCTTGCGACAGTGCAGATGGCCCAGTAAATGTCTGGCATGCCGCTAGAGCCAGTCATAAATGGTCTGGGCGCAGACACTCAGTGCGCGTCCGGTGGCCCGTAACCACCCGGTAATCTGCTCCGGCGAGTAATGTGCCTGCAGCTTAGCCGTAACGAGTGCGGCAAGAGCGGTATTGGCTAGAAGTTTCCAGTGATGTCGGCTGGCGGCCCAGCGGGTGCGCTGCAGTTGCAATCGGGCTTGGCGGGCGTCGTAGCCGGATCCATTCGGCCAGGCATGGCGATGCAGTTCCCGGCTGACCGTGCTGTGGTGCACTCCAAGCAGGACCGCTATTTCCCGCAGGCTGTGTTTGCGGCCGTAGACTAGGGCGCCTAACTCGTGACGCTGGTATTGTGTAAGCTGATGGTAGGACATCGTTCTCTCCTTGCAGTTAGTTATTGGTAGGACAACAACTAGTTTACAAGTGCACCGGCGGTGTCCTTATTAGTTATGGTGCGCTTCGAGGTGGAATGTGAGCTTCCTGAATTCTCATTCAAATCGCAACAGCCAAATACGGCTTGAGTAGCTCGGCAGGACTTGCGTAACCATGTCGTTTGCGGGGTCTAGTATTGAGCAGGTTGACCGCCAGGTCAACCTGCTCCTGCGTGACGTTCGCGAATGATGAGCCTTTTGGGAAGAACTGCCGGAGCAGTCCATTGAAGTTCTCGTTGCTGCCCCGTTCCCAGGAATGGTAGGGATGGGCGAAGTAGATCGTCAGGCCGGTGTGCCGTTCCAGCTCCTCGTAATCCTGCATCTCGGTACCATTGTCCAACGTCAGGCTGCGTTTCAGGTGTTTCGGCAACGGGGCAAGCAGTTGTTCCGTGCAGAGCCGGAACTGTTCTTTAGTGGCCTGCGGTATGTGTCCGACAAGGGCGTAACCGCTCTTCCGTTCGACGAGCGTCACAAGGTAGCCGCTATTGCCTTTGCCGCGGACGGTGTCGCCTTCCCAGTGGCCGTAGAACAGACGTTGGTTTACGGTTTTAGGTCGCACGTTAATCGAGCGTTTCTTCTGTAATTCCCGCTGTTGCTCCCGACGCTTGGTGCCGTACTTCCGCCGGAGCTTCTTGTGTCGGAGGTACCGCCACAGGTCCCGCAAGAAGGCTTTGGGCTGTGCCCAGAGCCAGCGGTAGACTGTGCTATGGCTCAAGCCAACCGCCACACCCGCTTGTTCGGGGCTGTAGTACTGGCGTAGTAGCCCGGTAATGCGTGCGGCTTGCGCCACGAACAGCTTGCGGTGCTGCTGGTTGGCCTGCTGTCTGAGCTGCCGATTGCGGACGCGGGCAACACGGATGTCATAGCCGGTAGCAGTCGGGGCTGCGCCCCGACGCAGCTCTCTACCGACAGACGAGGGATGAAAGCCCAGGATCCGGGCACAGGATCGGTTCGTGAGCCCGGCTGTTTTTAGCTTTGCTAGAAGAACCCGGTCATCTCGGGTAAAGTGGTGGTGGGCCATGAGGGCACACTCCTTTCGTATTAGTTGTCGTTGCAAACAACAGGATACGAGGAAGCCTCATGGCTCTCAAGTTTTGTTAGGTTGCGTTTTGAGTGTTAATTCGGGCTTCAAGATTTGCAAAATGTTCGTAAGAATTATATAATATGGGATTATGACTGGCGACAACACTTCAAGAACTGTTATCGAAGTTAACCCCCGTGACAGTCTGCCAGCCTTAGAGGCGGCAGCAGTGAAATTGGGGGATATATCATTAAGGGTTATCGAAGATTTAGATGAAGCGTTGCGTTTGCTGAGGGCGCAAGAGGCTGCGTCAAATCGTGCAAAATATTCCGAAGCAACAGAACAGCAGTGTGAAGACGCGGCCAGAAGGTCGTGGACCGAAGAAAGAGTCGGTGCATTTATGGGGCCGGAGGCAGTGCACGCCGTCATTGAGATCGCAATTAGCGGTAACCATGGTTTGCGGGACCTTCATACTATTGCTGTGCATGGCTATACGCATGGACGTACATAGATCTAATAAATTCTATCCAGTTCTTCTGCGTTTGATTTAATATATTACGATCAAGCCAAGATTGTGCATCCATCGATGCTTAATTACTGGTTCCCACGGTCGCAGGTCGACAAATTTCCAGCCACCCCAAAAGGTGATGGGATGAAAGTGCATCACCCGCATCAATACATAGAATCGGGCCCGTTAGGTTCTTTTTTTGTTAAATCACAAAAACTTCCCCTGTTGGAAGACAGTCCTCCGGAATCCTCCATGAAGTTCCAATAATTCCAGTCGTGTGATATTTTTAATTCGATGTCGAATTCAGTGTTGGAAGACCAAAACATCGGGCCGGAAGCTATATATAACTTTAGCCAATGCGAGGCTACGAATGCGTATGGTGAAGCTTGGACCAGGGCATTAGACGCGGCGGATTTATGGGACGCAGTGTTGGAACTGGCGGGTAAAACTCCTCCATGGGTAGGTTATCCTACGGAGCAAGCGGCAGAGCTGATAGACGGCCTGCTAGTGGCTGCTGATGCAGTACGCGAGCGAATCCCCGCTGAATTACATGAGGCTGCCAGCGACTTCAGAGCTAACGGGAATGAATATGGCGCGATGATTATACAGGGCTTTATTCCACCTGATGGCGTAGAGAGATATTCGCTTTTTGGCGATAAATATAAGATTGCACCTAATTCTAGCAGCTTCCCCGACCAGCACCGTGTCGGACGTGCGATGGGCATACTCTCAATCGCGGTTGCCGGTCTCTTTGGCCCACCGATAACATATAGTACGAATCCAGCCGGCGCCGCAGATAAAATTGTCACATCAGTTGCCCCGGTTAGCGGAGATCAGCAAACCGTCTTAGCAAGCACGGCAGAAGTAGGATGGCACACTGAAGTAAGTACTAGCGTGTGGAGGCCGGATATGCTAGGGTTATTTTGCATTCGCGGAGAGCCCGGGGTTAAAACCGGCGTATTGACAGCAGATCGGATATTTCAAGAACTTGACGATAATACCCTTGAAGTTTTAGCGCAACCTCGATTTCGCCAGAGTGACGGCCTTGTTGCGAAAGGCGCCGGTCGTCCGTGCCCCATCATCCTGGAAGTAGATGGTCGTCGGGCAATTGCATGCCATCAGAAAGAGCCAAACGGTAAACTTGAAGCAACCGTTTGGGAACCGGACGATTGGATAGCAGCCGAATCTCTTGATAGATTTACTGTAGCTCTAGATACGGCCAGGCCTACTTTTCACGAACTTCAAGACGGACAAAGCCTCTGGATCAACAATGATGGCCCACACTGTCGTCGATGGGCAGCCGACTCTCAGGGCGGTGTCAGCTTACCAAGATTGATGTTTCGTGTACTTACCGGGGGTGAACGCCATCTCAGGCAGGGAACAATCATTGACCCGGATATTGCCTACAGTTCAGTATGAAATAATTTGCCTTACAATACCAAAATGTGTTGGAACGAAAGTGCGCTAAGGGCGCACCAGATTGTCGTATCACTCACCTTTGGATAGTGAGAAACAACGATTTCAATTTGACAATGTTAGCACGTGTAAGTACAATTGAGCTTATGGTACGAGCAATAGTGACTAAGTCAGGAAATTCGTATGCGCTCCGAGTCCCCAAGCGCTATATTGATGATAATAAACTAAAACTAGGCGATGTTGTTACCATTGAAGAGCCGATTGCCTTGCAAAAGAGTGCTCTTGCCGCATTGGTGAATCAAGGTAAGGCAAAGGGTGCCATTAAAGCCATATCCAATCCTGTAGAGTGGCAGCGTCAGCAGCGTCAATCAAGTGACCCATGGGAAGAAGTGGGCCGTGATTCTGCTTGACAGTAACATAGTAATTTATCTGCGTGATCCTAGATTGAGTGAAAAGATTTTTCGTCAAATTGATGACGAAAGGTTAGCAACGTGTAATGTAGTAATTGCAGAAGTCTTAGGGTTTAAAGGCTTGGGAAAGTCCGATGCCGATTACTTTGAGCGTTTCTTAGTAACCATGAAGAACTACCAATTGGACGACAAGGTTACGAAAATGGTAATTGAGCTAAGAAAGCTCTGTACTATACAGCTTCCAGACGCAATCATCGCGGCAACCGCACTAGTAAACGACCTCTCACTATGTACTCACAACACAGAGGACTTTGAGAAGATTCCCGATTTGCTCCTTTTCGACCCACTTATTTCCTAGCTATTTTATTTATCCTCCTCAAAAGGTTTTGGATTTAAAGTGCGTCAAACGCACCAACAGAATAAACATGGACGCAAACGTGTCCTTTTTTTATGAATTCACAAAATAGTTCCCTGTTACGGGACAGTCCCGGTAAATCCCCGGTAAATCCGGTAAATCGGTTAATCCCCGGATAACCTGTTGGAGGCTAGTTCTGTGAATCCAGAGTGTCTCCAGGAATTAATCGGCTTCAGGCCGCAGCTAAATTGGCCATTGCTAGAACGCCACTCGCATAAACGGCTCGGATATCTTGCACAATTTCGGCATGGCTTAACGGGTCGGGCAGTTCTTCTAAGCGTGGTCCGAACATGTCGGTTAGCTGGTTATACGTTAGAACTCGACTGCCGATGACTCGCACGGCTGACAATGATCGAAATCCGTCGGGGCCCGAGTATAGCTCCTGCGATTCGAAGCCGTCTTCTACGACTGAATGAATATGGCCAACGATTCCATCCTGCCTTGCTGCGAGCACTGCCGCGACCCGTTTGATTTCCGGGCTTGCTCCCATAAATAGCTCTCTTTGTTCGGCGTCCCAATGCGCAGAAACTTGGCCCCCGAAGCCATGGTTTGGAGTATGATGTCGTGCTATATCCCGCAACACGCGTAACGCTACAAATCGGGGATTGGCGGATTGAACACCGCGGACAATACCCCTTGCCGCCACCAAATCGGGAATGCCATCGTGGCTTTGCGACTCGGGACGGGGCAGTATGAGTTCGCCCACAGGAACCGCTGTGGCTAAGCCGACTAAAACTTCCGAGGTACTTCCTTTAGCCATTACCCGTCCTTTTTTATAGTGCTTATTCTATGCCGACGATTATACCGCGTCAATTCTATGAAGTCGGTAGTCCCATTCTCAGTAACCGGCTTGGAAAATCCAACGATAACCCCCCATATTAATGCCGCCTAGACACGACCGGCAGGTGGCACCAACTGGAATATCAACGTCGTTACGGCACCTTTTTAGTTATTCACAAAAACTCTCCCTGTGGGTGGGTCAGGGTTCAGCCTCATGGCTTCCTGGGCAAAGTCAGGCCTTTTTACTTGGATTTAGATTGCCGAGACAGCACCCATTTTTGCGCAGGGCTCATGGCTTTGTCCGTGCGATGTATGCAACCCATCCAACAGCATGGGCGGCGCTTGCCCTCTGACAATTCCGAAATTGTCCGTTCAATGTGATTTTTTCTCGTCCCCGGCTGCTTAACGGTAACAATCCAGCATATCCACTCATTTCGTGCGAGTGGCGTGATATTTTCCCACGCCACTAAAGCCTTGGGGGCAGAGGCAAGGGATTTTCGCAAGTCTGCCGGTAGTTTGTGCACCGTACCGTCAGGTATTTTTTTGGCCATAAATCTATACTATCAGTCAGCATTGATTAGTGCACTTATGTGGATCCTTACACTTTCAGGAATGATGCCGCACCAAGCATAAGCTTTTTGACTTCAGTAATTCTGGGATCTTTTTGTTTGTCTGAGCCGACACGACTTATAATTGGTCTTATATGAAATACAAGTGGGCTGCGGCCCTAGCGGTCTTATTGGGGGCATTTGTATTTCATGTTCCCGCAGCTTTTGCCCATTTTCCGGCAACGGACAAAAAAATGACCGTCATTTTGCATGTCGATCCTGATGACCAGCCGGTCGCCAGTCAGCCGGCAAAAGTGAATTTTATTTACCAGGATCAACTCGGAAAATTTAATAACCAAAAATGCGATTGCAGGGTAACGATTTACGAGCATGGGAAGCAGTTATTTTCCGGCCTGGCCACCGCCGATAAGAGCAGTAATGTTTATGGCGGCAGTCTGCCGTATACTTTTAAAAAGCCGGATGTTTATGCAATCGGCCTGTCCGGCACGCCAAAAGAAAGTGGGGACTTTGAGCCGTTTAAAGTCTCGTGGAACATAAGAGTTGAAGCAAACCTCGCTGCTAGCCCGAACAACGAGAAGTTTTATATAATAGGATTTATAATAATTATGCTAATAATCGCAAGTACCATCGGTTATTTGATATATCATGATTTCAAGGACGCTTAGAAGGAGCCCAAATGAAAAAATTATCAATATTTATTGCGATATCCATACTGACAATCGTTAGCCTGACGGGTATCGCTTCGGCGCATGTGGTCGTCTTGCCGGCCCAAGCCGGGGTTGCCGCGTTTCAAGTGTTTACTGTCAATGTGCCGACCGAAAAATCCGTGCCCACCGTTGCACTGAAATTGCTCGTTCCATCAGGCTTGGACGAACTGGTCCCTACGGTTAAGAGCGGTTGGACAATAAACACTAAATTGGATAAAAACGGGTCGATTGATGAAATAGACTGGACCGGCGGTTCTATTCCGCCAAACTTACGTGATGAGTTCAGCTTCAGCGCTCAGATGCCTGCAACGCCGACAGATTTAAGGTGGAAAGCGTATCAAACCTACCAGGACGGCAGCGTAGTGTCATGGGATGCGACGCCGGCCGGAAGTGACGACGCTACGGGCGACAAAGGCCCATATTCCATCACCCATGTCGTTAATGATTTGACCCCGTCTAAATCTGATCAGACCAGCAACAATGCATTCCCATACATTCTATCGGTATCGGCCCTGGCCATAGCACTTCTGGCATTCGTAAGGACGTTTAGCGTCAAGAGAAAAAGCTAAATAAAGGGCGATATTTATACAACGGCCAAGCAGTTGCTAGCTAAAAAGCTTTCAGAACTCCTTTTTGGTATGATTTAAGAAATGGAAGTAATCGAGCAAAGTACTGCCGACGAAGTTATTCTCGAGTGGCTTCGGGCCGAATTGGATTCGGATAGGTTCGGAAATGAAGTACGGGCTGGCATAGGCAGTTTGGGGCTTAACGAAACGATTATTACTGGCGCTGACCTCGGCAACGAACAAGCTAATCGGGCTCGATGGCAATTACTGAAAAGCTACAGAACATGGGTCGACGGTGATTTATATAGCTATGACTGGCAGCGCGTCGAACTGGATCGTGAAGACGTAGGGCGCCTGAACTACATCGATTTCAGCTATTGGAACGAACTGAGTGATGGAACGCGCAAAGTTGCTCGGGCGGCAGCAAATGTTGCAAAAGGCACGGTCGTTTTTGACGTTCCGAACGATCGATTCTTTTCGGTTGCCCAAGCCGTCGAGGCAGGAATGTCATTACCGCCGATCATTATCGTGGCTAGTGTCGGCAATGACGCTGGCGATATATTAGAAGGACATTTGCGTGCAACCGGCTATCTGCTTGCCAATCAGACTCAACAGCCGCTCAAGGCTCTGTGGGGCCAACAACGCGGTTAAATCATCCGATCAGTTAATCCGCTAAATCCTTCAAAGGCGTTTGATATTATATGTACATGTTGCGATGTCACCCATTTCTTTTATTTGATGGTAACTGTGCCGAGGCCATGACGTTTTATCACGAGTGTCTTGAAGGCGAACTGGCGCTTACCAAACTTGGCGATACTGAAATGAAAGACATGTTCCCGCCGGAGAAGCACGGCCGGCTCATCAATGCCAATCTAAAGGCCGGCGATATTGAAATTTCCGCCACGGACTGGATGGCTTCACCTCAATACGAACCGAAACAAGGCGACTCGACCGCGATTTTTGTTATCGGCGAAGGCTTTGACGAACTCAAAGCGGTGTTTGACAAACTGGCCGACGGTGCAGATAAATACCGCTTTCAGGATTTACATGATCTGCCGTTTGGAATCTACGGGCAGTTTACCGATAAATTTGGCGTTCACTGGATCTTCAAAGGCGACAAAGCCAAACCGAATTAATCGAACTTTCCCAAAATTTATAAAAATCATATCTGCAAAAGCTCAGATCTTTAATTTTATTCAAGTTCAAACTATTATCCTGCTCGACGGCAAGCAGGGTCTCGTCGTTCACAAAAATATGCTATAGCACAAAAACGTTCATCAGGGGGTGAAACCTTGTATGCCTCATCTTGCGCAACAAACGTATTAGCACTGTTGGGATACTGACAACCCATCTCCACACCATCATGAGTACCCGGTTACAGGTGACCACTATTGTACTAACCAAGAACTACATAGCACAGGAATCAGTGGGAATTGAACATCGATGCTGTCTAATCTAATAATATGTTATGGTTGTAGTAAATAAGCCTGGAGCGAATTATGGACCTTAAGGCCGAAAGATCTGAATGTGGCGAGGGGGCTGGCAGCGGGTGGGCTGTAATTGGTATCCCAAGTGTAAATGGCGGCGTTTTTGCAAATACTGCTGTATTTGACTATCCAAGAGTAATGTCAGAGACGGTACGATTAGTCGGCGTTAGCGACGCACTAGTAGAGCGAATAAGTGCGGGCGATCCAGCTGCTGCCGGAGAAATCATGCTGGGGCCCGATGAAACCGGAATCATTCAGCTGATTGGTTGTGCCGCAGTGTTGCGTGAGCCGACAGAAAAGGGAATAGGCGGCAAAATAACACAAGGTGGTTTTACGACGAATGCCCTGCAAGAGTTCCCTTCGCTTACTGAGTTCCGAGATGCTGGGTAATTAGCGCGAATAAGTAAGGTTTGCGTGGCATGGCTGCTCTTTAAACATAAGCAGGTATAATGGGTGGCGTGGGCCGTACAAGAAAAAAAGTTCAAAAGAAAAAGCCGCGGAAAGAATTACTAAAGTTCAGCATGGAGCACCAATTGATTTTATTGGCTGTGCTGTGCATCGTTTTTGCGGGCATACTGTATTGGTATTTCGGTCTCAGGCCACCAGCTTTGCTTAATCCACCTCTCAAAGATTTGGCCGCCAAAGACCATGTAGTGCTTGGCGTGCATGTCGACCCGACCAGGCTGGGCAGCAAGTATTACCCCGATATTGTCAGCAGCCAGTTCAGTTTTTTGACGATTGATGGTGGCGGTTCGCATTTTAACGAAACCGAGCCCGCGCCAAACAAATATGATTTTGCCAACGCCGACAAAATGGTGGCATTTGCCGAAGCGCACAACATGCCGGTGCAGTTCCATCATCTAGTATGGGGTGATGCGTACTCGCTGCCGGATTGGCTGAAAAACGGTAATTATACCAAGGCGCAGATTTGGCAAATTTTGCATGACCACATCAACACCATTATGGCCAGGTACAAGGGCAAGATCAAAGAGTATACCGTCGTTAATGAAGCCTTCACCGAAAACCAGCACGTATACAATCTGCAAAATTGGTTCGGCGAGCATCTGGGCAGCCAAACCGGCTATATCGATCAGCTTTTCAGGTGGGCACACCAAGACGATCCGAGCGCCAAGCTGTTGATTAACGACTTTGACAATGAAACAAAAACCAGTGTGTCGGACGCCATGTTTAACTATATAAAAGCCGCCAAAGCCCGCGGCGTGCCGATTGACGGCATCGGCATGCAGCTGCATGTAAAAGCAGAAAATCCGCCCAGTAGACAAGCCATGATTGCCAACATGCGGCGCTTTGCCGCGATCGGCGTGCCGGTGTACGTGACTGAATTCGACATCAATACCAATGCGGTGAAGGGAAGTAATACTTACAAACAATATCTGGAGTCGAAAATCGCCAAAGAAGTGGTCGGCGCGTGCGTCCAGTCAAAAGCCTGCCCGAGCTTTGACGTGTTCGGCTTGACCAACAAAAACGATTTGATAAAGCTGCTAACCCGGACAAAATCCCGCGCCTACATGTTCGACAGCCGCTACCGCCCCCGCCAGCAATACTACGCCCTCCGCTCTGCTTGGTAGATTAGTCGCATCTAATAAATTTGCATTATCATCATCTGTTAAAGGTCTGACCTTTGACTTAATAGTAGGTTTTCAATAGTCAATCAATTGTACGAACTCGCTCACGAGCTGCCCCGATATTCGTAAAAAGTCAGATATCCTTTGGCTGTCTGATTCTGTAAATTTATCTTCAAACGTTGGGTGCGCAAAAAATACGCCCTTGCAATCTTTTTCCCTGCCGAATGCGGCTGCCCCGAAAATATTCAAACACGGAATTATCAAATCTGATTTGGAAAGTATTCCAACTTGGCCGTATGTATCAAAAAACGCGAATAAACCTTTGCCGCCCACGAACTTTTGACTTTGTATATGCGGATTTACATCGCCATACGCGTCAATGATGCTTGCGATAGCTACCGCGGTAGACACTCTGTCGTGGTCGATTGTAGTTAAGAAATCCTCAAACTTCGTTTCGTGGTAATCACGTGAAAAGCAGTACGCTAGCGCAACGTAGCCGTACAGGGCGGCCATGGCTTCGCAAGGATGGGGCAGTTCAAACTGTTGGGGCGAAAGCGGTATGCGATATATCATTACGTTAAATATAAAACAAATAGACGCTCTTTTTGCACAACCGTAAACTACTTGCTCTTGCTTTCCTATTAGTGATACCATTTACCCAAATGAGTAGAAATCGTTTAGCCGAAGCATTTCACGCGATCGCCGGAACGTGGGAATGGGCCGATCCAGATTCGCACGGCTTACAGCATGGCGAAACAAGGGCGTATACTGAGCTTTCGCGCGCGTATAGAGGCGGCGCGCCCTTAGATGATGAACATTTATGCGCAGCTAACGAAGCGACTGGATTACAGGAACGTGGAGTGACACCTGAAGTTGCGGCGGGCTGGCAAGCTGGTGTCGATGAGTTGCTGGCGTCAGTCGGAGTTGGTCCCGATTTAAGACCCCTCAATTAGGCAATTTGATCATCCTCACCGGTAATCTGATTCTTAAAAACTGTGTCATTCCTGCGCAGGCTGGAATCCAGTAAAAAAAGAAATCCCAATCTACCAGATTCAAGCCTGCGCTGGGATGGTGGGATAAAGCTATTTGCCTCTCAATTAGACGTCCTACATTATAGTAATGATGACGAATTAACGTCTTTTTTGCTAATTCACAAAATCCCTCCCTGTTACAGGTCAGTCCCGGTTGTTCCGGTTGTTTCCCGAGTTGTTCGTAACAATTAGATTATTTGACACCTGATTAGTAAGATTATATATTTATAAAATGTCAGAATTACTCGGGGACCTTCGCGGAAAATCGGAAGCAAGCGTTTTGATGGCTCAAGAGAGCTTGAGGACGTTGGACTATGTGGTCGCTTCAGACTCGGATGATGTAGGTCTTGAACCCGGATTCCGTTCTGACGTACTTCCGGTGTACGCAGAACTTCTTACAGAGGATTCATACGATATACCTCCCAAAGGCCGTTTACGAACCGCAGGTCTTGTAGAGTACGTTGTACGGGATGGTTCACCGCGCCTGCTTAGGGATTTTGCAATTGTACCTATGCCGGTTTGGAGTGGTAATGGGTCTGCCGAGCCTCGTATCTATCGAGATGGATTACCAATTCTGGATTTCTCACATGCCCGCAGTTGGTTAGAAGGCGTTTTAACGCTCACATTACCCAAGCTACAAGAACCGCAAGGTTTCTTACGTGTGCACCTTTTCGAGACGGGTCACGATGGCGGAAAAGTAGTAGAAGGAGAACATCAGGATGGTGAGTTAGTAGTTGGATCATTTCCCCGGCTTATTAATGGTGATGGGGCGGAGACGACACTTCACCGGCCGGTACCGCTGGCGAGGCAAATTGGGCGCCCAGCTTTAGAATTGGTCACTACCTTTAAACTCGCAGTAGGTGATGTCTCCTTGCATTATGACGTTGGGCTGTGGCATGACGTTTCAAAAACTACGCCGCCGTCTGATGGAAGTGACCCACGCCGCCAATCTTTCGTCTTTGGTGTATTAAGCCTTCGCACCAACCAGTGGTTGAAGGAAATGTTTGACAGTGGCCAAGTTTCCTCAGGGCCTCCACGTTAGCCAAAGAAAGTGCACTTCAGCGGCCCTATTTTGTGAATTCGCAAAAACTGCAAATAAAGTATCCGTAAAAAGTCAGACCTTCAAAATAAAACAATGACCACGGCTTAAACCTTGAGTCATTGTGGTCATGTGTTGTGCTGGACGCCGTGGTCGATTAGGGATTGTGAGGCTTATTTTATATTTCGCCTGTCTATGAAAAGGTAATAAAACAAGCAAGATACAGTATGCGCTGTCGAATATCCCAGGATCAAAATTCCAAGCGCCGCTAAGGCGGGAAGCACCCACTGGCTCTCGTGGGCGTGCTTGATTACTAAAGCCATATCTGCGAACAAGAGTGCCATTACCAACAAAAAAACAATCAAAATCGTTTCCCAAACAAAAAGCATAAGAGGCTTCCTGCGCCTCAGCTGCAGCAGTTCTTTCCAGGTGGGATACCAGATTCCGGGGGTAGATATATAGGCCCGTTTTTGCAGGTTTTCAGGTTTATAGAGGTTATTCCCCCACCAGGGCATTGGCATTATACCTATTAGATTACCCCGACAATTCTTTGATGACAACTCCATAATTGTCAAATTGTTCCAACAACTGAATATCAGGGTGGGCATGCCCGGCAGGCAACGCCTAGCGTGTCTGCTCCGATGATTGTATAATACATAAATGCATTATTTTGGGCGGCTGTCCCCCTTTGTTTATCGCGGTGCAGATGAGGGCGAGCCTGCTGCCGCGTCCGCATCGTCGACTGTAAAAAAGCCATGCTTCAATCGTTTGGATTTTGACCTACGGGGAATCAGCGACTTGCGCGGACACGAAACCGACGGTTTGGAAGAAGGCTATTGCGAGCTTGATCCGCTATCCCTGGCGACGATGCGCGAAGTCTACGGCTCAGATTATCGGGCCCAGGCTATGGTGGATCTGTATGAACGACGACTGGTATACGGCCGGGCGCCGAACCGGCCGCGGTCTCACGCCGCAGTCCTGGCCTCTACATTGGCGCTGGTTCGAATGAGCCGGCCAGAATCGGTACTGGACCTTGGCTGCGGCGTAGGTTTGCTGACCAGGGCTTTGGTTCGCGAGCCATATATAAAGAGACTGGTCGGGGCCGATATTGACGCGAGGCATGTACGGGTTGCTGAAGCGCTCTTGCCCGGCGAACCTTTGCCCCATCAGCCCGCTATTGAAATGCGGCAATTGGACATGACGGTGGCTGCCGACCGCGAAGCCGTTCGTGGTATTGAGTTCGTCGCCCTGAACGAAGTGATCCAGCAGATCGCGGACAAAGCCTGGATTTCAAATGTATTTGCGCTAAACCCAAATATTCTGGTCGTCACGACGCCGAACAAAAACTTCAACGCTATTTATCCGTCCATGCTCCTGTGCGAAAACGGTCTGCGCGACCCAGAGCATGTGTTTGAGTTTACTTTAGTAGAGTTCATCAATTGGGCAAACTCGTATGGCGAGCGCTATGACTACTCAGTTGACATTTTGCCTCTCGGCCCCGCCGATGCCACCCACGGATCGGCAAGTCTTATGGCGGTTTTCCAGAAGACGCGCGATACGACCGGCAGCCTGCTGGCTGGCGCGCGCAACGCCGACAGAAGCCAGATCATCCAGACTGCCATCAATCCACTGCAATATGACTCAAGCGACGTTCATTGGGAAACCGAAGGCAGCCCGGCCAGCCCCAACCGGCGCCTGTTCCTGGAATATTTGCGCCCATCCCTGAGTGAGACGGCGGACAAGCGAGTGATTGATATCGGTTGCGGGCAAGGATGGTTAAGTTACGAGATATCCCGCATCGGCGGCCAGCCGCTCGGTATCGATCCTTCTTCGCGCTGCCTCGACATGGCGCGGTCTTTATACCCAAATCTGGAGCTGAGCCAGCAATCGTTACAATCATTTCACTCTGATGCGCGATTTGATGCAGCGTTTATGGTAATGGTTGAGAATTTCCTGGATGTGAGGACAGTATTCACAAAAGTGCGGCAAATATTGCGGCCGGGCGGCCAGTTCGTATTGATCGTTGCCGATTTCGAGCGCTCAATCAATGGACTCGACCACAAAGTTGAACGCGAAGTGATCAGTGAAGATACCGTCGCTATCCGGATTGAGTGTCCGGATCGTTTCGGTGTGCTATGCGACATTCATCATCCCTTGCATGCCTATATTCGGACCGCCAAAGAAGCAGGATTTACCTTTTATCAACATACCAATATTGTGCCGCGGCGCTGGCATCCTCGCTACAAAACCCACAAGGGCAAGCCATTGTTTCACTTGCTCGAATTCGAATGGTGAATCATTCCAATGCTAAAGTAATTTACCGATGTGACGAGACAATTGAAGCTCATCGTTTTACAAATTTCCAGACCGATTAGAACTTTCATATGACCCAACTAATTAATAGTAACTTGGCAGAAAATTACCATCGGTTGCGGCCGGGATATCTGCCCGAAATGATTGATGCTTGCTTGCAGTTTGGCGGGCTTGCTGTAGGTGACCGGCTTTTAGAAATCGGTGCCGGCACGGGCAAGGCCACGCGTGATTTTGCGGAGCGGGGTTTTGGCATTACGGCCGTTGAGCGTGAGCCGGAAATGATTGCGGTCGCAGATAGTGAATTGGCGCAATACTCTGGACAAGTACATTTTGTTGAAGGCACGCTGGACGCAACTATTGCGGAAGGCAAGCTCGATGATCAATACGATGGCGCGTATGTCGCGATGGCTTGGCGGTGGCTCACTCCGTACGAACGGACCCAGTCCAGGATTCATCGGCTTTTGCGGCCGGCGGGCTGCCTGGCAATACTGGAAAATTCGCAGATAGTGACGGACGGTGAAGGCGACCAATTCATCAATGGGCTATTTAAAATTTTAAGCGATCACGAACCTACGCTATACGGCATGGCTATTTATCCGCGAACCACCATACATCCAGTGCCTTTGGAGCAAAAATATTTTAAACCGGTCCATTATCAGACGGTAAGAAAAACGTTCAGACTTACCATGGATGACTACACGGAACTAGCTAACTCGCCGACAGGCTATGACGGTTTCCCCACCTATCCGACAAGACACTATCTTGATGAGGTGCAGGAATTGTTCGACCAATTCGGCGGTATGGTCGAGCTCCCGATGATGGACACGGTACAAATCGCCCGAAAAGTCGACTAAATTCCGCCTAGATCGAATATCTAAAACATTACTTCGCATCCAGTGTTGCCTGAGCATCATCGCAAATGCGCCCCAATATTTGCAACAGTTCAGCTGTTGAACGTGCCCTTTGCGGCAAGGGCACTCGCAGCTTTTCTACCAAGATTCGCTCGCTGACGATTCGAGTAATCATGGCATCGAGGCTTGTGAGCAGGATTCGTTTTTTCAAAGTCAGCTCGTCCCTAAGCTCGGGGTAGTTTCCATGAAGGTCGAGATGGTCTTGGAGCAGCGCTAGTTTTTGCTCTAGCGACAATTTAGGGTAATGCTTACCTGGTGGTGTGGCGAAAAAGTCGTAGTCAAACCGCAGCAGCTTATGAATGTCTCTTACAAAATCACCAAACTCAACTGCGCCCCATTCAAAATCAACAACATAAAGAGGCCTTTGGACATTTCCCAGGGTCGCTTGCCCTACCAGCACGTTGCCATCGTGTAAATCGCCGTGAATGCGCTGAGTTGTTTCGTATTCGGCAACCGATTGATCAATTAATGTACCCCAGAGATTTAGTGCGTGGATCAGTAGTCGATGCCGAGGCGATTGAGTATCGCTGTACCCACCCTGGCTAACGATGTCCATAAATGGTTGCTGCCTGTCATGATAATACGTGCGGAGATTAACTTGCTCGTGCTTTCCGTCGTTAGACGTGGCATGAACGAGTGCGGCCCAATCTAACACACGTCTATAATCTTTAACTTCTATACCCGCAATCATGGCAGGAACGCCGAGCATGCTCGTTTCAATCCAATATGATGCCGTAGGCTTGTTCCCGTTCGTGACGGTTCCATAGCTGATGGCAGTAGGGAATTCTAGCCCTTCAGAAACTGGCAACGAACCCAAATAGTCAGCAATAAATCGTCCTTTGTTTGGTGTGAAGTAACGATGCGTGGCTAGCGCCTCAGCCGTTGTGGGGTTTGGTATCTGGGCACAGAGATGCAGAACGCCACCTGCGGCCAAACGGTAAGTTTCATTGTAACCGCTGGATAGCTCTTGAGACGCCAGTACTTCAAAAGGAGTGCCACTTAGTAGGTCGTAAGATTGCATGGAAAAGATTGTTACAGAATACTATCTCATAATATATAATAATAAACAAATTTTCTCGTGAGAATAACTTGAGTAGGCGCAACTGCTGCTTGAATATAACACATTACGTTGATTGTATGACCCGGCCAGGGACTGTGCTATTTGCAAAACGATACAGGTCGTTGTATAGTAAATTTTCAATGAGCTCAAGTGAAGTTTATTTTGATTCGCAAGACGTCAGACTGACGGGTACGCTTGTGGTGCCGGATAATGTTGCGGCGACGGCTGCAGTGCTATGTATTACCGGCGGCGGAGAAGAGCATTGCGATCATTACTACCGGGAGTTTATGGATTACTTAGCAGAAGAGGCCGGCTTTGCTTCTCTCGCTTTTAATGCGAGGGGAGTTGGTGAAAGTGGCGGAGTCTTTCAAGTCAAACGCGAAGGTGATAATCCGGATGGTTTACCGGTGAATTCGCAGGCCAGCCGCGTCGTCGATGCAATGCACGCCATCGATTTTTTGAAACGAGACTTGTGGATAGAGGACGATAAACGCATCGCGGTTTTCGGCGGCAGTATGGGCGGCGATATCGCGGCGAACATTCCGGATATTGACCGGTATGGCGCCTTGGTACTCCGTGCGCCGGCGGCGTATCCGGTTGAAATTCACACTCTGCCTTACGGACGCATCGGCGAAACGGTTCAGATGCTTGGTGGTGAAGCAGCATCATTGCAAAGTACGAATTTTGATACGATCAAGGGCCTAGATATTCCGCAGATGCTCATTTATAGTCGGGGCGATAAAGTTATCCCGTGGTCAATCCAATTAAGATATGTCGAGGCCGTTACTAGCGCCGGCGGCCAAGCTTTTTTTGTCGGCGATACAGAAACCGGGCATTCATACTTAAATCATCAACCTGAAGATGTAGAAGCCAGATCAGTCGACGCTTGGGCTAAGGAAGATACATTTAGATACGCGACGGATTTCTTACTAAGACACCTCGTCAGCAGATAGCAGTACAAAAATGGAAAAAGATGACATAATTTGCAAATGAGTAAGCATCGCGCCATCCCGCGGGCCTTTAAAGTTGAAACAATTCCTTTGGATCAGCACCAAGTAACTTTCGTTTCGATGGAAGGCGATGAGTGGTGTGGTGATCAGCTGATTTATCCGCCAGATCGGCTTGACAGAGTTCACGAAGTGATGAACGATGCCGATTTGACCTTGGTTGAATACTTCCCGCCGGAACTTAAAGATACCGCATACAGTATTCCGGCCTTAGGCTGGCTGGCAAAAGAAATCTTCGCACCGAGCCCGCACTACATTGAAATTGCTAAGTATGGCCATAAAATGGGTAAACGAATGGGTGTGGCCGATATTGCTAATAGACCGTTATTTGCCGTATATGGACTCTTTCTGATAAATATTGTTGTCGAAGAGTACATTGGTGTGAATACCGTTCGGTCGCATCAACTTGACCATATTTTACCGACAGCCACGGACGCGCGAAGGATGCTGACGGCCGAAGCTATCATGCAAGAGGCCGAACGACATCCCGAGGGAACGCATATTGCATATATTGGCGCGCCGGCACATGTGAACCGCGTTGCCCGTTATCTCACGCATGACCAAACCGTGTGGGACCGTGCGCGGCTGGCATTATACCGAAAACTGCCGGGGCTTGATACTTGCTTGCGTATTTATGAACCCGAAGGCGAGGAATGGAGGCTGGCCGAGCGTCATGCGATTACACCAAGGTCGCTTGGAAGCCTCACGATGGCAGCAGCAAGCGAATCCACGTTTCGCTAGTAGATAATTTTCGAAAAATCAAAATACCTTGACAGTCATAGTAATGTGATATACATTGTTATGTATGACTATAAATAACGTTTCATCGGACTTACTTCGCGGGCATACAGATACCATTATTCTCGGGCTGCTGGATGGCGGCGATAAATACGGGTACGAAATTACCAAGCTTGTAAACGCTCGGTCCAAAAATCAATATGAGTTAAAAGAAGCTACCATGTATTCGAGCCTTAAAAGGCTGGAATCAGACAGCCACATTACTTCGTATTGGGGAGACGAAACCCAAGGCGGCAGGCGCAAATATTACCGAATTACCAAGACCGGCAGAGATTTATATAAAAGTAATAAGCAGAATTGGGATTATGCGAAACGCGTAATCGATTCATTAATATAACGAAGGGACTAATGATATGGAAAAGAAACTGCAGCAATTTTTAGATAAACAATTCGCGCCGTACGGAAGTTTTCCGTCGCGGACGGAAGTCATCAAAGAACTGCATGCCAATCTGGTTGAAAAATATCACGGGTATCAGAAACAAGGCATGACTGACGGCGAAGCGTACCAGGCCACGATCGATTCGTTCGGCAACGTGGAAGAAATCATGGAGCACGTGCCGCATGGCGATAAAGTTCAGCTTGAAGATGCTGACGATGATTCGGGATTAAAACAGACGATCAAAAGTACTTTACGGCATGCCAAGGCGGCAATGGGATTTTCCAAATTTGCGGCCGTAAACCTAAAGGGTGCGGACCTGGCTGACACGGATCTGCAGGGCGCTGACTTCAGTTATAGCGCTTTGGTCGACACCACTTTTGACAAGTCCAATTTAACAGGCGCAAAGTTTCGTGCGGCAGCCCTGAACGGCGCGTCATTCAAAAACGCAAACCTGACCGATGTAAATTTTGCTGCCAGCAGCCTGCAAAACGCGGACTTTACCGGCGCCAACCTGACCGGCGCAAAAATCAAAGCGTCAGCGCTGAAGGGCGCGAAATTCGACAAGGCGATTTTAGCCGAAATTGATTTCCGCCATTCGGATTTAAGCGGCGTTTCGTTTGACGGCCACACGCTGACCAATTTGAATTTCAGCGGTTCATCTCTCAAAAACGCCTCGTTCAAAAACACCACGCTCAATGACATCGCATTCCATCACACCGACGTAAAACACACAGATTTTACCGGCGCCAAAATGGACAAGATCACCTACGCCCTGCTAAAAAGCGCCAAGGCGAACGTCGACAATGCCACGATAGTTTGAGCAATTACTGGTGTACCAATACTTCTGTAAGTGTCGGGAATTCGCCGCCCATCTGCGCATACATCGTTGACGCGGTTTGGCGCAAATCCAAGCCGGACCATTTGGGCATACCTAATTTTGCGACGACCGCATCCAATACGAAAGCCTGTTGGGCTGTATCGTCAAGCCTGATTTCATTTCGGGCATCAGCTTGAACGTCGCCTCTGCTAATGCCTAGGGCAGTAACGATTTTCGGACGGTCGACGCCCATACTAACGAGCTGGCCGGACTGGCCAAGATTGAGCGTAACGCTGCCGATGTAGTATTTTGTCCTGGTGCTTGCAACGCTAACTTCCAAGCTGCAGCTCGTAGCCGAGTCTTTTTCGATAATATGCAGACCAAATCTCCCTTGCGTTTCGTCGCCGTCAAGTTCAGGAAATTTACCGAACGACCTTATATGAAGGTAATTCTTAATGGGGTTAATCGATACTTTGTTGACGCCGTTTGATGGATTTGCCGCGATGACTGTCAGGGTTGAGCCGCCCGAATTTTCTACCAAAACGATTTTTTTACCGTTCGATATTTCGGGTCTTATTTTTCCGCCAATCGCACTGGTTGGCATCGGTACTTCAAAATAACCGCACGCTTCACATGTAAAATTACCAAAATATACCCGATCGAATCTGGATCCGGTGAGTACTTCCCCAGTTTCGGTATCTACTATCTGTACCGCCTCTAATCCTTCTGGGAATCGAAGCCTTACCAGGTTTTGCCGGCGTCCGCCATGCGACAATAATAGCTCGTCAGTTAATTCGTAATCGTTTGCATCATGTTTGCCAATCTCTTCGAGCGAGCTTTCACCGACCGGGCAAATCCAACTGCTGCCCGGTATTAATCCCAGGTTTTCGGCATCGTCACAAGACACCAAGCCAGTAGTTTCAGTATATCCGGCGTTCATAAGCAATAATGAATAATAATTATAAAACCAAATCAGGATAAGCGCAATTTATAAGCCCTGAATTCCACCTCCAAACGCAACATAACCATGAATAACTAAAAGCATCCCTGTTCTTCCGGTAGACTGGTTGTTACTAAGCAACAATCTAACCGAAGGAGACAGAGATGCACTCTCATCTTACACAACACCAACGTATTGAGCTAAGCCTACTGTTGAGACTTGGCCGCAGTCAGCGGGCAGCCGCAATGGTATTGGGCGTAAGCCCAAGTACCGTTTGCCGGGAATTACAACGTAACTGCAAGGCCGGTGGCCACTACCATGCCACCTATGCACGCATGCAGACAGCTGCCAGGCGGCTTCTGGCTAACCAGGCTTTCAGGAAGCTCGTCACCAACCCAGCGCTGGCGTGTCTCATTGCCGGTAAGCTGGTCCATGAGCAATGGTCGCCGGACCAAATAGCCGTTTGGTTGAAACAAACCAGGCAGACTATCCGAGTCTGTGCCCAAACTATCTATGACTGGATCTACCGATTTCGACAAGACTTGGTCATCCACTTACGCTCCAACAAGCAACGCTACCGTCGTACAAGAGCCAACACCCTGCGGAAGAAGTACCGGGCGGCTCTTTTTGCCGAGCGTCGGATCGACCACCGACCAAGCAGTGTTGATGGCCGACACTTCTACGGCCACTGGGAGGGTGACACGATAGTCAGCGGTTCACACCGGCCGGGGCGTATTGGCACTTTGGTAGAGCGCAAGAGCGGCTACTTACTGGCTTTCCTACTCCCCGACGGTGACCATAGTCATTTTGCCCGGGCAGCGGCAGCTGTCCTTGCCAATATACCGCTACGCTACCGGCGAACCATGACACTAGACAACGGCCTGGAGATGCAGGGCTACACTCTGCTTGAGCGCTTAAGTGGTATCCGTGTCTACTTTGCCTATCCCTACCATTCATGGGAACGAGGTACTAATGAGAATGCTAACGGGTTGCTCAGGCAATATTTCCCGAAACGCAGTGACTTGGGTCTAGCGACCCAAGCACAGCTTGACCATGCCGTCACCTTACTGAATACTAGACCACGGAAACGGCTGGGCTACCGGACGCCGGCAGAGGTATTTGAGTCTAAGTGGTAGTGTTGCGATTTGGATTAGAGTCTAAGAGCTTTGCGTGCTTGCACAAGCGCCCTGTTTGAATCTTTTTGGAATGTTATCACGAACGCGTGGCTGTAGTTTACGCCGAATTTTATGCTGCCAAGGCAAGTTTGCGATTCATATTTATTTCATGAATTTTCGATGCCACCTGTCTTGGCCGAGTCATCATGAATCCGTGCCCGCCGGATTTTATCAGGTGAGCTTCCGCACCCAGTATCCGAGCTCCCAGCTCTACGATCTCGGGCGAAATAAGCGGGTCATCGTCGCTATATAAGAAATCCAGGGGAATGTTTGAGGGTTCGTGAGTTATTACGCTGAATAGATTCCGCCATGCGAGTATAAAGCCAAGTGCGATAGCCTGTTGTTGTTCTAGGTGCGGAAGCAGCTTTATTTTTCGTTCCAATAACTGGATTAGTCCAGCATAATCTTCGATCAATTCAGGGTTCATAAAATCGCCGGCGAATATATCCGCCGCATCTTCGTGATTTCTCCATGGTGACATGACGGTACGCAAGGCCTTACCCTTGGGCCGCTTTGAAGTTAATAAGGGAATTGCGGGGAAAGTCGCGGCTCCAATTACTGATTCGACAAGTTCAGGATTGTCCTTAGCTATCTGCTGCACGAGACCTCCTCCCCACGATGCCCCAAAAATACGGCACTTTTTCCCGACGACGCCATGCATCGTTTCGGCGGCGTCTTTGGCGAATCTGTCAAGCGTGGCTGTAAACGGCGGCCGGTGTTCATTTACGATTTCTTGGGCGGCTTCCAGCCAATGATACGGCGCGAAAGGCGGCGTAATAGTCGAAAGGACGGCAGCTCTGACCATGGTCTTCCAGGTATGAGCCATTCTTGTGCATGCAGACCGGTCGTCTTCGGAAAGCCCGATCGCGACAACTTCATATCCCTCAGCAGCTAAGTGGTGTGGTAAATTGCCCCAATGAGTCGCCTGCATGCCGATGCCATGGTAGAGCGCAATGGTCTCGTCATTGGGTTCGGCAGTAGGATTATACAGAACATAAGGAGCAGAACGATTCGGACTTAAACGGAATGATGCCGCAGTTTCAACTTGAACAGACATAAAACTCTGGCGGAACCGGGTTATTTGACGGTTTCGTAAAACGATTATACCATAAGAAATTCATAATTCATAAATTCGCGCAATAAGATATTTAACTGGTTTACCAATTAAGCTTGGGTTACGTTGTATGTATGAGGAAGATAAATATGCTTACATTCGTATCGTTGGACGGGGTGATGCAGGCGCCGGGCGGATCGAATGAGGATGTCGAGGGTAAGTTCCCGTACGGCGGGTGGACTTTTCCGTATTTCGACGAAGTGATGGGGCGGGTTATGGGCGAGCAGATGTCCCGGCCTTTCGATCTGCTGCTTGGGCGGCGTACATACGAATTATTCGCCTCGTACTGGCCGAATCAGGACGCCGAAAAGAATCCGGGTGCAGTCGTCTTGAACAGGGCCAAGAAATACGTGGTGAGCAATGGTAACCCGGACTTAACTTGGGACAAATCAGAGTTGATAACCGATGAAGTGGTCGTTAAGCTAAAAGCATTAAAAAAAGAGGACGGTCCGGATTTGCAGGTGCACGGCAGCGCGAATTTGATACAAACTTTGCTCAAGAACGACTTGGTTGACGAGCTGTGGCTAAAAATATTCCCGGTGACGCTCGGCACCGGCAAAAGATTGTTTGCTGG
Organism: uncultured Candidatus Saccharibacteria bacterium; assembly: GCA_963742655.1. Classification (GTDB taxonomy): domain Bacteria; phylum Patescibacteriota; class Saccharimonadia; order Saccharimonadales; family UBA4665; genus JAICLK01. Next base: position 72,575 of record CAVUMM010000008.1, read on the forward strand.
CGGCACGATTCCTGCTGCTTTCACCTTACTTGATTGCACCACAAGTCCAAGCGGCGTGATCATCGCAAACTACAAACGAGCCGGCGAAATCAAAACCGGCTCTTTCGCGTAAGGACGTATAAAGTATTTGGTGTTACGTATAACGCACGGACTGCGATTTTTACGTAATACTTTATACGATAAACGTTATACGGTAATTACTTTTGGGCGTTGATGTTTACCATCCAGGCGATGCCGAATTTGTCGATCAGCATACCGAACTGGTCGCCCCAGACTTGTTTGTTCAAAGGCATCGTTACCTGGCCGCCGGCGCTCAGTTTATCAAAATAGCTATTCAATTCGGCTTCGTCTTCGCCGCTTAATGACATGCTGAAATTACTGCCGGGTTTATATTCCATTTTTTTCGGAACATCTGCCGCCATAAACTGGAATCTGTCGGTTTTGAGCACGGAGTGCATGATCTTATCGTCTTCGCCGGGATCGGGCGACTGGTTGAATTCCTTGTACGTATTCATGTCCAGTTCGCCGCCAAACACCGACTTGTAGAACTCCATGGCCTCGCGGGTTTTGCCGTCAAAATTCAGATATGGATTTAAAACTGTTGCCATACGCGCCTCCTTTGAATGTTAATCACTATTTATTATAGAGATAGAAACTGATTGAAGACAGTCCGATTAAAACTAGTTTGAATTCGGAAGGCATGGTGCTTTAATAATGGTTATGGTTAATACAACAAAAAATACTCCAACTAAAAATTCATCAAAAGTTCCAGCTAAAACTCCTGTTGTGCAGCATCACAGAGTCCGTACATTTTTCGCCAGCATCGCTGGCGCGATCGCGGTGTATCTGATATTGGCGAGCGTCACGGTCGTGTGGCTGAACCGGACATTGACAGACACAAATACCTTTGTGGCTACGGTCGGGCCGTTGGCAAGCAAGCCGGCCGTGCAAAACTTCGTAGCAGAAAAAGTGGCTGATCAGATAGTGCAAAACGCGCCGACACAAGATTTAGCCAATCAGCTCTTGCCGGCCAGTCAAATAAAAGGGCAGACGCCGGATGCGATCAGGCGGCAGCTTGAATCCGTCGTGCAAAGCAGCGTGCGGCAGATCATCGCCTCGCCATCGTTTCAAACGCTGTGGGAAAATACCAATCGCAGTGCCCATGCCGCGCTGGTATCGCAGCTGAATAACGCAAATGTGTCCAGTATTTCGCTCGATCTGAGCCCGGCGATCAATGGCGTGGTGACCGAGCTGAAAACGACGCAGCTGAAGCCCATAGCCAAAGCTATCAAGATAAAACCCGACACCGGTAAGCTGGATATTAAAAGCGACAAGATCAGCCGCATTCACGATTATTATCAAAAATTCAAGGAGGCTACGCTGGCGATCGTCGCGCTGGCAGCCTTGATGGTCGCATTGACGATTTGGCTGTCGGTGCATCACGGTAAAACGGCGCGGCGGATATTGATGTCGACCGGCGTATTGGCGATCGTACAAGGCTTGGCTTTAACCGCGCCGTCGGTCGTTAAGTTGCCGGGCAACGATGTTGCCGCCCAGGCTGCCGCGCGGGCTATTGCCGGATCATTGCTTCATAATCTTCAAATCGCCAGTTTTGCTATCGGCGCCGTCTGCATAATAGCGGCTGTCGGCAGCATGCTGTACGTCAAATATAGACACTGATACGCGCTAAGTACTGCCGCGCTACTATTGCGTTATACACGCAAGATTTCCATCGGTATCACCGTTTTCTACCACATAAAAAACTGCGATTGCCTGCTGGTTTAATATGCCGGGACCGTTACCGGTATCGTTGCAGGTTTCGCCTACCACGATCCCGACATTTTCAGTGCTCAGCTTGGCATAGTTGAGCCCCCCGGCGTTTGCTGGTGCAACGACGGGTGTTACCAGTGCAGCAACGGGTACCGTCTGGTCAATGAAGATATTATCTGCGTTATCACCCCAGCTATTCTGGGCACCCAGCGAGTGATTGTAATAGCCCATCCGGGCTGACGTCTCGTAATTGTTGAGGTTAGTTGACGAAGCGATGTCTACTATAGTAGCGTCGCCGTTATCGCTCTTCAGGCTGTCGGGCAATAACCGGCCGTTGTTGTTGATAAAGTTCGCCAGGGCTGCGCTCAATCCTGCGGCATCTTCCTTGCGCGTAGTATTACGCGCATTACGCTGCAGTGACGGTACGGCAATCAGTATTATCAACAAGATCAATCCGGCAATGACTAGCACGATCATAACTTCGATAATCGTAAAACCACTTGCCTTGCGAGTTGTGCTCACCCTTGAGATTCCTGATTATTTCGTTTGGACTACTAGACATAGCATAAGCTTTAAACGCATGAAAAGCAACGCGAAACCCCCGTTAAAGAAAGACTTATTCGCTGAACGGATTATTGCGGGCCTGATTGAACAGAGCCTGGACCTGGATATTTTGATTTTGCAGCTGCTGGATTTTGCCAAGCGTTGCCTGGTTGACTTTAGGGTGAGAAATCGTTTGCTGCTTGCTGGCTACTTCCGCATCGGATGGCGTGGCGCCGGAGAATTGATCGATGCGCACAACCAAAACTGTATAGATTAACAAAAACAGCGTCAACACAATAAACGTTAGGTATCGCTGCACGAAATTCGTGAAGGGCTTCAGCTGCTGGAGTAAGGCTTGCGTTTGTTCTTTCATTTCTTGATGTATATGTTAATAATAACCTCAAATGATAATTGCTGGCCGCCGGCGTCGGACGGCGTGATGGTAAGCTGGCTTACTTCGGCAGTATGCCGGTTTTGTTCGAGTGATTGCAGGAATTCACTGAGCTGGCTAAAACCAATTGGCTTCGTCTGGTCGCTTTGCACCGTAATCGGCAGTACGTAAATGCCCGATAAACCCTGTGCCGGGGATAATTGGCTCGGCGTGGTGGCAATTGATGAACCGGCTGCCGGCACGGGTGCGCCGCCGGATGATGAGCTAATGCTCGAGCCGCCGAGATTCGAGGCCGGGAAGGTAATGCTCGATATCGCAATATTTGCCCGTTGGGCGAAGCCCACAATTTCACGAACCGATAGCGCCTGGTCCTTTTCTTGCGGCACGACTGTTTCGGCAATGTTATTCAGCGGGGTGTATTTAATGACATCCTGTTTAGCCTGGACCAGGGCGGTTTGTTGTTCATTGAGCAGCTGAGCCTGCAGGCGAAGATTGGATAGCGCATGAGACTTGCTGGCCAGCAGTTTGTTCCCAAATACCAAGCTCGCCCCGCCAAGCAGGATGGCAAATGCAACCGCACCTATCATGCCGTAGTAGACCTGCTTGGCGTTCACTGACTAACCCCCGTCTTGCTGTTAATAAATAGAAATGGATTATTAGTGACAAACTGGGCGCGATACTGCGCCTTGCACGGGTATTCACTTGATATCCCGGTACCGCCACTCTGGCACTGAATCGATACGATATCTGCTTTGCTAAAAATCTTGTTGTTGGAATCCTGCAGGTTGATCTGGATTTGCGTCGCAGTCTGATAATTAATAGTGGCCGCTTGCAAGTTAATGCCGCCCTGAACTCCGGTGATGTTAAGATCGGTCAAGATTGCGCCGGACGGCAGCGCGGTGGCGACTTGTTTAAGCAATTTTGAAAACAAAACTTCTTTGGAAAGAACGGTCGCCATTAATTTCAGGTTGTTCGATATCGAATCGACCTGCTTTTGTACCTTGCTCAAATTTTCAGTTTTTAATTGAGTTTGCGTATTGCTGACCAGCGTTTGATTTTCGTGAACTGCTTGATTTAGAAATACCATGCCGCCCGCCGTCACGATAACGATGCCGACAATTCCGGCCGTTATACCCAGCAACCACCTAAGCAGTAATGTATTGCTGCGGGCATAACGGAAACTTTCTTTAGTTTCGGGCGGCAGGAGATTTATCATTCGAAGATTTCCTTTGGCTTTAGGAGACCCAGGCCGCCCGCCGTTATGTAGATTGATTTTTCGAAATCGTTGGGTCGCTCGGCAGTTTTGAAGCGTAGCTTGTCCCATGGCACGAAGGATCGTGCCGGTGCGCGCAATGCGTCAGTTAAGTAATCATTGAGGCCAAGCAAGTTTGAACCGCCGCCCGTCGTTACGATCTGGCCGATTTTTTTACCGGCCGAGTGTTCTTCGTAGTAGCGCATAACGCGGCGTACTTCTTCAACGATTTGCTCAACCTGGGGACTGACTGCCGTACGAATAGCCTGCTGTTTAATGCCGGGGCCAATTCCATAACGCGTTTTCATAAAATGGCCTTCCTGGGCAGTGATTTGCAAGCGCTCCGCTATCATTGCGGTAAAATTTTCGCCTCCGCCAGGTACGGTACCGGCCGTGATGACGCCGTCGTCGTACACGATGACATCCGATGCAATCGCTCCAAAATCAATCAGCACGGTCGGTATGTTGGCGGCGTGGTCGAGTTCGGCAAACAGGCGGCTGACGGCCGTCAGGGTTGGCTCCATGGCGATTATGTCGAGTTGGAGCGAGTCTGCGACGGCCGCGTAGGAATCGGCAATTACTTTCGGCACTGCCGCGACGAGCAACTGCACGTCTTTGTCGGACTTGCGGATTATGCTGTAATCAGTATAAAGATCGCGCATAGGCATGGGAACGTATTGCTCGATTTCAAGACGGACCGCGCTGCCGAGATCTTCAATCGCGGCCAGCGGCAAGATGACGCTGCGGATAAATGTGCGTGCCGACGGAATAGCCATGGCCACCCGATTCGTATCTACAATTCCGATAACGTGTTGGGTCAGCAATACGCTGAGTTGCGCGGCGAGCGTCTTTGGTTCGGTGACGATACCCTCTTTGATGAGTTTGGGGTCAAAACTGGCAACGCCATATGCACTGACGTCACATCGCTGTTTACCATGTATGATCTGCATAACCTTCATGCTGCCGTAACCGATGTCCAACCCGAACAGAGGTTTATCGCGGTAAAAGAGCCCGACCTTGTTTGTGGTTTTGGCAGGACTATCGGACTTTTCGACCGGCAGTGGTGCGGCTTCAGGCTGATCTGCGGCCACCAAGCTATCAGCCGCTTCATTCGACTCGCTCGCCGGCGTATCATTTTGACTCATGTGTTTGGTCTACCCCAACCCCGTTCGGGAGTGCTTTATATGAATCTTACGCATCCCGCTTTCCCTAGGTACTTTAAAACGCTAGCATTATTATAGCAAAGATCTACGGCGCTTTCGCCTTGTTTTAAGGGTGCGTTAAGACTTCCCGCCAGGACAAAATATTGTAGGTGCTGGTAATCGGGAAGTCGGGCGGCGGATCGTACTGCAAGTTGTAGTCGTACGATGTTGTATTGTGTTCAATGCCGGAAATGTAACCGTTAGTCGCGTCAAAGGCGGCGTCACCGCACGCACCGCCGACCAGCCAGGTCCAGGTCCAGGTTTGACGCGTGGCCACGGAGCCATAGTAGGTAAAGGTCTGATTGGGGTTTGTCCAGCCGCGCGTACATCGGTGCGAGCTGGAACGGTAGGTGAGCGGGTATTCGGCATTGCCCGATTCGGCAATCATGGCGGCATCGACCTCAAAATTAAAACTGCCGGCCGACGGCGGCGCATAGGGCGCTACGATAACTGAGTCTTCCGAAACTAAGCCGATGGCGTCGGTGCCGTCTTTGGCGCTATATAATAACGGCCCGGCAATCACCATTTCTGCGTTTACGCTCGATTGCGCTAATCGTCCCGCGCCGATGGTCACCCGGCCATGGAAGGTTGGATTCGACATCACCCATACGTTATCTTCGGCAAAAATAACCCCCGAATTTGGCACGGCAATATTATTGGCCACCGATTGGAGCGTCAGTGCACTGGAATAGGGCGTATTGGTGTCCGTTTCGCCGTTCACATTATATAAGTTATAGGTGCCGTCTGTATTGAGCTGGATGAGATAGCCTTTTGTCAGGCTGTAGGTCCCGCTTGAACTACGCTGCGGCAGGTACGCCGCCGTGCGCGTGGTCGGCGTATCCGAACAGGCATTCGGATCGGTGGCCAGCGATGAAGTTGACGCATCGGCGGCAAAGGCGGTTTTTTTCATACCGCACAAGTCGCCGCCAACTTGATTAAAATCAATCGAGGGAACTGGATATTCCCATAGGCTTTTATCGCGGGTGTTGCAATTAACGGGTGTTGTGACGCTTGAGCTGCACCAGACGCCGGATTCGCTCGTATGGCCATTGCCGCCAAGCTGAGATGACGGGACATAGGTTGAATTGGCGCTCATCACATCGCTATTATTCGCGCCATCCATACGCACGCCTTGATTCGACTGAACCGGCCCATCGGCGCTTTCGGTATTGCCAAACCATAGCGCGCTGTCGGACGCTACGGCATAGCTAGCAAATGACGGCGCGCCAATTTTCGCATCGATGGTGCGCTTGGCCGACGATCCGTTAACCTGTCCTATAGAGCGCACGGTTACGATTGACGATCCGTTGCTTTGCGGGTTGATCCAGAGTGTGTAGGTGCCTTCGTCCACGGCATTGCTATCGACATAGTGATGGACATATGGTCCGTAACCGAGTTGCGGGTCAGGTGTTGTCGGCGTGGTCTGGCCGTCTTTATAGTCCGTCGGATTATGACTTAAGTGCCACAGGTAGTAATTGATGCCGGCTTCGGAAATATCAAAAGCTTTCTGATTGTCGATGCTGTTGCCCGAAATAAAGAAATTGGTTTCCATGACTTCAAAAACGGCCATCGACAGAATGCCGATCACGATAATCAGGCTGATGAGTGCTGGCGTGATAAAACCTTTGCTGGAGGACAGCGAACGTAGTCCGAATTGTTTGGCATGCAATTTCATAGATTTGTCTTCCTGTTACGCAATGTTACCTGGAGTGATAATTGATTATTCGTGCCCGGCGCCCGCGAGTATCCCGCAACAGCCATGTTAATCTGCACTCCCTTAATCGTGTGTAAATCGCTAATTGGCGTGGAAAGTGAATTGCCGGCGGAATCGAGATAAACAAATGTTTGCGTGCTGGCTATCGGCACAAGACTATCAATGATGGTGTAGGTTTTTTTCTGAGCGGTAATCGGCTGGCCTTGCGGGGGGTTGGCCGTCATCGGCGTCACATCAGCATACAGGGTTGTGCCGGCGGCATTTTCGTAGTAATGCACCAGCGACACGTAGGTATCTGACGGATAAAAATAAGCGTAGATCGTCATGTCAGTCCCGGATGCCCCGGTAATATCGGTCAGTCCGCGCACTACCGACTCCACTCGTTGCGAAGCCTGTGCCAGTTCGCCAAAGGCCGTGCCTGATTGCTGGAGCGTAAAGTAACCGTGGAACGAGGTCGTTGCAAAAACCACCAGCGAACCCGAAACCAACAGTGAAATAATCATGACGACAATGAGCTCCACCAGTGTGAATCCGGCTTGGCCGGTAGCGTGGTCAAGGCGTAACATTGATACCTCCAAGCTGCGGGCTGGCCGGGAGGGTGAGCGTAACGCCGTTGGCCGTGATGACCAACTGCGTCGACCCGGTAGTCGCGCTGCTCAAATCGACAGTGCAATCCAGTGAGCTGCTGCCCGTTCCGGTGCAATCTGCCGTGAACGTGTTGCCGGCTTGCTTGAATGCGACCGTAGTGCTGCAACTTCCGGGCGAACTGCTGCACGGCAAATTGGCACCGGTAATCTGGAAAGCAAAAGCGTTCATGGTGTCGGTGCCTTGGCTGGCGGCCGAGGGAGTGAGCGTAAAGACCCGCGGGAAGTTGGGGTCTGCCGTGAGTATCAAACGGACTTTTTGCAGGTAATCGTGGCCGTTATAGGGGAATGTCGTGGCGGGCGGTGAAGATGACAAATAGGTCGGAACGCTTATCGGGTTAAGCGCGTTCACGCCGGTGTATGGAACGGCCGCAGCCAGGTAATACGTCGTGCCGCCAACCGAGCAGCTGCTGTCACCATTGTCGCCGCAGAAAATGTACGGCCCGGGAACGAGATCGGACAAAGCGGCCAGCCCACTGCCGTCGGTAACCGGCCGCGTGTCAGACGGCGATAGCGTGTCGTAGTAATACTGCGTGTCGGTACTGCTGGTGTATTTTTTGTAGCCACCCTTGGCGTAAATCTTGGCGTTTGGCAGCGGATTGCCGCTCGTATCAGTCGTTTCGACGAGCAAGCTATCAGCGCCTTGCGGTTTGATGGTGAGCGTGACGTTGCTCGACAATTGGCTGAAAATTTGTTGGCTGGAATAATTCGGCTGCAGGCTGCCAGACGGTGCTATGGTGCTCAACGTTGAGTAGCCCGGGTCGGAAGCAGTTATCACGTAATTATAGCCGGCAGTGTCTTTCGGCAGCCCGTAAAAGATGGCCTCTCCGTTGCTGTCGGTTGAATCGGATACGTCGACTGTCGGGCTGAGCGTGCCGTCTTTGGCTTCGACGGTCGCACCGGATACCGGATTGCCATTATCATCTAATACTTTCACGAACAGCGCGCCGGTATTGCTGGCCGTTTCCGCAACTCGAGCCGAAATTTCCGTATCATCGTAGGCCAGCAGTGTGTTGGTGCGGTCATATACCGACACGCGGATGATTTTATAATCGGCCGGGTTCAGGTCCGTGGCCGGCGCGCCCGAAGGCGGCGGATAATTCCGGCAGTACGTTTGCTCGAGCTGCTGAGAAGGGTACGAGCCGCAGCCGTCAAAGGCGTCGTCTACGTAGCTAATGGCTGTTTTGACGGTGTACGTGACGCCGCTCAAAGTCTGAGTTTTCGATGCCGGCAGCGGGTTGCTGGAAACGATGCTGCCACCGGCCACCGCCAAGCTGTTATACGGCAGTGACTTGAGGTATTCGAGCTGGTTCGTCGCCAGCAGCAGCGCGGCCGTTTTTTGTTTTGACACCACGGCGCTTTGAATCAGTGATATATAGAGCCCCATGGCGGCAATGACCATCATACTAAGTACGACGACCGCTACCGCAAGTTCGACGAGAGTAAACCCCCGTGCATCGGTTTTACGAAATCCACGCAGTTTCATGCTTACGCTTGTCATTATACATTGTCATCTGCAGATAAAAGAGCCCGGATTTTCGACCGGGCTCTATGAAAGTCACTAGCTCTAAAACTAATTTAGTGGCTTGTCTTCACGTACGTGCTGGCGCCGTTGACGGTACCTTCGTATGTCGCAGTGAGCGTGAACTTGGTACACATCGTTGCCGTATCATCACAAGCATTGCCGCCGTCGTCAGTCGGCTGGTAGGCGTAGGATTTGGCCGCCGGAGCAGAAACGAGAGTCTGGCTTGAACCTTGCGGATCCTGCAAGGCGGCCGGATCGAGACCCTTCAAATTGGTTGACACCCAGCTGGCGGTGTTCATGTCCGTGAGTGTCGGATAGAAGCCTTGGTCGGCGTTAAATGCTTCGAGATGGCTGTCGACAGCGTTAATGTCTGTCTGGCGCTTCGTGTTGCGCGCCCTTTGTTGAATGCCCGTGAACGTTATGATAACCAGCGTCGCCAATATGCCGATAATCACAATCACGATCAAAAGTTCCACGATGGTGAAACCGCTTTGTTTACGTTTTAGTGAGACCATAGGTGCCCACCCTCCTTGTTATTTATTTATTCGTTATCTTACCGAATGATTTTCGACTAAGAATTACACTTGGATTATCAAGCATAAGCGCCAATCAGTCAAGTAGGAAGTTGTTAACTGTTGCCGATATTTTTATTCAAACTGGCAATCGGGCCCATCACGCTGGCGGCAATCAGCCCGACAACGCTGCCGAGCACCACAATCAGTAATGGTTCGATGATGGAGCTTAGTCCTTCGATGGTGGCGTCGACTTCCTCGTCGTAAAAATCAGCTACCTTTTCCAGGATGGTGTCGATTTGGCCGGTTTCTTCACCGACGGCCAGCATCTGGCTGATGATCGGCGGGAAGTTTCTGCTGTGGGCGAGCGTTTCGCTGAGCTGTTTGCCGTTTTTGACCTCGACTGCCGCCGTTTTCAGCTCGGCTTCGATGACCTTATTGCCGATGGCCGCTCCTGTCACGTCGAGCGATTCCAACACGCTGACGCCGGCGGACATAAGCGAGGCAAATGTCCGGGCAAAGCGTGCGATAGCGATTTTGCGAATCACCACGCTGAGGATCGGCAGCCGCAGCAGTACGGCGTGGAACTGATATTTTCCTTTCGGAGTTTTAATGTATCGCAACGTTACAAATGTGCCTGCAACTAAAAGGGGGATTATGATAATCGCGTAATGTTGCATTATGTGACTGAGACCGAGTAAAAACCGCGTTTGCGGAGGTAACTGTGCGCCTGGCGTCAAGCTGCTAATAATCCCGCTAATTTTCGGCATTAGATAAATCATAATGAAGAAAAACGCCACTACCGTAATGCACAGAATGACCATCGGATACGTCATGGCGCTGACGATTTTTTTGTGCATCGAGGATTGCTTTTCGATCTGGGCGGCCAGGCGTTTCAAGATCTTGTCGAGTATACCGGCCGTTTCGCCGGCGCGGATCATATTCACATAGACTTCCGAAAACACATTCGGGTAACGCGCAAAAGCGTCAGCCAATGGCCGGCCGCCTTCGATGTCTTTGGTGATCGATTCGACGACCGTTTTAAAATATTTGTTTTCTGATTGTGCCTGCAGCGTGGCCATAGCGCGGGCAAGCGGCACGCCGGCGGAAATCATGGTGGAAAGCTGGCGCGTAAAAATCACCAAATCTCGCGATTTTACGCGATTGCCGAAGCTCAGATTCAGACTTTTCCCGCCGCCGGCTTTGATGACCACCGGATGTAACTGCTGCCGCGCGAGCATCGACACGGCTTCTTCGCGGGTCGGGGCTTCCAGGACGCCTTGCTGGGTCTTACCTTCTTTCGTAGTCGCAATGAAGTTAAATCTCATATCCTATTTATCACTTCTCGATTGTTACGCGCAGTATTTCTTCGATTGTGGTAATGCCGCGCAGCGCTTTTATGAAACCGTCGAGCTGCATGGTGACCATGCCCTCACGGATGGCTTCGTTTTGAATATCTTCGCTGGTTGCCCCGGCGACAATTAATTTTGAAATGGCCGATGAACCGGGCAGCGCTTCATAAATTCCGATGCGCCCTTTGTATCCGACATGATTACATTGGTCACAGCCGCCATCGTGCACGCGCCAGAGACGCTTGATACCGGTGTCGGTTGTCGAAAAGTCCATGTGGCCTTGTTTGGTCGGGTCGTTCGCAACCTGTTGGGCACCCATCAATACGGCCTGTTCTTCCAGTGCGTGAATGCTATGCATGACTTGCGGATCGTTGAGTTGGAAGATGTGTCCAAGTTGTTTGAGGGTAACTTCATCAGGCGTGTACTGTTCGCGGCAAAAATTGCACAAGCAACGCACCAGGCGTTGTCCGATCACGGCACGGATGGTGCTAGCAATCAGGAATGGCTCGATTCCCATATCGAGCAGGCGCGGTAAACAAGTCGCGGCGTTATTGGTGTGCAGTGTTGAAAAAACCAAGTGTCCGGTGAGCGCGGCCTGTACCGCCAGGTCGGCTGTCTCGCGGTCACGAATCTCGCCCACCATGATGATGTTCGGATCCTGCCGCAGCAGGGAACGCAAACCCGACGCGAATGTCATGCCGGCTATCGGATTAACCTGCGTCTGGTTGGTGCCGAATACTTTGTACTCGATTGGATCTTCGATAGTCGAGATGTTAATGCTTGGTGTATTCAGAATATTCAAAACGCTGAATAGCGTGGTTGATTTGCCCGAACCGGTCGGACCCGTAACCAATATCATGCCGTGCGGCTGGGTAATGGCTTGGTTGAGCGCGCTTAAAGACGGGCCCCAAAAGCCGAGCTCCTCGAAAGTGATGGCCTTATTTGATTCGTTCAAAATACGCATCACAATTTTTTCGCCGTCACTAATCGGCAGCGTCGATACCCGCAGCGCATACACTAGCCCGTCAACTTCTACTTTGAAACGTCCGTCCTGCGGCACGCGGCGCTCATCGATCTTCAAATTAGATAATATCTTGATGCGCGATACCACGGCGTTATGGATTTTTTTGGGAAGTTTGTTGGCTTCGCGCAGCACGCCGTCAACCCGGTAGCGTACCGACACATAATTTTCGCGCGGTTCGATATGGATATCGCTGGCGCCTGATTTGACGGCGTAACGGATCAGCAAATTGACTGTCTGGGTGATCGGCGAGTCTTCGGCCAGGTCCGCTTCGCTGACCTCGTCTTCTTCGTCTTCTTGCGTTTCCGGGGTCAAAACTTTCGTAAGGTCGTTACTGTCATTACTGTGGTACAGATCGAGCGCCGCCTGGATGGCCGAGCTTGACGCGGCATAGATCTCCAGACGTCCGCCGACTTGTTTTTGCAAAAAACTGACGGCCTGGATATCATCGGGGTCTTCCATGGCCAGCCGCCGGGATCCGTCATCGTTGATGCCGAACACTACCGCACGGTATTGGCGCGCCATTTTTTCGGGAATGAGCGCCAGCAGTTCGTGCTTGACGTCGTGCGGATTGATGTCGGCGAACGGAATGTCGATTTCCTCGGCATACATCTTGGTCAGGTCGTGGTCAGTGACGATATTACTTTGGATAACCAGTTCCTGCAGCGGCTTTTTCTCGGCGACTTCCTGTTCACGGAGCACCGTTAACTGATCATCGGTGATTTTCTTGGCACCTTTTAGTAATTTCTCGACTAATCCGTCCGGAATATGCATAGCTTAATCGTTATTATAAAGAACCGGCATAAGCTTTAGCAAAATCTCTTCATTTGCGGGCGGATTTACTGATCCAACCCCCATTGCCGTGCGTTGTTTGGGCGGCTGACATTACGGCCGAGCCGAGCGATATCTTTAATAATTATACGGTGGCCGATGCGACCGATAATGCCTTGGCGCGTTAATCGTTCAAGTTCGCGGCTGACACTTTCCCGGGTGAGATTGATAGAGTGTGCGATCAGTTCGTGCGTAAATGGCGCGTCAATGATAACGCTGCGGCTTCGTTTTTTACCGAACCGGCCGGCCAGAAAAAGCAGGCGGTAGGCAACCCGTTCGGATGATTTTTTGTATTGCAGGTTATCGAGCCTATCCGTGAACACCTGGAACTGCTGCGCTAATTGGCGCGCTAATTCGTAGCCGCCCGTTACATTGTGCTGGGCAAAGTAGGTGAATTGCTCGCGTGATATCCGCCAGACCAGCGTCTGATCGAGCGCTTCATAATACAATTCCGGGTTGATTTCCCGGTAAGCCCAAGCGAGCGGAAACAGTTCGCCGTGCCCGTATACGATATGCAAAAATTCTTCGCCGCCATCGGTGATTGAGTAGGCTTTGACGTAACCAGTGTCGATAAAATATACGCCTTTGGGTGTCGGTTCGATGCCCACGATTAAATCGCCCTTACGGAAATATCGAGGCTGACCCCGTCTGAAGAGGTCTGCAACGACCGCGCTTTGGCTGTAGTTGGGCATCGCACACATTCCTTTTTCTGGTCCGTTTTCTTCAGTGTACACTCGCGCTCCGGCAATTACTTGTGACTATTCTCACATGCAGGCAAACAACTCCAGACTGTTCGGGGTTGTCGAGTCAAACCATCTGCCGGATAACTGTGAGCGCAGTCACTGCAGTAAAACCGGCTATATCGTATAAACAAGTGACAACCGTAACAGGAGAGGGGGAAGCATGAGCAATTTAGTGGTAATGAGCTTCAAGAATGAAGATGAAGCTGCCCGAGTACTCGAAGAAGTCTCTGAATTGCAGCGGCAAGAGCTTATAAAAGTCGATGACGCGGCGACTGCGGTGCGCCGGCTTGATGGTAAGGTAAAGGTAAAACAGGCCAGCGATTTGGTCGGCGCCGGCGCATTGGGCGGCGCCTTCTGGGGCATGTTGTTCGGATTGTTATTCTTTGTGCCGTTCTTAGGCTTGGCGATCGGGGCGGCAACCGGTGCATTGTTTGGCAAAGCGGCCGATTACGGTATCAACGACAAGTTCATCAAAAAAGTCAGTGATTCGATCCAACCTGGAAATTCGGCACTATTTTTGTTGGTGAGTGAAGCGAAAGTCGATCGTGTCGTCGAACAGCTCAAGCCGTTCAAAGGTAAAATCATCCACACCTCGTTATCGAAAGAAGAGGAGGGAAGGCTCAAGGAAGCATTCGCGGCTTGAACTGGCCGGGAAAGCATAAGTGGTATGCTATTAAGACTAAGTGGATCAAGTAATGAGGGGCACGCGGCCGGTGATAAACAAGCAAATTGAAACGACCGATACGGGTGAAAGACCTCATACGCAAGTGTCACGCGGCCGCGTGCGCATCGGCCTGACGCTTTGGGTGATATCGTATATTCCGTTCCCGGTGATCATATTAGACCATTTGCACAAAAACGGTCAGATCAACGACCCCAAAAATTCAAGCACTTTTCTGGCAGTAAGCTGGGGGCTGCAGATCTTAATCGGTCTTCTCGGGCTGTATATTGCCGGCAAGGAAGCGATCGGTATGGTGCGCGATAAGGGGTTAAAGAAATTACCAAAAAATCTTTGGCTGGTTCTGATAGGGCGGAATGTTTCGTAGCTTAAATGCAAGATACGCAGATACTAGGTGATTTGCATCACAGCCCTTCATGACGTCCGGGTGTATAAATTTAACATAAGCTTTAAATGGGGAGGTGTGACATGGCAGCACGGAATCAAAACTCAGATGATGTTTCAGGTTGGGTCGGATGGCAGTTCTTCGCGGCATTTCTTATGATGCTCGCCGGTGTATTCCAGGCCATTGCCGGACTGGTAGCAATTTTCCAGAATCAAGTGCTGCTGGTTACGCCATCACACCTTGTGCTGATGGACTATACGCAGTGGGGTTGGGTCCACTTGCTGATCGGTATCGTTTTGTTCCTGACATCATTTTCGCTCATGTCGGGACATTTGTGGGGCAGGATGGTCGGAATCGCATTGGCAAGCTTGAGCGCGATTGCTAATTTTGCATATCTCGACGCGTATCCTTGGTGGTCGCTGACCATAATCATTCTGGACGTGCTCATCATTTACGCTATTGCGGTGCATGGCGGTGAAATTCGGGAAGATTAGTTGACGGGCAGCCAATCAGACTGCTAGAGTTGGTTTAGAGGATCGGGTGGGCCGAGTCGGAGGGTAACGATATGGCCAATCCCATAACAAATGAAAACGTAGAACGAGATGCGACGTTTAGGCTCGCTAAAATATTACAGATATCTATTGTCATATTGTTGGCGGCTGTCGGATGCGCGGCCGTCATCGGTTATAGCGTAGCGCACTGGGCCGAACGACAGATCTTAACGACTGACAATTGGGTGGCGACTGTCGCGCCGTTACCGCAAACGCCTGTAGTGGCATCGGCTTTATCCAACTACGTCACGACACAAATTTTTGCCAATGTACCCGTACAGCAGGAGATAACCGATGCATTGCCGCCGAAAGCCGCCTTTTTGGCTAGTCCGCTGACGTCGCAGTTACAATCCTTGACGAACAAAATCGCCAATCGAGTCATAACCAGTGACAATTTTGAAACTGTCTGGACTGTGGCCAATCGGACAGCCATGAACCGGCTGACCAGCAATGCGCGTGGACAGACGCAGCCGCTTGGCGCCAAACTGGAACAAAAATTTTCACTCAATCTTAATGATATAAAAAGCACGCTGCAGAGTAAGCTCGGCACTTCGGCCAGCGCGTTACCTGCGCTGAACACGAATGGCGGCAAAGCGTTAACGATATCGACCGACCTGAAGGCCAAGCGCGAACGTGTCTGGGGATATATCCGGGATATCGATTACCTCTCCGCCGTATTGCCGTTCGTGGTGATAGCCAGTTTTCTGGGTGCGTTGGCATTTGCCCGCAATCGCCGCCGGGCACTGCTAGCGATTTCCGGTGCGACTATCGTCTTATTGTTGCTCGAGCTCATCGCCATCAAATCGCTTCATCAGGAAGTATTGAACCAAGTCAAAGTTGCCGGCAACCAGCCGGCGATCAGTTATATTTTTGATACGCTGACGTCTTCATTGAAAACGATCATATACACCTGGTTGATTGGCTGGGTGTTGATCGCGATCGGTAGTATGCTGGTTGGCCCGGCGCGCTGGGCGGTGGCGTTGCGTGCCTTATTGCACGTTGACAGTATGCGGGGCAGCGTCTTCGCGGCGTGGTGGCACAGTGTGCGGCTCTGGACAAAAAAGCACTTATATTACTTGTGGGTTGGCGCCGGGTTGCTGCTATTGATTTGGCTGGCTTTCGCGGCACAGGTGAATAATCGTCTCGTTTCGAACAGCGTGCTCGTGGCACTTTCGGTGTTGTCGATAACATATATAATCGCGAACCCGCATATAGTGAAGCCAAAACGGTAGTTCCGGCCGCATCGAAAATAGTTATTCGGCATTTTGCCCGGCTCAACATATACTAGTAACAAGATATGAGTAGCATGGATGAAGACGAACGACAAGCTTTAGTCAAAGAACACAATACGCTCAAACATCAGTCGCAGGCATTGGCCGGAGTGAGTATGGGTGTATTGTGCGGCGGCGCGACCTTCTTTCATTTTGTCGAGCACTTCAAGTGGCTGGATTCATTTTATTTTTGCACCATCACGCTAACAACCGTCGGCTACGGTGATATCGTGCCGAAAACCGATGCCGGCAAACTCTTTGATATGTTCTACGTCTTGGTTGGTATCGGCATTATCGCCACATTCGCAAATATTTTGGTAAAAAACGCCATGGTTCGACGCCAACTAAAACAAGACCGAAAAGGAAAAACGCCCAAGTGGACTAATTAAATCTTCAGTTTATCCACAGAAATTAAAAAAATAACTTGACAAGTTTTCCAGCAAAGCGCATATGTATATATGTAAGGGGTAATAAGAGGAGGAACTATGCAAAGCGACACGATGTGGGGCTTACGTATTATTGAAGGTATCGTTGCGTTACTGTTCGGTATCGCGGCGGTGTTTTGGCCGGGTCTGACGATATTAACGTTCTTGTATCTGTTCGCAGCTTTTATTTTGGCGAGCGGGCTGATTAACCTGTTTGCCGGGATATTTCATTTTGGCGAAGGTGTGGGCGTGTGGATTTTAAAGCTTCTATTGTCTTTGTTGCAGATAGGCATCGGAGTTTATTTACTGCGACATCCGCATGTCAGCTTCGCGGCGTTTATTCTGCTGATCGGCTTTGCCTTCGTCTTCCGCGGTGTCTTTGAGATCGTGGCTGCATTTATGGATGATTTGAATGCCGGGATGCGAACGGCACTGATCCTGGTTGGCGCATTGTCGCTGCTCGTAGGAATCGTGATGCTTTTCCAGCCCGTTTCCGGCGGCGTCGCGTTCGTGTGGGTGATAGGCCTGTACGCTTTGGTTGCGGGACCGGTGATGATCGCATCGGCGATCAGCGATCACAGGGAACTTGAAAAAGCTACCAAGAAATAGATGTGTTAATTGCGATGAACTGAGGTTCCACGACCTCTGTAATTGGCATCAACAGACGGGTTTACAGCTGGTTGTTTGAAAGTTGTGATCAGGGCCAAACTGTACTGCCGTTACGCGTCAGGAGCAGCCGCATTACGGGTGCGAGAATATATGTGTCAAGCGTGTCGCTCATATTGATCGGCAGCACCGTTGCGACTCTTGGCAATAATGTTACGATGCTATCGATTATTCAAAGTAATTAACCTCCCAACAAACATTATCCATTAAGTTTTATATCAGGACTGTTCTTATACCAATTTTGCTGTTCCGCTGTCTTGATCTTGTGACAGTTTGCGCATAATATCTGGCATTTATTTATCTCGGTCATGATATTTTCCCAGCTTATTGTACTGGTTATACCCTGAGCAATCCCGAAGGATTTAGTTGCTGGATCAATGTGGTCAAACTCTAAAACGCGCGGATCATTGATGCCGCATGCAGCACAACACTTATCGGCTAAGTATTTCAATAGATGAGATCTTAGTTGATTTTTAATCTTTCTGTTTCGTTGGACGGCTCGTTCTCTATACGTACTGCCGTATTTGTGATAATGATCTTTCCATATTTTTCTTCGCTGAACGGCATAACAATCTTTGCATTGCGAGTGAAGTTTACCTGTGCGTTTATTCTGGTAAAAAAAATCAAGCTCAGGTTTTTGCACGCCGCAATTTGAACAAATTTTCATCCTGTCAATAATATAGCGTAATACGAAATATAACCAATCTGACTTGCGACAATTTAAACGCACCTATAAGATGTATTAAGTCAATCATTGCAGTATAATGGCGCCTTGGCGGAGTGGTTACGCAGAGGTCTGCAAAACCTCACACACCGGTTCAATTCCGGTAGGCGCCTCCAAAACCCCATAAAAAGCGAGCATTTTATGGAGACCCCGCTATGCACACCAAAACAATATATGTAGGATTGTAATTTGATGAAATCAGTAGTTGTTTGCGGGTCTAAACGGTATAAGCATGAAATTGCGGCATTTTGTCGTGAATTGGAAAAGCATGGTGTGCTAGTATTCGAGCCTGACTTTCGGCCCGGTATTGACGAAAAGGATACGATACAGAACGAACTTGTCACGCAGAAAATAATCAAGGGCTTGACTCTAGAACATTTCGACTGGGTACGTAAGGCAGAGGTGTGCTTCGTATTTAACAAAGACGATTACGCCGGTGTGAGCGTGGCAATGGAAATGGCATATGCCTGCGCGTTAGGCAAACCGATTTTTGCCCTTAACCTTAAAACCGGCGACCCCTGCCGTGACGCCCTTATAGATAAAGTTATTAATACACCAAAAGCACTCGCGGCTCTGTTATAATCGTTGGTGTAAACAATAAAAAAGTATAATAATATAAATTTGACAAAAAGTCGGGCGAGTGGCGGAATTGGTATACGCGGCAGACTTAAAATCTGCTGGCTGAATAAGCCTTGTGGGTTCGAGTCCCACCTCGCCCACCAGTGTTGCTTGTTTATGACAGTTTTTATGTCGGAGTTTTCAATCATCAGTTTCATTAGCCCATATTATGGTTGGCAAGTCCCGTCTGAAAGGACATCGGGACGCAGTGTGCCATTGTTCGGGCTTAGAGATTGGACGCCAAGAGAACTAGACGAATATTGGGCCGGCGTGTTTCCGCTAATTTTTTCCGGTGAGGTAGCTACTTCATCCGGAATTACCATATCCGAGACATCAATAGCCGTAAATGCGGTTGCTACCTGTTGCGATGCTGACTAAAACTAGCTCTACCCAAAGCAAAAGACCCCTTTCGGGGCCTTTTTAGATCGCTCTGCTGGCAGTTGTTATGCTCACGAGCGTCCATGTTTGCTGCTCGTCGTCGAAGCGCAGCCGATAGTTGTTGGCTCCGTCCGTCATGTCGAACAGCTGCACCGCTTGTTTGCCCTTGTGTATCAAAAAGCGCAAGCCTTCTGCAAAAGTATATTCCCGGTGATCAAATTCCATTCGCTTCGGATAACCCGTCAGCCTCTGGTGTCGATTCCGAAAATACCAGGCGGTTACATTTACTTCTTTGTTAATGTGAGTTCGTGTTTCCATAGTTCAAGCTCCTATGTAAATTGATGAAGAGATTCCAGCCGTTAAAGCTGTAGAACGGATTCGAAAGTGGGTAAAACTGCCTGGTTTTAAAATCCTAGACTACCGTTCAGAGTAGGATTAAGCCAGAAAGCTTTTGCTTGAGAGATTGTAAATTTGAAGGGTCGCAGTGACGCTTTCCCGCTGTACAGCGGATAGTGAGTATGTTCCCCAAATGTGTTGATAAGCCTGCGTGGAGGAACGCCCCGAAGCCTTGCGCGAAGGAGTGAGCCCACCCATGACTAATCATTATTGTAGTCCGACCGCATGACTTCGTAAACATCGCATTTTCAGATACTTTATGTCACAACAGACAGAACGAGCTGACTGTCTTAAAATCACTTGTGTTTTTCTTTATACTATCCAAAATGGCAAAGCAAAGCGCGGGCGTACTGCTTTATAGAAAAAGCGCGAAGGGCGTGGAGGTATTGATTGTCCATCCGGGCGGCCCGTTCTGGGCCAAGAAAGATGCCGGTGTATGGTCGATTCCGAAGGGTGAATTCGGGCCGGACGAGGATCCGTCCATGGCTGCTAAACGTGAGTTCAGTGAAGAATTGGGGAGCCCGCCGCCCGATGGCGAATATATAAGCCTTGGTTCTGCCAAACAATCGAGCGGCAAAGTCGTGCACGCCTGGGCAGCGGAAGCGGAATTTAATGTAACCAAGCTAAAAAGTAATACATTTATGATGGAATGGCCGCCCAAATCCGGCAAACAACTGGAAATCCCGGAAGTTGATAGGGCCGCATGGGTTTCGCTCGAAGCGGCACAAACGAAACTCCTCAAAGGCCAGCTCCCGCTGCTCGAGGCGCTGGCCAAGCATCTCGGCAAAGATTTGACGCCGCCGGAACAAAGCGCAGCACAAATCTCGCTCTTCTGATATTCTATTGTATTATGCCAGAGCCTGCGTTCGTGCCGAAACCCGGCCAAGTTGACTATACGAATATTCGGTATGCCCCTGTTCTTGACGTGGTGGTAACGCGCGCGGGCAAGATTTTGCTGGCTAAGCGAAGTGCCGACCGCCGTATGCATCCGAACTGCTGGGCGGCCGTCGCGGGATTTTTAGATGACAACAGTGATATCGAGACAAAAGCGCTCGAAGAACTTGACGAAGAGCTCAGCATCGGACAAAATCATGTCGTAAATCTTACCCGTGGCAATATTACGTTACGGGATGATCCTGAATATCACAAAACGTGGCTGATTGTCCCGGTGCTCGCCGAAGTAAATACCGATACTGTTACGCTGGATTGGGAAGCCAGCGAAGCCCGCTGGTTCAAGCCGGACGAAATAACAAAACTTAGCCTCATGCCCGGCATGCTGCAAGTCATTGGCCAATTCTTCCCAGAGGTGTTAAAATAGCAACAAATGACTATGCGTACTACGTTATACGAAATACGAACTACGTTGATGATGATGCCCCGGCGGGCATAACTTTTATATCTCGATTTTTCTTTTTGTCAGTCTAAACAGGTACAATTACTCTTATGAATTATTATGTTGCAAACGCGATCCCTTATGTTAATGGCGAGCCGCACGTCGGGCACGCCTTGGAATATATTTTGGGTGATGTGCTGGCGCGGGCTGCCCGACAACAGGGGAAGCCGGTGTTATTCAGCACCGGCGCCGACGAGCATGGCAGCAAAATGTTCCAAACGGCCGCCAAGCTCGGTATCACGCCGGAACAGCTGGCTGAGCAGATGAGCCAGAAATTCGTGGATCTCGAAAGAGCGTTGAATATCAGCAATGACCGCTTTATCCGCACGACTGAACCGGCACACGAACAACGCGCCCAGATTATTTGGCAAAACCTTGCCGGTGATATCTACAAGGCCAAATACACTGGCTGGTATGACGTCAAACAGGAAGAGTTCGTGCCGGAATCCAAAGCCGACCCGGCGCGCATGAAGCCCGACCATCCGCAAGCTTATCAGCGGCTCGAGGAAGATAATTATTTTTTCCGACTGAGCAAATACACTGGCCAAGTGCTAGAAGCAATCGAATCCGGTGCGTTTGAAATCGTGCCGAAAACCCGCAAACACGAAATATTATCGGTGTTGCGCGAAGGGCTGGACGACATCAGCGTCAGCCGCCCGGTCGAAAAACTGGACTGGGGGATACCAGTGCCGGGAGATCCCAGCCAAGTGATGTACGTATGGTTCGAGGCGCTGATGAATTATTTGACGGTTCTTGGTTATCCGGAGAATGAGGATTTCAAGAAATTCTGGCCGGCGAATGTCCAGGTCGTTGGCAAGGACATTATTCGGTTCCATGCCGCCATCTGGCCGGCCATGCTGCTAGGACTGGGTTTGCCGTTGCCGAAACAGCTATATGTGCATGGTTTTATAACTATGAACGGCGAAAAAATGAGCAAATCGATCGGCAATGTCGTAGCGCCGGGTGAAATACTGGACAAGTACGGCACGGACGCTTTCCGTTATTACTTTTTGCGTCACATTCCAAGTTACGAAGACGGAGATTTCAGTTGGGATAAAATGGAAGCGGCCTACAATAATGAACTCGCCAATGAGTTAGGCAACGCCGTACAGCGTACCGCCGCGATGGTGTTGAAATACCAGGACGGCTTGATCGGGGAAATTCCGCCAGCCGGGCATGATGACGTGCCGATCCACGAAGCTATGCGGGCATGCAAATTCGATCGCGCACTCGATTTGATTTGGGAGCAGGTTCGCGGCCTCAACCAATACATCGACGAAGAAAAACCGTGGGAAATCGCCAAGACGGGCGATAAGGATCACTTGCGCGAAGTATTGGCCTACCAGATAGGCTGCCTGTTGGAAATCGCCGATTTGCTGGAGCCGTTTTTACCGGGCACAGCCATTAAGATACGCGACATTTTTTCCACCGGCGTGATCCATCCGATCGAAGAAACGCTGTTCCCGAAACAAGCGACGGATAGTCAAGCCACCGCAGCGTAGTATAACTTTGCCGAGATTTAGCGGCGAGCCAGCTGGCGCCTGATGAACAGCCGGTAGCCGATGAAGCTGCTGGCTACGACGCCGAAGAACAAACCGAAGATATTGCCCGCACCGGTGTTTACAAGTTGTTGGGGAGTGGTTGTGACGGCGGTGGTTGTCGCTGAAGTTGGAGTCGTGGGTTGCGAAAAGGCGATCGTTGCCGCGGGACAAGTGGATGTTTTATCCTGGCCATTTACCTGGAAATGCGCAGTCGCACGAACGGTTCGTTGGTCAGAATTAGTATATTGATGCTTTTTGCCTTGCGGTTTGTCGGTGGTAAGCGTGGCGCCGTCGCCCCAGTCGATCACGGCTTTGCTGAAGGTGGCGCCGTGATTCGCGCTTGTCTGGAATTTCGTGATTTCAGCTGTGCGGTTGTCGCCAGGCGTGACGGAAAATGCGGTACATACGGGCGTGGTGCAGGCATTATTAATATCGGTGGTAGCGGTAGCGGTCACTGCTTTCATACCTTTCGGCTGGGCGCTGCCCACATTGTTAATTTCGGTCACGCTGCAGGCTAGCTGGCTGGAACTGGCAAGCTTGGCTTCGAATTCTACGATTGCTGTTGCTCCGGGCTTAAATGCACCGACCGTCAGACCGTTTGCGGCAATTTGATTACTTGTGGTTCGTTTGCCGTTGCTATTATTAACAAAAACAACGGTTGAATTTGGCACGAGAGTTTCGCCGGTTGACATCTTATCGCGTAGTACAACATTTTTTTCGGTAATGTTGCCGCTGTTTTTGAATGTCAGGCGGTATTTCAGCGTGTCACCGGGCATTGCTGTATTCTTTGCCGAAAAATGGCTTGATTTGCCAACAACTTGCGATTGGTTTGATACTTTCACGCCCGGCTTAGCGGCTGCCTTGAGCGTTCCGTAAAACGAGATGGAATCTTGTTTTGACGCCGCCAAGCTGTTGATAACCACACCATCATTACTAGTAATGGCCCGGTCGGACAGTTTTCGGTGTGTCGTAGTGCCATACCACAGCACAGCCGTACCTGGGGTGTACGCGAATTTCAAACCCGAATTAGCAGCCTGAATTCCAAGATGGTTCGTGGTTGTATTACTGTTGCTTGCCTTGACTTTAATCGTAATAGTTTTACTGGTTCCGGTTCCAGTCGGCAAGGTGAATGTTACATGTACATTTTTTGCAGTTTTACCGGAATTTGCAGCTTCCATGGTTTTAAACGACACGGCGACAAAAATCTTTTGTCCGCTTTTAGCGCTAATCGATTGGTGATACTTTTTATTGCCGGCGCTGATATTCGCTATGCCTGCCGAGGTGGCAATGCGCACGCTTTGTGCCGCTAAAGCATCGGCGGGCATTGCCATTGCGATAGAGGTCGCGATTAAAACGACGGCAGCCAGGCTCTTCGGCATGTGCTTGATAAAACGGATTAACGATTTGCGTAAAGCGTATCGCATAAAAGTAGCTCTCCCAAAGTTACCGAGTGATTCTATAACTAGAATACTCTATCACAAAATACCAAGATAGTCAATAAGATAGTAATAAATCATAAGCTCATAGTTCACATTCCGCACTCCGTAGATAGCAAGGATTGGTTCTGATATGCTGTAAATGCGATGGGAATAACGCTTGTTGATACACACTGCCACATTCACGAAGCGGCGGAGCACTTTGATGGCGAAAGTGAAACGCGTTTGCGTTGGAAGCGCGAAGGCGATCTGACACCCGACGCGATGATCCGCTCGGCCGCGACAGCCGGCGTAACAAGCCTGATTTGCGTGGGCACGACAGTTCAGGATAGCGAACTGGCGGTAGAGTTTGTACGCGAAAGACACGGCGCCTACGCAAGTATCGGCATTCATCCGCACGAAGCCGGCCGGTATGTCGATAATCCCAAAATGCTTGAACATTTCGCGGATCTTGCCGGCAAACCAAAAGTAGTAGCGGTGGGTGAGTGCGGACTGGATTATTTTTATACCCATTCATCGAGATCCGACCAGGTCAAAATGCTCCGGTATCAGATTGAATTAGCATTGCAGTATAATCTGCCGATCATTTTCCATGTGCGCGAAGCATTCGATGATTTCTGGCCGATATTAGATAGCTACAAAAATATTAGAGGAGTTATCCACAGTTTCAGCTCAAATAAGATTATTCTGTATGAAATATTACAGCGAAATTTGTATATCGGGTTGAACGGCATCATGACATTTACGAAAGATTTCGAACAAACAGAGGCGGCGAAGGCGATTCCGCTTGAAAAAATCGTTGTAGAAACGGATGCGCCGTTCTTGACCCCGTCGCCGTATCGTGGTACAATTTGTGAGCCAAGACATGTGCGCGTGACTGCCGAATTTCTGGCGAAAATCAGGGGTGAAAGCCTTGAAAAATTCGCCGAAGTTACTTCGCAGAACGCACACGATCTATTTGGAATAGTTTGAGAATGATTATGGCTAACAAGATTAACTCCAACGCACAGGATGCAGGCCGCCACTTTGAATTGGGACCATTGCAGCGATTGGATAAAGAATTAATTCCTCAAAGATCCGGCGGGCGCGCCAATCTATTGAACACGGCCTTGCGTTATGGCGCATCAACGATCCAGGCAACCGTTCCGGAATTGCATGGTGTCGGTCCGTTTGCCCACAATGCCAACTTTACGGATAACTCGCCGCCGGCCCAGGCAGAACGTGCTCGTATCGAACAAAGAGTGGCGGAACGACGACCAGCGGCCCAAGATACATCTTCCGTCTATCCGACGTCATATGCCAATCCGCAAACTGGTTCGATACAACAAGCACCGTCCACTCCGACCCATGCCGAGCAGCCTCCGGAAATTGATCCACGTATGGCCGCCGCAGCTTACCAAGAAGCGCTACCGAGCGACCGATTATTGCCAGTTGAACAAAACCACCACCTCGCAGCAGCCGATGCGCGAATAACAGGCCAGGAGCCGTACAATGCGCCTGATGCGCCGAATTCTGGTACTTTCGAAACGGTTCCGCCTACTGTTGGCGGGGAATTTTACAACCAGGCCCAAAGTAAAGTGGACGCAGCTTACGACGAAATGAATGCTGTACAGGCTGCCGGCCTTGGATCGTCGCCTCTAGTAGCACCTGCAGCCGTGACACCAGAAGCTGTAACACCGTTATCCGAACGGGGCAGTGATCCACAAGTTGATGCCATGCGCGATCGAGTCGATGAGGCATTTCAAGATATGGGTTGGGAAGATCTGGATGGTATTCCCGGCGGAAGGCAGTTCGTATGAGCCGGATTCTTGATTTTATCCTCGGCCATCAGATGACTGCCGAAGAACGCGCCGCCGCAATCGACAAAGCCCTGATCCACTATGAAGCCAAAATCGGCGGAGAGTTGTTCGGGCCGATTCCGAAAGACGGCCGCCGCGAGTTTTTCTGTCTGGACGAACGGACGTGGGTCTGGCACGAAGAATGGAAAGACGAAGCCGGCTACCACGTTGCCACCACGCGCTACGACGTGCGGCCGAACGGTGTTTTCAAATCGCAGGGCAGCAGCTCCTATCAGGCGCTCAGCCCCAAAGAAGCGCGCAACCTGTACAACGCGATGTATCTGTATTACCAACGGGTGATGCCCGAGTTGATGCGATTGCAGCAGCTAAACTAACAAGTCGCCAGGGCGGCTTCGTTATACTTTAGATCATGAAAAGTCACCAGCCCATTTATATGGACTATGCCGCGGCGACACCGATGGACGACAGGGTCGTGGCGGCGATGCGGCCGTATTTTACGGAAAAATTTTATAATCCTTCGGCGACATATTCGGCGGCAAACGCCGTGGCCGACGACCTGGCTGCGGCCAGAGCTACCGTGGCACATTGGCTGGGCGCGAGGCCGAGCGAAATTATATTTACCGCCGGCGGCACCGAAGCTAACAACCTCGCCATCCAGGGTGTTATGCGGTCATTCCCGCAGGCCAATCTCGTGATCAGCGCGGTCGAGCACGAGTCGGTCTTTGCGCCCGCCCAGTTATGCGACCATAGAATCGCGCCGGTCGATAGGCAAGGTGCTGTCGATGTTGCAGGGCTCACCAAGCTGATCGATGACAATACGGTGCTAGTGAGCGTGATGTACGCCAACAACGAGGTTGGCACCATCCAGCCGATCCGCGAAATTGCCCGAACGCTAAAAGAGGCCAGGGATAAACGCCGGCGTACAGGCAGCACATTGCCGCTTTATTTTCACACCGACGCTGCCCAGGCCGCCAATTACCTTGATTTACATGTCTCGCGGCTCGGCGTTGACCTGATGACGGTCAACGGTGGCAAAATCTACGGGCCGAAGCAATCCGGGGCACTGTTTGTCGGAGCGAATGTCGACCTACAGCCGCTGATACTTGGCGGCGGTCAGGAGCGCGGAAAACGCAGCGGCACCGAAAATGTCGCGGCGGCGATCGGTTTCGCAGCGGCGCTCGAAATCGCCCAGACTGACCGGCATGAAGAAGCCAAACGATCAGTTGGGCTCCAGCGGAATTTCTTCCGCGGAATTTCCACTAAACTTCCGCAAGCTTCCATCAATGGATCGCTCAAAAAGCGACTGCCCAATAATGTGCATATTACCATTCCTGATACGGATAATGAACGCGTGCTCATGCAGCTTGATGAAGCGGGCATTATTGCCGCCGCCGGCTCAGCCTGCAGCGCCAGTAACGAAGATCCGTCGCATGTGCTTCGCGCCATGGGAATCTCCAAAAAAGACGCCCAAAGCTCACTGCGTTTTACTCTGGGGAGAGCTACAAAAAAAGATGATATTGGCTACGCCGTCGAAAATCTTGCAAAGTTAATAGCGTAATAATTTTTTATGTATGACTATACTATGGTAGTGTCATATAATATTTTAGCTAAATGAGTATAGGTGTCTCTTATGGCTGAGGGCTTGCTAAACGAGATTGTACAAGGCAGCAATTTTGAATCCGGCATTGGCGGAGGTTTTCCAGTCGAAACTCAAACTTTACTGCAAGGCTATAAT
Organism: uncultured Candidatus Saccharibacteria bacterium; assembly: GCA_963742655.1. Lineage (GTDB taxonomy): Bacteria > Patescibacteriota > Saccharimonadia > Saccharimonadales > UBA4665 > JAICLK01. The sequence continues at coordinate 100,072 of CAVUMM010000008.1, forward strand.
ACGGCGTACGCGGTGCAGTTCATTCGCTACCTCGCGCAAATGCCTGATATGCCGATTGTGCTCGTCGAACCGGGTGGGAATACGATGCGTGTTACGTGCGAGACACTGAAGCAGATACAGGCGCTCGGCGGAGGCGACGCACCCATACATGTGAAATCATTCGACAACGCCTACGCGAAAAACAAGTCTTTGCTGCGCAGGGCAAGAACAAATGTTGAATTGTATGCAGGGCAATATACGCCTAACGCAACCATTGAAATTTTTGGTGCCGATTGGAATGCAGATAGTGGGCAGTCGCCATGGGATGATAGATTAGTAGCGTCTGGCGGTATAGATGTAGTCACAGCCAACCCACCGTTTAGACGGACAGATATTGAACGGGCGTACTTTGTGCCGGAAGAATATAGAGACCAGCCTTTTAGCGCGGTTGCCGGTGGCTCCACTGGAGTTGGATCAACAAAAATTTTGCTCGATAGATTGGCACCGCTTATGTCGGATAAACTAGGAGCGTGCTTATTGTTCCGTTGTTCAATTCTTGCAAGTACATTTGAGCTGGGCGAAGTTATTCAAAACGCCTTTAACCCTACCGGCTTGATGTATGACTACCGGTTTTTAAATGGCGCGTCTGAAGTCGATGATCTCTACCTGCAAAGTGATACCTTAATTCCTGAACCACGATCGTTCATAATCCAACTTCAATCCAGAAGAAACCATGGCGATGCAGTTGATAGTGTGATGACCGGCGTTCGCGCATCAATGGGGCGACTTGCGCAATATCTGGGTGGTAGAGTGTTAAATAGCATAGAAGTTGAACAATTCGATGCAATTAATCGTGCATTAACGGGTCCACTTGATCTGACGATAAGTGAAAAAAGTTTACTCATTGATCTTTTATATGATCATGGTGACTTAAGGTTTATCGATGATGATCATGACCAGTTTAGGTTTGGGGGAGCGTTTGACAATTTTCGGTGGAATATAATATGCCGAGTTCTTGAACTTGACCGTGGTTTGGAGGTTGCGCCATTCCGTGATGGCAGCAATGAAAGTTTATGGGATAGCGAAGGTTTTTCGGAAGCTTTGCAAATTGCCCGCATGCTTCATATGCGCAATGCAGGGTACCATATTACGGTAGATTCATTATCTGATACTGCTCGTCAATGGCTTACCGAAGCTGCTAATGTTTTGCTAAGACCCGCAGGCAACGACAAATAGGTTACAAACTGTTAAAACTCTGAAATTTACCGTTTAAACCAAAAGCGCTATACTGATAAGTTGAAATGGCAAAATACAAACAATTTATCATAACGTCCGTTTTAGCGTTGCTAGGTTTGTTGCCACTAGCAGTTGTCGGTTCGGCGAGCGCGCAAGCCGTGGTGCGCAGTTTCGGTACCGACTCTGTGCTGGATCCGGGCGTCATCGTTCAGCTTGATCCGAACGACCCTTCGAAAGTAAAACCGGCTACCCAAGCGGCGATGGATCGAATTCACGGCGTGGTGGTATCACCGAACGACGCGCCGGTTTCCCTGCAGACCGAGACGAATGTACAGCAAGCGTACATCGCCACGACCGGCGAATACCAGGTGCTGGTGAGCGACCAGAACGGGCCGATCCTGAAGGATGATTACGTCACGCTTTCGTCTATAGCCGGCGTCGGCATGAAAGCCGACTACAACCAGACAGTTGTGCTCGGCAAAGCGATCAACCCGTTTGACGGCAAATCAGGCGTGCGGGTCACGACTTCGCTCAAAGAAAACGGCAAAAACGTCACCGTCCATCTTGGTTATATCGCAATCGACGTCAGTCTTTCACACAACCCGCTGTATCGGAATTCCACCAAAACCGAATTACAGGACGCCTTGCAGCGGATAGCCCAGACGGTCGCCCATAAGCCGGTCACTCTGGTGCATATCTATATGAGTATTGCCGTGCTGTTCGCCAGTGTCATAATTTCGGGCATACTGATGTACACCGGTGTGCGGGGCGGATTGTTGGCGATGGGGCGTAATCCTCTGGCCAAGACGCATATTTTCAAGGGTATGATACAGGTTATTTTGACGAGTTTGATCGTATTGATTGTCGGCATTTTCGCAGTCTATCTCATCCTGAAATCTTAAGGTACGCTCACCGGCAAAAAAATTAGGGAATTTTGGCGATGGATAATAGAATAGTAACGTAAGCTTTATATAAGTTAAGGGCTAACCTGCAAAAATAAGCACTTAAGCTGAGCGTAAAAATGGTGGGCAATATATGACAATCGGTGACTTGGTCGTAGTTGTAGCGAGCCTGTTGGCGGCTGCGGCGGCTTTTATCTGGGTGGCCGTGCGTCTAGGGCGTGATAGCGGTAACAAGGGCAAAGACAGCTCGTACGTCGATGCGGCCGGCCAGGTAGCCGAACGGATTTTTGATGACAAGTTCCGCGAGGAACTGCGCAACCGCGGCCGGATGCATTTTGAAAAAATCATCGGCGAAAACGCTATGTTCCTGCAACAGGACCTGCGGCTGACGACCAGCCAGCTGAATGATTATATGAAGCAGGAAATCACCCGCAAGCTCAAAGAGGAATTTGACAAATACGAGCAATCCATCATGGACGCCAAGCAGCTGGCGATTGACTCCATCCAGAAAACCAACCAGGCGATCGATGAAGAACGCGCTGCGCTGATCGAACAGATCCACAAGGAATTGGCTGCGGACCGGACGCACCGGGTCAAGCATTTCGAGGAGAATATGGCCGACGTCATCAACCATTACCTTATGGCGGCGATCGGTGATCAGATTGACCTGAGCGACCAGCTGGAGTACATATTGGCTAGTTTTGAGGAGAATAAGGCGGCGATAATAGAGGACATCTCCAATGGCACATAAAAGTGCGGGCTCCATGCTTGGCACATTGCTGCGTTGTCAGCTCCTGTGCTCCTCCGCCATACCACAAAGTACGGCTCCGTCCGCGCATCGCTGCCGCCTTGCACTGCACTCAAGCATGAAACCCTTACGTAAACCGACTGGTCAAAAATGCTTGTTTATGGCGAGTGCGCATGGTTGAGGAGCAGGCGAAGCCGAAATTTGTGTTGCCGGCCTCTTTGGCTGAGCCGGCTGATATTATGCGCGCTTCCCGGGAGCTGGAAAGTGTCGACGATTTTTTACGCGAGTCCGCCATTCGCAAATCGCCGGCTGCCACGGCACTTCCCAAAACGACCAAAGCTTTGCGCGAACTGGCCGAAGTTAACGGGCTAAATTTATTACAGCCCGATCACCGCGCGAAGGCTGATCGCCTGCTGGATGCTTTGCAGAAAGCAGCGCCGGTGTTGCATATCAGCTTTGCAGTCGATCCGTCGTCTACCTTCGTGGAAAATATTATCACGCGTTTGCGCCAGAGCATCCACCCGTATTTATTGGTTCAGATCGGTTTGCAGCCTTCGATAGCCGGCGGCTGTATCGTGCGCAGCGAAAACAAACTGTTTGATTTCAGCCTGCGCCAACATTTGCGCAAGCACAAGGATCTTCTGACCAAGATAATCGCGAATCTGGATGAAGAAAATGCGCCCGAACCGTCCGCTGCGCCGGCCGCGTCAACTGTATCTGCGCCACCAGCTCAGCCCGCAGCCGACGCAACGGCGGCTACAGCTCCGGCCACCGGGCTCGCCGAACCGCTCTCGCCCACGCCTGTGCTACCGCAGGAGACTGCTGCATGAGCGATAACAAGCATTTCGACAAACTCGTCGCCGCGGGCAAACCGGTCGGCGAGGTCGTAGCCGTTGAGAAATTCCTGATAAAAGTGCGGGGACTCAGGCCTTGCGGCATTCACGCATTGGTGATGTTCGAAGACGGCAGCAAAGGATTCGTGCACCAGGTCCAAGTAGATTACGTGATAGTACTTCATCTCGGCTCTGAAAATCTGCGGGTCGGTATGGTGGCGGTTATCCAACATGAAGAACTGGTGTGCAAAGTAGGCAAAGAATTTATCGGCCGGGTTGTATCAGCTACCGGTGACCCGCTGGATGGTAAGGGCCCGATCACGGCGGATGCGACATGGCCGGTATTTAACGCCGCGCCGCCATTATATGAACGCAAACTCGTCGAGGACCAGGTGGAAAGCGGAGTCACGGCCATCGACGCGCTCTTCCCGATCGTGCGGGGGCAGCGTATGGCGCTGCTCGGCGACAGCAAATCCGGCAAAAGTACCGTCGTCACCCAGCTGGCCATCAACCAGAAAAACACCGATCAAATCGTGGTGTATTGCCTGATCGCCAAACGGCGCAGCGATGTCGATACGTTATTGAACCGTCTGAGCGAAAACGGCGGGCTCGAAAAGGCGATCGTCGTGGTGAGCACCATGTTCGAATCGCTCATCATGAGCTATATCGTGCCGTACGTCGCCTGTGCTATGGCCGAATATCTGTGGCAGAAGTGCGACGAAGACGCCATCATCGTATATGACGACCTGACTTCCCACGCCCATGCCTACCGTGAAGTTGCCCTGCTTTCCGGCGTGAGCCCCGGCCGCGATAGCTATCCGGGCGATATGTTCTACGCGCACTCCAGCTTGTTGGAGCGAGCCGGGCGGCTGGATCGTAATAGCAAGACGCTGACAAGCATCCCGGTGGTGCACGCCGCCAACGGCGATATCACTGCCTATTTGCCGACCAATATCATGTCCATTACGGACGGCCAGTGGATTTTGGACATGGAAATTTTCCGGGCCGGTATCCGGCCGGCGCTCAACATCGGTTTGAGCGTGACCCGTGCCGGCGGCGTGGGGCACAATAAACGCCAAAAGGCACTGGCTGCCCAGACACTCAAGATCCTGGCCGATTATCGTCAGGCCGAAGAATTTTCACACTTCGGTTCAGAGCTCGGACCCGAAGCCAAACACGCGCTGGCAACCGGCAAACGTATCTTCGAAGTACTGACCCAGGGCCCCGGAGACACCTATTCGCTGATGGCGCAACAGCTCATGATGGATATAATATTGAACCTGGAAGATGGTTCAGAAATAGATATCAACTCGCTCAAACTGCATGTGCGCGACGCCGCGGCCAAGGTGAAAAACGATGATGGGTTTGATGGCGTGCGCAACGAGCTGAAAGCGATGTGTTTGAAAAAGCCGGCTGTCGCCAGCCCGCCGCCGGCAGTAAAGGCAGCGGCACCAACTGATGCCAAATCTGATGAAAAAAACGATGAAAAACATGACGAAAAGTCGGGCGATAAAAAGGATGACAAACACGCCGAGAAGGATAAAGAAGCCAAAGAACATGCAGAGGCCAAGAAATGAGTAGTTGGGTGCTGGTAGCTGGTAGCTGGCGCTGTGCCCGGCGCAGCCAACTGCGTAGCTCGAAGCTCGATCAACTAACTACTAGCTACCAACTGCTAGCTACTACGAACGGAGTTCGCGCATGAGGCGGCCGAACGAAATAGCCCGCGAGGAAGCGTCCATGGCGACGCTCGTTGAGCTCACCAGCGTGTTCGAAGGCATCGCCAGTATGCGTATCGCCCAAACTAAAACCCGCGTGCTCGAATCAACCAAATTCTTCAATGAATTGTGGCATATATATTCACAGTTGCGGGTGGATCTGTTGTTCAACTTCGGACGCGACAACAAAGAGGCGAGTACGATTATCGATAAGGAGCTGTTCGTCATCATAACGGCAGAGGGCGGCTTTAGCGGCGACATCGACCAGAAGCTCGTGGAATTCATGCTGAAATCATACGACGCCGACAAGAACGACATCATAGTTATCGGACATCACGGCGCCGTGCAGCTTGCCCAAAGGGGCACCAGTTACAAAAAATATTTCAAATTGCCGTCAAAAGACGAAAACATCAATGTCTCGCCGATCATCCAGCTCGTGCGGCAGTACCGGGCCACGAGCGTGTTTTACCAGGAATATGTTTCACTCATGAACCAGCAGGTTAAGCGGATCGAGTTGTCGGCCGCCGTCAAGACGCGCGGAAGTGAGTCAGACGAAGCCGACGAGATTATTAGTGAAATGACCTATATTTTCGAGCCGAGCAGCTATGCCGTGGCGGCGCACCTGGAGCGCTCCATGATGCAGATCGCCGTCAGCCAGCTGATCCTTGATTCCAAGCTTGCCCAATATGCCTCGCGATTCCGGGCTATGAGCGCCTCGCATCAACGCTCGCAGGAAACCAAAAGTGACCTGCACCTGGCTTATAACCGGGCCAGACGCGCGGTCAAAGACGAGCGCTTAAAAGAAATCATCAACGGAATGAAGAAAAGTAAAGCTGGAGCGAAGAAGTAAACTATGGCCGGTATTGTCGTGACCATCAAAGACCTGATCGTACAAGTGCAGTTCGACGAAGATTCGCCGGATGTCAACGAGCTTATCAAAGTCAGCAACGAAAAGGGAACGCAGCTGCTGGTGGATCACCTGGAACCCGGCGGGATCGCGCTGTGCCTCAACGTCCGGACCGACCGCAGCATTACCAAAGGTATGGCAGTCGAGCGAATGCACAAAGGTATCGAGATACCGATCGGCGATGTCACGATCGGACGGATCCTGGACGCTCTCGGCGGTTCGCTTGACGGCCAGCCGGTCATCAGCGGCCCTGACGTGAAGTATAAGGATATCCTGAAAATACCGGCCCGATCGACGGATTTCAAAATTGCCAAGCCGGAGATTTTGGAAACCGGCATCAAAGTGATTGATTTCTTCACCCCGTTCGTCAAGGGCCGCAAAATCGGCATCATCGGCGGCGCCGGTGTGGGCAAGACGGTGCTTACTATGGAGCTGATCAACAACATCGCCCGTAGCGGCAGCGGTTTGTCACTGTTCTCCGGCATAGGTGAGCGTATCCGTGAGGGCCATGAATTGTGGGAGACGCTCAAAGAAAACGACCTGCTGAAAAACACGGCCATGTTCTTCGGGCAGATGAATGAAAATCCGGTGCAGCGTTCGCTGATCGGTATTTCCGCGACTGCGCTGGCCGAATATTTCCGCGACGAACAGCACAAAGACATATTGTTTTTCGCCGACAACATGTACCGATATGTGCAGGCGCGCAACGAGCTGGCGACTATCCTCGACCAAGTGCCGAACGAAGGCGGTTATGAGCCGACGATTTTCTCTGATGTGAAGGTGCTGCAGGACAGGCTCAGTTCCAACGAAAACGGTTCGATCACATCCGTGCAGACCATTTACGTGCCGGCCGACGACATCAGTGACCCGGCGGTACAATTCATATCGCATGAAATGGATTCCACGATAGTGCTCAGCCGTAAAGTTGCCGAGCAAGGCGTTCGGCCGGCTGTTGACTTGAACCTTACCACATCATCATTGCTCACGCCGGATGTCGTGGGTGAGCGTCATTATGTGCTGAGTGTGCAAGTCCAGTCGCTGCTGCAAAAGTATGAATCGCTCAAAGGCATCATCGCTATCATCGGCGAGAACGAGCTCAGCCCGGCCGACCGCGCCGATTATGCCAAAGCTAAAAAGCTCATTGCCAACTTCACACAGAACATGACTGTGATGACCAAGCATAACGGCATTCCGGGCGACTTCTTCACGCGCGAACAGACGCTCAAAAGTATCGAGGAAATCGTAGTTTAGAATCATGAATCAAGTATCAGTAATAAAGGACTACGCGTTTAAGCCGCGCAGCACCCCCCATACTCCATACTCCACACTCCATACTCCTGCGACCAAAGGTAGCACACCGTGGTAAAACGGCAGGATACCAGCACCGGCGAAATCGTAGATGCCCCGGGCAGCGGCAAGCAGGCTGAGGACGGCAAGCCGATGATGAGCGTGAAAATCTACGCTCCGTTCAAGGTGTATTTCGAAGGTGACGCATACAGCCTGAGCGCGTCCAGCGCGACCGGGCCGTTTGATATACTGCCGCACCACCACAATTTTATTACGCTGCTGCTCAGTGGCGACGTGACGGTGCGACCGACGGCCGGACCGGAGCAGAAGATTCATATTGCTGGCGGGGTGATGCATGTCAAGCAGGACAATGTGGTCGTATTTTTGGATATTTGATTAAAATTCATGTCACTTTTCCCAGGAAACTATTCCATTCTTTTGGCTTTGCCCAACTCATACTTCCATTACTTTTGGTGGCAAAAGTAATACAAAACCACGGGCTGCGTTTCAGCTCCGGGATCTTCCAGTGTTATACGAGCTTGTCCGCAGAACTCGGCAAAAACATTGCCACCGGCAATCTTTTCACCTCAAACAACTGCGTCCAGCCAAGCCCGCTCGTATAACACTTCCAGCTCTCGGGCTGAAGCCGATGCCCGCTAACAAGCAGAAGCTTCGCATTATTAATAGCACGCCTATCGGCGTGCCTCTGCTTGTATGCCAGACTTTAAAAGAAACCGATTCAAATCATAGTGCGAACAATCGAGTCAAGCGGCAACTGTGTCTCATTTCGCTCCTTGAATGTACAGAGAAATGAGGCCGACTGAAAGGAGTTGTTGACGCGCGATTGTTCGTGCTGTGATTTGAGTAGCGTTTCTGGATTGTCTGGTGGTTTTGTATTACTTTTGTCACCAAAAGTAATGAGGATAGTTTGCTTCAATTCAAAAGAAGGTACGGATTAGCGTAGTGGTTTAGTATTACTTTTAGTGGCAAAAGTAATGTACCGGAGTTTAGCTAACCGAGTACGACATAATCAAAATCGAATGACGTGCCGGGTGATGCCGCGTTAGACGTACATACGCTGAAGTTCGAAGACGACCGGGTGACATAGTAATGCAGGGTGGATCCCCCGATACCGACCGGAGTAACGACAACGTGCGGTGTGCCGCCGAATGAATTGGTAAAGAATACCGTAACGAAGCAGCCGGATACCGTACCGGTACCGGTGTGAAGGCTGATAGTTCCGGCCGAGTCCGAACCGCTCACCGACGCGGTGCCGCCGCCGCCGAGTGCGCTGCCACGTGACGTACCGGGAACGCCTCCGCCGGTATCGATGTGGTGCGTAATCCCCAGGTCGCCATTCAGCTGCAGCGAGTTGGCCACCAGCACCGGCGCCGTTACAGCGCCGTTAAAGCTGCCGCCGCCGGCCACGCTCAGGCTGCCTGCGGTCAGTTGGCCTTGCACGGATTCGTTTCCTGCCACGGTCAGGCCCTTGGCCTGCAGTTGCCCGAAACTACTCTGGCCGCTGACGGTCAATCCTGTCAGCGCCAACGTGTTACCGATCTGTACTGCACCGGCCACCTGCAAGTTGCCGCGCACCAATACGGTGCCCTGGAAAACGGTATTGGACTGGACGTTCAGGATATGTTTGGCATCGCCGATAGTCGTGCCGCTGTTGGCTAGCTGTTCCAGCGCCGATGCCGACAGGTTCTGCGAAGGTATCTTGTTGGTGCTGGATGTTACCGGGTTATTACTCTTCGCGTAAATCAGTACCACCGCGATTATTATCATGATTACAAGGAAGAAAAAGATTAGCAGGTATACGTTAATACGGGCCCACAATGACTTCAGGCTGAACTTTTTCTTGGTCTTACCGGGTTTCGGGGATTTCGGAGCTTCACCCGGGGCAAGCGCTACATCATCGCCCTCTGCAGGCTGGGCAGCTACGCCGGTACCTTCTAGGCTTTCACCCTCGGAACCTTCTTCACTGGATTTTTTTGTATCTTCCATAAGCAGTATTTACTCTTGTTATCATAATACAAGAATAGGCTAAAAAGCGTAAACGGATTTGAGTTTTGGACGCGTTTGCAGCAAAATAGACTGTGACATGAAGAGTTTTCGGCTATCCGGCTTGTTTGCCATACTGTGTATGTTTGTGCTGCTGCTCGGTGAACCAGTAATCGTGCACGCCACATGCGACCCCAGCCAGCAATCGTGTTCTACGAATTACGGAGTCGGCCAGGCTCAATTCGGTACCGGGGGACAATATTGTGATCCAAATGACCTGGCCCACTCAGCCCACTCAGCAAACTATTGTGCGGGAATTTCTGTAGGAGATCTCGGTGATGGAAATACTACCAACGGATTGGGTAGCGGCGGTCATCAAGCCAATGCGGGCTCGGCTGGGGTAGTCGACCGTCTTCCATCGCTGCAGCTTATCGTAAACGCCAGCTCAACCGACGTTGGCTATCTATCCCCAAGCAGTGCTACGACAACAACCGGTACGTTCAGTGTCAAATCGTACCTTGCTAGCGGCTATATTGTGCAAATAGCCTCTGATCCGCCGAAGAGTAGCGGATTAGGTGGACATACGTTCAGTACTCCAGGCAGCCCCACGGCATCTGCACCGGGAACGGAACAATTTGGAATCAACCTTGCTGCCAATACGATCGGCTGCGGGGCGCCGGCCAATTACGGCGCCGATCCGGTCCAGATACCGGACAGTTCATTCAGCTACGGAACGGTTACTAGTAACTACAACCAGTGCGGAAAATACATGTACAACAAGGGCGACACCATTGCCAGTTCGGCGAGCAGTTCGGGTGAAACCGATTACACGATATCATTCTTATATAATATAAGCACTGCCACGCAGGACGGCATCTATACGTATAATGGTGTGATAGTTGCGACATCTACGTTTTAAACACCGGCTTGTTCAAAATACATTACGGCGGTATTATCAAAATACGGTTTATTAAAATAAACAAAAGTTAGCATCGTATGCATAGAACAATCCATCACATTCACCGGGCGAGTATCGTTGGATTGGTGTTATCTGTGATTGTCGCGATCGCGGCGTCGGTATTCGCTACTCCTAAATATGCCCTGGCAGATCAGGTATCCAATCGCAGTATTCAAATGAGTGATTCAGGTGCGAGCGGCGGTTCGATTCCGTCGGGCAATGGCAGTGGTACGAATGTTAGCTACACCGTTTCATTTGGACTTTCCACTAATGCCGCGTACGCCCCGAATATGGAAAGTTACATAGTGGACTTTTGCGCAGAAAGTCCGATACCGAGTGATACGTGTACCGGTCCGGCCGGGTTGGATTTATCTACGGCCACCGCGACCGGCGGTAATACTGCCGGCTGGACAATCACAACGGCTGCATCTCAAATAAAGGCAACCGACCCGACTGGCATTGTCGGTGGAAGCACGGTTACGCTTGAAATGAGCGGCATTACCAACCCGAGCACCGTCGGCACGTTTTATGCACGTATTTATACTTATGCGGATACGACGTGGGGCGGATATACAGGCCCGACAAGTATCGGCAGTAATGTTGATTATGGCGGTATAGCGCTTTCTACTACCGCTGCGATATCCGTAAGCGCTGCGGTTGAAGAACAGATTACATTTTGTGTATCTGGCAGTGTGATAGGGGCTGGATGTTCAGGCCTTACCCCGTCGAATCTGGTAATTGGCCACGGTATTCCGCCGATAGTCGACGGCACGCAAGTCGATACCGGATCTGCGTATATTCAGACGACCACGAACGCTCAAAGCGGTGCTGCTGTACGCATTAAAAACTCATATTCATGCGGTGGGCTTAGCAGTAACGGCGGTGTAACATGCCCGATTCCGCCAGCTGGCTCAGCCGCTATAGCCCTAGCAGCAGGGACGCCCGATTACGGGATGAATGTCGAACCAAGTACTGGCGGTATCGGCACTATGGATCCGTCAGCTCCGTATAACCAAAGCGGCAGCAGCAAATATGCAATGGTTACATCCGCCGGAAACGGGGTTACAAGTACGTATGGAAGTCAAATTGCATCGAGCAGCTTAAGCGGCGCTGTTTTCAATGTTGATAATATTCTGAATTTCGCAGCGGCTGTGTCGAATGTAACACCGGCCAACTCATATACCGCAACAATGATTCTCATCACGACTGGCACTTTTTAAAAATTTTCAGTACATCAAAAGGCAAGGATACTTTCTTCCATGTGAAGATACATTGATCCAATTCTGGATAAAGCGTGGATAACCCCGTGGACATGTACATGTATAAGTTGTGGATAAGTTGCGGAAAAAGGATGGAAAAAGCTTGCATAACTTAACTTAAGCATGATAATGTAAAGGCATCTTTAAAAAATTGTGTAAGGGTAAAAAGACATATATAAGGAGTCAATAAAAAAATGAAAACAAAACTAATAAGGATAAGCCGTACCGCATATGCAGCTGTTGCAACCGCATTGACAGCCGCGATACTTTTCCCCGCGCTGCAAGCGACCGTATTAGCCGGTCAGGTGCAATCCCGCTCAATTCAGATGAGCGACTCAACTGTATCGGCAACCGGTGTAACCTACCATGTTTCCTTTGAGCCGACCGTTACTTCTAATATCGGCGGTATCGTGGTCGACTTTTGTGACAGCACCAGCACACCGATCGTCGGCGACACGACCTGTACCTACCCCGCGGGATTTGATTTGGGCAACGCACCGACAGTGGCTAATCTCACCGGCTTCTCGACCAGTACCGGTTCATGGGTTACCACGAACAGCCTTCAAGGTGGTGCGGCAGCCGGCCACAAGCAAGTCTTGCTCTACACGAACGCCACCGCGCAGACGCCCACCGGCACATCAACGGCAATAACCTTTGATATCACCGGTGTAGTAAACACATCAGTAACCGGTACATTCTATGCACGTATTCTAACCTTTGACACCAGTGCACACACTGTAACTGATTATACGGCAACTGGTGCTACTCGTGCCGCGTCGTTTAGCCCGGACATGATCGATTACGGTGGTATCGCTATGAGTACGGCCGCAGTAATCACGGTAACCGCTAAAGTCCAGGAACAATTAAGCTTCTGTGTCTACACCTCAAGCTGTGGCGTCGGTACTGCGGTGACGCTCGGTAATACTAACGGCGTGCTTAGTATAGCTGGACCTTATGTCGATAAGAATACTCATTACGATATCCAGACAAACGCCGGCGGCGGGGCTATAGTCAACATCAAAGGCCCAACCTTGACCTCCGGTGCCAACACCATCGCCGCCATAACGACTAATGCGACAACAAGCGTTTCCGGCACATCCCAGTTCGGCCTGTGCGATTACGAATCAGCCGGTACCCACCTCGATTTCACCGGTAACAAATATAACGGAAATAACGGCGGCGCAGCCGGCGCGCTCTGCTCCGGTACTACGCAGACCGCCGGTACCGGTTCCACCGGTGGTGATAACAGCGCCCTATTCTTCTTCGACACCGCTGCCCAAGGAACCTATGGTGATACCATCGGTACTGCATCGGCTGGGGCAAGCTCTACGGGTGATGTCGCCTTCCTCGGTAACGTATCGGTCACTCAGACAGCCGGTATCTATACCGCGCCCCTGATCTTCATTGCGACAGGCACATACTAAAAACCATTAAACAAGGACTAACCAACAAAGCCACCTGCCACGGGTGGCTTTTTCTATAGCTCGTCATTCCTGACATCCCAGCTCTGTCTGTCTGTCTGTCTGTCTGTCCTGCCGGCCAGGTTTCGCTGGGACAACGTACATGATATAAATCTTGCACCGTATTTAGTTCCCGTATGCTTGTGAAAAATAGTGCGTTGGTTGATAATGGCAATATGGGTGAAGATCAATTTGCGAAATTATTTAAGTATATCGAAGAGTTCAGGGCCGGAGTTGATAAAAAATTCGAAGAAGCTCGCCAAGATCGAGCTGACATTCGCGGCGCGATTGCTGAATTGAGCGCCCAAGTACGGGATTATCATCATGAAATGATCATGCTAAACCATACAGTAGATAAGCTACGCGAAGCCATTCTTCAAATAGCTCAAGAGACAGGCATAAAGTTAAAAGTTGAACTTTAGATTTTAGGGACAATGCCATAGTCATTCCAGACTTGATCTGGAATCCAGTTTATTACAAGGAAGTGCCTTGAAACAAATTGGCTGAAAATCGTACCATTTGATATACTTTGGTATATGAAATCTTCGAACGACTCCACGACTATTAGCCTGAAAACCAAGAAGAAGGTCAAAACGCTTGCACAAATGCGTGCTCGACAGCTCGGAATACCGCTCGGCACTATTGTGAACGCGTTCTTGCTTAACTTTGCGCAGACTGGCGAAATACATTTCGTAGCAGCCGAACCTATTACCCCTAAAATGGCTAAGATTATTGAAGAAGTGCACGCTGAAATTGCGCGTGGCGACACATACGGGCCCTTCAGTCCTGACGAAGCAATAGAATTTCTGAACGAAAACTCCCTTGAGTCGCTTGATCTAGACGATGACAAAAGTTGATTATTCCAAGCGATTCCTGAAGCAATATTATAATCTTCCGCCCAAAATTCAGCAGCAGTTTAAAGACCGATTGCAACTATGGTTGGTGAAGCCAAACCACCCAAGCCTTTATTTGCATAAGCTGACAGGCGACTATGCTGGCTTTTATAGTATCAGTATCACTGGTGACATTCGCGCGCTCTATGAAAAACACGGAGACGAATATGTTCTATTTGGTTTCATCGGCTCGCACAGCCAGCTTTACGGTTAGTACCATTCTTGGGTCTAGTTCGCCAACGCTTCCTGCTCGAAATCTCAATAACTACCTATGAACGTCATTCCGTCATCCCCAACTAGATTGGGGATCCAGTCATCATGAAGAATTTCCTAATTACTAGATTCCAGCCAGCGCTCTTCGAGCCTGAGCGGCGAGGCCGCTACGGTCTCTCTTCGAGAGCCTGAGGGCTCCTCAGAGCCTCGAACGGCAGAGTCGAACGGCTGGAATGACGGGCTTCAGGTTTCAAAAGAGGTGACGGCCGTCACATGTTTGGGGTGGATAGGTTTGGGGCTGTGGATAAGTTGGCAAGATTTTACTTGCGTGGATTAGTATAAGCGTGATAACATCTGGGGTGAGACAAGCATTGCGTTAATTCACTTAAAAAAACTACGCAGGCAGGAAAGGAAAACAAAAATAATGTCACTAAAACAAAAAATAATAAAAGTTTCGCGCTCTGTTAATGTGGCTGTAGCCGCCGCATTAACGGCGGCAATATTCTTCCCAGCATTGCAAGCGACCGTGCTTGCCGGACAGGTGCAATCCCGCTCAATTCAGATCAGTGACTCAACTGTATCGGCAACCGGTGTAACCTATCATGTTTCCTTTGAGCCGACCGTTACAACTGACATTGGTGGTATTGTCATTGACTTTTGTGATGGTTCCAGCACCCCGATCGTCGGCGACACGACCTGTACCTATCCCGCAGGATTTGATATGGGCGCAACCCCAACAGTATCCGGCCTCACCGGTTTCTCGACCAGCACCGGTTCATGGGTAACCACGAATAGCCTCCAGGGTGGTGCGGCTGCAGGACATACACAAGCATTGCTCTACACGAACGCCACCGCGCAGACGCCCACCGGCACATCAACGGCAATAACCTTTGATATCACCGGTGTAGTAAACACATCAGTAACCGGTACATTCTATGCACGTATTCTAACCTTTGACACCAGTGCACACACTGTAAGCGAATACACCGCAACTGGCGCTACTCGTGCCGCGTCATTCACGGATATGATTGATTACGGTGGATCGGCATTATCTACCGCGGCTGTCATCACGGTAACCTCCAAAGTTCAGGAACAATTAAGCTTCTGTGTCTACACAACCAGCTGTGGCGTGGGTACGGCAGTGACGCTTGGTAACACCCAGGGTGTGCTGAGTACGTCTGGCCCATTCGTTGACAAAAACACTAAATACGACATACAGACAAATGCCGGCGGTGATGCCATCGTAAACATCAAAGGCCCAACCCTGACCTCCGGTGCCAACACCATCGCCGCCATAACGACTAATGCGACAACAAGCGTTGCCGGCACATCCCAGTTCGGCCTGTGCGATTACGAATCAGCCGGAGCGAACCTTGATTTTACCGGTAACAAATATAACGGAAATAACGGCGGCGCAGCCGGTGCGCTCTGCTCAGGTACCACACAAACCGCAGGTACCGGTTCCACCGGTGGCGATAACAGCGCCCTATTCTTCTTCGACACCGCTGCCCAAGGAACCTATGGTGACACCATCGGAACTGCCTCGGCTGGACCAACCTCAACGGGTACGGTAGCCTTCCTCGGCAACGTGTCCGTCACGCAAACAGCCGGTATCTATACCGCACCCCTGATCTTCATCGCGACTGGTACTTACTAAAAAATAAAGCAGCAAAATGAATGAGGAAATTGCCCAATAAGTTCAGTAATTTAGCAATCGCATTCGTGCTAGTAATGGCCTCGCTTTCAATAGGAGTGAGGCCATTTAAATTGCCGAAAGCGGATGCGGCATACATGGGGACGCGCTCGCTGGAACTAAGCGATAGCAGGGCGGCCCAAACAAATGTAACGTATGACGTATCATATACTGTCACTACGCCAGGAACGATTGGTTCGGTCGAAATAGAATTTTGTTCTAACAGTACGTTTGTAACTGACCCGTGTACCGCACCGGCCGGACTGGATGCCAGTGGTGCAGTGCTGGCGAGTCAAACAGGTGTAACCGGGTTTAGTATTTCGGGTGCATCTACAGCGAACGATATAATTTTGACGCGAGCGCCGGCAGCGGCTGGCGCGGGGTTGGCTACGGCGGTATTTAATAATGTAACTAACCCAAACACCGAAGGTTCATATTTCGTTCGCGTCATTACCTACCAGACCAATGATGCGTCCGGTCCATTGACCGATAACGGTGGTATAGCTTTTGCAATCAACGGCGACACAAACGTGGCGGTAACGGTACCGCCATATCTGCTGTTGTGCGTGGGTATTACAATAAGCGGCACTGATTGCAGCACTGTATCAGGCGATTTCATCGATTTAGGGAATTTTAGTACTTCGGGTACGAGCAGCGGCCAATCGCAAATGGTTGTAGCGACCAACGGCCAGAATGGCTATGGTATCAGTGCGAGCGGAACAACTATGGAGTCGGGGAATAACATCATACCGGCCATGTCGGTATCCGGGCCGGCCACGCCGGGTGTGAGCCAGTTCGGAATTAATTTGCGTGCCAACTCGAGTCCTCACATTGGCGCGAACCCCAGCGGTACGGGGAGCGGTTCGCCGGTGTTCAACTATAACCAGCCGAATCTGTATCATTATTCGGATGGCGACACGCTTGCCAGTAAATCATCCCCGGACAATCTCCGCAAATTTACGGTCAGTTATATAGTTGATGTGGGCAGTTCACAGGCCGTAGGTGTTTATTCGAGTACATACACGTACGTAGCCCTGGCCAATTTCTAGCTGTATTTGACAGAATTTAGTTTGCAGTTAGCGCTAATGGTTTGCTATTATGAATGCAAGTTAAACTAAAAGAGGGGATCGAATCGAAATGGTGCGACGTAAAATTTTTGCTCCTGTGGGGTTATTATTTAGTGCGATTGTTTTATTGTTTACAAGTGCGAGCCCTGCTTTGGCGGCTCCGTCGTTGGCAAGTAGTAACGGCCTCAGGGTATCTCCTGTACGGTCGGATTTGACGATAAAGCCCGGTAGCAGCCAGACCATTGATGTGTTTGTGACGAACTTGACCAGTGGAGAGGCTGAACTTAAGGGAGTCGCCAACGATTTTACGGCCAATCCGGATGAAAGCGGCAACCCAGCGATACTACTGAACGGAGAAAAAGCTCCGAGCCACAGCTTGAAAGGATATGTCTTGCCAGTTGGCACTTTTACGATTCCGCCCAAGGCACTAAGGATATAAAAGTTACTATCAACATTCCGAACGGTACGCCGGGTGGTGGCTACTATGCGGCGATTCGCTTTTTGCCGGCTACTACTAGTGGCGGCGACTAAAAAGAAGAATGTAAACCTTACAGCAAGTGTAGGTTCGCTTGTTCTCGTTACCGTACCAGGCCCATATAAAGAACAAATGTCTATCAGTAGCTTTGATGTTCGACAAAAAGGCAAAAGTGGCACAATGGGACAGGGGAGTGTTATGTTCACGACCCCTAATAACTTAATGGTGTAGTCGATTCCAAAACAGCGGTGACATTCAGGAAGAACCTTTCGGGAAGATGCAACTTAAAAAAGGTAGCAAAGTTCTAGAAAGCTACGAAATCAACAACACGACCCCAAAGGGAATGTGTTGCCTGATAGCATTCGGCGATTTACGCCTGCCACTCCATGGAGTTGGCAGCTTTGGTAAATATACGTTAGAGGGCAACTTTGGCTACGGAAATAAGGGGCAATTGCTAACTGCCACGACACGTTTTACATCGTACCGATCGCAGTCATTGTTTTAGCCATAATAATCGTGCTGTTGATCCTGTTCGCGATATTTGTGCTGCCGCGCATCATCCGCAAGTACAACCGCGGGGTCATCAACAAGGCCGGCCGCAACGCCCGCAGGTAACAAGGACTTACACACACTCGGCACATTTTGTCCGAAAAGCTCCGCTCCGCGTTCAGCGTACCACACGTACGCCTCACTTACGGTGCTCGCTTTGCAAACAAACTGCACTCGAGTGTGTAACTCCTTAACCGAGCAGGCGATAACTTAAGACCTCTTGCAAAATAAATCCATGGCCCATAACGTGCCCTTTTTGCCCAAAATCGATCATAAGCTTCCTTACCGTAACTTCGGTTACGCTGCGTCAGCTTCTGTCGATTTTGAACAAAAATCATCACGTTCTGGCTTCACTGCTTATTCTGCAAGAGGCCTTTAGAACGACCGTCATCAATGGGCTTTCGTCATTCCAGCGAAGGCTGGAATCCAGTCGATAAGGAATTCCTAATTACTAGATTCCAGCCTTCGCTGGAATGACAGGCTGCGTTCTTTGCACCTCTCGAACGGCAGAAGTCGGTAGCGGGAATGACGAAGTTGCAGTGCGGAATGAAGACGTGACGATAAAAGTGCGGATGTCGAATGACGGATGATAGCATAAGATGTATAATCTGCTTATGGTCTTAAAAAATCGGAGCCGCCTGAGCCCCCGGCGACTCCTGGCAGAAAACGGGGCTCGTTTGGCTGCCTGTTTAACCCTCGTCTTTCTGGCGTGGCCGGTGCCGGCTGCCGCGCTTGGTTCCCAGCAAAACCCGCAGTCCGGGTCGGTGGGTGTGCAGGGCACATTGTCCGGGCCGCCACCCAAGAACGCGCCCAGCATCGCCGTGCCGAGCAATGGCCAATCGTTCGATAATATTCCCATTACGGTCAGCGGTCTGTGTCAGAACGGCCTGATCGTCCGGGTGTTTGATAACGGCGTGTTTGTCGGCGCGGTTTCGTGCGCGAACAACAGCTATTCGCTAAAAGTAACTCTGTTCGGCGGCAAGAACGACCTAGTTGTTCGGCAGTACGACGCGCTCGACCAATCAAGCCCGCCATCCGGCACGGTCAGCGTGCACTTCAATGACGTACAGTTGATAAAATTCGGCACGCATGTGTTTTTGACCAGTGATTACGCCCGGCGCGGTACGAACCCGAAGCAGACGCTCAGCTGGCCGGTAATCATCAGCGGCGGCACCGGGCCGTACGCCATCGAAACGGACTGGGGCGACGGTGCGGCTACATCTTTGGCGAGCGTACAATTCCCCGGCACAATTACGCTGGCCCACTCCTACGCGTCGGCTGGAACCTATAATATGCTGGTGCGTGCCAGTGATAAAAACGGCACCCAGGCATTCCTGCAGCTGGTATCGGTGATCAACGGCAATGCGAAACCGACCAATGATAATAACAACAACTCCGGCGGCAGCAAAATCAAGATTATCAACATATTGTGGGAACCGCTGGCCGCGGCTATCCCGTTTATTTTGGTAACATTCTGGCTCGGGCGACGCTACGAAATCACGGCGCTGCGCAAGCGCATCGAACGCGAATATCGCTCATAATTTAACGGAATTCGCATAAATTATTCTTCCACCAAGCGTGCTCCGAGATAGACAGCTAGCTTTCGCCGGCCAGCGCGGGTGCGAAGCTGCGCCTCCGTAACCTCAGCCGCCGCTAATATGCCCCTGATTCCGCGATGCAAGCGGCTGCGCGAGGTGCCTTCTTTAATGCCCTCTGCAGCAGCGTGCGCTTCGTGGTCTTCGCCGAAAATACAAATGTCGATAACAGCGTTCCTAAATTCCGGCGCTATTTTTTTCAAAGCTGCGATCAACATGCCGTGATCCGCCAGCAGGACGGCTTCTTCGGTTGAATGTTCGTTTGCGTCGAGCATCATAACTTCGGCATCATCAAAGCTGATTTCCGCCGCTTTTGGCCGGCTTTGACGCGCTTTGAAGGCATTTATGGCGGTTTTGTGGGCAATGCCGTAGAGCCAGGCTGTGCGGTTGGTGCCAGGCTGGAATTGATTCCAGCCTTGGTAGGCTTTGGCGAAGGTGTCCTGGGCGAGCTCTTCGGCCTCGCTCCAGCTGGTGCAGCGTTTGCGCAGGTAATGACGCACGTTGCGGGATTCTTCGGCGAAAAGGTTGTCATAATCGGCAATTTGTTCGGGTGTCGAAGGCGCAAACAAATATGACCGATGTTGCTCGGCTTGGGCACCGAAGATAATTCTGGCGTACAGTGAGCGGCTGGAGTCATCGGCCAGCCACGCGCGAGCTTGAGAGAAATCGATAGGTAATTCATGGTTGCCGCCGGGGTGCGCTGGATCGTAAAAGCGCATCGTATTCTCGCTAAATAATTCGCGGCGCAATGCCAGTGCTGCCGAGCTACGGCACAACAGGTCCAGGCTTCGTATCCCCCGAGCCTGGCAGGCCTCTGAAATACTGAGCATTAGTTGCCGTCCGATGACAGCGGGTGATAAACGTTGATTTACTCGAATGTCATTCACGACTGCCGTCTCGCCGCCCGGATCTATATAGGCCGAGAGTTCGTAGCCTTTCGCGGGAACTCCGTCTAGCTCGACCTGTATGCTGTCGTCTGCATTAACATACACGATCGCACCCGGGACTTCGCTGCAGGCAAAGACATCAACAATCTCAGTCCCTACAAGCAGTGGAATCATCTCGGTGGCCGTAGCCGCTACTGCAATCTTGGTAGGGAGCATGCTATTCATCCTCCTGATAAAATGACAATAATGATTGAGTTATATCCGGGCGTCGTAGTCTCGGCAGGATTTTTTGTCTGAAAATCTGAGCAACTCGACTTCCGGTGACTCCATAAATCGAACCAATATCTGCAAATGTGCGAGGCACCCCATCTGTATAGCCAAAATGTAACAGCGCCATTTCTTTATCGCGTTCTTCCAGTATGCCGAGCGCTGCTTTTACCCGATCTGCACGTTCGTTGCGATATGCCGCTTCAAAAGGATCTATAGCATCGACATCTTCAATAAGTTCTGCAAAGGACGTCACTTCCGCCTCGCCAACAACAATTTCTAGCGAATGCGGTTCCATGGCGGCGACCGATTCCAAGTCAGCAACTTTTTCGGGAGTCTCATCAAGTTCAGTGGCAACTTCATCCGGAGATGGCTCGCGGTCTAAATCGTTCAAAAGCTCGCGCTTTGTTTTCAGTAATTTTTTTATTGCCTCGGCAACATGTTCCGGAACCCTAATTGTGCGTGCCTGATTATAGACGGCTTCCTGGCACGCTTTTCGAATCCACTTGGTCGCGTACGTACTGAATTTGTACCCTTTTGCATAATCAAACTTTTCTACGGCATGCCACATGCCTAAATTTCCTTCTTGGATCAAATCTGACAAGCTGATACCGCGTCCGACGTATCGTTTGGCTATCGATACGACCAAAGCTAAATTAGCTTCCATTAATTGGGCCGTGGCACGTTTGCCGTCGGCAACCAATAGGGCATACTCTGCCGGGCTCCATTTGAGATTGCTTACCGCAGTAACATGCCGTCCGGCAGGTAGTTCTTCTGCGTACACGCCAGCTTCGATTCGCCGGGCCAGCATGACTTCGCCCTCGGCATTTAACAGAGGTTCCCTAAATTCGCTCGTATATGCGGTAACAAGATCTGTCGTTATTCCCTTATCGTCACTGTGCTGGTGTGCGAGCGGATCTTCACCTGATTCGTCTTCGGTTTCCAAAAGATTTGTTGGCATAATCTTATCAGGAGGAGAGGAAACTCCACGCAGCGCAAGCTCGATGGCGCTTAATACGGTTTCGGCACTCAAGCTTTTGGGTTTGAATGTATTGGTCGGACCCTGTTCAGGCGGTGCGGCCGGATCGATGCGGCGCCGATGCTCGGCAACCGATAGTTCGCTGAAACAGCGTACGATGACGACTTCGTCAATGACTTGACCGTCAAATTCATGGTGCGTCGTGGTGTAGGTGAGGATGTCGGTGTTTTTTGCTACGCTCCAGGCGGATATTGTTGCAGTGCTACGAAGTGTCGGAGCGTCTGGCAAAGAGAAGGCCGCCGGTTCTACCGCAACAATCGCTTTTTCACTATCCGGCGAAGTTTGTTTGATCGCGTCGAATACGATGGCAAATCGCCAAGGGTCCATTTCCGCCCACAGGTTTTCGGCGGTTGCGGCCTCATGATCGATTATTTCCATTGCCGGAGGAGCTACTCCGGGTCCGGCAGTGAGCATCAAATGCTGAGATTCAGCGATGAAGGGTAATGCGAAGGCGGCGCTTAAGTCTTCCATAGCCTTTTCCTTACGTTGTCAACGGACAGCGTGCGCCTCCTTGCGATTCTATAATTATCATACCATATTGGGATAGAATGGCAAGGATAATCATTCTGCTCCTATTTTGTCATTCCAGCGCAGGCTGGAATCCAGTCAATAAGGAATTCCTAATATACTAGATTCCAGCCTGTGCTGGGATGACCGGCTACTATTCATCATACAATTGCAGCAAGCGTGAAAGTTCTTCTCCGGCCCGTTCGCGCAGCCTTTTCCGTGCGGTTTGTTCCATCTTTTTGACGGAATCCGGCGTACTGCCGACAGCCACTGCCAGTTCGCCGTGCGTCATGTGCGAACCTTCGGGCGTCAGTCGCGCAAACATGATTTTCCGCTGCAGGGGTTGCAGCCGAGCTAGGTAAAACGCGCGAACCAGCCCATCATGCGCCAATGATCGGATCACCGCGTTGATGCCGTGGACTTCCGCGGCTGGCGCTACCCGCATGGCCCAATAATCCAAAGCTTCCGCTTCGGTCAGATTGTCGGCAATAACCGATAATGAAACTTGTTCGGCAACTTTTAAAACCCTGATTCTATCGATGTCAATCGTATTTGCCTGGCGCCACCGTTTGGGATCTTTTTTGCTGGCGGCTTCTTTGGCTACCCACGTGTTATGGATTGCCACCAATTCAATGTCGGACGGTGCGCGCCCTTCGCGCATCACAAAATCTTTGATTTCCGCCCGCAATTGCCGCTGTTGCGCCGCCGGATGCGAACCGTAACTGATAGGCCCGCGCATCTGGCGCAAGTAATCTATAATGCCGTTTTTGATGGAAGTTGCCGCATAGGTAGAAAATTCATAACCGCTCAACGGGTCGTATGACCGCACGGCCAAGAACAATTTCAGATCGCCGGTGGCAATGAGATCTTCGAAATGGTCATACGCGGTGCCTTCACGCCCGAGCCGCGCAAACTGTTTGATAACGATATAACGTACCAGGCCCAAATTATTTTTGTACAGGTCTACTTGCGCCTGGAAACCTGTCTGTGCGGTAAGTTGTAATGCTGGATCGGACGTTCCGGCCGGCAGCCGCGCAAGTTGCTTTTCGGCGACAATTCCAGCCTGAATTTTTAATGATAAATCTATGACTTGATCAGAATCCAGGTCGCTCGCTTCTAAATCGATGTCTTCTACATCTGATTCTTGGGGTGGAGGGTGGCCAATCGGCCCGTCGCGGGCATTTTCTAAATATTCTTGGGTCTCGTCTGTGAAAGTTTCCGTATCGAGTTGCGGAACCGGCGCGCCACCATTTGATAAAAGCGAATAGACGGGTTGGTCACCAGGACCAAATAAATCCTCGTGATAGAGTTCAGCAGCCATCTTCGCCCCCACTTGTTGATGTTCACGCGCGGCGTTTACCTCCCGCAGCGTCTACTGATATAATACAATGAGAAATTATAGAAAACAAGGGGCCTGACCCCTGTAAGCATAAGCAATATGACCAAAGTATTCGTCGGTTTAAGCGGCGGTGTTGACTCGTCGGTAACGGCCGCTCTGTTGAAAGAGCAGGGCTATGACGTCACGGGCGTGTACATGAAAAATTGGAGCCAGGACCTACCGGGAATGGTTTGCCCGTGGAAACAGGATTACCAAGACGCCAAGCGCGTGGCCGTTCATTTGGGTATTCCGTTTAAAATGTACGATTTCGAAGCGGAATATCGCCACTTGGTGGTGGATTATATGATTGCCGAATATCGGGCGGGCCGCACACCGAATCCGGACATCATGTGCAACCAAGAGGTGAAGTTTAAGCTTTTTCTAGAAACGGCTTTGGCGGACGGGGCGGATATGATTGCCACCGGTCACTATGCTCGGATAGTAGCTAGTAGTTCGGAGTTAGTAGCTGGCAGAAGCGACCCCCCAGCTACTAGCTACCAGCTACCAACTACTGCTTTATTTGCCGGTTTGGATAAAGAAAAAGACCAATCGTATTTTCTGTACAGGGTTTCGGGGTCTGCGCTGGCACGCAGCCTGATGCCGATCGGGGAATACCACAAATCCGAAGTTCGTGCGATGGCTCGGAAATTCGAGTTGTCGACAGCAGATAAAAAAGACAGCCAGGGAATTTGTTTTGTAGGTAAAGTCGGTATCAAAGACTTTTTACTGCACGAGATCGGGCCACAGCCGCACGGTGCAATTATCGACCAGCACGGTAAAGTAATTGGCGAACACGACGGCGCATTATTTTACACCATCGGCCAACGTCACGGCTTGCAAGTCGGCGGCGGCTTACCGTTTTACGTGACCGGCAAAGATATGGACAAAAATATCGTATACGTCACGACCGACCTGCAGGATGATAACCTGTGGAGCAAACAGTTGCGCTTAACCAACATGCATTGGATTAATGGAGAGCCCGCGACCGGTAAAAATCTGCAGGTACGCAGTCGCTACCGCGCGCCGCTGGTGCCAGTCACTGCTATCGAAAAACAAAGTAATGATACGTGGCGGCTTACATTAGCCGAAGACATTCGCGCTGTCACCCCTGGACAGTCGGCGGTGGTTTATGACGGCGAACACTGCCTCGGCGGCGGCATCGTAGCGTAGTATATTGTATAGTTGCATTACTTTTGTATGGAATTGCTAAAATTACAAATATTATGTACGATACCTTTATGATAACTGTGCGGAGTATGGTATATGTTCAGGCGACGCGAACAAGCTGAAGGGTTGCCATTGCCTGGTGTTGCTGGCATTGCGGCAGGAATGGCGCGACAGGCCCACGCTGCGTATCAGGACCATGTGACCGGCGAAGAAGTTCAGGCGGCTTTAGAGCTCACCTTTGCTGAAAGAATACAAGGTGGGCCCGGTCACCATGACGATGCATCTGCGGTTGCTCTACGCGATACGGCTATGTGGATTGCCCGAGCGCAAGAAGCGCGGACGGCAAGAACTAAACGTAGAACTTGGTTTGCAGTCATTGCAGGCGGAACAGCGCTCTCACTATTAGCGGCTACGGGCGGTGCTGCTTACTATTTTTGGCGGCATGCCGGATCGGCATTTGCGCCGAGCATTTCGCGGACTGTAGATAATCGGGTTACTATCTCCGATGCGCTTAGGAGCATGCGCCTGAGCGATGATGCCGAGATTATCACCGCAAATGGTTACGGGAAAGCGCTGGTGTCCAGCGATATCGGAACGGCATGCGTGGGCGACCACTGTGCTGTTCGCTCGCTGCAAGAAAACTCAGGTGCGGAAATCGACAGTGATTTACTGGTCCGGTTGGCTGGCGGCTCCGTAACGCTCAATACCGTTAAAGAGCAGGGCACCGACGCTTGGTACGTTCATGCTAACGTTGACGTTGATGGGCTCAGTACTCATTTGAGCGATGAACACTACAAATCCATTGGCCCGCAGGATAGCCGAAGTGCACGGGCTTTCAGTGTATTTTTCGACTCGGACCCGCAAGGCCGCGAAGTAAAAGCCGAAGATATTGCAGCGGCCAGCTATAAGGCCTCGTGCACCCAGCCGATATACCAGGTCCTGGTGCCCGCTGTCGCAGCCTATATACGTCATCAAATAAAAGAATATGCTCTGCCACTTGTGCAGGAGCGCAACCCGAAAGAATACCAACGGATGCTTAGCATGTATAATGCACCGCTTCATCTGCAATTTTTTGAACGCGGGCAACAGGGTGCGAACGAAAGCCGGCTTGCAGAGATTACACCCGGCAGCATAGCCGGCATTACGTTTAGACAGCCAAAGCGATACAAATCCGACACGGTAACCTTTACTTTACCGGGCATGGACACGCTCGGACAGGAAGTCGACGCTTCGCTTTCGGTGGCAAAAAATTGTGTGCCTACTCCGGCAACCAAAAAACAGCTGGCCCAGTATGCCGGCGCCGGCGCATATGTCGTTGGTCAGTAATCTGAAGCTCAAACCCTGTCATTCCAGCGCAGGCTGGAATGGCGAAGACCGCATCATTCATCCTTCGCAAGTACTACTGAGAGTGCGAACCGGCTTGATTGCCGCTATTAGGTGGAGTAGATGGCTGTAATCTATGGGCCGTAAGGCCAGGGAGCGTGTGGATTGATGTTGTGCTCGCTGCAGTTCTATGAGCATGCTGAGCAGATGATCCGTGCGTTTTGGCCGGATGCTGCAATCTGGTTGGATACACGATGTTTGGAACTTGGACATAGATCGCGTGCGGGCTGGAGTATATCAGATCCTTAGGCGGGATATGCAAATCATCGTGATCGCCCGGACTGAAGATCAGGCTTGCTTTCAATGGATAGTACTTAAGAATTTCATCAAGACGTATTTCCAGCCTGTACAGATATGTTTGCGAAGGAATGCCTGCCCATTCATAATTGCCAGGATAATCCTGATAGTTGGCGATGGCTTCCAGCACTTGTTCGGCGGTAGAATGCGGATCGGCCAGGATGTGCGCAATCCGAGTCTGGTATGGATCTAGAATATTCAGGACAGTCGCAGTTACGCCGTCGTCAAAAGATTTATAGGATTGTTTTCCAATTGGACTGTGTTCGCCGCGAATAAGTTGCGGCTTGTTGATGCTCGTGTTTAACGGGTTCCATCTGTCGTGATTCTTGATGTCGCCACCTTCGCCGTAAATCCATGCGACCATTGCAAAGACGTGTTCTTCGGTTAATACATGGCTTTCTGGCACGTTCATTTTTGCTGCCAATGCCTTGAGCAGCTGGACACTGAACATCTCTATGCTGTATGGTGGTTTTTCGCCGCTGCGCCATACCTCGCCAGCGTAACCAGGGCCGGAGCCAGATTCCGGTTGTTGCCCAGGATGTTCGGGGGCGGGTCCGGTGACGCCAGGCCAAACAATCCCTGCTGCGCTGCCGCCATCTCCTCCGTTGCCGAGCACCGGGAATTGAGGCTGCGGGCTGGCTGGCGCGGAGTGATGGGTATGGCTGGGTTGCCCCGCCCCATGCGACTTATGGTCATGATGAAACAAGCTTCCGAATGCCGCGATGTAGTTGGAATTATGATTAATGTCGTAGGTGTCTCGATTCAACGTGTAAGTATTTCCATCATCGCCGGCAATGAATGTGATTGAACCGGTTTTCCTATCCATATGTACCACGATGCCGACGTGATCAATCAGGCCATTGCCGTGGTTACTCAGAAACACAACATCGCCGGCTTCAGGTATTCGTGCGCCCGGACTGTAATCCCAAAAGGTGCCATGTTCTTGGAACACTTGTTGCAGTGTGAGCTGATTAATTGACGAAGAACCGGGCAGATTGGCTGCCCTGATATGAAGGGATGTGTCTGCTGGATCTCCGCCGGGAAGTGGGTGATGTGCAATTTCGAACGCACGACTAACCAGGATTGCGCACCATGGAGTATAGCTGTTCACATGAGCATACTGCATCAGGCTTTCCCACATGCCCGATCCGGGATGGTCATTATAAAGCTGCTCAGCTGCGCCGACAATTTGATTGCGGACGTGTTGTTGGCGCGCGGCCGCAGCGGCTTCGGGCGACTGCGAGGGATGCGATGGCGCGGCTGGATGCTCGCCGGTTGTTGGCAGAGTGGGTGCGTAGGGTTGCAGAAACCCAAAGGTCGGCACCGTGCCTGGTCCGGGGTTGTCATCACTTATTGAACGCTCACGCGTTGTTTGTTGCGCCAGAGTGTGCGGTGCTGCTGGTGATGTGCGGTTAATGTCTGCCGTGGATTCCGAGCCAAACGGCAATTGCGGATGAAATGCCGTGCCGTGTTCGCCCGGCAAAGCGCCGGAAAGTATCACATTCGCCAATGGGTAATCACCCAAGTCTGTAGTTATCATCCTTGCGCCTTGACGATTTTTCCAGACGCTGCGGACCATGCCGACTTCGATGTTGCCTGCATCGGTGCGGAACATTACGCCATTTCCATCTTCGGGTGTCGGAGCACCGAGTGTGTTTGCCCAGACGCTGCCGTGCTCGTTCCTGTACCAATTGTCGAAACCAACGAGGCTTTGCCGGGCATTTTGGTCAGGTACCATAATGTCGTGCCCAATCTGCAAAGCTCTTGGCGCGACGTTTCGATTCATAGCCTGCACCGTTCCGCGAGCAAGCCCCCATTCGTCCTCAAGTCCATCGAAAGTTATTCCAGCATGGACTTCATGACGAACTTCGTGGCCGATGCCCGCGGTATTTGCTTGAGTAGCCTGGGTTTCTCGTTGTGCTGCGGGCCGGCCAGTTGATGTTCTGCTGGTATGCGGATACAAACTCGCAGCATCAAGTACGAGTTCGTTTGTGCCGCCGGCCACACGATAATGTGGTGCTGGTGAATGCACCAGTGCGGCAGGGGATGTGTAGGTCACCGCAGCCAACGCGACTGGCACGGATGCTGCCAAATATTGCACGACAAGTGATCGATCCGGGCCCACGAAGCGCTGCTCGCCTAAAACGTCCAGTTCATTCTGCGGTGGAGCAAACTCGCGACCCAGACTTAATGCGAGTTGTTCATCCGGGAATGAGTTTTTTGTGTCCATTTCAGCAAACTTTCCTATAGACTATCCGTTTTCTTTTTGCGGGCCGGGCAACATGTGTGCGGCTGATAATTGCGGTATCACTCCTGGCCCCGGATTTTGGCTCGTGCCGTACACGTGTCTTCGATAATTATTGTTATAAACTTCCAATTTGCTAAAGGCAGGATTGCTGGGATTTGTCCAATCCTTGAAAATTCCTAGCGCTTGTTGACCTATCGCTTGAGCATTGTCACGGCTAGTTCCGAGCCGTTCCGCCAAATAGGTAAAGTACGCTTCTACGCCGTCGGCAATCACCTGTTGCTCTGGGTCGTCCTTGTGCTGGGCAAAGAATCGGGCCATAAACGTATTGATATCCAGGTCTTCAGCCAGCAATACGGTGTTAGAATCTTCTAGATTAGGAGCCAGCTCCGGCAGGCCAAAACCCTGCTCGGTATTATTTTTATTTAATTGTGCCACTTCTGCGCCCAACATTGATTGCGGCATTGGTACAACAGCTTTCGGCCAGCCGCCAAACAGAAGTATGGCGAGTTCGCCGATTCGAACTTCACGTTTGTCGAAGATAACATTTCGCTCGTCGCCATTTGCGGGGATATCCGGCGCTTCAATGCGCGGGTCGATTGCGGCTTGGCCTGCCTGAGTCTGCCAAGCACTGATGATGTGTAAGTTGTCCCACGCCGGCGCTTCGCCCGAGGCGACAACTGCGTGCCTGCGCCGGCTATTTTCGAAGGCATTAACCGCGACGACGCCAGTAATAAACAAACTAACCGCAGCGACGCCTGCGACTACCGCCAGCGCTCTTCGTCGGAATCTGCGCTCTTCCGGGCTTCGCGGACTTTTCGGCACCGATTCTCTGACAGGTCTTGCAGGCCTTGCCGGTCTATCCGCAGGACGCGCTGAAGGTCTTGCTGCCGATGGTGCTGCCGGCCGTAACGGCGGCCGGCCTGTCGGTCTGGGTAATCGAGGGCCGGGCTGTGCTTGTCCAGGCCCAACATAACGGGCTTGAGCTGGACTTGAATTTCCATGCGGCCTTGGAGCCCGGCGCGTATGGGGCGCAGGCTGTGCGGGTCCGCCTGGTTGGGGCAGCAATCTATATGTCTGTATTCCACCAACAGTGCCGTTAGGCTGTAAACGGAGATTGGCCGAGTCTTCTATAGGTTCAAATCCGGGCACTCCCGCGGCCGCAAGGTCCCCTGAAGATAATCGAACGCCTCGCTCGTGAACAACAGCTTGCAAGTTGGCAAGAAAGGCATCGCCGGCACCTGGACCGTAAGTTACTTCCAGAGATCGTGCGTAGGCCTCTACATCAGAAATACTCCACTGCACTTCGTCTATTCGAAGTTCCGGTCCAGGTTGTTGTGGGCGTTGAGGGCGCATCTTATTAAAGCTCCGTTGGCACTTTTTAGTATTAGTACCCACATTGAAGCGCCAAAGTTATATATATAATGCCACGCAACGAGTATAAAAACAAGCATTAGAATATAATATTGCAAAAATAACGAATTGTAATTTTAGCGGCAAACAAACGGAGTAGCATTTGATAGTAATACAATAAAGTAGTATACTTATCAAGTATTATGAGTGCCTTAGGAGCAGGCGGCTTCGAAAGCGGCCATGAACAGGAAGTTGAAGATGGCCCAGCCGCGTTAGTTATACAACGGCTGGATGCCTTGCATGGTCGTGTCGGAGACCCGGCGCCTATACCAGCTGGAGTCGCAGAAGAGGCGCCGGACGAACAAGATCTTGGCGAGCCGCGACGTAGGCTTCGAGTACTTCCAGGCGGGCTAGTGGGCGGCGTAGTTAGCGTTACGACATCGATACCAGTCGTACCCGAAGGGTTGAGGCGCTGGAGCCAGGTTGTGTTACGAAAAGTCACTCCGCAAAATGCTCAACCTCAGCAAGAGTCACCTATTCCGGAAGAGACGCCTCCTCGGCCATCACACCTGCGTCCTGTTCTGCCAGACGAACTACCACCTCCGCGCCCATTGCGTTCTCATCCTGGCGAGCCGCATACATTTCCACCGCGATCCCATCCTGATGATGGCGGACGTCAATGGTGGGAGCCCCGGCCTGCCCAAGTCCCGCCATTGCCAGAAGAGCCACGCGATCAATACCCGAAATATTTTGATCCTAATTCACAGTTAATTCCCAAACCTGGACGCTTCATATTTATTGGCGTTGGCGCAAGTGCTTTGGCTCTTGCGGGTGGCTTATACTTTTGGTTGGACAATCCTTTTAGTGGCGCAGAAAGCGGAGCAAACATGCAGCCGACCACAAGCGCGTCTCCGACAGCTGGAGCCAGTCAACAAACTGGCGGTGCGCCGAGCGGGGCTGAAACGCACGTTACGTGTACTGAAAATCCGGCCGATAAATTTTTAGGCTCCACAGAAAACATTGAGTTTACTTGCGGTACAGAAAATACCTGGACCGTGCTGATCCACGGCAACGGCACGTCATTCGTCGAACCGCATGGCTGGCATGATTCCGTAAGCATCGTCCCGGGCCAGTTCGAGAATGTTGGCGGCGTGAACGTGGAGCTTGTCGAAACGAAAAACGGTGACGATGTTACGGCGGCCGAATTAGTATTTAGAAACTAGACAATCGTGGTGATTGGATTTTGTCAGAGGGGCAGGCGATTGACATCTGTTGTTCATAAGTATAAACTGATTGCAAAGCGTTGACCGGGATTAAGGATAGTCGGCGATTCAAAGAGAACTCATGGTTGGTGAAAATGAGTATCAAAGCTAGTCCTAAGCCACCCGCGAGCAGCCTGCGATGAGCAGTGCCGGCAGCTCAGCCGTTACATGAGACGCTGAAGATAATTCAGCTAGCGAGGCCAGCCACAGTGATGCGGCGGCAAAGACAAGATGGTACCGCGAGAAACCTCGTTCTTGTCAAACATTTTACTGATGGAGTAATGTTTGGCAGTAACGAGGTTTTAATTTTAGCTAAGGAGTGACACATGACAGCACAGGAAATTCGCAAGCAGTATCTGGAATTCTTCAAAGCACGGGGACACAAGGTTATTTCGCGCGCACTTTTGGTGCCGCAAAACGACCCGACCACACTTTTCACTGGTAGCGGCATGCAACCGCTGGTGCCGTACCTTCTGGGTGAACAGCATCCCGACGGCACGCGTTTGGTCGATTCACAGCCGGTATTTCGCGCACAAGATATCGAAGAGGTCGGCGATAACCGCCATGACACGTTGTTTGAAATGCTTGGTAACTGGAGCCTTGGTGACTATTTCAAAGCTGAGCAAATTCCCTGGATTTGGGAGCTTTTTACCAGTGAAATTGGACTTGACCCGCAAAAATTGTATGTAACGTGTTTTATTGGTGACGACACCAACAACATTCCGCGCGACACGGAAAGCTCTGGCCTCTGGAAAAAGTTGTATGCCGAAAAAAATATCGAAGCCAAAGAGGCAGACTTAGGTGGCGAAGAATCTGCAGCTCAACGAGGTATACAGCCGGGCGAGCGGATTTTTTATTACGATGTAAAGAAAAACTGGTGGTCACGCGCCGGTACGCCAGCGGAAATGCCGGTTGGTGAGCCGGGCGGAACGACGAGTGAAGTGTTTTACGAGTTCGATTTCGTAGAGCACAATCCGGAATACGGCGAACATTGCCACCCAAATTGCGACTGTGGCAAGTTCGTTGAAATCGGTAACAGCGTGTTTATGGAATACGTCAAGACCGAAAAAGGTTTTGAAAAGTTGCCAAAGCAGAATGTTGACTGCGGCGTTGGATTGGAGCGTGCCGCCATGGCGGCCATTAATAGCCCGGATGTATTCAAAATCAGCATTTTGTGGCCGATCGTACAAAAACTGGAGGAAATTTCCGGCAAAAAATATGACAGCCACACCGAAAGCATGCGTGTCATCGCCGACCACTTGCGCGCCGCGACATTCCTGGCGGTCGACAGCGTCGTGCCAAGCAACAAAACGCAAGGTTATGTGATGCGCCGGCTCATACGCCGCGCGATTCGCTATGCGTTTGAGCTAGGTGTCGAACAGAATTTCCTGGAGCAAGTAGTGCCAACAATAGCTGACCTGTATAAGGACGATTATCCCGAAGTTGCGGCTAACCGCGAAAAAGTTGTCGAAGTGCTTGTAAAAGAAGAAAAAATCTTCCGCCAGACGTTGCGCCGCGGTCTTCGCGAATTCGAGAAGTTGGTGCAAAAAAATTCGAAAAAATTAAGTGGTGATATTGTTTTTGAGCTCTACGACACATATGGTTTCCCGACGGAATTGAGCTTGGAAGAAGCTTTTAAGCAAAACGTTAAAGTAGATGACGAATGGCAAAATCAATTTGATGCGAAGATGTCCGAGCAGCGCGCACGCAGTCAAACTGCGTTCAAAGGTACCTTCAAGGGCGGGCTTGGCGGGCAGACGTTGCAGCACAAGAAGTACCACACGGCAACCCATCTGATGTACCAGGCGCTTCGCGATGTATTGGGGCCGCATGTTATCCAGCGCGGATCAAATATTACCGAAGAGCGTTTGCGCTTTGACTTCAGCCATCCCGAAAAAATGACGCCGGAGCAGATTAGCAAGGTCGAAGACGTTGTCAACCAGCAGATCAAGAACGATTTAATGGTGTCGTTCGAGGAATATCCGACTAAAGTCGCCATCGAAGAAAAAGGCGCGCTCGGCCAGTTCGGCGACCGCTATGGCGACACCGTCAAAGTCTACAAAATGATCGCAGACGGCGCCGACAAGCCATTCAGCTTTGAAATCTGCGGCGGCCCGCACGTCGAAAACACCGGGCAACTCGCGGAGGAAGGTAAAACTTTCAAAATCATCAAAGAAGAGAGTTCGTCCGCCGGCATCCGCCGCATCAAAGCCGTGTTGTCATAGTCATCACATGTTAGCCGTCCCGGAAATTTCAGTGATAAACGGATCGAGAACCGTACACTTTGGACCGGTTACTGACGAAATTGCTGACCGTTTTGCTGGAAGTCAGTTACCGGACGCGGCCGTGCATGAGTATTTCCTAGGATATCTAAATGAAGCCGATACGGTTGCGTGGGGAGTGCGATCGACGGAAGCCGGACGCGACCAAGAGGAAGTCGCTCAAGCCGTGGGAATCGTTGCGCTGTCAAGCTATGGCCGCGAAATGCCTGATGCGGCGGAAATTGATAACGCGCACCAGGTTTGGTATGGGATGATTTCAAACGACCGAAAAAGACGATCTGATATTCGTGTCCCAACCGCGGCTATTGCTGCGGCGATAGCAACCGGTTACGGCTTGCGATTTTATGATCATCTGTATTTTCTGGCATATAATCTAAGTGACAAATTTAGCATGGCAAAGTTCACCGAAGCCGGCGGGTTGGGCTATTCATTGCGAGGCCCTATGCTGGTAGGTGATGTTGAAGTCCCTGAAATGGAAATTTTTCGAACGGTATTTGGCAGCCCGGAAGATGGTGATTACGTACCGCTGGCGCTCAGGAGCCTAAGCAAGAAACTTCAACTGGTATCCGATATTTCATCTTTGCCAAGAGGTGACCCGGGCGCCTAAGTTATTACAGTAATGTTAATTTAGGATAAGTTTGTATGATTCAAGGTCCGAGCATCGAAATCGCAGCCGGACGTAACCGGATGGTTCATCTTGGTTTAGTCACACAAGACTGTATTGATAAATTTCTCGCCAACCCGGTGCCCGATCCGAAAATACAAGAAGTATTGATGGCTGATTTATACGATGATGACACCACTTCATGGGGAGTACGATGTATTGCCGGTAGAGGGAATCGCCAGAAAGTACAAACAATTGGCGTCGTGGCGATTTCAGACTATGATCGTATATTTGATGAAGACGGAGAGGTCGACTTTGCTCACGCCGTGTGGTTTGGCGGAACCAGTGGCAACTGGCCGCCGCGATATCAACGTAGGTTGGCTGCCGGTACGATCGCCGTTGCAGCCGCTACAGGTTACGGGTTGCAGCAATATGAAGCACTGTATTTGCTGGCGTATCAGCTTAATAAGACGTTGAATATTGTACATTACATCGACGCTGAAAAACTCGGTTATGAATATATCGAACCGGTGTATGTCGGCAATGTCGGCATATGGGAAATGGTGGTTGACCAGTGTGAATATGATGAGCCTGCGGACAATAATTATCTTCTGCCGGTACTTAGGCGGCTGAGCCAACGTTTGATGTTGACGGAAAATACTGAAGCACCGCCAGCTTCCTCTTGAGTTGCGTGAACAATCAAAAATTGGCATAGTGTTGGTATGGGGAAAGTCGTGCCGCTCAGGCAAGGCGAGCAGGCCGGTTTCGACCAGCCAGACGTTGAGCAGAACTATGCGAGCATGCTTCTGGTTGGCTCTGGAATTCTATCACCGGAAACGGTGGAGCGTTTATCATCAACGGATCAAGCCCAGGCTGCGCTGGCATTAATTTTAACCCGTGATTTTTATAGTGACAGGACGGGAAACGCGGTTGATCCCGATCAACGAAACATGGCCGCGTCTCTTTTAGGAGTCGGAGAAATTGCCGTTAGTATGGCAGGCGACCCGGAGCAAGCTGCCGAACAGCGGGAGCAAGCGCTCGAAGCGGTAATTGGGGATATTCGGGTTCTTCGAAAAAGACTTGGCGAATTGACACTCGGCGCGGCGCTGGACGAAAGATTTGCGGCGTTACGAAGCGCATTTGAAACAAATCAATTCGGCCAGAGACTCAGCCTCGTCCCGTTAATTGAAGAAAGCGCTGCCGAGTCGGGAGTGCGGGCTGGTATGGCTGGGCGCCGGCATGCTATGTTGCGTAATTATGGCTCGTTCCTGGACACGGTTCGTTCAGAAAATCCGAATGATGCACGCGGCAGGCGGCAGCAACCGGTCTACGAAAAAATCGCTGAGTTTTTTGGGCGTGAACCGGAAGGCGACGATCCAAGAGGAGGATTGATTCACTTCGCGATGTCGTCAGGCAAAGGCGTAATTGCGGCGAAGACTATCGCAGCCGTGGGAATCGGGCAGCCAGTCGGTGCGGGCGAACAACCGTTAAGCGCATTATGGCTGGCTCCGAAATTGTCAGATCTTGACGAAGCAAAAGAAAAACTCAGCGAATATGCACCAGAAGTGGCAACTGGCGAAGATTGGTCAACGGATGCGGCGCAGCCACCTGTAACTAGAAAAACATATAAGTGGCTCGTTTCAATCAGCGATGCTGAATTTGAGCGGTTGTGCGGAGGCGTAGACATGGTTGTCGGAAATGAGATCCACCGCGCGCTCGGGCCTAAATTGAGCGCACGCATGCGTACATTGATGCAGAATAAACTGGTACTTGGCTTAACCGCGACCGACAGGTTTACGGACCCTGAAGACGAAGCGGAAACTGCCAGAAGCGTCAGGAATATTTTAGGCTTAGAGACTATTGATCAACTGTCGGTGCCTGATTCGCTTGATATGAATATTGCGAATGGCGTCCAGTTATTTGCGATTGCAAGCGGCAGGACCCTGCATATAGATTCAAAGCGGGATACGTTCACGGAAAAAGACCTTGAGCCGCTGCTTAACGACACGGAACGCAATCAACGCATTGCGGATGTCGTGTGTATGCTCGTGGAGCTGGGCAGATCGGGTATTGTGTCGTGTGTGTGGGGGGCAGACGAGGAATTTCATTCCGTAGCCCATGCCCGCCGTCTTGCCAGGCTAGTCGATGGATTAAGGGTGGTGGATGCGGAAACGCAACAGATTAAGACAATTCGCGCGGCAGCGATAGGCGGTTATCAAAAAAGACGCAAGCGGAAAGAGCTCTGGGATAAGTTTAACGAAGGCGAAATTGATGTGCTTTT
This sequence comes from uncultured Candidatus Saccharibacteria bacterium, assembly GCA_963742655.1. GTDB lineage: Bacteria > Patescibacteriota > Saccharimonadia > Saccharimonadales > UBA4665 > JAICLK01. The sequence goes on from CAVUMM010000008.1 coordinate 136,797, forward strand.
CCATTCGAAATACCTAACCGAAAATGTGGATAGCGATAAAATCGAATTTGTATTTGAAGTCGCACCGCGAGGTTCAATCGTAGATGTTACACAGGAATTCGGACGCGGCGGCAGGTTAAAAGATAGACTGACGATCTGTATCCAGCTGATCGATACGATATTCAGCGGCAGGAACAGGGGCAAGTTATATACGTTCTTTCATGTAGTCGGGATGCCTGAATTATCCCCGATCGTGCAGGGAACGGTCATAGGTCGTCCCGGTTATACCAGCCATCCGGGCAGATCGGGCAAAGAATACGATGACGGACGTATCGAAATTCGGCAATTTCCAATGCATCTGCTAGAAGCAGTTCAAGAATATAACGGGGTGGTATTGGCATCATTAAGTGTCGGTTTTAGAAAACCGCCGCCAAAGGGCTGGCCGCCGTCAACCCGTGCGATGCTAAACGAATTCGGCCTGACTGCAACATCATCACTGCTCCACGGGCTCGACGCATTTCCGCGCGGCGAAGATGCTGAGCCGCCTTATTTTCGAAGGGGTGGCAGCATAAGGGGGCGGGCTTATTACATAAATCCGGCTGCGCTTGCGTGGGCTCGAAAAAATGAAATATTTAAACGCGCTGAAGGCGAACCGGTACTACTGGCAGACATAAAACGCAGCCGGAAAATTTCTGCCTCCAAGCTTGACACGGTTTTGGGTGTGCTCGGAATATCGCCTGATTGGGCGCATTTTCCCTCCCGCACAAACCGAAAATTACCGTTTGTGACCGCTGATGAAAATTCCAGAATAGAAGCTTTTCTCGATAGCGAGTATGTATCCTACGATCCATTAAAAGATGTATCTGTGCAGGATATGGCCGCGGCGCTGGGAAGGCACAGGACCCGGGTTAACGAACATGTCACGAGGTCCAACAAAGTTCTACCGGACAGCCAAAAGAGATTTTTCTATAACAGGCACGTTGCCGGAGCGCCAAAACTTTCATTTTGTTTAACACCGCCCAATGCCCGCCAGGTAATTGATGAATTGGGCCGCGGAATACCCGCGGACGCCGTTATACTTGGCGACTTGCCTTCACGGATGAACCTCGAAGCAAGCGAGGCTGCCGATGTGCCCTACTTGCTGAAAATATCGCCGTTTCGATGGAATGTCGTGACTCAAAAAATATTTGCACCGGAAAACGGTATAGCTTGGCTGTCGGCTGAAGATGCGGTAAATTTTGCCTTTTGGGCGCGGGGAAGCCGTCGCGCCAGAAGCACCATGGGGATTCTTGAGCCCGTTGCCGGGCTTAACGGGTCCGAATTCGCAGAATTGGACGGCGCGCTATTTGACCTGCGCCGCCCGAGCCGGCTTCCGCGGCGATTGGCGGCGCAAGTATATGGAAAAGCACTGCAACGTGGCGGCTTACACCGGCTTGACGGACTTGAACGGAGCACACTGGAAGGCTTATTCGTCCAGGGCGGTAACGTCATGGAGGTAGTCACCGATTTGATTGGCGGTGAGCGTATCACGGCGCCTGCCAAGCCGCTCGTGACAAACCTCCCGCAGTATTACGCGCGGCAGCTCGACAACTTTTTGGTCGGCGTCCTTGCTAAAATAAAAGTCAGGGTAAACTGATGTCGCAATTATCTGACGCAACACAAAGCAGGGAATTATTAGCCTTGGATGGTTTTGCATCTGATTGGCTGGCCGAATTGCCAGACGAAGCGGTGCTGTCACTCGGGACGCAGCTGTTACTGGGGCAAGTTGAACTTGACGGGCCTCGTTTTCCGCCTGCCGAGGACAGCCAGACGGGGGAAGCCGCGGTACAGCCATCCGCAGAAGAGACTCCCAGATTTGTCGCTGCCGTGGCCGTCGCGGAAAGTTCAGCGGCTGATGAGGTCGAGACATCGGATGGCGAGCATTTTCTTGTGGAGATTGAATCGATTTACGCTGGAATGTCCGATGCCGAACGTGCCGTCTGCGAAGAACGGATGTTCGCAATCTTGCCTAAAACGCTCAAATCTGCCGTCAACGCGAATATCAACATCAAAAAAACCTTGGCCGAAATGTACGGCACCGGATCTATGCGTGACTGGCAGGCACCGAAGTATTCACATCCTTATCGCCAAACAGTTGAAGCAACAGTGTTACAGGCGGCTAGAATTTGCCAAACTAATGATACGCTCGCTTTAGTGAAATGGGTGGCCGCACAACCTACGGTACCAAAGAGCCCCTTTGTTTTTCTGGCGGCAGCAAAGGAACTTTGGCAAGGGCCTGACGTGCCGCTCGATGCGAGCATGGCTGACTTGCGCGCGTTAGCGCAGTCGCATCTGGCTAGGTGCGGATATATCAAACTTAAGTTTAAACCGGCCATTGCGATGCTTTATGGTTTCGGCGAAGATGATGGAGGTGTCCATCGCTACAAAGCGGTGGCAAATTGTCTCGAGCTCAGCAGGGACGAAATCATTGATTGTGAACGCGATACATTATTGTTGGAAAAAGGGGGTGAACTAAAAATTATATTAGATCCGGCTGGGGTAAATTTAAAGCTGGCGCGATTGATTCTGTCGGGCTCGGATCGTGTCAGCCCTAAGTGGCAATTGCGGATGGATTGCAATGAAATTGACCCGGATGCTTTATTTGTAGCCGGTGCGGCTCAGCATCGAGTCAAACAAGAGGTATGCGGAAAATGCAGAGTGGTCGCCGAGTGTCTGGCGGACGCGCTTGTTCGCAGGGACCAGTGGGGTGTTGCCGGCCGCATGTCCGACAGGGAGCGCAGGGGGATCAGGCTTAAAGTCATGGCAGGCCGTCCCCGTCTATGGGCCAGATTAATGATAGAGGCTGCGGCCAGGGCCGAAGAAGCCATTGCTTCATGATGTGTTGTGCAAATAGTGTGAGCAGCCACGGCTTGAATCCGCAGGCAAGAGTTGTGAACGGTGCAACAAATCCGGTGCATGCTATAATTATTCTCGATTATGCTAAACAAATTTAAGACGTTAAGCCGCACTGCTTTAGATAAAGCGAAAGTGGTTGCCAAAGAGGCTGCGGCTGAGGCTAAAGCCAACGCCAAACGCCCAGCCGAAGACCAGTATGTCGTGGCACTCGATATTGGAACTGAATTTGTCAAGGCGCTGATCGGCAAAGTCCCGGCCAGCGGCGATGATGTGGAAATAGTTGGCGTGGGTCGGCAGCACCAGAGTTTGAGCGACATGCAAGCCGGCGCGATTTCGGATATCACCAGTGTCGTCGAAAATTGCGACAAAGCCCTGAACCAGGCCGAGCAACAGGCCGGCGTAAGTGTTCGTACGGCGATTATCGGCATTGCCGGCGAATTAGTGAAAGGCACGACCACTACGGTCCGGTGCGCGCGCAAGGATGCCAGCAAACCGTTGGATATCGGTGAAATGGAGCGCATTATCAAACTGGTGCAACAGCGGGCTGAGACCAAGGCGAAGCAGCAGCTGGCGGTAGAACTTGGCGGCAAAACTGTCGAGGTACGTCTGGTCAATAGCGCCTTGGTGAATATCGAAATCGACGGCTATCCGGTCACCAATCCAATCGGATTCCAAGGTAAAGATGTCGTAGTGCAGCTATACACGGCATTCGCACCGATGATTCACATCGGAGCCCTGGAGCGCACCGCACAGCAGCTCGATCTGGATTTGCTGGCCGTGGCGGCAGAACCGTTCGCGGTGGCCCGTTCGGTTATCGGCGACAATCCGAATGCTACGCTCAGTGCCATCCTGATGGACGTCGGCGGCGGCACGACTGACATTGCCGTCATTAATGATGGCGGCGTGCAAGGCACCAAGATGTTCGGTATCGGCGGACGCGCCTACACGCGTTCTATCGAGCGTGACGTAGGCGTGGAGTTTACAGCCGCCGAGCAATTGAAACTTGGCCTGGATTCCGGCAGGATCCCTGACCACAAGCTCGATGCCGTGAAGAAGGCGCTCGAAAAAACGCTGGATGTCTGGGTCAGCGGCGTGGAGCTTGCACTGCAGGAATTCGACAAGCTCGACCATCTGCCATACCGCATGTTTTTGTGCGGCGGCGGTTCCAGTCTTGATATGCTGATGGAGCGTCTCGAATCAGCTGATTGGTACAAAGAACTGCCCTTCACCCGCAAGCCGGTCATCAAGCACATCCGCCCAGAGCAAGTTGTCGGCATCCATGACAAAACCGGCGATGTTACTGATCACACTTTCATCACGGCTATGGGATTACTCCGGGTCGGCATGGATACGATGCGCTTTGCCGGAACAGGCGCCGCCGGGGCAAGTATCAAAGAAAAACTTGATAGAATGTTAAGAGTCTGAGCTATGAAATTTAGGCACTATCGATTAGTCACTAAGTCACCCCAGCGGTTAAGGGAAAAGAGCAGCCGGAGCACGAATTCACTTCGTGCCCCGAGCGATGAGAAGCTCGGGGCCCCCGGAAAATGCTTAGCATTTTGTGGGGTAGAGTACCGTAGGTTTGTCTCATGAGCAGCAATGGCAAAGACGTCGTCTATGTTGATGTGGACGATGAAATCACCGGCATGATAGACAAGGTCACGAATTCCGACAGCAAGATTGTCGCATTGGTATTGCCCAAACGGGCAAGCGTATTCCAAAGCATCGTGAATATGAAGCTGCTCAAGAAGCGGGCCGATACCGCAAAGAAGCAGGCGGTGCTCATTACCTCCGAGTCTGGTCTACTGCCGATGGCAGGCAGCGTGGGCCTGTACGTTGCCAAGACGCTTCAGAGTAAACCGGAAGTACCGGCGGCTGCCGTGTCCGCCGACACTCAGCCGATGATGCTATCGAAGAAGCTCCGGTCGACAGCGGCGAAGATTTTGACCCGACAAAAAGCCGCCGAAAAACCGGTTGGCGAACTGGCCGGCGACGCGAGCCCCGTCAGCCCGGAACAATCACCGGAAGAAACCATCGAGATTGACAATAGCGAACCCCACATCACCTGCCGACAATGAAGACAAAGACGTCGGCGCGTTAGCTGCGGCCGGTGCAGCTGGAAAGGCCGGGGGCAAAAAAGGCAAGATAAAAAGCTGAAAGTACCCGACTTCGGTAAATTCCGCATGCGGCTCGTGCTCGGCGTATTGATACTGGCGGCATTGATAGTCGGTTGGATACTCGCGAACAATGTTCTGCCGAAAGCGACCGTTACTATAAAGACTGACACGTCGAACGTCAACAGTAATCTGACGCCAACGCTCGATACAAATGCCACAAGTGTCGATACGAACGCCCAGGTCGTGCCCGCCAAAGTCTCCACGGTGCAAAAAATATACACCGGCCAAGCGTCTGCGAGCGGTAAAAAGAACCAGGGAGATAAAGCGACGGGCAGCGTGACGCTTACCGCACAAGCCTGCGCGCCAAATCTCGGTACGCCGGATGATGTGCCGGCGGGTACGGGTTTAAGCGCCAGAACGGGCTGACATTCATCACCCAAGATGATGCAAGCTTCAGCTTCAGCGGAACTCCGAACGGGAATTGCGCTAACTTTACTTCCAATTCGGTGAATATTGCCGCACAAGACGGCGGTACACAATATAATTTGGGCAGCGGTACATCATTTTCTGTAGCCGGTCACTCCAATGTCAGTGGTTCGGGTTCAACAAGCGGCGGCACCGACAAAATCGTGACCGTTGTCCAGCAATCGGACATAGACAGCGCCAAAAAACAGGCACAACAAAGCGCGGACAAAAACGCCATTAAATCCCAACTCGAACAAACCCTGCAAGGCGAAGGTTTGTATGCCGTGAACGCCACGTTCGTGGCCGGTAATCCACGATCCAACACTACTGCCAAAGTCGGCGACCAGATATCCAGCGTAACGTACACTGAAAACGTCACCTACACCATGTTCGGTGTGCAGAAATCCGATCTTGATAAGCTGATAGCCGCCAGCGTCAATCAACAAATCGATACCAACAAGCAGGCCATCCAGGATGACGGTCTGGGCAATGGCAGTATCGTGATGCCGAATCCCGGCAGCAATAGCAAGACGCAGGTCGACTTGCAAGTTACTTCGGTGATCGGCCCACACCTTGACAAAACAGAACTCAAAAAATCTATCGAGGGAATGAAAAGCGGCGAAGCGAGAAGCGTTGTGAAGGGAAACCCTGGCGTAGAAGACGTATCGGTACATTTCAGTCCGTTCTGGGTGGAAACGGTGCCGAAAAACCCGGCAAAAATCACGATTGTCTTTAAAAAGTCTTCGTCAAATAATGGCGGATAAGCTTGATACAGTAATAGCGCTGGATGTGGGCGAGCGGCGGATCGGGGTTGCTCGAGCGACTTTAAGTGTAGGCATCGCAAATCCTCTAACGACGCTTGAACGAACGGAACGCACGATGCAAGACATTCAAAAAATGCTCGATGCCGAAGGCGTGAACGCGCTGGTCGTGGGATTGCCGCGCGGGCTGGACGGCCAGGAGACGGCGCAGACCGGCACCATCCGAAAATTCGTGGAACAGCTTACGACTAACGTGAACGTGCCAATTATTTTGCAGGACGAAGCATTGACAAGCCGTAAAGCTGAAGACGAGCTGAAAGCCCGGGGAAAACCGTATAAGAAGTCAGATATAGACGCATTAGCTGCGACGTATATACTGGAAGACTACATGCAAGACCGCAGACAAGGTGCATCATGATGTTCCGCAAACGCAACCGTTACACGACACCGTATATGGCCAAGCGACAGTATCACCGCGGCTTTCGACGTGTGGTGACTGTATTCGTTTTCCTGCTGGTTCTATTTATCTTCGCTGCCGCTGTCGTACGACACGAGTATTACGCAAATCTGCGACCGGTCAGCAGCAGTAACCAAATCAAAGTGGTGACCATTGCCGACGGCGCATCCACACCGGATATTGCCGCACTTTTGCGCAAAGACGGCCTTATTCGCAGCGCTGCCGCGTTCGAGTGGTACGTTGGGAGCCACGGTGCGCACGGCGACTTACAGGCCGGAACCTACGCACTACGACAGAGTATGAGCACGCCGGTGATCGTAGATCGTCTTTCCAGCGGTAAAGTCGCGACGAATCTAGTGACAATTTTACCGGGTCAACGATTGAGCCAAGTTCGGGAGGGGCTGGTTAAGTCCGGCTTTACGGCGATCGCAGTCAATAATGCCATGAATCCTTCCATTTATTCGGGCTACACGGCATTGGCTGACAAACCGGCTGGTGCGAACCTGGAAGGATTTTTGTTCCCCGATACGTTCCAGAAGGACGCCAATACCAATCCGCAATTGATAATCCAGGAATCCCTGACTGAAATGGGTCAACATCTGACTCCCGATATCCGGGCTGCATTTGCCAGGGAAGGGCTGACTGTTTACCAGGGGGTAACATTGGCTTCTATCGTAGAGCAGGAAGTATCTGAGAATTCTGACCGTGCGCAGGCGGCTCAAGTGTTTTTATCGCGGCTCAAAATGGGAATGCCGCTCGGCAGTGACGTAACGGCATTTTACGGCGCATTATTGGCCGGCATGAAGCCCAGCACCACCTACGATTCACCGTATAACACGCTAATCCACAAAGGCTTGCCGCCCGGCCCGATCAGCAATGTGAGCGACAGCTCCCTACAGGCCGTCGCCCATCCCGCTAATACGAGCTGGTTGTATTTTGTGACCGGTGACAACGGCAAGACTTACTTTTCGAAAACGGCGCAGGAGCACGAGCAGCAAGCGGCGCAGTATTGCCATAAACTCTGTTCAAGTACGCCGTAGCGTCGCTTCTTCACTCTCGGAAGGCCAATAAATTAGGCCGTTTATGCCATTGAAAAGGATGGGCGGTTTGGTATAATCTAGCCCTAGAGCAGGCAGTTTTCAGGATGCGATCGAACGCGGTATAGGCTGGTTGCTTTCAGGGCTCGCACTTTCTGCCATTGACTGACGCGAGCAAAGCAGGTGGGTAAAATAGCAAGAGGATCACGATATTAGTAATTCATCAACTCATTCGTCGATTACTGCCCGTCTGCAGCTAGAGCAATCAGGGCGCGTTTACTTGCGGTTGCAAAAGCGACTGGGCCGGAAAATCGCAAGGCGCCGTTTTGTGCGTTATAGCCTGCTTGGCATAAACATTCTGCTGCTAGGTGGCGTCGTGTGGTTCGTAGTCCGAAATCCTCAGGCGAGCGTTTCTTTGTCGAATTCTACGGCATCTGCCGCAAATGACAGCGCGATGGCTACGAGCCCTTTGGATCAGCTTTCGTCGGCAGATATCGCGGTGAATGTGGCGCGGCTGGCCAATTTGCCGGAGACAACCGCGGTGACGAATCAAGCCCAGACTGAAAACGCCGAACAGGCGGTCGTTGAATCATCTGCCAACTTAGTCTCCAAGCCACAAGTGGTGGCCACCGCCTTTAAATCGAATGCCGACATCAAACAGTACGTCACTAAACATGGTGACTCTATTGCCAGCATTGCCGCAGCATTTGATGTGACTTCGGACAGTATCCGCTGGTCGAATAATATCAATGGCGAAGATGTCTCGCCAGGACAGTTGCTATACATCCCGCCTCTAAACGGCATCGTATATATCGTGAAAGCCGGTGACACGCCGGCCAGCCTGGCGCAGGCATATCATGCCAACGAACAGAAAATCATCGAATACAACGACGCCGAAATCGGCGGTTTACGAAAAGGTGAACGCATTATCATTCCGAATGGCCAAGTGCAGTCCGCTGCGACGACGACATATTACGGCAATAGCTATTCGAACGGGTTCCCTTGGGGAGTCGGTCCGATTTATAACGGAAATGGATATGATTATGGCTTTTGCACGTGGTATGTGGCAACGCAGGTTGCAGTTCCGAGTAACTGGGGTAATGCGAGCTCGTGGGCATACTACGCGGGCTTAAGCGGTTGGAATGTCAGCAGCGCGCCAAAGGTCGGAGCCGTTGCGCAAACGCCATATGCGGCTGGCGGTGAGGGCCACGTAGCGATCGTTAACGCAGTGAAGGGCAACATGATTCAGTTCCGTGACATGAATGGTATCGCGGGCTGGGGCGCGGTCGGGTATAGCGGTTGGGTACCGGCGTCCACATTCCCGAACTACATATCACCGTAAGACCCGTGACTGGCACATTGCGGCGTTGAATGTTCCGCTGCTCCTACGCCGTACCAACAAGTACGGCTTCGTGCGTTGCTCGCATTCGACTTGCACTGCACTTAAGCTACGCAGGTCTTCCACCTGCGGAGCGCTGTTTACTGGCGGTTGTATACCGTATACTGTTAAGCAATGAAGTTTATTGATAAGGTTTCTGTTTCTTTTTCTGCCGGGGATGGCGGCGATGGTGCGATGAGCTTTCGGCGTGAGAAGTTTGTTGACCACGGCGGGCCGGACGGCGGCGATGGCGGCGATGGCGGCAGCGTCATTTTGCAGGCCAGCCGCAACGAAAATACTCTGGCGCAATTCCGATATCAAAAGGAGCTGAAGGCCGAAACCGGCCAGCCGGGAAGCAAACGCCGCAAACACGGCAGAAGCGCAGTCGATCTGACGATTACCGTGCCGGTCGGTACGCAGGTAGTGGATGACGCGGGAAAACTGATCATAGATTTGGCAAAAGACGAGCAAAAAGCTGTCATAGCCAAGGGCGGCAAAGGCGGATTCGGTAACGCGCATTTTGTTAGTTCAACCCGGCAGGCGCCGACTTTCGCCGAAAAGGGCGAAAAGGGCGAATCGCTCCAGGTGGAATTGGAACTGAAAATGATTGCTGACGTCGGACTTGTCGGCCTGCCCAATGCCGGCAAATCAACATTGCTCGGGCGGATCAGTAATGCCCGGCCGGAAATCGCCGATTATCCTTTTACCACGCTCAGCCCGAATCTCGGTGTAGTTGATATAGACAAAAAATCAAGCCTGCTTTTTGCAGACATCCCCGGGTTGATCGAGGGAGCGGCCGAAGGCAAAGGGCTCGGGCACGAATTCTTGCGGCACATCGAGCGCGCCGGTGTTTTGGTACATCTCGTAGACGCGTATCAGGAAGATTTAACAGAGGCTTACAGAACCATACAGTCGGAACTTACATCATACAAAGTAAACTTGAGCAAGCGAGCCCAGTTAGTCGCGCTGAATAAAATTGACGGACTTGACGACGAAATGATCGCTGATTTACTGTCGAAACTTCGCAAAGTCATACCCAAAAATACGCCCCTGTTCGCAATTTCCGCTCAATCCGGCAAAGGCGTGCAGGAATTACTCTACGCCGTTAAGGCTGCAGCCGCGAAGCAAAAACAGGCGTTGGCCAAAAAAACCAACAAAGATGGCCTGCCAGTCATCACGTTGCCAGACAGCGATGATACTTGGAAAGTTACCAAAGAAAAAGACCAGTTCGTTGTTTCCGGCAAAAAAATCGAACGCTTTGCCGCCCGCACCGACTTTAGTAACGATCAAGCTATCCAACGCCTGCGCGAAATCATGCGCAAAATGGGCATCATGCACGAACTCAGACGACAAGGTGCACGGCCAGGCCAACGTATATCAATTGCAAACGTTGCCAAGTTCGAAATATAAAAATTGACGTAGTAATAAAAAAATGGTAAAGTAATACGTTATTAATACTCCCCACACTCACAACGGGGCACCGGTCGCCCAACCTGACGAACCGCTCAACGCGCTCGCAAATATAATTGACGCCGCCGTGAATCTATGGGAGTTGGCTGAGTCGGGCCACATATTTAAGGGTTACGAACTAAATCGTGTTGGAAGTTATCATGACATAGGTGCTGTGCTGCTTTTTGAAGAAGCCAGGCCTAGGCTTGTATCAGGACGCGGTGCCCGAGAAATCGGCCAAACGTTACTTGGTCGAAACCTAGACAGTGATCTAATTATGGAGCGGAGAAGATTATATATTCCGCATCACCGGACATTCGGCCTCCAACCGCTTCTTAGAAAGTCCGTTTATCCGCTGCGTTTGGGTGCGCGTGAACTGCAAGGAATCGTGCCGGTAAGGCTCAACCCGCAAACCGGTAAGTATATTCTCGACGAATTCGGGCCAAATTCGGGCTTGGCGGAAGCAGGTAGCATCGAAACGCAGCATGGACTACTTGAGAAAGAATTAGGCAGCCTGACTAGAAGTGCTCGTCAGCCAAGACGGGTAATTAGAGCACTTTTGGGTTTGTCGAGGCCCGGCGAATAACAATACCGACGGTTTGCACGACAAAATACACAAAATCGTGTGCCGTGTAAGAACTTGCGCGGCAAGGTACCAAAACTGGTCTGCAAGTCCGTGTCGGCAAAACGAGTTTGAGCTTTAAATATCAAAGTTGACAAGCTGAACCTAGATTGTGATAGTTGAGTCATGACACAGCCTGCAGATAGGGGTTTGCAATTTTCCGTAATGCAGTATGCCGAATTTTGCGTCCCGCTGCCTGAGACTGATCTTCGTGCACTTGCACTTCCCGGGGTTGTCGTGGCGGGGAAAGTTACTGCTGCAGAGCCGGATTTTACTGGAATGCTCGGTAAATTTGGTCTGCGGGGTGTGTTTATACCAGATGCTTCCTGTAGTGACCGACTGGACTTGAGTACAGTTAGGGGCGATGAGTGGAGGGGAACGTTTTCTAACGAAAGCGTCGCAGAACGTCGCATGCATATTTTTGCAAGCTACCCAGGCAAAGTAGCGATATGGGCCAGTGCAAATTTCCGTCGCAAAGAAGCGTCCGGATACTTAGGTATTCGCGTTTTCAACGATAATATTCGTATGGAATAGATGGCGATTTCTTTATCACGATAACTTGTCGCTACTTGCTCTAACTTCTTTCATGTTAGACTGGAATGATGGCTGCGAGTTTTTTCTTTTATGATTTGGAGACCAGCGGGTTTAACTCTCGGGCGGCCCGCATAATGCAGTTTGCCGGCCAGCGAACCGATATGGATTTGCAGCCGATCGGCGAGCCGGTGAACCTTCTCATAAAACTTACTCCGGACATACTGCCCGATCCGGATGCGATACTAGTGACCGGCATCACGCCGCAGCAGACGATTGCCGAAGGCGTGACGGAGGCTGAGTTTCTGAAAGTTTTTACGGACGAAATCGCGACGCCCGGCACGATTTTCGTGGGCTATAACTCTGTCCGTTTTGACGACGAATTCATGCGTTTCTTACTCTACCGTAATTTTTACGATGCATATGAGTGGCAGTGGAAGGATGACCGCGGCCGCTGGGATTTACTCGACGTAGTGCGCATGACACGCGCTTTAAGGCCGGATGGTATTGAATGGCCTTACTCGCCGGATGGCCGCGCGAGCAACCGGTTGGAATTATTGACTGCAGTTAATAAGATCGACCACCAAGACGCGCATGATGCGCTGGCTGACGTGAAGGCCACCATGGCGGTGGCGAAGCTCATCAAAACCAAGCAGCCGAGACTATTTGATTTCCTGCTCAATATCCGCGACAAACGAAAAGTCGCGGCTTTGGTAGGGGGCAACGATCCATTCGTGTACACATCAGGCAAATATCCGAGCGAGTTCGAAAAAACGACGATTGCGATCAAGCTGGCAGACCACCCAAAAAAACAAGGCGCGCTGGTGTATGACTTGCGGCACGATCCAATTGAGTTTACTGAACTATCGCCCAAGCAGCTTGCCGAGCGTTGGGCATTCACGCGTGACGAAAATGCGCCGCCGCGGCTGCCGGTCAAAACGCTCCAATACAATCACTGCCCGGCCGTCGCGCCGATGAGCGTGCTCGACGAAGCGAGTCAAAAACGGCTTCAGATTGACTTGCAAACGATCGGAGCCAACCGACAGAAGCTCGCCAGCCTTCCGGATTTCATACCGCGTCTGCTCGAAGCTTTAGAATTACTTGATAAAAAACAGCAGGCCGAATTGCTCGGCAACGAGCAAGATGTCGACGCGCAGTTATATGACGGCTTTATCGGCGATGCCGACCGCAACGTCAGTCGCGCCTTGCGCGTGGCCGAGCCTGACGACTTGGACGGCTTTGCGACTAACCTCAAAGACATTCGCTTGAAAGCGCTTTTGCCGCTATACAAAGCCCGCAACTTTCCTGAAAGTTTAAGCGGCGATGAGCGCGAAACCTGGGAAAAATTTTGTTCCCAAAAACTTGTCGGCGGCGGCCAAAACAGCCGCATGGCAAAATTTATAGAGCGCCTGCAATCACTTGCCATTAGGCCTGGACTTACGCAAAATCATCAGTATCTGTTAGAAGAGCTCAAACTTTACGGCGAATCAATAATGCCGGCTGTCGATTAATTATTATTCTTGCACGAGTTCACTAGTCTTCTGTAAACTTATGCAGATGGAAGTTCGCGATGTTACTAAATAAGCGTACTACGACGTGGTCGGGTTTTTGCTGATCATACTCTTTAATTGAATTCAGATAATTAAATAGCTTGTTTATACCAGCATACATTTAGTGAGGTGTCTCGTGTTAAATACTGATTTTTTACGGCTATGCGTTGAAGATCCATTTTCGTACAAGTTTACGCAAAATCCGAGCAAGGTTCCTAATTTGGACGTTGCAAGGGCAAGCGGCGTAAATTGCGTATCCCTCGTGTACTTATTTGCCCGTGCGAGCGGGTATCTATTGCCTGACGGTGCCTTGCCGTATGAACTTTATCTTGATTCAACGCATTTTAAGGACATTTCTGATCTGGGTTAAATATGTTTGGGCGATATATTGTGGCATGGAAATGAAAATTACGATTTTAGTAACTTCGACCCTAAATTTGATGACACCGGTTATCTGATCAATTGGCGAATAGGTCCGTCTAGGCATATGTCGATATATGCAGGTGAAAACGACAATGGCGCGCCGATGCTCGTGCATGCTTCGTATTTTGAAAGAAAAACTACGTCTTGGCCTCTTAACGAAAGATGCGCGAACCAAGAACTCGGCACAATAAGCAGAATTGGCAGGTTTGCTGTAGCCTTATGCTAATTTTTGTGACTTTTTAATTCGCCGATTGACAAGTACTAAACTGATGCGCAACTCAAGAAACCGTAATGCGCTGGATTGGCGCTCACGGCGAATGACAACCCGGGCCAATAAAATAGTGGCGGCTATTGTCAGCCAGCCCAAAAAACCTATCTGAATGTCGGTGCCTGGAATAATCCCCAGGACGATTAAATCTTGCATCCGTCGCTCCCCAAGTAGGACGTATAAATTATTTTCAATGTAACACAAGATTGAAGTAATGGCAAAAAAATTGTGTTCTGCTTATGATTTGCGATTCAAGAACTTGTTGCCAAGTCGTTTAAGCTGAAATACGGTCCAGGCGCGCAACCGTTCGGCAAACGCGAATTCCGTCGCCAGAATTGCAAATCCTAAAAATATTGCCACCCAGCCCGGGCCGGGCAAAACGAGCAAGGCAATGCCGACCAACACGATGGTTGAGCCAACAACGAGTACCAGCGGTTTGCGTACCACATCCGGCAGGTTTTTCCACCATTTTGTCAGCACTGTCATATGTCTATTTTACAGCCGCAAGCTGCCGCCTGTATGCAAGCAAGTACGTCCCGCTCGCTGTGAACATTTTCGTTGTCTAACGCAAAAATATGGCATACTATCCAAACTATGAGCCGAGAATTAAGCATTGATGCTTCGATTTTCAACTTGCCGCCGCTAAACATTTTGTTCGGCACTGCTGAAGCATACCAAGAAGCCTTGCGAGCAATGGGTGTCCGCGGCCTGCAGTATGCGGTAGTCAGGAATCTGCACGGGCGTGATGTCGCGCTCCAACTGGTAGCTGATGGTATGGTTCATTCATTGCATCAATCGTTTGCCGGACCTGGGCTCATCAGATTGGTCATGCCGTCCGTGGCCGGATCACTTGGCAAACTTGTTCCTCTGCAACGTGTAGCTGTTCAGAAGCAAAAACGTACGTTACCAACCGTAGTTCACCCAAATGAACAATATCTTGGCGATCACCCGAATCGTCCGCCAATAAACTATAAAGCTTTGAGCGCATTAAGTGAATATGGGCCCTTTCTCCACCAACCGACTGTCGAGGTGCTTGAACGGTGGCGGGTGCTATGGCCTCGACAGCCGGAACGAACGGCCCAAGATATGCTGGCGGAACAGCATTTACGCGGCTTTGACAGGCTTGGAGTTGCGCTGGATACGCATCATCTGCTGGCTCGCCGCGGAGGTATGGAGCCGCTAGATCTTGAATGGTGTCAACGATTCGTGGGCGAGTTGGCATCGTTCGGAGCATTCGCGGATCCCGGCGAAGTGCAGCTGTCATTTCGGCCAGATTTCGGCGGCAAAAGGGCGCATCTGGTACAAGCCCTAGAAGGCAATCTTGATCAAACGCCCCATGGCCATCTTTTAGGTGCTATCGCCGACCGCATGCCGGAAGATCAAGAAGACGTGAATGTATTGCTGGAAGTCCGTGCATCAGAGTTTAAGAACGAAGACATAGATGTCGGTTATCAACGTGGTAACCGACTATTAGCTCAGGCGCTTGGCGGATCGGCACTTGCGCGCTGATTTTATCGTTAAATCGCCAAATGTGCTAGCATAAAGTATCGTCAAAAAATGATTGAAGCGGTCTATGAATCAAATGAAGCGTTACACACTTGTCGCGTATTTGGATGCCGGACTCATGGCAAAAGTTCGGGCGATCCAACGTGAAATCAGCCGGTTAACCGGATCTCGTGCTAGCTTGGACGACTGGGATCCGCACATTTCGGTGGGTTCTGAAGTGTGGTTGCGCGATGATGAACTTGATGAGTATACCGCCCAACTTGCAGATGCGGTTGCCGAAACGAAGCCGTTCTCGGTCAATGTACGCGATTTTGGTTTTATCGATAATTGGTCAGGCGGGAAGCTGCCCGGCAACACGCCGTATGGTGTATATCTAGGCATCGTGGTAGCGCCCGAACTACAGCGAATGGTCAAGAAAATCAGGCCGGTTACTGCGCCGCGAAATTTGTATTATGACATGCCGTGGCCATATCATCCGCACCTGACCGTAGCTTTTCGCGATTTGACGAAGCATGGGTATGAGATTACGAAAGAGAAATACCATAAATCCCGATTCAATGAGCTGACGACCGTCGATAGTATATCTATCGCTCGTATGAAGGCTTCGGGCAGAAACGTTGAGGCGCGCCGGATTGGCTTTACGGATTAAGCCCGTCGCTTTGCCCCGACACTAGAATCCCGCTAATTTTTTCTGTATAATAGGTCGACCGTGAGTGACAAAATTATCGTTAAAGGGGCGCGGGAACACAACCTCAAAAATGTTGATGTTGAGATTCCGCGCGACAAACTCGTCGTTATAACGGGTCTGTCCGGATCGGGCAAATCAAGCCTGGCATTTGATACGATTTATGCCGAAGGTCAGCGGCGATATGTGGAAAGTCTGAGCAGCTATGCCCGGCAATTTTTGGGGCTGATGGAAAAACCGGATGTCGATCAGATCGACGGATTGAGTCCAGCGATTTCAATCGACCAGAAGTCCACAAGCCGCAATCCACGTTCCACCGTAGCGACCGTCACTGAAATCTATGACTATTTGCGTCTGCTTTTTGCGCGCATCGGCATCCCGCATTGCCCGGTCTGCGGCAAGCCGGTCACGCGCCAGACCACCAATGCAATTATCGACCAAGTGGCGGCGTTGCCTGTTGGCGCCAGGCTGATGATTCTGGCGCCGGTAGTGATTGATAAGAAGGGCGCGTTTGAGCATATTCCGGAACAATACACCCGGGCTGGTTTTGCGCGCGTCCGCGTGGACGGCGTGGTGTACGCGCTCGACGAATTTCCAACGCTTGATAAAAATTACAAGCACACCATTGAAGTTGTGGTCGACCGGCTGGTCAATAACGATGAAAGCCGCACCCGGCTAGCCCAAAGTGTCGAGCAGGCCCTGGAGGTTGCCGAAGGCAAACTGAACGTGGTGAATGCTGATAGTAACGAGGAATTTCAATACAGTCTGCGCTACGCTTGTCCGGATCATCCCGACATTGTCATCCCCGAACTCGAGCCACGCACGTTTAGCTTCAATAGCCCGCACGGCGCCTGCCCAGTGTGTACAGGGTTGGGTTCACGGCTGGAAGTTGATCCTGAGCTCGTCATCCCGAACGGCCGGTTGACGATTGCCGAAGGCGCGATCCGACCGTTCAATCGCGTGAACATCGACGCCTGGTATATGAAAAAAATGCAGGCGGTCGCTGATCGCTATGGATTCAGCTTGCACGTGCCGACCGGCGAAATCAGCCACGAAAATATAGAACGTATCATGTACGGTACGGGCACCGATAAGTACCGCGTGAGCTTGGGCGGCGGTCGCGCGTTTGAGACGACGTATGAAGGCGTAGTACCGAACCTCGAGCGCCGGCACAAAGAAACCGAGAGCGACTTCATCCGCCGCGACATCGAGCGGTTCATGCAGGAAAAACCGTGCTACAAGTGCCATGGATTGCGGCTTAAACCGGAGGTATTAGCCGTGACGGTGCACAGCCGTTCCATCATGGATGTCTGCCAATTGTCGATCGACGATGCGCTTGGCTGGTTCGACGAATTGCGCTTAAGCGATCAGGAATTGCACATCGCCAAACAAATTATGAAAGAAATCATGGCGCGGCTGAATTTTCTGCAGGAAGTCGGGCTGAACTACCTGAGTTTGTTGCGGAGCGCCACGACATTGAGCGGCGGAGAAGCGCAGCGTATTCGCCTGGCCACCCAGATTGGTTCCGGCCTGCAAGGCGTGCTGTATGTTTTGGACGAGCCGAGCATCGGTCTGCATCAACGTGACAACAACCGGCTCATCAAAACTTTGAAGCATTTGCGCGATCTGGGCAACACAGTCATCGTGGTTGAGCACGACGAAGAGACGATTCGGACGGCCGACCATTTGCTCGATATCGGCCCTGGTGCCGGCGTGCACGGCGGACACGTGGTGGCTGCGGGGTCGCCAAGCGAAGTTATTCAAGTGAAAGAAAGTGTCACTGCGCAATATTTGGCCGGTGCGAAAAGTATCGCGACTCCCAAAAAACGCCGCGCCGGTAACGGCAAAGAACTGGTAATCAAAGGCGCCCGCGAAAATAATTTACAGAGCATAGATGTCGTTATCCCTCTTGGGAAATTCGTGGTGGTAAGCGGCGTGAGCGGCTCGGGCAAGTCCAGCCTGATTAATGATATTTTATCAAAAGAATTACAGGCTCGATTGATGCGGGCCAACACCGTGCCCGGCAAGCACGATGATATCCAAGGCATCAAGCAACTCGACAAAGCGATAATCATTGACCAATCGCCGATCGGTCGCACACCTCGGTCGAACCCGGCCACGTACACCGGTTTATTCACACCGATCCGTGAATTGTTCGCGCAAACGCCCGAGGCGAAATTGCGCGGCTACTCACCTGGGCGGTTCAGCTTCAATGTTAAAGGCGGCCGCTGCGAAAACTGCGCCGGCGACGGCATCATCAAAATCGAGATGCATTTTTTGCCCGACGTTTATGTGCCGTGCGAAGTCTGCCACGGCAATCGCTATAACCGCGAGGCGCTGGAAATCCACTACAAAGGCAAGACCATCAGCGACGTGCTGGAAATGACGTGCGAAACGGCGCTGGAATTTTTCGAAAACCAGCCGAGTATCGCTCGCAAGCTGCAAACTTTGGTCGATGTCGGCCTGGGATACATCGGCCTCGGCCAGCCGGCCACGACTTTGAGCGGCGGCGAAGCGCAGCGCATCAAACTATCCTCTGAATTGAGCCGTCGCCCCACTGGCCGCACGCTCTATATCTTGGATGAACCAACGACCGGCCTGCATATGGCAGACGTCGAACGGCTCCTGCACATGTTGCACGCACTGGTCGATGCGGGCAACAGCATGATAGTCATCGAACACAACCTGGATGTTATCAAAAACGCCGACCACCTTATCGACATGGGCCCCGAAGGCGGTGCCGGCGGCGGCCGCATCATCGCCCAAGGCACTCCCGAACAAGTTACAAAAGTCAAAGAATCCTACACCGGCCAGTTTCTGAAGCGGATGCTCTAAAGCCGGAAGTTGACTGTTCCATACAATTTCCATACAATTATAGTCGGAGACAAGTATGGCAACGAAGACATTCAACATATCATTTCCGCAGCAACTTGCCGACGAAATCGACAAGAAGGCCAAGGAGCAATTCGGCAGCCGCAGTGATTTTTTGCGTATGGCGGCAGTGAAGTATTTGCGTGAGGAGCGGGAGTTTAAGGAATTACTGTCATATGGCAAAAAGCTCGGCAAGAAAGCTGGCTACCAGTCAGAGGAAGAAGTGGCTGACGAAATTACAGCCGAACGTCGCAAAAAAGAACCATGGCGTCAAAAGGCCAAGCGTAGTAATTGACACGAACGTTTGGTATTCGGCCATTTTGTACGGTGCTAAGCCGGATAAAGCTGTCGATTATTGCCTTGAGCACTGCGATATTGTGGTATCGTTTTTGCTTATTGATGAACTTATTGACCGGCTGAAGACCAAAACAAATGCCCCGCACCGCTGGCTACGCCATTTGCGACTGCGGCTAAACCAGAACTTTATATTTGCGGAATTGGACAGTATGCCATCGGTTGTTCGGGATAAAAAAGATAACCATGTCATTGCAGCCGCAGTTGCCGAAAGGTGCACGTACATTATCACCGGCGACAAAGACCTATTGGAGCTGGAAAGTTATCACGACATTGCAATCATTCGGCCGACAGAGTTCCTCGAAGTCGTTGGCACAAAATAACCCCGGCCAATTCCTCGAAAAGTTACTGCAGTAAAAAATAATACTAATATTAGTAATTATTTGACTGCGTACATATCAGCGGGTATAGTAATTTAGATGAGTGATACTAAGAGTAGCAAATATAGTTTTCAAAAATTCACATCCTTTAACTCGAGAAATTCCGAACAAACACTAACAATTACTAAAAACAATACTATTGGAATATCATCAGCTTTCGCTGAAGAAAATGGTCTCAGTAAGTATAGCTTTGCAGTACTTTATTATGACAAGACCACTAAATCCATTGGGGTAAAGTTCACAAACGATAAAAATGAGACTGCAAAATTCGCCCTGACACGTGCACAGGTAGGGAAAGGAATAAGTATAATTGCGCACTCATTCTTTAAGAAGAATAATATTGACAGTAACAAGTACACAAAGAGGAAATATTTGCCGAAAAAACTTTCTTTACGGCGTGACCTAGGCATAGATGAGTCCGGCAGTCTTTTTATCATTGATTTAGAAAAAGAGGTTGTATAGAAGGATCGTTTCATGTCTGTCGACAGCGTAAGTTTATCTACACTTCTATCAGTAAAAGCAGGCATAATCAGCAGCCTTATCGTGGCGCTCGTACTATGTCTAACTTATGGCGCGGCGGTAGGTGTAGCACTTTTTCACCCAGACAAGGAACGTAGAACAGATGCGCGTAAACTACTGAGCGCTCACAAACTAACGCGAAAACCGCCAAGGAAAAATCGACACCGTTAGAAACACTTTTTAACTCATTTGCGCAGTCGGGTGCGTATTTTGGCGTGGAATTTTTTGTCTGTGGCCAAGTGCCAGAGGAGCGGGCTGAAGGTAAAGGCGGAGGCGATGAGGACGGCCAGTAGGAAGTAGTGGTCGATGTTGGGGATCTTGTTGCCGATCCAGAATCCTAGCAAGGTGACGATGATCGCCCAAGCGGTGTCGCCGATGGCATCAAAGATGACAAATTGCGGGCGGTTCATGTGTCCGATGCCGGCGACTACTGGTGCGAAGGTGCGGACAATCGGCACGAAATGTGCGAGCAGCATTGTTTTGCTGCCAAACCGTTCGTAAAATTTCTCGGCACGGGCTACGTATTCCTGGCGGAATAGTAATCCGTCCTTTTTACGGAACAAGCGTCGGCCATAGTGTTTGCCTATCACATAGCCGACGTTATCGCCGATAATTGCGGCTATGGCAACAACCAATATCACCCAGCCAAGCGGCAACTTTCCCTGCGCCGCAAACGCGCCGGCAGTAAGCAGCAACGTATCGCCGGGCATGAAAAATCCGACCAGCATACCTGATTCAGAGAAAATAATTCCACCGATAATAAAAAGCCCGAACAGTACGCCGGCTCCATCAAGCAAACTTGCGGGGCTAAACATTAGTTATAAGCATACTGTACTTCAGGGGGCTCGTCTACCGTTCTTGCCGCATTTAATTTGGCGACGAGTAACCAACAACATGGCCGCCGTTGTAGGTGTCTTTGCTCATGCCGCCGTTGGCATTGTCGCCATAGATGAACGTAGTCGGGTGAAGGGAGGCGACAAGTTCGACGTGGCCGCCGGGATAATTGAATTCGGCGATATCGCCGCGTTTTACCGTGTAGCCGGCAGCTTTGTGATACGTAAAGCCGGGCAGGTGTTCAAGGTCGTACGCCCGCGGCCAATCCCATCCATTCCTGGAATAATAACCGGCTTTGGCTTTGAACGGATAACCGGCTGTTTTGTAAACGTAGCTAACGAAATCGGCACACCAGAATTCACCTGCGTGACCGTCGGTAAATAGACTGAGCAGTGTCTGATGGTTGACGGTCGAGCCCTTCCAGTTTTTGCCGCCATTCCACACGCAATAATCGTAGATAGCCTGCTCGGCTACTTTTTCGCGTTCGTAGCTGCCGCCGGACGAGCACTGGGTTGCGGCATTACTGATAAGAAAGAAATAGGTACCCACAGCACCAAATAAAATTATAAAAGCTGCAGCAATTATGAATGCGTGGTGAAATCCGGTTTGATTTAAATGTTTAAGATATTTTTGTCGCATGAGGCGAGACCAACGAGCTGCGCAATGCTTATGTTTAAAGCTTACTGCAAATGATTCCAACCGTCAAATAGTACCGATAGTTGCCCCAACGCATTTCACGATGTTCGCCGCTTACGCTATAATTGTAAGTCAAGGATGGGCGACAGCTAAACAGGAGGGTCATTATGGACGCAGTAACATTAGAATTAAAGCCACGCGATGTAACCGGAAAATCGGTGAAAAATCTGCGTAAAGCCGGCATCGTGCCCGGGGTCATACACGATCATGGCAAAGAATCTATCGTGGTTCAGGCTGATTATCAATCGATGTACAAGGTTTATCATGCGGCCGGACGTCACCATCCAATCGAGCTGCTGGCTGGCGGCAAAAAATACACGGCGCTCATAAAATCGGTAACGCATGACCCGATATACAATTCGCTGACGCACATCGTGTTTAACGCGGTAAAGGCGAACGAAAAAGTAGAAGCCGAAATTCCGATTCGTCCGCATTACGACGAAGGCAATGAAAGCACGCCAGCGGAGCGTGCCAGCTTGATTGTATTGACGAACCTCGAAAACGTAAAAGTCAAAGCATTGCCGAAGGACTTGCCGGAATTTCTTGAATATGATGCCGAAAAATTGGTTGAAATCGGCGATCATGTTACCGTAGCCGATTTAAATGTGCCCGACGGCGTAGAAATTGAAACCGAACCTGAACATGCCGTCGCAACTGTCTATGAACCAAGTGCCTTACAGGCGGCTAACGACGCGGCCGGCGGCGCGGCCGATGAAGAAGACGCTGAAGCGGTTGAATCCGAACATGAAAGTTCTGCCGAAGAAGGAACTCAAAAAGCCGAAATCCGCCCCGGCGGAAAAGAAGAAAAAGAAGACAAATCCCAAGGCCACGGCGAACAGAGCAAATAATTAATTTTCTATAAATCCGCCGCTTTGATGCTTCCATAGCCGGGCGTACAAACCCTTGCGTTGCAGCAGAATGCGATGTGTGCCTTCCTCTACGATCTTGCCATTGTCGAGCACGATAATTCGGTCCAGTTTTTGGATGGTGCTTAATCGGTGGGCGATGACGAGCGTGGTTTTACCCTGCATCAGGTTCCACAAACTTGCCTGAATGTACGATTCGCTTTCGCTGTCGAGCGCGCTGGTGGCTTCGTCAAGTACCAGCACCGGCGCTTTTTTCAGCATGGCACGGGCGATAGCGATGCGCTGGCGCTGCCCGCCGGACAGTTTGATGCCGCGTTCGCCAACCAACGTGTCGTAGACACTCGGCAACTCCTTGATGAACTCGTGGGCGTGGGACTGTTTGGCGGCCCGAATGATCGCGGCATCGCTGGCACCCGGGCTGCCGTAGCTGATGTTTTCGCGGATGCTGCGGTGAAATAACATCGGCTCTTGCGGAACGTACGAAATCGAATCGTGCAAATCATCCTGTGTGATGGAACGTATATCTTGATCGTCGATGGCAATGCGGCCGTCCTGCACATCCATGAAACGCAGCAGCAATTTAGTTATAGTTGTCTTGCCACCGCCGCTCGGGCCGACCAAGCCGACCTTTTCACCGGATGCGATTCGCAAGTTGAAGTTTTCCAAAAGCACCGGCAGATCGTCATCCGTTTCGCTGTATTTGAAATCAATGTTATCGAAGGAAACTTCTCCGGCTTTGATGAGACTCGGTTCGGGAGGCTCAGGATCCAGAATCAGCGGCTGGCGGTCCAGCAATTCAGTCATTTCGGCCGCATCGCCGAATACGCCTTCGAACTGGCGCATTTCCATGCTGGCCTTGCCTATGCTGTCGATGATCCGCAAAATATAAAATTGGAATAGCAAAAAAGTCGCTATCGTCAGGCTGCCGTGCCGGACGCCAAGTATACCCCCGATGAGCACCAGGAGCTGCAAGGAAATGCTTAAAACCTGCAAAATGTATTGGTTGTTGACGGCCACACGCCAACTGCGAAAAAGCAGTGCGCCGTGTTCGGCGTTTGATTTTGCATAACGCGTTTTCTCTGACGGTTCGGCGGCGAAAGTTTTAATCGCCGTCGCATTAGTGATGATGTCGGCTAATTCTCCGGTCAGCTGGCTTTCCTTGGCCACAGCACGCCGCCGGAAAGGCATGCGCTTAAGCGTCAGCAGGATTACTGTCACAATTGAAATGAACCACAAAAATCCGACGCTGATGCCGAGCAGCGCGTTGAAACTCGTCATAATTACCAGTGCCGTCAGCACGCTGCTCCAAACGCCGAGTACTTCCAGGAAAAACGTGTTCGAGAAAATTTCGTAACCTTTGCTGAACCTGTTAGCCTGGGTGACGAGCGAGCCGCTGAAATTATCGGCGAAAAAGCCATAATCCTGAACGAGTAGTTTATCGAGGCACAGTACGTGCAGCTCGTACGTTGAAATCCGCGCTAACGGCATCGAACAAAAACGGTCTGCTATGTATGCAATCGCTGCGCCGCCGATCAACGAACATGCCGCGAACCAAACGTATTTAGGATTCACTGCCTGATGATTGGCCATCTGGCTCAAAATCTTGGTTATAAACAGTGGCGTGATGACAGTCTGCAGCACGAATGCCGGGCCTAGCCCGAGCGATCCGGCGAAAAGCCAGGGATGCTTTTTATACTGTTTGGTATAAATTCGAAGGGTTTTGAGGGTTGTCGACATAGCAGCCTTACTCTTCAATGAATCCGCCGGATTGGTGCGCCCAAAGCCGAGCGTATGTACCTTCGGATTTGAGCAGTTTTTTATGCGGGCCTTCTTCTATGATCCGACCTTCGACGAGCACGACAATCCGGTCCATTTTCTGGATGGTGCTCAAACGATGGGCGACAACGATGACGGTGCGGCCTTTCATGAGCGCCCACAATGCTTTTTGGACTTCGATCTCATTTTCACTATCCAGCGCGCTGGTTGCTTCGTCGAGCACTAGAATCGGCGCGTCTTTCAAAATAGCCCGGGCAATCGCGACGCGCTGGCGTTGACCGCCGGATAGTTTCACGCCGCGTTCGCCGACGATCGTGTCATAGCCGCCCGGCAGCGATTCGATAAATGAATGGGCGTTGGCTTTCTTGGCGGCTGCAATAATGGCTTTTTCATCGGCGTCCGTTGTTTTGCCGTAGGCGATGTTTTCACGAATGGAGCGATGGAATAACAACGGCTCTTGCGGTACGTATGATACGGCTTGGCGCAGGCTTGCCTGAGTGACTTCGTTGATGTCCTGTCCGTCTATCAAGATCTGGCCGGCCTGCACCTCGTCAAATCTTAAAAGCAGGCGGGTGAGCGTAGACTTGCCGCCGCCGCTCGGGCCGACCAAGCCGACCTTTTCACCTGGGACGATACTAAGATTGAAATTATCAAACACTTCCTGATCGCTGGTTTTTTCTTTGTAAGCAAACGATACATCACTCATATCAATTTTGCCGGATTTAACGTTAAGTATCTTGGCGCCGGGCCGGTCGGTTATTTCTATGTCTTCGAGCAGCATTTGTGTGATGGGCGTGGCCTCCAGGAAAGAATCTTCAACCTGCCTGATGAGCGTGTTGATATCAAACAGCCGGTTCGTCAGGTTAAACGTATAGGTAAACGCAAAGATGCCGGTTGCCAGGATCTGCGGATCCGTGTGGGAAAGGTGCACCAGGATGAGCAGCGTGAAGAATTGCATAAGCAGCAGTACGGCCATTCGATTACTCCCATTTCGGGTGGAGCGCTGCCAGTCGGTGACGCGCAGATGGGTCAGTTTTTTATTTAACTCCCCGTTTTCTTTGATTTCGAACGGCTCGCCGGCAAATGTTTTGACCGTTTGAGCATTTACGATTGAATCAGCCAGGTGGGCAGTAAGCTTGCGCTGCGCGACGAGCCGCTTGTACCGCAGCTGGGTCCGTTTGCGGCTTTCGATCCAAGCCCAGACAAGTGTTACGGCTACAGTCAGTGTCAAGGCAAGTCCAAGCTGCCACGAATTCACATACACGACAATCATGCCGACCAGCAGAACGCTTGCGAACAAGGCCGCGTTATTAAGCGTCGAAAGCATCAGCGTATTAAAAGCCGATACAAATTCGATCGTATCGGAAATCAGTTTCCCGCTGATGTTATTGGTATGGTAGCCGACGCTCCGTTTAAGCAAGCGCTCAAACACCATGCCGTGCAAATCAGCCATGGTACGCGCCAGTGTCCGGTTGAACGCAGCTACGCCGATTCGATTGCTTAGAAACCCGCCAACCGATGCGATTGCCAAAAGTATAAGATATTTGCCGATTTCCGGGTTTTGATGCGCCAGACCGGCAAAAATCCGACCGGCAAAAAACGGTACGGCCACGCTCGTCAGGATGGCGCCGGCCAATGAGATGAATGATAGCCAGAAATCCGTCTTATGCTTTTGCGCGGCACGCCAAAAAATATGCAACGTCTCAGCAACCAGAATGTCTGATGATTTCTTTTTTGCCATAACCAACCTTAATCGTTACCAGCCATTGTACGCCTAAATTGGGCTCATTGCACATCTCAAATCTGTTAAGCGAAACCATTTTTGAAGATTGCGAAGTGGCAGTTCTCTTGAGGAAGCGTATCCGAGGATACGCTGATGAGCGAAACTGGCGCAGCGTGCCGCCAGAAATGGTTGAGGCTGGATGGGAGATGTACAATGAACCAACTAGTCCTCGATAAACCCGCCGGACTGGTGTTTCCACAGCCGGGCATATTCTCCGCCGCCATGAAGTAATTCCTGATGTGTGCCTGCTTCGGCAATTTTGCCTTTCTCGATCACGACAATCCGGTCCATTTTCTGGATCGTGCTTAACCGGTGCGCGATTACTATTGCCGTACGGTTTTTCAGTAGATCTTTCAGCGCTTTTTGGATGAGCTTTTCGCTTTCGGAGTCAAGCGCGCTGGTAGCTTCGTCAAGCATAAGCATCGGCGCGCGTTTAAGCAGGGCGCGTGCGATCGCGATGCGCTGCCTTTGGCCGCCGGATAGTTTAACGCCGCGTTCGCCGACGAGAGTGTCGTAGCCGTTTGAAAGCTCGCGGATAAATTCATCCGCCTGGGCATGGCGGGCGGCCTCGACGATTTCTCCCTCACTGGCTTCGGGCCTGCCGTACGCGATATTTTCCCGGATGGAACGATGAAAAATAGCGGTGTCTTGCGGTACATATGCAACCAGGTCGGTCAAGGATCGATTGTCGGTTACTTTGCCGTCAACGAGAAGCTGACCGGGTTCCAGCTGATAATATCCGAGCAACAATGTGACCAGCGTAGATTTGCCGCCGCCGCTGTGTCCGACTAACCCGATTTTTTCTCCCTGTCTAATAGTCAGATTGATGTCTTTTAACACTGCTACATCAGGTTTTTCCGGATATGAAAACGACAGGTTTTTTAGCTGTAGCGAACGTTGAAAATCTTTTTCCTGAAGTTTTATGACCGGTTTTCTTTTGCCATGCGCAAAAATATTTCTTTCGCCGAATAGATACCGGTAAGCCTCTTCGATGCTGGCAACCTTAATATTGATCTGCGAAATATTCCAAATAACTTCCCATATGAAGTTCGAAAAAAGCACTATCGCAGCCAGGAACGTGGTGACTTGTGCTAAAGATATTTCTCCGTGCAAGTACAAATAAACGTTCAACACGAATGTACTCGGCCAGATGATCCACCGTACAAAAAGACTCATTACACCCCAGAATACAATGCTGGTAAATTGCGCCTTTTTCGCTGATGTAATCATGGCGATTCGTTTTTGATTCAAGCGTTTTGTCTCGCGCTGTTCACTGCCGAATGCTTTGATACTCACAAAATTTGAGATTGCGTCGACGACAAATCCTTCAACCGTAGAACGTTCGTCCGCCGATTTTCGCTCGGAAATGGCCGCAGCAGATGCCAGTTTGCACCCGACTACGTACATCAAAATAAGTGTTGCGGCAAAAATGACACCGGTATACACATTTACCGTAAACATCGTCGCGGCGATGATCGGCAGCGACACGATCAGATTGAGGTATTCGTACTGAAAATTGTTGAAAAGTTCGCGAAAATCCCTGCCCAAACTGTTGGTGTAGCTGCTGATTTTACCGGTGAAATTATTGACGAAATAATCGTAGTTATGTTGCAGGGCCGATTCAAAAACGGCACCATCGAAATCGAACGAGGGTTTCATTAGTAGCTTTAGAAAGAGTAGTTCACTTGTACGCCACAAAATATCATGGCCGACGCTGGCCAGAATAAGCATTGCGGTCCAAAAAATCGCACCGTTACCGTGATGGTTGGTGAGTGCCACGGTCAATCTTCCGATAAGCCACGGCACCAGGGTAATGACAATATCCGCCAATATGAAAAAAGTAGCCGTAAACCAAAATGCTTTTTTAAATCGGTTTATGTAAATGACGAATGCGCGTAAAGACGGGTAATTTTTAAACATGGCTACCCCTAGTCCTCGATAAACCCGCCGGATTGATGTTTCCACAATTTGGCGTAGGTGCCCTTGGCTTTGAGAAGCTCAACGTGCGAACCCTGCTCGATTATTTTGCCGTCGTCGAGCACCACGATGCGGTCCATCTTTTGGATTGTGCTTAATCGATGGGCGATAACGATCGCGGTGCGGCCGGTCATAAGCTGCCAAAGCGCAGCTTGAATCAGGCGCTCGCTCTCGCTGTCGAGCGCGCTGGTCGCTTCGTCCAGAAGCAGTATCGGCGCATCCTTAAGTATTGCCCGTGCGATCGCTGCACGCTGCCGCTGTCCGCCGGATAATTTCACACCGCGTTCGCCCACCAGCGTTTCGTAGCCGGCCGGCAGATCGCGGATGAACTCATCGGCATTCGCTTTCCGTGCCGCATCTAAGATTTCCCGTTCGCTCGCGTCGGTTTTGCCATATGCGATATTTTCGCGAATTGTCCTGTGGAACAGCAGCGGCTCCTGCGGCACATAGGCGATGTTCGTGCGCAAGTCGTCCTGGGTAATCCGGGCGATGTTCTGTCCGTCAATCAGAATTTCTCCGCCGTCAAGATCTGAAAATCGCAAAAGTAATCGTGTAAATGTCGTCTTCCCTGAACCGGAATGGCCGACCAGCCCGACTTTCTCACCCGGCTGAATTCGCAGGTTTAATTTATCAAACAAAGCATCATCAGCTCCGTTATGCGTGAATACGACGTTTTTGAATTCAATCGCGCCGTTTCGTATATGTACTTTTTCCGGCTTCACAGGATCTTGCACCTCGGCTTGTTGCAGCAGTATTTCCGTCATCTCGCTGGCATCGCCGATCGACCGGTTGAAGTTACGCAAACTATTCAAGCTGAACTGGAACAACTGCACCGCTATGGACGTGGAATAGCTTAAAATCAGAAAAACGGTTGCAAGGTTGGCCTTGAACACCATGACGCCGGCTACGGCCATAAACAGCGCCGTGGCCGAAATCAAGCGCGTAGCTGATCCCGTATAGGCATTTTGCTTCTGATGAGCTACCGCCAGTCTGAGCAGTGAATTCATTGATTTTTTCGTCGCCTTATCGAATTGGCGATTTTCAAACTTTCCGGCGGCGAAGCTTTTTACTGCCATCACGTTGGTGATGTTATCGGCAAAATATCCGGTTTGGGCGCTTTCAATCTCGGAGTAGTCTTTGACGAGTTGGCGGACGCGGCGGGTAATGAAAAAAGAAAATGCGATATATATTGCCGAAAAGACCAAAAGCACGGCAGAAAATACCGGAACCCGGAATGCCAATATAATGCTCGCCCAAAGAATACCTGCCACCATCGGGCCGACTTGAAAAACGGCGGTATCGGCCATACGGATATAAGAGCTGAGCAGTTTATTATATTGCGACACTAAAGATCCGCCGAAGTGATTGGCGTGGAAGTCCGCACTTTGATCCATCAGATGCGAGAATACCTTTTTGGCAAGATTACGCTCCACGTTGCCTTCGATACGCCACATAAAGTAATCGACCAGCCGCCACATAACGAGCCCGCTGGTAAGAATTAAAACCGCGTATCCTAAAATTTCCGGCCCGAAGCTGGACCAAAGGTGGTGCGGCGTGTAATCACCGGTGCTCAAACGGTTCAAAACATTGGCAACGATGAGCGGCGGTAAATACGAATCGATCAGCACCGTCAAAGGTAAACTTACGCAGACCCCGATAACAAGTCCGGGGTTCGTCCATGCGGTTGACCAATATAAACGGATAGTCTCTTTCATGAGATTCATAGCAAAAATCCTTATGCAGGTGTTTTATTCTAGTGAGCGGTTCGGATGTAAAATTACTTTTGAGAGGTTTGTTTAGATTTTTACAGGCTATTGCCCGTAGCTGTAAGAGTGGAGCCGGATGCGGCACGCACACAAATGACCATTTGCTGGGTAAATTCGTACATTTTGCGCCGCCTCCGACTTAAATTTGATATACAATGAGCAATATTGTATACTAAAGTGCCTGTAATTGCAACTCGAAGTTATCATCGGAGTGTGGATAAGTTTGCCATATGAATCATAATTTTACCGGAGAGGCCTGGCCAAAACCGGACAATGACGAAGCTGGGGCGCCCAAAAGCAAGCGCCGCAACAGACGCGGCGGCAAAAAGCGCCGTGCCAATAATGTAACGTTGCCGGAACGCGTATCAGAAACCGGCACACGCGAATATCGCGCCGATAAGTTACGGGAAGCCACCATTTGGGTGCGTGACCTCGATCCGAAAGACAAAACTACCAAACCGCTTATCAACCCAAGACAGTCTGGTGAAGTCGCTGTCGAGCAGCAAGTTGCCGACAGCGCGATACCGGCAACTGCGTCCGAACTTACACCTCCGCCGGCCAGGCAAGCGAATATCGCGTCTTCGCCAGCTGAATCAGAAACGCGCCGCAGGGAACAGCGGGCAGAGCATGAACCTGTCAATCCGAGCCCCGAACGTTCGTATTTTTGGAATCAAGCGGATATTTATAGACCTGATGACCGCGATGTCTTGCCGACGATAGCGGAAGCTGAACCGGCGAATAAAAGAAATATCGTGCAAGAGGTAAACCACGATAAACGGACTTCCAAACCGGTGATCGCACACGCTGTTAATCCGAATGTGACGTCGGATCGTCCAGCTGAAAGCGGCAATTTCGAAGCAACAGGCACACAGCCGGATCCGGCCGATTCAAAGACAAGTTTTATAACTCGACGGCGGGCCAAGCGTGCAGTACAATCATCGCCAGGAATGGAAGGCGATGCGCATGAACGAGCCGCGATGACACAACCGTATGCCGAAATAGCACCGGCAGGCGTAGCTTCGTACGCTGAATCCGCCGCCGAAACATTCGACACGGCCGAACAATTACCATCCGAATTAGCCCGCGGTGAAGCACTGCCTACCACTACTGTCGCCGAAGCCGAAGCTGCCGCAGCATCGGCGCATAATGCAGGTGAACATGCAGCTATTGATCGTGATTCTCTCGCAGCGACCGAAAGTAACCCAGAGCGTCCAACGGTCGAGCATAACCTGGAACGATCCGAGCTTCTGGATGTGGCTCGATCCATACGCGTCGACGGAGTGAGCATATACGAAATGTTCACGGCAAGACGCATTGATGAAGCCGGTCTGCGCCATATAATCACCGAATACCTGCGCGGGAACGACTTGCGTGATGTCATTGCCAGCGAGATCATTCGCCAACAGCTCAAATTCGAAAGAGATCCGCAATTACGCGATACACCGGTTAGCGGTACTAAACGCGATTCCGCCAAAAAGGCCGTTTCAGGTATCAAGAAACGGACCAAATCGCTGATCAATCCGGAGCGCACTCGCGATCGTACGGAGCGGCTTGCTGAATTCACCCAGAATGCCCTGGAAAAGTCGCATGAATATTTTAATGAGAATCCCAAAGCCAGCCAGACCTACGGAATCGTCGCTATCGTCGTGATTTATCTGCTGATACTCATTGTCTTAATTGCGCGTTAAAATGGAACTGAAATCCTAAAAGCTTAAACGGCATGCAAAAAATAATTTTGTTTTACAAATTCGTCGTAATTGTAGATCCGATGATGACCCGGCTATGGCAATTAGAGCTATGTACGCGTCTGGCGTTACGGGGCAGGATTATCATAAGCGAACATGGTATCAATGGTACGCTCGGAGGTGAGATTGAAAGTGTGAAAGCTTATGTCCGCGAAATGAACAAGACGCCCGAATTCAAAAAAATCGAGTTTAAATGGAGCGATGGTGCAAAAGAGGATTTTCCTAAATTGAGTATAAAGGTACGTGACGAACTCGTCACTTTAGAACCAGACGAGGAATTCGATGTTTTTGACAGCGGGACGCCGCTTAAACCCAAAGCATGGCACGAATACTTGCGAACTCATCCTGACGCGATTATTTTTGATGCGAGGAACGATTACGAATCCGAAATCGGAGAATTCAGGGGCGCGATCAAACCGGATATTAAAAAATTCAAACAGGTGAAAGACCACATCAAAAAATTGCCGAAAGATAAGCCGATACTGACTTATTGCACGGGCGATATCCGATGCGAATATCTAAGCGCATATATGAAACACAAAGGGTTCAAAGATGTGTATCATCTGGATGGTGGTATCGTTAAATACGGCGATGAGTTCGGGGATGAAGGATATTGGGATGGCAAATGCTATGTGTTTGACCGGCGGATGAAGCTGGCTTTTTCGGCTTACAGCAAAGATGTCGGAAATTGCGTACATTGCGCCGCGGCGACGAGCGAACAAGTGAATTGTTCCGATCTGGGCTGCAACCGGCAATTTGTGGTATGCGAAAAATGCAGCAAAAAGCATAAGACTTTGTGCGTGCGCCACACGAACAGCGCTACAATGGTAGAGTGAATAAGAGTTTGGAGAAAAAGTTGCTGGAGCTGCCAAAGACACCGGGTGTGTATTTCCATAAAGATACCGGCGGTGAAATTATTTATGTGGGCAAGGCAGCAATATTACGAAACCGCGTTCGGCAGTATTTCCAAAAATCACGCTCACGGGATCCGAAAACGGAAGCGTTGGTTGCCGAGATAGCTGATACGGATTGGATGGAGGTGGACAGCGAAATCGAAGCATTGTTCCTGGAGGCCGAAATGATCCGCCGTTATATGCCGCGATACAATATCTTGCTGCGTGACGACAAATCGATGGTATATATCCGGATTGATATGAACAGTGATTATCCAACCGTTACGACCACCCGCCGGCCACTAGATGACGGGGCAAACTATTTCGGGCCGTATTTGAGTGCCTACAGCATCCGAAACGCGTTAAAAGTCCTGCGCCGGATATTCCCGTATGCTACCAGACGTATCCCCGGACAGAAACGGGCTACGCTGTATTATCACCTGGGGCTGGATCCCGGTTTGGAAGAGGGCAGGACAAGCCTTGAGGATTACAGGTCGAATTTGCGGAAGATGATTGCGGTGGTGGAGGGCAGGCGAAAAAGTGTCGAGCGCGAAATTGAGCGGGAGATGAAAGCTGCCGCCAGAACTTCGGAATTTGAACGGGCGGCAAAGCTGCGAAACCAGCTTTTCGCATTACGAAACTTAACACGTCAAGTAATATTCAGCGACAAAGAATTTTTGGACATTAGCAAAGATCATGCATTAAATGAAATAGTAAACGTGTTAAGTATGGACAAATTTCCCCAACGAATCGAAGGATACGACATCAGCCACATGCAGGGCACGAATGTCGTGGCAAGCATGGTGGTGTTCACTAACGGCGTCAGCAATAAACGCGAGTATCGCAAATTCAAAACTAAAATCCAGCACAACAATGATTTTTATAATATGAACGAAACCATCAAACGCCGGTTCAGTAATAAAAACATCAAAGCCTGGGGCAAACCTGATCTGGTACTGATTGACGGCGGCAAAGGGCAGCTGGACGCGGCGATAAAAGCGCGTGATGAACAGGGGTTCGACAATATTCCGTTCATCGGTCTTGCCAAACGTGAGGAACAAATTGTAATAAAAAAACCAACTATACAACAAAAACAGCTTTTAGGAGGTACATCCTCCCAAAATCAAATCAATCAGAAGTTGGATTTTTCGGGAGTTGTGCTCAACGAAGCAGAACTTCACAAACTGGGCGGTTATATGACAGAAAGCCAGGATTATATCCTTGTTAATCTGCCGCATAATACGAATATCGTTAAGCTATTGCAGCGCATCCGCGACGAATCACACCGTTTTGCAGTTACCTATCATTCAGTTTTGAAAGTAAAAGCCCAGACCGCCAGTATGATCGATGATATCCCGACCATCGGCCCGGCTACGCGTAAAAAATTGATTAAAACGTTCGGCTCACTCCGTGGGGTAACCCAGGCTCGCGATTGGGAGATTGAAAAATCAATCGGTACCAAAAAAGCTAGGATTTTAAAGCAATATTTACGCGCCGAAAAAACAAAAACTAAGTAATACTTTGGTGCAAGAACAAATAAAATTTGCATAATGTGATAGAAAAAGCAGAAATAGTAAAATGGAGGTTACTATGCGCTATCAGTTTGGTCATGGACATTATTTAGAATGTACTTCTTCTAAAGTGGTACGGCCTGATACGGTTTCGTATCAAATGGGCACGGAACTAGCGACAGTGGCTGATGCCGTAGGATTACTCGACCCCCGCCGTGATTACGATAGTGATCCGCTAGTATTTCTAGATGCGGGTGTGGGTTCTGGGCCTGTAGCAGCTGGCTGGATGGTTGAATGGAGCCGCCGTCAGAGATTAACAGGAACGAATAGGCTCCCGCCTGCACAGATATTGGCATTTGACAAAAATAGGCTTGCCGTCGAAACAGCAACAGTAAACCTTATGCGACTTGCGGGCGAACTTAGCCTTCAAGCGGTTTATATTAACTGCTTTGAAGGTAACTGGCATTCTGGTGAATTGTGGCAGCAACTTCATCATTGTGCACCTAACGGCATTGATGCCATAGGTGCAAACCCGCCGTACCTGATGCCGGATGACGATATTCGCGAAACTGGCTACGAGGACGCGCCGCATGATGCCTTATATACTTCGAGCGATCGCTTAGAGCATTTCAGGCACTTATGGCCCGGTTTTTTATCCATGCTCAGGAACACGCCCGGAGCCGCAATTATCATGCGGCAATCAAGCCGAGCAGATTTTGAATCGGAAAGTATTCGCGATCGAGCGCTTCGAGATTATTGTGGAGAACCAATAAAAATCATCACTACCTCAACTTTACACCATGCAGGGGAAGGAAAATTATCTCGACTAGACCGCGTTTGTGTTGCCGGAAACGGACAGTTTTCGATACCTGTCCATCAAGATCCGCAAGTAATGCTTACCGCTTTATTCCAATAGTGAAATTTCTCCTATTGCCACATTTGCTATACTTGATGCTTGAGATATGAGTGAATTATTTACGAGTGAGTTTTTCCGCGGCAACCGCGAGCGGTTAAGGCAGCTGTTCAGCGGTACGGCGCCGATAGTTATTACGGCGAACGGATTTTTGCAAAAAGGCAGCGACGAAGCATTGCCGTTTCATCAGGACCGAAGTTTTTGGTACTTGACCGGTATCGATGTGCCCGATGTCGTGCTCGTGATGGACAAGGCTAAAGAGTATTTGATTGTGCCGAAGCGTGATAACGTAAAGGAAACGTTTGACGGCGCCGTAAATGTAGATGATATTGAACGTAAATCGGGCATAGTGGATATTTTGGATGATAAAAAAGGCTGGAAGCGTCTTGATTCAAGATTAAAAAAAGTCAATCACATCGCAACTCTAGCCGCACCGCCGAAGTATATAGATTTATGGGGCATGTATACCAATCCGGCACGCGCCGAGCTGATATATAAGCTTAAGGAAATTAACGGCGACGTCGAGTTGCTCGATCTGCGCGAGCACATGGCTCGTATGCGAGTAGTCAAGCAGGATACGGAAATTGCGGCTTTGCAGAAGGCAATTGATATCACGATTGACACGATTAAAGAAGTGACAAGGCCATCCAGGCTCGCGAAATACGCACACGAATACGAAGTGGAGGCTGATATTACACGCGGATTCCGTCGACGCGGGGCAGCCGGCCATGCTTTCTCACCAATTGTCGCCAGCGGCGTGAGGGCCTGTACGCTTCATAACGTGGCAAATAATGGAGTGCTAGCAAGCGATGAATTAATCACACTCGATGTCGGGGCGGAATACGACTATTATGCCGCCGACATCACACGCACTGTGTCGTTAAGCCGGCCGTCACACCGCCAGCAAGCGGTCCATGATGCGGTACGCGATGTGTTGTTATTTGGCATTAACCAACTGAAACCTGGTGTAAGCTTCGCGGATTGCGAACAACATCTCAGGCTCTACATGGGCGAGAAATTGCGTGAACTCGGATTAATTAAGACTATCGATGAAGAATCAGTCCGCCGGTTTTACCCACACGCACCGCACTATTTGGGCCTGAATGTACATGATGTCGGTGATTATCATGCGCCGCTAGAGCCCGGCATGGTGCTGACAGTTGAGCCGGGAATTTATATTCCGGATGAAGGCATCGGGGTGCGTATCGAAGACGACGTGCTAATTACGGCGGACGGCGTCAAAGTGCTTACGCATAACTTGCCGCGCGAGCTTGGCTAACATACAATAAAGGGCAAATGAACAAACCTTTGAGCCGGTTTTTAGTGCGCTGGTTGGTGTGCAGTTTGGGGCTTTGGATTGCGGCCGGGCTGTTAGGCTCAGATATAACCTACAACAGTGAGCTTAAAGTCATTGTCATCGCCGGGTTGATACTCGCCATCATTAACGCCATCATTCGGCCGGTGCTTATTATTCTAAGTTTACCTGCAATCTTACTGAGCCTTGGCCTATTTATGATTATCATCAACGGATTCACGGTATATCTGGCCAGCGTGCTGTATTCGCCGCTGCATATCACCAATTTTTGGGCCGCCATGCTTGCGGGGATCGTCATCGGGCTGGTAAACTATCTAGTAAGCGCAATTTTAGAGGTGCGTCAGGAAAAAGAATGAGTATATATAATTACATTACTATCGCATCGACTTTGCTCATGGTACTGCTGATTTTGGTGCAGACGCGCGGTGCTTCGCTAGGTGCGGGCTTGGGCAGTACGGGTGAAATCAATACGGTGCGCCGCGGGACCGAAAAAACTATTTTCCAGCTGACAATCGTAACGGCGATTATCTTCGCGGCGTCGCTTATTTTGAGCGTTATCGGCGGATAAAAGGATCAATCTTAATATGCCGTATGTTCGTCAACATCGAGCTCGGTGCGGTTCCGTATAAATATTAAAGGTATGCAGTTTCGTCGCTTTAAAATCCGCTTCCGTCGCAACATGCGTGTGCGAAAAAAGCAGGTCGAAAATATCGGCATCGAGGCCGAGCGGCAGCTTGAATTTAATTTTCTACGCCGCTTACACCGATTAGGCCCAGTCCGATTCTTCGTATTTGGCTGGCTCGCGATTACGCTGCTACTCGGCACGGGAATTATTTTGCAGACCAGAGCCCTGAGCGGCTACTATCAGACGCTGCAACCGGTGCCAGGCGGTATATATACAGAAGGAATTCTTGGTGCGTATACTAACGCCAACCCGGTGTATGCATCGGGTGAAGTCAATAAAGCGATATCCCAGCTTATCTTCTCTGGGCTGCTGACTTATAACGCCAAAGATCAATTGGTGGGCGATTTGGCGAGTGATTGGCAGGCTGATGCATCGGGAGAAGTATATACGGTGCACCTGCGGCCCGGTCTGAAGTGGCAGGATGGACAGCCGGTTACGTCGAATGACGTCGTGTTTACGTACCAGGTTATTCAAAGCCCCGACGCCGACTCGCCGCTGAACGCAAGCTGGCAAAATGTCACTGTCTCGGCGCCAGACAGCCGAACCGTTATATTCAAGCTGCCAAATCCGCTTAGTTCATTCCCTGATTCACTCACTACCGGTCTAATTCCGCAGCATATTTTGGGCAATGTTCCGATGGACCAGATGCGCTCGCTGGCGTTTAACACGACCGAACCGGTGGGTGCGGGGCCGTTTTCACTGCAAAGCGTGCAAGTCAGCGGCGATACGCCCAATACCCAGCAACAAGCTATAGCGCTCAAGCCGTTTGCCAATTATCACGACGGAGCGCCGAGTCTCGTTCGTTTCATCGTCCACGCCTTCAGTGACGAAAGGCAGATGATCCGCAGTTTTAGTCATCAGGAAATCAACGCGATGGCAGGATTAAATTCAGTTCCAGGCAGCCTGGCGCACAACCAATCAATTCGTCAGTACGACATGCCGTTAACCGCCGCGACAATGGTATTTTTCAAGACTTCTACCGGTATTCTGAGTGACACGAAAGTCCGCCAAGCACTGGTGGCATCAGCCGACACGGCCAAAATCATTAAAAATTTGAGCTATACCACGACGCCGGTTAACGAGCCGCTGCTGAAGAATCAAGTAGGCTACAACCCTGCCTATCAGCAGCTGCCCTACGATCCGGCCAAAGCCATGAGCGAACTTGATGCGGACGGCTGGAAGCTTGGACCTGACGGAATACGCTATAAAAACGGGCAGCCTTTGAGTTTCGGATTGTATGCGCTTAATAACAGTGAATATGCGGATGTTGCCGGCCAGTTGCGCGAACAGTGGCAAGGAATCGGTGCCAAGGTGCAGGTGTATCTGCAGGATAATACGGATTTTGGCGCCACCTTGGCCTATCATGATTACGATGCACTACTCAACAGTATTTCAATAGGTGTTGATCCGGATGTTTTCGTGTATTGGGATAGCTCACAAGCAGATGTGCGTTCGCCTGTGCGTCTGAATTTTTCGGAATATAACTCGCCGACGGCCGATGCCGCGCTGGAAGCCGGCCGCACTCGCGACGAGCCAGCACTACGCGCCATTAAATATCGGCCACTTTTAAAAGCTTGGCAGCAAGATGCGCCCGCACTCGGACTATACCAACCCCGATTCTTATATGTGACGCGCGGCCAGGTTTTCGGCTTGGGCGGCAATACCATCAACTCTGGTGCCGACCGTTACAACAATGTTGAAGACTGGATGATAAACGAGGCGCCAAAAACGGACTGAGCTTAACGTTGCCTGAGACGTATGTAATGCGGTACAATTGCCCCAGCTCAAATGTCTAAAGGGAAAAGAGCAGCCCGACAAAATGTATTCCATTTTGCCGGCGCGATGAGAAAAACCGCTAGGTTTGTCTCATGTTCATGCGCGAGTGGCGGAATTGGTAGACGCGCTAGCTTCAGGAGCTAGTGAGCTTTACGCTCGTGGAGGTTCAAGTCCTCTCTCGCGCACCAAGATCTGATTTAATTTATAACAGATTGAAAGGTTCCACGTTTTATTTTTGTGGAGCTGTTTCCACATTCTCACCTCTGTATTCATGAGTTCAAGTCCTTTTATGCTTAAAGTGGTTTACGTACATTAGACACAACTGTCATTATGTTATAAAGTTGTAATATTGTACATACTATGGCAGTATTATATATCTACTGTTAAATTTCTACATAAGAAAGCAAGTAATGAGTGGAATAACGGCCCCAAAAGAAAGCAAACTACTACAGCGCTTAACAGAATTCGAGACAGAGTTAGGTCGTCAGGCTGACCAAATAGATGGAATAAATTCTGATTTGGAAGGCATGTCATCAGGCTCATTTGTAGAAATGAAGACATTTCGATTACTGCCTCAAGTTCAAGCTGCACTCGAATTAGAACGTAGTCAAACGGGTAAACCTGAGCAAATAATGGCTGTCGGCGGCATTGGTCTTTTGGCGTTGGTTACAGCTATGGAAGGCAAGGGAGTTAGGTCGTTTTTAAGGGATAGGAATGGAGTAGAAAGTGGTCCACTTGCCGGGCACCAATTGTCTGCGGAACGGGGAAGTAGGCTTTCATATTGGTTTAATGCTTACGCGTTAGGTGTGCAGCGTCAAGCAGAAAATGTAGGTCAATCAGGCATCATACTTGTCAGTCTAACCGCCAGGTCAAAAATAGCTCTCACAATGGGACGGGAAGCTCTTCAGGGGCAACCGCAGCTTGAAGCATCTGCACCTTATTCAGCTTCAGATACTGATGCGGTTAATCGAGGAATAGCGCTCTTCGGTCTGGTTGCATGTGTTCAGAGAGCCGGTATTGAGGCAGTCCTTCAGGATCCAGATGGTGCCGAGGGTATAGTGCCTATTCTTAGTCCGGTGACCACAGCTGATCCTATACAT
This sequence comes from uncultured Candidatus Saccharibacteria bacterium, assembly GCA_963742655.1. Classification (GTDB taxonomy): domain Bacteria; phylum Patescibacteriota; class Saccharimonadia; order Saccharimonadales; family UBA4665; genus JAICLK01. The sequence continues at coordinate 176,680 of CAVUMM010000008.1, forward strand.
TTGTTGTAACTGCATGCAATATATATACGAGCAGTGCTTAAAATTCATCATCGAAGATTTGACGGAAGTATGCGACGTTTTACATCGAATAAATTTCCATTCCGACGGTACCGGCAAAGTATTTCAATTGTTATCTATGGGCCGCGTAGTGAAAGATTGTAAAGTTTAGACATATTTTTGTTTCTCCACGGGCTCGATAATTTGGATTTCTTTGTTATAGTAAACAAAGCCTAGCTTCAGGAGTTTGTCGTGCATAATTTTTAAACTAGGTAAAATATGGTGCCATCTAGAGTCGATGTGGTGCACCAATTTAGAGGCAGAGAATGAATGTGTGCTAAGATGACTAAATAATGAAACAGACAAAACAAAATTACTACTGGATAAAGCCCTTATTAATAATCTTAGTCATCACATTTTTCGGAGTATTAGCGGCAATATCAATAAGGCAAACTGCTTTTGGCATGACTGCCGCCAACGGAATTCTTTGGTTTGTTATTTTCTTCGTATTGTCCATACTTTTTTTGGAATATCTTGGTGTTTTTATCTTTTATGGCAGGCTAAAAGTTGTAGATAGACATCTTGTTGGCAGGGGTTTTCTATATCAAAAAAAGAGTAACGTTGACTTAAGTTCGCTCAGCTACTGCCTATTTAAGAAACGGGGTTTAGTGTCGCAGTCTACGGGTAATAAAGGCGCAAATCTTTATTACGTACCTGACAGATTAATTCTTCAGGATACTAATGACAGCGGAATCGAAGTATTCACGGCCGGCTGGACTAATAACCATAAATTGATGCAGACGATAAGTACTGCAGTAAGTCAAGCGCACGGAGCGCAGGTAGACAAAGCTGCAAAAATGCTATTGAAAAAATACCAAGTAGATTAAGATTACAGTTACGCCGGGTTTGCCGACTAATATCAAATCGAACGCGTTTTATCTCAAGTACTTCTTAGAGGAAGGTTGTTTAAGCAAACTTAGTTTCGAAAATAGTATACTGCCTTGCGATCTAGTATGTGGGCCACTTGTTATTAATCCCTAGGCGGCTATTGACTGTAATATTGTTTTAGCTTCGATTGCCTGATATTTCGTACCCTCATATTAATAAAGACCGCGAGGTTGATAATAATTATTTCACGCTATTTCAGCGTGAAGATAGCGGGTAAAAAGTGGATGTATCTAATGCATATCAAAGAGGGGGTTTCTATTAAGTATCCTATATCGCGCTTGATGCCTTTTACGAATGCATATTAGAAGTTTCTGTTATCACAGAGGTGCGAATATTAGCGACTATTCATCGTCTTCATCCTCATCAATGTCGGCAAAGGTTTCTACAACATTAACAACTTCGAGACCTACCAAAGTTCTATAATCGTCCTTTATGCTGCACCAATAATTGTTGAGAAGTATCGAAGATTTACGATACAAGTTGTGTGAAATAGCACAGACCTTGTTACATTAGTTATGCTTAAATAGCTGCTGTTATTATTAATCTGTAAGTATATTGCAGCGCACTAACAAAAGGGGGTGGGTTATGCAGGTATCAAAATTAAGGCGCAAAATTTCGATAACGGCTTCTTCAATATTATTTCCGGTGGTATCGGTAGCGGTTTTAGTTCTATCCGCGCAACCTGCAGCGGCGGCGACTGACACGCTTTGTGAAATCAACGGCGGTAATTACTGCGTCGGAGCACCGTCACTTAACGACGAAGATCCCGTCAAAGAGACATCCAGCGGCCGGGTACTCAATATAATTCCATCTCACGCGCAGCCTTCACTTATGCTCTTGCAGTTCCAGGCCGACACTCGCAGGTGCGTCGGGCTAAATGTGAGTAACGGCCATGATGTCGAAGTAAAAAATTGTGACGCCGACCAAAGTACGCGCTGGTCGGAATCTTCCGCTACCGGCGGTCACCGTTTTGCCAACGAATACGCCATTACGCACTTCATCCCCGATTATTTGTCCGGTCATAACAACGGCACACAGATGCAGGTCAAGCAGTTCCAAGCTACTGGCGGCTGGTACCAGATATTTAACTAGAGTAGTTTTAATTTCAGTTTCAGGCCGAACGCTTTAGCAAAATCGGTCAATGAGTCGGTAATAATATTAGGAGGAGTTGCGATCGTTTTCAACTCCTCTTTTTAATACTGCCGTGATGCCGCTAACGAAACGTCGGGAGTAATCCGGATAGGGCGTTCGTCGAGCACTGATGTGGCAGCATAAAGCGTGTTAATCGCAATTAACAGTCAAGTTTAATACGTCTCGCTGGATGCCGATCGATCGTATGGTTTATTTCGTATTTTTGCAGAAAATGATAGCCCGACGGAGCTGGTCATCGAAATACCCTTGTCGGTCAAACGCGGCTTGAACAACAGGCTGGACGACGTTTTCGATAGCAAGCTGCCAATTGTCACGGCTGATCGGTTGGCTGAAATGGTGGCGCATGCTCGCCAGTGACTCAAGGTAATATCGGTATTTATCGCCTGGGGTAATCCTGATCGAGCCGTTTTGAGTCATCGTATCGACGACTTGTAAGCCGGGGAATGCCGGAAGCATTACTTCGGCTATTTCAGCATCAAACCGTTTCGTGAATGGTTCAGGCGGAAGTATCGATTGTCCGGTCAACGATCGTAAAAAATGTGCGATAGCGTCTTCAAATTTTCGATGCTCGAGCTTATTGTCCCTGCCGCTGGTCGCAATGACGATATCGCCGCCGGGCCTAGTCACCCTGATAAGTTCATCAATCATCTGGGCCGGATCGCCGTGGTACGTCGCAAAAAATTCCATGCCAACGTCGACTGAACTATCGCCGAGCGGAATATCTTCACCTTTCGCTGTCTGAAGTCGGATTGGATCCAGCCCCATATTCATAAGGATCTGATTGAATGCAGCACTTAAACCGACGGTGTTGATGTTTGGGTCAACCCCATAAAGCAGGCCGGAATGCTCGCGTTCCAGCCGGAATCGAAATAACGAATATCCGTCAAGACAACCCACGTCGACTATCGTGTCGCCCCGTTCGCAGCCAAGATGATCATACGCATCCATATAATAATCCATGCGCTGATCCGGCGGCTCAACACACTCTTGATAAAGCCTCCATCGATGCAACAGCCCTTCCGCGCCGAAACCGTACTCTGCAGCTAATTGCTCTGCATCCGTTTGCTGGAAAACCGATAAACCCTCACTCATAAGTCCTACTTTCAGAGAAATAGCCCAAAGCTATTACTTTTATAGTATACCCATTTGGTGTTATGGTCTAAATTTCAAGCTGAACAGTTTGAAGAATTCATTGAAGTTTGCGGCGATAACGTCAGGTGGATCGTTGAGTGATTGTAACTCGGACCTGTTGTACACTGATGTGACAGCGCACACAAATAATCCGGCGGATTGGGCGGACTGTATACCGCGCGGATTGTCTTCGAAGGCGCAAACGTGACTCCGGTCAGAGTCTGGCAACCTAAGCGTATCGAATGCGCGGTTGAAAGCTTCTGGATCGGGCTTGGCGTGTGCCACTGATTCGTGAGAAATTACGCGATCAGCGGGAAAATATTTATCCAGCCCGCTTTTTTGAAGAATATATCCAAGTCGCGCCGATAGGCCGTGGTGGCGACCGCCAATTTGTCGCGTAAACCGCTCTTGGCTAACGCGGCCACGAATTCTACCGCGCCCGGATATGGCTCGCCTTCTCGCAGCAAAACGTCCCCATGCAGCTCCATTTTGAGGTCCATAATTTCCCGTAGTAGCGGATCATTAGGGTCAGGCGTAGCGTCCGCACGCAAACCACAAATTACCAACGTATTCCAGACCGCGCCTTGAAGCGAGTGTACGGGCGATTCCCTGAATGCGCGCCGGTTATCGCGGGCCGAAAGCTTCTTGAGCGCGTCGATGCCGTGCCGTCTGCCGACTTCGTGCGCGGCAACCAAGCGTGAGCGCTCGTGCAGCCCATGTTTGGGGTCGTCGCCTTTGTTGTCGAGCAACGTGTCGTCAACATCAAAAATGGCGCCTTTGACGGTAAAGTCTATCATTACTAAAAATCTTAGCATGGATATACCTGAATGGAGCAGCCGAACGATGTACGATACACTTGTTCCGCTGACCAGGGATATTTGACAAGCGTAAATGGTTTGCTACTATTTTCTCACAAATATGAAACGAAACGACGGAATGGTTTTACGGCAGCTATCATCGGGGCTGGCAGAGTCGGCGAGTATCATACACGGGCACAGATTGCTCTAGGTTCAAGCGTCATAATATTTGATCCTGATTTGAAGCGCGCGAAATTGCTCGCAAAAAAACATGCCCGAGTAGCGGCTGCAGCATCTTTGGATGCGGCGCTTGAACGAGTAGATGTAGTCCATATTTGCACGCCGCCGATGTATCACAGGGAAGGCGCACTCGCCAGTATCGCGCACGGTAAACCCACTATCATCGAGAAGCCGCTTGCGTTCCGGCTGAATGATGCTCTCGATATATATCGGGCCGCCCGATCAAACGATGTGACGGTAATATTGGGTACATCTTTTCGCATGGCCCAGTCATTCCGCGAGATTTACAACAGAGTGCGCTGCAAAGAAATCGGCAAAATAACCGATATCGCCTCGTCGTATGTCCATGATACGAAGAATCTCGAACCGGGAAAAACATGGCGCAAACAGCTGGCCGGACCGGCATTTATTTACGAGGGCGGCTCTCATGCGGTTGATGTGAATATGTGGCTGGCCGGCCAGCCAGTATTTGCGTTGCAAGCTTGCGCTGGCGGCAAAAAAAACGCGTCCGGAGTATCGTTGGGACGAAGATATCGCAATCAGCCTGATATACCAAGACGGGACTATAGGGCGGGTTTGGATTAATGCCGCGGCACCGCTCCCCAGGCACGGATCAACTATCGAGGTTTATGGCGAGTGCGGTGCTTTCAGGGCGCACAATAAGTATCCCAAGTTTGAATCGTACAAAGAGGGCGATGACGATTGGGTGGCATATCCGACCAAGATCGAACCGACCATGAATCTCATGGCGGCAACCTTTAATGACTATATTCTCGGCAAAAGGAAGGATTTCGAACCGATGCCCGACATCGAATGGGGTGTCAGGCTCATGCTGGTTCTGGCCGCCGCCGAAAAAGCACTGCAAACCGGCCGGACTGAAAAAGTGCTTGAAATAAGTGAAATTTTGCCATAAGTAAGTAAGACAACTTAGTGCGTCGACATGGGCGTCTTGATAATCAATGTGCCGCGATTAGATCGCCTACTGCACCGCCTGCTGGCCGAGAGTTCTGAGTGCTAACTCCACATCGATCGGTTCAATGTGAGGAGCACTGCTTAAGCCATCCAACAATGCTTGAGTTGAATCAAATATGGTAATAGATTCTTCGAACGCTGTTTCGGGTCGTTCAGGATATAAGGGCGGCGAATTCAACAAATCATCCCATCGGTACACACGCATACTGCCCGGGTTGCCGGTCACTTCAGTGTCGGGGGGAATAATAAGAACGGTGTTCGCGTCGCTAAACGGCACTAGCTCTAGCGGAGCGATTGCCCGATAAAACGTATATTGTCGGGGCTGTTCCCGGGTATAGGTAAGACGAATAGAATCGGTGTTGCCATTTTGTACGAACGCCGTAACCCAATCGTCAAACGTCGCCACACCGACTCTTTCGGTTCGCGGAAAAAAGTAATTCTCTGTCCAGGCTTCGAATACAGGACCAAGCAGCTCATAAGCGGGGCGGTTTTGAGGGTTATTGCGAGTAAGCTCCTCGTAGCGCATTTTTACTAATTCCAACATTTTACGGGCCGCTTCGTACTGGTCTGATGTCCAGTCAGGTTGTACGCCGGCAGCAATCGCTCCGATAGCATCTTGTGACCGAAGGATTGCGGTGTCGACTAAATTACGGTCGTATAAATTAGTGATTTCCCCAGTCTCGACACCGGGGCTTGGGGCATTGTTGCCCGTGAAAGACATTAAGCAATTCTAACATAAAATTAGGTATATAACAATTTTTTGACTTATCCTTATTTTCTTTTCAGAGTGTACTATGTCTCAACGAATTACCCCCACGATGAATACGCTGTAGCCCTGGGTATGCTATCATAACTGCTATAGAACTAATGTTTATGTTATATAACGAGGGTCAATCCAAAAATGAATAAAGTTGCGCAGTATTTACAGGAACACGTGCTTGGCGAAGTGGTGAGCTCGTCTGATGCGCGGGCTTACTTTTCAACGGATGCGAGCGTTTTCCGGATTACGCCGGCGGTCGTGGTTTACCCGAGAAGCGAAGGCGATGTACGCAAAGTCGCGCGATTTACGTGGCAGCTTGCTGAGCGCGGTAGGATTTTACCGATAACGGCGCGCGGCGGCGGATCCGATCAAACCGGAGCAGCGATCGGCGGCGGTGTGATCCTTGTGTTTCCGGCCCATATGAACCGGATTTTAGAGCTCGATTCCAAAACGGGCATCGTAACTGTTGAGCCCGGGCTGAATTACGCCAAAATGCAACAGACGCTGCATACGCATGGCCGGTTCCTGCCGCCGTATCCCGCAAGCCTGGAATATTCGACGATCGGCGGCGCCATCGGCAATAATGCTGGCGGCGACAAATCGATAAAATATGGCGACACTCGAGGGTTCGTAAAAAGTTTGCGGGTAGTGTTGGCAAACGGTGAAATTATTCAGACAGAACGATTGACGAAACGCGAGCTAAACAAAAAGCTGGGGCTCAGTACGTTCGAAGGCGAAGTGTACCGCGGCGTCGATGGATTGCTCGAAGAAAACCACGAGCTTATTGAAAAAATGAAACTGCATGTCACCAAAAACACAGCCGGATATGCGATGGCCGACGTTCGCCGCAAAGACGGATCGTTTGACCTTACGCCCCTGTTTGTGGGCAGCCAGGGCACATTGGGCATCTTTACCGAGGCTATGCTCGACACAGAAGTGCATAATCCCGAATCAACGTTGCTCGTCGGATATTTTGATGACCTGAAAAAAGCTATCGATGCCGCACAGGAGCTGCGCAAATTGCCTGAAAAACCGAGCGCTATTGAAATGGTGGACGAGAATTTACTGAAACTTGTGACCAAGTTGAATTCTAACCAGCTGAAGGATGTCATCGAAACGCCGCTGCCAAAGGTCGTGCTGCTGGTAGAGTTTGACAACCCGAGTGACCGCACACAAAAACGAATGACCAAAAAGGCCGCCAAGATTATTGAGCGTTACGGCAATAAGTTGCACATTGAAATCGATCCGGCGGAACAAGATAAATATTGGCGGATACGTCATGCTCCGGCGATGCTTATGGCGCATAGCGAAGGTAATGTCAAAGCGGTGCCGATCGTGGATGACGGTATCGTACCGATCGATAAACTCGAGGAACTCATCCGCGGCATATACGACCTGTTTGATAAATCGCACTTGAGCGTCGCGATATGGGGCCATGCCGGCGACGGTAACCTGCATATGCGGCCGTTTTTGGACCTGGGACAGCTGGGTGATAGGCAAAAAGCGTTCCGTTTGATGGATGAGTACAGCAAACTCGTCGTCAGTCTCGGCGGATCCACGTCGGGCGAACACAATGACGGCCGATTGCGCGGCCCGTATCTCGACCGAGTGTACGGCCCCGAAATCTATGCGGTATTCCAGAAGCTTAAATCGATTTTTGATCCGTATGGAACGCTGAATTCAGGTGTGAAGATCAATGTTACGGTCGATGATACTAAGCCGCTATTGCGCCAGGAATATACTATGTACCACATGTATCAACATTTGCCACACGGGTAGGGCTTTCAGATAACGGCTCATTGCGGCCGAAAATCTGCGCTCCGCACTCGCCGTACCTTAGAGTACGGCTCGCTTACGGTGCTCGATCTTCAACCGCACTACACCATTCTCTGAAAACCCTAGTCGGGGCTCAGTCTCTTGAGTTTTTGGGCAAAATTTCGTAAGATACCAGAGCAATTTCTTGCTTTTATCGGAATTAATATGCCGAGGGAAAAGAGCAGCCCGAGGCTTTGGCTTTGCCAAAGCCCGGCGCGATGAGAAAAACCCAGCAAGGGTTTGTCTCATGTGTTAAGCGGACGTGGCGGAATGGTAGACGCGCTAGCTTGAGGTGCTAGTGGGAGCAATCCTGTGGAGGTTCAAGTCCTCTCGTCCGCACCAATTGAAAATCAACTAATTCAACCAAACCACGACTGAGGTCGCGGTTTTTGTTTTTGCGCGATTATAGTTCAAGTCCTATTTCACCACCAATAGAACAACCAAACACTAGACCCTTACTCCGAGGGAACTGATAGCACCGTGCAGTCTAAAACTATGATAGAAACGTCGTACGAGCGCTAAATTCTTTAAAAGCTCGACGAAAAACTTGACATGCTCAAGAAACTGACCGATGTTATTAAGGCCAACAGTCGGCGACTATAAAACTCATGAGTTTCCAATTGAGGGATTGATTTGTTTTTACAAACCTCAGTGACAGCTTTTATGAAAGAGTTAGAGTTCCATTGAGTGTACCCCGACCCTGTAATACTAAATCTTTTCACATTACCAAAGCTTGTATTTATAAGTCATCTGAACATACTATTAAGTATGCGACATAAGCTAAGGTCCAATATAAATCAATCCTTGAGTACTACAAGGATGGAGGCTTTCAGCGACGGTGTGTTTGCTATTGCCATCACGCTTCTTATCTTAGATATTGTTGTGCATCCACCGGGAACTCTTCTGGAGCAAGTAGTACACGCCGGGCCATCATATCTAGCGTATATCATTAGTTTTTTGACAATTGGTGCGGCGTGGATAGGCCATACGGCATTGACTGAACGACTTTCTCGGATAGACTCAATATTTTTAAGGCTTAATTTACTTGTTTTGCTTGTAGTTGTTTTTCTGCCATTCCCAACTCGTCTTGTTTCAGAAAGCCTGGTTAGTGTTAATGACGAGCGAGTGGCCGTTACAATATATGGACTGACACTTCTCGCAATTCGTGTATTTGGTTTTCTTCTAGATTCTTATGCTCGTCGGGAGCATCTGTATAAATCAAAAGGTGAGAGTTCAGAATTGGAGCGAGATCAAAGAAGTTTTTTACCGACCTTAGCAGTTTATACAGTAGCTATTGCGATCGGGCTTATCTTTCCTAGATTTGGTGTTTTGATATATTTCGGCGTTGCTGTTTATCTAGTGCTGCCGTTAAGAGAAATTACAAGACTTTTTTTCTCTCGCACGTAGATAATGTAACTCCCACCACCTGGTTAGTGAGTTCGGGCATTAAGGCGGATCAACCATCATCGTATTTGCCGAACATTTCATAAGTTTAATAGGGAAGTTTGTTAAAATCAGTACATGAGGGCGAGTGGTTCTATATCAGATGGGATAATGACCGAGCTGCGATGGTATTTTGAACCACCAAGACAATTTCTTCAAACCCTGGCTATTAACGGTGTCATTTCGCTGCTGTTCTTCCTTTTTAGTTACTATGTTGGTAGTTACAATTCAAAGTTATTACCAGTGGCAGCTGCAACAATATTACTGTGGACTCTTGCTGATGCCTCAATCACGAATCAATTGGTATTTGATAGGGCGAAAGTAGTCAAAGAATTTAAAGAAGTCGGTACACTTAAGCGGTTATTAATTGTTAAAAATTTCACAATTGTGATATTGTCAATTCCCTTAACTTTGCTATTTGGTCTCATCCTTGTTGCTATTGTTGGTAAATGGTCGGAGATACTTTATGGGGGAGTCATAGCTTTTACATTGATTTGGGGATGGTTAGGAATCAGTAATGCACTATCTGTAATACTGCCTTTTGAGTTACTCGATCTAAGAAGCTTTCTTGGAAACCGCCGTATCTGGTTACGATACGGTGTTCTGTATGGGCTGCCGTGGGTCTTACTCCCTATATACGCCGTTGTGATGGGCTTGCCGTTTATATTGCTAGGCTGGACAAGTGCTGGCGCCGAACATAATCACCGTGTTTTAGCATTGATTCTTTTGTTGGCCGCCAGTGCACTAATTTGGCTGATTGGTTTAATTTTGGCAAATAGATATACTTTGCACTCTGAAAGCCGTATTAAAAAACTTATCATGTAAGTACTAATGCACATCCTGGTTATGGATCTGCGCCTAATGATGACCTCTAAGAGAAATACATTTCCAATCTTGATATATCTTTGGTTATAGAATATGTAAAATACTTTGAAGTTTTTGTGTAACTGTGACATCGGATATTTCAATTGGCTCTGGGTTTTTCATAAGTTATCTTAAGCATAAGTTTAATGCACGATGTAATTTTTTTGAATTATTAACTCAGTATCTTATAACCTGAATCTCAAAACCCCCACATAAGCTGGTATGCCAGTAACACTCGGATGTAATGCAGGGCGTAGCCCTGTACGCTCCTCGGGAACGAAGTCTCGAGGAGCAGATGTTCTTTCAGATAGTCAAATGTACATTCAACTTTGGCACGCTTTTGGAGTAGGAGAAGCTGCCACTGCTCAAGGAGTTTCTTGTTCTGCTTCGGATGTGGTGGCGCCAGGATGTAGGCCTGGTGTTCACGCCACATCTTCCTTCGCATGACACTGGCGTTATACGTGCCATCCCCGACAGCAATGACTGTAGCGTCATTGACGAGATGGGGTATCTGCTGGCCGTCGTGCTCATTGGCCGGGGTGAAGTAGACGGCGGCCAACTGGGCCATTGGGTTCACTGCGGCGTGCAGTTTAAAGCCGTAGTGCCAGCCCTGCCAGTTCTTGCCGAAGGCGGCAAATCCTTTCGTTACCCGGTGGCGGTTGGCTCGTACCAACTTGCAGACATGGAGCATGGTACTGTCCATGAATCTCAGGGGCGTATCTTTCACGAGTAGCTGGTCGAGTATATACAGCATACCGGGAAGTGCCTGGTGGCACTTTCGAACGAACGACTTGTAACTAGGGAGGTGGAACCGTCGATAGTAATACGTCTGCGCCCAGTTGTAGACACCCCTCATGGTGCGTTGTGGCGCCACGAAACTCGAGAACAGGAGCAAGGCAATGGTTTCATTGAGGTGCAGGATGACCGGCCTGCCACCCTTCGGGTTGGCAGCCGCCCGTGGCAAGAAACTGTCTACTACGGCGACTAAATTTGTTATATGATGAGAACGTAAAACACGCATGTTTGTTTTCCTTGTTTAGGTTGCACTAACAAGATAGCAAACATCGCGTGTTTTTATTTGGGGGTTTTGAGACTCAGGTCTTATATATTTGACTAATCCTATAAACTCTATCATTTGTTTAGATAAATATTCCGACTCAACTCTCCGCATAATCTCACAGCTATCATTCTGCGAAAAAATATTTAGGATTCCTTCCCAAAGAATCTCGCTATCGATAATTGCCAACTTCCGGTGAAGTGTACCGGTATAAAGAACCGTAATTCCTATCTTTTGCATTTCATATACGGCTAAGGTTGCTTGGTATTCATATTCAGCGTCATGTTCATGCGGATCGCGCGTATTAATAACAATACTAACACCTCGTTTTCTAAGCTTACGAAATATCGGCAGCAAATCATTCATACGCCTTGTAGTAATGAATGGAGACTCGATCAGTATGTTTTTCCGAGTATTCTTTAAATCATTTACAAACGCTTTATAGAAGTTTCTGTTATCATACAATCGAGAGGAAAAAGACTATTCATCGTCTTCATCTTCCTCGTCTGTTACGGTATAAGTGTCTATAAGATCAACATCTTCAAGACCGAATAAAGTTCTATCACCGTCCTTTATGCTGCACCACATAGACTTTTTATGGCTGACAAAGCAAATATCGACCCACAACTTATCGAATCCGGTGACTCGCGGAATGTCGTTGACAAATATAGGTTTTGGGCGAACGATGCCATTAAGGCAGATTTGGCCAAGCAGGCATTTCCGTTCCATATCGCCATAGAAAATTACCAGCATGATTTCAATATCGGCACGATCGTACGCAATGCCAACGCGTTCAATGCCGCCGGCGTGCATATCGTCGGCAAACACAAATGGAACCGCCGCGGCGCGATGGTCACGGATAAATACCTGCAGCTGTTTCATCATGAAAGTGTTGATGCGTTCGCCGCGTGGGCGAAAATTGCAAAACTCGCAGTCTTGGGCGTCGATAATATTCCGGGCAGCAAAGAGCTGCACAAAACCGAACTACCGCAAGAGTGTGTGTTAGTTTTTGGGCAAGAAGGACCCGGCTTGTCGCCAGAAATGCAGGCAGTGTGCGCGCAAATCGTAGCAATCGAACAGTTCGGTTCGACGCGCTCAATCAACGTCGGCGTGGCATCTGGAATCATCATGTATGAATGGGTGCGTCAGCATGTATTGCCGGGCTAATTGGAAGTAACAACGATATTATCGGCTCCCAAAAATACCTTGTGCCCAGCCAGAAATTTGTAGGAATAACTTTACATCTAAAACATAAATATCCATAACTCCATTCGGAAGTGAGTTCTTTTTGTTTTGGCTGCTTATGTTAGGTTTGCGATAAGTTTTAAAAAATTGATCCAGGGGTATACCGGTAATACCAGACCAATAAATTTCGGCATTTTTAAAATCAAGATGTGGATGTATATGAATATATCCCCTAAATTTTGCCTCAGGGACAGTACATATCCTACGAAAAAACCGCATCATAATTTTAATCATTTCAGGATCGCCGTTGGAAAACCTAACCATCCTTCTTGTCTTGCCGCCCTCAGCCCAGTAGAGCATTACTCCTATAAGTTTCAACTCATTATCAGTAATATTAGATATTTGTTTTTTGGCGTCCAGGATAATCTTATTTCGTTTCTCAGCTTCATTGGCGAGTCGGCTGGTTCTGCGTTTTTCCACGGCAGTGTTTGTAAAAGGTTTAGATCGCAGAACTTCAAGTTGATTTTTTGTTAACTGGACGTCTCTAACCCATATACTTACGCTACTCTTAGCAACATTAAGCTGTTTGGCAATACTATTTATCGAATAGCCTTTATTTCTCAATTTTATCGCAAGCAGTTTAGTGGCGTGCTTCATGGATATACTAATGATGTTATTATACGATAATGAGTTCTATAGTTCGTTTTTACAATAACCCCTTGCAAAATCTTTTGCAACTGGATAACATATTGCCAATGGGTTGTTAGCTCAGTTGGCTAGAGCGCCTGATTTACACTCAGGAGGTCGGGGGTTCGAGCCCCTCACGACCCACCAAAATATGGACCGGCATATAGCCGGTTTTTGTTTTGTCATTTGATTTGAATTGGTATTTGGGCGGGATTGTTTAATGCTAAATCTAATTTTCACTAGGTAAGCTCAAATAGCGATCGCCTAATGACCGATAAGGTGTATGACGCCTACATCCGATAGACCGTCGAGTATCAGTTGTACGGCCAGCGCAGCCAGCAGGAAGCCAAAGACTTTTTCGGTCACCAGCATGCGGCTTTGGTCTAAATGCTCACTGACGCGGTTCGCCCAGCGGAATACGACGATATCTAAGCTGATTATGATCGCCAGTAAACATACGACGATCAAAAATAACACGAAAGATTTGGCTTCCGCCGAAATGGTCACGAGCGTTACGATTCCGGCGGGATTCAGCAGGTACGGAATCGCGAGCGGGTATACGGCCAATTTGAGCGGATCGAAGTTTTTTGTGATTTTCGGATGAGACATTTCATCATTTTTGCTCAGCACCATCGTTACCGAAATGATAAGTAAAATAATACCGCCAGCAATTCCCAGCGCGCCCGTTGAGAAATGAAGCAGCTTGGTGAGCAATTTGCCAAAGACAATCAAGAGTAATGCCGTAACCGAGGCTGTGCTAATCATTTTCCGTATGACTCGCGCTTTGGTCTGGCTGTCGAGTTTCGCAGTTGATTCTATAAACGGCACCAAGGCTATCTTGGGACCGACGCCGATAAGCAAAAGTAAAAAGATGTCTGCAACGAGCACCCAGTTGATTTCAGTAAAATCCATACTTTTTAATGATAACCTTTTTAGGCTTTGAATGTGAAACGATCAAAATTATGATATAATAAGTTGTATCGTTAAGGCGAAATCGTTTTGTAGCCAAGCCCGAGTTTGGCTATTTTGCTCCAAATGAACGTTAACGCTTAACCAAAATTTTATGGCTAATTCATCAAAAGAACTTAGACAGGGTCAGCACAATCAACTTTTAGAGCTAGTGCAGCAAGCGCCGATTACTGGCTTGGTTTTATCGGCCGATGCTGTTGATGCTTGGATAGGGGGTCATTCAGGCCGCGCTCGTTACGACCAGCTAGGTATTTTGCTGCGTGGTGAACTACGGGGGCGGGCGAATGCAAGTCGCAACCAAGACGTCATCAACTTAGTAGGTAAGGAATCAATTGAGTGGGGGCATAGGATCCTTTGCAGGTTTTTATTCTTTGGCCCACTAGCATATAGGGCATTTCCAGAAAAAACTGGTGAGCTAAGCCCGCTGGCTGAACTAGGTGATATTATGCGGCGCAGTATGCGCGTGCTTGACGATTTTGCCGGAACTGATATTCGCACTAACACGACATGGGAACTAAACGCCGGCTTGCTCGAATTTAAGCCGCTGTTAGAACCATTGCCGTTTGAGATACTTCTAAACGATGATGGTCTGGCAGAGTTTGCCCTATCGGCGCTCACCAAATCCAACACACTGGCCGAAGTCGATGCTCGCAGACAAAGCGGGGATTTGGAAAGGCGGCCTGGCTATGAAAGCTGCCCTGCGCTCGGGGAAGTTTTGCAGGCCCAGTGGCGACGCGCGGTTGATCTTTGCGAACAAGCACCTAGTTTGTTCGCGCAAGACCTTGCGGCCTGATGGGAGGGCAAGATTTCGTTGATTCTTATGATTTCGTGGTTACTGTAAATTGGTGACGCTGCTCGTTTGGCCGGTGCCGAGCATTTGGTTTAATTGGGCGAATTCGCCGGACAAGGGCCAGACGTTGAAGACGCATCCTTTCAGGTTGATGGATTGCTGCATCATCACCGGCGCATGAAGTCCGGCACCAGAACAAGTTGGATTGTCCAAAAATCCTAAACGGTGGCCGGTTTCGTGGTCAATCATCAATGTATGATAATTTTCCAGGCTGCCACCGGAGTTGTTCCACGGCGGCGTGGCCGACGTCCAGCGATCGTAATTAAGGATGACGTTCGTGCCGACTTGGCAGTTGTAGAAATCATCGCAAATCGAACCGAAGCTGGTCATTTGGTTGGCAGCCGCCAGCCATACGGTGTATTGGCAGTCGCTGGCGACGTGTTTGAATGCAATGTGTCCGGAATCGTTCCAGCCGCGGGTATCGTTGTACGTTGCGGCTAATTTGCCGATGAGATTGCCTAAAACCGTAGCGCTGACAGAATCTACAGCCGTACAATAAGTGCGTACGATCGTGTCGCTGTTGTCGGGGACGATGGCGAACGATAGCGATTGGTTGTTGCTCACCGCGTAAGCTGCGGCCGTCGCCAGATCGTTCGGGTTGGCAACAGTAATGCCGAATTGCCGTCCAAGTTTGTCGATATATGCCGCGATGGATGATATTGACGGCGCCAAACTTTGCCCGCTGGCGGCGAACCAGCGGCCCATGTCTAATTTGCCGGGATGTACGGTGTGGCCTTGGTAAGTATAGCTGATTGTAAGCTCAAGTTTTTGTTGTAATAGTAGCAGCTGCCCGGATAAGTCAGGGTCAAGTTTTGGCGAATCAAGCTTCACGGTCGGTACCGTAAATTCGGTTTTTCCCTGCTGAATTGCCGTTTTCGTGGACGCCAGCAGTTTGGCGGTGTTGAGCTTGTAGCCGGCGTGCGCGGGTGCGACAACGAAAGTGCTGCCATTAAACACAATGTGTTTACCGATCGCTGGGTAGCTGAATCCATCTGCCATTTTGGCGGTCGATGCGTTAAACCTCGCCTTATCGACGTGCAATACTATATTGACATGATGATATGTCACAAGACTGTAAACTGGCAGCCAGCGAATCCACGAATTCATATTGTCTAAGCTGGCGGGCACATCGACGCCGATGCCAAGAGCCGCGGGAGTTTGCGTCACGCGGATTGTACCTTTTTGCAGCGTAAGTTTTGCGGGCAGTACCTCCGCGGAAGAAATTGTATTTAATTCGGCGTCTGTTTTGCCGCCAACACTCATCCTGCCAAGGTAATAATGCGGTAATACGCGGCCGTGATAATAGATTCCCATGCCAAGATTGAGCATGACAAAAACGAATCCGGCGGCCACTAAAATATTCCGTGACCTATCCGATAATCGGGCCCGTTTTTGCTCGGGCTGTTTCCTGGCAACTCGTTCTTGAACCATAAAAGCTTACATCCACTCTAACATGCTGAATGTTAGTGCGTGAAGGCAAAATAATCCATAGATTTGATGCAAATGCGGCTCGATGCAAAAATCATTTACAATCTTCGCCACGTCCGCCAGAACCAATCCGGCTCGCCGGTTGCATGGCTAGTGATGATTGAAATTGATTGCGAAGGATCAATGCTAGTTGTAATGGTGCCGACAGTAATACCTTTTGCGAAGGGCGCCTGCAGCCGCTTAAAGCTGATTTGCGGAGTTATGGTTCGGCCTTGCCAGGACATTACTTCCAGCGATTTGGCGGCGACCGCATCCACATCAATATCCCACGGCACGGCATATCTGCCAACGGATTGCCCGGCATGCAAAATGGTCGTGGGCTTGAAGTTTGTTTCTGTGGCTTGGAGCAGAGGAATAGAATCGTACATCGCATAATTTAATAATTTTGCCCCCATGATAGCTCCGATTACGGTCACGGTTTGACCACTCGGGTAGGTGTGCGGAGCGGAAAAGAGATATGCGCCGCCGTCCTGATCGGTGCTGCCGGTTTTGATGCCATTTATATTTTCATCGCCAAGAAGCCAATTGACATTCTTTATTGTTCCCGCTATTGGTATCTTCGCTGATTTCAGGCTGACAATGTGGGCCAGCACCGGATTTTGCAACGATGCTTCACCTAGCAGCACCAAATCACTGGCAGTGGCGACGGTCAGGGGAGAAAAGCCGCTGGCATCGGCGAAATGAGAGTCATTCATGCCAAGTTTTTTGGCGTAACTGTTGGCGAACTGTACATATGCTGCCTGCGACCCGAAAGCCCATACTGCCAAAGATTCCGCCATGTTGTTGGCTGACGGCAACAGCATCGCTTCAAGCGCCTGGTATTCGGTAATCTTTTCGCCGGCTACGACTTTAACCAGCGATCCGTCCTCACTAAAGTAAGTGTCATAGTATCCCATATCAGCTGCGGTGAGCGTGAGCGTTGGTCCTTGTTGCCCGAGAGGCAGCGGATGCCGTTTGAGTACGGCCAGGGCAGTCATCACCTTGGCGGTGCTGGCGGTTGGAAGTGGTTTGCCCGCGTTATGGCTGGCGAGTACGCCATAACCTTCTGCGCCGATCGCTTCTTCGCCGTACTTGGGCCACGGCAGCGTGGGCGCCGCCGCTGGATCGGCTGCGGGCAAGGAAAGTTCGGCAGTCAAAACGGGCAGTGGCATTCGATATGATACAAAACCATACAGGGCAATCATACAAATCAGCAATATAAAAACCGTAGCCGAAATGCGGCGCCGGCCAGTTCGAGTTTCGCGTACCATAGTCCTTATATTATACTATTATACCGCCGACTTACCCCTGAATCTGCGGGGTTGCTGGAGAAATACTACCATTAGCCGCCCGTGCTGTTGTATAATTAAACATACAAATCAAAGGAGTTTTTATGACAGCACTGATCATTATTATTGCGGTAGTTGTGCTCGTAGGAATTGTCGTTGCCGCTCTATACAACGGCCTGGTGCGGCTTAACCAGCAAGCCGATGAAGCCTGGAGCGATATAACGGTGCAATTGAAGCGACGATACGACCTGATTCCGAATCTGGTGAATACGGTCAAGGGCTACGCCTCGCACGAAAAGACGGTTTTCGAAGACGTGACGAACGCGCGGGCAAATGCGATGCAGGCGCAAGGACCGGCCGAAACCGCCAAAGCCGAAAACCAGTTCAGCCAGACGCTGAAAAGTCTGTTCGCGGTCGCCGAAAACTATCCGAACCTGAAAGCCAGCGACAACTTCCGCCAACTGCAGGACGAGCTGACCGACACCGAGGACAAAATTATGGCATCGCGCCGATTCTACAACGGTGTTGTGCGAGACTTCAACACCAAGCGTAAAACATTCCCGACCAATATCTTTGCCAACATGCTCGGTTTCAAACAGGACAAGGAATTCTTTGAACTTGACGCCGCCGAAACTGCGCAGGCCAACCAGCCGGTCGACGTAAAGTTTTAATTCGACAGCGATAAAAAATGTATAGCCAGATAGCTGCCAACAAGCGCAAAACCGTGCTGATTATGTTTGTGTTCCTGTTGTTTGTCGGCGCGCTGGCATGGATATTTGGGCAATTTGAGAACAGCCCGGGGCTGACCTACGGCATTTTGATTGGAGGGATAATCTACGCCTTAATTATGTATTATTCAGGCAGCCGATTGAGCTTAGCGGTGAATGGGGCGCAGGAGATTCAGAAAAAGGATGATCCCAGACTTTGGCGAATCATTGAAAATCTGGCCATAACTGATGGACTGCCGATGCCGCGGGTATTTATTATGGATGATCCCTCGCCGAACGCTTTTGCTACCGGGCGCAATCCCAAAACGTCGGCGGTGTGCGCGACTTCCGGCTTGCTCGAAATCATGGATGATGATGAACTTCAGGGAGTATTCGCGCACGAGCTCGGGCATGTCAAAAACTACGACATCCGTGTCAGCATGATCGCGTTTGCGCTGGCAGCCGTGGTGTCGCTCATCGCTGATGTCATAATCCGCATGACGTGGTTCCGCGATGACGAAAACAATAATAACCAGTTCATTATGATTTTAGCCATCGTGGCGGCGATTATCGCCCCGATCGTGGCGTCACTTATTCAGTTGGCCATCTCGCGCCGCCGCGAATATCTTGCCGATGCCACGGGAGCGCTCACTACACGCTACCCGGACGGGTTAATTAGCGCGCTGGAAAAACTCAAAACCACCGGCCGTCCGCTGCGCAAACAAAATACTTCCACGGCGCACTTTTTCTTCACCAATCCGCTCAAAGGCCATAGCGTGACGAATCTGTTCAGCACCCATCCGCCGCTCGACGAGCGTATCAAGCGCCTGCGCGAGATGGGGTCGCACGCGTAAGGAAAATAATCCAAGCTTCGGCCACGGAAAATTGATGGCAAAGACGTCTGTTAAAATGGAGAAATATGGCGCGAACAAAGAAAAGAAATCCTGTTAGCAAGAAGTCAAGACCGGCCGCGGCCAAAGTCGCTGCGCCGGCTGATAAAGAGTCGCAGAAGACTCCCCGAATCCCAGCACAGTACTGAGCTGCCCAGATTTCCAATCAATTCCGCAGAGCAGTCAGGCAATCATCGTACGGTAAGTCCGGCGCCAAAGCTGTTCGTCCAATCCCTGGAAGTGCTCAAATACAAATGGCAATTATTCGCAACGCTGCTTGCGATATATGCTTTATTCTATGTCATTCTGGTCGGCGGATTGTCCAGTATCTCCGGCAGTGATTTAGCGGCCGTGAAATCGACGCTTATTTCCGGACACGTCAGCGGATTCAATACGAGCACGTCGCTATTTTCAACGTTAATTGGTTCGTTCGGCAGTAATAGTTCTAACGTGGCTGGTTTGTATCAAACGCTGCTCCTGCTCATAATCAGCCTGGTTCTCATATGGGCGCTTCGGCACGTGTATGCCGGAAAGGCAATACGGGCACGTGATGCGTTTTATAAAGGCCTGACGCCGTTCATACCGTTTATTTTGGTACTGTTGGTCGTAGGGCTTCAGTTCTTGCCGCTCGTACTGGGGGTTGGTTTATATAACATAATGGTCGGGGGCGGAATCGCCATTGGAATAATCGAAAAATTCCTCGTTATTGTCATATTGTTTGCGCTTGCTGTGGTAAGCGTTTATTGGACGAGTTCATCGATCCTGGCGCTTTATGTTGTGACATTGCCGGATATGGCGCCGGTTCAGGCGCTTCGAAATGCCCGTGAATTGGTGCGCCACCGGCGTTGGATCGTGTTGCGCAAAATGCTATTTCTGCCTGTCGCGTTGATTGTGGTGAGTGCAGTGATACTGATTCCAATTGCAAGTATTATCACGCCGGTTGCTCCGATGGTATTTTTTGCGCTCACCGTGCTGGCAGTAGCGGTCGTGCACAGTTATTTGTTTGCGTTGTACCGGGAACTGTTATGACAAAACTGACAAAGGGGCAAGCGGCAGAACGCATCGCGCGTCTTCGCCGGCTGATCAGCGATTATCGTTATCACTACCATGTGCTCGACGAATCGATCATGAGCGAGGCTGCGGCTGATTCGCTCAAGCATGAATTGTCCGAACTGGAAGCCCGGTTTCCCGAACTCATAACACCCGATTCACCGACACAACGCGTGGCCGGCGAGCCACTGCCAGGTTTTAAGCAAGTCAGGCACAGCGCGCGAATGCTAAGTCTGAACGACGTATTCAATCGTGATGAGGTTTTAGCGTGGATTGAACGGATACAAAAATTGGCACCGGAGGCGAAGCCGGAGTTTTTCATCGACCTAAAATTAGATGGTTTCGCGTGCGCGCTCATATATCAGGACGGCCGATTCATCCAGGCTGTTACGCGCGGCGACAGCTTTGTCGGGGAAGACGTGACCATGAACGTCCGGACCATGGAAAGTGTGCCGCTTGAGTTGCGCCCGTCAAAAAAGTACCAGCGATTCGTGAAGGGTCGTACCGAAATCCGCGGCGAAGTAATTATCTATAAAAAAGATTTCGAAGCGCTGAATAAAACGCGCGAAGCCGAGGGCAAGCCGGTTTTTGCGAACCCGCGGAATCTTGCTGCGGGCAGCATACGCCAGCTTGATCCAAAACTGGCGGCTGCGCGGCCGCTGCGTTTTCAGGCCTGGGACATACTTCGTGACAACCCGGAAGAAATCCCGACCAACGATTTTGCCTATGACGCAATCCGCGCACTCGGGTTGGCGGCGGGCAAGCATTCCCGCGTACTCAAAGACGCAGATGCCATTATGCACTTTGCCGATGAGTGGGAAGAGCGGCGGCACAAATTGCCATACAACACCGACGGCCTGGTCATAAAGATTAACGACCGCGCACTGTTCGCGCAGCTAGGCGTGGTTGGTAAAGCGCCGAGGGCTGCCGCCGCCTATAAATACGCTGCCGAAGAGGCAACGACAGTGGTACAAGATATCGTCATTAGCATTGGACGCACCGGTGCCGCTACGCCGGTCGCGGTGTTCAAGCCAGTGCAGGTGGCCGGCACAACCGTGCAACATGCCAGCCTGCATAATGCCGACGAAATTGCGCGAAAGGACATTCGGGTGGGCGATACGGTAATCATATTTAAGGCAGGTGATATTATCCCGCAAGTCTCCAGAGTGCTTACGGAGCTGAGGCCCAAGTCGTCCAAAGCATTCGACATGCCGGCTGAACTCAAGCGACAATATCCGGAACTCGAGTTCGTGCGGCCGGAGGGAGAAGCGGTGTACCGCGTAAAAGGCGCGACCGGCAAGCTGCTGCTCAAAGGAGCGCTCGGGCATTTCGTGTCCAAATCCGCACTGGATATTGATACATTGGGCGAAAAGAACGTAGCCGCGTTAGTCGATGCCAAATTGGTGCACGATATGGCGGATATTTACGGGCTCACCATAGAGCAAGTGCTTGCGTTAAACCGTTTCGCCGACATTTCCGCCCAGAAGCTTGTGGGTGCAATCCAGGAAAAGAAATCACCGGAATTGCCAAGATTCATATACGGACTTGGTATCCGGCATGTCGGTTCTCAGACGGCAATCGATTTGGCGGAACATTTCGGCTCGCTGGATAAATTGAGTAATGCTTCGCTCGACGAGCTTCTGCAAGTAGAAGGTATCGGCGAAGTCGTAGCAGAATCTATCACCGCATGGTTCGCAGATGATGACAACCAGAATCTATTAAAAAAATTTGCGAGCTTTGGCGTCAAACCACATTATGAATCCAAAGTCCGCGGCCCGCTGCACGGCAAAAGTTTTGTTATCACCGGCGGACTCGAGCACGGATCGCGTGACGAATTTGCCGACAAAATCCGCGAACTCGGCGGCACGTTCCAATCGAGCGTCGGCAAAGACACCAGTTATCTGGTGGTCGGTAAAAACGTCGGCGCCAGCAAACTCGTCAAAGCCGAAAGACTCGGCACTAAGCAAATTGACGAGCAGGCATTGCTCAAGCTGCTGGGACGTAAATAAAGAATGGAACTTGCATCGTACCCATTCCGCCCAATAACAAACGAGGGCTGCCTGGCACAGGCGGCCATATTTATTGCCACGAAAGCGGTTGCATTGGGGCGAACCGTGCTGGGGCGCGATTTGGAGTTGGATACCATTTGTTTTTTCGCGCATACACCTGGTGAGCTAAACTTTTTACGCAAAGCGGTTCTGGCGCGCGGTCCGCAGTCGCGCTTTACGCACGGCGCGACGCTGTATGCGGATACCGACTTTACATTGCTTGATTGGCGCATTAAAATTTTCGGAGTGCGAGATGTTGTGATGCCGGATCCGCTGCGTTCTCAAGTGGGCTATGGTGATTATCCGGTTACCGATTATGATGCGCTGTTGGAAGAAATTCGGACTCACCCATATGTTCAACCATATGCTCGGCCGATCACAACTGGCCTGAATCAATCGCTTATCGAATTACGTCATCCGGATTTTGACGTTTTGGGATTTATAGCGCGAAAGGAGGAGCACTGATGATAGACGAAATAAATGCGGCTATTGGGGATTACCAAATCAAATGGTGTGCACTTATTAAGGGCAGGAAAGATGTGTCATTTTTTGAAAGTCTCAAGCCATTCAGTGTGGGCTGGAAGGTTGCGGATTTGGCCGAGTTTGACCGAAGGTTTGCAGAATTACGCGGCCGTTGCGTTCAAGTACATCTGATGTGGATGAACGACCGCTGGATCGCTACGATGTTTTTGAAAGAAGGTGAAAATTTATCCTGGAATATTCCAATCATCAAGCTGATGCAGCGCAGACCAAAATCGACAGATGCGCTCGGACTGGACAACGTGGATTTCTATACTCCTGATTTCCTGGACGCGAACACGTTATGCGCAAAAGAATCTGATCTAAAATTCACCGACGAATTTAACGGCGAATGCAAATGGACATCATTGTGGTTTGACGGAACCGAGGCAAAAATCCGCAACCAGACAAGTGCTGACGTTACTATCGCAGAGTTGCAACTTGCCCAGGAGAGATTATCGGCGTTCCTATCACAATGAATAGATGACTTTCTAGCGACAACATTTAATTTACTAAATTAAAGTAGACAAGCTAACGCCGAACCGCTAAAATTCGTAGCAGTAGTATGCGCCTGTTGGCCCGTACTGATATTGAAAATTTCGTGTAGCGTAGCCTAAATCGACAGCAAACGTCGATTTTAAATTTGCTGGTTCAAACTCCTGCCGCCCGCGTAGTGGACTCTAATTTTGAGAAACAAAATCTGGCGCAAGCGGCTCGCGCAGAATCAGCAATAGGGCGAAGATTCACGGCAAGGTACGACTTTTATCCGACTGAATAAAAGCGCTGCTTAGAGTTTTAAGCAGGATATTCGAAAAACTCAGATAAAAGGATTTATTATCCGCTATCTTTGTATTTGTAAAATTTAAAAGGTTACGGTCAAAATTACATGAGGACGAGCTACGATGTAGTCCAATACGAAACCGACGAACTAGATTGGGCTCAAATGGCCGCAGAATTGGGCGTTGGCCGGGTTGAGATCGCTCCAATGGAATTACTGGCCGAAGCCGGAATTGACCAAGAATTCATCAGGTATGTGCTTCGAGCCGCCTCAGGTATGAAAGCGGCCTGGTGCAAGGAAACGACATTTCCCGGGCTTCAAGACGTGTGGAGCAAAGACAACCCGTCGATCGGCCATTGCGGGAATACCAGTCAAGTGATGGGCGAAGAGGCGCAAGGGCGTTTTCCATATATGAGCCATGGCTTCAGTTTTCCTTACGGTGATCTGAAGTATAAACAAGAGCCCTGGTTGCCCGGATCGCGGCTCAACGGACATCTGTGGATTCAATATTTAGAACATCTTGACGGCTCGGTAGTGTACATGGATATTACCGGCAAACAGAATTTCGGCCCGGAGTTTCCATCCGTAATAATAGGAAGCGCAGATTATCTCGAGAGCAAAGGGATCAGGTATCATCCTAAATACCATTTCTCTATTGGCGAGCTCAGAGACCACAATGCGCGGGACGCCGATTCAAGGAGAAATACCTTTCCCGATCGCACCGAATTACTGCGGAGCCGTTATTATGCGGCCCGACTGGGTATCGGGGCAGCGCTTTTGCCGCGTTCCATCGACCTGGCTGCTGGCATGGATTGGTAGACGATGTAAAATAACCATTAGCTAATGAAAGATTTTATTTTTATCACCGGCAACCTGCACAAGGCGGATTATCTGGCGAAATGGCTTGGCATTCCGGTGAAGCACCAAAAGATTGATTTGGACGAGATTCAATCACTGGACTTGCATGAAATTGTCGAACATAAAGTCCGGCAGGCATACGACAGAATAAAAAAGCCAGTCCTGGTAGAAGACGTGGCGCTAACGTTTACTGCCATGGGCCGGCTGCCCGGTCCGCTGGTGAAATGGTTCCTGGAAGAGCTTGGCACGGATGGCCTTTGTAAGTTGGCGGACGGGCTGGAGCATCGCAGGGCAGAAGCGAAGATTGAGTATGCTGTGTATGATGGTGAACGATTGGAAACTTTCGCGAGTGTAGTTAAGGGTCAGATTGCCGATAAACCTCGCGGCAGTAATGGATTTGGTTGGAACGCGGTTTTTATCCCTGACGGTGCAGGTAAGACTTATGCCGAAATGACCGACGACGAAGTCAAACCGTACAGCATGCGCGCCCGGGCCGTGGCTGATCTTCGCGACTATTTACAAAATTCCTGAAAGTTTTCAAAAAGCCGCTATAATCAAGCTAGCATGACGGTTCGAATCGCCAGTTACAACTTGTGGAACGGGGCGGCCAGTACATATTTTCGGCTGATTGACTTCGCCAAGGATCAAGGCTTTGACGTGCTTTGCCTGCAGGAAGTCAACGGCTGGCAAGCTAAAGATTTTGAGCGGCTGAAAGATTTTGCCGACCGGGCGGATTTCAATACTTACGAATTCGGCAACAGCAACAGCGAATACAAAATGGCAACATTTAGCCGGTTGCCGGTTACCTTCCGCGATGTCCATGTCGAAGGATTTTGGCACTGCGCGATCGAAACGCGCGTCCAAGCCGGCGATACCGAAATAAGTATTATCAACCTGCATCTCGACCCGTGGAAAGAAGACCCGCGCTTGCGCGAAATCGAGCGCTTGCTTCGGCTGATAGACGTGAGCAAACCGACGATAATCACGGGGGATATCAATAGTATCAGCCGGCAAGACAACCTAGCGCCGGAGTTTTTAGCGGAATTGCAAAAGCGAAAAGTGGCCAAATACGGAGCCAGTGAACTCGATTATCGAGTGACCGACTTTTTGACTGCAGCCGGTTTCGTCGACGCGGCCGTCCAGCTTGGCCACGTAGAAACCACGGTCCCGACACCGTTCAGTACCGAAGAAGAGCACGAGGTACCTGCACGTATCGACTGTGCGTATGTCAGCAGTAGCCTCGTGCCGCAATTGCGCGATTTCGAAGTTATAAAAAACAGCGACACCGACAAAATTTCGGACCATTATCCCATCGTGCTGACACTCGAAATTGCCGGACAACCTGCGCCGGAATTGCACGATTCGTCGGAAGTTAGTGACGACGAATCGCCCGCTACCGCGGAGCCTTCAGTGCAAACTGGTGACAACGAAGTTGAAATAAAACTCCACTAGGCTTGACAGCCTGAGTGGATGTGGTTATGCTTGAAATAACTCGTGCGCACGCGGCGCTTGGAAACAAACATTTTCAAAATAAAATGAACCAAAAACCACCCGCCGCAGGGTGAGCGCGCACGATCAGAACCGGGCACCGATATCGCCCGGTTTTGCTATATATGTTTACGCCAGTGTACAATGACACTAAAGAACAGGAAACAAACATGATCGAATACTATTATAAAAGCCTGCGCAGCCCGAGCGTGCAGCGGCCCACGGAGTATCGCCGTGGCGCTTGGGTCTACGTTGAGGCGCCGACTGAAAGCGAAATCGAATTTCTCGTTAAAAAGTTCCATGTCGAAGAAGGACATTTATTGGACGCGCTTGACTTGGATGAGACTCCCCGGCTCGAAAAAGAAGATGGACAGAGTTACATTTTCGTCCGTTTTGCCTACAAAAATACCACCGGCGAAACCGGCACGGCGCCTTTACTTTTTATTTTTGGCAAAGAAATATTTATTACGATCTCGCCGGCGCACTTGCCGGCACTTGATTTATTGCTGAAAAATAAAAACGAATTTGCGACCACACAGCGCACAAAGCTGGTGCTGCAAATCTTACAGCGGATCAGCGAACAGTACGACGGATTGATCGTGGGTATGGGCCGGCAGATTAAAAACATCCGCGCTCGTCTGCGCGCCCAAGATAAAGATTTAAGCGACCAGGATTTCATTAACTTCGTGACGATTGAAGACGAACTGAATGAGTTTCTGGCGAGCCTGCTGCCCACCAACGCGACGCTGCGTCGCTTGCTGCTCGGACGCCACATCCCGCTTTTCGAAGAAGACCAGGATCTGGTGGAGGATCTGCTGCTGGGCAACGAGCAATCGATCGAGTCGTGTAATTCGAACATCAAGTCCATCGTTGGGATTCGCGACGCGCACTCTTCGATCAGCGCCAACCGGTTGAATCGCACTATGAAAATACTAGCCATCGCCACCATCGGCATTGCTATCCCGAATATGTTCTTCGGCATGTACAGTATGAACGTGACGATGCCGTTGCAACACAGACTGTACATGTTTTGGATAATAATCGGGTTTACTGTCGTGGTGACAGCCGTGGTATTTATAGGCGGACGCCGCAAACGGATATTCTAATCCAGCGTATCGTTTCGGTTGCATCTAGGTGAAAAAAATATTAAACTCAAGCGTGTTAAGCATAAGCTTGTATGAAGCGAAAAACACAAAAAAAGTCTAATAGTCAGAGCAAAGTAAAATCTGTAAGATTCGCTGATTATATTTCATTAGCGGCGTTTGTCTGCGTGTTCGCGATAGTCGGCTGGCACTTACTTTCAGATACGCACGCCGCTGCGCCATCGCCAATCAAACTGTGCGGCAAGTTCGATAGCGCCCATTGTGCTTCATTATTTGCCGGCGCAAAGGTCACTAGCGGTGAACGTATTGTGGTAATTGCACATAAACCTGCATGGTGGTGGATTCCGGTAGCAATTAATACCGTCAGACCGGCAGGCTCGCCGTTTAAAACCAGCTTGAAAAGTCTAAACAGTAAGTACGGGAAAGACCCTGTTGTCGGGTACGAACTGAAATTCAACAAGAATTATTGCATGGCG
Organism: uncultured Candidatus Saccharibacteria bacterium; assembly: GCA_963742655.1. Classification (GTDB taxonomy): domain Bacteria; phylum Patescibacteriota; class Saccharimonadia; order Saccharimonadales; family UBA4665; genus JAICLK01. The sequence goes on from CAVUMM010000008.1 coordinate 204,220, forward strand.
AATAGTGGTACAGATATCCTGTTGCGCAAATGTAATCTTTTGTCGACGGCGCAGGAATGGGTGCAAAGCGGAGGCTGGCAGACAAACATAGCCGCTACCGACAACCACAATACCCAGTACATTATGACCGACTACAAGGGTGGTTTTTACGATCTGAAGGCAAATGCTTTTCCGAGCCTGGACCAAAACTGGCTGCTTTTCAGTAATTAGGTCACATACGTGTTTCATGGTTCGCTCCTTCTATGATTTTCTTTTCTTTTCTACTTTCGTCTGTTAAAATTACCCTGTTCTTCCGCATTGCGGTTAGGGAAAAGAGCAGAGCAATCTACGATTTTCAAATCACATTTTAGGTAATCCTTTATAAAAGGGATGAAAAATAGCGCAGCGAAGCTGTCCGTAATTGAAAATTGTGAATTGAAAATTGCTTTGCCTAGAGGCAAAGCATGGGGCATTAGCTCAGTTGGCTAGAGCGCTTCAATGGCATTGAAGAGGTCATCGGTTCAAGTCCGATATGCTCCACCAGGCATAAGTTTTTTTGTAATACGATGCTTCCATAGAGAAAATCCGTCAGTATATTACATACGCAACTCTAGAGCTGATTGGATTAGGCTCAATAATATTTGGGATTGCATGGTTCACGCCTTCAGACCATACGTTTCTGATTTATTCGTTCGGTCTTATGTTTGCCGGTTTATACTTTAGTTTTATAGGTGCTCGAGGCATTATTCAGCATCGGACGAGCGGAAACGAAATGAAAGGACCGCTAGCGATTGCGGGTACGGTAATTTTTGGAATCTTAGCTTGCTTAGCTGCGGTTATTGGATTGATTTAGCTGCTCATTTATATGCTCGGTGGCTAATTGCCAGTTGACAAGTGATACACTTTTGATACACTTTAACGTATGAGTACCATAAAATCACGCATAAATATTAGCCTCCCCGATGATGTAAAAAAAGCGCTAGTTAGTATTGCAAAGAGGGATCAGATGCCGGCTGCCACTAAAGCAGTTCGCCTTTTGGAGATAGGCATGGAAGCCGAAGAAGACGCGATTTGGGATAAGATTGCAGCTAATAGAGACCGCAAAAATACTACATTTCATACGCACTCTGAAATATTCGGATCGTAAATGTATGAAATCTTGTATAGCGGTGAAGTGGTCAGCGAGGACTTGCCTAATATTCTAGAGCCATGGAAAAGCGAGATTCGGCGAGCTATTGAATCAAAGCTTATGACCCGTCCTGAAGTGTACAGCAGGCCGCTTCGTCGATCGTTAAAAGGCTACCGAAAACTGCGAGTCGGTGAGTATAGGGTGGTTCTCAGAATAGAAGACAAAGCAGTCAAAGTCTTTGTAATACAACACCGGTCTACCGTTTATGAAACGGCTCCAGACCGTTTGTAAATATATTTTCTTAGCTTGCACAATCATCATCTTTCACTTCAGTATCATCATAAGTTTTCCGCAACATTAACGCCTTCCAACCCATCTAAAGTTCTATAGTAGTGCATTATGCTCCATCATTCGACTCACTGCGCTTGCTTATGGCAGGCCAGAGCGGAGATTGACCCTAAGCGAAGTCGAAAGGTCCAACCACGAGTTTTGAATTCGAAGAAATTGTGGACGAGTAACAGTGCGAATGTGTGCAGCATTGATAAGCACCAAATATATTATTTCCCGGCCGATAGTTTATCTAGGAAGCGTTGCAGTTCGGAGGCGATTGCCATTAGGACGTCGTCCGGACGTATTGTCTGACGGCGTGCGGCGGCATTTTTTTGTATGGCATCGAGTGTTGACATGACATTACGCGGAGCAGCCGCGTCATTGCGCGAACCGAACATTAGACGAAGTGCCGCTGGACCGACCCAGCCAGTCTGCCCATCCCTTCTTGTCGCGCCGGGGATGTCGGCTTGCTTAAGCTGATTTTCGTACAGCACGGACATGGCATGCAAAAGCTCCAGTACAGCACCGCCCAGCTTTTGATCTGCGGCTTCACCGTTTTGAGCCGAGAAGTGCCGTATCATTTCCGGCAGATGCTGCCTACCGTTCGAAGTCCTTAGCAGTGATGTTAAAATTTTGGTAACTTCGCTATTCGCTTTTGCTGAATTCGCTATTACCGTTTCTGGCCTGACAGTTTCCGGCTGTGCTTGCCGAGTGACGATAGGTGGCTGTTGACCGGACGCTCTAACTGGACGGTGCGAAAGAATTTCGGCAGTTTCCGCGGGGCTATAACAAGCAGCTGCAAAGGGTTTGCCGTCTTCGCTGTCGTCGTCAACCATGTATCGCTGGGGAGTAATTCCTTGCGATTGGCAGATTTCTTCGAACGTATGCTTGCCCATTCTGTACTTTGTCATTACCTCAGTTTTTGTCATGTAGACTTTTGAGGGCCGATCGGGTAATCTTGGGAACTCAGTTACGATTGCGTTAGCCGCTTCTGCCCCAACAAAAGCATTAGGCGCGCCGCCCGGGCCGGCGTACTCTTCGATTCCTAATCCTAATCCACTAGTTTGCTGTTTAGCGATCCTGTCATTGCGACCCAAAATAACTGCCAGCGAATGCAACGCAACCATGTCCGGTCCGGCAATTTCATCGTCTGCGTATGCTCTAATAGCTGGCAGGTCCGTTTCGAGCAAGTGTGGAACGATTTTGTTGGATAGTTTCGAACGCAATGGAACGGCCGATGCGATGGTGCCCTGCGGCGGCAGCGTTCGCAATGCCCGTTCCATTTTCCGCAGTGAAATACCGATTCGTTCAGCTCCAACGGATACCGGAACCATGTCCGTGCCGGCAATTGGCGGAACTTCAAAGGCCAGTACAAGCTGTTCGGTTTCCGGCGGAAAGTAGATCTCCCAACTTAAGTGGTTGCCCTTTGTAGATCGGCAACGCTCACGTTGGTCGTATAAATCAACCTTGTTTTCAAGTGCGGAATCCATTTCTCGCCTGGAAAGATCGGGCCTGAGTGAACGCAAATAAGACAAACTTGGCCAGCCCGCTTTCGGCATTTCCGTTTCGCGTGCAGCCTCAAACTCGATCGTTTCAAGCAATATCAACTGCGCATCGTGAACCCGCAGAATCAGATCGTCATCAAAATCGGGGAATAGTTTTTCGGGCCTGCGGCGGTTACTAAAATCTCTGAGCTGATTTAAAAAGTCTTTCGCGGCCCTATCACCGACAATAAAGTCTGATTTACCATCCATAAGACCCAACGCTTTTGCGACCGTGACAAGACCGATGCCGATGTTGTCATCCAGCAGTTCAACTGCCCACTTGACTGGCTGGCCGTCCTTGCGGCGGGCAAGTCTGCCGACCCGTTGCTTGGACTTCCGCAACGATGCCGTCGGGTCGGTGAGGACAAGAAAATCTATGGCATCGCTATCCCAGCCTTCATTCAGGTAGTCGACGTATGTCAGCACATCAATTTCGCCATCCTCGAAGGACTTGAGAAGTTTTTTGCGCGCACCTGGCGGCAAAAAATCTCCGATTGCTTCGGCTCTGATTTTTTTTCGTGATTCCCCATCGCCGACCCATGTGCCATCAAGCTCGACTGCAAGCTCTTTGGCGTGTTGGCAACCACTGCCGGGCAGGCAGGAAATGGCACCCTGGTAGCCCGCTTCGACGAAATTTTTCGCGATGCTTATCGTAAATTCGTTGCGAGATTTATTCTGTGCTAAGACTTCTAGGTCTCTTTCCAAAAAGTTTCCGTCAGCCGTTGTGCCTGTGACTTCGAATCGCTGTCGGGTTGCAAATTCCAATACGTGTATGCCGCTTAGCGTCCCTCTGTTGATAAGTTCAAGCAGGCTGACCTCGTTTATTTTGTTGGGCAGGACGTTGCTGAGGAGGCGTTTTTCGTTGTAGTCGGGCGTGGCGGTAAACCCGATGACGATCGGGATGCCGCTGGCAGTTATCAGCTGACGGCGTTTTCTGCCCTGGGCATGATGAGCTTCGTCCAGGAACAATATATCTACGCCAAGTTGTCGTAGTATGCCGCCGCGCAACAGTCTATCAAGTGAGTTATACGTCGTGGCGAGTACATCCCAGTCGGAGTGCAGGTTCTTATGGCCGCGATCGTATCGGCTCACCCGTAAGTGTGGCGTGAAATGAGCGAAGCCGCGCACATAATCACCGATGGTTTGGTCGACAATGTTGAGCGTCGGTCCCGCCACGGCCATCCTGATCTTTCGATCGTATACAGGGCTGACGACCTGGCCAACTCCAGCGCCATCCGCGATGAATGCCATCTCTGCCGTTTTGCCCGAGCCAGTCGGCAGGTCACTGTAGCCGTACCGATCAAGCACCGTGTTTGGCCGGCTTGGCAATGGTATGAATTCGCCGCGCCCCTGAGCCAGTAAACGTAATGTTTTCTGCGCAGTTTCTTCCTGGTAGTCACGCCAGGGCTGGTCGCCGCGGACGAGGTAGCGAGCCAAATTATTAATAATAGCCGCTCGCCGTGCAAACGGTTCGAGCGGTGTGGCCAGGCGGGCCTGTACGTCGGGTTCGCCGACCCATTGCCCGATGGTTAACTGCCCCGCCTTTCGATTGCCGTTCCGTTTGGCCTGCAGCCTGTCTTGCACACTAGTCCTGACAGCGGCTTGGTAAAGGTCGATGTAGCCCGCCGGGATGCGTCCGTCCGACTCTATGGCGGTGCTTGCGGCGTCAAAATCAGGGCTGATTCCTGTTATCTCAACCAGGCTAGATAGCGGAAAGGGCAAGGTTGGCAAAAGGGAATCAAGGTCTACGTATCTTACCTCGCCGCTTTCTAAGACGGAAGTCCCCGACAATACTTGCTCCAATCACGCGTAACGTCATCCTGAAACACATCTTCCGCACATCACGGATCCTTTGTAGTTCAAGCTGATTACAATTATGTTGGCAGAAAAATAATCAGTCAAATCCTGATAATGGCAGCCCGTACAATCCACCGCACAGGCACAGAGCCCGTTCGTAACAAATTTGCAAGCCGACACTTTTCAAAGAGGTAGTTATGCGGCCGAAATTTGAAGCAAACATATTAATAGTATATAATAAGTTAATTATGAGTGCCACGAATGAGGAAGGTCCATTTGAATCACGTCCTGATTTAAACGATGAAGCCGTTCGAGCCCAACTGGTCCAGGACTGTATCGCCGAGTCGTTTGCATTGCTTAGTGGCAAAAGGCTGTTTGTCGAGGATAGCAGCGACGTTGCTTATCTTGACGGGCAAACCCAAGCATTGGCCGAAGCTGCAAGTGATCCGGTGATTGCCCGCGAAATTGCTGACCCGGAATCACAACTTGCAGTCTTGGCCACAATTTCCCACCAAACCTCAAACCAAGAACTTGAACGGCAGGTGATTTCCGAAGCGGTATCGCTCTTTGATGACGAGGATATTCGCAAATACAGAGTGCTTGTCAAAGTGGCGAGCGCGCTTGGCTCTACGCAGCCTTTGGAGTATATCGAAGGCCCTGAAACCCGGGATCAAGCCACGTACGAAGTGGCATGCAAAACTCGCAGCCTGGAAATTGCCCGAAAAATCACCGGCTCGGAACTACGCAGTAAGGCGCTTTTCGAACTGCTGATTCACGGAACCGGAGATTTCACGCCGATCATCGATGCGATGGACACCGAATTAGAGCGCCAGCACGCCATTCGCCATAAGGCCTGGATGGGCAAAGATTTCACGCTTGCGTCGCAAGTGACCGATGTGGCCAGCCGGCTCAGGACGTACCTGAATATAAAGGCTGGCGATAATAGATTACGTTTGCCTGACGACGTACCCGAACTGCTAATGCTGGTTCCGGATGATGATCCTGTTTCGAAAGCGGAATTGTATCAACAATTTGTCGGATATGATGAACTTGGCGGGCTTGTGGGTGAATTTAGCCGGGTTGTAGCGCTGATTGACCAGCCAAGGTTACGGTTTTACTACGAAACCATCATCGTCGGCATCACCGAAGACCGCCTCAGAGCAACTGAACTTGAAAAAGAATTGCCATCATACGCCGCGCGTTTTCAAAGAAGCGATTTAGATGAAATATATGTCGGATTGGCACGGGCGCTTCAGTCGAGTCTTTACGCAGATATGGTTTCGGCCGGCGAAATGCGAAAAGAAACGCAAGCATTCGTTGCCATTAAGATCAGGGCAGTGCCAGAGGCATGGGATTATGGCAATGTCCATTTGCTAGACGGAATTGTCGATGCATTTGATGATACTGAACTGGCGGCAAGCGTGGCGAACGATATACGATATCGTCAAACGGATGTCGGGAATCATGCCCGGGCCGCGTTATTGGCGGTCGCGATAAAATTAGGAAGTATGGATCCTATCCTTCGTATTGATGATGTTTCAGCTCGCGAAAAGTTGCAGGTCCAATATTTGGTTGCCCGTGATGATCTGGACGTTATTGATTTAGTAGAAAGTCCAACAGTGCGTGATCGCGCAAAACTTCAGCTTGCACGCGAGCACCAAGATTTGGTTCTAGCCCACCAACTCGTTGCCGAGGGAGTGGACGGAGCGAAAGAACTTGCAGCAAGAATTGAGCACGGCTTAATGCAATTGGCGGCGGACCAGCTGGAGCTTCCGGAAATCGCGTTGCTCGACGATCCAGAAAGCCGCATCGCACGGTATTATCCATACCTTAGATCAGGTAATCTTTCGGTGCAAAATCTAATCGCCGCGGATATTTTGCAAGCGGCTCCTGCCGGTGAGCGATTCACGGATTTTATGCGGCTTGCCATAACTGCGCAAAATCCGCTGTACGCCTACGAGGCGCTAAATGATCTGAAAGGGCGAATCGCATTGCCCAAACAATTGCGCTTCGTTTGTATGGCACTGCGTCTCATCCGGGATCCGCAAACTAAACTGGACACGGAAAATTTCTGAATTTATTTAAAAAATTTTGTTCCGAATTTGCAGGCCGTGTTACGATAGGCTTTTAGGGGAAGTACATGGCAAAACAAGATTTCGGTGGAATATGGCACAGCATCTATCACTACAAGCATCCGGAAATACCGGGCCTGTCGGATAGTCAGCATGATGTAAAGTTTCATCGCAAGGGCGACACGCTGATCGTTGAGAGCCTGCCAAACGAAGAAAGTTCGTACATGATTATGCGGCTCAAGCTTGATGGCCGCTTGGCGACCGGCACGTGGGAGGAACATACTTCGCCGACTGGTTCGCATAAGCGGGAAATTTATGTCGGCGCAGCACAATTTGTCTTGAGCGAAGACGGCAACGTATTCGATGGCATGCTATTATCGGTCGACAAGCGAAACTTTGTCAAAAGCAACTATTGGCAAATCACCCGCGAACAATAGCTGGTATAATACCCTTGTTGTAAGACGAAACCCGCGGTTCCCAAACAAATTTAAATCATTTTGCGGGCCACTAAAACCGACAGGTTTTTACAAATTCACAAACTTAGGCGCGAAGTTGACTGATTGTGAATATAGGGGGAGGAACGTAGCCGTAAACCGAAGCTTTTGCCGGCAGGTAAAAAGAGGCATGAGGTATACGGAACGACGAGGGGCATTGGCGCAGCCCGGCTAGCGCGCCTGCATCGCACGCAGGAGGTCAAGGGTTCGAATCCCTTATGCTCCACCAGAATACCTAATAACTTTTATTTCCGTGATTCGATTAAAGCTCGCCATACCCCCATTATGTACATGATATTGCGGCAATCGAAGGCTTTCGTAGGAGTGGCAGAATTTTTAAAATCAGGTTACGTCCCAAGAAACAATCCCGCTACGCGGATAAAGTTATTTAATGAGTTGACCCGACCCGGCCGTATACATCTGCCAAGCGATGGGTTGTGTCGATACGCGGTCCTGAAGTGCCAATAACAATTGCGGGCCTGTCGCCTACATTTTTCATGCTATGAAATTGTCCAGGCTCTACTGTGTATCCACGCTTGGGCATCATTTTACACTCAACTATTCTTCCTGGCTCTACTTCTTCGTATAAATTAACATCACCTTGGAAACACACGTGAGTTTCTGACCTTCGATCGTGAGAATGCAGACTTAACATAGCACCCGCCGCAATCTCCATTGCCGAGAAGGCGTAGGGTATCCCTGGAAAAGTGGAAAACCTCTCTTGGCCCCACGGCGTAACCGCAACCCTGCTATAAGATTCCAAGAGAAAATACGGATCCCAGCCTTCCGCCATTCGTTCATAGTATTCACTATTCGTTACCGCAGGCGCGGGCTTGCTGGTGTGCGGTGTTGTAACTGCAATATCCCAAGTCATAGATTCATCATGACCAAAGGGTTCTAATTCTCCCGCTACGCGTTCGGTTGCGCTTATACGAGGCTCGGTAACCCCCACAACAACTGCGGGCCTGTCGCCTATATTTCTAATACGATGCAATCCTCCGGGCCATACGGTGTAACCTCGCTGAGGAACCATTTCATAGGCAACTACTTTCCCGGGATTAATTTGAAAGTCCAGTATGGCAGCACCCTCCAGCAGTATATGAGATACCACGGCTTCGGGCCGCATTATGCCTGCTGTGCTGGCGTCCGGATCAACCCGCTTCTCAATATAAGTATACGGTGCCCCGGCGTGAGTATAGGAAGTCATATCACCCCAAGGAAAAGATTCTTCATACGCAAAATATCCCAAGTTTCCTGGTGTGCTATCAAAGCTGTAGGGCATTGGTAATCAATAGCATAAAAAATTAGATAAAGCAAGAATAACTCTCTGTACATCCTAGTGCAATGTACCATTTCGGGGTAGATGATGTAGTGATTGAACGAACGTGGCTAGAAGAGTTGAAGCAACGTATCGCGGCACGTTACAAGCAACTTGAACGGCTAGCGCGCCTGCATCGCACGCAGGAGGTCATCGGTTCGAATCCGATATGCTCCACCATCCATAAATTGATTATGCCATCACCACTGTTTACATTATACAAGTCAGAGTAGTAAATTCGACCTTTTGAAACAAAATCACAAAAAGATCTACTGGCATTTGTTATGACGGCAGCCTAGAATAACCATTAGAATTATTTACTCAGGGAGGGTGTCATAAAATCGAAACAGTCGCCACTAAGTTGGCGTATTTTTGGCGTGAAAAACCATGTTCACTATACGCTTAGGACTAACAAGCAGTTACCACGCTCGCGGGGTTGGCAAGGCGCAAAGGCTGGCAGGCTTGCGGCTATCGTGCTTCCCGTCGCCATATTATTGGTTGGCGGCACTCAGTTTAGTCATACTCACGCGGATCCCTTACCTGAATGCGATGTTTCCGGAGCACTTGGTTCTAATCAGACTTGGGGAACTGACTGCGTATACGTCATCGACACCGTAGTTGTACCCAATGGTATAACTCTAACAATAGATCCAGGCGCCATCGTCAAAGAGATCGGCACTAATGTTGTTGGCATCCAAGTCAACTCCGGAGGCACTCTCGACGCGAGCGGTAGCTCTGGCAGCCACATAACCTTCACTAGCTACAAAGACGACACTGCTGGTGGTGACACAAATGGTGATGGCAGTTCCACGTCACCAGCTGTAGGGAACTATAAGAGCGCCATCGCCATGAACGGTGGCACAGCAGATGTCTCGTACACGGACTTTAAATATGCCAACATCACTATTGCTCACACTAACGGCGATGGCGACTACCTTGCCGGCGGTTCGGATCTAACTATAACGGATAGCACATTTGCAGAAAGTAATCAGGCTATCGCCCAGGTTGGTGATGACTCCATATCACTAGAACGCAACTCATTTGCGCTAGACACCTCAGGAAGTGGCAACCCGGCAATTGCCGTGGATAGCGACCCAGACCTTTCAGGTATTGTCTTGGCTGGTGCGAATGAGAATACCTTTTCTGGAAGCAAGGCCAATATAGAGGTTGCCGCAAACGGAGACGTACCCTCGGAAACTACTTGGGAAGTGGATAGTGGGAGCGGTGCAGTTCTGTCTGATAATAGTTCCCCAACAACTGTTGACGGCACGCTTACGATAGACGATGGCGTCGTTTTTAGCAACGATGGCGGCGTAACTGTAAATGGCACCGTTAACTTAGAAGATGGAGCAATCGTCAAGGAACTCGGTAGCAGCATTGCTGGCATCCAAGTCAATAGTGGCGGCACACTCGATGTTGACGGTACTTCAGAAAATCACGTGACCTTCACTAGCTACAAAGACGACACTGCCGGTGGTGATACGAACGGCGATGGCAGCTCCACTTCGCCAGCTGCTGCGAACTACCGGAGCGCCATCGCCATGAACGGCGGCACAGCAGACGTATCGTACTCGGACTTTAAATATGCCAACATCGCTATTGCTCACACTAACGGTGACGGCGGCTACCTTGACAGCGGTTCGGATCTAACGATAACGGATAGTTCTTTCACGGATAGCAACCAGGCAATCGACCAGTCCAGCGATGGTGCGCTTACTTTAGAGCGTAATTCCTTCGCCTTAGACACATCATCCGCGGGTAATGCAGCAATAACTGTGGATGGAGACCCCGACTTGTCGGGCATCGTCTTGGAGGGTACGAATGAGAACACCTTCTCTGGCAGTAACGCGAACATGGTAGTAGCAGTGGACGGCACCGTGCCGACAGATTCCACCTGGACTTTGGATAACAGTAGCAGCGCAGTCGTGTTCCTAAACGGAGCCAGCGATACTCCCGCAGTCTCCGTTGATGGCACTGTAGACATCAATCCCGGTGTAGTTGTAAAAGTTGGTGGCGAGGGCTTTGATGTACAGAGTGACGGCGTACTTAACGCAACCGGCGGCACCAGCGAAAGCCATAGCACGCCCATCGTCTTTACTAGTCTTAACGATAGTACTGTCGGTGGAGGCAGTAACGGTAATCCCTCAAGTACTGGGTCTGCCGGAAACTATACAAACGCAATCCGATTTGAGGAGCCAAGCAGTAGTGATGTCGTCGACTACGTAGTCTTCAAGTACGCAACTAAGGCGCTTTCTATCGGAACTACAGGCACTCTAAATGTTTCTGATAGCCAGTTTACAAACGATGTAGCTGCACTCGATGGTGACACAACATCATCAGGCAGTAACCCCATTTTGGATGATGCGCTATCCGAAGTGTGCGCATGGCCCTACGCGAACCAGTTCAATGTTAGTAATAGTTGGTTCGGATCAAGTGGTTATCCGGGCAACTCGTTAGACCTATCTGGCTACCTAAGTGAATCACTTCCCGACGGTTACCCAGGGCTATCAGAACTGTATGATTGGGTGACTTCAATACATTCAATAAATGCCGACGTAAGTGATAACACTATACCTTGGACGGATTGGTCTTGTGGAATTCCGGATACTGAAATTACAGTCGATTTCCCTGTCACGGATGTCAATGTGAATGACATCATCGCTTCAGGACCAGCGATTGCAGGAGCTGAACTTTGGTCGGACGCTAACCTTGCAGAGTAGTGGTGTTTAGACATGATGCATAAATTAATACGCTACGAGCTACAACTAGTGCTGATTACGGATTGCCTTACGAACTAAAACTATATACACTGAACGATATTATGGCTGAAGAAAGCCAACAAAACACAAATCCACAGCAGTCTCCTGCTACCCCCGCTATATCTGGCATGAAAGTCATTCAGCCTTCAGAATCATTTGAACAAGAGGTGAAGACTACACAGCCAGCATCAGTTCAGCCGACACCTGATCCGCAAGCATCACCAGTCAATACTACGCAACCACTACAGCCAAAGCCCTCACCAAGTTCCGTGTATCCCGATGCCACGCAAGGAGTTGGCACGCCTGCGCCTGTTCCGACTCAGCCAGCTCCAGCGGAAGCAGCGCAGGCAGCGGACCCGAAAAGAGCTAAAAAAATACTAGCCGTGCGTGTCGTGGCTGCAATCCTCATCCTGTTTAATGGGGTCAACGCATACGACGTACTCTGGTCGATACATAACGGGTTCAAGGGTTATGGCTTGATCAGCATCCTAGAGGTAGTTGTCATGCTCGGTCTAGCCATAGGTATCTTCATGTTTAAAGAGATTGCCCGTGTAACCTATGTATTCATTGCAGCAATCGTCCTTGTCGTTTCGGTTATTAGCATTGTCAGTCTGTATAGAACAAATCATTCAGAAGCTTTTACGCAATCGTACTCTCAAACCCCCCTTACTAAAGCCCAGCTTGAAAGCAGGCTGCAAAAGGCCGAAGCGAACACTACTTTGCCGCCAAGCGCGAAACAAGCAAACATTGCGCAAGTTCAGAGTATGATTAACAACTTATCAGCGCCAAAACAAGTAGAGCAGAAGGCAAAACAGTATTTCTCAGAAGGACTACTGGTTTTTGTGGCAATCTTCCCGCTAGTATTCTTCACCAGACCCTCAATAAAAGAAGTGTTTACGTAAGCAGTACGATTCATGGACAACTAGAGATTAGCAGCTGCCGTAAACTTGCTCAAGCAATGCAAGGCCGAAGGCAAGACATATTATGAATCGCAACAGCTACTCACGCAGCAAGGTTATAGCCAAGCGGAAATCGAGCAGGCTTCGTATCAGTTCCCATATAGCGGCATTACTTCAACTGAACCCAGCCCAGCCCAAAATCCGGTGGCTCCCCAGCCAACTAATGCTCAGGAAATCGGCAAGGATATAGAGCTACAAACTGCTAAGCAAAAGATGAATCAGGATTATTGGTATGGCATGATTCCGATTATCGGCACTTTCTTCAGGTATAAGCGTATTGGCGATTACGCCAACTACGAGTCGCTTAAGACCGGACAGCACAAGTCAAACGTGGTGTTGATATGGATAATGGTCATGATTGTCGGTTTCGTCCTTGCTGTTTTTGTAGCACCATGGCTGGTGGGGCTGGTGACAGATAGTAGCTTATTGATATACGTATCTCATTATGTAGGAGTCTTGGTTGCTGTTTTATTGTTGATGTACATATTCGGTCGAAGAAAAAGTGACGGGGATTGATGGCACGCCGTGTCGTGCCGTTGCTGTCGGATCACTACAAGTCCCGTACGCTGCCAAACGCCACCCACTTGAGTATCACGTCCTGCATGTTGGCCATGGTGGCCGGTACGACCGTGAACTCGCCGTAGCGATCATTGATGGCATCGGCCGCGCGAGCTGACGTGTTGCGCCCGCCGTCGAACAGGTCGAGCTACTCAAGTCCGGCTAGCGCGCCTGCATCGCACGCAGGAGGTCTGTGGTTCGAATCCCCAATGCTCCACCAACTATTTGATTCATGGCAAATATGACATTGTATTTTACAGTTTACGATACGCAGTTATGTTAAAAAGTCCAGCACTGTCGCAAATGCAACTGCAGAAGCTGAAACGAACACCGGATCCGAATGGTTGCCGCGCTTTGCTATAGTTAAAGCATGGCTATGGAGTTATCGCTTGCGTCGACTTTTAAGCTGAATAGTGGTGCGCGGATGCCGATGCTGGGGATTGGCACGGCAAGGGTAGCTGACGGTAGGCCGGTCGAAGAAATGCTGCGTTGGGCCTTCGAGGCCGGCTATCGCCATGTTGATACGGCCAAACTGTATGGCAATGAAACCGGTGTGGGCAAGGCGGTGCGTGAAAGCGGGCTGAAGCGCGCCGATATTTGGGTAACAACCAAGCTCTATCCAACCGATTTTGACCAACCGCGCAGAGCACTGGAGGGCAGTCTGGCACGGCTCGGGCTCGATCATGTGGATTTATATTTGATCCATTGGCCCACACCGGAGCCGATTCCGGGATTTGACGAAAAGCTGTGGAACGAAATGGAAAGATTCGCCGAAGAAGGGCTTGCAAAATCAATCGGCGTCAGCAACTATGACGAAGAGCGCCTCGAAACTATCATAAAATCAGCTAATATTCCACCGGCGGTCAACCAGGTGAAGTGCTCGCCGTTCAGTTATCCAAAAGCTTTGCATTCATTTTGCGGGAAAAACAACATTGCGCTTGAAGGTTACGAGCCGCTAGCGCTGGGAAACCGGCAAAATCACCCATTGCTTGCCGAGCTCTCCATCACGTACCACAAATCGCCGGCGCAGATTATGCTGCGCTGGGCACTGCAAAAAGATATTATCACCATTCCTAAATCGCAACACCATGACAGAATACGGGAAAACGCCGAATTGTATGATTTTATGCTTAATAATTCCGACATGGCCAGACTTGATTCGCTCTAAGCGATAACTTGACGAAAGCGCAAGCGTTATTGGATAATTGAAACAACATGCAAGACAGTGCCATTCGGGCGAGCGAGCTTTCGGTGAGTCGGGGTGGCAATATTGTCTTGAGCAGACTGACATTCGCTATAGCGCCAGGCAAACTGACCGGCCTGATCGGGCCGAGCGGCTCCGGCAAAACGACGCTCATGCGCACCATTGTCGGCACCCAGAAAATCAGCAGCGGCAGCCTGCGCATACTCGGCAAACATGCTGGCTCAAAAGAGTTGCGGCGCCACATTGGTTATGTGTCGCAATCCCCGTCGATTTACGAAGATCTAACGGTCCAGCAAAATTTAAAATACTTCGGGGCAATTTTGGGCAAAGACGACGCAAAAATCCAACGCGTATTATACGATGTTGATTTGTTGCCCCAGGCCGGCCAGCTGGTGAGTTCGTTGTCCGGCGGCCAAAAGGCGCGCGTATCATTGGCCGTTGCGCTGCTCGGCACTGCGAAATTATTAGTGCTCGACGAGCCAACAGTCGGATTGGATCCGGTACTACGAAAAAGTTTATGGCGATTATTCCGTAAGTTGGCGGACGACGGCCGGACACTGTTGATATCCAGCCATGTCATGGACGAAGCGGAAAAGTGCGATGATATTTTGCTGCTCCGCGATGGCAAAGTATTGAGCCACGACACCAAACCGGAGTTGCTTAAAAAAACCGGCACCAATACGGTCGAAGCGGCCTTTTTGCAGCTGGTCGAACTGCACGCTGCGGGCTTGAATGTTGCCCCTGGAGGTGGCGCATAATGCATCCGCGCCTTATATTTGCCACCGCAGGTCGCGTGTTTTGCCAGCTGTTGCACGATCCGCGGACGCTGGCGATGATTTTTATCGTGCCCCTAATTTTACTCGGGCTGTTGGCCTGGATGTACCAAAGTTACAACCCGTCTATTTTTAACAGTATAGGCAGTTCCCTGCTTGGCATTTTCCCGTTTACCATTATGTTTTTAATCACTTCGATAACTACGTTGCGCGAAAGGACACGAGGGACTCTGGAACGCTTGCTGGCGATGCCCATCGGAAAGCTGGATATTATCTTGGGTTACGCTATAACGTTCGGATTTATCGCAGCGGTGCAATCCATCGTCGCGAGCCTCGTCGCCATCCACTTATATGGATTAACGGTAATCGGACCCGAATGGTTCCTGATTTTGGTTGCGATTGCGGATGCCGTGCTTGGCGCGGCGCTCGGCTTGTTCGTCAGCGCGTTCGCCACAAGCGAATTCCAGGCGGTCCAATTTATGCCGGCCTTCATTTTGCCCCAGTTGTTATTGTGCGGGCTGCTCGTGCCGGTTATTAATCTGCCGACTGTTCTGCGATATATTGCAAACTGTTTGCCGCTGACGTATGCCGTGAGCGCCATGAAACAAGTCAGCACACAACAGACCTTGTCGGGTTCGGCTTATCGCGACCTGCTGATTGTGCTTGGCTTCATTATCCTGGCAATCGTGCTCGGAGCCGCTACGTTGCGCCGCCAGTCCAAGTAGTTCCGATAGCCAGCTGTTACAATACATGCATGGATGAAATTGTCGAAAGCGCCTTGAACGTCAAATATCTGGCGCAATGGCTGTTCGGTGCCGGCATCATGCTCCTGGCAGTATTCGGGTTCTTGTGGTGGCATGTGGTGTACGAAAATCCCTATAACGTATACTGGGGAATGCTGGCCAACAGTTTGGCAACCTCGAGCGTTACGAAACATGTCACCCAAACGAGCACCGGCACGAAACTAGACCAATACATCGCGTTCAATTTCGGCGCCGATAACTTTGCGTACGGCCACACCACGCTGACGGACGCCACGAGTGTGGTAACGACCGAAAGCATCGGCACCATTACCAATGACTACATTCGCTACACCAATATAATAACGACTCAAAAGGGCGCGAGCAATAAAAAACTGGACTTTGCTAATGTGCTTGGCAAGTGGGCCAAAGCCAACGCGGCCAATACCAGCAGCCAAACCGGCTCGGCGCCATTTTTCATCCAATCGCTCGTCGGTATCGATGGCGGTAATACGGTGCCGATAGCGAACCTGCCGGCTAATCAGCGCCAGGATTTACTGAAATTATTGCACGAAAGTACGGTATTCGACACGTCTTTCACGGCCGTTCAGAAAAAAATGGTACACGGACGGCAGGTGTATATTTATCCGGTCAGTATCGAACCGGTGGCGTATGTGGCTTTTCAAAAAGCGTATGCGGCCCTCGTTGGCATCAAGTCGCTCGACAACGTAGACCCGAACAGTTATCAAAGCGACGCGCCGATCAAAGCTCAGTTTGTTATTGACGTTCGCTCGCACCGTTTGTCGAGCGTCGTATATCCAAACACCAATCACAGCGAGACGTACGGCAGTTACGGTGTACCGGTTCGTCAGGCGCTGCCGAAGGCAACCATATCGGACATTGAACTGCAGCAATTACTTACCGGCATCCAGTAATTTGTTGTATCGTTTCTCGCTGGTATGATGAATGAATGAGTAGTTTTGTGTTCGTTCGGCACGGTCAAAGCCAAGGTAACGCCACTGGCATCATTGCCGACGGCAACTCGCCGTTGACTGAAAGCGGCATCGAACAAGCACGCAAGACGGCAAGTGAAGAGAGGAGCTTACAAATCACGATGATTGTCAGCTCGCCGTTTATCAGAGCTCAGCAGACGGCCGAAATCATCGCGGGCGAACTTGGCATTGATATCGCCCACATCAAGCTGATCGACGAACTACGTGAGCGAAACCAGGGGGCACTCGAAAACAACCCGAAGGAGCACGACAGCCCCTGGTATTACCTTGACCACCCGGAAGTAAAAGGACTGGAAACCCGGCAAGCCCTTTTTCGGCGTATGCAGACTGCGCTTGCGACAATTAAAAGATTATCCGAAGGCGAGAAGCTACTCGTAGTAGGACATGCCATTTCGGGGTTCTATCTCTTGCAAATTGCAGCCAGAAAAGCCTCATTTAAAGATTTTGATGAAAAAGCCGAACTGAACAACGCGGACTTTACGATAGTGGAATTCTAATTCGCAAAATGTGGCGCAATAATTCGTAAACGATTGTGTGATGAGCGAAAATACCAGTAATGGCTAACGATTCATCATGCGAAAAGTAATTGATAAAGCAGACGCAATATCGTAAAACTGTATAAGTGAGTTTGCAATCCGCCGCACATTATTCAGAAATAGCCGGCAAGCACGGAATTCATGCGTTGCCGCCGATTATGTCGGAACCGTACTTGCCGTTATTGCCGGCGGCAGCCGAAATTGCGATTCGTCCGTCTGAAAATGAGCGTACGATTCAACTGAAGCAAAATTATGCCGAAATCGTTGAAAGCGTAGGGCCGTATTTAATAGCCTGTACGGTCGCGAACGTACCGACGCAAGGTGGCCGCACCGGCGATGAGATGAGTTGGGCGCGGGATATTGCGAGACGCAGCAAACATTTTGAAGGAATGATTGAAACTTTTCTAAAACCCAAGTGGCTTTCAACCGGCAGCCTGAAAGGAATCCAGACGCAGGCAGCTGCTCCCCATGAAATTACGCCAAGCATTTTAAATCAATCGCTCGGTGGCGTCACGGCAGACGAACGAAGATCGGCCGAAGTAAATAGTGTCTTTTTAGTAACATCCGCTTATATTTTGCCGAAGCGGTTATCCAAATTAGGATATACGGCATTTGTAACATGCTTAAGGATTTCATCGGGCAGTGAGATTGTTTGTCGCGGCCGGCAATTTACACCCGGGGAGCTTGCGAGGACAGAAGAAAAATGGAAACCGACGGCAGTGGTATCGGAATTATAAAATCGCGAGCGCCCGCTTGCAGAGTTCTTATGTATAATAGGCAGTAATATGCAGGTCGTCGTCGACTCGTTATTGACAGAGTATTCCCGTGCAGGCAAAGGCAAGACGGTGCTGGTACTGCATGGCTGGGGAGACAATTCAAAAGGTTGGCACCAGATACAGGAAAAGTTGGCGGCACAATTTGATGTTGTCGTTCCGGATTTACCCGGCTTTGGCGGCACGCAGCCGCCGCCTGAAACCTGGGGATTGAACGAATATGCGGCTTTTGTGCAAGACTTTATTAAGAAAATTCGCTTGCGAGTTTTCGCTATTGTGGCGCATTCCAACGGCGGTGCCATCGCTATCCGGGGGCTTGCCAAGGGTGTATTGCAGGCAGAACGGCTGGTTCTGCTTGATAGCGCCGGTATTAGAAATCAATACAAGGGGCGCAACAAAGCTCTGCGGATTATTACTAAAACGGGCAAGGTAATAACTAAACCGCTGCCGGCAACTGTGAAAAAGCGCTTGCGCCGCAAAGTCTATGATACAGTTGGTTCCGACATGCTGGTCGTCGAAAACCTACAAGAAACATTTAAACGCGTGGTGACGGATGACGTGCAAGCCGATGCCGCCAAATTGCATATGCCGACATTGATCATGTATGGCGAAGACGACCTGGACGCTCCGGCGCGCTACGGCCGGTTGTTTCACAATCTTATCGCCGGATCCAAGTTTGAAATCGTTCCGGAAGCCGGGCATTTCGTGCACCTCGACGAGCCGGACATCGTACTTAAAAATATAGAGGGATTCCTGGCATGATTTCCGCGCTGATAAGTCTGTATGATTGGAAGTTCCCCGCGGCATTGGTGTACATGTTGCAGAGTAACGAATATCGGGCCGGGCCATTTTTGGCGTGGTTTTGGCGGACGCAGGATTTCCACCGCGTGATGCATCGCCGCACATTGGAACGCACCAGGCGCGCCCGTCTGCTGGAGTTGGTGCTGCGCGCCGGAATGCTGGCGCAAATCGTGGCCGGACTAGTGCTTATTGGCATGTGGTATTTCAACGGGTTGGTGGCGGGCTGGCAGTTCGGCCTGGCGCTGATTCTGTCATATCCGGTGGTGTGGGCGCATCTCATCGTCATTCCGTTGGAACTTGGCCGATTCTTCGTGGTCGCGCCGCAAGAACAGCGCTTAATCAGGAAATCACGGGCCCTTTTCGGTGGGCACAAAGCCGTAAAAATTGCCGTGGCCGGCAGCTATGGCAAAACCAGTATGAAGGAAATTTTGCTCACAGTCCTGGGTGAAGGCAAAAAAGTCGCGGCGACGCCCGCCAATAAAAACGTATCCGCGTCACACGCGAAATTCGCTAAGTCGCTCACGGGCGACGAGGAAATAGTAGTTATCGAATACGGCGAAGGCAAACCCGGCGATGTGAGACGCTTCGCCAAAACGACCCAGCCGTCGCATGCGGTCATCACCGGGGTTGCTCCGGCGCACCTAGACCGCTACAAAACCGTCCAGGCCGCCGGCCGTGATATTTTTGCGGTGGCCGATTATCTAAAACACCAAAACGTTTACGTTAACGGAGAATCGCCGGATGCAGTCGAATTTATACGAAAGGGAGATGAAATCTACGATGCCAAAGGCGTGCTAGGCTGGAAAGTAAAAAACATACAGTTGGCAATAACGGGCACTAGTTTTGAATTGGCAAAGGGCAAGCGAAAGCTCAAGCTTGTCAGCAGCTTGCTGGGGCGTCATCAGGTCGGGCCGTTAGCGCTGGCGGCGGTCTTGGCGATTGAGCTGGGTTTAAGCGAAGAACAAGTCGTAGATGGCGTTGCCAAAACCTTGCCGTACGAACACCGTATGCAGCCGTATTCGCTAGCCGGTGCCTGGATCATCGATGATACCTATAATGGCAATATCGAAGGAGTACGTGTCGGCACTGAGCTGCTTCGCGACCTGCCCGCCAAGCGCAAGCTATACGTAACGCCGGGCTTGGTTGATCAAGGCAAGCTATCCAAACAAGTGCACCAAACGATGGGTGAACTTATCGCCAGGGCCAAACCCGACAAAGTCGTATTGATGCGCAACTCCGCCACGCCGCACATCGAAGCCGGCATCGCAAGCGCGAAATACAAAGGCGAAATCATTATCGAAAACGACCCGCTGCTATACTACACCAACCTGGACCAGTTCGTTGCCGCCGGCGACATCATACTGATGCAAAACGACTGGACCGACAACTACGCATAACCCACCTAACGGGTACGACCCCATCGATAGGGTCGTACCCGTTAGGTCAAAAGGTAGTGGTTATATCTTTTCAGATTTCTTTATTGAATATTGTAATTGTATATAATAATTGCTATATTTAATTGCATGAAAACAATCGCAGTTATTTTTGGGGGACGCAGTGCCGAACACGACGTGTCTATCGTGACGGCTATCGCAAGTATTATCAAGCCTTTGGAGTTGAGCCGGAACTACCGGGTCGAGGCGGTCTATATCGCCAAAGGCGGTACGTGGTTCTGGGACGACAAGCTCAAAGACATCAAGCTGTTCACTTCCGGAGAAATCGAACAGTTTACCAATCGTACCCAGCCGGCCAGCGTGCAGTTCGACGGCGGCATGACGCTATCCAAATCGAGCGGCCTGGCGGGCCGCCGCCAAACGCGCAAAATCGATGTTGTTTTCCCGAGCATGCATGGCACGTACGGCGAAGACGGCGCGCTGATGGGTTTACTTGACATGGCCGGAGTGGCCTATGTCGGCTGCGGCATGGATGCCGGCGTGCTGACAATGAACAAGCTGCTCGCCAAACAAGTGACCGGTGCATGTGGTATTCCGAGCAGCAAATTTGTCGGAGTTAATTCAGGTGAATTAGAACGAAATCCATCGAAGGTTGTGAATCAAATCAATAAAGAACTTAGTTACCCTATTTACGTTAAGCCCGTGCATCTTGGTTCGAGCATTGCGATTACACGGGTGAAGAACGACAACGAGCTTAGAAACGCGTTAGAAGTCGCCGCAAAATACGACGATACGATGATTGTTGAAGAAGCGGTAAATAATCTGATAGAAGTTACCTTGCCGATACTAGGCAATCACGAACTCACGCCGGCATTCTTGGAGCAGCCGCTGGTCCAGGCCGAAGATTTCTTCGACTTCGAAACGAAATATATGGGCCAGGGCGGCAAAAAGGGCGGCGGCAAAAAAATGGGCGGCAAACGCGGTTCCCAGGGCTACAGCAAAATTCCGGCCGACCTGCCGAAAGATTTGTATAAAAAGGCTGAAGATACAGGTTTGGCAGTGTACAAAGCGCTCAATTGTGCTGGCACTGCCCGCATCGATATGCTGATCGACAGCAAAACCAAGCAAGTCTATTTCAACGAAGTCAACCCGCTGCCCGGCAGCCTGTACGCCCACAACTGGCGCGCCAAAGGTTTCAGCAATGTCGAGCTGGTGACGCGCCTGGTCGAACTCGGCGAAGCCCGATTCCGCGAGCGCCAAGCCCTAAATACCGTATTCAGCAGCAACTTCCTGAAGCAATTCTAGGTTATTAACAAAACCTCAGGTACACTGTATCGCTATGTATGTTTCACAAACGGTTTTAGAAGGTTTTTCCCTTGCCGAAGACGTTGAAGCCGACAAAGTTCACATTGACGAATTATTGGATATGGAACGTGCGTGGTATGCCGATACTCCACGTTATCCCGATAATGATGCCATCCTAAACGCTGCAGCAGCGGGCGAACTTGTGTTTATTGGAACTGACGAAAATGTTCGGCCGGTTAAACGATTTCGAAATCCTGACCTTCACTACACGTATCCACCTTACCTGGCACCTCATGCGGCAGCGACATTAGGCGCCTTGGGAATGTTATGGCGAATAGAAGCGACCAAACTTGGGATTCATCCGGATGTCAGGCTTGCAGTCACTTCGCTTACTCGCAGTCGGGAATATCAAAAGGTAATCGTGACGGCCGGAAAACTTGGAGTTTTGGATAGTACACATCAAACCGGTGGCACATTCGATTTCGACCTTCAGGGTTATAGCGTCATCAACTTCAGCGGCACCAGGGATGCGGTCGTATCAACACGCAAACCGGCAAAACAGGAAACGATTGCGGAGGCTTTCGAGACTGACTATCGTATTAGGCGCGATGATCCGATTCGGCTTGGTCCTGAGTGGTTTATGCCTGAAGTACCGCGGGCACTCCTAACGGCAGCGCAAATAATGTTTGATCATGGCTGTATCAGTATGGTGCCGGAAATGGTCGGTACGAAAAATAGCGCTTTACACGTTGCGGCCATTCCGCCGCATGTTGGCGAACTTGACGATCGGCTCATCGAACTCGTTATGGACTCCGATTTGGCCTTAAGATAAATGATTAAATTGCTAACGCCAAAGCTTGTTGTATACTGATAGCTACAAACTTTTCTTGGAGGAGGGTAATTATCGTACGGCGTTTAAGTTGGGCGCTTGGCCCGCAGTTTATGGTGATTTTGATTGTGGCGGCATGTATGGTCGCGGGCTATGGGGCTATGATGCAAGCGAAGACAATGTTGCAGCGGCAAAGTGAGTCTGTTGCCCGGATGGTGACCATGCAGCGGCTGGCGCGACAACGGCAGGCGGCCATCGAGGATAGGCAGCGGGAGCTTGAAAGTACCTATTCGTGGATTTCACCGGTCGACTGCCAGCGTGTTCGCTGTTTGGCGCTGACATTCGATGATGGCCCGAATCCGCTTACCACGCCGAACGTACTGACCGTACTGGAACGCGAGCATGTGACGGCTAGTTTTTTTGTGGTTGGCTCGCGTATTGGCGGCAGCCAAGCGCTATTACGGCGTATGTTTAAGGACGGTGACGAGATCGGCGATCACAGCTGGACGCACCCGGACTTTACCACCCTGAACGCAAAGCAGATTAAACAACAAATCTCGCTAACCCAGCGTGCGGTAGCGGCCGCCGGCGTACCGGCACCGACGCTGTTTCGACCTCCATATGGAGCCGTTGATGCAAAAGTGATTGCCAACGTGCCGCTCACCATAATGTTCTGGAACGAAGACCCACGCGATTGGGATGCCGGCTCAGCTGGCGAGGTTGAAAAGGGCGTTCTGACTTCGGCCAAACCGGGCGGCGTCGTAGAGATGCATGATATTTACCAATCTACTGCTGATGCGCTCGGACCTATTATTAAAAAATTAAAAGCCGAGCATTATCATTTCGTCACTGTCAGTCAACTGCTCGGCCTCAAACCAGGGCAAAAGGGCGAGTTCTACGGCCGTCCGTAACATCCGGTTTAGTTGGATTTAAAAAATCCTTGCAAAGCCCGGGTTTACTACTTTGTTGTATAATGACCGTATTAGAGGAAACGAAAATGCCGCCTGAAAATCAACAACCGCAACCGAACCCGGCTCCCGGGCCGTCGACACAGCCATCAAACCCTTTGCTGCAGCAACCAGAAGTACCTGGTGTGCAACCCGAACCAGCCGTATTAACTGCCCCTGATGCCGGCTCCATACCACCGGCATCGCCGTTTGTTCCGCAATCCAACCCAAAATCCAAGAAATCCAAGAAATATTTGTGGGTAGGCGCCATGACGCTTGCAGTTCTGTTACTTCTGGGCGGGTATGCGTTCGCTATTTACTTGCCGAACACGCCGAGCCACGTCTACAGTTCCAGCCTGGCGAACACCGGTTTGGCGCTCGATAAACTGTTGGATTACTCCAAGCAACAACAACAGGCAAACTACACGAGCGTATCGTTCAATGGCAAGGTGAACGTTAAAAGCCCGGGCGGCAGTTTTGATGCTACAGTCAAGGGCTCCGGCGATAAAAACAATGCTTCCGTACAAGCGTCGGGAGATTTTTTGGGCGAACAACTGAGCGCTGATGTGCGCGTGGTCACCGCCAAAGGTAACACCAGCCCGGATGTCTACCTGCAGGTAAGCGGAGTAAAAAAGTTTCTGGACGCCGAAGGTTTATCCAGCCTGGGGAAACTCGACGGCCAATGGATCGCTATCGACCACACCATAATCGATACCTACAAAAGCACCTTGCAGCAAGATCTGAAGTCCACTACAGGCAGCGATGTCGCCGGTGCTACCAATTTACCGACGTACACCCAAGCGCAGGATGCGGCACAAAAGGTGCAAGCCGTAAACAAGCAATACCTTTTCACAAGCGACAGCTCGAAAGCCGTGCTGACAAATGAGCAGTATCTCAGCAAAGCGACCGTCAACGGCCAGACACTTTACCATTACAAAGTGGGCTACAACAAAACTCATCTGCAGCAGTATGTCACGGCACTTGGCCAAGCGCTTGATAGCAGCCAGCTGAATGATTGGTCTAAGCAAGCGAACAATGGCAAACGCTTAAGCGAGGTAATGAATCTCGACGCGCTGCACGACAGCATCAATTCGGCGAACGGTAAATACACCTTTGATATCTGGGCTAACAAGGGTACAAAACTTATTTCTAAAGTCGCATTTACCGATCCCAAATCCAAAGACGTGGTCGCTATTTCGCAAGACTACACTGGCGGCAGCAAGTATCCGTTAGGGCTGAGCTTCAGCGGCAAAAACGACGCGGGCGACCAAGAAAAAGGTGCGCTGAATATTACGCTTGATTCCGCGACTAACAAAGTTGCCGTGACGTTTTCGGACAACACCAAAAGTTCTGACGGTACAACAAACGTTTCGGGCAATTTCAATGTTACTCCGAGCAAAAGTCCGGTGACAGTTGTCGCCCCGAAGGGCGCAAAATCAGTGATTGATATATTGAATTCATATGGTTTAGGCGGACTTGTGTCGGGGGCTTCCCCCAGTTCTGCTTCGTCGAGTCCAGTTGACTCGACGCCGTTTTCACAGACAAGCATCCCATTGCGTCAACCCGTCTCCATCCCAGGACGCATTTGATATACCCGAATAAATTATCTAAAGGTACTAAAAGCATAAGCGGGCCAACCAGTATCTGCGTTATAATTGCAGGTAATAAATCAAGGATATTTTTCCATGCCTGATGAAAGGCCGCCTGAAAAGTTACCTCCAAAATCGCCGGCCAGGCGGCAATCATTAGATGGGATTTTCCGGCCTTCGGATTGGTCTGCATCATCGCTACCGAAACAGGCAGCATCAGCGTCTACGAAACCTCCGGCGCCAGCAGCGAAACTTGCCCCCCGCAAGATTGTTCCAAAACCAGACATAATCGCGAAATCGGCAAGGTCTAAAGTTGCAAGCACGTCGAAATCGCCAGTAGCTACGAGCACGCCGCATGTACCGTCAATACCGAAGACAAAATCCCCAGCCCATGCTCCCGTAAAGGTTGCACCGCCAAAAAAATCTAAAAAAAAGCTTTTGTTAATTGCGGCAGTTGCCGCTGCCCTGCTGGTACTGTTACTTGGCGGCAGGTATGTCTTTGCGGTTTATCTGCCTAACACACCCGGCAATGTATATAAATCAGGACTGAAAAACAGCGCAGATGCGAATGATAAACTTATTGCATATTCCAACGCACAGCAACAGACGGAGTATAAAAGTTTATCGGTCGGCAGTGAATTTTGGGTAAAAACCCCAAAAGTGAGTACCGACACAACCACCGATGGGTCCTTTGCCAAATCGAGCGGTCAATTTCAAGTAGCAGGCAGTTCCAAGGGTAATACTGCCAAAGCGACTTTCCGGATAATAACGAAGCAGGGCAATACAAGTCCGGATTTGTATGCCGAGTTAAGCGGTGTGAATAAAAATCTTGATATCGCCGGGGCGAACACGTCGGACGCCAAGCAAGGGCAATGGATTTCGGTTGACCACACTTTATTCGATGCGTACAAGGGTAATTTGCAGCCTTTCAGAATCAATCCTATCGGAACCTATATCGTACTGACCGGCAAGGTTCCGAACCCCGTACAAGAACAAGCCGCCTTTGCAAAAGTACAGGTAGTAAACAAGCAATATTTATTCTCAGCCGATCCCTCAAAAGCTGTGCTAACAAAAGGACAGTTCCTGGGCAAGGATTCGATTCAGGGTCGCACGCAATACCACTACATAGTCGGGTACGACAAAGCTCATATGCAGGCATACATTGCGGCACTTGGCCAGGCGCTTGACGACAACCAGCTGAATGACTGGTCGAAGCAGGCGAGTAATGGCAAAAACTTAAGTGAGGCCATGGACCTGGAATCGTTGAGCAGCCAAATCGCAAATGCGCCCCCCGATCACACATTCGATGTATGGATTGATGCACAGGAGAAATTGGTCGGCAAAATTGCGTTCACGGATCCGCACGGCAAATCTTCGATGTTTACAATCAGTAACAATGCGGAAACTGGCCCAGCTAATTTCACGATTGAACATACCGAAAAAAATAATTCGGGCTACCCTAAGTCCGCAAAATTAACTATAGATATAAATTCATCGATCAATTCACTCGGTTTTACGCTCGATCTAAAAAACAAGACTGCTGCCGGATCGACTTGGATAACCGGCAGCGTTAGTTTCAAGCCGGATTATGCAATCCTGAACGTTACGGTTCCGAAAGGCGCAAAACCTATAACGGATACGATGAGTCCGGCCAACCAAGGCGGGGAAGCTTCCGGTGCATCCAGTTCTGCCTCATCATCGCCTGATGTAACATTATTGTTTTGAAAATATTCTATCGGCGAATCAATCTTGTTTTAAAATGCCAAGCGTATCTGATATACTCGTGGCATGATTTTATTGCGACAATTCACGCAATTTCTCCTCGCCCGATAGGGCGCATATGTTATTTCGGTTATAATTTCTACATAAATCAGCAACTCGAGTGAGGTTTTCAGGAATGTCAACAGCATTAAAATATCTAGAGGATTTTGACGTAGTAACAAGCGACGATAAAGTAATCTCCATTGGAACGATTGCAATCCCGGAACTCAAAGAGAAAAAAGGTACTATCAGAGTAAGCCACAGCGTGGAAGGAATTTATTAAATGGCATACGTTCCGGTTACGCATAAATTTGTCGCGGTGCTGAATAAAAAGGTGCCGGCGGGGAACTTGATGAACGCGCTGGGCCACATGACGGCAGGTTTTGCCGCGTCGTATCCTGATGCGGCGGAAATGCGGTTTGACAATTATGAGGATGGTGACGGAAATGCGCATGCCAATATTTCGGATAATCCGTTCATCGTCCTGCAGGCTGATAATTCAAATAAGATTCGAACGTTTCGCCGAGCGCTCATCGAAGCAGGGATTACGTTCACCGATTTCACCGGCACGATGACAGAGGGTACTTACGCCGAGCAGCAAGAACGAACTAAAAAAACGCCCGAAGCCGAGCTGGAATACTACGGCATCGTGACGTTCGGCGAAATTGAAAAACTCAATAATCTTACGAAAAAATTCTCGCTTTGGCGAAGTTAATTGATACCATAGGACTGATTATGCAACGATTCAATCCAAAAGACATCGAACCCAGAACAGCCCAGTGGGCTGTTTCTGTCGACGCGAGCGGAGCGTCCTTATGAAACGGTACAACCCTAAAGACATCGAACCGAAATGGCAAAAGATTTGGGAAGAGACCGGCATCTACACCGCTGACCTGAAGAGCGACAAGCCGAAATACATCGCCATGAGCATGTTCAATTACCCGAGCGGTGCCGGCATCCATATCGGGCACGCCATGAATTACACCATCAGCGACGTTAAGGCCCGCTTCAAGCGCCAGCAAGGTTTCGAAAGTTATCATCCCGTCGGCTGGGATGCCTTTGGTTTGCCGGCCGAAAACTACGCCATCAAAGCCGGCGTGTCGCCGCAGGAAAGCATGGCCACCATTATCCCTGACTACCACAAGCAGTACAAGGCGATGGGTTGGAGCAACGACTGGGAAAAAGAAATCGCCACCCATCTGCCGGAATATTACAAATGGACACAGTGGATATTCAGTCGAAATGTACCGACATGGACTGGCCTATCAGGACTCCCGCTGCAGTGGTGGTGCTACGAAATCGTCAATACGGTACTTGCCAACGAACAAGTGATTGACGGCAAATGCTGGCGGCACGACGGCCCGGATGATCCGTTGGTTGAAAAACGCGAAGTCAAACAATGGTTTTTCAAAATCACCGACTATGCCGATGAATTGCTCGACGCCATTGACGGCCTGGACTGGACTGAAAGCGTCAAACTGGCGCAGCGCAACTGGATTGGCCGCTCCGAAGGCATCAACATTGATTATGAAGTTGTGGACAGTGACAAAGAAAATAACGTGCTTTACGACCACGCCGGTTAACTACGGCATGACATTCGTAGTGCTCGCGCCGGAACACGAAATGGTCGCGGAACTCACTACGCCTGAACATAAGGACGAAGTCGAAGCTTACGTTGCGGCATGTATAAAAAAGTCAGACCTCGAACGGCAACAAGAAGGCAAAGAAAAAACAGGGGTATTTACCGGATCGTACGTTAAAAATCAGCTAACTGGCGAAAATGTTCCTGTGTGGGTCGCGGACTTTGTGCTGGCCGGTTTCGGCACGGGCGCGGTCCAAGGTTGTCCGGCACACGATCGAACGGGACTTTGAATTTGCGGCCAAGTTTGGATTGCCGATTATTCGAGTCGTAGAGGGCCCGAACGGCGAAACGGCACCGGATTGTCGATCCGAAAACCGAGCAGGTCGACCAGGTGAAGATCAACCACGGCATCAAGCGAAAAATGATTAACTCCGGACAGTTCGACGGCCTGGTGTTTGACGAAGGCATGCAAAAGACCATGGATTACTTTGAAGTACATGGTTGGGGCAAACGGCAAGTTAATTACCGCATGCGCGACTGGAGCGTCAGCCGGCAACGGTATTGGGGAGCGCCGATTCCGATTATTCATTGCCCGAAGTGCGGCCCGCAGCTGGTACCGGACGAAGATTTGCCGGTCATACTGCCGGAACTGGATGATTTCAAACCAAGCGGCGATGGTCGCAGCGCGCTGGCTCGTGCCAAAGATTGGCTCGTTGTCGATTGCCCGAAGTGCGGCGGAACGGCCGAGCGAGAAACCGACACGCTCGATACCTATATCTGCAGCAGCTGGTACATGTACCGCTACTTCGATCCGCATAACCAGCAAGCTATTTTCGACAGTAATATCGTCAAAAAATGGGAGCCGATCGATTTTTATAACGGCGCCGATCACGCAACCGCGCACCTGTTGTATGCCCGCTTCATCGGTCACTTCTTCAAGAAGCTCGGGCTGGTAAACGAGCCCGAACCGTTCAAGCAATTCCTATTCAATGGTAAAGTCACCGCGGCCGACGGTCGGATGTTCTCAAAGAGCAAGGGTAACGGCATTGACCCGCTGGAAATAATCGACCAAGGCTACGGGGCCGACGCGCTCCGAACCTATATGATGTTCGCGGCACCGCTCGAACTATGGGTACGATGGGACCCGCAAGGCGTGCCCGGCGCGTATCGGTTCTTGAGCCGATTGTGGAACCTGGTTGGCGAATACATCACTCTGCCCGCAGCCGAACTAAGCGACAACCAACAAAAAGCGCTGCGCCATGCGACGCATCGCACGATTAAAAAAGTCACCGACGACATCGAGGCGAACCATTATAATACCGCCATAGCCGCATTAATGACCGATGTTAATGAGCTGTACAAACTCAAGACGGACAATTTTGGCAAGCACGATGTGTGGCAACAGGCATTAGAAGGTGCGGTGGCTTGTGCCGCGCCGTTCGCCCCGCATATTGCCGAAGAACTTTGGCATCAGCTCGGCCACAGTGTCAGTGTGCATGTTGACACTTGGCCGGTATATGATGAAAAGTACCTGGCGAGCGAAACGATGACTATTGTCGTGCAAGTGAACGGCAAAGTCCGCTCCCAATTGGATTTGCCGATCGATGCAGACGAGCAATCAGTTGTGGCGGCTGCGAAAGAGGATGATAAGGTGCAAGCGAATATTGCGAGAAAAGAAATCGTAAAAACAGTCTACGTTCCAGGCAAAATCTTGAGCTTTGTCGTAAAATAATTGACACACTGAACATTATTGCATAAAAATATGCGCTCTACTTGAGATGCTAGGGGTTATCGGCTATAATGAGGCCGAGTTTGTTAATTTCAGTTTAGTAAGGGGAGTGTTTTAAAATCATGGGTAAGCCCAAAAAACGAACCAGTCCGCGCAAAACCGGTACCAGACGCAGCCACATCGTGTTACAGCTGGCACGTAAAGTCAACGCCAAATCACCGGTTAAAGTACGCACGACGGTGCGCGAATCCAGCAAGCAGACAAAGTCTGCAGCAGTCAGTAGTAAGTAGCAAGAATCAAGGGGTTAATACCTCCGCACTTTAAGGAAAGCATCATGATAAAGAGCACATTGCCGGTACAGCTTCGTCAATACCAAGCTACTAGCCACCATCTACTTGCTACTGAAGCAAGGGGGTGCTGCTGATGGCTTCGAATCGTCACCTCGGCCGCATCATAGCGCTGCAAACGCTCTACGAGCAGGATTTTCGCCGTGATGCAAATGATGCTGATTTTGACTTGGATAAAGTACTCGCCCGTAATATCGCGCGGTATGAATCAATGGTTGACGACAAATCTTTTGTCGAGCAACTGGTCCGCGGCGTCGCGAGCCACGAGGCGGAACTAGACGCCGCCCTGCAGCCTATCGCGCCCGAATGGCCCATCGATCAGATCGCCCGCATGGATCGAATCGTATTGCGTATCGGGCTGTATGAACTTACTTACGAAAAAGGCGTGCCGCCAAAAGTCGTGATCAACGAAGCGGTGGAACTTGCCAAAGCCTTTGGCGGCGAGAATTCATCGAAGTTCGTTAACGGCGTGCTTGGAACCGCCCTGCGGGAAGATACTGAAAAGGAAGCTAAATCCGAAACCGCGAAAAGCACCGCTAAAGCCGCCAAGCCGGCCAAGAAACCAGGGAAGAAGAAGTCATGAAGCGCCCACGGCCATTAAAAGGCATCCGCAATTTCGTAGCTACTCGCCGGCCAGTGATCAGCGAAGTCGTACGCGAGACGACGTCCGGCGGCATAGTATACCGCCGTAATTCCCGGACAGGAAAGCTCGAGATACTGCTTATTCAAGATGCTAAGAATCGCTGGACAATCCCTAAGGGCCACGTTGAACCGGGCGAAGAACACGGTGCAACTGCAGAGCGCGAAATCCACGAAGAAACCGGCCTGAAAGACATGGAAGCCCTCACCTGGCTTGGCAAAGTGCAGTTCCGTTACCGCCGATCCCAAACGCTCGTGCTGATGACCATGCACATTTGGTTGGTGGAAGCGCAGGGCGACACCGATCGACTTGCTCCCGAAGACTGGCTGAGTGAT
This sequence comes from uncultured Candidatus Saccharibacteria bacterium, assembly GCA_963742655.1. GTDB lineage: Bacteria > Patescibacteriota > Saccharimonadia > Saccharimonadales > UBA4665 > JAICLK01. The sequence continues at coordinate 235,457 of CAVUMM010000008.1, forward strand.
ATCAAATGGTTTCCAGCACCCGAAGCAGTTGATAAAATCGAATATGAAGACATCGGCAAATTAATGCTGGTGGGCATGAAAAAAATACGCGAAGGCAAATTATGAAACGAAAACAGCCAAATCAAAAAAATACTGTCACGAAGCTGAACGGCAAGCGCGAAAGTAAAGCGAATATAGTACAGACCGCGTTTTTAAATGCGGCAACTTCGGCGCTGGCACGGCGCAAACAGTTTTCTTCGCATGTTACACGGCGTACTTTTGGTTTGCGCTGGAGATTTACGAAATAATGGGCCGGAGTAAATTGCAAGCGTAGTCAAAAGCGTATGGATTACACGATATATTTGGATTTTGCAAAAACAAAGCTCGGTGTGACATTTAAAAGTATCGAGTTGCTGGTAACGGCTTTCACGCACCGATCGTATCTGAATGAGCATAAAAAGACCGTACATGAGCACAACGAGAGACTGGAGTTCTTGGGTGATGCCGTACTGGAATTGGTGGTAACCGAATATCTGTATGGCAATTTTGCCGAACCCGAAGGTATTTTGACGAATTGGCGCAGTGCTTTAGTCCGGACCGAAAGCATCGGTGCGGCGGCAGCCCGCTGCGGATTTGAACCGTTGCTGCGTCTGAGCCGTGGTGAAAAACATGGTACCGAGCGCGCCCGGCAGCAAATTTTGGCAAACAGTTTCGAGGCAGTTATCGGAGCGATGTATCTGGACCAGGGTTATGATGCGGCAAAAACTTTTATAACCGATAATTTGCTGATTACGTTCAAACAAATCCTGGATACCGGTTCGTGGATGGACCCTAAATCTCACTTGCAAGAAGTCGTACAAAGCCGCGACGGGTTCACGCCCGAATACAAAGTGCTGGCAGAAGAAGGCCCGGATCATGACAAGACGTTCTCGGTCGGCGTATTCGTGAACGGCAAAATCAAAGGCCGCGGCGTTGGCCCCAGCAAACAGATCGGCCAGCAACAGGCTGCAGTGGCTGCATTGAAAAAGTATGCCAAGATCTGAAAATTATGAGCGAACAAGTCGTTCAGCACGGACTTTCGAGCTATAAACCTGCGCAACTTGCAACCCTGACGCGAAGAGCATTGACCGGAAACTACAAGCCGCACAGCAGCCCGGAACGAATAAGCTGCGTCGTCGTTCCTTCATTTGGGCAGCGCGTTCAAGGCGGAAGGGTGCTTCCCGGTAAAAGCAACCAAGCGATAGCGCGTATTCTGCGTGAAAGATTTCCCGGTATTCCTGTAATCGGCTCGTTCCAGATAGATGATGCGCTCAAAGAAATCGGCCATAAGGCTGAGTTACGTCTTGGTGAGCCTGGTGAGTTTTTTGAAACGTATAAGGTTGTTAAGGGTGCTGCCCGGTTTATAATGGCGACGAAGCTGCTGCAAGACGGCTCTGTAGCCGTTATTGGCGATCAATATCACTTGCCAAGGTCAGATGCAGCCATGCAGGCAACGCTGCCTGCCGATGAAGAGACTTTCGTGCCGCCGGATATTGATATCCCTTGGGATAAGGAATCATCCCAATTATGGACACGCAGTCCGTTCTGGTGGAAGGCGCGGGAACCGGTCGCTATCGCAAGATATGCGATGTACGGTTGGCTGGATTTGACACATGCTTCGGCTTGGACGTGAAATCAGTTTGACATCAGGGGCGCTTATCTGTAAAATATAGCGAGATTAGTTTATAAATCTGTAAGGGAAGCAAAGAGAGAACTAACAACGACATGCTAGCTATTCGTATGCAACGAACCGGACGCAAAGGTCACGCCATGTTCCGCGTGGTGGTGCAGGATTCACGCCGTACACCCACGAGCGGCAAAGTCGTGGCTTTGTTGGGCAGTTACGACCCTCATGCCAAGTCAGTTAATTTACAAAAAGACAAAGCCGCATTTTATCTAGAGCACGGTGCCCAGCCATCCGAGCGTGTCGTAAGGCTTTTTGCGAGTGAAGGGATTTCGCTGCCAGACTGGGTGAAACAACCTTCGACCGATAAAAAGCGAACCATTCGCAATCTTGAAAAATTACGCCGTAACCGGCCTGCAGAAGCGGAAAAGCCCGCGGCTGCAGCTGATGATACGGATGAACCGGCAACTGAACAGCCGGCTGACGCGCCAACTGAAGCCAAGACCGAAGAGGTTGCGGAACCCGTTGCTGAAGAAAAGACTACAGATGCAGCTGACGATTCTGCCGAAGCCGAAGACGCCGAACCGGCAGACGAAGCGGCTTAAATCCCAAACATTTCTGATTATTTCGCAGGCAAAGTTTGCCGCGATGCCCGATTTGCTATAATGAAGTAACTACTTTTAATCGAGGAGAGTCCTATGAGCAGTATCGACCAGCAGTTTGTAGAATTTGTCGTCAAGTCCCTGGTCAGCAAACCAGACGAAGTAAAGGTAGACCGCCGCATCGACGAAAAAGGTGTGCTACTGGAATTGACTGTCGACCCCGAAGACCTCGGCAGAGTTATCGGTAAGCGCGGTGCGACCGCCCAGAGTTTGCGTACGCTGCTACGTGCCCTTGGCACCAAGAATGATGCCCGCTACAACTTAAAGATCGTTGATAATGGCGTGCCCGGGCAGCATTCAGACAATAATACGGCAACGTCATCGGATGACACGACGGCGAAAGACGCGACATTTTCGAGCGCGGCAAAAGATGACGAAGACACCAAAAGCACTGTTGCAGACAGCCCGATTGATGAGCCGGAGCCTCAAGCCGAAGAAAGCGTCGTTAGCAAAACGCGAAAAGAGCTTGAAGACCTCGACGACCTCGACGTGTAACTGCAATGAGACAAACCTTACGGTTTTTCTCATCCCCGGCTTCCTAGCAGGAGGCCGGGTGCTCTTCCCAATAAATTACCGCAAATGTCATGCAATTTTCACTTGCACTAATAGTATCCAGCGAGTATAGTAAACGGAAGTCGAAAACGACTAACACCTTAAAATCAAAACAAACATTTTCAAAAGCTCAATGCGAGCCAAAGCGTACGTGCGCGTACGACTTGGGAGCTTTATATGTGACAGCAAGAGCCTCTTTAACGGGGCTCTTTTTGTTTCCAGTAACACATTTAGACACGGCACATTTTGCACCTAAAGCTTTCTCTCCTCACTTCGCTGTACGTATCAGTACGGCTCCGTTCCGGTGCTCGACTTTGTGCGCAAACTGCACTCATGTCTAAATGTGTTCAATCCGCATACAGTACAGTACACACATTTTTAGACGAAAAGCATTTTGATGCCTATCAGAATTGCTGCGACGCCAAATATTTTGGTTGCGGTCGAAACTGGCAGACCGGTGGCGAACCGGGTCGCCAGGAAACTACCGATGATGAACCCGATCATAATAAAAAGCGCGGCTTTAATGTTGACGTTACCATGCTTCCAATACGCATAAGCAGCAAAAAATCCGACAGGCAACAGCAACATAGTCAATGACGTACCGACAGCTGTCTTTTCGTTGAAGTGCGCCAGAAAAACCAGGGCCGGTATGATGACTAGCCCAGCGCCAGTTCCGACGAGACTAATCAATCCGCCTGATATGAGTCCGATTATTATAAATAGCAGCAACTGCATCTTCATAAACCATTGTAAACTAAACAGTTACGCTTAATAAAGTGATAACTAAAATATCAAGGGCGTTAGGCTGGCTTTGGGCATAAAAAATGATATAATAATTTTAATATATAAGGAGTTACCATGGCTGCAGAGGCGAATAACTTTGCCCCGTATATTGTTGATTATCCACAAAGTCGTCCAGATAATGGCGGCGCTAGCTTGTGGTGTTGCGTAGATGATAACCCTGTTGATCCTAACTCGATAGCTGAAAAAGTAAGAGATCATCAGCTGCCGGCAGAATTGATCGCGTCTGAGAGATTTCCGTTGGTTTATAACCAGATTGGCGGCGGCATGCTGACCGTTTCACTTACCGCCACGACACTATTGTCAATGGAGGGGCTTGTTCGGACAAAGAGCAGCCTGTCAGATGTAGCGCACAGCTCACAAGAAGTATTGGAAAGTCGCGGCATATTCGCGGTATTACATGAAAATTGCGCGAATGAGGCTGCAGCAGCATTTTTAGTAGGAAGATTAGCGGCGCTCGACTGCTCCGGCGTATCAGGGGGAGGTTTATTTAATCGTGCGGTTTCGTTAGCCGGAGAAGATGTCGTAACCGAATCACTATTTGCGGAAACAACAAGGGCTCTACAGGAGTATAATATCGCGGGCCGAATGTGGAGGTCTGATGTCTCGCCGCGTCATCCTGATGCCGCACCGCAGTGGGTCCCGCGTTTGGGTCTTGTGCCCGGAGAACACGTAGCAAAAAATTTGCTCGTCAATAACAGGCAAGGCATGGCATTCAACGTAGCGGCCGCCCGGGCAGATGGGATGGCGGCTTTTTGCATAAGCAATGGGAATCTTCCTGGACTTTTCGAGCCCTTGATAAATGCCGGGTTAGCCGGTGAGGTGTGTGGCGGTGTGGACAAAGCCCTTGGGGTAACGGCGATTTTTCACGCGGTTTTATGGGAGCATCTGGACAGCGTCGCTGCTGAACCGCTGCAACTTGTATCGGTAGAGTAGTGATAATCGAATATTTGCTGGTTCTGCCGGCAGGACCGAAATCCGGGTCATGCTAAGATGAAGACAATGAAAATCCAAATTATTACCCTGTTTCCGGAAGTGTTTGAGCCATATTTGCATGCCAGCATGCTTTGGAAGGCCAAAAATCGCGGTATCGTCTCGTATGAACTGGTTAATTTACGTGATTACGGGCTTGGTCCGCGCAAAACGGTTGACGACACGCCATACGGCGGTGGCGACGGCATGCTGCTCAAGCCGGAACCGGTGGTGGCGGCAATTGAGCAAGCCAAATTAAACGATCCGGAAGCTTTAGTAATATTGCCCACTCCGCGTGGCGAAGAATATAAACAGTCAAGCGCCATAAAACTAGCGTCGGACGGCAAAGGCTTGATCATTGTTTGTCCGCGTTACGAAGGTTATGACGAGCGTATTGCCAATTGGGTCGATCGGCAGATATGCATAGGTAGCTATGTTTTGACCGGCGGGGAATTACCGGCGATGGTTATTGTCGATAGTGTCGTACGGCTGCTGCCCGGAGTGCTTGGTGGTGAAACCTCGGCAGAAGTCGAATCATTCCAGCAGGATGACCAGAATATAGAGTTTCCGCAGTACACCAGGCCCGTGGAATTTCGCGGCCAAAAAGTTCCGCACATTTTGTTAAATGGAAACCATGGCGAGATCGCCAAATGGCGACAACAGCATTCTAAAAAAGCTTAAACCGAACTTCAATCCGCAATTTTGTCCTTGAGACGTAATTGCACATAAAGCGGAGCTATAGGTAATACGCCGGTCAGTCCTGCGCGGAGATTCGGCCAGGCAGCTGCAGTTGCGTGTCAACGGGCGGCAACGAATACGCGAAAAATTACGGTCATCTTAAAATCAATGGATCATGTTCAATTCTTTAGCGTAACTTTTCGTTGTATACTGTAGCTATATTGCTTGAACTTAGGAGGAATTATGAAACTGCCATTTATAAAACCGGTCTATGCGCATTGTGATCTTCCATGCGGGGTGTACGATCCGGCGCAGGCCCAAATTGAAGCCAAAAGCGTCAAAGCCATCATGGAAAAATATGCCGGGCTTGATGATCATAACAAAACGCGGGCGATTATCATCGTAGAAGAACGGGCCGAACTGGTCAAGCACCACTTGATGGTGCTGTGGGCGGATTATTTCAAACCGGAGCATCTGGAAAAATACCCGGATCTGCACGAGAAATTTTGGAAAGCTATCAAACAAGCGAGCGAATGCAAGCATCACCTGGAATCTGAAGTCGGCCAAAAATTGATCGACATGATTGATGAAATCGCCGAAATATTCTGGGAAACTAAAAAAGCTTGAGTTTTATTTTAATCAGGCGCGTTGTCGGCCAGAGCATGTCGCCGACATTTAAAGATGGACAGCTGGTTATGGCGGTTGGATGGTTACGTCCGCGAGTGAACGATGTCGTTTTTGTCGCGCAAGGTGGCTTGGAAAAAATTAAGCGTATTGCAAAACACGACGGAAATCGCATATATATTGTCGGGGATAATCCGTCGAGCAGTACTGACAGCCGAGACTTCGGCTGGATTGAAAAAGATGCTGTAATTGCTAAAGTTATTTGGTCTCGGCGCGTTAAACGTAAGAATTTTGAACGTTCGTAACTACCCACAAGCATAAGCGACCTCTGTAAAGTGCTTATGTATATAATAAAATATACCTATTGTCATATTTATTGCAATGATATATAAATAAGAGCACATCATTTAATTCTATGAGGGGAAGACATGAAAAAGCTCTTGCAAGCTCTGCCCGTAACGATCGTGGCAGTGTGCATGATGGGGGGTGTCGCCGCGGCTGGAAGTAATAACAGTAACGTCGGTAGTAATGGCAATACAAACACTAACAACACCACAACAATTTGCGATAACAATGTCAGCACTGACGGGGATACGTCGCAAAGTGCCGGATCGGGAGACAGCAACAGTTCGGGCAATTCAAACAGCGGCAGTGCGGGCTCGGGTAATGCGAGCAATGGCAGCAGCAGCGGAACTGATTTGAATATCGGCTGCAACAAAAAGGATGACCACAAGACTCCGCCACCATGCAATTGCGGCGGGAGTAGCGGCGGGTCAAAACAGAAGCCAACAAGCAGTTCGAGCACGCCGGTTTCAGCGACACCTGCAAGCAGCACCAGCAGCACTCCGACATCTACGGCAGCAACTGCTTTGCCTGAAACAGGCAGCAATGCGATTGTCGATGACGTTTTGGTCGGTACTGCGATGCTTGGCGGAGCACTCGTCGCAATACGTTTTGGTGCAATGGCTTATCGCCGCGTAGCGCTGAAATAGCATAAGGAGCGCATAGTTTAAGTGCGTACCGATGATGGACAATGAACAGCCGCTGATGCAAAAAGTACGTTTTTGTGTCTCGGCTGTTTTGCTGTACACGCTAACGGCACTCTGTATCTGGTCGCTTATCCGTCCTGGCCATTCATCGGGTGCTCAGACTCCAACATTCAACCAGGTTCAGCTACAGCGGGCTGCCAGTAATAAGCCCGACTTCAATTTGGTGGTCGGCCGCCCAGTGCGTTTAATCATCCGTAGCGTGTATGTTTACTCGCCAAACGAATATGTTGACGTAACAGTGGATCAAGGATATTACTCCAGCGCCGATGGTAGTTGGACGCTCAGCGGCTATCACGCCCAGTTTGATATGGCCAGCAGCCCCGCCAACAATTTTGGCGGAGAAACATTTGTATACGGTCATAACAATGATTATGTCTTCGGCGCATTCCGGCATCATCCGCCGGCAATAGGTGCCGAAGCCCTCGTTTACACCGCCAATAACCGCATTTTTGCGTACAAATTTACACACTCACAGAGTTTGTCGCCTGACGATGTGTCAGTTTTGAACTACCAAGGTCCGCCGGTTTTACTAATCCAAACATGCACCGGAAGTCTGAATGAATGGCGGACAATGTATTGGTTCGCATTTGATAAGGTGGTGCGGTGATGTCTGACCAGCTTATCATAACGGTTATGTTGATTTGTTCCCTTAGCGGCACTATTATGGCGGCAACTGTTACTATTGGCGCGACGATTTATGATGTGCGATTCGCGAAACGATTGCGTCAGTTTTTGCATCACCCGCACGCGAAGCTATATCAACGGCGTCCACTCATGACAATTATTGTATCCTCCCATAATGATTCACGATTTATTATGCGATGTATTGACAGTATTTTTACGGGCACCTATAGAAAAATCGAAGTACTCGTTGTTGATCATGCTTCGACCGATTCGACAAAACGGATCGTCAAAGGATACATTTCCGACCATCCTAAAAAGTCAGTGAGACTCATTGTCCGGCGGAAAGTTGACGATAAGCAAAGCGGTCTGGTGGCCGCATTTCAGCGACATGGCAGCGGGCAATTGGTTATGCTTATTGAGTCAGACTGCATGGTGCATAATCAGGCATTGCGTGCGGCTGTACGTCACATGAATGAATATCCGCAGCTGCAAATACTAAACGCAAACTGCCAGGTCGTTCCGGCCTGGAGTATCGTAGGTTTATACCAAAAATATCAAAATTACCTCCACCAACATACCGAAAAATTTGCGAGCATTCTGGGAATTGAATCTGCGGCACGAGATGGCGTCGTTTTTCGAAGCGATTCATTTATCCGATATCGAAAATCACCTTCGGCGAAATCTCAGTTTCAATCGGCACCAATGCCTCAAAAAGTTTACTTTGCGAAAGACGTCGTAATAAATGCGCCAACACATCCTTCTCTTTACCACTTATTTCGGCGACAGTACCGCTTAAGGAAGCAATTCGTCGGTGCAATCTTCGCGAGTATATTTCGCGGCTCACCCGTCCCAAGATTCAGAAATAGCTTGTTTTTTCTCGGGCTGTCCATATTTTCGATTTGCACGAGCTTTTTCATACTTACAGTTCCGATATTACTAAGTTACTTTACGTATCTAGCTTTTTGGTTGCACGAACCGACATTATTGTTTTTGAGTGGAGCTATCTTGAGTGTACTTTTATTGCTTGCCGTATGGGATGATGAACAAGTGAACGCAAGGAAAAAAATCGTTTATAGTTTAGGAGTCCCTATGACCTACGGCATATTTTTTCTCGATGGCTTGGTACGGATGCTAACAATACTATGGCTCGCGTTTTCTACGAGCTTGATGCGAATGAGTGCTTCGGACCGGCGCAGATAATTAGATCGATAAATCCAGGAATATGAGCAATATACGCGGAAATGACGCATTACTGCTGTGTTGTCGGGGGCGGCATGCACACCAAAGTTATGCCTCCGAATTCTGACTGAGGCATTTCGGCCGCGAGTGATGCCCGGGCTGCGGAGATTGACGACGGGCTGAAAGATTCATGCGCTGTACCTGGGCAACTATTCTGGGAAAAGGTGACGACCGCGCCGTTTTGGCCAACACCGACTTTAGCAACTTGAAATTCTCCGTCAGGGACACCGGGCAGAGCATTCAGTCCGTCGGTAATTGCGTCCGCCGCTTTTAAAGCATGTCCGAGCGCGGCGGTTCCCTGCGGCGAAGCAGTATATTCGAAACGATGTATCGCGGCAGCAATCGGCTGAACAACAGTATTGTAAACGGTTGTTGCTAATCCGGCACAGGCTAGCGCTGCCGCGGCGGCTACGCTGGTCGCTTTTAGCGATGGCAAAGGAATGCTATTGCCTAAAGTTGCGAGCCGGCCGAGCAATCGGCTGGTTCGCGTTGGCAGCGCGTGGCCGTGACGTTCGGCGGCAAAGACTTCTTCCATCATTGTCATATTCGAAAATTATACTTTAGTATGCGAAATGCCGCAAACAGATTGCCTAACCTGTGAAATGCCCTTTAACGGTTATCTAGGCTTCGATATGCCGGAAGCGATATGCGCCAAAAGCGATGCACAAAATCAGTGTCAGCGTCAGTACGGCAATATCTTTCGGCAGACCGAAATGGGATTGACCGATGAGCGTAGCCCGCAATGCGTCGACCGCATATGACATCGGGTTAAGCTCGGCAACAGTATGGAGCCACGTCGGCACATGGTCAAGCGGATACAGTGCGCCCGACAAAAAATACAGCGGGAAAACCAGAAATTGATTGATCGCCTGGAAGCCTTGCATGTCTTCCACGAACGAACCGATACCCGAGCTAAAACAAGCTATAGATACTGCGAGCATTGCCAAAATTATGAATGCTGCAATAAGCCCGAGCCAATTATCTGGCCGGAAGCCAAGAGCGAGCGAGATTATGAATACGAGTATACCTTGCAGGACTGCCGTCGTAGCGCCGCCAAGCGCTCCGCCGAGCATAATTTTTAATCGCGATACGGGTGCGACAAGGGTTTCCTTCAGAAATCCGAATTGTTTGTCGAACATGATCAAGGCACCGAAGAACATTGCCGAAAAAAGCACAGTTTGCGCCATAATTCCCGGCACCAGGAATTCCAGGTAATTGCCCTGGCCTGCACGGGCGTAGACCGAACCAAGTCCATAGCCGAGCGCCAGCAAGAATAAAAGCGGCTGGCCGACAGCTCCGAATATCCGTGATTTGGAGCGGAAAAAACGTTTGATTTGCCGCAGCCACAGTATGTATAACACTCTCATCGCATGTTCCTCGAACGCTGCCGCTCGCGCCAGACGGAGTGCGGATTAACGGCTTCATCCCGGACAGTGCGGCCGGTAAGTGACAAGTAGGCATCTTCCAAGCTTCCGGTTTTGGTTTGTTCGGTCAGCTGCTTTGTAGTGCCAAGAGCTGTTAATTTGCCATGATCGATGATGCCGATGCGGTCCGCAATCGCCTCGGCCTCTTCGAGATAATGCGTGGTGAATAATACTGTCATGCCTTCGGATTCGCTCATTTTTTTAACGTACTCCCACAACAAGTTGCGGGTTTGGGTATCGAGTCCGAGCGTCGGTTCGTCGAGGAATAGCACATGCGGATGATGCAGAAGTCCGCGGGCGATTTCCAGTCGACGTTTCATACCGCCGGAAAACGTTTTAACAGGAACATCACGTCGTTCCCAAAGTTCGACAAGCGTCAATAATTCTTCGATACGCGGCCGCGCTGCTTTACGTGACATGCCATAAAACACGGCGTGCAACTCCATGTTTTCGTATGCGGTGAGCTCGGTGTCGACGCTCGGGTCCTGGAAAACGATGCCAAAGCTTTTGCGTGCAGCATCTTGCTGCCGGGTTACGTCATGCCCGGCGAGCGAAAGGCTGCCGGCAGTCGGTTTGAGCAAAGTCGTCAGCATCTTGATCGTGGTACTTTTGCCGGCTCCGTTTGGACCAAGCAGCGCGAACAACTCACCCTTTCGCACGTCAAACGAAACATCATCAACTGCCGTAACTTTATCGAATTTTTTGGTAACGTTTTTCAGGCTGATTGCTACGGGCGGCTTACTCATGCATGCTGATTCTCCGTGCTTTTGTGGCGGCCATCGAATGCTTCGCCTTCCGCGGTTTCGCGGGTCGACGTTTTAAGCGGTGCTTCGCGCAAAAGTAATGACACGCCGAATGTAAGCACGGCGAACGGCACAGCCCAAAGGAATACGTCGTGAAAGGCGTGCGCGAAAGCCTCGAGAATATCATTGACGATACTTGGCGGCAACTGTTTAAGCACATCCGTGCTTTGTTGCAAACTTTTGGTACTGATGTGCGAGCTCGATAAGCCCGGCACATATACCAGTAGGTAATGTGTTAATCGTGCTGTCAGTATGGCGCCAAAAATTGCCGTACCAAACGACGCTCCCATGCTGCGGAAAAAGGTGATGACAGATGTAGCCGCGCCCATGTCCTTGCGATCGATCGAATTTTGTACGGCCAGCAGCATGACCTGCATATATAGTCCGATGCCAAGCCCGAGCACGACCATCCAAACGGACAACATCAGCTGGCTAGTGGTCAGCGAAATATGACTGAACAACCAGATGCCCAAGGTCGTGACAGCTGTGCCGACAATTGGAAAGATGCGGTATTTACCAAGTTTTGAAATCGTGCGGCCTGAAAAAATCATCGCCACTAACAAACCGCCGACGAGCGGCAGCATAAGCAGGCCTGATTTCGTCGCCGAGTAGCCGCGGACAATTTGCTGATATTCGGGGATGAAAACCATCACGCCGAACATGACGGCACCTGACAGGAGCGAAAGTAAAGATGAAACCCTAAAAATATCACTGCGGAATAGCCGAAGCGGTATGACCGGCTCGGCGGCCCTGGTCTCCCAAAATATGAATAGCAATCCAAGCAGGAGTCCGCTCAATCCCAGCCCGAATATCTGGACACTTAACCAAGGGTATGTAATTCCGCCGAGTACGGTTAGCAGTAAAAAGCAAACCACGCTGGCACCAAGCAATCCCGCGCCCAGAAAGTCGATACGATGTTCGATTTTGCGAACCGGCAGATGCAGCCGGGCTGAAATGACCGACAATGCCAGCAAGCCGAACGGTATATTAATATAGAATATCCAGCGCCAACTTAAGTGATCGGTAAATAGGCCGCCAAGCAATGGCCCGGCGACACTTGCAACCGCCCACACTCCGCCAAAATAACCCTGGTAACGGCCACGTTCGCGCGGCGGAATGATGTCGCCGATGATGGCGAATACCAGCGCCATGAGCCCGCCGGCACCGACGCCCTGCAGGCCGCGGAAAAAGATCAGTTGGTCCATGTTTTGGCTCAGTCCGCAGAGTGCCGAACCGATCAAAAAGATAATAATAGCCGCCAGGAAGATTTTCTTGCGCCCCAGTTGGTCGCTGATTTTGCCGTACAGCGGTGTTACGACGGCGCTCGTAATAAGGTATGCTGTTACGACCCATGACAATTTGTTAAGTCCGTTCAAGTCCACGGCGATACGTGGCAGGGCTGTACTGACGATGGTTTGGTCGAGTGCGGCCAACAACATGGCCAGCATGAGCGCAACCAACACTACCATAATTTCGGCATGGCTGCGTTCGCCGTCTTGCGCATACGGCTGCAGGATCTCGTTATTTGTTGCAGCCTGATTTTTCTGCTTCTTGCCAAAAGGTAACAGTCGCATAACTAATACATTCCTTCCTTTATTTTTTCAGATTTCGACAGTTTGTTTCCAGATATGTCAGCATTTTCTGCTGTACCCGCAGGAATATTGCCAGCTCATTATCATCCAAATCCGCCACAACCTTGGCGAGCAAGGCTTGCTTTTTACGTTTCAATAGCACTACCGTTTCATTGCCGGATTTGGTTAAGGCAACCACAATGACACGGCGATCCGTATCGTTTGACGATCGTTCAACGTAGCCGGCCTGTACCATTGCTTCGATGAGCTGCGTAATAGCCCCGGGCGTTAAGCGCATTTCACTGGCCAGGGTTTTAAGGCTGACTGGCTGCAGGCGTTCGACGGTATGTAACAAATGCAGCTGTGAAGGGGCAACGCCTAGATCGTCAAACGCGCGCATAATATATAGATGCATCATGCGCTGAGTCAGTGCAGTGGTGGCGAACAGGTCCTGTAATTTTTTGTCGCGCGAGCTCATAAAAAACATCCAATTAGTATAGTTACTAAAAAGTATATAGTATAAAGTAAATTATCGTCAAGCTGCTTAATCGATTAAACAAAGTACTTGCGGTAAAATCGCTTGAAACGGCAAAAGTGGCTACGCCGCCGCAGCGTACGCTGTTTCATCGGCAACTTCAAACCAAACGACTGGTACGTCGCTACCGGCAACTCCAGCCCTCATCGCGAGGCTGCCGATAACTGATAAACCCATTCCGCGCTCCCGTAACCCTTCGATACATTCATTGTCGTAGTCGTCGCCGTTCAATCCATTACCACCGGAAACTTTGGTAAATTTCTGAGAAGGTGTACGTATTTTGGCAGGTTCGGCATTTTCTACTATTCCTACGAATACGGTCGCATCAATTTTTTGTCGAAGTAACCATTGCACGAAAGTGCGCTGCTTCGGGTGGCGACCAATTACAGCACGCTGCAGACCCCCGTGTTCCACCGCATTAGCCAGTGCTTCGTGTAAACAACGTACAAATGTATCATTTACCCCTTCGGACGCACCATCATTGTTGAGAGCATTGGATGCCAATTCGCGCAAATCGCTCAATGCAGAAGGATCGGTTGACCGATCAGCTTCTTCGCTGTCGCCGAATGGGTAAAGTACTGCAACCGTCTCATAGGTCGGTACACTTCTATGGCAGGGCAATTTCATGATCGAGAATTCTTAAACGAAAGCTGTTTAGCTTAATAATAGTTTAGAAATAATAGTTTGGTTTAATCAAATAATACCACAAATTTAATGTAATTGCAACGAATTAAAATTAACGTTCGAAACCTGTGGATAAATTTGGAAGCAGGGTTGAAACGCTTACGGATAGTGCTACTATGTATAAGTAACTTAAAGTATACGGGAGGGCAACAATATGAATTTACAAAGCAGAATCGAACAAAAGCTAATGCAATACCGGCTTTTGTTAAGCGGTATTGCGGTTTTGATGACAGCAATGTTTGCTACAACAGCCGGCGCGGCCGCTATGTCAAATGGCAATTCGCATGATAATTACAACAGAAATAGCGATTATAGCCACAGCCAAAATTATAAGAGTGACTGTCCAAGGCACTATGTGAAGCCAGTTAAAGTTTACTTCAATGACTGCCACCACAATTACTGCTGCCACCACTGGAAGTGTGAGCACAACAGTTGGTAGAAAGCCGTCGCAACGTTAGCAGTTGGCTGTAGCTAGCAATTATTCTTGAGTGGATTGTGAGTTATAACGCGATCCACTCTTTTATTAACAATGTTGCAAGCAGATAAACAGTATGACCTAAGTATTGCGAAATCTAATCGTCTAATTTGAGAGCCTGGGTAATAGTGTGGGGTAGCAGGCGTACAAAACAAACCGCCATCAGGCCGACGGCAAAACCGCCTATTACATCTGCCGGCGTATGAACGCCTAAATATAAGCGCGACCACGCGACAGCCATAATCCAGACAACCGATACCCATCGCCATTTAGCAGGCACGGCAAACCAGAGCGTTAGTGCGAGCGCGGTCGCTGCCGCCATGTGACCTGATGGAAAACCGGGGCCCGTTTCGATAACTCGCTGGTGCAGATTACCATTCAGCATTACTATTGGGCGCGGCTCATTTATAATTTTCTTGATGATATAAAATACCGCGACAGTTCCTCCGGCGGTAAACAAGAAGCGCCAAGCCAAACGGAATTTTTTAAAAATCGCAGCGATCAGCACACACGCCGCAATCGGATAGGCGCTGCCCAAGGCTTCCGTGCCCCAAATAGCGGCTCTGGTAAATCCGTGCGGCAGCTGCAGGTTGTTAATACTATGAAAAACGGTTGCCTGTATCCCGCGGATTTGGTGTGTGTGCGCTGCAAAAGCGCTGATCATGAAAAGTATCAGGCCAATACAAAAAGCTATCCATAAGCCGGTATTATTTCGGGTTTCATTTTCAATTTCGTGTTCTTCTTTTTGTGCCGCATGAATACGGTGTGTATATATTGCCATGCATGTTAGTGTAGCAGAACTTTGCCCGACTTTTTCTAAAAATGGCACATACATATGTATCGAGCACTATAAGTTTTCGCACCATGAAAAAACATCACAAAACGAGTCGGGATGCAATGGTTTCAAACAAAATTATTTTTTACCGACACGTTTTTCTGTCGGCGTAACTAAACTTGACTAACCAGGCTTACGCTTTCCAAGGTGTGGACAGCTGGAAGAAATTGCCGTCGGGGTCGGCTAGGGTAGCCAGCCAGCCGCCGGATTCGTCCATACTTGGCTGGTACGGCTCCGCGACGACTGTAGCGCCCAAACCTTTAAAACGCTCAAAATCTCCCTTGACATCACTCGTTTCGAGCATGATCATAATCCGGCCAGGCATGTCGTTTTTGCCGTTTACTTCGCTGTGCGGGCCGATTACCAACATACCGCCACTGATGTCAAATCCGTACCAGTCTTTTTGCTGCCAACCAGGTTCGCCGAAAAGTTTGGCATAAAATTCGCCTAAAACCTTTGAATTTTCTGATCCCAACATGACGCCGCTTAACTTCATACGTACCTCCTCGTTAGTTACCATGCCATGTAAAGTGTATCAGCTGGAGTATCATAATCGCCAGCGTGTCTCGACAAAATAAATAATGTCGTACGATATCCGTGAAAAATTCAAGTTGGTATTCCTGAATTCCACCTCCAAACGCAACATAACCATGAATAACTAAAAGCATCCCTGTTCTTCCGGTAGACTGGTTGTTACTAAGCAACAATCTAACCGAAGGAGACAGAGATGCACTCTCATCTTACACAACACCAACGTATTGAGCTAAGCCTACTGTTGAGACTTGGCCGCAGTCAGCGGGCAGCCGCAATGGTATTGGGCGTAAGCCCAAGTACCGTTTGCCGGGAATTACAACGTAACTGCAAGGCCGGTGGCCACTACCATGCCACCTATGCACGCATGCAGACAGCTGCCAGGCGGCTTCTGGCTAACCAGGCTTTCAGGAAGCTCGTCACCAACCCAGCGCTGGCGTGTCTCATTGCCGGTAAGCTGGTCCATGAGCAATGGTCGCCGGACCAAATAGCCGTTTGGTTGAAACAAACCAGGCAGACTATCCGAGTCTGTGCCCAAACTATCTATGACTGGATCTACCGATTTCGACAAGACTTGGTCATCCACTTACGCTCCAACAAGCAACGCTACCGTCGTACAAGAGCCAACACCCTGCGGAAGAAGTACCGGGCGGCTCTTTTTGCCGAGCGTCGGATCGACCACCGACCAAGCAGTGTTGATGGCCGACACTTCTACGGCCACTGGGAGGGTGACACGATAGTCAGCGGTTCACACCGGCCGGGGCGTATTGGCACTTTGGTAGAGCGCAAGAGCGGCTACTTACTGGCTTTCCTACTCCCCGACGGTGACCATAGTCATTTTGCCCGGGCAGCGGCAGCTGTCCTTGCCAATATACCGCTACGCTACCGGCGAACCATGACACTAGACAACGGCCTGGAGATGCAGGGCTACACTCTGCTTGAGCGCTTAAGTGGTATCCGTGTCTACTTTGCCTATCCCTACCATTCATGGGAACGAGGTACTAATGAGAATGCTAACGGGTTGCTCAGGCAATATTTCCCGAAACGCAGTGACTTGGGTCTAGCGACCCAAGCACAGCTTGACCATGCCGTCACCTTACTGAATACTAGACCACGGAAACGGCTGGGCTACCGGACGCCGGCAGAGGTATTTGAGTCTAAGTGGTAGTGTTGCGATTTGGATTAGAGTCTAAGATTCAAGTGCCGATGTTGTTACATTGGTTAGATGCCTATGAATCAGCAGATAATCGCCATGCTAAATCCGGTTGCCGGGTCAGATAAGACACCGTTCCGTTGGTGTACACCTCATGATTTTTTGCACGTACGTGAAGATACACCGCGCTTCCATTTTGTAAATAGCGTTATGCCACATGTAACGAAAGCAAGTGATTCGGAGCTGCGCATCGTTAATCGCAACTATCAGGCATGGGCAAATCTCGCAAACTTTTTTACGTGGTCGCCCGAAGCAGTAAGTAAGGCCGCTTTTTGTGAAGTCGTTGGCTCGAGAGCAGAGAAACACATCACGGCTTTCGTGGCGCAGCAATTCGGTAATAACCAGCATTTTGTTTTGACGCGCGGCACCAAACACTCAGCCGCGATCTTTGATAATGTTGCGGCGGTACGATTTGTCACGGGCCTGTGTTTATTTAGTGATAGTAACCTAACGGCTATCGCCAGTGACGGTAACGCTACAAACATCCTCAATGCCCGGCATGCGATTACGCGGAAAATAGTCGATATTATCAGTGGGCCCGAACTGAGTCTGTACGAGATCGAGTCAAGCGTCAGACTTTCCAAAAATATTGCCGATATCGCGAAGTTTCTGCCCAGCGATATTTCGATAGCCATTACGCTGGATGTGCCGCGCGTGCAGTATTATTGTTATTTAATTGATGCGTACGAGAAAAATTATGTCGAACGAGATCTGTTGATGCGTTGGTTCGAGCTTGTGGATCAAAGACATTCAATGGTCGCGGCGTTTATGCGTTGTCAAATTGGAAAATGGTTCCTAAGCAATCGCTTGCCAAAACCGGATATAGATATAGGATCTGGCCTGGATGCGGTCAGCGATTCCATTCGTGTAGGAATTACGAACGGACGAGTGCCGACGCCGGCCGAACTCGCTTTATTGCTTGCCAAAAACAACGACATCTGGCTAGCGGCCGAGCAGGTGTCTGAATCTAAAACTTTTGAGGATATTATTTACCGCAGTTATTGTATTGAGCAATCACGCTCGGTTATTGATCCGAAGAACGAAGTTGTCTCAAAAATTTTGACTATCGCGGTAGATAATCGTGAGGAACAGCGTATTTATGAACGCTCACACGGATTGATTAAGCAGTTGCGGGTTGCCGGCTCGCTACAAGTGTCGCCACTTATCGGGTTTTATCCGCTCGAGCCAATCTTTGTGGCGAACGTGCCGCGCTTCGCGCTCTACTATGGCGATCTCGGAAAATGTTTCGTTGATGAAACAGGATCGGAATATACACCGTCAGAGTTAGTTTCGGCTATTTACGATTAATGATCATGATGACAGGCGCAGCAAAAGCTTAAGCCGCATCATGATACAATGTTAATACAGAAAAGTCCTGCGTAATAAGCCTGCTTTTATAAAGCATGCGCTTATGCTGAACTTATAGAAAATTATGACAGAAAACAGTGCTCAGACATTTGCCTTACTGGACGTATCGAATACTTCCTCTGGTCATACGGCGTTTAAGTTATATAGCCCAAGCGATTTCATCAGGCCGTTATCTGCGGCGCCGAACTTCAGTTATGTCACCGCGGCTGACGGTTTTCACACGGCCCACCGTACCGTAGAAAGCAATCACCAAACCTGGGTTTTATTGTCAGAATTTTTTACATGGTCAGCCGACGACATTATTCCTGCTGCGATGTGTGATACGGTCGGTACGGCTGGAGACGCTTACATTACCCCGTTTATTGAAGCGTACATTGGCCGCAACCGTCATTTTGTTTTTGCACGCGGCTTCAAGCATTTGCTAATACACCCGCAAAAGATTGAAAAGGTACGATTCGTCAGCGGTACATGCTTATTCAGTGACAGACATCTTCAGGCTATCTGCCGCGACGGTAGCAGAATGAGTCTTCTGAATCCGCGCGTCAAAATCGAAAAGACGATCGACAAAATTATCGTCAATCCGGCATTAAGTTTTTACGAAATAGAAGCGAGTATCCGATTGTCGCGCTTGTTGACCGACCTAGTCCTCAGCCTGCCGAAGGGTCTACCTGCTACTATAACGCTCGACGTCCCGCACGGGCAGTATTATTGCTACCTGCTTAATGCGTATCAGAATGGTTTCGTTGGTCGTGACCTGTTGTTGTACTGGTTCCAAATTGTGCACGAACGACACTCGCAGGTAATAAATTACATGCGGCGGCAACTTGATTTTTGGTTCACTGCTGCCGGGTTGCCAAAGCCGGCAATAGATGTTTCGGGCGCCTTAGCGCCGGTCGGCGAATTTTTGTTGGCCTCAGTAATGACCGGTAAAGTTCTGAAACCACCCGATCTCGTTGCAAAGCTTGCGGACTACGACGAGATTTGGAGTTTAATCGGCAAAGTTGCGCCACCAGAATCTTTCCTGGAGCTGATTTATATCAGCTATAACTTGGAGCAACTTCGCAGCAGTTTGAGTATTCGAACAGCTAATGATCCGTTGACTCTTACGATTGATGTCGAGAACCGTGAGGAGCAACGTATATACGAAAGTTCGCTTCGGCTTTTGCCAAAAATTCATTTCATGCAGCCAGCAGCAATCGCGCCGATTCTCGGTTGTTATCCGCTCGAACGATTCCTGGTGGCGAACATTCCAAAGTGGGGCCTGTATACCAGTGATCCGGGAAACAGTTTTATTGACCAAAAGGGCAAGGTTTATTCGGCAGCCGAGCTGCTTGGAGCGGTTTACGGCCAGCAACCAGTCGAAAATAACGTCAGTCAAGCGACCGCGAAGGCAGTCTAGAGATGTGGTTGGTTTTAAGTCTTTTTGGCGCACTGCTTTTTGCCAGCACGACGTTTTTTGACAAGTTTTTACTTAGTAATGTCACGCGCCATTTTTCTGCGAGCGCGTATGTTGTGCTGTCTGGCATTGCCGGGGTGCCGTTCATGCTAATGCTATATGCGTTGGCACGACATTCGATCGGCTCGTATTCGATCGCCAACATGCTGAGTGCCTTGGCTGCTGGATTGCTGCTAGTTTCTGGTTATTACCTGTATTTTCGGTCGCTGACGATAGCGGACGCTTCGTTAGTTGCCGTTTTGTTTCAGCTGGCGGTAGTAAGCAATCTTATTCTTGGTTGGATATTGCTGGATGAGCATCTTAGCCCGATTAGCCTGACGGGACTTTTTTTGGTTCTGCTTGGCACGGTGTCCGTAAACCTTGAAGTTCGAAAGGGCGCGCTTTTTTTCGAGAAGCGAGTGTTTTTACTAATGTGTATTGCTGCGGTTCTAGTGTCTTGCAGTGACATATTGTTTAAACATACGGCTCTCGAAAGCAACTACCTGGCGACACAGTTTTACGCGTACTGTGCCTTGAGCTTGACTGCGGCCGGCGTCTTTATTTGCAGTCATACTCCACGGCAACAATTTCTAAATTTTGTACGAAAAAAGCACAAACCTACGCTGCTAGCATTCTTTAACGAGCTGACAAATGTCGGGGGTATTATGGCTGTAAGCTATGCGCTCTTGCTCGCTCCGGTCGCGTTGGTGCAGGCGACCGTAGGTTTCGAGGCCGTCTATGCCGTTTTGATCGGCACGATGATAACTAAATTTTTCCCGAAATTAATGAAAGAAAATAGCGGCAAACGCCACATTGCATTACGATACGCATCGGTCGCTATCGTCGTAATCGGCACGGCAATGCTTGCTTTTAGTACCGGTACTTAAAAATACGAGTGGTTGGCGATCGGTATTGTTGTGTCACAATACCGATTAATCGATCAATTTTTCAAGTCTTATTTCTAAGATAGTCATACGCGGGTTGCGCACGATTGCATTGTCGGACATTTCTTTCATGGCCATCGCCGCGCTTTCCCGGGTAACACCGATCATGTCGGCTATCAGCTGATGGCTTACCGGAAACGGTATCCGGAGCCAGCCGCTGCGGCGCTCGACACCGTGGCAGACTGCCAAAAAGCTGAGTGCCGCAACCAGCTTGTCCCTGACATTGGTTTTGCCAAGACTGTCCAGGCGGACCAGTAATTCGTGAACTTCCCTAGAAAACCAATTGAGAAGATACACCGCACTTGCGCTGTCACGCCGCATAGTTTCGCGTAATTGATCAACCGCTATCACCTGCAGATCGCAATCGGTCAGTGCGGTATAAAACCAGTTCGTGACAATGTTTTTGCCTGAAAAGAAAGCTAATGGCATGACAGCAAATGGTTTCAGCAGATGCAGTACTTTTTCATTGCCCTGATCATCGATATTGTGGATCTTAACGACGCCGGATTTAAGCATGAACACATCTGCAGGATCATCGCCTGCGTATAATAATATCTGATTTTTCGGTACGTGCTTGACCCGGGCATCATCGACTATTTTCTTCAGGGCTTCCGGCATAACTTCCATATTATTTCATTGTACACGTCTAAAAAGCTTACGGCCAAAATATTCACAGCCGTGAGGCAAAAAGTATTACTGCACCCCAGAGTTTTGAACGGTAAAATGAATGCTACTTGTAAGGCGTTCTAATGGATCCTTAGCAAGTGCAACTTAGTTTAAAACATGTTCAGCTGGGAGGTGATATCCCATGAATACCGACGATTTGAAGACAGCAATACTGGTATATGATTTATTTGAGCAGTCCGAATTTGAAGAGCCACTGCGGTCGTTAAAGGATGCCGGGTTTCAAACAGAAGTTATTTCGGCGCATAAAAAAAACCTGCAGGCGATGCAGCATAACTTGCTCGGCGATACATTCCGGGCCGATTTGTTGCTTGAGCAGGCAAACCCCAAGAATTATCGCGCTTTAATCTTGCCGGGCGGGGTATTCAATGCCGATCAGCTTCGAATGGTCCAAAAAGCACGGGATTGGATCGACTGCTGCATCGATCACAAGACGCTTATAGCGGCCATTTGTCACGCGCCTTGGTTACTGGTTTCGTCTGATGCCGTCGAAGAACACCGCCTGACAAGTTACTACACGCTGCAAGACGATATACGCAATGCCGGCGGCGAGTGGGTTGACCTGCCGGTAATAGTTGACGGCAACCTTATTACCAGCCGTCACCCCGGCGACTTAAAAAAGTTCAATCGAGCCATCATTGCATGGCTAAAGGACAATATGGCCGTCAGCGAAAAGCAAGTCAACAATGATTCTCGTAATTAAATTTGAAGGTATGGCATGGCAAGGATATTTGATCCACGAGCTAGCAAGGAAGCCAAAAAACCATGCATGAATTCAGGTATGGCGGCAGAAACTGTAAACAGACTGTCGCTGCCGGTTTGAACAAGGCCCGGCGAAAAGATGAAAAAGTTCCAAAAAAATAAGACTCCAGCGTTATTATCCATAAACTCAGCAGGCAATCGAAATAGCAAAACAAGTAGTTATGTAGATGCAGATGCTGGGGGACGGTTTTATACGATGTCAGAGCTGTAATTCAGCCCCCATCAAGCTATTTGATGACAGCTTTTTGGAATGGATAATGAGTCCGGTGCGATTCTGTTCTATTACACCCGAATCACGAAACTCCCTAACAAGATAAAGCGCCCATTTGTTACTCTGTAAGTGTTCAAGCTAACAGAAGGAAAACAAACATGGACGCTTTACAGAAACAGCATATCGTAGATGTCTTCGTATGGATAGACGACATACTGCCAACTCGGGAGAGTACTGGCCGCCCTCCGGTCCTCAGCGACAGTGAGCTACTGACCATTCTCATCTGGGATGGTCTCACCGAACCGCACAAAAATCTGTCGGCAGTGTATTCGTGGATTGCTCGCGAATACCGGGATTGCTTCCCGAAAATGCCGAGATACCAGAACTTTGTAGCGCACTGTCACCGTTTGCTTCCGACACTGTCGTGGCTGCTGCAAGCGACGCTGTCAACTGCCACACCGCTCAGATTCGCCGACAGCACCATGCTTCCGGTGTGCAAGCCAGTCCGAGCTGACCGGCACAAGGTAGCCAAAGGCTTTGCCGCCTTTGGTAAGAACTGGCAGGGCTGGCATTACGGCTTCAAGTTACACGCGAGCATTGACTACCTCGGCCAGTTTGCCGGGCTCTACTTTACGCCAGCGAATGAAGCAGACGTCTTACAACTCAAGCATCTGGTGAACCAACAGACGACCGTCGTGGTTGCTGACGCCGGCTATACCGCCCAAGTCACCCGACGCCATATTTGGCGGGACTTTCAGTGTCTTGTTATCTCGCCACCCAGGCCACGACAGTGCTGGCTCATGGCTGGAAGGCAGCATCTCCTGCTGACACTGCGACCGAAGATTGAGGCTGTCTTTGGTATCCTCAAAGAACGAGCTCACTTCGTGACCTCGTTCCCGCGCAGTGTACGCGGCTACTTCGTGCATTATCTGAGAGTGTTACTGGGCTATCAGATGAGTCGAGTTTCGTGATTCGGGTTATTACACCTTGATTGACTATCTTTTTCATTTCTTTAGTCACGGTTTCGCGAGTGAGCCCAGTAAGCTCGGCAATATCCTGATGGGTGATTCTAAGATCGAGTTGCATCACATTGGCCGAAAGTTTACGGCCGCATATGCTAGCTAAATAAGGCAGCAGATTCATAATTTTGCGACTGGCTTCTTTGTTTTCAATGATTCCTAACCTGCGAACGACTATACCGGAAAGTTGTGTGACATAATCAAGCACGAAACGCGCCACTGATTCGTTTTTCTCCAGTATGCTGGCGAAATCGGTAATCGGCATGCGGCGGGCTTGGATTTCAGTCATCGCTTCATAAAAATACCGCAACTTATAATGCGGGCGAGTCGTAATGCCCGGGAATATAGGGAAGGCGAAACGTGCGGGGAAAATTAACAATATTCTTTGTTCGCCAATTTCATTCACGTTATACATCTTGACATATCCGGAAGTGAGGTTATAAACATGCGTTAGTTCATCGCCGCTGAACATGAGTACTTGTCCCTTTTTGAGGGAAAGCAGCGGTGCGGTCTCGAAAAGTTGCTCTAATTTACTAACGGACATGCAGTTCCTAAAATATTCGGTTAGCTTAGCGTGCTCACTAGACCCATTATAGCCCATAGGAAGTTTTTATGGTCTCATGAGTTACTCGGCAAGCTGCAGTTTTTGTGAATTGCGTCACGCTTATGCTGTACGAAGGCTCACTGTCTTAAATTTGCATCTGGTGCATACTACGAATTGGTTCTTGGAGTGAGCGGGTCACGAAATATTGATTTAAGGGCCGATGCATCACCCGTAAAGGACCAGAGGTGGTAAAAATGGGTGCGCTTGTCACTGGGAGGTGTGTATGATCAGTATACAAAAACTACAGGCATTTGTGACAGAGCATGAACAGAAACTTCAGAGAAAGATTGATGCAGCCGCCGCCAAAGGCGATGCAAGCGCAACCCATCGCTACCGTGTCCAGTATTCTGAAAATGAGCCGGTGAGACACCAAAATGTCGACGCGGTGCTTGGACAAAGGTTTGCGCCGAAAGGAAAGGCCTACACCTGGCCGATGCGCTACGAAATAACACCGCGCGGGTAACGATAACAAGAAAGTAACGCTTGTGTCACCCCGCGTGGTTTTTTATCAACTTAAAAAAGTATTTTCAGTTTACGGTTGGCCGCGATAATTCCAACCATGGCCGCGATAAAACCGACCGTGAAGCTGACATGCGGAAAGTATTGTTGCGCGATGGCTACTAGGACGCTGGCCAAAAAAATAGTCGGGAAAACCATGCCGCCGCGGTAGCTGAGCGATTTGGACCAACTGATGGCGGCCAGTTTGATGATAAAAACCCACAGCAGGCCGATCACACCAAGCGTGGCGGCCTGATTAAGCATCGGGATTATCGATTCGTTGCCGGTAAATTCAACCAGCGTTCCGCCCAGCAAATACAACACCGACAAGCCGCCCGAAGCTGCCAGCCAGCGAACCCACCAATCTCGTTTGGCAAGTATTTCTCGGATCGGCACGATCATATTATTCACGCGGCGCATCGCATACGGAACGATATATCCGGCAATCAGCAAGCCGGCCAGCGCGAAGATATCACGAAGCTCAAACTTCCACTCGGAAGGCGGCAGCTTGGCATACGAACCGGATGAGAGCAAACTCAATATGTATACCGTTATTAGTGACGCGACTGCCGCGATCCCGACAAGCAGCGGGTTTAGTTTGACATGGACTTGCTTAGTGACCAGCAGCAAGCCTACCATTCCGGCGATAAACGAATGAAAGAAGGAGGCAAATAGCGATACGAAACCGACCATGCCCAGCAGTTTCGGAGCAAGTTCGTTCTTTTTAAAAAACCTGACGCCCACGTAACTGCCGATGATAATGCTGGCCGGAACCAAAATAGCTTCCGGACCGAGTGAAGCTCCGGCCACTAAAGAGAAAAAGCCGATGCCGATGACCTTGACAAAGTTTGTAACGGTAGGCGATGGCGTTTCGCCGAGCCCTTCGCTTTGATGGGTGTCGGAGGCTGGATCAAAGTGATGCTGCAGCCAGAAATAAACACCGCCGATAACGAAGCAAGCCGGCACGACCATCAGCCGCCGGGTTTCCGTATCAAGCAGCGTATTCCAGATATAGTTTATTGAATTGCGCACCGCAGCTTCAAAGTAAAAATACGTCAGTGCTACGCCGATAGAAACCAATACGATTGCCAAAAGTAACGCAACACTTTTTCCGGGCGTCAGCTTTGGATGAGCGGTTCCACTTTTAACATTAGTCATAACTACTATGATACAGGAGGTGCGGTAGTTGGTTAAGCTTTGTCGGCTTTGCGCTTTTCCGTAACCACCGCATCGCCATATAGCAATGCCATCACCATCCGGGGGTAGGCTCGCTGCACAAGTGAGCCCGGAATATTATCCTGCGGGCGAATGCTTACTGCCGGACATCCGCGTCTTGCGCCCATATACTTCGCCAGTACCTCACGGGTTCTCCGATTAAAAATTACCCTCGTGCCGCGCGGGAATTCGCGGACAATATAGCGGTCGCTGCGCGCGTATGGCTCACCGAGAAAAGTGTCTACTTTCGTACGGTCTTCACCGGAAACTTTTGCTCTCATCAGCAAGCCCCGGCTGTTGGCGACAATATCGGCCCTGTTTTCAGTAACGCCGCGATTGCCAAGCGCGGCGAACGCGCCGCCCGCGACCTGGCTCGTTTCGTAAAACGGCGAACTGAAAAAGACAGCCAGATACTCGAAATCGACGAACCTGTCTTCGTAGTTTTTCATATGTACTTTTAAATATCGGTTTTTGGAGTAGACGGGAAAAAATAAGTTCTGCCGTATACCATCCTGCGCGGCAAAAAACGCGATATCTTCGGCGGCCGCGGATCGTTCAGTGACTTCCCGTGGCAGCCGTTCGCGGACCGTCGGCAGACTGAGTGCTCGTACCGTAAAATCAATCCCATAGCTGACGAGCGGAGTGAAATACGCGCCGCTATTAAATCCCGTGACGACATGCTCCATGGTCGCTTTCGCCATCGAATCAAGTATGGCCGGGTTTGAAAATCTCGCATAAGCAGGCGTCCTGGCACGGTCTGCTTCTTGTTCGTCCAGGCTGAAGTGCGCAACTTCTATATCACTCATTTAATAAATCCGAAACTACCGATTCTTAGCATTATAGCCGTTAATTGTAAGAAGCTAAAATCTTTTTACCGGTGACAGTACATATATTGACATAAATAGAGTAAAACATCAAAATTCGAAACTCTCTCGGCGTATTAACCGCGCGACGGTCAGTATTTGATATAGGTGCTGTTGACGGTAACAAACGGTAAATTCGATTGGAACTTGCGGACCTGCTTGGAGGCGATGCGCATTTCGTAGTCATAAACTAATATTTCCGCCAACGGCAATTCCAGCCGCCCGACCTCGACATCGTCCAGCCCGTCCAAATGTTTTATAAGTGATCGAAGTGTGTTGCCATGGGCGACTACTAAAGTATTGTTTCCGTGTTTTAACTCCGGCAAAATGACGCTGACAAAATAGAGGATGACGCGCCGGTATACCATTTTGAGCGTTTCGCCTTTTGGAATAGGTTCATCCCAGCCGCGGCGGAACTTGGTGTATTGCGCTTCGCCGAAACGGTCGATTATTTCTTTGTGGTACATGCCGCTGAAATCGCCATAATCGCGTTCGTTCAACGCGGCATTGGAGTATACGGGTGTGTTTTCCCAGCCGTTGGTTTGGAGAATTATATCAAGTGTATCTTTGGCGCGGCCGAGCATGGAAGTAAAAGCGACATCAGGTTTTAGACCCTTGACAGCACCCGCCATCATCGCCGCTTGGGTCCGTCCATTTTCGGAAAGCGTCGGATCATGCAACCCGGTAAAACGTTCCTGGGCGTTGTATTCCGATTCACCGTGACGGATGAGCAGCAAATTAGGCATGGCCTCATTTTAACATAAGTGTTATGACTGTCTGCTTGACACTTCGATGAGCCTTTCGAGCTCGTAACCAGCACTATGTTTATGCTATTATTTACAGGTATATGTCAAAAAAAGAGGGATCATTGTGGGCTACGGCGTCGCCGAAGAACTGACATTAAGTGTCATGACGCTGCGAAATGCCGCGCTGACGGATCGCATTCAGGCAGCGGGCGAAGCGGGATTCCAGGGGATCGGCTGGCGGCTGGAAGATTTTGTGGAAGCCGGGCGCGCGGGTATTTCGGAAGATGACGTTGTGCAGCTGTTGAAGACGTCAAAAGTTCGCGCTTTGGAAGTTGAATTTTACAGGGAATGGATTGGCCGAGAAAACGATGCAGAATATCAATCGAACGAAGCACGCCTGCTTGAACTTGCCGGACGATTGGGCGCACGCCATATCAACGTGGCCGTTTTTGAGCGGGTTGAGCAGGAAAAAATTGTAGCTTCGCTGGCGGCATTGTGCGAACGGGCAAACACACATAACCTCATCGTACAGTTAGAGTTCATGCCATATGAACCGTCGGTGCCATCGTTACAAAAAGCCTGGGAAATTGTACTCGCCACCGGCCTATCAAATGCCGGATTGGTAATTGATGCCTGGCATTGGAGCCGGGCAGGTGAATCCGCGGATTCATTGCAAGGAATCCCACCGGAGCGTATCACGTCAGTCCAGCTGAGCGATGATTTAGCTGTCGCGGAGCCAGACATGGCTGACGAATCCAGGCACCATCGATGTATTCCCGGCTCGGGCGCGCTGGATCTGCCACGATTTTTGCGCACTCTTACCGAACACGGCGTTACCGCACCGTTGTCTGTCGAAGTTATGTCCGACGAGCTCGACGCGTTGCCGCCAGCCGAAGCGGCTCAGATGGTGGCTGTCGGCACGCGAATGGTGCTTCGGGAAGTCTAAAGAATATCTTCGGGATGACTTTTATCTGACAATACGCTTATGCTGTAAAATATAAGCCAAGTGGATGCTTATTTAAAATATGTCAATAAACTGCATGCGCTTGGATATTCTTTCGAACAGATCCAGGCGCTGTTGGTGCGTCAGGGCATTGATCAACGGGTAATTAGCATATTACTCGCCAATATAAAATCAGCCTCCACTTCGCAAGTACCTGTGCAAGCTGAAACGCAACCTCAGTATCGTACACAGCCCGCCGGCACCATTGAAGCGTATCTGGAATATGTCAAAGCACTGCAGGCGCGCGGCAAAACGCGGGCGGAAATCGACAGCGCTTTAACGTCGAGCGGCGTTGACGCACAGACCAAAGGTTTACTCTTCCAGCTAACTTCGCGAACTATGCAGATAAAACAGCCTCCGACTGCGCCTGCAAGCCAACAGCCTACTGCCCAAGATACAAAGCCGGAGCATCAACAATCGGCCCGTACAGTGACAAATAATCCGCTGATTGACCAATCGAACAAACCGGCATTAACAAATACCGCTCCGGTCTTACCAGCCGTGGCACAACCTGAGGCTACCAAACCCGATGAGCCAGGTGTCACCGTTTTATTAAGAGGCGACGACGGGCTTGCCGCCGCACAGCCGGAACCGATGACGCGGAAATCACCAAAGCAAGACGCTGAAGACGATTTGGAATTAGCTACCGAACATTTGCTTTCGGTTGCCGACCATCTTTCAAAAGTTGCCGACAAACTGGAGGCTGCCGAAGAAAGCGCGCATACCGCAAACATTGACGAAAAGATCGCGTCGAACGGCCAACCACTGCCTAACGGCAATGCCGAGCATATTTCTGAAGTGGCTGACCACCTTTCCGCGGTCGCTGAAAAGTTAGAGGCGAACAAAGCCGAGCAGAAAAATGCCCAATCTTCTAACGGGCAAACTGTCGGTGCCGGCTTCAGCACTCCGCTCGCGCCGCCGCAACGTGTCGCTTCGCCAATTTCGCTCGGTGAGTTACCTGTCGCGGTGGAAGGTCTCGCGTCAATGCAAGCACCGCCGGAAGCATCAGCACCAGAGCAACACCCGCCGATAAAAAAAGGTCCGCTGGCAATCGTCATAATCTCTTATTGTAGCGTGCTCGTTTATGCTTTGTTGACTGGCGCGCACGCCGTAACGTGGCTGGCGTTGCTCAGCATGAATGTATTCGGCACTGTCGGATTCAACTTGCTGTTGAAACGAACCGAGTGGAAAAAAGTCGACCCGTGGTTTACGGCTGCGGTGATGCAAACCGGTCTGGCGCTTCCTTTTATCATCAAGGAAATAATCAATCCGATTCATTTCCCGACGTATGCGCCGTTTTATCTGATGCTGATGTGCTACTGCGTGCTGGCAATCATTACGCTGCAAATTTGCAATGTCAAAGCACTCAAATATCTTGAAGCGAGCGTATTTTCGGTTGTGTTTAATTCTCGCATAGTGCTCGCGACATTCTTTGGAGCGTTCTTTCTATCCGAAAAGATCGGACTATGGGCTCTGCTCGGCGGATTGCTGATTTTCGCAGCAATATTTGTCATCAAGCAGCAGAGTACGCGAGCCATCGCTAAGTTAGGGGTGTTTTTTGGTTTGGGAGCGGCGTTTGCAATGAGTAGCATGAATACCGCCGAAAAAGAACTTATCAAAAATGTCGGATACCAGCAATACATTATGCCGGTTTGGACGGCCGCGGCGGTGATATTGTGGATTATCGTGTACGCGCGGCAAACTAATGCACCGTATAGCCTGATTTTTAAACCGCAAGGGCTGACTTTGATGGTAGTTCGCGCATGTGCCGGCATTGGGTTCACCGCGGCCCTGATTTTTGGCCCCGTTGCGGTATCCAGCTACATATCAAGCCTGAGCGTAGTATTCCTGGTAATCTTCGGCATGCTGTTCCTGAACGAGTGGGACTACCTAAAATCAAAAATAATAGCCACCCTAATGTCCATCTCCGGCCTAACCTTCATCCTAGTCGACAAACTGAAATAGTTTTAAAAAATTCACGAAGGTGTATCCGAATAGATCCGTCCTGTAAAAGGGTAGAATATTGCGAATTTTGCCATTTCACATTTTAGCCATCTGATGGAGGACAGTCCTCAGGAACCTCACAATATGCTGATATTGTACCTAGCTTGTCGAGTAACGGCGTTTGATTTATGCTTAAGGCAATGAAGTACATGCGTTATGCGACTAATCTACGCAGCAGAGGCTTCGCGCATATCG
This sequence comes from uncultured Candidatus Saccharibacteria bacterium, assembly GCA_963742655.1. GTDB lineage: Bacteria > Patescibacteriota > Saccharimonadia > Saccharimonadales > UBA4665 > JAICLK01. Next base: position 265,922 of record CAVUMM010000008.1, read on the forward strand.
GTATAGTTATTCTAATCCTCGTACTCGCAGTCATTGGCGGCGCGGGCGTATATGTATATCATGCGAACCACAAGGCGAAAGCAAGTACTGTCTTAAACAAGAGTACGAACAACAGTTCGCCCACACCGAGCCCACAGTCAACTACCCACTACCTTGAAATCAAGGAGTGGAGCGTCAAACTGCCGCTATCAAGTTCCATTGAAGATGCGTACTACACCGTGCAGGGGAGCAGTACAGGAGCTGATGGCCTGCCTAACACTGCATGGTTGGGGTTGACTTCGTTAAACAGTAGCGGCTGTAACGTTGCAAACACCGGCCCTGCAACGTCAGCAACTCCCATTGGCTCGATCATTCGCGTCCTACCAACTGACCATGACCCAGTAACAGGAAAACTTTACACCCAACAATACCCTAATGGAGTCACTGTGAGCGGGTATTTCTATGCATTTAAACCTTGGGGAGATGCTAAATGTGCTTCAGCGTCTACATTGCAGTCCATTGATGCAGCCTTCGGAGTAGCGGTACAAGGTCTCGTAAAGATTACGAGCATGCAGCCAACTGTCCACTACCTCGACATCAAAGAGTGGGGAGTTCGAGTACCATACTCCGGAAGCCTCATACTAAGTTACAAAATAGACGGTAGGTATGCGTACTTCTCATCTGCCCAACTGACCGATTTGAGCAGTGATTGCGTTGGAAGAGGCGGCGCAATTGTTCGATGGGCATCAACAGATCAAGTATCGGAAGGGCCGCCCGATGCAAGCAGCCCAACAGCTGCAACCTATTTCGCGGGCAAGGACCCATCGACGATCCCGTACGCACATATCGGCAATTACTATTACATGTTCGCACATGACCAAGCTGCCTGCGGAGACCTAACTACCACGGCGGCGCTACAATCACAGACCAACGATGCAGTGAAAGTGCTGGTCCCTAAACTCCAAGCTTCGCCCAACTAATAATGCGTAACGCGCAGCCGGGAACTGAACACGGAACGCTGCTCAGGATACTTTGTACTCAAGTCTCGAATGGCTGCCACTTGATAATCATCGCCAGTTCGCGCATAATCCTTATCGTTAAATCATGCGAAAGCAAAAATTCAACAACGTAGGTTTCGCCCATCTAGGTCTCGTTCTGCTAGTTTTGGTACTCGCCGTAGTGGGCGGTACAGGGTTGTATGTATATCGCAGCAATCACAAGACTAAGCCCGCCACTACCGTCAGCAAGAGCAGCTCGACCCAACCAGCCCAGAGTAGCAAACCCTCGGCACCGAAGACTACAACTCCAACCCCCAAACCTGATCCCTATGCAGGGTGGAAAACGTATACGTCACCGTCAGAGGGCTTTTCAATCAGATACCCGACAAGATGGAAAGTCATCCCGCTTCAAGATTATTCAACTAAGGGTTCAGCTGACTTCCAGGCTCCTGATGGGTTGATTGTAAGGTATGTTGAACTAAATACTTCTGGTACGACTGATAGTGATAGTTGCGGGCATGGGTCGGCATGCCTACCCCAGCATATATTATCTATAGATTCCCTCGCCGTTCCAAACTACGGAACGGTAAGCGTTGTGAAGACAGCACCCGGTGCTGGTGATGAGCCATGTTATGCAGTATACCTAGACCAACCGAGCGGTGCCGCTACCACACCCAAGATAGGCGAGAATTCATATTCCGATCATTTTATACTGTTTTCTCTACCAAGTAAGATAGGCGGCAGATTTATGCTGTGGGTAACCAATAGTAGAGCTGGCAATACCACCTTGCAATGCAGCTCTATGTCGCAAGAGCAGTTCTTTGGTCTTCAATCAGTACAACAGGCTGAGCTAATTCTTAAGAGTATTTCATATAAATCTTAAGGCAAGGTCGGCAGCCATCATCGCGTCGCACAAGATACCTTCAATGGGAATTCGAAGGTCTGACCTTTAACAGGTGTGGTTTTTGCAAATTTTAATAATCGAGCTTGAGAGCAAGGTTTCACCCCATAAAGTTTATTATTGTGTTCTTATATTTCTACTGTTTATGTTTGTAGGGTTTCGAAGATTGTGTCTAGTTGGGTTCGGGTTAGCTGGCCGGGGGCGCTGTCGTCGCGCGGTTCGAGGGGGGCGAAGATTAATTCGTTTCCCCATAGGGAGCCGAAGATGCGGGTTACGGTACCGTGCGGGCCCATGCCAATTATGATGTGTTTTTGATGCTGTTGTTTGAGCTGCTGTTGCAAGTGGAGCAGTCGGATTGCGTCAGTTTCGTTGCGGCAGAAGGTTGCTACTTTCACCACCGTGGGATTGTGGGCTTCGATGCCATTTACGATCATTTGCAATTCGATGAGATCGGGTGTTCGCTGGTAGTTGTGATACGAACCGATGGTGTGCAGTTGCAGTTTGTTGGTGTGAATATAATTGAATTCCGCCTTCTGGCTTTCGATATCCAAATCAACGCAGGCATGAGCTTTGCCGACTGCTTGTAACAGCTGCAGCCTGTCAGTCAGCGTCATATGAATCGGCTCAAGCAGCTGGCGGCGAAACAGCAAAATGATTTTGCCGGGGTAGAGTTCAGTCAAAGATTTTGCAAATTCGACTTCGATATCCTCGATGTAGTCCAGCCAAACTTCAAAATACGCGTATTCGGCGTGATGCCGCTCGATCTCAGCAAGCACTTCTTGCTTCTGTTGTTTGATAATCGGCAGACAGTACTTTTCACGCATGCTTAAAGTTCCATATTCTGGCTGATTACTTGGCTGACGACTTTATCGTCCACGGTTTGATTGTAGACCGCTTTGCCGACACGTTCCAGCAGGTCGAACAGCACGATGCCGTGCTCGTTTTTCTTGTCGTGACGCATTTTTTGCCAGAGCGCTTCGAGTTGGCAATGCGGCGAAATTGTCGGCAACCCCGCACCTTCGAAAACGTGTTTGATATGCTGGATATCTTCGTCCGAGATGAATCCTTTTTGCCTCGAAAGCTCAGACTCGATAACCATGCCTATCGCGATCGCCTCGCCGTGCAGCAATGGGTGATCAGTCTCCCACGATAATGCTTCGATGGCATGCCCGACCGTATGGCCGAAATTGACGATCTTTCGACCGCCGGCTTCTTTTTCGTCACTCTCGACGATGGCGGTTTTAATCCTGATAGATGCGGCAATCAAATCAGCAAGCTCGGTTGGCGAGTAATCTTGAGGCGGTTTTTGGGCGAGCGCGTCGAAATAAGCAGCGTCTTTGATCAAGCCGTGTTTCAGCATTTCGGCGAATCCGGCCACCAGCTCGCGCCGCGGCAGCGATGATAATGTTTCGGTATCGATCAGTACGGCGACTGGCGGTGAGATAGTGCCGACAAGATTTTTGATTTCGTCGAAATCAAATCCGGTTTTGCCGCCGATGCTGCTATCCACTTGTGCCAGCAGCGTGGTCGGAATATGCGCGTAAGCTATGCCGCGCATGTACGTCGATGCGGCGAAGGCGCCCATATCACCGGTGACTCCGCCGCCAAGAATTATCACTAGACTATCGCGGTCGCAGTCGGCTTCGATCATGGCGCGCCAAATGCGTTGGACGGTGTCGATATTTTTGGTCTGTTCGCCAGCCGGCAGCGACGTATGCGCGTGAACCTGAAGCGCCTGTTGCAGTTTTGGCAATAAAAGCTGCTCCGTATGCTCATCCGTGACGACAAAGACGTTGGAATATTGATCGGCTTTCAATAAATCTGCTGATTGTTGCAGCAAACCGGTGCCCACAAAAATATGGTAGGCGTGCTGCTGCGCAGGTTCAGTCAGCAAAATATCCTGCATGTTGTAAATCAAGCCTTATTCGGAAACATCGAGGCCATGAACTCGTCGTATTGCGGCCAGGTGAGTTGTTGATTGCTGTCGGTCAGGGCGTGCTCCGGATCGTGGTGTACTTCGATGATGACGCCGTCAAAACCGTACGATGCGGCAGATTCGCCCATCCGGAAGACATTCGGCACGCTGCCGCCGGTATGTGACGGGTCGAAAATCATCGGCACGCCGGTCTTTTGGCGCATCTGTATCGCGGATTCAAAGTTGACGATGTTTCGCAGGCCCAACGGATTTTCATCGCTCTGCGACGGCGCGATACCGCGGTAGCAGTTCAGCAGGCGCTCCTTCGGAAAGCCGACATCCAACACGTGCTGTATGATTCCTTCCCAATGCTTATCATTCGGCCACGGCTGGTTTTTAATCATCAGCCAAACGTGAGGATCCTTGGCGGCTTCTTGGGCGATCGATCGTTGGATAAAGTGATTCTGGTTGCGGGCGCCGATCCATACCAGCAATTTTCCGTCTGGTTTGAGGTGCGGCAAAGTGGCATCCATTGCCATGGTCACATGATCCGGAAACATGACTTCGAGTCCGGGATTCAGCCCGGCTTGGGCGACTTTCGTCAATAGATACAAACCTTTTTCTTTCAGACCATCAAATGCAGGTATATCGCGGGGTTTCCAGAGATTGGTCCGCAAAAAATCGACGTTGCGCTTTCGGGCTTCGTCAATTGCGATGTCCATTTGTTCGTCTGATTCCGCGGAGCAAGGTCCGGCTATGATTATAGGTTTTTGTGCCACGATTGAACTCCTGAATTACACGTTTGTTTTGAATATTAGCGTAAGCTTCATCTCTGGCTATGATACCGCAGCAAGGCGCATTCGCCAAGTTGGCGAACTCGACTGCTAGTTTGATCCAGTGCTTTTGAACGGATTGGAGAGGACTGGCGAATCCAATTCGCTTTCGATGCGCAAAAGTTCGTTGTATTTGGCGATGCGCTCGCTGCGGGAAAATGACCCGGCTTTGATTTGTCCGGCATTCAGGCCCACGGCCAGATGGGCGATGGTAACATCTTCGGTTTCCCCGGAGCGATGTGAAATGATGGTTCGCCAGCCGGCTTTCTGCGCCATCTGTACTGCGTCGATCGTTTCGCTGAGCGTACCGATTTGGTTCGGTTTGATAAGTATGGCGTTGGCGGCGTGCATTTCTATACCGCGACTCAGCTGTTTGGTATTGGTGACGAACAGATCATCGCCGACAAGTTGAACCCGCTGGCCCAGCCGTTCGTCCAATCGCTGCCAGCCGTCCCAATCGTTTTCGGCCAAGCCGTCTTCGATTGATATGATCGGATATTTTTCGATCAAAGCAGCGTAGTCTTCAATGAGTTCGTCGGTGGAATAATGTTTGCCCTCGCGGGAAAAATCGTAGCCATGTTCGTTGGCCAGTTCGCTGGCGGCTACATCAAGCGCCAACGAGATATCATTGCCTAGCGTATAACCGGCCTCGTTGATTGCTCTGATGAGCAGTTGAAGTGCTTCGTCTGTGCCATTCTTTACGTTCGGCGCGAAGCCGCCTTCATCGCCGACAGTTGTCGGGTATCCGCCAGCTTTCAGCACTTTTGCAAGCGAATGGTAAACTTCGCTCGCCATCCGCACCGCATCCGAAAAATTGGCCGCGCCGACCGGCACGATCATAAATTCCTGGATGTCGGTGGAGCCGTCGGCATGCTTGCCGCCATTCAGAATATTGAGCTGCGGCATGGGGAGCGTGAATGCCGAGTTATCAATCAGATCGCCAATATGCCGGTAAAGCGGTTGCTGTTTGCCGGCCGCCGCGGCTTTGGCGGCTGCGAGTGAAACGGCGAGCGTTGCGTTGGCCCCAAGATGGCTTTTGTTGTCGGTTCCGTCAAGCGCGATGATTGCATCGTCGATAGCACGCTGGTCGGATGCGTCTTTGCCTTTGAGCGCCGGCGCGATCGCGTCAATGATATTGGCAATAGCGTTGGCGACACCTTTGCCGCCGAATGCCTCGCCGCCATCACGTAGTTCCAGCGCCTCGCCGCTGCCGGTTGACGCTCCGGATGGTACGATGGCTCGCCCCATGCTACCATCTGTCAGTCTAACATCACATTCAACTGTCGGATGGCCGCGCGAATCAAAGACTTGGCGCGCCATAATTGACTCAATATCCATGCATCCCCCTTATGCGGTTAGTATAGCATCAGCCAAGGGAGGGTTACAGTGAATTGGCGGTGATCATAATTGCTTAAGCGGAAATCGTTGGCGCGAGTCCACGCCGCACATTGTCATGATGGTTGCGGCTGCCTGTTGAAAGTCCATCATGGTACTATTTTCTACCATCTCGCCCCGCGCCACTTTGTATGTATTGGGCTTCACAATTTCATGTTCAACCGCAAAACAAAAATGAGTCGGCACTGTTGTATAATGTGAAGTATGAGTTACGAAGAAAACGGCCATGGTGCCGGGATGCCTTTAGAGGCGGTTGGTGCAGAGTTGGCCGGTGTTGAGGAAGAATATCAAACGGTCGGCAGGTGGTCGAAGCTTGTTGCTGCAGCAGGCAGGATAGTTGGGCCGGTCGTTGAATTTTTGACTGCCGATCGTTTTGCCACGGGCTCAGCTGCTTACAACGATAATCCACAGCCCCGCCGCGGCCCGGCTGACTGGGTTTGATTAATAACCTGGTTCAAGCGTTCCGTTAACCCTGGGCTGCACTGATTGCCGAAGGGCAAATGTCCGGGACCGGATTTGGCAGAGTCGTATTGTCATATCCATGCTCGAGGGCTCTTGCTGTGCCAGCGAGTATCTCAGTCGGATAATACCATCCCTTGGTATCTGCCACACCAGAGGATTTGCCTAACAAATCGGCAATTACTCTAGCTGCGGCTGCGGGGCTCTGCCGAAGTGGACCGCCGTTCACAGAAACAAATTCTTCACCGAATTCTTCTACCTCATTGCCGGTCCGGTCGCTGCAACTGGCTGTCCAACGCCCGTCTTTGTCGCGTATAAAGCGTACTTGAAATGAGTCGTTCATGCCGGCTGTTTGCGCGACTCCGAATTCTTTGACTGGAGCCTCCTGCCCGTCGGGAAGGTTTGGGTCAACTAGGATTCCGCTTAAGTGGCCGCCCGTACGTATTGGCAGTCGGGCATGAAACACCCCGTTTGGGGACTGCCATCCGTCACCTGCAGGTAACCCCTCCGAAGCTTGCATGATATCGTATGGCACGACGTCTAAATCGTAACGCACCCAATAGGGCACTTGACTTTTGAATACATCATGGCCGCTCCCCCATAATTCTTTCGCAAAATGTAAGGCCGCAGTGCCGGAGGCCATACATAGCGTTACTAACGTTCCAATGGCAATTCTTCGTCGAATAACCAGACTTCGTGACGGCACAGTGGCTACTTCACTGGCTGTTCGCGGGACATAGCTCAAAACTTTACCAAGCGTAATTTGCCCGGCTTGTCCATCAGTTCCAAGTATCCCAGCTTTTTCCATCATGGCTTCCGCATCATCGAACGCGGCCTGTGCCACATCAGTATGCTCGCCATTGGCAACTATGTGATCTTGCCTGCCTATTGCAGCAAGATAAGCTCTGGTATAAGTATCAAAATGTGCTTCTTCCCAGTCAAGAGCTGGTTCGCCATTCAGTCCCGCTTGCATAGCAAAACCATACTGCAAATGGCCGAAACCGTCAATCGCTCACGCTTTCATAAACGTAAATTTAGGAGTGGGCGAATTCGACTTTGGTCGTTTTGCCGACCGCAACCAGCAATCTCTGGCGGTATTCGCCGGCGATTTCCCATTGGCTGGCCGGGGCGACTTTGCCGATGGCGCGGACTACCACGCCGGTTGCCTCGAAACTGTCGACGCGCAGAAATTCAATAGGGGCTTTAACCGCTTCTTTCCATTTGTTATCTTTGGCAACTTCATTGCCCAGATCGTTGATTATTTTCTTGAACGCCTCGATGTCGCTATCGTACGCGATTGTGAAATCAAGCACGATACTGGAATACGAATACGTTTCGTTCTTAATGATGGTCGGGTCGCCATTGCGCACGGTGACCAGGTTGCCGTTTATATCGCGTAGTTTGGTAATGCGCAAGGTAATTTGCTCGACCTTGCCCGAGATTCCCGGGAAACCGGTTGTGCCGCCGGACATCGAAATGGTGTCGCCCACGCGGAACTGCTTTTCGAACAAGATAAACATACCGGCTAAAAAGTCCCGAATGGTATTTTGCATACTCAAACCAAAGATTACGCTAATGACCCCGGCGCCCGTCAGGAGCGCGGTTACGTTCACGCCAAATAGTGACAAAATAGTAAACACCGCCGCAAGCCATAGTAGGGCGATAAAAGTCGTGCGAAGAATAACAATCAATGTGTTTTGGCGCTTCGTTACGTCGACGTGCGATTCTGACTTAGATTGTTTGACCGTGCGATGGATGATGAAATTGATCAGCCGTATGGCAATAAACTGAATAACAAGCGCCACAAGCACGGTCACAACAGACTTAAAGAAAATACTGTGGGTTAGCGCCTTAAGATCCATGGCTTTACAGTAGCGTAACAAGAATAGTAATTCAACAATTTATACAAATCGCTACGTTATAAAACCTGACAATCAAATCGCTTTACTTAGTCATCCCGGACTTGATCCAGGATCCAGTATAAAAAAGAATTTTCCTAATTAACTGGATTCCAGCCTTCGCTGGAATGACGTGCTTCCGTAAGTCAAGTTATAGGGTAAATGGTATAATAAGTTTTTGGAATAGTTTTGGAGGGTAAAACTAATGGCACATCCTGGCAGCAGTCTTGAGCTAACAACCGTTACGGGCGGCATGAATAGAAATCAGATACCCATAATTGTACAAGCGGTTCAAGGCTTACATAATGAGCTGCTGGTTGACCATAAAGCGGGGCAAACGGTTGATACAGCCGAAGGTCCGGCCGGTTTTCGAGTCGCCGGTTATCGGGAAGATGATGCCTTCACCGATCGAAGGATTATCGGTGTTCGTTTTGTCCTTGATTCCAGCGATATGACTCTGATTTTAGAAAGTCATAGCTTTAGCCCGAATACCCTCGCAAACGGCTGTGATAATACAAGGTGCTACGCGGCGCAGGTCGTCACCCGCAATAGGCGTAGAGAACAAAGGGTCATGCGCCGTGCAGCCTCTGGTCAGCAAACCGGTGCCAGCGATTTGATAGGAAACTTAAACGGAGCCTTGCTATTGATGCGCGGAGGAAACAAAGGTGTGAACCCGCTGCTTGGCGGCCGTGCACTCAGCCTGGTTCGAGTATTTGGGGAATTTCGCGAACATACATTCAGCGACCAGATATTCGCAGGAGCTTCAGCCGCAACTTTATTACTTGGCAAAACAGTAGTGAGCGCGTAGTACTTTTTATTATAAAATTGTGGTATAAATAGTTTTTATGACTTCCATTGGTACACGGCCTGACCCTGTCAGGCGTGCCTACTATAATAATTGCCGTCCGTTTCCATTTTCGACGGATATTTGGACGAGTGATACTGTTGCCGAACTCAACGCTTATACCCGACGTCAAACGACTCCACGAGAAAAAGCTGCCGGTGTTGTAATCGGTTCAGGGGGGCTGCCGTACATCCTCGCGCGTATCTGTGTTTCCAGGTTGGTCGTTGACGATTTGTACGAATCTGTTGTGGACCGCACCATCGGACGTACTTTACAAATTGCCGACTACGATAACTGGTATGGTTACCTGACAACAGCCCGTAACGGCATGAATAGTACAGACGTCGACCTGATGGAGCAAGAGTATAATCGCGCGATGAAAGGCGGGTTATTGGGAATGTACTCGGCAACCAGAGCCGGGCTCTCCGGGTTAGAATTAGCCGGCGTAGTAGGAGATATTCGTGATACCGTTACCGAAATTGCTGACGATCTTATAGACCGTGATCTGCTGGTGACATTCGTTAACCTGACTAACGCGGCAGACTTCTCTTTAAATTACACGCCACCGCTCGGTCCGCAAAGAAATATTGAATGCCTGGGCAGAGCTATCGGTGCACTGCCGCTCGCCCATGACGCAGTTATTGTCCACAGCGCGTACACTCATGTTCCAGCGGTATTTTCCGCGGCGGATTATCCGGGTATATCAGTGTCCTAAAATTGTAAAGTGACTGATTTGCCTACCTGATCAAAATTACAATTCTGCGGAGAAATTCGCGACGTACGGGAAAAGGGTTTCCATCACTGAAAAATTAATCTCTACCTGGCCGGCGAACATGGCCAGCAATCCTTCGCTCGGGGAAGCCGGCCGAACGCGTTGAACGTACAATGTGCCGCTTTTGTACCAGGAATCATCCGGGTCGCCAGGCCAGTCGCCTAATAAGTGGGTTGCGTATTGCGGTGTCACATGGACGCGGTGCTCAAGCGGCATGCCATCCGGGCCGGCCATAGTATCGGTTATGACCGCGTTCCCGTCTACCACTTGCACGCCGGCTTCAAGTTCCCGGTACTGCAGGTCGGGTCGCAGCAGCTGGCGCATCAGAATTGATAAGGCCAGCGTTCCGATTGCTCGTCGCCGATCGCGTTCAACGAGACGGGGTTCGCGCTGTATTGCGATCGGCGCCTTAAAGTACGCAGTTGATTCAAAAAGCTCGCCGTGTAATGTGTCGCAAAGTTTCAAAAGCGCCGTATTTGCGGAAGCTTGAGCGATTAGCATTCTTTTCGCCCAATACGCATGATGAACGTCAAGACTTGGAAGTTGCGCATAAATATTTTCTATAGGTCCACGTATGGCAAGGGCTGATTCTTTCGGTTTTTGGCATGGCATGTAAGGCATTGTTATATCTCAGTAATCTTACGGCACAGTTTGCAATAATGTGGCCTTAACTAAAAATGGTAACAAATATGATAGTATTACCCTATACCAGCAATTCTAATAAGGTACGCACACATGGCGGTTTATGAAAAAGGATTCGGACAGCGGACTGACGGTATGGCGGGCGTCACTGTGGTGGGTACGCCTGATGCGCTTAGCGCGGCATTGTATCGCATGCATGATGTGGAAGGTCCGGATCAGCTGACGCCATTCATGCTTAGGATGTGCTGCGTAAATCTATTTCGGGCTGCTCAATCAGACCGCGGCAGACCATTGGCTCCGCTTTCCGCAGACATACCGGCACGCGAATTCAGCCAGTGGCTAACGCCGCTTGGCGATGTCGGCCTGTTAGATCCCGATCAACACCCCGTTCGTCTGCAAATTGTCGAGCTGCAGCCTGACGACGAATTGTCAGCAAACGCCGGACGTCTTGTGTTAGACGCTATCGTCGGGCCGCCCGAACAAGAACCAGCTATCATCGACCCAGCTCTTCTTTGAATCGACCGAATAACATGCACAGCTGCCCCGTTACAAAGCAGCACCTGTGGTATACTTGACCAAACAGATTTTCTATTGAACAATTTATAAATATACTATGAGATTAGCTATACCAAACGCGCTGAAGTTGGAACAGACATTGAAACGTACTCATGTCGTGCCGAGCCAGCCACCAGCAAAGCTTTTTGAATATGGCACCGACGCAAGACTCGTGCCGGTCGTTGATGGCTGCACTTTGACGGTTCCCGGAAATAGATTCGTGCTTGAAAAGTTAGTAAAGATGACTCTGACAGTGCCGGGTCTTAACGTTGGTGTAAATTTCGGTGCAACAGTAACCAAATGTTCACCTGAAGAGGGCGTTGAAATGGTCGGTAAAGCGCAATTCGGCAGCGCCCGCATGTGGCTTAACATGGAGCCGGATAAATATGGCGGCACGGAAGTCGGCTATGGGATTGCGCTCCGTTCATTGCCCGGATTGCAGTGGACGCTGCCATTGATAACCAGATTTTTGGAAAGTAAAACAGAATGGTTCGCTGATCAATACATGGAAAACGTCCTCGGCGCGATCGCCCTCGCCGAGCAAGTTTGAGTAAGATGTGCCTGACTTTGATCCAGGCAGAGTTAATATCTTGACATACGTTCTATTTATGTAAAGATAAAACAATGTCAGAGGTGCAGTTACCGGAAATTCAATTGAGTCCGGCTCCGGATAATGAACCGTTTTTTGAATGCGGGGGCACCACTTTTACCCAATACTCTTTAATTAGCGCCGTTCAAAAGGTGGTGTGCTACGCCGATGGGGTTGCCTTACGTCATACACTTGCCGGTAATAGCGGCGGCGAATTCAATTATACTGCGGCGAGCAGCGAATATGCTGTAACCGCCCGGCGCAATCGCGACAGACGCCTGACTGAAATTTCCGTTACGAACCCGTTTAATAATCCGATAATCTGGACTGGGTTAGCCGCACTCGTAAAAAACGGCGTGAGTACTTTAAGGGCCGATGTAGTAGAAGATACATATCGTTTGTCGGACGATCCGACGCTGGGAACTCGGTCGCCGGATGAGACGATCGGCGTTCCTGAGCTCACTAACGTCCAGCGTCAGCAATTGCAGCAAATGGAGCAAGCGGTGGCAGGCGACGAGCACGATCCGCTGCGCCAGCTTGATCTTGCCATGAAGCTCCACCAGCAACCCACTATTCGAAATTATGCCAGAACGTCCGGCCCCGGACGCACTTTGGTTGTGCACATGCAGGGGGCGGATTTGCGTCGTTTAGCCATTACGATGGCGGATGCCTACGGCAGATTATTAGAGTTTTCAAGTCATCCGCGGCCAGACGTCTCTACCGCACAAGATACTGTGGCCCGCATGCTTGGCGCTAACTCTATGAACCACTTTAGTTATGCGTGGCATTGTGGCATAAATAAATTCAGGCTGGCCGAACGCGGCCGTACCGTCGTGCGGTTGCTGAAAAACGAAGATGCCCGTGGATGATTTCCTCCAAACCGTCGAGAGGTTTTGGTAAACTAAATATATAAGTAAGTAAGTGTCATGAGTGAACTCGGTAACGCAGCTAGTTTAGCCATAGATGATGGCAGTGCAGAAAGGCTTTTGCGCGCGGCAATCATCGATTGCCGCAGGGAAGCTGAAGTTTGGGATGATCAGGAAGTCAGCGTATTGTGCGAGGAAATGCCAACAGCAGCGCTAATAAAAATTTTAGACTCCGGGTATAAAGAAAGCTGGACACGAAGCAGAATATCCGCCTTGGCGGTCAGTGGCCTGACCAGGAATTTGCGAGACGCCGCTCGAAACAAGCGGGATCAAGTTCGGATTTATTCATTATATACACTCGCTACGCCTGCAAGTCCGGCGTATCGGTTTACGAGTCAAACGTCGGGTGTGATTCCTTACGCCATGTGTCGTGATGATCTGGGGAATACCAAATGGAGTACGCTGACCGGCAAAGATCGCGGCGCCGCGCTTAATTATGCCCGCGCACTATTAATGGGCAGAGACATATCCGTAGCCGGAAGTGAAAAATATATTGCATGCCGTCAGTGTTGTCCGTGTACAGAGGTCGAAGGCGCGGAAGCGGCAGCTTTGCAGAAAGATGCCGTTGCAGTAATTCGAAGCAGCCCGCTCACGAATGATCGATATCCGAATGATACCCAGGATTCCAATATACGGTGGGTCGTGGACAACGGTCAGGCTCGGGTCGGGCTGGAAGCCGAAAAAGTCGGTTTATGGCGAAACCAGAGAACTGGACGGAGCGGCATTGAAATAGCTTTTCAGTACAATCCGTTCGGTGAGGGCGAGGTGCTGGTCGTGGCGCTCGGAGCTCTGTATAAAGAAGGTTTCGTTCCGTCACAGCCTATGATTACCTATTTTGAAACCATACCTGGAACCGACAGATTTGCAGGCAAAACCAGAAATATCGACATCCAACCCGATGATCGGTTACTGGTCGCAGAGGCGATACACGCCCAGATCTATCCGGAAAATCTCAGCATCAGACAGCCGTATGCGTAATGCTGCCGTTGTTGAAATGGCTAAGCAGCCGCAATGGAAACAGTGGCGATGAATGGAAACAGGGTTTGGAGACTGCCAAACTCACGCGCCCGATTGCCGGACTCATACTTTTCGGCAGTGTGAGGCGACGGCTGGATAGGGGTGACACGATGAACATAAAGCTGCGAGGAATCGTCGAAGTACCAAGCATCCGGATTGCCGGCTGACGTGCCGAGCAGTTTGTCCGCATCACAGGTCGAAACATGCAGACGCCGGTCCAAAGGCATTCCGGCGTCATCGCACATGGTGTCGATAATTAGTAGATCATCGTCCTCTGTCATTTCGGGGTTTCCTGCGCCGTCTTTCAGAACGGTAGCCGGTTTTATGACTTGTTGAATAAGTCGGGATAAGGCCATCGTGCCAATTGCCGTATCTCGAACAATTTTAAACAGGTCAGGCCGCTCATGAAGGCAGGGTTCTGTAAGCAGCCCGAGACAACCAGCGATACTTCGATATAAGGTCCCGGCCATGACTTCGCGCGGGATGTCGATTGAGCTCGCGGCTTGGTCTTGGATCGACGCCCAATGCGCGGCCTGCTCCTCGAGTAAATAAATATACGGAAGCATAGGCAAGCCGGGCTCGTTAATGGCGAGTCGATCTGCCGCCGGTTGTTCACATGCTGCGTAAGCCATAATACTAAACTAGCACAAAATTGCGTAAACAAGTAAATTGTTAAATTACAAGCACTATCTTAGCGGTCGCTAGATAATCAGCAGGTCATTTAACCCGTATTTTGTGTCGGGTTCGCGAATAAGCTGCAGTACTGCGCAAACCCGCCGGAAGGATGCTTCGGTCGTGATGCTGCCCCGTATATTGTTGAGCGCCTCAAAAGCAAAATTCAAATCCCTTGTTTGGAATGATATGTCAGCCAGCCAGCGGAGCCGATGGCCCCGGTCCGCATTCTGACGGATATTTTCAAGCAGGACAGCAAGGGCGGCAGCGTTGCCAGTGCATACGAGTTCAAACAGCATGGTACAGCGCTCGTCGACATCAGGCACCATTGCGATTTCATCGAGCGGCAAATCCCATGCGCTGGCAGATCGTTGCATTTGTTGTTCGAGCATTCGTACCAAGGTTGCCCCGTAGCCAATATCGCGCGCCAATTCAACGTTCTGGAGTTTTTCGGCTAACCGGTGTTTGGCAAACCGTTTGATTTTGTCGTCACAGGCAGTTTGGTCGATGAGTTCGGCGTCGCCAAGCGCAACCAGATACTTTAACTGCAACGGTTCGCGCAAATAAGTTTCGCCGACACGATTAATTACATCCATCGATCCGAGTTTTTGGGCAAGCTTCAAAATTAACTCCAGTGCCATATGTTCATGGCCGGAGCCACGCGGCGACTCTTGCAAATAGCGGATAGCCAGATCCGTATCGTCATATGTGAGAACGAGCGCGTTAAGAGCTTCCGTCATTTGATTATTTAGGGCGATTTCGACGTCGTGCCGCGCAACTACTACTGACACTAAGCTTGCGGATCGCAATGTTTGATCGGAGATTGCATCAACATGCCGGTAGTCTGCCAGGGCAACCGCCAAACTGGCATGCATGCTGTCGCGCATGTAGCTGGTATATACGCTACCATGGGCATCCAGTGTTGCCGCTGCCGCGCGCGCAAGCTCTTGATTTCCGGTTAACGCCGCGATCACGGCATCGAAGTATGCTCGCATTTTGGGCTCCTCGATCAATTCAGCGAGTCGTTGCAAATCCGCCAAGCAGTCAGTCATACCGGTGAGGTCGATATACTTTTTGATATATTCGGCTTTTTTAACTGGGTCGTCGTCGCTGACTTGGCGCAATAAGTCTCCGAAATCTCCAGGCAAGTAGGCGCTGTCTTTACCCTTTGCCAACGTCAGGAGAACATTTACCCGTACAGACACATCGGTAATTTCGGCCGCTACTGCTTGGTCTTGTTTGTCTAATGCCCGGGCGGCAATGGCGGTTTGCCTGGCGGCTTCGTCGGGGAGCAGTTCTAAAAGCGGATGGTAGTCGCGCGGTGTTTTGATGATAATTTCTTGTTTGGCTTGGCAACGCAGAGCGTCGGTTTCAATCTCGGCGTCAATGATTGCTACGTCTTCCAGGCGAACCGCGACGCGCCTGATTGCCTGCTGGCGCTTGGCCGGGTCCGCAATGCAGCGCAGAACACTGGTGTTGCCGAATGAAACGGCCAGCGAAACTAAAAGGTCTTCGGAAGTCTCAACATCGAATAGTGTGGTAAATTCATCGATAACTTGCGATTCGAGTTGCTCATCGCCGGTTTGCCTGCCAATACGAGCGAGCGTGCGCAGCCTTGTTCGCGAATCAACGATTGCGGCCCCGAGCTCGGCGTCGTTGGTTGCGGTAGCGAGTTTAGCAGCTAGTTTATCTGCATGCAGGGTTTCGGAAATTTGGTCGCCTGAGTCTGCCGCCCTGACACCGGCAAGATAGGCAGCCGCGCCGTCGACGCATTCGGCAATCAGGAATCCTCGAAAAACTTCATTGGAATAATCAGGTTGTCCGCCACCTTCACCGTGTAAACTCATTAGTATATTATATACTAAAAATAAATAAAAAACAAAAATTATGCGGCGTGATGTGCGGCCCGCTGGCAAATGCACCGGAGCTGCAGCGCAATGTGCTATCTTCCGCAGATTCAAAGCAGCAGGAACGTAAATAGAATAAAAGACATGAATTTGGTAAAATAACAATCGATATTGTTTGGCAGAGGAACGTGAAATATGGCGGGTGATACGGCGCTCATTGGATTGGTGTCTAATAACGAAAGCCAGTTCCGGGCAATCGAGGACTTACTGCATGGTGCTTCGTCTTTTACTGCATGGTTTATTGACGCCGCGTCTCGAAAAGAAGGCGGTAGCATCGCAGATGAGCTTACTACGGCATTGCGGGCAGGCTCGCCCGATGCGGATTTCGGGCTTTATAAAGCTTCAGAGTATAGCGATAGGCCTGATGGTAAGCATCGCACATTGATATATTTTGCCGGTAACGTGGCGACGCGCGGTGCAGCTGAAGAGATGCGCAGAGAAACCGCCGAGCGTGCTAATGTAATTTTAGAAGCCAACGAGTCAACACACCATTTACCATAAATTTTCTTGAAGGATTTTAGCTCGAATCCTGTTTGAAAATACGAAACTAAAATCCAAATTGATTAACCATTTGCGCTTTACGAATTTAAAATGTATATTTTAATTAATATATTCGTATTCGGGAGATTAACGTGGTTGCGGGAACTGTCGGCGAAATTACCACTGTAGGGGCGGGTGGTGATTATATTGTACCTCCGGGTTCCATCTTGAATCAGGTAAACATTGAAGGCTGGCGCCAAGAGGGAAGGGACGGCGTCTTTACCGCCATGGTGCCGATTGATCTCATCGCCCCTGATGTTGTGCCGGTCTTCGCGTCCCGTGTTGCAGAAATGCAAGATCTGTTATTGAGCGCCAGGCAAGAGGCGGGCGGTGTCGGAACCGGAGTGCTCGACTCATTATTATTAGGTGAAGTGCCGGGCGAAAGAACGCTTAGGATAGCCGATGGATTCCATAGGCTCGCCGCCGTAGCGGGTTTAAATGCTGATCCTGAAGGCGATTATGATCAGTCTGAAGCGTATTGCTTTATTGTCCCGAACTGCACCGAAGAAAAGGTTATGGATTTGCGAATCGCATCGGCAAGCGAACATGGCGAAGTGTCGTTTGCCAGGGCTTCTTTGTGGATTCTTGATTTCTGGCCTACCACGCCATGGAGCGAGAAAATCACCGCATCACAGGCTTTTGGAATCGCCGCTTTAGACTCAAGCGGCGAAGGCTACGGCCTAACAGCATCAGAGGCAGAGGAAGTCAAAGCCTGGGCGAAGGCTAAAAGCAAATTATGGCACGTCAAACCCGGTACGCTTCGGGACGAATTGGCGCTTGCGAGTATCGCCCCGCCGGATCTTGTGAGCGCCGTAAGGCCGCGCATCGGCGCGCATCGTTTGCAGGCAATAACACGCGATCATTTGGATGTAATAGCCAATGCATTCTCCCACACCCCGACTGACGCCGAGTCTGGCACGCGCCAAAATTGGGATATACAGAGATTACTAGCGGGATATGTTTTGGAACATAATTTGGCGGCGTCTAAAGTCAGAGTATTGGTCGGAATGTTGAAGGGTAGCAGAACTGTTGCTGACGTAGGAGCAAAACTTACGGGCATCAAACCGTCGCAACTTACCGCAACACATAAGGGCACTGGAAGGCCAATCGCGTCGCGTGATTCTGCCGGTTTAGTCGCCGAAATACACGAACTGAGAACAGGTGATGTGGCTAGGGAAGTAGTTATCGCACTGCAAGGGCTGGAGATCGCAATATACAAGGGCAGGTTTGCGGCCGGGAGGCTTGATGTCGGTAATACGCAGCTATTTACAGTAGACCCAGGCGACGACGCGCGAATAGCAAAGGCTTTAACATTACGCGAGAATCCCGGGCTTGAAGACAAATTATCCGACAGGGTGGGGCGCATTGCCAGATTAATCGCTGATAGGAACGAAGCAATAACGGTGTCTGACGCTGATGCAGTTGCGAGCACCGCAATTAATAGGATTGTTCAAAGTACACTTGACGGTCCTTTACAATACATTTTATTTTCTGGCCAGTTAATGATTGACAATGCGTTGCACAGGGCTATGCTTGATGAACTAAAACTTAGAAATCTGCCCGAAGACACGGATTCGGAGCTTAGCGAATTTGATGAAATACTACTGGGCGGTGAAGTGCTTGGTATTGACCTCGAGCAAGTCGTTGGCGCCTATCCAACGCTCAGTTCTACCGATAAGATGCTCATTGCCAGGCATGGTATTTTGCAGTTAGACGATTTGGCGATTTCGGCTATTACGCGCACTGATGACATGACCCGCGTACACCGGGCCATGCTTGCAACACGCAGTTCTGTAAAACGTGCTGGCGGCAAAGTGCTGGCCGTATTGTAAACATTAAAAAACAATGTCAACAGCCGCAAGCTGGATTGCTTCACGTTGGGCGTAATCTGGAGCGACAGTAATGGACATAAACATATTAAAACAAAAATAATTAACTCCGTCAGTTAATCAGTGAACTTGCTTCGCTTTATCGCCAACTGAAGGCGGCTAGAACTATGGTCATGCCGTCAACGAACCAGTGCACGATTATCGGGGCCAGCAGGCTTTTACTTCGCAGCCTAAGTTCGCATAGTATGATACCGGCCAGGGTGGTAAATATGACTGTCGCCGCAACCACGGTGGTTTGTCCGATAACCAACGACGACCCGAGGTGGTAATTACCGATAGCAGTGGACGAGGATACGTGCCACAAGCCGAAGGTCACGGAGGATGCGATTATGGCAAACCACTTCTGATTGTTAACCCGCAGCAAAATGGCCGGCAAAATACCGCGAAATGCCAGCTCTTCAAATAGTACTGTCTTGAGCGGCTCAAGAATTAATGCTGCAAGCAAAGCGGCCTTCACGCTTTGATGATAGCGTGCATCTCGAAAGGCGTGTGCATCGAGCGCATATACAAGCAACAAGCCGCAGAGGATAATTGCCATGCAGATTGCGCCGTATTTCAACCCAGTCGCCATGTGTGTCCGTTCAAGCCCGATGTCTTCCAGGGTTAGCCCGGCGAATTTATACAAACCGAACAAGCCGACAAGTCCAACAATGTTGAGCCATAGATGATACCAGCCGGAAATGCGAAAAAATACTATGTTACAAACGACGAGGAAAATAAGTGTGAAGGCAAGCGCAAATGATGCTTTGCGTCTGTTCATCCTTTGGCCGTGTCTATAATTTGCTCGAGCTGTTTTGATTGATCGTGGGATAGGTGCATGTTTAAAACGGATGTCCAGGCCTGCGCCAAATCGGAGCCGTACCGGTGACCGTGCCCGGGCGTGGCGCTGAACGCGAAAGGAAGATCAAGCCCGACTTGCAGGGCGGTCACAAAAGGTGTCCAGCGCATGTTAGGCAGTACGTCGCTGCCGCGTGGTTCGCGCAGCCAGTCAGGTTTGTGCAGGAAAAGGGAAGTGGATGCCCAGACGACGGGGTCTGATGCGTTTTGCAAAATTCCGATCCGATGCGCGTCCCACGGTTTGCCCTTCGGGTCGATAAATGGATCAGTACCGTCACTGAAACGTACTGCCTGACCGCGCTGGTACACCGGTAATACTTCGCGCGATCCCTGTTCGCGGTTTTCGACGAGATTTGTCCATAACCGGTTTGAGTTTGGCGGGCCGGCCAGCAATATTCCGCTCATCCTATCCTGCATGTCATCCGCGCCGCTGAACGCACCGTCGGCCCCGAGCGTACCGAGGCTTTCGCCGTACATCAATAATTTTGGCCGGTGGTCGGCCGGCAGCACTTTCCACCAATCGTACACCGCGTCGGTAAGCGCTTTGCCGTTTTCCCTGGCCGTTTCCTGGTCGGCCAAGAATGACAACCAGCTTGGCAGGTATGAGTATTGAATGCCCATTGAAGTCGTGTCGCCGTGGAATAAGTATTCGGCGCTTTCAACGGATTTTCCGTTTATTCCGCCGCTGCCGGTCGGAATCGCTATTAAGATTGCTTTCCGGTTTTCGGCATGAGTCCGTTCGAGTTCTTTCACAAGTAGGTTTACGCGCTTTTGCAGCGTCGGTGCGGATTCCAGTCCGACGTACAGACGGCTCGGCTGTTCGCCTTTTCCGGTACCCGCGAATTTGTCGATATTAGTCTTGCTCGGGCCGCTGGCGACGAATTCGCGGCCTTTTTCACCCAAAGTATTCCAGTCGATAGCCGATTTCGGGCTGCCGCTGAAGATGCTGTCCTGCGGCTGGTAAATTCCAGCCGGCGTACCTTTGTTGGCGAGGCCGAACGAATAGTTTATAAAACCGAAAACAGTCCTGAACAGTACGCCGTTAACCAATAAAATTAAAACGATCGCTGCCAGAATGCCGCCGCCGTACAGGGCGGCCTTTGGCGGTAAGCGCCGGCCGAGCTTGCGGCCGAAAAATCTACCCAATCGCCGAACGCCGCGTGCGGTCCATATGATGAGCAACGCGAGAACTACGGCAATTAGTACGACGAACACCGGATAAGCCGCCGGATTGCTGGATGCCTCGGTAAGTTTTCGTATCTGCGCTTGCCAATGAGTGCCAGCGATAATGAATAGTATCGACAGCAATAACAGGACGATAACAATGACGAGTTTTTCGAATCTCGTCAAGGTAGTACGGCGTTTTGCCGGCAGCGTGTGGTACAAGACTGAAAGCAGTGCGCCGATTCCGTACCCGGTCGCCATACTTAATCCGCCGGCAACTCCTTGCAGCACGAATCCCCTCGGCAAAAGCGACGGAGTGAATGACAAACAGAAAAAAATCAAACCGACTGCTGCGCCGCCAAAATTCAGTCGCAGTTTCCGGCTGACAGATCCCCAGGACTTAGTCGGTAATTTTGTCACTGTATCGTCTCAATTCCACTACAGCTTAACAATATTTTTGCATTATGAGTGTGATGCAACGCACAAAATAAATAATTTGCGGACGGGCGGACCGCCACTGGATTTCGGTTTGAGGCATCTCCGATCGGATCCTTAACTTTGGTTAAGTAAATTCCCCTGGAGTCAGCGAAGGAGCGGGACGCTGAACGCGCCGGTTTCGCGGTACATGCGTACCAATGTTGCAGCCATAGCTGAAAAAATGGAAGCCTGGTGATCGCCGAACTCCGTAGTTTGGTAAAGTGCCGCGCAGCCACGGTGCGGATAGCTTGCAACGTCCGGCAGTTCTGCCTGGACGCGTTCCTCGATAGCCTCCATATCGAAGCCGATCCGTGGGAGTTTATCGTCAATCGTCAGGAATGCTCGCCTGATTTGCTGCCGGCGCCTGTCCCAGACTAAACCGTCACTTAGCGTGCCAATTTCAACCAACCCTGAACCCGTTGCAAGGTTGATTCCGGTCATCTCCAAACGCGCCGGCCAACGCAGCTCGGGAAGGCTATTGGCCAGAAGCTCTTCTTTGCCACCTTCATCTTTGATGCCCAGTTCTTTTTCGCCGATATCCAGGATGGTATTCCCGAACATGCCGGCGTCATGTTGTGAGCCGCTATGCGATGACGGATGTGCCGGCGGAGTACGCAGAAAAAAAGGATGGACCTGCTTCATGATTGCCAGCAAATCACGATCTCCAGCCAAAGTTTTGGTATCGGTTGATGATGCAAATCGATCGCGTCCGCCGTCGGGTGCATAGCGATCTATGAATACATGCCATAAGCCGCCGCCGAAAAACATTTCGCGGAACACAGCCAGTCTGGCCGCCTTGGCGTAGGCATTAGAAATGGATCGGTTCCAGCGGTCTATTGAATGCGTGACGGTTTCGTTTGGCCGAAATTGCTGCATTGTGCTGACGCGCCCATAGAATTGCCCAAAAAACCCAGCCGAAAAGGCGGCCATAACTTCCTTTAATGCTGTCGTGCTGCCGTCAACTTCGGTAGACGCGTCGGCGTTGCAGCGATGTATGGCACCAAACAATTCCGGGTTAAGCGCCGTCCGCCCGGCGATAACCGCGGCCGCCGCATGCACTTGCCGGCCCATGTGCTTGTAGAGATCTTGTTCGCCGCCGTGAATTTGTGTTAGATATCCCATCTGTTCCGCCACTGCTCCTTTCGATGATAGCATGCCCAGGCAAAATTCATCAGGTGGCTGTATTCTTTATTGAGTTAAATGATGTTAAAATATACTTTTTAGGATTATCATGCCCGATGTACGCGCCGAAAGCGCACTTGAATTACGCGAAGCAATATTAGGCCACGACACATGGGGTGAGCCCATGCCTGAATTGGCTGGTTTTACCCTGGAAAAGTACGTCACTATTGACGGCGATGTGACCGATCCTGCTCAATTGCCCCCGGCTGTGCTTGGGCGTTTGCGGGCGGAAGGCGGGGACATGAGCGGTCATTTTGCCGTTGTATTAGGACGTAAAATCAACAGTCGATACGCATCACTCAGTGACATGTATGCCCAATGGCCGGAAGGCCAAAAGTGGGAGGGTGCAGACATATATGATGACAGCGGGACTGATGCGGCTTTTCTGCGAGTCAGCAGGTCGAGCGGGAATATCGCGATTGCTGCCTATTATTTTGTTTCGGCTATGGAGTCTTTTGTCCCGGATCAGCTGCCGCTTTGCGATGCGAGACTCAAAATCGAAGACATAACATTGTTGCGACGACTCATTATAGATTTGGGGAATAAAGGCGGTAGCCTGGCAGATCTTGCACGAGCTTTACGAGTTGACCTGTTAACGGGGGCGCAAGATCCGGATGTGCCTGAAGTTGAGTCAATGGCAGACTTGTGGGTCAGGTTAGCCGAGCAACGCGGCGAAGTTATAACACCGGATGAAGCGGCAGATTTACAATCGGAAGATATTGTGGCTGATGCAATGACTGCCGCCGAACTGGAGCTGCAGCCACTGATAAATGATGAAGTGTTAGCCGTGGCGGCACTTGCCCGAAAAACAAAAACATCAGTTCAATTTTAATCAATTTAAATTACGAAAACCCCTAATTTGGCGTGCACTGCAAGTTGAGATATTTTGATATTGTGATGATGCTTGCATACTATATATATGCAGCAATCCGAGGCAACACATGTTCCGACTGAGCTCATTCCTGATGTTATCGCGATGTGCGAAGAGATTACTGACGAGTTTGATCTGATAACGGGCGATTCCAGATTTTCAGAAAAAGTACGGGGCGATCGAGGGGAAGTGGTCAGCTATGTCGGCAGTGGGTCGTTCTGGCATAAGCTGCGTGTCGGCAATGCCGTAATTAATCTTGAACTTTTTCATTGGGACAGCAATCGGCCGCCGCGCAATCTGGCGGTGCTGAAAGATCAAAAAAGCGTTTGGCCGTGCTCGCTCGGCATCGAACATCCTGCCGTTTCAGAAAATGGCATCGATGTGCGGTCGGAGATGGCGTGCTCGCCCGATGCAGAATATTATGAAATACGGCCAATTCGTGATGGGCAGGGGTTGCGATTGTGTCTAACTGGCGGTTCGTCTGAAGAAACTTTGTTTAGGAATACTAGGACTAACGGTGTTAATGAATTATGGGATGCTATCGAAGCGGCATTGCAAAGCAAAGAGCTCAAGTTTGAAGGTGTTTCTGCGTATTATATTGTTCAAAGCCGGATGGCGCCGTACCTGCAGCATCTGGACGCAAAGATTAAAAGCCGGGCAGATCGCCAATTGATGCCTGACGGAGAATGGCAATCGAATCATGAACTTGAACTTTCAGTCGCCGGAGTTTTACGTTTTATAGCAAAGTGGGCAAACTCGTATTCAGCATCTTTTCCTTTGCAGCTAAATTACAGTGTTGCTGGCCCGATGACGGTTGACGTACCCGAGGTTATCATACCGAATTTAAGAACGGATGATCTGCGTAAACTTGCAGAGTTGGATCCAAGAGATTCTTGGGCGACCAAGCTTGAAAAGGAAATTGCAAGGCACGAAGTTCCAGCTAGAAAAAAACTGCGGCATCAAGCTGAATTTACACGAACGGACTGCCGCTTGGTAAGTGTTGTCGGCCATGACTTTTTGCGGCTATATGCAGCACAATACGCCGATGCACTGATGCCGGGATGAGAAAAAAGCTCACGATTTAAGGCACTTTTTCAGGTCCAAAGCGTTGCCAGCCTTTTCTCTCACGCTGTCAAGGAACCGTTTGCGTCGGTTCGAGCAGCACTCCATTTTTTGATACAATATGGCAATTATGTAGGCATTGCTCAGCGGGCAAGTTGATCAAATAGTTAAAGAAGCCAATGAACTATACCAATACGGTACAGTGAAAAGTTGGAGCTTGCTCAGAGTTTACACCAATGAGGTATACGTGATTCGTACTAGTTCCGGCATGTATATATTAAAGATATACGCACCGGATTGGCGTGAAGAAACGCATCTGCGCTGGGAGTTACATATGCTCGCCCATCCTACAGCAGAAAAATTTCGCGGCGGCCGGCGTGGTATTGGATAAAAACAGCAAAGCCCTTCACACGAATTTTGAGCGAAG
This sequence comes from uncultured Candidatus Saccharibacteria bacterium, assembly GCA_963742655.1. Taxonomy (GTDB): domain Bacteria; phylum Patescibacteriota; class Saccharimonadia; order Saccharimonadales; family UBA4665; genus JAICLK01. The sequence continues at coordinate 290,673 of CAVUMM010000008.1, forward strand.
ATGGGCAATATACAATTATGCTCCCGGCAGAAAACCTAGCAAACCCTTGAACGCTAATCTGTTTAGGGTTTTCGGACGCGCGACAGGTAAATTACATGCAGCACTCGACGATTATCAGACGGTTCACGATCGTTTCGCATGGGATTTGAAATATCTGCTTGAAGACCCGTTACCAATCGTTGCTACCTTTCTTGACGCGGATGACATGTCATATATTAGAGACCTTGCAGGCAGGATGAAATCGTACATAGAAAATCATATGGATGAACTCGATTGGGGCTCATGCCACGGAGATTTAACGCCCGATAACATCCACATTGACACTAATGGCCTGATAACATTTTACGATTTTGATTCCGGCGGTATGGGTTGGAGGGCGGCTGAATTCAGGGACATTTGGTGGCGCCAACAGCAGTTGCAGGATGGGTGTTACGATGCATTTATCGAAGGTTACAAATCAGCCAGGTCGATGAGCGAAATTAACTATGAATCCGTACCGTTCTTTTTGCCGGCTTATGAAATCTGGGGGTTCGCGATGGATTGGGAACATGGACATGTACAAGATGAGCCAGGTGGCAAATCCGCGTATATCAAACGAAAAATGAAAAAACTTTATGATTGGGAAAATATCGTTAAAAGTCTAAACGGTCGATCGATGGCTTAGGCGAATATTATCGAATTTGAGTCGGCAGTAAATCAAACGATCTCTGTGTCATGGGTGTCGAGCCCATTTTTGCGGCTAGTATCTGCAGAAGGTTACGGGTTTACTTGTAGACCCAGCCGGTGTAGAAGCCAGTCTGTGAAGGGCGCACTTCGATGCCGGTCCCGAGGCCGTTACCCCAGCCGCCCAAGTACTGTTCCCAAGTAACGTTTTTGAGCGTTGTACGGCCGCCGCTCGTTGCTTGGTAAAATTGCTCGTTGTCATTGCTTACCGAACAACCGCCGCTGGCCAGGACTGCGTCGCGGCTGCTGTTTATCGTGAGGCAATGTCCGGCTCCATTCGTAAACATCTTGGCGCCGTTAGCAACATTTGTAGTAATAGTCCATGCTGCGTAATCGGTGTTGTCGAGCGAAAGTTGATTGCCGACTCCATTGGAGAGGATGCATTCGCTGGTGTTAGTGAACATGCACAGGTGCTGCGTTGCCGCGGAAGCTTGCAATGGCGAGGCTAACAGTATTAGTGTGACCAACGCCGAAGCCACCACTGCGGTTTGACTGAAAAAACGTTTAAACATGTTCGTGCTCCTTTAAATTATGTGATTACAGACTAAACCCGCTTTCTCAATGGAACGGCTGCATACGCCAGAACCAGCCGGGGCTCTTGTTGTTGCAGGCCCAGTTGTTGCCGTTGTGGTCGTCCCCTGCCAGGTAGCAACCGTATTTCACATTTTTGAACGACCGGCTGCCGTCACCATTGTCGAGAAAGGTCCAACTTACCCCTGCAGAGCTGCAGCTGACTAGAAGTACGTAACTGCCACTACCCACCTGAGGCGCCATGCAGACATTTCCGCCTGTGTTACGGATGACTCCGCTGCCGCCAATCGGGGGCGCGAAGGTCCAGGTACGGCCAGGGGGGTTACGCGAGATGACGTTTGTGAAATCGAAGAGACTGGTGGACCCGGCACAATAGTGATTGCCGTTAAACGTGCAAATGCTGCCGGAAACCGCCAGGGCCGGCGATGCTGCAGCAAATACAACCCCAATTGTCGTGGCTAGTCCACTAAACATTAATAGTAATTTTCTCATTGGCCCCCCTTAATTTAACAACAGCAGTATATAACGCTTATGTATTAAAATCTATATGAATTATCACATCAAAAGTGAAAATTTACGCTGAAAGCAGCACCCGAAAGGCATAAGGCGACTATGTTAGCTGGCGACTGCGGAAGAATGATCCCAGGCTTTTATTGTCTGAGTACTGATATGTTTGTAGACTTGCGTGCTGGGCGGCTGCAATGTTACTAGAAGAGTCATCTATAAAAAGTACGTTTTTTGGATCGATTCCGATTTCATGGCAAAGCTTCTTAAAGGCATTTGGTTCGGACTTGTTAACGCCCAATCGTTCTGCCGAATAGATAGCCTTAAAAACATCTTTTAGAGTCGACTGAATGGCCGTGGCTTCTTGCACATAGCCGCTGGTAAAAATGTAGAGCGGTTTGTCTTTAATTAGTTTCAGAAATCCCAACAGCTCGTCGTTTAGCTGGAAGTGCTCAAAGAAAGGATAGCCAGGGTTTTCCGAAGTGAGTGTGCGATGTAAGCCGTTCAAGCTTTCCCGATAGGCGGCATCTTTCGGAAATAAAATAACGCGCGAGAAATCAAAAACAATGGCATGTACCTGGGGCTCGACAGCATTCATATAAGTAATGATAGCAAATGGTCAACGTCTTCCGTTTACGGGTATAATAAGTGCGTCAGTTCATGGAGGCAAAGAAGGATGACGAAGCTAGTTACTGTTGAAGAAGGCCGGGATCGAGCACGGAGTATAGCCAGGGATGTTATAGTTTTTTCGATTGGAGCATGTGCCGTGCTTGCGTTCATGAGTCTTAAACCTAGCAGTGCCAGTCGCGGACGGGAATTAGCCAGTTTCCCAGTCGGTGTCGCCTGTGCCGTAAAACCCAGCGGCGTGGTGCAAACGCACAGCGGCGACACATTCATGTTTCGCTGCGTGAATCCCGACGGAACTTCAGGTGTAGTAACGGCGCTTGGGCAATTGGGATTCGACCATTCCGAGCAGCCTGCAGGCTACGACGCGGTTGTGGACGTAACATCGCCCGACCTAGGGGATGCCAACTCGGTCATCAGCTTTGATCTTTCCGGTGACAACGGCGTGGCGACGATTGGAACTGAAACCGTAACCGGCCCGACCGTCAATAATGACCAGCTTAACGCAATAGTGCGCGTGCCGTGATCACGGCTTCACTTTTCGATTTGATGTTGTAGTTTAATACTCTAAGGCCACAAATTTTGGGTATTGCCATAATGCCTATGATATATTTTATGTCAAATATGAGTGAGCATACATATAATTTTAGCGCTGGACCGGGCACGTTGCCCGAGGAAGTGCTTGTCGAAGCTGGGGATGGGCTGCTTTGCTGGCGGGATACCGGATTTGGCGTGGCGGAAATGAGCCATCGAAGTGCCGCATTCGAAGAAATTATCGGTACTGCCGAACGCGACCTTCGCGATTTGATGGCAATACCACCAAATTACCGGGTGTTGTTCCTGCAGGGCGGTGCAACGGGCCAGTTCGCGGCCGTTCCAATGAATTTAGCCGGTGAAAACATGACGGCGGATTACGTTGTCACTGGAATGTGGGGTGCAAAAGCAGCAAAAGAAGGCGCGAATTTTCTCAGCTCCGCGCACATTGCAGCCGAAGCCGATCCATATACACATGTACCTCCAACGTGGAATTGGCAACTTACTGAAGGCGCACCGTACGTGCATGTTACTACCAACGAGACTATTAATGGCGTGCGAATGCCTCTAATCCCAGAACTAGGTGTGCCACTAGTGGCCGATAGAAGCTCGGATATTCTAAGTGAACCAATCGATGTCAGCGAGTTTGGAGTGATTTACGCAGGCGCGCAGAAAAATATTGGACCAGCCGGCCTGACAGTAGTAATAGTAAACGATGAGTTGCTGGACAGACGAGAGGCGGATGTGCCGACAGTTTGGGACTGGAAAGCGCAGGCCAAAGCAAACTCTATGCTCAACACTCCGCCAACAGTTCCGATATACATGGCCGGCCTAGTGTTCAAGTGGTTGAATCGGCAAGGTGGCGTGGGGACAATCGCGGATATTAACGCGCAAAAAGCTGAATTACTCTATGGCGCAATCGATAGTTCGGACTTATTTTGTAGCCCAGTTCAACCTGAATTTCGCTCGCGTATGAATGTACCATTCGCCTTGGGACAGGTAGGATCGGATGCTGTTAGGCGAGCAGAATTGGAAACGGCGTTTCTCGAACAAGCCGAGCAAGAAGGTTTGGTGGAGCTAAAGGGTCACCGCAACGTCGGTGGATTCCGTGCCAGCCTGTATAATGCCATGCCGCTGGCGGGTGTTGTCGCACTCGTTGAATTCATGCAAGACTTTGAAAACCGGCATTAACAAAACAATTTTAGCTCAATTGCTCCGCCCAGTTTTTGTCGGGTCTCTGATGACAGTCCATATGTTACAGGACAGTCTTCGTAGTTCGTAGTTCTCCAATACGGCTATTTTGGCCGATGCGATGCTCGGTATTATATATTGGTTCAAATTAGCATTCATGTGAATTTCGATGGCTTGCGGAAACGAGGCAGTATTAACACACTAAGACGACGCTGTAACCAATCTTGCCAGCCGATCAATGCATGGAGAGTTAAGGAGTGTAGCATCGGCATCTTGGAAGCTAGACGGAGCAACTAAAGATGCAAGATACTCTGCCGGGGCATCGAAGTGCCCATCTTTGGCAGCTTGCCAAAATTTCGGTACCGTAGTGCTATTTTCAAAACCCCCCAGCTGCAAAGCAGCATTTGTCAAAGTTGCTGGATCTAAAGGATGAGAACGATGCTCTGGCAATTGTTGGAATGAGTAACTCGCAGTACAATCATTATTTAAATTAATATCAGCAGACCGCATACACCCGCCGAGAACATTACCAATTGTGATGTCTCCCATATTACGGATGGACTGATAGTCGGTTCCGCGTGGAAACCCAACAATAAAACGGGCCGCCCAACTGCTTTCTGGCGCACGTTGAGATCCGTCTGCGTAAGGAACTGAGGTTTGCTCATCGAGTTCAAGGATTACAAGCAGCGCTTTTCCTATGGCGTGGTACACCATAATGGTGTCGCGCCGATAAGCATCACTATCTGGCCAGAATGATCTTGCCGCAGTCGTATCAATGCTGAAGTTGAAGAGATGCGCCAGTTGATCACTTTGCATGCCCCGCATTACTTCACTGATGGTTTCTTCGCCGATAAGATACGCAGGCGTCAATGAATCTGGGGAAACACCTGGTCTATCTGGATAATCACGTCCCGGACTTTTCATATAATTACAATACTATAAAAATGGTGCAGTGTCAAAATCCGTTCAGGAGTAAATGGTTTTGTCGCTATAGGACATTCCCCTAGCAGACATTGTTTTTGTAAGTTTTGCTCAGTCAAATTAATCCACGTTTTGCGTATCCGTTAAAGAACAGTCCTCGGAGTCTTGGTTTCTATTGCAGAGCTGCTGTCAGCCGGGAGATATTTTCAAACAGTTTTTCGGATATGCTTCTAGCTTGCCATTCGTTTAAACTGACTTGGTTTGACTTCCGGAGGTACGTTTTTTCAACGCGCCTTAGTTCGGAAACGACACGTGTTCCGTAGCAAATAAGTGAGATTTCAAGGTTGAGTTCGAATGAGCGGATGTCCATATTACTCGATCCGATAACAGCGATATCGTCGTCGATCGTGATGTGTTTGGAATGCAATAATATAGGCGCCTTGTAGCGATAAATTTTAATACCGGATTTCAACAGCTGTTCATAATACGATCGTTCAGCGTGAGCTACAAAGAATTGGTCGCTGGCTTCTGAATTGATCAAAGCTACTTCCACGCCTCTTTGGGCGGCAGTTGTCAGGGCGGTCATCAGCGAGTCATCCGGGACAAAATATGGATTAGTGATCACGATTTTATGTTTGGCCGCGTAAAAAAGTGATGTGAACAATATCAGATTATTTTCGCTTTCATATCCTGAACCGCTGGGCACAACCTGGCACATTTCACCGCCGGAATCATTTATATCTATACTAAGATTCGGATACTGCTTAGACGTCAGTAATTGGCCCGTCTCACTATACCAGTCCGTTGCAAATATTGCCGCAAGCTCAGCTGCAGCCGGACCCTGTATACGCGCGACTAGTTCATCATAGTAAATTTTGTCCTTGCGAAAATAGTTTCGCTGGATCAAGTTTTGCGATCCCGTATAGCCGGTTTGACCGTCAATTACTACGATTTTGCGGTGGTTCCTAAGGTCGTACCGTGTGTAGTCTTTACCGAAGAATCGAAGCGGCAGCGACAGGTGGTTTTCTATGCCGGCTCTTGTAAGAGTTTCTTGCAGCTGTTTGAAGTTAGGATATTTGCGCGAGCCAAGATGGTCGATCAAAACCCGTACTGAAACCCCGCGCCTGACGGCCCGTTCCATAGCTTCAAACACCGGCGCAGTCTGATTGTCACGGCTGACGGCGAAATACTCGACATGGACGAATTTGCTAGCCCGATCGATGTCACCGGCAATCTTTTTGTAGACCGTTTCATAAGACGGTATTAATTCAACTTTGTTGCCACCGACGGACGGCAGGCTGGTCAGGTTCGTATTGAGCGTGATAAACGGGGAATAGCGTTCGGATACTTCCGGATTAAAAATAGATTTCAATTTCGTTTGTTCTTTAAGCTGGTCGGCAAGATCGCCGATGAGTTTATTCATATTTCTTTGGGCGTCGCGCCGTCTCTTTGGAAGCTTCGGGCTGCCGATAAGCACAAAAAGAACCAATCCGGCAAACGGCAAGATAATCATTAGCAACAACCAAGCCGTTGCAGACGACGGCTTGCGATTAGCCGGCACAATAAACATCATCACCACTGCGACGGCCACCCCGACAAGTCCGACTAAAGTACTTATTTCAAACCAATTGATAACCTGCTCCCACTAAATGTACATATTTTAACTTTAAATTTTTAAAAATACCGACTCTTTATTGAAACATTATACATGTGGATGAATGTCTGAAGCCTGATGTTCTGTAGATTACGGGTGATATCTGAACCGGACAAGCAAATGGGCAATGCTTCGAAGCTGCGAGCTGCGATTTTCATAAAAACCGCGCTATAGTATGTGACATGGCAAACAGCCGTTTGGCACAAAAATCCAATCAAAAATCGCTGCGGAAAAAACTCATCATCGTAAGCGTATTCATCATCTTGTGTTTGATTTTAGTTTCGGCTACTGTATTTACGAAAATCAAGGACAGGCACGAAGCGGATTTAGCCAACAATGTTTTCCTAAACTTTACGGATCATGCGCCAAAATTGCAGGGATCGCCACTTTTTGCGAAGAACTTCTCCGATACTAATGGCGACAGAGGGCCTGGTAGTATAATCAACATCGAACCGGTTGATTTTTATTATCGTGATACCAAAACACAGTATGTGGTCGGTAGCAGTATATCTACAAATTATGCCCAAGCGCTTTATCGGCAATTCGCATCTAATCCCGATTGGAATATAGACAATTCAAGCGTGAGTGTCGATAAAATACATAAACACTTCAATTTTTCAGTCATACCAAACGACAAACAGTGCCAGAAATATCAGTGCTCGATTGTTGTCAGTCTGGATGAATATGATTCAGCTGCTGACATGACTGATCGGATACTGAATTTTGAAGATGCATACCAACCGCTAACACGTCATTTTGTGACAAGCAAGCTGCCCGTGTATGGTTACATGTTGTCGTTGGAATATATTCCAAGAAAGCAATAATAATTCGTAAAATCAGATCGTTTTCACGCGGACAGGCTGGTAGATTCAAACCGTCTATGCGCTTATCTGGAAAAATAGAGTTCTTTTTTGTATAATCTTCACCTGTGTAGCGGGATGCGTTGAGGGAAAAGAGCAGCCCACGCGACGGATTAATTCCGGCGCCTGGCGCGATGAGAAAAACAGTAGGTTTGTCTCATGGATATTATTGGGGATTGGCCAAGTGGTAAGGCAACGGGTTCTGGTCCCGTGATCGGGGGTTCGAATCCCTCATCCCCAGCCAAGTTATCTATAAACTTCTTTTCGGTGCCGCACCTTCGTTACTTGCACAATCTTAACGCCATCGTTAATTATATAAAGTATCCTATATGCTCCCTGCCTGCCCCTATACTCTTCACGAGCTGATAACTTTTTAGACCATGCAGGTCTTGGATCTCCACCCAACGATTTTATTTTATTCATGATGCGCTGGACGTCAGATTTGGGTATTTTTTTGAAGTCTTTCCTTATAACAACCGGGAGAATTTCTACCTTATATAAGTCCGGCATGTTGAAGCTCTTCGAGCGCAGATTCGTAACTCAGCGGCTTTTCTTTCTTAGCCATACGTGAACGAATCGTGGTGATATCTTCCAAATCCTCATTGAGTTGCGCACGCATTGCCTCATTCAGCAGTCCTGAAACAGACTGCCCGGTTTCAACAGCCCTGAGTTTAAAGGTCTTGTACATGTCCGAGTCAAGATAAAGTGTAGCTTTCGTAGTCATATTACCATTTTACTGTCATGACGTCATGCTGTCAAGTATAAAATATCTGGTCGCGCTTACTTTTCACTGATGTAATCAGCAAGCACATTACGAATCTCATGGATATCACGTATCTGTTCCTCGTCTGTTAATACTTCCTCTAGGAAAGTTTGGAACAAATCCTGTTTCCCCAGCCAATTTAGTAACATACAACCACAGCAACTCCTTAGGTTCGAAAATTAGAGCATAGTCCCTGGGACTTCTTTCTTTATGTTGATATTCCTAATCTATGAAATATAAGCCATCCAACTTTTTAAAAAGCATATTAATATTGCTACTATTAATGGTTTTAGTTTTAGTGATACTTGTGATCACCGGACAATTTCATATTGACGATGGCTATTATCCAGATCGTTTTGGAATCAATTACTCAGCTCTGAAAGGTTTGCCGGCATACTACAATCCACTGTGGCAATCTATTTTAGCTACGGAGGGCATTTCTCTTGTGTTGTTGCCTTTTCTACTCTTCCTTTTCAGAAGAAAATTAAGACTGCCAATCTTGCCCTGGCTATTAACAGTCGTCATAACAATATTGGGGATAGTAGTATTAAGGCCTGTAATTAGCGGCGTTTACCCATTCGATGACACAGTTGATAGTACATTTAAATGGTTTATTTACATTGAACTAGTTGTAGTTGCTGGCGTATTGCTCGGACAATGGGCTTATTCTAAGTGGCCTGATAAACATTCAATAACACACTAACACAGCAAAGCAGTTTCAGCTTCGTAAATTAAAGCCAGCTAAGCCAAAAGAGCCTTCACCCTTGCCATAGACGCAGGGTCAATAGTAAGAGTCAAAGTTCTGAAATCCGACCATAGTCTCAGCCATAAGGTACGCTAACAGATTAGTATAAGTCAAAATCTTGATAATGGTAAATGGTATATTGCCTGTTAAATAGTTCAGAAATGTTCGAAATTTTAGTTATAATATGCTTGACCTCATGTAGCATGTATATATAATAGTAGTTACTATGAATAAATACACTGCGACGGTCATCAAAACAGGTAATTCGTATGCTCTTCGTGTACCAAAAAAATACGTAGAAGACGCTGCGTTAGTACTTGGTCAAAAAATTCAAGTCAGTGACCCCCTCCCCGATACCCAGACACAGGATCGCAAATCTATTCAGCGTGCAATCAGAAACTTACAAAATATTCATGCATATTCCGACATCGGGGATCCAGTTGCTTGGCAACGAGAGATCCGCAAAGAGCGTCACTTTCCCGGGCGAGAATAAATTTATGATTTGCTTTGATACCAATATCATTATTTACATTGCAAACGGTACTTTGGGAGAAGATATAATCGGCAATGAAACAATAATTTGCCCTACAATTGTGCATATTGAATCTCTCGGCTACCCGAGCATAAAATCAATTGAAGAGCAAAGAGTTAGAGAGCTATTATCTACGCTAACGGCCGTACCGCTTACCAACAGTATAATTGAACGCGCTATTAAATTGCGTCAGGGTAAAAAAATGAGTTTAGGTGATTCCATTGTAGCCGCTACGGTTCTGGAAAATAATAGTAAACTATGGACAGCGAATACAAAAGACTTTGAAAATATTGATGACCTTGATATATATAATCCCATAACAAAGCCTGCCTAGATACTATATATGCAAAATGAAAATATGACGTGGAATTACCGAATAATAAAACATGATACGGCAAAGCACCTCTATTTTGCTATTCATGAAGTTTGATACAGCGATAAAGGTACGATTACCAATTGGACTAAAAAACCTATTGATATTGTCGGAGAGAGTAAAGCCGACATTTCACATTTGCTAAAACAAATGATAACGGATATTGATGTACCAGCTCTGACCGAATCAGAGAATTTAAAGTAACTAAAATAATGTTCGTAAATCGTCCCCTATGGCCAGCCATGAGCTTGAATTTTACAGGTTATCCAGTAAGTATCTAGGTTAATCGAAGACTTGTTGTAGTCGAACATTAATAGTTTTTTGAATCAGTTCTTTCGGCATAACATCGTCTAATGTCTCCCTGATTGCGCCTTTCGTTTGTCCGTATCTATCTAATTCATTTATTTTATTAATAACATGACCGCTGAATGGGTAAATGCCGATGTGGTTTTTATGGGCATCGAATCCTATAATTGATTTGCCTTTAACCTTTATTGTTGGCATTCCGTAAGATATAACTTCTTCAGCACCAGGCAGCATCTCCAGAGCAATAGCACGTATCCGCTCAAGCTCAGGTCGTTGGATAGGATTAATGCTTTTTAAGTAATCGTCAATTACACTTATTGGCGATCAGGTTTTTGCTGGATTGTCCATCGATTGCCATCAGGGTCGCTTAGGTAGCAGTGAGTTGAGCCCCATGCTTCCATCTTGGGTTCACTAATTTCAACTCCCTTGCTAGATAGCTCGTCGTACACTGCTTGGATGTCAGCTACCACTAATAATAGGCCGTCAATTTCGCCAGGTTTTATTTTCGTAATCCCAATCCCCAAAGATATAGAACAAGGCGATCCTGGCGGCGTTAATTGGACGTATCGTTTATCCCCCAAAGGTTGATCTACATCCGCATGGAATCCAAACTTGTCATTGTAAAAGGCTTTGGCGCGATCTACATCCGTCACACCTATTGGTACTACTTCCAGCTTCATTTCCATAAAGACCCTCAGTCTATAATTAGATAATCGCATTATACATCTCTAGCGCTAGACTTTCAGTTGAAACAGCCGAACGTACACCGAAAAGGTTCCATTCGGCTGCTTCAAAACTATCAACTAAGCATATAAGCTATTAGTTTTTTGATATTATACACCCCAGCATCAAAGATTCTTTAGGAATGCAAGATCAAGATAGAAAGCCATATATAGCAAAACAATTCCAACATTTGCCATCAACCGTTCTCAGAATCGATGTCTGAAGAAAAGTATATCCAAAGATAGCTATATGGATAGTTTATAAACCGTTCGTAAATCGTCCCTTATAGCCAGCCAATCGTAGATATCCATGTGGTCTGGTATAATATAATTATGGAGAAAATACTATACATTGCTCTAATCATTGATTTTATATTTATCGACTTTCTATTCTTACACGATATCCTCAAACCAGGTGAAGCTACCACGCTTCCTCAATACATAACAGGTATATTGAGTATTCCAGTTATACTGCTATCTCTTCAATCCCTGCTACAGACCAAGAATCACACCTCGTAACAGATGCTCAGCTAACTTACAAACAGTACCAGATTCTTTACTTATGCCTCAGAAAGATTGAGTAAAAAAATGCAAAAATGATTACAATTGATACGTTCGCTGATAATCGTTCTCGGATCCGGTGCCTGAAGAAGAATAAATCTACAGCAACTACAACAGCTATCATCAGTATAATGTAAACATAGGCTTGGTTTCTTCCCATTTTGTGATTGAATTTCATGCACTCATGTTAACACTAAATTAGTCCTAACATTTTCAATGATACGCAGCTGCATCGATCGACACTACAAGTTCTTTTCATCCACTCTTAATATTATGGAGCATTTATAATTTAAGTACGAAATCAGGATGACTATTTTACAACACAAATTCCAACTTTATGGGGTGAAACCCTAAACACCGATGACCATTGGGTTGCCGTTTGGCAATACCAAGGTTAGCAAGTTGGTTTCGATCGGGATGGTCCCGGTCGTTCCACCCTGTCCAAAGGAAGTGTCAAGGCTACCATCGCTATTCAGGAGGGTGAGAAAACTCATGTTACTACCATCGCCGCCAAGTCCTGCCATAATGATCTTTCCGTTGGGCAGCGTAGTGATCTGGGATGCGATACCCGCACCAACCGACAGGTCCTTTATACCGTCTGTGCCAAAGCTTGTATCAAGCGACCCCGGATTACCCGCAGCCATGGTCACCCCGCCCGTTTGCGTCGTTAATGCCGCCAGTACCAGGAGCGCAGTGTAATTACCTGTAAAGTTTGTCGGATTCGCTGCACAAATGAACTCATTTCAGACTCTATGTACTACCTTACCATCTTAGCCAAACTTGAATTATTAGTGAACATGGCTGCTAACTCTCACTGTCCGCAGGCGGTAAAGCCGAGGGAGTCTGACCAGTTATGAACTGCTGGATGCCCTGCATGACACTGGGGTCTGACAGAACATTGAGGTGATTAGCCTGATTGAAGAGAACATCTAAGAAGCAGGTATCGGTGTCTCCTGAAGTAATGGCCCGTCCATACATACCGGAGCTATCACCCTGATCGTTGCTCCAAATCCACTGGGTAGCTATGAATTGCTTGACGGACAAGTCGCAGGCGGCAGGGTCCCAAAGGAGATCGTTCCAATTGCCGACTGTCAGCGTATTAATACTCAAATTGTTGTGAGCATCCTGGGCAATAGTTTGGTTAGAAGGTGCGGGTTGCTGTGGCACATGATCCTTCTTGGGAAAAGGTACGGCCAAGACACTGGCTTTGCCGCCACGAGGCTGCCCCCCTAGGTTGTATGAATTAAAAATGTCCGTTAAGTTGAGTAGCGCCGTGGGCAACGCGCTATTGAAACCGGAACAGTTTGTCTCGAAATACGTCTCGGCATCGCCGAGGTAAGCCGGGTCACTGGAAACACCACCCAACGGTGAATCAAGCGTAATCACCCCTTTGACGTGAGTGCTGACCGTTGGATCGAATGCTTGCGTCTCGGCCAGCATACCCATGTAACCGTAGGCTATCACGCCACCAAGGCTGTGACCGATCAGGTAAATGTTGGCGTTAGGCTGGCTCGCCAACACTGCCTGAACCTGCTTACTGAGTACTTTTACATCGGAGCTGATCGGCGTTTCGATAGTAGGCACACAAGTGTAGGGACGCGGCTTGGGATTGGTCTTGCTGGTCGGGCCAGTATAGCTGAATGTAACAAATTGTGCATCTGGCACGGTGTTGGTGATGGCCGCCCTGATGGACTCAAAGTCCGGTGTCAAATCATCCTTGATATTGTCCTTACTTAGCTCGGACTCTATGCCCGGCAGCAATATAAATACATCGTTTGAAGTTAGTGGCGGAGCTTTTGCGTAAGCTAACGGCGTTGCCAGCACTAAGGAACATACGCCGATAAAGGCAGCTGCCAGAATACGAAATCTTTGTGTACGCCTGAACATATTAATCCCCTTTTATTACACTTTCATAGTACTATTTTATGTCAATAAATTACTATACTTTTCACCTCAGTTCCCATCCGGGTTTGTCCATAGTCGCGGCATCTTATCGGGCACGAGTTAAAATAAACAAATTAGTTCTAGCCTCGTAGCATCGGCCAGGTCATAATTTATTGGATTATTGATTCAATCAATTTATAGACTTTACTTTTACTAAAGTCAGCTAGTCTCAGACACCTTCGCGTCCAATTCAACGATAAATACTTCTCCTTGTTAGTAATTAAATCCAAGTTTCTCTAACCTCTGCCCGACAATGATAAAATCAGAGTACACGGGGTTCGAAGCGCGGGACTCATCCCCAGCCAGTAACTTCTTCAGATACGAAATGTCCCACCTATTGTAAATTATTGTGATTTTCATATATTTACCTCCGTTAATTAGTGTTCGAATCCCACTTACCGTCCAGATTGCTTATTGTGGACAGTCTTCGCTTGTATAGTAGAGTTACCATATGGGATACCTTGCTTCCGTTGTAGGTCTGTCAGGATCTGGTAAGTCGACTGCAATTCGTAACGCCAGTTCCGTACTGATAGAGCGTGGGTTAGACGTTGCGAGCTTCCATGATCGTAAAGCAGATCCGATAAGTCGGAGAATCAATTCCATTATTCAGTCTAGGGGCATATCTCCTGAAGCACGACACTTCTTATTTTTAGCAGCTAGACGTCAGATAATTGATGAGCAGATCATCCCAGCATTGCAACAGAACGATATCGTATTTACCGACCGCTATTTTCCATGCTCAATAGCATACCAGTCGTACGGAGAGGGTCTTGATCTGAATATGGTTACTCGCACAGCAGTTGACGCTACCACTGGAGCTAAGCCAGATAGTGTGTTTTTTTTGGATATTCCCGTGCTAGAGTCGCGCAGAAGAATGAAGTTAAGGGATGAGATTCCTCAGGCACTTGAGACTGAAAAGGTCGCTTTTTATGAACAAGTTAGGCAAGGCTATCTGGAGCAAGCAGAAGGTCGAACCGACTATTTAGTAATTGATGGAACAATGCCTAGAATTGATGTTGCTAAAAGCATAGCGAGTATCGTCCTTACTGACCTCGGAGTGCAGACCGTCTAGCTCAAAATTAAAACCTGTCCGTTACAATATATGAAACCTAATTTTTCCAATTTTTGTGCAAGTAAAATGAAATCATCAAAAATTAGGTTCCGCCTGTGACCCATATGCCCAGCCACAAGGGACGTTAACAGGTAAGAATCGACTTGTGGTCAAATCTTTGTATTATTATCTACCCCTTATGCGCGTTCGAAATTTTGGAATATATCCAGCTCTGCAAAGCTTGCTAATATGCCTACCTCGTCTTTCATATGTAAGGCTTACTAACATTGGCTGTGACAGTCATCATTGCGCCTGACATCAAAATGGAGCATTTTAAATGTATAGGCTTAGGGATGGATAGTGACGGAGGAAGATATGATTACCATAACGCAACAAGGCAGCTACAAGTTAATTGAGACAAAGAGCCAAACAAAGATTCTGTACCTTGATCAGGAGACGTACGCATGGGTCGAGCCTGCCGGCATTGGTGAAATTTTAGTCCATTCTCACAATGTTCACAAAACAGATTGTATTTTAAGTATCGGCAACTATGTAATCTACGATGTGGCTGACGAACCTGCATTGTCTGATCAATTACACCTTGAACTCGAAGTGGGTAACGACACTTGGCAAGGATACTTGCTCCTAACGGGCTTGCCGTCTGATACGAAAATTCGAGGTCGTATCATACCAACTAAGGAAACCATCACCGGCAATTTTAAGGTCTCTCGTAATACTGAAGAGTCGAGTCGATCAGCCTCTTAAGAAGTCGAAGCTTACCGGATTCTACCGGTCGCCAGCGCCTCCATCCAAGCCCTGACCAGAATCGTCGCCAGAAAGGACAGGCTGATGAATAGTGGTTGGTGCGCTTGTTTTTTTCTGCACCGGAGGAGTGCTAAGGGGTGTCGTACTCGGTTTTATTGTTACCGGTACCGGTTTTGGCTTGGCGATGATTGTTATGTCTTGATAAGGAAGTGCGTTGTAATATTCGACATATGCCACAACCCTGTACTTGCCCGGCCTTGCGAAGAGGTTATGCCACGGGTCAAAGCTGCCGCTCATCGATCCGCTCGCGGGGATTTTCACCTCACGTTCTTCCGTAGCGCAATCGCTTGCCGATGCAGTGTCGTGGATGTGCACCCATGCACCCCTCTCTTGACGGTACACATCTAAGGGCTCTTTCGGGCAGGCATTCGTTACGTAAATCGGGCTATTGTAGTGATTATGCAAGGTAAACGTTACGGATTCACCAACTAAGTAAGTGGAATACGGTATCGTCAGCTGAACTTGCCCAACAGGTATAGCGTGCGTTCGGATTCGGTTCGCGTATGCGTACGCGCCGAAAGATATCAAAGCCAAAGCTACTACATAAAAAAGTATCCACGCGATACGGAAACGACGAGGGTTGTGTACGTATAGCAGCTCGCCGTTCATATTGTTTTTGCCCTCCATAGCCTATGTATGGCCGAGAAGAACGTACCAAGGGCAAGTATAATCCAGAGCCAGCGCCAGAAGCCGTGCGCCAAGTCCGTCCCAAGATAAAGTGCGTGGATAAATACAAAAACCAGTATCAGGTACGACAATAGGTGAAAGAGTTTCCAGGTATACGGCTTTTTATCCACCCATAGTAGCGAAGTTAGTATGATCAATACAACCCCGTAAAACGCTAGGACACCTAGCGCTACGTATAGAGATCCGAGGTGAAGACCCGCGATTGTCACCGGCTTATAATGTGACAGCCAAGGCACGAAAAGCTGCAGCAACGAGAATGGCACAAAACGGTCAAACAAGAGACTGAACATGTGGATCAATACAGCCACTCCAAACGTCAGCCCGAGCGCCCTATGCGTAGCCCATGCGGTCAGCGGCTCAAGAAAGCGAAACGTATAACCGGTTACCTGCCCAATGCCAGAGATCATCAATAGGATCAGCGCAAACGCGGCTACAAAACCAGAACCCCGGGCCACGTACCACGGCCACGACGACTTTACCCTTTGCGAATACTTTTGGGCTACTGTAGGGCCGGGTTTTGTTTGGACGACAATGTCTGCCGTATGGTTATACGGCGCAGCGTATACGGCATTAGTGCTACCGGCGATGAAGCAGCACACAGTAGCAGAAACGAGTATTGCTAGTATAAATTTATGCATTGTCGACCTTGAGTGTTTCCTTTCTTCTCGGCTGTTTGCCCTGTATATAATCTCCAAACTTACTCTGAAACTGACCGGCCTTATTCTGGCACTGCAAAAGCATAGCCTGGGCACCGCAATTCTGGACAAACGGTTTAGCATTGCGGGAGCCTAACGTAATGGCACATGATGCTAAAACATCAGCCTCCAACGCAGCGGTGCTGCAAATAGTAGCAAGACGAACATCCGTAATTGCGGGGCGAAGGGTAAGCGGATCGATTATATGATGCCAGTTCTGCTCATTCTTTT
The DNA here is from genome assembly GCA_963742655.1 of uncultured Candidatus Saccharibacteria bacterium. GTDB lineage: Bacteria > Patescibacteriota > Saccharimonadia > Saccharimonadales > UBA4665 > JAICLK01. Next base: position 307,650 of record CAVUMM010000008.1, read on the forward strand.
GGCTTACTCGCCTGAATGTCCCCGAGGTAGCAACTGCAAAGGCATATTCAGGACAAATAATGAATTGTTCCTTTTCGGAAGACAAATTTCCAGCATCTTGAATATATACCTTCCAGGTCGTGCCGTCCTCATCATAGCCGCCAGTCGCTACATCTCCGCCAAGTGACACCCAATAACCTACCACGTCATGTCTTGCAAGCACCTCACGAAGCTGGTCGGCCAGATAGCCCTTACCGCATCCACCAATATCTAAGGCGGTGCCGTAGGGAATAGATGCCCATGCTGAGCCAATCTCCAACGCATCGATGTCGACAACCGCTCTATCCGAATAGTCATCGACAGCATCAGATTCATACCCGGGTACTGCTGACCGCACATACCCAGCGCGCTGCAATGCCGGCAGAATAAACGGGTTAAACAGACCGCCGGTTTTTTCGCTCATGTTTTTTGCTGCGATCAATAAACTATGAAACTCATCGGATATGGGGATGCGCAAGCCTGCGGACCTGTTAAAAGCTGACAATTCGCTCATGGGAATAAACCGGCTGAAGCTTCTCTCGAATGTATGGACGTGCCGCCAAAGAGTCTTAAACAACTCACGCACCTTTACCGATGGCATGGCCGTTACTAGAGTGATCGTCGCATCACTACCAAGCGCTAAGCGAGTCTGCGAGTACCGTTTCAAACGCATGTCGTAACCCCGCTTTGTGAAGTGACACATTTCTTAGGAGCAGGCGTTGGTGCGGGAGTGATGGGAAGTGGAGACGGCCGTGCCGGTGCAGGTGTTGCTGTGTTCGTCTGTATTGGCGTCGGGCTTTTGACCGGTACTTTGACAGCCTGTTGCGCTGATTTTGCTTCATCTGACTCAGGTGCGCTATCAGTATTGGGCGGTAGATCATTGACTAATTGGTCAAGATCTTGCTGCCTACTATTTGTTAAAAGGTCATTTGTTGCCGTCGTTGATGTTTTAGCGACCGAAGACGGTGGCAGTGTCTTGAGGAGGTCGCTAATCATTACTGCAAAACTTCCGAGAACAACACCCGCCGCCCCCAAGATGTACATGTTCTCCGGCCAACTGCGTATTTTACCTGTCTGACGATTAGGCCCTTGGGAAAACGCCTCTGTCAGCATTGCATTACGCGGTACGCCAAGCGAGCTCAGCGTTTTCATGATACCTTTCATGAATTGCGGCGGTCCGCAAATATAATACGTCTTAACGGTTGGGTTGTTAGCAATAATTGGGTCAAATACTTCTTTTGTAATCTGACCGCTCACCACTGCCTGTCCGGCAAGACTAGTAGCGGGACCATCACCGATAACATACACGACCCTAAAATTAGGGTTTTGCGCCTGCAGTATTTTAAGGTCACCCATAAACGGTAAGTCGTACTGGCTCCTACAACTATAGACGAGCGTGATTTTATTGCTTGCCCCGACTTTTCTAGCGTAGCGGACCATACTCATAAACGGTGTAACGCCTATACCGCCCGCAATTAGAATCGTTTCACCGCCATGCGCCAGATCGAGCACAAATCCTCCGAAGGGACCACGGACCACGACCTTATCACCGGGTTTTAAGTTGTTGGCCCCCTTCGTAAAGCGCCCCCTCGGATGCATGCTGAATTGTAGCACCCCCTGGTCTGTCGGCGATGATACGATCGAAAAACAACGGGCGGGCGTGGGACGCCACTTTTTGTAGAAACTGATAGCGGCATACTGCCCTGGCTGGTAAGTAAATAATCGTTCGCCCTTATGCTGTGCCAGGCTCAGTAGCATAGTACTTGGAGATAAGCGATCGACCTGTATCACGCTGAATGTATATTTCATGGCAAAAACTACCTATGCACTTACTTTGGCGCACGCGGCAAGGCTCGTAATTTCTCGTGAGCTTATCTTAGAAAATGACATTTGTATTAGGCAACTCGCTCTTAAGTTTACTTATCTGATTTACAGTCAGCGGATTGCCTGTCATGTTTAAGGTTTTGAGGTTACTTTTTAAGTTTGCCAGCTCATTTGGCAGGCCAGCTATTTTGTTATAGCTATAATTTAAGGTCTGGAGTTTGCTTAACTGGCCAATTTCGGCAGGCATACCGGTCATGTTGTTATAGCTGACATCAAGTGTAGTGAGCGGCATGAGGCGTACTTCAGCAATAAGTGAACCCTCAAGTTGATTATGGTCAAGCTTCAGTACTTGCAGATCGGTCATTTTGCCCATCTGAGATGGTAGTATCTTAAGATTATTGTATGAGAGATCAAGCAGCGTAAGGGTTGTTTGGTTATATATGCTTGGACCAACGCTAGTCAATCCTTCATGACTGAGATTAAGGGTATCGGCAGTGCTTGAGTGCAATGGTGAAGTAGCTGAAGAAGTACCGGTGCCGGTAGAGCTATTCGATTTATTTTTGTCATAAAAAAGCCAACCGCCAAGTCCAATGACAAGGATGACGAATATCGCGATTATCCAATTCTTCATAACACCTCCAGCGATCCATAACTATATCCCAATAAATCATTCACGGATATGAGCAAGATCACTAGTAATTTTAGATCATGTAAATCCGATCCTACATTTTAAAATTAAATATCTTCAGCCATAATTACATGTTCGAATTACGTCCACTAATTACAACCAAAACATAAAACGTTAAAGTTAATTATTGATTTTCTATATATGGTTTCAACTTTCTGCCATTTGACAAAATGAAGCTTTATTTTAATTTTTGCGCAAAAATTGTCGTCTGAAATTAAGCTTAGGCACTTCGTATATGCTTCTTCGGCAACTTAACGGTAGCGCTACAACTTCTGCTGTTAGTTGGCATATGAATCACACACTCTTATGAAATAAACGTTCGTAAATCGTCCCCTATGGCAAGCCAATTAGCTAATCAGCAAGTGTACTGCTTCGGTAGTTTTCAGTAATAATGCTGGTGATGCTTTATTTATAAATTGCGATTTCCGTGCAGTGACATCAACCGTCCTTAAGTGGATAGGAAGAATTGCCCCGTCAATATCTTTTGTCTTAACTTTTATTTCAAACGGAAGCCCTTTCGCCTTGGAAGTAATAGGACAAATGACACTCAAGCCAGTTCTTTCCGTGAACAACTTCCTACTGAGAACGATTGCCGGGCGTCTGCCGGATTGCTCGTGTCCTACTCGAGGGTCAAGGATTACCCAAATAAAGTCTCCCCTATCGGGTAAATAGGATTCTTTACTCATATCGTTCAGCGCCCATATCTTGACCCCACTCAAGCTCACCACCTACCATGTTGGGTGTAACACCCTCTAACATTGATTCAAGGGTTAGCTTTTTCTTTTCGACGACAGGCGTTAGAACTATGGAGTTATTTTGAAGTGTAATCACTAACTGTTGACTCAGGTGAAGATGCGCAGCATCCGCTACTTTCTTAGGTATCCTTACTCCGGCTCCATTGCCCCATTTTTGTAAGGATTGCATAACATTCATATTGATCTCTTTGTATATACAAGTATATACATTTATTCAAAGCTGTCAACACGCCGTATTCGAGGTCCACAGCATGACTTGAAACGTTTTTATTTACAAATAGCATAATTTGCTTTGCAAAGTAGTTGCCAGTACAACTTAGGATTCTCGCGGATCTATACTTTTTTCATCGAGTAGTTTTTGTAGAATTTTAATAGTGTTCTTAATTACAACGTCGTCATCAGTTGGTCATCAAAAGTTCTAAGTTCGCCCCCCTGCTCCAGCCATGGGATTATTAAATACAAGGGAGCTAACGATCTACTTTTGTCCGCATGTTAGAATGTTTGTATGAGTTTGTCATATGACGACCTGCAAGCAATCCGTAAAATTGTCGAAGAGACGGTAAATCCTATTCGAGGTGATATTGAAGCACTAAGCAATGATATTAAGGAAATATACCAAATGATAGCCGAACTTCAAAAAACAGTAGGGGGCAACGAATCGTTTCAGAAGCTTAGTATCGAGAAAAAGATACTTAGACTACATGCCGAATTGCTTGAGGCCGCAAAGCAAGCTGGCGTTACTCTACCCAGCCACTAGAGAGTGGGTTCGAATTCCTCTTGCCCAGCCAGTCATATTCAATATGTTATTTTGTCCTGATAAGTTGAAAATCATAATCTGCTCGAGAAAATTGCTTACTCAAGGTGTTCATCCATTCTGAAAAAAGATAAAGCAACGTAAGCATTATTTGCGTAGCTGATTTATTCTGCTTATAGTTACGTTTATGGACAATGCGCTGGTTGCCGCCAAGCTTTCTAAAAAATATCCGGGCACAAATGTTTACGCGCTTAAAGACTTAACGTTACAGGTGCGGTTTGGCGAAGTCTACGGCTTTTTAGGACCGAACGGGGCCGGCAAGTCGACAACGATCAGAACATTGATGAATTTTATACAGCCCACAAGCGGCAGCGCAACGATCTTAGGGCTCGATATTGTTAAGGATTCAGTAAAAATCAAGCGAGAAATCGGCTATCTTGCCGGGGACGGCGCGGTGTATCCTAAAATGACCGGCAGGCAGTTTTTAGACTATTTAGGCGAGCTGCGGGCGCCGGCTACCAAGTCTTACAAACAAGAACTTGCAAAACGATTGCAAGCGACCCTGGACAAACCGCTCGGCTCGCTTTCACGCGGCAACAGGCAAAAAATATCAATTATCCAGGCCTTCATGCACCAGCCAAGACTACTGATTTTAGACGAACCAAGCAGCGGCCTGGATCCGTTGATGCAGGAAGTATTCTACGAGCTCATTAACGAATCGAAGGCCCGCGGCGCGGCAATTTTTATGAGCAGCCACATTTTGGGCGAAGTCCAAAAAATTTGCGACAGGGTGGGCATCATTCGTGACGGCACATTGGTCGCTGAGCGAAACATTGACGAAATGGCCAAAGAGGCCTCCCAAACTTTCGATGTAATATTTGAAGAAAACGCCCCGCTCGGCAAGTTAAGAAAACTTTCTTGCGTGCAGAAAGCGGTAGAAAATAACGCGCGAAATGTGACGCTGCATGTTCGCGGTGATCTATCGCCTTTATTTGCCCTGCTGGCCCAACATACCGTTTCGAAAATCGACACCCGGACACTGGATCTGGAAGAAACATTCATGCATTACTATCAGCCGCGAGGAGGCAAGTATGTTTAGTATTTTTAAATGGACTTTGTGGCAACGCCGCTGGAGCATGCTCTGGTGGTGTATCGGTATTGCCAGCTTAGTAATATTGACCTTGGCTTTTTATCCGACTATTCATAACCAGGCGGCCCAATTAAACAAGAGTTTTGGCAGTTTGAATAGCAGCACGCTTGCGCTCTTCGGCGGTACAGATTTCTTTTCGCCGGTGGGTTATTTGAATAGCCAGTTAATTTATTTGATGCTGCCGCTTCTTTTGATAATCTTGGGTGTCGGGCTTGGCAGCAGCCTGATCGGCCGCGAAGAAGCCGAAGGAACGATTGAATCGCTGCTAGCTCGGCCCGTATCGCGTTCCCATCTGCTTTTGGCTAAGGCTTTGGCAGGGGCTTTTATATTATTTACTGTAACGGGTATCGGGTCTATCGTCATAATTGTCTTGGCTAAAGCTGTGAATATCGGTATCCCTCTGTCAAATATCGCGGCCGCGTGTTTTGCCTGCTTTATGCTTGTACTCACTTTTAGCGCCGTCTCATTTTTATTGGCCGCGACTGGCCGGGGGCGCGGTGCGGCTCTTGGCATTACCGCGGTTTATGCCCTAGGAGGTTACATTATCGGCTCACTCGCCAAGACTGTGCATTGGCTCCAAAAGCCCAGCCTGATTTTTCCATACCATTACTACCAATCGGCCGATATCCTACGCGGCACAATTCATTGGTCTTCCATCGTATTCTTTGGTGTATTTACAGTGGCATGCATGATTTTGGCCTGGCTAAGCTTCCGGCAGCGGGATCTTGGATAAATACAAGGGCTTCAGCCCGAACTTTGAAGTGTTAGAATAAAATGATGGTAAAGCTTTTAAAATATAAATTATTAGGTATATCAATTATTATATGGGTGCTTCAGCTACTTTATGTTGCTCTTGCGTTGAGTGTAGGAGTATTCATAGTTTTTCTAGCCGGATTAAATAACCGATCATCCCATTTGTTATTCCAAATCGTATTCGTGCTGGGCATAGTCGTAATAAACATACTATGGCGCGTCGGAATCAAAAAGCTAAAACCAGAATGGTTCTAACTTCGCAACGGATACCCAGCCACAATTTAAAATCACCCCCGCTTTGATAACTATATGGGCGCATCAGAAGCAGTAATGGTATAAATGCGTTCCGGCGGCAGCCAAAGCCGGCCATTATAAGCGGTCTCTTCAGCATCTGGCTTTACACCTTACTATAGTTTGGATAGAATTGCTTTAATGGTTAAGCTTAGCATCCGTCAGAAAATTCTTGCTTTGGTATTGGCGGCCACGATTATACCATTCGCGCTTATCAATGTGTTTTGGGTAAACATCCAGCGACACACCCTTCTGGATAACGCCAAAGAAACGCAAATAGCTGCCACGAACAAAGATGCCGGAGCCACCAGCTTGTTTATCGACGAAGAAGTGCAGCAGATGATTTTCCGGGCGCAGGACATGGCGGTGGACGCCGGTGAAAAAAGCAGTCACGATTTCGATCTTGATGTCCGGGCCTACATGCTCGAAGATAACAAGAACCTGGTAAGCGCCCAAAAGGTGTTCGTCAACGGGCAAGAACAGGTATCGCGGGACCAAAACGGCGAGCTGCCTTTGCAAAACGTCAGCGGCTCACCGGTTTTCCAGGCTCTTAAACGAGGAGCAAACCGCTATATCAGTTCGGCTAAACTCGATTCCAGCGGCGCGCCGCTGGTAACGCTTGGCGTAGCAATCCCGAAAAATATTGATCCGCCGGTTTTGGCCCAATTGGTTTACGATGACACGCGGCCGGCCAATTCTACGCTCGGCTTCAATGGCGCTCTGATCACGCAATTGGATTTTCAAGTACTATGGACATCGATACTTTCACAGTCTGTTAACTCACCAGGCAGCGTCGCGTTCGTAGTGGACGGGAAGGGCGATGTCGTGGCTTATCCTAAGCAGTTAAGTTCCCGAGTCGCTGCCAATTTAAGCTCGACGCCGATAGTGGCTGATTATTTGCACCGTTTGAACTCTGCTGGCAGAGATGCGGATAATGCAGACCTGCGCGCCTCAATTCAGGCAAAATCTGAGAATGGTGTGAACGTACTGGCGACGTATCAAAATATCAAAGGAACCGACTGGGCGATAGTAGTGGAGGATCCCATCGCTAACGTATACAAGGGTATCAACCAAATAACCGAAATCGGGTTGATCATAGCGCTGCTAGCCTTCATCTTATTTGTTGTCATCAGTCTTTGGCTTAGCAAATATATTTCACGGCCAATCTTGCACATAGCCAATGTAGCCGGCCGCATCGGCCGGGGCGACTTCGACGCGCGCGTTGACGGCGGTCGCAGCGACGAGATCGGCACGCTCGGACAAAGCGTGAACGCCATGGGCCAAAATCTGAAAGTATCAGTGGGACAGATCGAGAACCAGCGGCGCCAGCTGGAAGCGATCCTGAATAACACCACGGACGCCATACTTTCGGTAGATGATCACGGAACTGTTTCGGTGGCCAACAACGTCGCTAATACATTCTTTGAATTTAACGATAAATCACTTTCCGGCCAGCACATCGGCGCCTTGATGCGATCGGTGCAATCCAATGCCGACCCGCTAAACTGGGACTTTTCAACTTTGAAACCCGGAGTACACGTGTTTACTGATCTTACTTACACCAGCCCGTCGCAAAAGACACGATATATAGATGTCGTGGTGTTTAAGATCGAAAGCTCCATAGCCGGCGCCGCGTCCAACCAGAGCATCGTGACGATCCATGATGAGACCAAGCGCCGGGAGTTGGACAATATGAAGGTTGATTTCGTTTCCATGGCAGCGCACGAGTTGCGCACGCCCTTGTCCGCCGTTCAGGGTTATCTTGAGCTAGTATTAGATGGCGAACTTCAGTCTGCGCTTTCTGAAAAAGTGAATTATTACTTGAAGCATGCTCAGTCTAGTGCCGGCGAACTTGGGGCACTTATAAGCAACCTGTTGAATGTCACACGGCTGGAGCATGGCACGCTGCATATGCACATGGAAAAAGTCGATCTTGCGGCAAAAGCCGGAGAAACGGTCAAGAATTCGCAGTTTAACGCCGCAAACAAGAAGATCAACCTCAGTTACACTGGGCCCCAGAACGAGTGCTTTGTGGTTGCTGACGGGGCCACATTGCAGGAAGTACTGAACAATCTATTAGATAATGCCATTAAGTACACTCCCCAGGGCGGCAGCGTCAACCTCTCTTTCAACGAACAAGGTGGTAAAAATGTAGTCAAGGTCCGTGACACCGGTTGCGGAATCCCCGAGAGCGCGCTACCACATTTGTTTACGAAGTTTTACCGCGTACACAGCGGGCTCGAAACAGGCAGTGCCGGTACGGGCTTAGGCCTATATTTATCTAAGACTATCCTGGAAAGCTTCGACGGCACCATCACGGTGCAGTCGGTAGAGGGTATGGGATCGGAATTTACCGTCACGCTACCGTTATATAATGAAGCCAGGCTACAAGAATTAATAAGCTCTCAGGTCGATGATGGATTTAATAAAGGAGACAACCGTGGCTGGACTACAACGAATACTCCTCGTTGAGGATAATGTAAGCTTGCAGGATATTTACACGCAGTATCTTAAGCACCGCGGATACACGGTGGCCTCGGCTGTGGACGGCTACAAAGCCCTGGAAGCGGCCAAAGCATTTTCGCCGGAACTCGTTTTCCTGGATATCATGATGCCGGGTATGAATGGCTTTGACGTGGCAAAAAAGTTGCGCAGCGATCCGCAATATAACTGCACCAGGGCCAGGATTGTACTGCTGTCCAACTTGGGGCGCGACAAAGTTCCGGCCGAGCTCAACCAAGTCGTAGACGGCTACGCGCTAAAAGCTGAAATACAGCTTTCTGACCTGATTAAAATCATCAACTCATTTACGCCGGCTTCACCAACGGATTCATCGGCAAACCCGGCAAACGGAGGCGGAAGTCATAATGACCCTGCCGCTTAATTAATTTGGATTACCTCAGCCTACTACTCCGGCTTCAACGACAAGGCGGGGTTTCCCGGCATTCTGCAACCCCTTGATAATATCGTCGATCAAATTTTGGTTAATGCAGGCATACGACTGACTAAACAATAACCGGAATAAATTTCAAATTACGCGTAATACTGCCAGCTAAAATTTACCAAAAGTTAGTATTCGTGGCATAGTATGCGTATGTTGCGAGATGTTTATGTTCCATCAGATCTTCCGTCTTTGAATGTGGCGCCGGATATTCCCGCATCTGAAAAGATTCAGGTTATTACCGCGACGCCCGTTACTATATTCCATCACTCGGGTTTTGAATTTGACTTACGGTTGCCTTATGTCAGAGATACGTCATTCGTGCACGGTCTTCCAAGTATGACAGGTTCATTGGCTTTGGAACATATAGATTTGGGTGACGAGAGGTTGTACGGCCATGGCATAGGCAGCCGGCTACTCAGGGCCGCAACCCGATATATTGTGGGGCTGAATGCAGGTGTGTCGTCGTTAACGGTTGACGATCACCCGAGGCTTGGTGTGTTGAACACTTTTATCAGTGTATTTGGCACAGAAAGCGTCGAAGCACGAATCGGCGGCGTGACGTATGGCGGACGTGGTATCACTACCTTAGATCAGATATTTGAAGAACATCCGGTTCAGGCCGGTGAGCCGTATTTATTGCGCTCCATAACTGCTTGTATAGATCCTGCGATTGCTATGTCCTGGGAAAATCCCGTGGAGTAACTTCGGTTATTATACAAGTTCGCACAAATTAGCCCCATCACGAGCTCCAATGCCTTAAAAATTTTATCGGCAAAAAAGGGTGCTCTGTGCCAGACAATTTCAGCCGTGTATGCAACAGCTTTAACACTAGCAATTTTCCTTTTGTCCAGATAATGTTATTATCGGCTGCTATGAAGTTTATTTTACTGGGAGTATTCGTCGCGTCCGTTGTGGCGCTGCCGATGTATATGCTGGACGCACTGGTAATGCCGGACCTGATGTCGATGAAACAGACATACTCACAGGCAACCAACATAGCTGAGCAATCTGCTGCAGTGCAACATTAGTTTTATCCCGTATCAGTTGCGGCTCAATTTGACTTGGCGGCGTTGGAAGAAAATGCGCTTCGTGATCTTCCGCCATTACCAGACACTGATTCCGAATCATCATCCGAAGACTCTTCCATGCGGGCTTTCGCGCGTTCGCGCATCTTGTCCTTCATGTCTTTCATTTTTTGATTTAAGATCTGACGGCTTTCCTGCCCGGCTTTTGGCGCAAACAGTATGCCTGCGGCAATTCCGGTGGCCAAACCAAATGTTATTCCGGTTGTAAAAGCAACAAAAGCTATGCCCGGTGTTACATAGTTGACTCCATTCATACCGACCTCCTAAAATATTCGCATTATTGAACTTTCAATGTATCACCAGAACAGTCATAGCGATGTAAAGTATTTTACCGTTGTCGATGCAGGCTGCTCGAGATTATGCATTAGCATGATAAAGTAGTTGTATTAATTCAGGAAAAAATCATGCCGTTTATCAAAGGCAAAGTCGCACTGCGGGAAATTAATGCGAACAAGTGGGAATTGCTCCAGCCGATTGTGTACCAGGGCAGTCGAGAGGAATTCACAGTGCATACCGGATTTACGACGGATTTGGCATCCGTTCCGCGCATTTTCACATGGTTAGTACCGAGATACGGTGTGTATACCAAAGCCGCGATCGTGCATGATTTCCTGTGCGAAACAAAATCTATAAACAGGGCCGATGCCGACGGATTATTCCGGCGGATGATGCGCGAACTTGACGTGTCCTTCTTGCTCAGATGGATGATGTGGGCCGCCGTACGGGCAGGATCGAAACTGCGCGACGCAACATTTTCCGACGTAATTGCCTGGCTGCTTATAACCGTTCCGTCTGTTATTTTCCTGTTCGTGCCTGGTGTTGTACTGGCGATTTGGCTCCTAACGTTCTGTATTGTTGAATGGATTTGCTTCATTATTCTCAAACCTTTCAGCCACAAGCAGGTCAACCGGCCGAAACTTACCCTTCGCCGTAGGTAAAACCGTGCTATAGTTAAGTACACATTAACAATTAAAAAATATACAGAGTGCAGGGAGAGATCTAGCTCGTCGATCTGCCGGCAACCTGTCCTACGAAGCTTTAGCTAAGGAGGATGTTGGTGCTCCGTCTAGCCCCGCCGAATGCGGGAAAAGATGTTTTTGATTTAGTAAAGACGTCCTTTCTCGCGATTTACGGCAGAAAGGATTTTTTAATGTCAAACGCACTGGACGATACCAGTATATTTACCAGCGAGTCGGTCTGCGCCGGCCATCCGGACAAAGTTTGTGACGCTATCAGCGACGCAATAGTCGACGCGGCGTTAGCCGAAGATCCGCATAGCCACTGCGGAATTGAAACCGTGGCCGGTGCAAATCAGATCTGTCTGTTCGGCGAGATCAAAACGCACGCAAAGCTGGATTACGAAAAGATAGCCCGCGACAAAGTGCGTGAGCTGGGCTACACCAACCCGGCGTGGGGATTCAGTTATCAGGAATCGATGTTCTCTAACGCCATCCACGAACAGTCGCCGGAAATTGCCATGGGTGTCGACAACGAAGGGGCGGGAGACCAGGGAATGATGTTCGGATTCGCCTGCAACGATACGCCGGAGCTGATGCCGTTGCCGATCGCATTGGCGCACGCGCTGACCCGGCGTATCGACGAGGCGCGCATCAAGGGCGAGCTAAAGTGGCTGCGCCCCGACGGCAAGGCGCAGGTCACGGTGCGATACGAGCACAATCAGCCAGCGGCTATCGAAAAGCTGGTGGCAGCCGTGGCGCACGACGAAAAAACGTCACCTGAGCAAGTGCGGGCAGATGTCATCAAGCATATATTCACACCGGTTCTCAAGCACTACAAATTTGACTTGCCGGCCGACGAAAACATTGTCGTAAACGGCACCGGTTTGTGGCATATTCCGGGCCCGGAAAGCGATGCGGGACTGACAGGAAGAAAAATCGTCGTTGATACGTATGGCGGATTCGCTCGCGTGGGCGGCGGGGCATTCAGTGGCAAGGAACCGAATAAAGTCGATCGCAGCGGCGCATATGCGGCCAGATACATAGCTAAAAACATCGTAGCGGCCGGGTTAGCCGCAAAATGTGAAGTCGGTCTGGCATACGTCATAGGGCAGCCGAAACCGCTCATGCAGACTATTCAGGCATTCGGCACGGCTACGGTAACCGAAAAAGCATTGTACGATTTTAAAGACAAGCTGATTGATACGAGCGTTAAGGGGATAATCGATGCGCTTGATCTGTGCCGGCCGATATATAGTCAAACATCTGCGTACGGCCACTTTGGCAAATCAAACCTGCCGTGGGAAAAGGTAGTCTCGGTGTAGGCTAATTTTAAACAAAATAAAACTCCCATTTAAGCGGGAGTTTTATTTTGTGTGTACTACTTTGTTAGCGAGTCACACTGATGGTGGCGCCATCTTCGGCACTCGGAGCTGCAATCGTAAATCGTCCATTGCTAGCTGAAATCGTATAACCTGTGGCGTACGAGCCGGAGCATGTTCCGCTTCCGGTCTTAGGGTCTACCGGCATAGCTGCCAAGAACGTCGGAACCACGTCGGCACACAAGTCAACATCATTTACGCCCGTCCAACTTCCAATGGTGCAGGTACCGGGAGGGCCATCAGCGGCACCGCTCGCATTCGTTACTGCAAGTGTAGTTGACGTAATTGCTTCGACCGGATAAGTTCCATTATCAACTGATGCGCCACCCGTACAACCCGAAACCGTAACATTACCGGTTGCTGTAAGAATGTTGTTCGTCGCATCCAAGTTAAACGTTACGACGTTGGTCGCGAACGTGGCGCCCCCTGTCGTATCTGTTTGATCTGCAGGTACGGTGACCGAGGCGAGCGGAGTCGGGGTACTCGTGAGGTTGGCTACAGAAGCCGGCTCATTGCCATTGTTCGCCGATTCGTATTCGTAAATTGCATTCAAGATTTCCGAAACGTTCGATGAACGCTGCGTATTTCGTGTATCCTGGAAGTGTTTGTTTGGATTGATCGCGATCAAGGTAATAGCCAGCAGGATTGCCAGAATACCTATAACGACCAGGAGCTCAATCAGCGTGAAACCGTTTTGCTCCTTTCGCCCGATGAATTTAGTATGCAGCTTCATTTTAAATCGTCATCCTTTCTGCTTAATATTTTTAACTTTTATCGAGTTACGCTAATAGTCGCACCGTCTTCGGCGCTTGGAGCGGTGATTGTGTATCGATTACTGCTTTGTGAGATCGTGTAACCGCTGTTATATGTACCGCTGCAGGCTGTGCCGACCGCCGTAGTCGGGTCCACTGGGATACCTGCGATGTATGTCGGAACCAAGTCTGCACATGGGTTGATCACTGCCGTGAAGCTGCCCAATACGCAGGTCGCGTCAGTTGATACGCCGCTGGCATCCGTCACCACTATAGTTGTGTCGTCGCCGCTTGTTATGGGGAAAGTGCCGTTGTTGCCCGCATTAGTACAACTGGTTACCGTTACATTGCCCGAAGTTATCGTGTTCCCGGACGGAACCGTAAAGGTGACAGCGCCAGTTGCGAATGTGGCGTCTGTGGCATTTTCATCAGCCTGATTGGCGATCGGTTTGGCTGTACCGGTTACGTTTGTCAACGAAGCCGGTGAGTTACCGTTGTTTGCCGATTCATATTCATAAATGGCATTCAATATCTCTGAGACATTCGATGAACGCTGCGTATTTCGCGTGTCCTGGAAGTGCTTATTAGGATTGATCGCGATCAACGTAATTGCAAGCAGGATTGCTAAAATACCAATCACCACCAACAGTTCAATGAGCGTGAACCCACCCTGATGTTTAAGATTTGTTATTTTTGTTTTTACTTTCATTTAAGCTTTACCTTTTTAGTTATGCTGTTATGATGCGGCATCGGAGTGTAAAAGTCAACATTTTTAGTCACCCCGATCACCAGGTTATGCACACCGCCGCGTATCTATAGGGCGGTGTGCCCGTTAAAGCTAACGGGTAACGCTAATGGTGGCGCCGTCTTCCGCACTCGGTGCGGCAATAGTATATCTGCTGCCAGTCGCAGATTTAGCGATGGTGTAGCCGGAGTCATACGCCGTTGTGCCTCCACCACATGGGGTCGTGCCGCCGGTCACTGTTCCGGTAGATGGATCGATAGGCAGATCTGCAATGTACGTAGACACGAGGTCCGAGCACATGTTTACTTTGGTGTCAATTTGACAAGTGGTATCACCCGCAGCGCCGCTGGCGTTTGTCGCGGTTATTGAAACACCGGTTCCGGCGGTCACTGGGAATTCGCCATTATTAGCCGCGGTAGTGCAGCCGCTGACGAGTACATTGCCAGATGTGACGCTGTTACCGCTCAAACCTGTAAACGTTACATCCGGGCTTGAGAATGTCGTGTTAGTCGGCGATTGTGTGGCCGCTTTGCCGAGCGGCAATGCGTTCGTGCCCAAATACGTTAATGAAGGCGGCAGGTTTCCGGTATTCGCGGATTCATATTCATAAATAGCGTTCAATACTTCGCCGACATTCGATGAACGTTGCGTATTTCGCGCGTCCTGGAAATGCTTGTTCGGGTTGATAGCGATCAACGTAATGGCCAGAAGAATCGCTAATACACCGATCACGATCAAGAGCTCGACAAGCGTGAAACCCGACTCACTCGATGTTAATTTTTGTAATTTTGTTGGTAGTTTCATGAAAGCGTTACCTTTTTAATTGTTAGGTTTATGATGACTGGGCGAAGGTAAAAAGTCAATCACTCTTTAATTAAGTTTATCAAACAGGCGTAATGGCGAGAAAGTCCGCAATCTGCTGCGTACCGGTGTCGTTTAAGTATCTTTCAATAGCTGCCGCCGGTTGAATAGCGGCATCTAGTTTAAATGCTTTCGTCGGTGTGACGGCAATAACTTTCCCGACACCAGCTTCGTGAAGTGCGTCAACGATCGATTCATATATATGCGCATTGGTCGCATAGTGTTCAATTTGGTTATTGTCGACGATCTGCAGGCAGGCACGTTTCCCGGGTTCAAACGGCATGGAGTCAATGTATGAATTTAAAGATTGCTGCAATACGCTTTTATCGAATTTTTCGCACTGGGACTGTTTGCTGAATACGACGCTATCATCAAGCACGATCAAAGCCCGTTTGCCTTTGACTCCGCGCGCGACGAAAAAATCACGCGCCGATCCAAAAAAAGCATTCGGATCGACAATCTCTAGATTTTGAAGAATTTCCGGCGGTATATTGAGTTTTGCGGGTGAAACGTCTTTGCCTGCAACTATAATATTATTGCGGCGGACGTAGATGATTATTTTTGGTTTTGCGAACATCCTACGGTGTCTCCGCCCAGCTGTTGAGCGTTAAACTATTAGAAGCATACGTTGCGGTGGCCGTCACGGTGCGCCGGTAATTGCCGACCGACCCGACCGACGAAATGGTCAGCGAGCCGGAACCGCTTACGGTAATTGTAGCAGAACCGCTGCCGATAGACATCGTTTCACCGGTATAGCTCGGATTCCTTTCAAGTTGAATCATGGCATTTTCCACCCCATCCTGCGCATACTCTAGCGCTAAGCTGCCGGATGAATAGCTATTGTTGGCTCGGATATTGATAATAGTGACTGCGACCGCGGCCAGCGTAATCGTCATGGCGATAACCATATATATAAGAAGCGCGACGAGAGTCTGGCCTGATGTGTTTAGTTTTTTCACTTTAGTTCCACCGTGTTCGTGTATGTTTGCGCACTATTCACGCCATGGCCGGGCGTCAAACCGGTAACAGTAAAGCTATAGGTGATCGTGGGTTTGCCGCTCACGTTGCCGAGTTTTTGGAAGTTGAGGGCCGAAACTTTGACGGTGTTGTCGTTGAGATTGTCGGTGCCGGTACCGTCGGTAAATTGCAGGTTGTTGCCGCTGAGGGCGTAAGTATACGTCGTGCTGCTGATGGTCATCACCAGCGTCGCTCCGCTGCCTCCGAGTGACGCGGGGGTCGTGACTGCCGTTGCCCGTGCGATATCGTAATTCAACCGCGCCATAATAAAGCGGCCATTGCCGGTTACGGCCGAATAATTCCTTGACAAATTCTGCTGGTCAACGGAGGCTGTAAAAATAGTCGTGAGCACCACGAGCATAATCGAAAGCAAACCCATGACAACCAGGAGCTCTATCAACGTTGCGCCACGCTGTCCGTACGTACGTAATCTGGAAGGTAAGAGTAATATTTTTATCATGGCGAGTAATTTAGCGTTGTGTCGAGTATGAAGGGTTTTGAGGTGGCAAAGTTTGTCGTATTCAGTGTTGCTTTGTAGCGGAAATAGCGATAGTCTGCGTCTACCAACGGAATGGCGCCGGGGCTGGAATAGCGGGAAAACGGCGTACCGTCCGGCCCGATGTAATTCCATGTGGCGTTGTCGTTGTTGGCGGCGATTTGATAGGTAATGGTGGTATTCACCGGCATCGTGTTGGTGAAAGTAAAGTAATTGAAACCGGCCGCCGCACCGGCATTGAACGTCTGCGACGTGAATGTCCCGTTCCCACTCGTTCCGCCGGCAACGGCTGATCCCTTCATGATGGTAAGTTCGGCAGTGTTTGACGTTGACGCTATATATGCAGTGTCATTAGCAACAAAAATGTTATCTGCCGTCGACTGAGTATTTGAACCTTCCAGGGTCGGTGTAGATATTGTTGAAAGGTCTAGCACTGTAAATTGTCTCGCCGCCCGCGCGGTTGCCAGAAAAGCTTCGTACCCGTTAACACTTACGCCATTCACGGCTCCTCCCACTTCGTAGGAGCCGACTTGACTTATGCTTGACAGGTTTGTAACATTTAAAATGAAAAATTCCGGTCCGCCGGTATTGTTTGCTTCGCCTAAATATACGTAATATCCATCGTAATAAATGTTATTGGCTGCAACGCCACCTGTGGTGGCAAAGGACCCGACAACTGTCGGGGTACTTTTGTTGCTTATATCCACAACGGTGAGTTCGGCAGTAGTGTCTCCGGTAGCAAGGTAAGCGTAATTCCCGGAGACTTTGATTGAATTTACGGCACCGGCCATATTCAGCGATCCGGCAAGCGTTGGCGTTGAAGGATTACTTACATCCACGACATAAAATTCATCATTTCCATTGTTCGTGTTCAGCGCTTTTCCAACGTAGGCGTAACCACCTGTTACATATACGCTATTAGCATTCGCAGCCCCGCCCAGGTTGAGTGTGCCAGCCTGCACGGGTGCGGCCGGGTTACTGACATTTACAACGGTTAATTCAGCAGTGTTGCTCGTGGATGCGATGTATGCAAAATTGCCAACCACGTATACGCTATTCAGTTGAACCGCAGGATTAAAAGTGCCAAGCAACGCGGGTGCGGCCGGGTTGGCGACATTGATGATGCTCATACTTGCGCCGTTTACGACATAGGCGCGATTTGTCGAAGTGTCGGTATAGACGTCGTTAGCATTGGTGTTGCCGGCGATATTAAGCGTACCGACCTGTATGGGGCTGACCCAGCTGACCCCATGGCCGGCGGCAGTTATTTGTACTTGCCCTCCACCCGTGGCCGAAGACGTGGTGTTATTAAGTGTTCCAGCACTGAAGTTAGCCTGCGTCGTTTGCAGCCAAGCGGCGTTGCTTTGCCAGCGCGAAAAGTATGCCTGGCTGGAAATTGAAGAACCAATCGGTTTTGTCCATGATACAGTCGCAGTAACCAACTTAGTATTAGGATCAATTGTGCCGCCGCTGCTTACGATTGTTCCGCTGCTGTCGCGTTGCACATCACTGATGACGATTTGCTGTGTAAAATTTCCGGACGTAGCAGAGCCGCTGGCAAGCGTCCAGGCATTAGCGCTTGTAATCGGGTGATACGTCCCGTTCGTTGCAATGTTACTCCAGCCACTTTCGCGTACACTGCGAGTTTCTTCGGTAAGACTGCGCAGAAATCCCGAAGCGAGCGCTTGTTGCTGGGCCGCCGGTTTCGCAGCATTCGCGCTGATCAGGGCAGTCAATATAGCCGGCAGCATGATGCTGGTTATGCCGATAGCGACGAGGACTTCCACCAACGAGGCGCCGCGCTGGTTTCGTGAATGCGGTTTTTGCCTGGTTAATTTTGCCTGTATATATCGGATGATTTTCATGACTAATTTATCGTGAGCGCTCCATAGCGCCCGACGCTAATAGTTTTTGATGTGCCGTTATCGGAAATAGTAATCGTATTGCTCCCGCCCGAAAATCCTGAAACCGCACCGTCACCCTTTTGGAAAAGCAAATTACTGCCCGGGAACGTCGTTGCAATGACAGCCGGGCTTATCGAAACGGTAAAATTATTCGTATCGGAACCGTTATAACTACTGCCGGCGTACAGGACGTATGAGCCGGATTGAACGTGTACGCCTTGCGGCTGTTGGCTGGTCGTACTGCCAATTCCGCCGGACATGGCGAGTAATTGTTGCCCCTTGATGTCGCTCGTCAAAGTATCGGTTAATGATGATACCGACGCTGTTTGATGGACTTTACCTAAATTGATCGTAGCCAGCGCAAACAAAATAGCCGATACTCCAAGCACGACCATAATCTCAACAAGCGTAAAACCTGCCTGATTCGTTCGACGTTCGGCGAGTATTTGAAACATAACTATTACTGAGGAGGGCCGCCCGTCTGGGCTGTCGGCGAGTTTATTTGGCTGATCATTCCGTATACCGGCGCGATGACTGAAATCATGAGTGTGCCGACCATGATGCCAACGAACACGATCATGACCGGCTCCACTATGCTGCCGATTACTTTCAGTGTAGACGCTACCTGTTCGTCAAAATAGTCGGCCAGGTTCTGCAACGCTTTTTCGAGCGTGCCCGTTTCCTCGGCAGTTTTGATGGAGCGCTCCATCATCGCCGGCACGACGCCTGCGGTCGAGCCCAGACTGGCGCCAAGCGGTTTACCGTTGGCGACGTCTATCCGCATCTGGTGAACGATTGCCGCGATATCCTTTTTTTGGACCACTGGTTCGGAAAATTTTAACGCGTCGAGTATCGGCACCCCGGCACGCATCAGCAGTGCGAAACTGCGCATAAAACGCGCAAAATCAATGTTACGCCCGAGTCTATGTAGCATCGGCAACGACATGACCAAACGGAATATAACTTGCTTTTGAGTTTTGAAAAACACCACAAGCAGCACTACCGCCAAAATTAACCCGGCAACGACTTCGTACCAATGCGCCATAAAAAATGTCGACGCGGATAGCATTACCCTGGTTATTAAAGGCATGTTGATATCGAGTGAACGGAATACTTTCGATATGCGCGGCATCACAAAGGTAAGCACCAAAACGATTATCGCCAAAAATATTATCAAGACGAAGAACGGATATATCATCGTATTTCGTAGTTGCTCGCTGAAATTCGCATCTTTTTTGCCGGTGTCGACGATGTCCTGAAGTGTATTTTCCAGTGTGCCGCCGGCTTCTGCTGCCCGGATAAGGTTGATGGTAATCTCGTCGAACGTGCGCGGAAAGCGGCCAAGGATTTTAGCGAGTGACTCGCCGTTATACAGGCCTTTCCTGATGCTTTCCAGCATCTTTTTTACGTTACCTTTGGCATCTTTTTCTAATGATACGACCGCATCCAGGATCGGAATGCCGGATTTTAGCATCGTGGTCATATCCGACAGTAAGCTTAACCTGTCTTTGCTTTTAAGTTTTATTTTCGAATTAGCCCGATTTTTCATGGCGACTACAATTTCGTCACGCGCATTATTTCGGACAACGTGGTTTCGCCGGCAATTACTTTGTCGAGCCCATCATCGAGCATCGTTACCATGCCGTCGTGGATAGCCTGTTCAGCTAGTTTGTCGGTATCGACTTTTTCACTTATCAGCTGGGCAAGTTTCGGCGTGATTTGCAGGACTTCGAATACGCCTAAACGTCCCTGGTATCCGGTGTTGTGGCAGGCGGTGCAGCCGTTGCCCTTGTAAACGCGGATGCCCGCCTTGTTGCCGAAGTGCTTCACGTACATGGCTTTGGTGATATTAGATAGCAAAACAGACTGGCTGGCATCACCGGCCCAGCCTTTTGCCGTGTGGGTCAGTTTGATGCTGACCTTACAGCGCTCGCAGATCTGGCGTACCAGGCGCTGTCCGATAACGATGTTCGTGGTCGACGCGACAAGAAAAGGCTCGATCCCCATATCAATCAGCCGGGGCAGGGTCGTTACGGCATCGTTGGTGTGCATGGTGCTGAGCACCATATGGCCGGTCATGGCGGCGTTGACGGCGATTGCCGCCGTTTCGTCATCGCGGATCTCGCCTACGAACAGCACGTCCGGATCCTGGCGCATAAGTGATCGCAGACCCGCTTCGAACGTCAGGTTAGCTTTGGCATTTACCTGGATTTGGTTGATGCCTTCAAGTTCGTACTCGATCGGGTCTTCTATCGTTGCTATGTTGCGGTTGCGTGCGTTCAGGATTTTAAGTATCGCGTAAATTGATGTAGTTTTGCCTGAGCCGGTCGGGCCGGTTGACAGCACCATGCCGTATGGCCGGGTAAAGCCTTTACGAACCAGCTCCATATTGTCGGCGGTCATGCCAAGTTCGGTCAGATTGAATTGGTGGTTTTGTCGCGCCAGTACGCGCATGACAACTTTTTCGCCGGTCACCTGCGGGACGATGCTGATACGCACTGCCAGGTCTTGATCGCGGACCCGCACCCGCATACGTCCGTCCTGCGGCCCCATATGCTCATCGGTACGAAGCCGCGCCATAACTTTGAAACGGGCGACCATTTGATCGTGGTACGTTTTCGCAAAATAAGCTTCGTCGTGCAGTACACCATCGATACGGAATCGTATGACAGTGGCACCGCGCAGCGGCTCGACATGTATATCCGAAGCTTGGGCGTCAAACGCATAATCAAAAATACAATCCACGACTTTAGCGACCGGTGCCGCGCCGGTATTTTCACTTGGCAGCATCTCGTCTAACACATGCTGCAAGTTGCGCTTGTACAGGTGCAGGGCGGAATCAATGCCCGCGTCACTGGCAAACGAAACTTTGCTGGTTTTGGCGCCGGCCTTTTTGGCTAGCATATCGAACAGGTCGGTAGCGGCAGGTTGGGCCGTGGCAATATGCAGCGTGTCGACATCCAGCTGAAAAGCGACGGTTTGGAATCGTTTTGCAACCTCAGCAGGCAGCATTTGTAAAAGTTCGTCCGGAATATTTATCTTATTGAGTTCGACATAGGGCAATTTATAATGGTACGCAGAAACTTCGCCAAGTTGTTCTTCGTTTAGTATTTCGTGGTCAAGCAATGCCTGCTGCAGGCTGGTTTTATCCTTCTGGGCGTAGCCTTTTGCAGAATCCAGTTTTTGTTCCGGCACGAGCTTAACGTGCTTGAGCACGTTCAGCAGCTCGTCGTCAGTCAGATTCATAAGATATGCCCCGCTTGTGAACGTCCTATCGCAAACGTCGGCACATTTTTTTGCAAGATTTTCATGCCACCCTTAAAACTTCTTTCGATTAGATATCCATAATTGTAGCAATACGCTCATGTTTTGCCAACGCCATCGCTCGTATTTTCAAGGCATTCACATGTAAAACATGGCGTAATCGCAAGCTTTGGCATAGACTAATACGAGTAAGAATATCTTCTGAAATAATGGACGAGACTAAATATACTACTACAAACCTGAATAAGCGGATATTGCTGGCGGATGCTGACCAGTTCATCGCTGTAGCCTACAAAGACGGCGTTGAGCAGGCTGGTTACGAGGCTATTGTCGCCAGCGATGGTCGCAAAGCATTGGACATTCTTAAATCCGAACACATGGATGCCGTAATTCTCGAACTGATCCTGCCGAAAGTGAACGGCTTTGAAATCCTGCAGTTCATGCAAAAAAATAAAAAGCTCAAAAAAATTCCGGTAATCGTGCTTACAAGCCTCAGCCAGGCCAGTGACGAAGCCGAAGCCCGCAGCTACGGCGCGATCGATTTCATGGTCAAGTCAGAAACTTCAGTTGTGGATTTGATCGATCGGCTCAACGGACTTTTTTCAGCGTGAACGGTGCGTCAATTTTCTAGATTTGGCCGAACGCCGTTTCGGCACGAATCGAAGATAGCTTTCGCGCTCGCCAAGCCAGAAACTCAAGACCATTAATACGACGGTGGCATAGGCCGGCCAGGCGAGCCAGAGCCACGAACCGCGCTGAGCAAAAAAGCTCCAAATGCCGTTCGGCTGGGCTGAACCGTTTGATGAGCCGGTTGATGCGCCGACAATTCCGTAAATACTGGTTGCGCCCGGTGATTTAATCAGGGCCGCCAGCTGAATAATTCTCACTGAACCCTCGGCGTCGACCGATCTAATAGTAATCGGATAGTAACCGTTTCTGTTGTATACGTGCTGGATCCAGAATACCGGATCGACCTTAAAGATCAGCTTGGAATGCTGACCGTCTCCCCAGCTGATGTAGACCGTGTACGGCGGTACGCCGCCTTCCAGGTCGAGCGACCACTTAAACTGGCTGCCGGTCAAAAACGTCTGATAGTGAAAGTCTGCGGTAAGTAGCAGCGGCGGCTCGGTAGCACCGGAGCCGGATATAGTATAGCTGGTGCCGTTTGGCGATTGCACGGTGACGGGCGAGCCGGTTGTGCCGGTGACGGTTTTGCCCGGCTGCGATGGCTGTGTCGGCGGCGGCGAAGGCGGCGTGTACTTTATCGTAATAACCGGCGTGGTGGGGCCTGGGTCGTCGGTTTCGTTATAATCTTGAGCCCGCAATACGTTGGTACCGTCGTAACAGTTCATCTGGATGCTAAATTGGCCGCTATTGCACCAGGCGACGCCGCTGAATGTATTGTTATCGAATAACTTCACGTATGAATCAGCTGGACAGGTACCGTGTACGGTTTGGGCTGCCACAGTTACTGTTGCACCGTCGTCCGGTGCGGTTATGACGGCACCATCTACCAGCGGCGCGGCTGGCACCTTAGCTTTTACGGTGTACGATCCGGCCACTACCTTGAACGTCCAGCCGATAATTAACACGCCTGCACACAATACGAGCAGAACGCTAGCAGGGTGGAGGAGAATGCGTTTGTGTAATGGCCGAGCGGCACGGATGCGTTTTCTGGCGGTGAGTTTCGGCGTCTTACGACTGGGGGCCAGACGCTGCCCGCGAACTGCGGTCCGGTTTGTTTGCCGCCGGCGTGTCGTTTTGGACTGCTTCATGAAGCGATTTTTCTTTTTATCGTCAAGCCGCATCATAACACGGTTGTAACTGCGTTGTAAATTGATCACGCTCACCGCGTTCTGCAATATGTGTGGCATAATTTAAATCATGACGCGTAATCGGAGGATGGTGCTGGGGAGCGTAGTCTTAGCGCTCATCGCTATCGTTGGCGGCGTAATGTTTGTTATGTCGCGATTGAACGCGCCACACCAAGGCGTGGTCCATGTTGGCGCCGTCATTCAACCGAGCGCAACTTTTGATATGACGCCGAAGCCGGCGCAAGGCACGTATGTGACGTTTGCATATCCGGCGGGCTTGACGGTCGTTCCGAACAATCCGATCGTCAAACCGGTACTCGAACAGTTTAATTTCATACATCGCGATATTGAAACGTGGAATTTGGCGATCGCAGTACTTACTAACCCAGGTGACATCAGCACCAACAATGCCTACCAATACCGCAAAACAAAACCATCTGAGTATAAAGAATCACAACTGACCGTCAACGGCCGGCAAGTGGTTATTATGACCGACACAAGCGTGGGTGGCTTTAGCGAAGTTGCTTTTTTGCAACACGGGCCCTACGGCGCGACGATTTCGCTTTATGGCGACGATCAGGCGGGTACGCAAGCGTTAGCGAATACTTTCCATATGATACTGAGCACTTGGAGCTGGAAATAGCTAGAGTTGCGAAATGCCGGCGGTCAAACTAGAATAAACTTGTCATGGTTAAAGTCGGGCCGATTGTAGTGAGTCTGGGGACGCTTCTGTTCGCTTCGTTTTCTTCCAGCAGCACGTATCAATTAAATAGTTATAGTGTTGGGCCGGGCGGGACGAATAGTGCCGGATCGAGCACCTATAAATTGCAGGGGAGTACTGGCGAACAAGCTAACGGTTCAGCTGCCGGTTCGACTGATACGGCCGGCAATGGATCAGTTCAAACAGAGCAGCTCAATGTGCCGCCAGCACCAACCCTCAGTAATGGCTCTGGTGCTTACTACAATAAATTGCAGTTGACCATCAATGTTGGCAACGATACTGCCAGCGATATCACCTTTGCGATTGCGGTGTCGACCGACAACTTTGTGACCACGAATTATGTTCAAGCGGACGGGACGCTCAATATTTCTCCAGTGTACCAGACGTATGCGAGCTGGGGTGGCAGCAGCGGTTCCTTTATCACGGGACTCGCAGCAAGTACGACGTATAAAGCCAAAGTTGCGGCCAAGCAAGGCTTGTTTACGAATACGGAATTTGGTGCCGTCGCGACTCAGAGCACCGCAGCCCCATCGATAACTTTTTCTGTATCGCCAAATTCGTTGACATTGAGTACCTTGTTGCCTGGAAGTGTTATTACGAGCTCAAACCTGGCGTTATCGCTCGATACGAACGGCGCGTCGGGAGGTGGTGTGTATGTTTCGGGCCTCAATACAGGATTAACTAGTCAGCGTGTTAGTTATACAATCCCCGCATTTTCTGGAAATCTTGCTTTACAGCCCCAAGGGTTCGGCGTGCAAGCTACCAGCCCCAGTCAATCCTCAGGCGGCCCTTTGAGTAGAGTGAGTCCGTTTGACGGTTCAGCTAACACCGTCGGCGCCGAATCAACAACGCCACAATCAATGCTTTCGTCACCCGCTGCAATTGCGGGCGGCAGTGCCAATGCCAACGCCCAGGCCAAGGCTTCTTCAAACACGCCGGCCAGTCCTGATTACTCAGAGACATTGACATTCACTGCCGCAGCAAATTTCTGAAAAATGTAAGATTTTTAACACACAAATCATTGCTTTGCTTATGTTTTTATAATAAGCTTATGTTATCCGAAAAGTAACAGCAGAAAATAACAGTCATTAACTTTAAGCAGGAAAGTTCTGCATATGAAGCGTATAAAAGTAACAATTTCTAGAAAACTACAACTCGCACTCGTCTTGTTAGGCGTGGTGACGGTCAATGTGGCATTTTTGCCGGTAGCATCGGCTGCAACATTTATGACGCATGCCACGGTCATGGAAACAAATATGAATACTTCCGGACAATCCGCACTGATTGTAGCCTTTACGGCTGGTGCGGCTGACAGCGGCAACTTGGTTATCAACATGGGCACCGCGACTTCAGCCGTGTTGGCGGCGCCTGCAATATCGACGACTTACAATGGGGTTGATTGTAAAACAATTACCGGCGCGGCTAATGACCTGCCAGGCACACTGTCTTCCTCGGGTAACTCAAATCCTACCATTACTGTTACCGGCGTTACAGCATTAACAGCAGGACAATCGTACTGTGTTGTTGTGGGCTCTTTTGCGGCACAAACTGCAGTTACAAACGTGGCATCTTCGAATTCGTACGCTGTCACCCTGACAGATGGAACAGACTCAGCTACGGTTGCGATTGACTTGATTGCAAACGATCAAGTTGTCGTGAACGCGACAGTGGCCCCGGCGTTTACGTTGGCGCTCAGCGGAAACACTGATAACTTTACTGGCAACTTGTCATCAGGTTCTATTGCCACGACTACCGGTGTAACAGCGACGGTCAACACAAACGCTAAGACGGGCTGGTTCTTGTGGGGTTCAGATTCTAATACAGGCATTAAGTCGGCAACTCAGAACTACACAGTGCCTTCGCGAACACCAGGCACCAATGCTACATTGACTAATGGAACAGAAGGATACCTTACGGGTCTGCCAGCTGGTGGCATTACGCAGGGGAGTGGCGCCGGTACGACGACTGCCACGACCGCCTATGCTTCATCCGGCTCTGGTAATGGAAGTGGATTGGATGGCACTCCCCGTCAGCTAGCCAGTAGCGATGGTACTGCCAATGGCGCGATTGTCACCGTAAAGGAATTCGGCACGATTGCCGGCACTACCCCGGCTGCATCTGATTACAGTGATACAGTTACACTTGTCGGCGCGGGCAGTTTCTAGGATAATTACATACATGTTGCGGTTCGTGAAACCGGCTTTGGTAGCTGGTGGGGTTGGATTAATATTGGCGGCGGCCGTTGTCGGCGCGATTCGCCCGGCTAGTGCGGCATCAAGCACCGGCTCTGTGTTGACGACTTCGCCCGTCGCCATAGATCTTGCGGCATCGCCCGGATCGAAAGCCACCACCACACTGCAGGTCCAGAACAACGGCACCAAATCAGTCACGATAGATGTTGAATTAGAGAAGTTCAAGGCCAACGGCGAGAGCGGGCAGGCACAGATTTACAAGCCGTCTTCTGATGACCCGTCAGTGTCGTGGGTGCATTTTTCCCGGACTTCTTTTACGGCAGATCCAGGCGTTTGGAATTCCGTAACTATGACAGTCGAGCTGCCTATCAGTGCAGCCTACGGCTATTACTATGCGGTTTTGTTTGAGCCGCAAATTACAACCGTTGGCAGTACCCACAATAAAGTAAAAGGCGCCAACGCCATCTTTGTACTGTTAAATGCGCAAGTCGCCAATGAAAATAATGTATTGCAGGTTAAGAGCTTTAGTTCGGACAAATCGTTATACCAGTACCTTCCTGCGAGTTTTAGCATGACGACGCATAATAGCGGCAATATTTATACCGCACCAAAGGGCGAAGTATTTATCAGCCGAACCAAAAACGGCCCAGCCATTGCAACGCTCGATATCAATCCCGGGCAGGGCAATGTACTGCCAGGCACCAGTCGTATTTTCCAGGTAACCTGGAAGGATGGCTTTCCCGTGTATCAGGTCAAACGCGTTGACGGGCAAATTGTGTCTGATAAAAATGGCAAACCCGAGCAGACCTTGCACTGGAATGGCAACGTATCCAAGTTCCGATTTGGAAAATACTATGCTCGCTTGGTACTAGTGTACAGCCAAGACGGAAAAGATGTCCCTGTTACTGCACAAGTATCATTTTGGGTAGTGCCATGGACCGTAGTTGTCATTCTGATCGTGATCTTGATACTCATTGTATTTGGCATTTGGGCGGTGCTAAAGGACACCAATAAAGCTGTCCGATGGTTCCGCAAATCGTAAGGCGTGTCTGTTTACTGACAGCTGCGTTATGTTGTCTGCTGCCAGCTGTCATTGCCGGCGCCAAGAGCCAGGCACCGAGCACGCAGCCGCAGCCCCAGGGGATTACTGTTTCACCTGCGATAGAGCAATTAACG
Source organism: uncultured Candidatus Saccharibacteria bacterium (assembly GCA_963742655.1). GTDB lineage: Bacteria > Patescibacteriota > Saccharimonadia > Saccharimonadales > UBA4665 > JAICLK01. The sequence continues at coordinate 335,192 of CAVUMM010000008.1, forward strand.
TTGCACCAAAACCAATCGGTAGCTACGTTCCCGACAACGGTGACAAATCATACGGGTTCCACGGTGCTCATCACGGTCAAAGCAAGGGACTTCACAGCATCAAGCGATGGCAAAAGATTGACGTTTATTGGCAATACAGAATCTTCATCCAAGCCACATGGTTTAAGTAATTCTCTAAAAATGAGCCCGAGCCAAGCCACGCTTGCACCGGGCGCAAACCAAAAAGTACTCGTTGCGGTGAGTAACGCCACCAATTTGGCGCCAGGCGGGCACTATGCGGCATTAATATATATGGCCCGCGGCGTCAATCAAAAGCAGAAAAACACGGTAGCGATTCGCGAGGCAGTGTCGTGTCTGGTTTTTGTAAATACTTACGGTGGGGGCACGCAAACGACTACCCTTTCTGTCCCTTCCATGAGCGGGCTGGTGACGAGCTTGCCGAAAAATATAAATGTTGTGCTGACGAATTCGGGTAACACGCCAACGGTGCCGCGCGGGTACGTGCAAATAATTAATTCGAAGTCGATGCTGTTAGCGCAAAACCAATTAAATGTTGATTCGAGCATGATTCTGCCGGGTAGTACTCGACTGTTTCCGATTTCTCTAGTAACGGTCGGTGATCATGCATGGTATGGTGTGTACCATCTAAAAATCTTTTACCGACACGACGGGCAGAAAAATTTTAATGTGTACGACAAAAAGCTGCTGCTCGTAAGCGCTCAACTCATTATTTCCGCTTGCATATTAGTGGTTGTCTTAATTGCAGTCGCAGTATGGTTGTTTAAGCTCCGCGCTAAGCCAAAATTAAAACCCGAATCAAAACCGACAGTCCCCAAAAAATCAGTTCGTATCGAGGTGAAATAGCACCAGCCCACGCCGCATTGCCCAAATAGTATAATATAAGGTACATGTTGGCAAAGAAGTCTCGGACAGGGCGGTTGGTGACTGAATATTTTCACGCCCACGGCGAGCAGCGATTATTGCGCAAAAGCGAGCAGATACCTAGCAATGATCTTATTAATTGCATATTTTTGGTGGAGAGCGGCTTTGTGACGGCGGGTCTTGGGGGTGAACGTTCGCCCACGCGAGCACAGTATATCTATGGCCCGGGCGACTTGTTGCAGCTGCAACATCTGGTTGCCAAGAGTCGTCTTGATATCGAATACTACGCCCTGTCTCCGGCTGCAGTGTATAAACTCCCCGCCGAACTGTTGGTCGAAGCGATTGGTCGCCAAAAAGATTTGGCCAACGATTTGCTGCGTTTGACCATTTTACAAAGCGAACTGCAAGCCAAACGGATCGAGAATTTAAGCTACCGATTTGCGAGCGATAAGTTGATATACCGCATCCTGCATTTAGCGGAACGTTTTGGGGTGATGAGAGAGGAATCGGTGTATATACAAATACCGATTACGCATCGGGAGCTCGGCATGTTTATAAATATGGCACGCGAAAGCGTATCGAGAGAGATGCAAAAGCTGATCGACAAAGACCTCATTAAATACGAACGGCAACGTATTACTATCCTCGAGCCCGAGCAGCTGATTGCTGCCCTGCACGAGACGATACGGACAGACTGGCGAAGCATATTGTCTGCCTGAATTCGCTACATTACTGGTGTGAAAAGGGCGGCGGCCGAGTGAGCGTGATGGCAATCACCAAGCTATCAACGCGATAACAGGCTAAAATATAGACACAAGCGATTTGTAGGAGCGCAGCAATGAGAGTTATGGAAAATAGGCATCGCCTCTTGGGGTTGTTAACTTTGAGTTGCTTGTTCATGCCCTTCTTAATGCCCGCGTCCGCTCAGGCTGCCGCGGGCATTAATCCCGAAATAAACTTCCAGGGCAAGGTTGTGCAATCGGACGGCACCAACATTACGGACGGGTCGCATAATATGGAATTCAAAATCTACTCGGGTGATAGTTGCGACCCGACTACCGGGTCAAGCTGTACGCTCGATTGGACGGGCGACTGGCTGGTGTCGGCGTCGCATCCGGTTGACTTTGTGAGCGGCACGTTTCAGGCTGATCTTGGTTCGGTCACATCTTTTGGCGGAAGTGTTGACTGGAATAGTTATCCCCTTTATTTATCGTTGCAGGTCGGGGATTTGTCTTCATGTACGATCAGCACTTCGTTTCAGGCGGATTGCGGCGGGGATGGCGAGATGAAGCCGTATATATTGTTGACGGCGACACCCTACGCGCTGAATGCCGGCGAACTTGACGGGCTGTCATCATCGGCTTACGGACAGCTGGCGCTTGATCAAACGCGCACTGGAACGTATGCCATCCAAAATACATCAAGTGCTGCGTTCGCTGTGCAGAGTGCCGGCGGCGCTAACACCACGCTTGCCGTTGATACCGGCAACGGATACGTAGGCATCGGCACGCCAACGCCTGGCGCTAATCTTGATATTAAAAATGCCGGTTCTGGCACGGCGGTGAATGTAGAGGCCGATACACCTCCAACTGCGAATATGGTGAGCATTTCGAACGCCGGGCAGGCCGTCGCCACCGATAATGTGAATGACTTGGCGGTCAATTTTGCCGGGGGCAACTCAAATGGGGAATCGGCCGGAGTAAGGATTGATTATGCGCCGGGCAGCACGAGCGGCGGCACTTGGGACGGTCTTCACGTTGTGGCAAATGCGACCGGCCCAGGCAGCGGTGTCACTAGCTACGGTGTAAAGGTTGATGGCCCAACAAGTCCGGGCGGCGGCACACAGGAAGGAGTAAAAATTACTACCGGTTTCGACATCGGCCTTGATATTGACTCCGGTGGCATCCAGTTGGCCGATATGTCTTCATCTCCCGCCGCTCCAGCGGCCAACGAATTGAAAGTTTACGCCAGAAGTATTTCCGGCAGGTCAATGTTGTCCGAGCAAGGGCCGAGCGGCGTGGCTTATGCGCTTCAGCCAAGCTTGTTCCAGCAAAATGTCGTGCTTGTAACCGGCGGCGCCAATACCAACAACGGCCAATATACGACTATCGGATCGAATGTTAACGCTTCCGGTACGCTGACATCCCAAAACGGCAGTAGTTCGGAGGCGCTCGGCAATACCAGCCGAATCGCGACCGGCACGACAGCCAATACGGTCGCCGGCTTTTATACTAAAAACGTGTATTACCTGGGGTCGACTGCCAACGGCGCTGATGGATTTTTCTACTTTGCCAGAATGAATTTGAACGGCCAGGCGATCGGTAATTACAAAAGCGGCACCACCGGTTCGCGCATTTTTATGGGTATGTGCGGCGCGACGTATACGAATTGCGGTTCTTCGGACTCGCCGACAACATCAAACGCGGCCGGCTTTCAATTTTCCGGTGCTCGCGGCGATAACGACTTTCAATTCCTGACCTGCAACGCTTCGGCCTGTAGTGTGGTCGATACGGGAGTCGCGATTAACAACTCGAGCACGTTTGATTTTTATGCGTACACGCCGCCGCAAGGCACGACGATTTACTGGCGTATAGACGATGTGACGAACGGAACGGCGCCTGTCGAGGGAAATACGGCGACGGATTTGCCCGCCGGCAGCGGGGCAATGAATGCGGGTATGACTATCACGAATCTTTCGGCTGCGAACCGTTTCCTGTATTTCCAGCGCATGTATCTTGAGACTGATCGGTAAGCATAAACTTTGCATGAACAATCTTCCTTCACGTCGTACCATCTCAGAAGTTAATCGGATATCGCGCCCTGTCAGAAAAAACATTGGCCAACAGAAAGCGCCGACAATCGCTGACAGGCGTCGTCTAATATCGATTTGGAAAAATCCGCTGGTGCTGTGCCTATTGTCGGTCGCACTGACGTTGCTAGTGGTGGGTGCGATTGTACATTTCCGTCAACATCGCGCCCCCGAGACTCAGCTTAAGCAGGTTCTTGGCGAAGTCGGGCAAATAATGTACCTTCCAAATAACGAGACACCGACTCTGGCTACGGTCAGTGATCAGTCAAAATTGCAAGGAACGCTGAAATCCGTCGCGAAAACAGGCGATGATGTATTGGTTTATCAACGTCACGGTGAAGTAATTGTCTACCGTCCGTCGGCGCACAAAATCGCAGCTGTGGAACCGCTGCTGATCGGCAATCAGCCGAACGCTGCATTAACGTCGACAGTGGCGATCCTGAACGGGTCCGGCAGTGACGCGGAATTGCAGAAATTCGTCACTTCGTTATATCAGGAGTATCCGAACGTCAAACTAGTATACAAAGCGAATGCACCACGGCTTTTTCCGAAAACGATCGTCTTTGCCAAGCAGCTTAACGACCCGGTAGCCGATGAAGTCGCCAAAGGGCTCTCTATCCAGTCGGGACAAGCTCCGCTTGGAGTCGCAAATGGCTTGGCTGACCTCACCTTTATCATCGGCCAGGATTTTTAGGTAGTAAAATCTACTTCAGTTTAATCAAGAGAAGTTATATTGACATGAGCATTATCGTGTATAATTTGATAGGAAGCATAAGCGGGAGCACATGTCTTAATGGACCTACACGTCAGAGATCGTCTGGGGCTACTCAGTATGTTCCAGTTGTTCGTCGCCCGCGGCGGTTTTGTCGAACGCAAAAGCTTGCGCGGATTATTGGTAGACGCAATCATATTTTCACTCACCGTTCTGTTCACCTTGGTTATATACCAAGCGGTGGTGTGGGTGTTACTTAACTGGAGCAGTATATCGGTATTTGCTCATCAGTATGCGCAGATGGGCTTTGTGCTCGGACTGGTGTTTGTCGTAACGTTGGTTGTTTGCGGAATTGCGACCACTGGGGTCACGCGGGCCGCGGCGGGCATTAATCAGCAATTGAGTTTTGAAGGGAAGATCGTCGACTCCGGTGGCCAGAATATCCCCGATGGTACATACAATATGGAGTTTAAAATTTACCAGGATGGCAACAGCTCCGGGTCGGGTAGCACCCTGAAATGGACCGAAGATCACCTGATTGGCGGCACGGGCGGCGTGACGTTCACCAGCGGTACGTTCCAGGTAAATCTCGGCGCGGTGAATCCATTTGGCGCGAGCGTGGACTGGAATCAAGACACATTATGGCTATCGCTGCAAGTCGGCAACACCAGTTCGTGCAGTATCTCGACAAACTTCCACACCGATTGTAGCGGGGATGGTGAGATGACGCCCTTTATTCGTTTGACAGCGACACCATATGCCATGAACGCCGACAAATTGGATGGGATTGATTCGAGCGGCTTTGTGCAGCTCAACGCGACACAATCCGGCAACATCAACATTGGCAGCGGGACCGTTACCTCCGGCGCAATTAACGGTATTAGTATTGGCAGCACGGTTCAGCCTTCGTCGGCCGGCGGACTGACGGTTCAGGCCAATGGCGCGAATGCGCTCACGCTGACGGGAGGTGCGGCTTCAACCTGGTCGACGACATCGGGCTTACTCACCGTGCAAGGCGGAGGTGGTGTAACGGTCGCCTCGGCTAACGGCACAACGAGCTCTGCCATACAAGTCCATAGTGGTAATGCTTCCGCTGGCGCCGCCGGCAACGTCACAATCGATACAGGAACCTTTACGAGTGGTACGCCGACGGTTAATATCGGCAACGCTAACGCGGCGGCAATTACTATCGGCAACACTACTTCAGCCACAGCTACCCTTGTTCAGGGCGGCGCAACCGGTGGCGTGTCCGTACAAACCGGTTCGGGCGGGACTGTGTCAATTAGCACGACCGCCCAAAACGGAACAGTGACGATCGGTACGACAGCAACCAACACGGGCAACACCCAGACTATCAATGTCGGTGATCTCAATGCTGCCGGCACTACCAATGTTAATGTCGGGACTGGTGCATCAGCAACGGCCGGCACGACAACTGTCTTGGGCAAAACAGCCGTGACTATTACGGCAGGCGGTGCTTCAACGTGGAGTACTAGTTCTGGGTTACTCACTGTCCAGGGTGCAACCGGCGTAAATGTTGCGTCCACTGCGGGGACGACAAGCTCTGCCGTTTCGTTGCAAAGCGGCAACGCTTCCGCAGGCGCATCCGGCAATGCAACGCTTGATACTGGTAGTTTCACGAGCGGCACACCAACCGTGAACGTTGGCCACACCAACGCCGCGGCAATTAACGTCGGCAACACTACTGCAGCAACCGCAACCCTCATTCAGGGCGGCGGCACAGGCGGTGTCGGAATCCAAACCGGCTCGGGCGGCACAGTCTCGATTGGTACGACCGCCCAGAACGGCACGGTGACGATTGGCACGACAGCGACCAACACAGGGAACACGCAGACAATAAACGTTGGCGATCTTAACGCGGCCGGCACTACCAACGTTAATATTGGCACGGGTGCTTCGGCAACGGCCGGCACGACTACGGTTTTGGGCAAAACAGCAGTGACCATTACAGCCGGCGGCGCTTCGACATGGTCTACGACAGCTGGCGCACTCACGCTCACATCGGCGGCAGCTTCAACCTGGAGTACAAGTGCCGGTAATTTAACTTTGCAGGCTGGTTCCGGCACGGTAAGCTTTGGTTCAAGCACTGCATTGACGGCCACGGCTGGAATTGCGCTTAGCTCCGGCGGCGCTAACGCTCTTGCGCTTGACACTGGTGGCGGCGCAGCCATCAACGTTGGTGGCACAAATGCCACATCCATCGTTCTGGGCGGCAACACGTCGGCTACAATCACCGAAAAAGTCGCCAATTCTTCCGCCACTGCCTACACGCTCCAAACAGCAGGCGGCACCAGCTTGCTCGTAGCAAACACGACCAGCAGCATCTTGTATGTGGGCGGTTCTGCTACGGCGACCACGCCGATCCTGCTCGTATTTGGCCAGAAGACTGCCACCGGCGATCCTGCGGGAGTCAATGGAGCCGAATACTATAATTCGGCCAATAACAAATTCCGCTGCGAACAAGGCGGTATCTGGTCTGATTGCATCAGTGGTTTCAACACTCTTACCAAGACTGCCGACCAGCCATCAACAGTTAACACAACCACAATGGAAGCTGATAATACGTTGTTTTTCGCGATGAACGCCAATACAACCTATGTCATTAACGCGTGGATTCCTATCGACGACTCCAACACGGGGGCTGACGAGCAATACACATTCGTTACTCCGGCTGGTGCTGCACTTAACCTTGCGACGTTGCGTTCTAGCGTTGTTGCAGGGACGGCTAATATAACTTGCAATATCATTGCATCAGCACAGGCTTGCCAGGACACAGGTACAACTGTAAATAGTGCCATTGACTACATACAAGTCCAGGGGTTCGTGCGCAACGGCGCCACCGCGGGGAACCTACAATTTGAGTTTGCCCAACGAGTTTCAACAAATGCCGCCTTCCCGGTCATCAAAAAGGGCGCAACTTTGACGTGGCATCAAAGTAATTAGAGTTACTGTGGCTATTGCTGGACGACGTAGTTGTAGACTTCCTTGGAGATTTGGGCGATGAAGTTGCTGGCCTGGGGGTCGGGCAGTCCGATCATGGCGCAGATGATGTATGGGCGGCGGGGAACATATACAATGCCGCAGTCGCTTTCAGCCCAAGACAAATTGTTGACCCCGTTTTTATGGGCGACTTTGACGCTTTTTGGCAGATCTTTGGTAAGCCGGTTTTTTTCGGTTGACTTGGTGAGGTAGCCCAAAAGTTCATCGGAGTCGGTTTTGTTCAGGAATGACGCGAAATATAAACTTTTGAGTACGGATGAATACGACCTGGCATTGATAACCGCCTGGCCATTTTGCAAATCCTGGTCGATATCGAGCCCCGCCAGGGACTGCTCGCTGTAATTCAGCAGGCCATTAGAGTGGTCGAACATCACATGCGCGGCTGTGTCGTCCGACTGTTCGAGAGCCGCCTGCGCCGCCTGACGCAACGTGACCTTAAAGCCCGGGCCGCGCTGATACCAATTGCCGTAGCCTCCGTCGAGCTCGTTGGCCGTAACCGTTACCGGCTTGCTTAGATTCAGTCGGCCCAGTTCAGCTGCTTTGTAGACATTCATAGCCAGAGCTGTTTTGATGAGGGACGCGGCTACCAGGTTAGTGTCGGCTCCGATTCGGATATTGGTTCCATCGGGCAAGTATTCAAAATAAAAACTGCTTTTGGTGCCTTTTGGCAATTGATCGAAGTCGTTCTTCAACTGATTGCGCAAAGCGACAAAGTTGATCAGGATATCATTTGAATTATCATCCAAAACGCTCCGTGCCAGCAGGGGATATTTGTCTGTCAGCAGTTTGGGGGATGCTGCGCTGCTTTGATGTGCGTTGTAGGCGGACCAGCCCAAATTAACAAGCAATAACACTGCGCAAGCGGTAAGTGCTATTTGATTAACACGAGTAAGCCTTGCCATTAGTGATTCATATTGTAGGTTACCGCGGCATAAGCGGCAAGCCAATCGATAACTCTCTAATGCCGCCCGGACCGCTATACTGATATACTGGTTTGATGCGACAAATCATCCTTGCCAGCACATCGCCGCGGCGCAAGGAATTGCTAAGCAGAATGGGTGTGACGTTCACCGTGGTACCGAGCAATTTTGATGAACATCTGGATGATTCCAGGGCTCCTTTCGCAGTTGCCCAGGAATTGGCGCGTGGCAAGGCTATGGCCGTGGCGAAGCTCTATCCAGATGCAATCGTTATTGGCTCGGATTTAGTTTTAGCTGTCGACGGCCATCAACTTGGTAATGCATTTAGTCGTACGGAAGCAGATGCTATGCTTACTTTGGTGACCAAATATCCGAACCAAATATGCAATGCCGTCTGCGTTATTTGTCTCGACGAACAAATTGAGGTGGTCGAAGTTACAAAATCAGTGGTTTACCTCAAGCCATATAATAAGCGGTCGATTGAAGCGTATCTCCAGACTGGAGATTATCTCGGGAAAGCCGGTGGATATGGAGTCCAGACTCCCGCGGCTGGCCCGCTCATCGATCATATTGAAGGTGACTTTGATGCCGTTGTCGGTCTGCCGACGAAAAAGCTCTCTAAAATACTCAACAAGCTAGGCGTTCCGGCACATCCGGCGGATTATCCTCCGCCACCGGGCCTGATTGTTATTTAGGATTACTTAGTGCCGACGATGCCAACGAGCTTGGTTTGCGCGGTTATGTGGCCTTGGATGGCTTGCTCAAGCGATTTACGGTCTGAACCGGCTGGGAGATCAAGCTTTTTATCGAGTGCGTACAAATCAAATATGTAACGATGAGTCCCTGATGGCGGGCAGGGGCCGCCGTAGCCGGTATTACCAAAGCTAGTCGTGCCTTGAGTCGCGCTATCAGGCACTTTTCCTTCGTCAAATGATTGAGTATTTGGATTGATATTCCAAACAGTCCAGTGTAGCCAATCCCCGTTCGGCGCGTCCGGGTCGTGCAGGACGAGTGCCAAGCTTGCTGCATTATGAGGAACCCCGCCGATGGTGAGCGGCGGGCTGATGTTTTTTCCTTTGCAGGTATATAATTCGGGAATTTCGCCGTTTTCGGCAAATGCCGGACTGTCGAGTTTGAATTGGCTGTCCGGTTGCATGGTAACCTCCGTGGGTGCTTTGACTGTTCGTGTAATGACGAACACTGTCGCTATTAACGCGATCAGTATGAATCCGGCAATAATCGCAGATTTTTTCATACCTCTACCATTCCATCATGCTTTTTCCTGATTGTCTGTAAAGAATTTGATATCGCTTAATTCCGGCGGCATGAATCCGGCTTCGTGACGAAAGCCGGACTGCCACTCATAATCCTTCTGATAGCCAAGGTCTTTCATTAATTTTGTGGACGCATTGCGCAAGTGCAGCGGCACTGGCAAGTCGGGATTGTCGCGTACCGCGGACTGGGCGGCCGACATGGCGTTGGCGATTCCGCGCGATTTTTTAGTTTTGGCCAAAACAGTTGCGCAATGGTACAGATTATATTGGCATTCCGGCATGCCGATGCGCTCTACAGCCTGAAACGTGGCAACGGCAAGGTTCAGTGCGGCGGAAGCTGCTAGGCCGACGTCCTCGCTGGCAAAAATCACCATCCGCCGGGCGATGAACTTGGGATCTTCGCCAGCTTGCAAGATTCGTGCCAAATAATAGAGCGCGGCCGTAGCGTCGGACCCGCGCATCGATTTGATAAACGCGCTGATAAGGTTGTAATGGTTTTCGCCGGCCTTGTCATAACCGGGCACACGCTTCTGTGCGGCCGTTTCGACGATTGCCGCCGTAATCGTTCCTTTGGCAAGCTGCAGCGCAAGCTCCAGGTTGCCGAGCGCAACTCGGGCGTCGCCGCCAGACAGTTCGGCCAGCAGATCAACGCTTTTGGCCGGCAAACGTTTGGCCGCCAGTTTTTCAGCCTTGGCCGCCAGTTTAATAATTTTGATGACGTCTGCTTTGGTGAGCGGCTCCAGCACCAGCACCCGTGAGCGTGAAAGTAAAGGGTTGATGACTTCAAAGCTGGGGTTTTCAGTCGTAGCGCCAATCAGCACGATCGTGCCATCTTCTACATACGGCAAAAAAGCATCCTGCTGCGCCTTATTGAATCGATGAATTTCGTCCACGAACAAAATGGTGCGCATGCCTAATCGATGGTTGGCCTGGGCCTGTTTGACGACATCGGTCACATCGGCCTTTTTGGCTGTCACTGCGCTTAGCTCGATAAACTCGGCGTCCGTTTCCTGGGCGATAATTCGTGCTAAGGTAGTCTTGCCGCTGCCCGGCGGCCCCCACAATATCAAACTGGTCGGCTGCTGTTTGGAAATGATTTCACGGATAATCTTACCGGCGCCGACCAAGTGTTCCTGCCCGACAATGTCGCCGAGTTTCATCGGCCGCATTCGTTCGGCGAGGGGTCTGGTGTCCGGCAAACTCATAAGAGTTATTGTAGCATCGCCCTTTAAAGCAGTTTATAGATAAGTTGAAGAGACGGGAACAGAATCGCTGTCTTTGGTCAGGCTGCGAAGCGACAAATCGCCCAAACGACTGTAGATTGACGTTCCGCTGCTTCCAGCCATCATTGCTTCGATACGAGCTGTATGGTGCGTAAGTATCGATGCTTGGCTTGGTCTGTTGGCTAAACTTCTCCAGAGTGGATGTAAAATATTCATAAACTTTACAAGTCGCGTGTGGTCAACCAAATTGAATTGATTCAGGGCTTCAAGTATGCTGAGCCGAGCATCAACTTCCGAAGCGGCGTCCCGCCACGGCCGCGGTGCGAGTAGTTCCGAGACATGCTCTCTGACCTCATCCGCGCCGTACAGAGCTGCGGGTCCGGATTCCGGCCGCGCTTGCAACCATGATTGTAAGTCCCTGGCGTTTTGCAGGTAAGACTGCAGCGTAGCGTCTTGGCCGGGATCGTAAACCCGCCTGTCAGCGTTAGTGCTTTGGTGCAGCGCCATCCAAAATGCAGTTGGATTAAATGCGTCTTCACCGCCGGCATCGGCACAGGTGGATTCGTATAACGCGTGAATTTTCCTGGGAATATCGATTCTGTCGATGGTCAACAAATCATCCAAATCGGCTGGGCTATGTATTTCCGGATTACGGTGCCACAATACCAGTCGGAAAAGCTCCGGTTTTGCCCAACGAAGCGTTTGCAAGACAGCACTCGAACGCACACTGTCCCAGTCCGCATGCTCGACTGCTCGGCGGAATGACTCATCAGCACGCGAGTCATCGGCTATAGCCAGTATAGCCGCGGCTTCCAGTCTTTCGGGGCGATATATTGCTCTCGATCGCATTTGCCTTAAGTGTTTTCTTTCCGCATCGGTAATCGCTTGAGCATTAGCTTTATATACGAGAAGACGCCTGTCGTCTTGCAGGCTGGCATATTCCCAAAAACCGGCTTGTCCGCAAATATCGGCAAAAATAACGCGTTCGCCCTCCGCCGCTTGATCAAATATAAATATATCGTTCTCACTCATTCCCTCGACGATACCCGGGATGGCCATAAAGCCAACCCCGAATTTCGGATAGGCTTCACGCATCATTCTTTTCATTCGCAAATTGCGTGATCCCGGGTTGGCAATCCCTGATCCAACCATTCCAACTGCGATTTCCGCGTTCAGGCGTGCCAGATTTAACTTGATAGTTTCGGCCATTTCCTGAGTCGAATTGGCTTGTTCGGGCTCCAAAGATCCAATGTTTTTCCACCACCAATCCAGCACCATACTTTTTGAAAACGTTGTCAACGCCTTGGGTTGACGAGCTTGTAAGATCCTTACTTTCATTAATAGATGGCACTGATCAACCAACGTCGTGTGGCGCAATGCCATTTCGGCTAAATCAGCATCGTCAATGCGGATCGCGTGATCGACGAGCCAGCAATTCAAAGCGGCAAAGTTTGCATATCGTTCGGGTTCATTTGGCGCAGCTTGCTCGTAAAAGCCGCGAGCATCAGTCAGGGCATCATGAGCCGCGGCACTGTCCTCAGTCTGTTCAAGTTGCCGATCAAACCATGCGAGAATGCGTTCATGGGCAGCCATGCTTGCTTCCGGCTGAGACATCGGATCGTTTTCCATATAAGTTATCGTACGATGCTTTATTGTAAAAAACAAAAATATGTCGAAGAAAGTAATATAAATCATTTCATTTCATGCAGAAGCATAGCTGCTGTGTATATTGTGTATCTTAAGTAGCTTAAGAGGTATGTCGCCTGTTATTATTCAGGGTATGATCATGCAGCGTTCGGGCTTCCGGCCTTTTAGATTGTCGTTGCTCATTACGATCCTCGGCCTGGCAGGCGTGGGCTTTGGCATGGGCCTGGACGCGGCTCTGGTGGCATTAATCCTTATCGCTGTCGAAATAACATTCAGTTTCGATAACGCAATTATCAATGCGAAAGTACTGAACCGGCTTTCGGTGTTTTGGCATAAACTTTTTCTGACGGTCGGCGTGGTTATCGCCATTTTTGGTATGCGGATATTGTTCCCGATCGTCATAGTCGCGGCGGCAGCGAATCTTAGTATTAGCAACGTACTTCATTTGGCACTGCATGATCCGAATCTGTACGCGGAAAAGCTTAACCAGGCGCACGTCAGTATCGCGGCTTTCGGCGGAGCGTTTTTGTTGACGCTCGCGCTGCAATTTTTTCTGGACGGCAACCGTGAAGAGCTGTGGTTGGAGCGTCTCGAGCGTGCGCTGCATAATCTGTCCAAAGTATGGCTGGCGCCGCCGCTGGCGTTCATCGCCGTCCTGATAGTTGCATTTCTGCCGGCAAATCAACATCAACACGAAACACTTGTCGCGGGCACATTCGGAGTCGCGGTCTACAGCGCTATGCAGCTATTGAACTTCGCAGTTAGCCGAGTACAGCGGGCAAGTGAGCGGTCCGATGGGGTTCAGCATGGCGTGGCTGCGTTGATATTGTTCATTTATTTGCAGATTCTGGATGCCAGTTTTTCGTTCGACAGTGTCATCGGCGCGTTTGCCATTACGGACAAAATCGTGCTAATCGCAGTCGGCCTGGGCATCGGGGCGCTGTGGGTACGTTCATTAACCGTGTACATCGTGCAGGAGAAAGTGTTGAGCACCTATAAATATCTCGACCACGGCGCGCATTATGCCATTCTGGTGTTGGCCGTCATTCTGTTGATAAGCGTCATCGTCAATGTGCCGGATATGATTGCCGGCGTGATGGGGTTGGCGATTATCGGCGCGTCACTCGCGGCGTCAAAAAAAGCTGTCTAGCGCATTTACTTTATATAATAGATGAAATGAACCAACGCTTGAGTATTTTTTGGCACCGTACCCTGAGGCGCCCATACCGGCTTAAAATTTCCATCGACCAGGGGCAGGGAACTTCGGTCTTGTTGTTGCATGGGTTGGGGTCATCTGGCTCAACATGGCACCATCTTGCTACTTTACTCGAACACGTTCCAGCCCGTTTGATTGCATTTGACTTGCTTGGCTTTGGCGCATCACCAAATCCTTCGTGGTCAGATTATTCGGTTGATGACCATGCCAGAGCCGTTATCGCTAGCCTTAATAAATCTCATATAAAGCAACCGGTCGTGTTAGTTGGGCATTCCATGGGCTGTCTGGTCGCCGTGCATATCGCACGCCTGAAGCCCAAACTTGTTAAGAAACTTATTCTATACGAAATGCCGCTGTATGAAGGTTTGCCGGACACCCGCCGTTACCGCTGGCAGCGTGATTTGTACTACAAGATGTACGCGCGTGTGTTGCGGCATCCAAACTATAGCACCGCCAATGCACGTGTCATTCAAAAGATTGCGGCCCAGTTGGCGGGGTTTGCCATTACGCCGGAAACCTGGCACCCGTTCGTACGCAGCCTGGAAAATACTATCATGAAGCAGACGACGTTGGTGGATCTTAAGCGTTTGAACGTGCCAACCGAAATTATTTACGGGTCACTAGATGTGGTCGTAATCCGTGGTAAGCCAAAACAGATTTTCGGCGACCAGACCCCGCATATAAAAACTCATATCATTACCGACACGCACGGAGTGTCGCCGCGAGCCAGCAAATATCTGGCAAAACGAATCCAACAGGGGCTTTAAGAGCAAATAGTACAAATAAGGGCATGCATCTAAATTTGTCCGGCTTCGGCCATCGAATTCACGACGCCACTCCAAAACATTTTTGCATGGCCTTGCGTCATGAGCAGCGGGCAGCCAATTCGTGGACCGGGCATTTCTGCGGGAACTGCACCGATTGTCCCGAACGTTTCATCCGGAAAATCTTCAACCCGGTGTAATAGTCTGATTTTGCCATTGTCGAGCGTCCTATAAATATCTGTTCTAATGTCGCCGGCACGTATCGTAAAAGTATGACGATGGCCAGCGTACCCTTCACCTAAATAACCACCGGCAAACATTTCTAGCATACTAAGCTCTAATCCGGAGACACTAATTATCGGATTTGTGCTGTCGGAAATGTTGGCAACCTTTTCGCGTCCTGTAAATCCCCCTGCCTCAGCATGTCTGTTCATGCCTAATGCTAAACGAATGCTTTGCGTGGCGGCATTTTGAGCGTCACCCCTTAATCCATCCATGAAGCCTTGCTGAATTCCCATAGAGTGCATGCGTACAGCCCACAGTCCAAGCAAAGTGTTAATATTTCGATCTTGAACGTTTTCGACAGGCCCGATTATCCTAAGCATGCTGTCCCACAATGTATCAGACCATGTTGCTTGCAGATCATGCCATGTACTTCTATCTCTAGCTGTGGCTTCGCGAGGTTGATTATTCCTATAACGTACTAGTCTCGGCACCCCATTACTCATGGGCTCGTCGAATGTTGCTTCGATAACGCGTGCTACAAATTTCCCAAAGTGACCATACAATTCAGATTTTTGAGAAGCTGCAAGCTCCACTACAGATCTGGATCGAGGCGGTGCAGCTAAAGCTTGCTGCATCCAAAGAACATCGGGTTGGCGTCCCAAAAAAGCAGCGGGTACGCTGCTGATTTGCACGGCTTCACGGCGTGCAATCGAACTTTGTGGACGTGACATTATTGATATTATAAAACAAAAATGCACATAAGCTTTAAAATTTACTATGTGGATTAACGGCATATGCCCAAAAATACTTGCAAATTAATTTGCGCAAGCATAAGCTATTAGTGGGAAGTGTGAGGCTTCCTGATGACCCAGGTCTCAAACCCTGGGTCTTTAGGTTTCTTGGAATCGTATAAATCGTCCTGAAAGAGCAGCCTAGCGGCGAATCACTGATTTTCGGTATACTACTCATACTATGCGACTAAAACGACAACCAGCCCGCCGGATATACGTGCATCACGCGCATTACGCATCGGCGGCCAAGCCGACCGGCCAGAGAACCCGACGTTGGCTTGATAAAAAACTGCTGGTTGCTGCAATATTGGTCGTGATAGTCTTGGGTGGCATTGCTTTTATCAAACTAACACGTGCGTCATCGCCGGCTTCTGACAAAACAATAGGCACTACGGCAGCGAAATCAGAATCAAATCAATCAGCCTCGAATCCCGCCCCAGTGCCGAAAAAAACCGCGTCAGCCGTAAATTATTGCCAAGCTAACACATTGCAGAATCTTATCGTCGTAAGTATTGGCAAACGCCACCTGTGGGCCTGCCAAACCACCAGAACGGTCTACGATTCCGCGGTTGTGACCGGCATGGAAAATTTGCCGGCCGATCTGACACCCACCGGCACGTATCATATATATAGCAAGCAGACGAAGCTTTACTTGAATGGCTCGGACAGCACGGGCAGCTGGCACGATTATGTGTATTACTGGATGCCGTTTCTAAGCAATCAATACGGCGTGTACGGCTTTCACGATGCGACCTGGCGCAAACCCGGAGACTTTGGCAATATCAGCCCGTACACGTCAAACGCCTCGCATGGTTGTGTCGAAACGCCGCTGGCCACGGCTAAATGGTTATACAATTGGGCGCCGGTCGGCACTGCGGTGTCAATACAGAGTTAAGCGTTAGAATCTGATACACTGATACTTATGATTTTTGCGGTGATTTTTTTGGTGCTTGTTGTGTTGCTGTTGGTTGCTTTTATTATTTGGCTGAACCATCAGGCGCCAAAGCAGGATACTGGTTCAGCTTTGCTTCTCAAAGAAGACCTGACGAAAATCAGCGATGACATCACTAAACTTAAAGATGGACTGAACACGCAGATCACCGAGCGCATGGACAAAAATCAGGAACTGATGCGCGAAAGTATCATGAAGCAGTTCACGGCCAGCAGCCGGCTTATCACCGAGGTGACAGAACGGCTGACCAAACTCGACGAAACCAACAAACGGGTGGTAAACGTCGCCGACGAGCTGAAAGTCCTGCAAAACGTCCTGCAAAACCCCAAACAACGCGGCGTGCTTGGTGAATATTACTTAAGCCAGGTGCTGGAGAACGTATTGCCGCCGGACCGGTTCAAACTGCAGTACAAATTCCGGAACGGCGAGATCGCCGACGCGGTGATAGTGCTGGAAAAAGGTAAATTATTGCCGGTGGATTCCAAATTCAGCCTCGAGAATTACAATCGCCTTCTGGAGGCCACAGACAAACTGGCGCGCGAAGAACTGGCCAAGGACTTCAAAAACGATCTGAAAAAACGCATCGACGAAACAGCCAAATATATCCGGCCGAGTGAAAGCACGATGGACTACGCTTTCATGTTCATTCCTTCCGAGGCGATTTATTACGATTTGCTGGTAAACAAAGTCGGTTTGACCAATACGAGTGCGCGTGATCTGATCGAATACGCGTTCCGCGAAAAAAATGTGATTATCGTAAGCCCCACGACGTTCATGGCGTACTTGCAAACGGTTTTGCAAGGTTTGCGCGGCCTGCAAATCGAAGAACAAGCTAAGGAAATCCAGCAGAGAGTCGGCGAACTCGGCCGGCACATCGTGACGTACGAAGGTTTGATGCAAAAACTCGGCGGAAGCTTAGGCACGACAGTAAATCATTTCAATAATGCCCATAAAGAACTGAAAAAAGTCGACAAAGACGTGGTTCGCATAGCAAGCAAAGCGGCCAACGTCGAACCGATAGCATTAGATAAGCCAAGTCTTGATGAAAGCTAATTCAGGATTATTTTTTGAGTAAATCAATCGCCAGCGCGGCGGTCCATGAGAAATTGCGTGCGCCGAGCGGGTCACCCGTTTCGGGGTTGTAGTATTCGCTGAAGCCGTGTTGTGTGACGAGCTCGAGCGAGCCTTCGACCAGCGCGGCGGCGTGGTCTTTGAATCCGTAGCGTTTAAGCCCATCGGCGATCAGCCAGTTCATATTGAACCACACCGGGCCCTGCCAATAGCGGTTGGCGTCGAACCATGGCGAATTAAGCGGGGCGCTGGGAATCGGATAGGCTGGTCCGAAAACATGTTCATTTTCGATACTTTTGACGAGCAGTGCAGCCCGTTCTTGGCTGATGCTGCCGGCATACAGCGGCATCAGTGATTCGATGCTTGACTCTTTAAGCAGCCGGTGCGTGACAAAATCGCGTGCGTAATATTGTTCAGTGTATGGATCCCATAATTCCTCAAGCGTCTTGGGCGTGAGATTGATGTTGTCGAGTAATTCTTCGGGAATCTCTATACGCAAAGTTTTGGCGATGTGCTGCAAGTGTTCATTCGCGCGGATCAGGATGCAGTTGTACGCCAAATCTTCGATCGCAAATAGCGAATGATCCAAGATTTTGTTGATATTATAAGCCTTGCGACGCAACCGACGTTGCACGTCATAAAGAGCGAGCGCTTCGATATTCGTCGGACGCTGCTCGGCCGGCACGAAGCGCGTATCCCGACGCAATCGGCCGACTATAAATTCCATGTGGCTGGCTCGTACCAGTCGGATCCACCACGGCAGCAAATGATCGTTGAGCTCGCCGATCCATGGCGGAGTATTATCGAGTCCGGTTTCCCACGGGTGAATTTGCAGCACCAATCCTTCGTGGTGCGGGTCGCGTTCAGCGTACAGCCATTCGTGATAGGCCAGCAGGTTGGGCCACACTTGACGATACCAACTTCGTTTTTCGTGTAAAGGCAGTTTTTCGCCGATACGCACGATGGCTTCGGCCAGCATTGGCGGCTGCGAGATGCCGCTGGTCGAAACATCATCCGGCGAATACGGGCTGATCCAGCTATCCCAAACGCCGTGGTACATCCGCTGCTTTTTGCCAGGAGTAAAGATGATATGCGGCAGCATTCCGTTTGTCCACTGGCCGCGCAGCAAGCTTAATATTTCAATTTTCGCCCGCTCAATATCAAGATGACGCAGCCCGATTGCAATAAAACAGCTGTCCCACAACCATTGATGCGGGTATAGCCCGTGTGCTGGGATAGTGAATAGGCCGCGGTCGTTATCTTGAAGTACGGCTTTGGCCTGCTCGACCAGCTCAGACGAATCGCTCATGCTTGTAAGTATAACGCAAATTCGCCGTTCTTTTTCAATAAGTCCGACGCCCTAAACGTTAATTGATGATGTAATCCCAGCCCGGCTTCCAATTCTTCGTATTACGCCAATCTTCGGCAATAGCTTGCGGCCATGTTTTGCCTTTCAGAATAACGTCAAGTGCGAGTTGCGGCGCTTCATGAGCGACTATAGCTATGTGTTTATCTGGATAATTTTTATACAAAATTTCGCAAAAAGATTCCATGCGTTTTTGGACATCGACATATGATTCACCATTAGGAAACGGTTCATGAATGCAAGTCACCATCATTTGGTCTTTGACAGACTTCAGGCCGCCGTTAATATCGCCATAATTTGCTTCGCGAAGCCGATTGTCTTGAATCACTTTTACACCATTGCCAAATATGAGCTTCGCTGATGTAATCGCGCGCGTCAGGTCCGAGCAAAAAATCGCGTCAAAGCTACGGTCTTTAAGGAGCTTCCCAAGCTCAATGCTCTGCTTGCGTCCAAGCTCCGACAATTCGCCGGGTAGCCAGCCGGTCGCTAAATCTCGCTCGTTATCTGTTGTCGTACCATGAACGAAGTAAGTAATTGAGACCATATCAACGGTAGTTTTTAAAATCCAGCGGATAATCAAAATCCTGGCTTTTCAAAAACTGAATCACGCTTTGTAAGTCGTCTTTGCTGCCGCTCATGACTCGTACGGCATCACCTTGGATTTGAGTCTTAATTTTTGGAAATTCGTCTCGTAAGAGCTTGATGATTTGCTTGGCTTTGTCTTGATCTATTCCTTGCTTAAAAGGAACCTCTTTTGTAACTTTTAAATTGCTAGCTACTAGCTCCTTGCTACTATCTACTATTTTTTGGCTTTGTCCCCGAGCTGCTAACTTCTTGCGGACAATGTCCAGGATGGCATCGACCTGCCAGTCGCTATTGCCGGTAATCTTTAGTCCTGTTTTGTCCGGATTCAGCCACTCAACAGCGGCCGGCGTACCTTTGAAATCATAACGATTAGCAAGTTCGCGCTCCGTCTGATCGAACACATTGTTCATTTCCGCCCGGTCATATTCACTGACAATATCGAAAGAAAAATTCGCCATAAATATATTGTAACGCAATGAGGCGTATCAATGTGTCTAGTATCGCGGATGATAGTCATTTTTTACAAAGAGTAAGCATTTATGGTTAAATAGAAAGTATCATGGCGGGGTTTGGAGGTGGCGAGTCTTTCGCGTTCGGTAGTAGGGTGTTCGCCCAGGTGGAGGTATTGGCGATCGATGGCCTATGGAGACCGATCCCGGATTTCGGATTCTATGGCACGGTTGTCGGAGGGCCGTTGCAGCAGTATCGCACCGGCCCCGGTGTCAATGTATTGCCAGACGAAGCTCCTTCTCGTAAAAATTACGCGCCAATCGCCCCCAGCTATATAACAGGGGATACTTTTGAAAACGTAAACTCAGGTGACGCGACGGTATTATGTAGATTCGTACTCAAGAGATTGATAGAGGACGACTATTCCGCGGTTGAAGGCTGGTGAGCACATAAAATGCGCAATAATGATTTCGTGAGCTTCAAATCTGGCCTGAACAGGTTGCTATACTATGAGGACAAGTATGAATTATTCCAATCCACGCGTGGCTGAGGTTGCGGAATTGTTGAAAACCCGGTTTGCGCAGCTCGAAAACAAATCCGACATATTGAAAGCGGTTGAGCTTAAGGCGCTCTATGCGGAAATTCCAACTTTGCCAGCGGAGCAACGTGCAGGATTTGGGCAGGAGATCAATGCATTACGGGCCGAAATAGAGCAGATGGTAGCGGCGCAAACGAATCAAGCCCAAGCTTTGCTGCCGATTGACGTAACAGCGCCGTTTGATATCAATGTGCCAGCTGACGAACGGCCGAAACTACTATCAAGCGAGTTTGGCAGCAAACATCCGCTGACGACAGAAATCGAAACTATTTCGGACATTTTTTACCGTATGGGTTTTGCGATTGAATCCTCGCGAGAAATTGACGATGGATACCATATGTTCGACAGCCTGAATTTCCCTAAAGATCATCCGGCACGCGACGATTACGATACATTTATGACGACCGAAGGTTTGATCGCACCGGCTCACACCAGCACGATGCAAAATCGTATGTTGAGGAAATATAAATCGAATCTTGATAATGGCCGGCCGATAGCCGTGCTCGTACCGGACAGGGTTTTTCGCAATGAAGACTTGGACGCCCGTCACGAGCACACGTTTTACCAGCACGAAGGCATCTACGTCGACCGCGGTATGCACGCCGGTAATCTGATGGCGACGCTCAAGACATTCTTAAGCGCGTATTACCAAAAAGAACTTGATGTCAAAACGCAGCCGTTTTACTTTCCGTTTACCGAACCAAGCTTCGAGTTCGCCATGTCGTGTCCGTTCTGCGATAAAAAAGGCTGCCACATCTGCAGCCAGACCGGTTGGATCGAATTGCTGGGCTGCGGCATGATTCATCCGAACGTATTGAAAATGGCCGGCATCGACCCAAAAGAATACACCGGATTTGCCTGGGGCGGCGGCGTGGAACGCCTGGTGATGATGAAATACGGTATCGAGGACATCCGCCATTTCGAATCTGCCAGCTTAAGCTTCCTGAGGCAGTTCGCATGATTTCTACGCAACAAAAAATCTTGGATTTCTTGAATCAGCACGACGACTGCGTGATGGCAACGACCAATGAGCAAGGGCAGGCCGAAGCGGCGGTTGTCGGCTATTCCGCGAATTCTCAACTGGAGCTAACGGTTGGCACATCCAAAAAAACCAGAAAATATCAGAACATTTTGCATGAGCCGCATGTCGCAATCGTTGTTGGTTTTAATGGTGAGATAACTGTCCAATATGAAGGCTTTGCCCGCGAACTTGGCGGCGAGGAACTTCGTGAACGTCAGAGGCTTCACTTCGAAAAAATCCCCAGCGTCGAACATTTTAAAAACGACCCGGACCAAGTCTATTTCTCAATCAGCCCGACGTGGGTTCGCTACACCGATTACACGCAAGAACCGGCCACCGAAGAACTGAGGCAGTTCGTATGAAGCAAGTCGGCGATATCACAATTAAAGAATTACGGCAAATGTCCGGGAAGATGTTCGGAGATTTCGTGAAGGCCGTTGTCGATATAGAAAAGAAACTGGTTGTCGTTGATGCTGAAATGCACTACGACGAGGAGCAATTTTTGCTAGAGCGCGGATCGAAGCAAGCTAATCTTTGGGGTATAAATTTATATCCATCCGTATTCGGGAAGCAGGAGTTTATTGAATATGACTCGATGATTAATATCCGTCCGAATCATGGCAATCCATCGCGTGACGTCGAAAGCACCGGAGTCAGGCAAAAGATAGAGGAGATTATTGCTGGAGTTGTCCATGAGTAATTATAAGATTGATCGAAAACGCTGGTTAAATATGAGTATATTTGAACAGATGGGGAACATCGGATCAGAAGTAGGTCGCTCAATCAATGCATGGAACTCTGGCAATAATGAACGGTTTAACGGCGCATTAATTAGGGCCCTGGACTTGTTTGACGCGACAACAGAAGCGCTTATCGTAAAAAAATCGCCAAGAGTCAGGGAGGTCTTGATTGCGCGTGAGCAATTTCTGAATTTGTTTTTTGGCAACGCTCCTGTTGATGATGACAAGAAAATTGAAAAATACTTTACGCAGTATGCCGTTGCTGCGAGGTTGCATCGATGAAAAGTTTAGACGCATTGCAAGCAAGGGCGCTTGAAATTCTTGTATTGTACAACGATTTGAATCAAAAGCAGCGCGGCAGAGTTTGGTCTGCAAAAGATCATGCCTTGGGATTTGTTGGCGATGTGGGAGATTTGATGAAATTGGTTGCTGCTAAAGAAGGCGTGCGCAGTGGCGTCGATATTGACAGCCGGTTAGGGCACGAACTGGCCGACTGCCTGTGGTCAATCTTTGTGCTTGCAAATCATTACGATATCGAACTGGAAAAGGAATTTGACCGCACTATGAGCTATCTCGAAAAGAGTGTTACTAAGGAGTTGGCCGCATGAAAATCAGCGTAAATACTATCAAATTCATGAACCGGCGTTACGGATGTGCTGGCGATCCGGCACCGGATGGCGTTTACAAATTGGCCGAAAAAATCGGCGCGCAACTCGGAGCGATCGAGGAAATTATTGACATCGGATCAAAGTACGAGGGAACTCTAATCGTCAAGATTGTCTCGATTGTGGATCATCCAAATGCTGACCGGCTGCATGTCTGCATGGTTGACGACGACGGCAAATTCAAGGATGTCGAGCGTGATGAAAACGGTCATGTGCAAATCGTTTGCGGCGCGCCGAATTTGTATGAAGGCATGCTAGCCGCATGGTTGCCGCCTGGGACGGTTGTGCCGAGTACTGTCGATAAGGATCCATTCACACTTGAAGCGCGGCCGATTCGCGGCGTGGTGAGTAATGGCATGATGGCCAGCGCCAGAGAGCTCGGACTGGGCGACGATCACGAAGGAATTTTGGATATCGATAAAGAGGCCGCGCCCGGCAGTTCGTTTCCCGAGCTGTATGAACTGGCCGGCGACAAAGTGCTTGATATCGAAAACAAAATGTTCACCCACCGTCCCGACTGCTTCGGTTTTCTTGGAGTGGCTCGCGAATTAGCCGGCATCCAACAACAGCCGTTCAAAAGCCCGGCCTGGTACAATCTAAATCCTGAATTTCCGGGCGTTGATTCTGAGGAACTTAAGCTCGAAGTTAAAAACGAGCTGCCAGAACTCGTGCCACGTTTCACGGCAATCACGCTGCATAACGTCAAAGTCGGCCCAAGTCCGGTTTGGCTTCAGTTGGAGCTTGCCAAAGTTGGCCAGCGCCCCATTAACAATATCGTCGACTACACCAACTTCTTCATGCTTGAAAGCGGCCAACCTTTGCATGCCTACGATTACGACAAAGTTAAATCCCAAGATAATGGCGCGGACCATGCGACGCTTGTCGTTCGAAAACCTATCGACGGCGAAAAACTCATGTTGCTCAACGGCAAGGAAATTTCGCCGCGTAAAGACGCCATCATGATTGCCACCCGTGACAAATCAATCGGGCTTGGCGGTGTGGTGGGCGGCAGCGATACGGAAGTCGACGAAAATACCGCGAACATCATTATCGAATGCGCGAACTTTGATATGTATTCCATTCGCCGAACAAGCATGGAACATGGCTTATTCACTGATGCGGTGACACGTTTTACGAAAGGCCAAAGCCCGTTGCAGAATTTAGCGGTGCTTGCCAAGATTGTTGACGAAATCCGCAGGTATGCCGGCGGCATAGTAGCAAGTGCGGCAATTGACGATAATCATTTGCCGGATGATGTGCTGGAACGAGGTTCGTTACATCCGCCAGTTAGCGTTTCGAGTGATTTTATCAATGCCCGGCTCGGCTTGAAGCTATCCGTTGAGGAAATTACACAATTGCTCGAGAACGTCGAATTCAAGGTGGATCAAGAGCCAAGTGAGAATACCCAACTACCAACTACCAGCCACCAACTGCTAATCAAAGCCCCGTTCTGGCGCACCGACATTGAAATCCCGGAAGATGTTGTGGAAGAAGTCGGCCGGTTGTATGGCTACGATCATCTGCCGCTTGATTTGCCCAAGCGGGACATAACGCCGGCGACGAAGGACCCGATGCTGGAGTTGAAGACTCAAATTCGAAACTTGCTCAGCAGGGTTGGCGCCAATGAAGTGCTGACCTATAGTTTCGTGCACGGTAATCTGCTGGACAGAGTCGGCCAGGATAAATCACGGGCGTATCAGCTGGCAAATGCGCTTAGTCCCGATCTGCAGTACTATCGTCTGAGTCTCACGCCAAGCCTTCTTGAAAAAGTGCATCCTAATATAAAGGCAGGTTTCAGTGAATTCGCGTTATTCGAAATCGGGAAAGTTCATCAAAAAGAGTCAACAGATGACGAAGGATTGCCGACTGAATTCGAACGAATTGCTTGCATGATCGCGGCAGGCAGCAAAGCGGCGAGGAATTATGCCGGAGCGCCGTATTTTCAGGCAAAGAAATATCTTACGAATTTGCTGAAAGCATTTGGATTAGATTCGTCCGTTACTTTCGAGCCACTCGACGAACGCGATACTGACCAAGCTGCTACGTATTATGAATCCGGAAGGGCTGCGACGGTAAAAGTCGACAATATCGTTATCGGAAGAATTGGCGAGTATAAGGCGTCGGTGCGACGGACACTTAAATTACCCGATTTCTGTGCCGGATTCGAGCTGGGGTTAGCTCCGCTATTAGATAAGCTATCTCGCAGCCCGCATTACACATCGTTGCCGCGTTTTCCTAAAGTCGCACAAGATATTACGCTTAAAGTTGACGCTGGTCTGGACTACGCCGAGCTGTTCGAATTTATAAACGAGAAACTCTCTGAAAATCCGGTTAATGATACATTCGTCCAGCTCGAGCCGCTCGACATATTCCAAAAAGCCGACGATCTAACGCATAAACAAATGACGTTCAGGTTCACCGTGGCAAGCTATCAGCGAACACTTACCGATGCCGAGGTAGCTAAATTACTCGATCAGGTAGCAGCGGCCGCTGAAGAAAAATTCGGAGCCGAAAGGATTTAAAATCAGACGTTATCTAATAGCATTGATTATTCCGCTTGCACTTGCGGGAAGCATAGCTGTTTCCGGTTCGGCTTTTGCAGACGTCAATGATTTTACCGTCACGAATTTCAACGCAGATTACTATTTGAGCAATGCGGATCCGCAGGGCCGCATGGAAGTTGTCGAACAAATCAAAGTAAACTACTCCGACAATAATCACGGCATATTACGTGCCATTCCAGCTTCGTATAAAGGCCACCCGATGAATATTCATGTCGAAAGTGTCAGCTCGACCTCCGGTGCGCCGGCTGCCTATAAAATCAGTAGCAGCAACGGCAATGAAGTCTTAAAAATCGGCAATCCCAACCAGACGGTAACGGGAACACAAGCGTACACAATCAAATATTCGGAGCAAAATGTCATCACTTTTTACAATGACCATGATGAATTGTATTGGGATGTCAACGGCGACCAATGGGACCAACCGTTTTTGGCTGTGCAAGCGACATTGCATCTGCCAGCGGGTCTCAGACTTGCATCTCAGCGTCCGAAATGTTTCGTCGGCAGCTTTGGCTCAACATCTCAACAATGCCAGATAGTCGTAAGCCCGCAGACCATCAATACGACCGCATTCAACTTGCAATCGCAATCAACTCTCACGTTCGTGGTCGGATTCCAAAAAGGCTACTTTCATCCGATGACATGGACAGACTGGCTGCATGATTACGCGGTGCCTATATTAGAATTTTTTGTGCCTTTCTTATTGCTGTCAGGTGGCGGATTCGTTTGGTGGTTCAAGCGCGGGCGTGATGCCAAGGGGCGCGGTACGATAATTCCGGAATACGATGCGCCGGATGGATTGAAGCCGATAGAAGTCGGCGCGCTGATTGATTTTGTAGTGGATAATCGCGACTTGACGGCCACTATCATAGACTTGGCAATCCGAAAGTACATTCGAATTATCGAATCGGAAGACAAAAGGCTGCTCGTTATGAAAAAGAAAGCATACACCTTGGAATTGCTTAATGCGGATTGGAGCGCGCTCAACCACTGGGAAGTTGATATTTTGAACGGGTTGTTTGGATCAGGCAGCAAAATCGGTGATCAAATTGACGTTGCCGCACTGGCAACAAAACTGTCATCGGTTGCAAAAAACGCAAAGCAATCTGTCGGAGTTTCATTAACGGATCGCGGTTATTTTGTGTCAAACCCATCGAGACGTGTGACGTTATCAATTTCTGTCATCGTCCTATTCATATGGCTGTTTCTTTCGTTCTCGAACGGGTTGGCGGGTTGGCTTGTGGCCGGACTTGCTTTGGGTTTTATCGTGTTTTCGATCTTTTATCATTTGTTGCCGGCGCGTACGGCGAAAGGTGTGACGGCGAAGGAGCATATCCTTGGACTGAAGATGTATATGGAAGTCGCCGAAAAAGCTCGCATTGCTAAATTACAAAGCCCGGATGCCCCGTACGCAGAAAAATCAGACGCACCGCAACAAACCGTTGATCTGTTTGAAAAACTGCTGCCCTTCGCCATAGTGCTGAAAGTTGAGCAACAGTGGGCCAAAAAATTCGAAGGTATATATAAGGCGCCACCCGATTGGTATTCGGGAAACTTCGCGACCTTCAATGCGGTATACCTCGCCAGTTCGCTGAATAGCGGTTTTGCGCCCGCAGTCGGCAGTAGCTTTAACGCGCCGCGCAGTTCGGGTGGCAGCGGTTTTGCCGGCGGCGGTGGCGGAGGAGGAGGCGGTGGCGGTTGGTAATGCGCTAAAAATATAAGCAGTTTGTTTTGACAAAATCAGCAATTTCGGGGTAGAATCATATATGGACACACAATTAACTACAGCGTTAACGTTTGATGATGTCTTATTACGGCCCCGCTATGCGGGGTTTTCTCGTAATGAGATACAGTTATCAACTCAATTAACAAAAAATATCAAACTACAGTCGCCACTCGTTTCGGCGCCGATGGATACAGTAACAGAATCTGTGTTGGCGATTGCGCTTGCCAAAGCCGGCGGAATCGGATTTATACATCGAAACCTGGCGATTGACGAACAGGCTGCGGAAGTAAAAAAAGTAAAGGATGCCGGATCGCTGGTAGGCGCGGCCGTTGGATCCAGCCCGGGTTTTGAAGCGCGCGTTGAAAAACTTGTCGAAGCCGGCGCAGATGTGATAATCGTAGATTCGGCACACGGCCACGCCAAGCAGGTGATAGAAACGACCAAGTATATCAAAGATCATTACAAAGTAGACGTAATCGCCGGCAATGTCGCTACGAGCGACGGAGCGCAGGCGTTGGTAGATGCCGGTGCTGACGCGATTCGTGTGGGCATGGGCCCCGGCGCAATTTGCACGACGCGATTAGTCTCCGGCATGGGAGTGCCGCAGCTAACCGCATTGTTCGACACCAGCAAAGCTGCTAAACCTGCCGGCATGCCCGTTATCGCGGACGGCGGTATTAAATACTCGGGTGATATCGTAAAAGCCTTGGCGGCTGGTGCGTCAACAGTCATGATGGGACGCAAATTTGCCGAGACGACGGAATCACCGGGCGAAGTCACTTATCTCAAACCAGAAGATGTTCCGGCCCGGTTCAAGAGCATCATTAACGGTGCTGAAAACTATGCATTCAAATCCTATCGGGGCATGGGTTCGATCGGAGCGATGAAACACGGCATGGATATAAGCTCCGAGGATGAGTTCCACGGCAAAAGTTATTCGCAAAAGGACGTGCTGGTTGCCGAAGGAGTGGAAGGTTTGGTGCCGACCACCGGATCGGTAGCTGACTTTGTCGCCCAGATGATCGGGGGCGTAAAATCCGGTTTTTATTATGTAGGCGCTAAAACCATTGCAGAATTATGGGATACGGCTCAATTCGTGCAAATAACCCAGGCCTCGTTGACCGAAAGCCACCCGCACGACTTATTCGTAACTAACGGCGGAGGAAATTACAATTGAACTCATTTCATGCGTCACGTCTGTTAAGTGAAAACCATCCTGGCGAGTATGATGTATCCGTTCTCTTGAGGAAGCGTACCTATTGGTACACTGACGAACGAAACAGAAGCAGCATGCCGTCGGGATGGTTTGAAGCTGGACGGGAGGTGTGAAGTGAGTTCATCAGTGGAAACTCTCGTCATACTCGATTACGGCTCACAATACACGCAATTAATAGCCAGGCTGGCACGCGAGCTTGGTGTTTACAGTGAGATTCTGTCGCCCGAAACTTCTCTGGACGAAATCAAAAAATATAAACCGCTTGGGTTAGTGTTGTCAGGCGGCCCGAGTTCGGTTTTTGACGAGGACGCACCGCAAGTTGACGAAGCCGTTTTTGAACTCGATATCCCAATTTTAGGTGTTTGTTACGGTATGCAGCTGATCGCCCAAGCTTTTGGCGGGACGGTTGAAGATTCTGATATTCGTGAATATGGTCGGGCAACTATCAGTGTTGAAGCTCCGAGCAAACTCATTGCGAAAGACTGCGACGGCAGCACGGTGTGGATGAGTCACGGCACCCACGTGTCGAAGCTTCCGCCGGCGTTTACGTTGGTTGCCAAAAGCGGTTCGTTGATCGCGGCCATGGAAAATGGCGACAAAAACATTTTTGGCATCCAGTTCCATCTGGAGGTTGCCCAGAGCGAACACGGCAACGAAATGCTCGGTAATTTCCTTGGCTTATGCGGGTTTAAGCGCGATTGGCAGCCAGAATCGCTGATTGACACCCAAATCTCCGCTATTCGTGAAACGGTGGGTAACGGTAATGTGATTTGCGCTTTGTCGGGCGGAGTTGACTCATCGGTTGCCGCGACGCTGGTTGACCGCGCCATTGGCGAACAGCAGACATGCATATTCGTGGACACTGGGCTGCTTCGGAAAAACGAATACGAAGAAGTACTGGATATGTACAAAGATCTTGGATTGAATATCAAGCCGATCCGCGCCGCTGAACGCTTCTACGCCAAGTTGGCGGGTGTGACCGATCCAGAACGAAAACGCAAAATTATCGGCGCCGAGTTCATCGCCATTTTTGAAGAGGAGGCCAAGAAAGTCGAGAATGCTAAATTCCTGGTGCAGGGAACGCTGTACCCAGACGCGATAACTTCGAAGTCGATCAAAGGCCCGTCCGCGACCATCAAGTCACATCATAACGTCGGCGGTTTGCCGGAAAAAATGGGGCTCAAGCTCATAGAACCGCTACGGGAGTTATTTAAGGACGAAGTTCGTTTGCTCGGGGCCGCGCTCGGACTGTCGGATGCAATTGTCAAACGCCAGGCATTCCCGGGGCCGGGTCTTGGCGTGCGTGTAGTCGGTGAAATTACCGAAGAACGCGTCAGAATTTTACAGGAAGCCGACGCGATTGTGCGTGAAGAAATCGAAAAATTGCCGGAAGTGCGCAAGCAGCTATACCAATATTTTGCAGTTTTATTGCCAGTTAAATCAGTCGGTGTAATGGGCGACGGACGCACTTACGAAAGCGCCGCGGTGGTCAAAGCATTTACATCCCGGGACGTTATGACCGCCGACTGGGCACGTTTGCCCTATGATTTGCTTGCCAAAATATCCAGCCGTATCGTCAGCGAGGTCCGCGGCATCAACCGCGTCGTCTACGAAATAACCACCAAACCCCCAGCCACCATCGAGTGGGAATAATCTGCAAAAACAATGCCTTAAAAGGCCAGACCTTTTACAAAGTCATTGATTTTGTCGCTGGTTATTAATCGCACGCATGCAGAGCGTAGAGCTGGAAACTTTGTAGAAGCCGTTTGAAATACTAAGTGAGCAATATGAATTGCATTTTTCGTTCGGGCAGCAGATAACAACTACATTTCCCGGTTGGACGCTTGTAATCATTTCCTGTGCCAGTACCAGATCCCCTATGGCTACTTCGTCAAATGCACGGCTGTTTAAACGGCTTGTTACGTCTTCACGGCACGGAATGGCAACTGTTTCCTGTACAGGTGGCTCAGTCGCAAGAACATTTGGTCGATCGCCCATACCCACCTCCCAAAAAATACTGTATAAGCTTAGGCATGGGTATGCTGTGATATGAATTATATGATTATTTAATTATCGTGCTATAAGAGTATATTCGGAGCACGTATTGAATGAAACGCTAATTCAGCCGCTTAACCTAATCAAGATTGCGCCGGCGGTAGCTAGTGCTACGGCGGCAATTTTGACCCAGACTTGTTCTTTTTCTTTCAGGAAAATATGTTCACCGACTAGTGTGACAACCAGAAACGCTTCTATAATCACCAGCACGCTCGTGGCTTCACCTAATGAAAGGCTCTTATTAAGTGCGAGATTGGCAAATGCTCCTAGTGCACATGCGAATGTTAGCATCTTGCCGTCTTCTTTGTAGATTCTTTTGATTCGTGCGCGAGCGTTCGGCATCAATGCCAAGTTGATTAAAGCAGGTAATAAAAAAGTCGGGTAGAATGTCAGACTTGCAGGGCTGAAATATGTCAGCAAATATTTGAACAATATAATAACGGCTGCGTTGAATAAAGTTGCAGACACTACATAAGCGACACCTGTAAGCGATTTTGGGCGTCTGATATTGTGAATGATCACGACGCCTGCGCTAGTCGCAAGAAGCGTCCCAAGTAATTTATCCCACGAAAAAGGAGTGCCTAAAAATATGACACTCAACATAAAAATCCAAACGAGTTTAAATTTTAACAATGCGCCCGATAATGAAGCCTCTAGATAATTAAATGTTTTGAACATCAATAAGTTGTTACAGACAATCAATATCCCGACCAGGGCTGCGAGCAACCACGGCGTAAGCGTATGCGGAATTTTTGGGTTCGCCAGCATAAAAGGGAAACTGACAATCGCACCGATCAAGCTGAAATAAAACGAAAATGCCCAAGCATCTTTACCGCCGCGCAGGACATGCCTGGAAATCAGTGACTCGCCGGTAAACATCACACCGGAAAGGAACGCGAAGAATAACCACATTTGATTAGCGTACGTTTCAATCAGTTGATTTGCAATAGGCCCAAATTTTAAAATATAAACGTGTTGTCATTGGCGTTATAATTAGTGTTGTCATATATTGTGGAGGGAAAATATGCCTAATTTTTGGACGGGACTGGGCAGAATGATGTCGGGCAAACCTATTTATGATCCGAACGATCCTGATATACAGAACGCGCAATCTTCTGAAAATTTTGATGCAATTGATGCCGGGCAGCAATCAGTAAATGCCGCACAGCCTTTACCGCAAATTAGAAAAGGCGATGAAAGCACGTTTCCGGTGCTCCAGGTCAGGCGCATCGACAATCGTTTCAACGGTGATAATGTGCAGATCTATTTACGGATTTATAATGCATCACGCATGCAATTGTGGCTGCACAGTATACATATTTTCGGGACCGAACAACGATTTAATGACGATCTTCAGCCGGGCGAAGAACGCCAATATCCGGTATACAACGGTCATCATATGAAGGATAAGCATGACCATAATGCGAAAATTAAATACCGGACCATGGACGGCGATTATTTCGAGATTGAGTATGAATTGAAATTCAGGTATCACTCGGAATCGGAGTCGTTTGAATGTTATGAAATGCACCAGCACCATGCCGTTCGCGACATTTACGGGTGATTAGCAGTGGCTTTTAATTAGCTTTTTGATTACTCGGATTCACTTTATAATAGACTCTTATGCGAGACATTTGGCGGATTATTCGATTCACTTCGAGTTTAAAACGATATTACATTTTAATAACGATTTTTACGTTGCTTCTGGCGGCGATGAGCCAGTTCGTGCCGCTTTTGACCAAAGCTGCGATCGATACCATAACTGACGGCGTTAAAAGCGGAAATCCGGAAGTAGGACGGGTCGCGTTTTATGCATTTTTGATTTTTCTAACCGATATCGGCCAGACATTCTTCAGTAATATCAGCGGCTTTTGGGGAGATATGCTTGCAATCAAGCTTAAAAAACTCATGAGCAGCCGATATTACGAACACATCATGAAGTTGCCGCAGCGGTATTTCGACGTTGAATTGACGGGTACGATCATCAATCGGATGAACCGCGGCATTCAGGACATCGGTGATTTCGTGCAGATGTTCTCTAATAATTTTTTGCAGTTTATTTTCAGCACGATATTCACGCTCGCTATAGTCGCGCATTACGCTCCGCCGGTGGCTATAATGCTCGGCCTGTTATATCCGGTATTTATCGGGCTGACAGCCAGGACGAGTTCCAAATGGCAGCGCTACCAAAAAGAAATCAATGAAGATTTAGATATAGCAAGCGGCCGGTTCGCCGAAAGCGTGGGCCAGGTAAAAGTCGTCAAGAGCTTCATGCAGGAAGTTCGCGAGCTGAAATATTTTGATCACAAATTGCAGCATGCAGTCACAGTTGTCGAGCCGCAAAGCAAATACTGGCACCGGCAGGACAATATTCGGCGTTGCGTGCTTGCCGTGATTTTCTTCGGGGTTTTCATGTATGTTTTTGTGGAAACGGCTCGCGGCGTATATACGATAAGTACCATGGTATTGCTTATACAATATGCGGCGC
Source organism: uncultured Candidatus Saccharibacteria bacterium (assembly GCA_963742655.1). GTDB lineage: Bacteria > Patescibacteriota > Saccharimonadia > Saccharimonadales > UBA4665 > JAICLK01. The sequence goes on from CAVUMM010000008.1 coordinate 368,170, forward strand.
TCATCCGAATCCCGATTTTCAGTATCAGTTTCTTGGTTGACAGGACACAGCGCGCTATCGCCAACAGCAGAGATTACTTTGCTGTTATGGACGAAGTACCTGAACAGCTTGATATGCCCGGAGCTCGAAAGATTAATGTTGCGAGCGGCAGTATAGTATTCGATAACGTTTGTTTCGCCTATGATAAGAAAAACGTTTTAAACGGTTTGAGCTTCAGTATCGCGCCAGATAGTAAGGTGGCATTAGTCGGTGAAAGCGGCGAAGGCAAAACCACGATTACAAATCTGCTTTTGCGCCTTTACGATCCGAATTCGGGTGTGATATTGATTGATGGACAAGATGTCACCCATGTTACACAAGCCAGTTTGCGTAAAAATATCGGCGTAGTATTCCAGGAGCCGGCATTGTTCAGCGGTACGGTCCGCGAAAATATCAGTTACGCTCGGCCGACCGCTAACGAAAAGGAAGTCATTGCCGCAGCTAAAGCGGCCAACGCGCATGAATTTATCAGCAAGTTCGAGAAAGGCTACGACACGGAGATAGGCGAGCGTGGCCTCAAACTCTCCGGCGGACAGAAACAACGCATCGCCATCGCCCGCGCTGCTCAAAGACGCGCCCATCCTGATACTGGACGAAGCGACGTCCAGTCTCGACAGTAAAAGCGAAAGGATGGTCCAGGAGGCTCTCGAACACCTGATGAAAGGCCGGACCACGCTCATCATCGCCCATCGTTTAAGCACCATCCAGAGCGTCGACCAGATCGTGACATTGAGAAATGGCAAAGTTGATGAAATCGGCACCCCAGCCAGTCTGGCCAAGTCGGGCGGAATTTATGCCGAACTGCTTAAGCTTCAGCAGGGCCACACAGAAGCTAACCAAAAGAAGCTGAAACAATACGAAATTGCCGGCTAGCCAAAACGCTGTCTGTCCACGTATAATGATGAGATGCGAAAGGCAGTGCGGGTAATTGTTGTTAAAGACGATGCGTTGCTGGTGATGCATCGTAACAAATTCGGGCAGCAATACTATACGCTCGTAGGCGGCGCGATAAAACCGAATGAATCACCCTTAATGGCAATCGATCGTGAGGTTCGCGAAGAAACAAGCTTACTGGTAACCAACCCGCGATTTGTTTTTATGGAAGAAGCCGGCGAACCATACGGCACGCAATACGTATACTTATGCGAATACACCGGGGGTGACGCTATGCTTGATCCAGATTCAGACGAAGCTAAGATTCACGCGCTTGGAAGCAATTTATATACGCCGACTTGGCTGCCGGTCAGGGAACTACCGAATGTACCGTTTGTTTCAGGGTCGCTGCAAAATGCGATTATTCACGGATTGCTGCACGGCTTTCCTGATAAGCCAATGCTACTAATGTAATGTCAAAGAGGAGTTCTAAAAGAGATGTCAACAACCCGTAAACGTGATCGTATCATTGCGCTCGGTATAGCACTGTTTTTCTTTGCGCTGGCTTCGGCTTTCAGCGTGCTGGTAATTGTGCAGATGGTTACGTCAAAGCATAACACACAAGATTCTTCCACTAGCAAATCAACCACTACTCCGAAAAAGACGCTGGCGGGAACGAAGTTGACCAACTTCACGCCAGTCAGCCAAGTCAATCAACTTAAAAGTACCGACGTAAAAGTTGGCTCAGGAACTGCCGTTAAAGCAGGTGATACCGTTACGGTAATGTATACAGGTGCTGTGGCAAGCTCTGGCACAATTTTCCAGAGCACGCAAGACAGTGGGCAACCGGCATCGTTGAGCCTGAACAGTGTAATCAAGGGATGGCAGCAAGGTATTCCGGGTATGAAAGTTGGCGGATCGCGGCAGCTGCTGATACCGGCCGACGAAGCATATGGCGCCAATCCGCCGCAGGGATCCGGAATTCCGGCTAACGCGCCATTGGTATTTGATATTACACTCCTAAAAATCGGCAGCTAGTGGCGTAAAAAACACAATATATAGCGTATTGCATTTTATTCAGACACCATATAAAATTAATCTTACGCTTAACCAAAACGTAAAAACCAAAAATAAGAGCCAAAATAAGAGGGGGCAACATGGTAAAAAACATTGTAATCTTCACTACCAATACATGCGCGTACTGCGGAATGGTGAAGAAGTTTCTTGGCATGAAAGGCTTAACATACGAAATCGTCAACCTGGACGAGCAGCCCGAACGCCAAGCCGAAGCCCTCGCGCTTAGCGGCGCGCTGACAGTGCCCGTGACAGTCGTGACAAGGCATGATGACAGCCGTGAAGTAGTGGTCGGTTACAATCTCGCCAAACTCGCGCCTGCCGTAGCGTAGTTAAAATCAGCATAAGCGCCTAGCTGATATAGCCATAACCGGATCGCTGCCGCTCTGCGGCAACATGACTACGGTTTGTTCGTGGATCCTTTGAGATGGCTGCCAGTTTGCTGCTTGCCGGATCTGGCGATCTATGTTCCAAATCCTCAAGATGCCGTCGAATAGTGTCTGGTTTCCAGCCGAGTGACTGCATACGTAACACATAATCACCAACAGTCGGGCCGGGGACTCTGGTGAGATCGCGCCACTGGCCGGAAAGTGCTTCAATGTAAACCATTTGTTTACGCAGATTCGGTGCTTGCCGAAGCGGAATTTCGTCCGAAGCCGCAACACGCAATAAAGCCGGATCCATAGCGTACAAAATGCGCTGGAACGCGATCGGCAACTCAGTTAAATCACTGGTATCGAGTTGCGGCAATAGTTGATCGCCGACCAACCCTTCGTAATGGTTCAGCTGCTTTGTAAGTTCGTTGGCAACATGAATTATCGTGCCAAACGGCAAATCTCGCGCGGCAGGCACGCCTTTGACTTGGAAGCCCTTGCCTGGGCTTAGCCTCTCAAATGCTCCGATGAGTTGCTCTGCGATCACGTTGCCACCGTTAGCCTGATCCTGAACAAAATTTAATATAGTTGACTGGATAGTTTGCAATGCTTCGCTTCCAGATGCAGGCAAACCTTTTTGGAATCCCAATGTGAAATGGCTGATCAATATTAATGCACTTCGTGAAATATAACGTTCGCCTGTACTATGGCGCTGCCTGGTCGAATTCCTGTTTTCGCCAAAATTAGGATAGCCCAGCTCGTGCAGGCGGTCTCGGATGCGTAAGCTGGCTACACGGTCGGCGGTGCCTTCCGCTGAAATCCTCAGAAGGGCGGCTGAAAGTTGTCTTGCGATCGTTCCGGCCAAGTCAGGTGATTCAATTGCACTCTGAATATCAAGCAAATGTACGATCGGCGGTAGCGCAAGTGATGCGATATCGTCAGGATTTGCACTGCCGTCGCTAGGGTCGGTCACGATATCAGTTGATCGATGTATTATTTTACCGGCAACTTCCGGCGGCTTGATATTGTCTTCGGCGTGAACCGAATGTCGGTATAGATAATCAAAAACGTCAACGAGCGTAATAAAATCATCCGGGTTGATGACTTGTCCAAAAAGCTCGCCGTAAGTTCGCCAATACAGACTTTCAAATTCGCGGGCAGTGTATTCTTCCAGCATTGCCGACTGAAATTCCTGAAAGCCCGGATAATCCGCAGGATTTGCCGACGTTATATATTTTGGATCTTGAAACGGTGAAGTGATATAACTAGGCGGTTCTGCTCCTATCCAAACTCTTTGCGTGGCAATCCCATACATGCTGTCGGGGTCTGAAAGCTGATGCCGTTTGCGGGCCGGTAATTCTGCCTCGAGTACGTGAGCAATTATCGCGTCCACAGATTCCGATACGATTAAAGCGTTTGGTGATTCAGGCATCTCTCCGGTCATTAATATATTAAATAATAGTTATAAATAAATATAAATAGTAAGTTCAGCGAGATAGGTCGGGCTCCTAAACATATAGGACACTAGTGTCAAGTGTAGCATTCTCGTAGCCAGGAATACCTTGCAGGTATGCCACGGGCGTCAGCATGCGGAGCATGCTGTGCGGCCGGTAAAAGTTGTAATCCAGACAATCCTCAACAAGGAAGGTTTGCAGCTCGGCTTTCTGGTGCGAGTTGGTAGTCAATCTCTTGTACCGGTCTTTGTCGACGCCGTGGGAGCGCTCAATCCGTCCATTGAGATGGGGACTGCGGGATGGTATCCGACCATGCTGGATGCCATGCGCTTCGAGCCAGCGCGTCACCGGCGAGACGGTCGTTGTTTTGGCCCGCGACAGTTGGTCGTAGACAAACTCCATACCATTGTCAGTCTGGATGCTCCGAAACGAGAACGCCGGAGCGAAAAAGCGGACGGCATGCTCCAGGAAGTCTACTGTGTAGGCGGGGTTAACGCCCGGGTATAGCCGCTTGTACTTAATCCGAGTGGCACAGTCGACAATGTCGTACTGGTAGGCGGCACGCTTCCAATGTTTGACGTCCAGCTGACCTTTTTCGCCGGGTGCATATGCGTAGTCGCTCAGGCGGCGTTGGACACGCCGCTTGCGCGGCTTGGGCTCGGTGACACCAGCTCTGCGCAGGACATTACCGACACCATGGCGGGACACTGTTACGCTGTAGTCTCGTGCAAGGACAACCGCTAGCTTGGCCTCGCCGTAGCCTAAACCAAGCCGGAGTTGCAGGATGAGGCTTGTCGTTGTCTCGTCCATGTCCTGCGCGTGACTGTGGGGCGTCCGAGGCAGATCGTAGAGGCTGGTGAGCTTTTTGCCGTCCTCCAGCCACCGTTTGTGCCAGTAGTAGTATTCACTTCTTGCAATACCGTAATGCTTACAGGCTGCAGACACGCTGCCGAGTTCCTCGGCAGCTCGAAACCAGGCTAAACGGATACGGGCTCCGTATACCTGGAGCTGTTTTCCAGTCATATGTCGTGTTCTCACTTTCACTCCTTTCTAGTTTAGTGAAAGTGTCCAAGATGTATGGGAGCCGGATAAAGTTCAGCGAGATTACTGCCTCGGTTAACCTCAATCCAGCCGTCCCATACGCAAATTTACGCCGCATATAGATTAAAGAGAATCGTGGTAGAATAGCGTAAGAATTTATTGAAACAGAGGGGTTATGACTGAGAAAAAAGTACACGATGTGGTGATGGTAGGCGCAGGGCCGGCCGCTTTGAGTGCGGCGATTTATACGACGCGTGAGGATATTGGCACGTTATTGTTCGAGCGCGGCGTGGTTGGCGGATTGGCGGCTGTGACCGATTGGGTAGATAATTATCCGGGGTTTCCGAAAGGTATACAGGGGCTTGAACTGGCCGAAGGATTGCGCGGCCAGGCTGAAAGATTTGGAGCAGTCATTGAGTTGGGCGAAGTAACAAAGATTGTCAATGAAGGTGACGTAAAGAAGCTAGAGACTACCAGCGGCGATATCTACGCCAAGACGATATTGGTGGCCACCGGCAGCGATTACAAAAAAATCGGCGTACCGGGCGAGCAGGAATATTACGCGCGCGGCGTGCATTACTGCGCGACCTGCGATGGCGCTTTCTATCGTGATAAGCGGCTGGTCGTGGTTGGCGGCGGCAATTCGGCGGTGCAGGAAAGCCTGTTTTTAACACGCTTTGCAAGCCATATTGACATATTGGTGCGTAGCTCTGTGAAGGCTTCTGATGTGTTGCAGCAAGACCTGGACGAAGCGGTCAAGGCCGGCAAAATTACCGTGCATCTGCAAACTTCTACCGATGAAATTGTCGGCGAAGATAACAAGGTCGTTAAGGTTACCGGCACAGACAAAACGAAAAACGCCAAAGTTGAATTTCCGACCGATGGCGTGTTCGTGTTCGTGGGCTTAAAGCCGAATACTGAATTTTTGCAAGCCTCTGGCATCGAACTTGATCCGATAGGACTGGTCAAAACCAATGAGCACCTGCAAACCAGCATGCCCGGTGTATTCGCGGCGGGCGATGTCCGTTCCGGCGCGACTATGCAGATTGCCACGGCTGTCGGCGAAGGCGCCACGGCTGCCCTTATCATTCGTGAATATCTCGAGGGCAAGTTGGTGCCAAAAACCGAAGCCGACGAAGAAGTAGCTCCAGTAGCGGCAGCCTAAAGTATTAGTAGCCAGGGAAGTAATCAAGTAACAGTTGGCGGCGAGCAATGCCGGCAGCCAGTAAATCATTGTATAGCGGTTCGATAAAACTTTGCGGCCCGGCAAGGTAAATAAGCTTATTTTCTACTGGGCCGATGATTGCTAAAAGCCTGTTGACATCAAGCCGCCCTGTTTCGCCATGCCAATTTTTATTCGGCCGCGATAGGATGGGAAAATATGCGAGCGGATAATCCTGAAAAAACTCGGTAAACAGAAAATCGTCAGGTGTGCTGGCGCTATAGATTAGTGTAATGTCTCTTTTTTCGCCGCGTGTTGTCAGCCATTTAATCATGCTTACATACGGAGTGCTGCCGATTCCGGCTGCCACGAAAACGAGCGGTATGGACATGTCTTTTGGCAGCACGAAATCTCCCATCGGCGTCGCAAAACTGACCGCATCGCCGATTACCAGCCGCCTTAACGCTCGTTTGAATGAGCTTCCATTAGCCGCAAAATTTATCGTGAGTTCGATATAAGGCTCGTCAGGCGTGCTGGTGATGGAAAACTCACGGCTGTCACCTCTTTCGTCAACATCCGGATGTGGAATATGAATCTCGACGAATTGCCCAGGCTCAAACCATAGCGGTTGTTCCGGCTTGAACTTGAATACCGAGATATTCGATGCCAACTTCTCGATACCGACAAGCACTGCCCGCATTTAATTTCCCCTTCCCATGGAATTTCAGTATAACTTATCTGGTTTTGATTTCACCAACCTGGAGGTTCAGGTTCCTTTACGCCATTTCGCAGACACGAATATTTCCGGGTGCCTGGTGCAGAAATGCAGATCCGGATAGAGCTTTCGAAGAAACGGCGCACTATAATTCATAATTCTTTCGGCTAATTTTCCGTTATAAACGTACACGTACACTTCCAGATTGTAATGTTTTGCCAAGTAATAGGTAAGCGGATTCAATAACCAGAAATTTATGCCGATACCGGTAGCCTGGATATGATGAGCCGTCTGCACGATGTCGATGGGTGCAAGATATTCAAGCGCGTAGATAGGTATATTTGGCAAAACTCGCCGGACTTGACGAAGTTCATCAGGGATAAATGATGCCACACTGGCGTTGGTTTGCGGGTGACGGCCCAGAACCAACAGTAATTCATCAACGCAGCCACGCTCTTTGATTTCTATTATAACCGGTACATTACCTATCGTATCGAGAGCTTGATCAAGGCTCAGAAATTTTTCGCCATTGTTGAGCTCGATGGCCTGCAACTCGGCGAGCGTTTTTTCGCTTACTTTTACATGATTGGCGGCAACTCGGCCTGTCGTGGGATCGTGGACGACCACTAGTTTGTCGTCTGCTGTCAGATGCACGTCAATTTCGATAATATCAACGCCGTGCTTTATTGCAGCAAGCAGACTGGCTTGGCTGTTTTCGAGTTCGAGCCCGGCTGCACCGCGGTGCCCGATTATTTTCGTCATCTTGCGTATAAGTGTACACCAGGAAAAGAGTTTTTACATTTTCCCGCGTCTGTTCGATATATAATTTTTGGCTCAATCTATCGGGTACGACCCTATAGACAGGTAGGCGAGATTTCTTCAATTTGATCTATCGGGTCGTACCCGATAGATCGTAATGCGCACAGATTGTGGAGTTGGTCGAAAGTCTGCTAATTGGTACAATATCGCCAGATAACGCGCAATATTAACACGAGGAGGCTAAATGGCTGATTATAATAAAGTGCTGGATCCGGGTGATTGGCAGAATGGCATCGTCAACACTGTCGTAGAAATTCCCGAAGGGTCGCGTTTGAAAATTGAATGGGACCGAAAACGGGCCGCATTTATGATCGATAGGGTTGAGCCGGCGATTTTCGCAAAACCATGCAGCTATGGCTTCATTCCTCAGACTCTCGACGAAGACGGTGACGAGCTCGATACCTTGGTTGTATGCAGCGAGCCCGTTCCGACAGGCGTCTGGCTAGAGGTGAAAATATTAGGTATTTTGAACTTCGAAGACGACGGCGAAATGGATTACAAAATCGTGGTCGTTCCGGCCGACGACCGTAACACCGGCGATTCCATCAACTCACTGGACGACCTTGGCGAACGCTGGAAACAAAAGATCGAATTCCACTTCAGCCACTACAAGGATTTGAAAAAACCAGGCACGACAAAAGTACTGGGATGGGGCAACATCGATGACGCCAAAAAAATCATCGCTGAGTGCATCGAACGTTACAAAAAATAGCTATGAAAACAAGCCGAACCGTAAAAGTCGTTCTGCAGGATGATGAGGACAACGTTCTGCTGTTACGGCGCAGCCCAACGCACCCTTCCCAGGCTTCGCAGATGGATTTACCCGGCGGCTTCATTGATGGCTCCGAAGAACCGCTCGAAACATTGTTGCGGGAGATCAGCGAAGAAACCGGGCTCAATCTTGCGTCGACGAAGCTGAAGCTTGTTTATGCAAAAACAGAAGAAATTGATACTGATAGCAGAATCCGTTTAGTGTATGCCGGTAGGTTGCCGGGCATCAAACCACAAATCAACCTTAGCTGGGAACACGGTGGGTACCATTGGCTACCAATGAAAGAGGCTGTCAAATCACTGGATCCGAATAAATATAAATTTCAAGCATTGACTTATCTTGCTGAAAATAATATTTTGACCGAGTTTTAAAGCGAACGGTATGTTGCAAGAAATCGTATCGGAATATCTCGAAGTGTTTCCTGAGGAGCGGGCTCGGCTTGGTCTACTCCAAGAGCAGCTAGCAGCTCACGAACCCCTGAATGACCGAAAAAATTTTCGCGGTCACATTGCCGGGGCCGGTATCGTGGTTTCGCCTGACCGCAACAAAATTCTGGCAGTCCATCATAGATTTTTTGATGACTGGTTCCAGCCGGGCGGCCACTGGGAAGCTGAAGACCCGGACCCGTGGACGGCTGCGAGGCGTGAAGCTATTGAAGAAACGGGCGTGTCAATTGCAAGACTGCTTGCAGTTATCAATGGCAACGAGTGCGTGCCTTTGGATATCGCAACATACCATTATGATGCTCGGCCCGAGAAGAACGAGCCAGCGCACTTTCATCACGATTTCCGATATGCATTTTTGGCGGCGGACGAGAACTTGAAACCTCAGGAATCCGAAGTTGTTACCTGCACGTGGCTGACATTTGACGATCCTCGTCTGAAAAACATGCAGCGGGTTGTTGCAAAATTGAGGCGTTTTAAGGTGATTGCATGACGTAACCCTTGCATGCTACCCGCTTGTGCTTCTACAATAGAATGGAAAATGAATCTAAGTGAGGGGACAAAATGAACACACGGGTGGCAATTAATGGCTTTGGCCGGATTGGGCGCAACGCATTCAAGATTGCGTTTGACCGCACCGATATCGAAATCATCGCGATCAACGATCTTACCGATACAAAAACCCTGGCGCATTTGCTGAAGCACGACAGCAACTATGGAACGTACGGGCACGACGTCAGCTTTGACGGTACGAGCGTAATTATCGACGGTAAGCACGTGCAGGTGCTGGCGATAAAAGATCCGACGCAGTTGCCGTGGAAGGATTTGAACATTGATGTCGTGATAGAATCAACCGGTTTATTCGTCAAGCACGAAGATTTGCGCAAGCACCTGGAAGCCGGCGCGCGGCGAGTCGTATTATCTGCTCCGGAAAAGCACGAACATTTCCACGACACTTACGTCATTGGTGTGAACGAACAGGACCTGAAGCCGCACCACGAAGTCATTTCGAACGCGTCATGTACCACCAACTGCATTACGCCCGTGGCGGCGATAATAGAAAAAGCGTTCGGTATCGAAAAAGCCATGATGACCACGGTGCACAGCTACACCGCCAGCCAGCGTTTGCAGGACGCGCCGGCTAAGGATCTGCGCGAGGCACGAAATGCGGCTGAAAATATCGTTCCTACGACTACCGGCGCGAGTATCGCGGCCGCTAAGGCGTTGCCGGCACTGGCCGGAATCTTCGGCGGATTGAGTATCCGGGTGCCCACGCCGGTCGTATCTATCAGTGATTTCGTTATCATAACCAAACGTGACGTGACGGTCGATGAAGTGAACGATGTGTTCCGCAAAGCCGCGGCCGAACCGTACTACCAGGGCATTTTGGCTGTGACTGACGAAGAATTGGTGAGCAGTGATTTTATCGGCAATAGCCACTCGGCAACCGTTGACTTGAATCTGACGGCCGTGATCGCCGGCAACATGCTTAAAGTAGTGGCCTGGTACGATAACGAATGGGGCTATTCGAACCGCTTGGTGGAAATGACGGCTGACGTCGGCCGGTTATTGCATCATGAGCAATAACAAGAGCAACTGTCGAACATGAAAATATTTCTGGGTGCGGATCACAACGGATTTGCGATGAAGACGAAGCTTGCAAATTATTTGCGTAGTTTGGGCCATGACGTAGCGGACGAAGGCGACACAAAGCTCAACCCCGAAGATGATTTTCCGCAGTTTGCCGCCCGCGTGGTAGCCGCCATGAAAGCCGACCGCGACCCGGCGGAGCGCGGCATTCTGATTTGCGGCAGCGGGCAGGGGATGTGCATGACGGCCAATCGCTACAAAGGCATCCGGGCCAGCCTGTGCTGGGATGAAGCAGAAGCTCGCGCCGCCCGTAACGACGACGACAGCAACGTGCTCTGTTTGCCGGCACGATATATCAGCCAGGCACAAGCTGAATCAATCGCCAAAACATGGCTTGATACCAGCTTCGCCGGCGCAGCGCGATTTAAGCGCCGAATCAAAGAAATGGATAATTTAACTTGACCAAAGGTCTCACAAACCTTTTCGGATGACGTATAAATGCTGACTTGGTTTCGGCAGCTTGACTAATTGCGGTTTGGCCGCTTTTTTCTTGGGTTTTTCAGATTGTGGCGTCTGTCGTTTCATAACTATATTATAAGCAGCAGTATCAAAAATCCCAAGGTTGTCAGAATTATGGATGCGAAACAGTACTCAAGACGCATTTTATTGATTGAGGTATTATGCCGGATTGCGGCTTGCGTGTCGGCAAGTAATTGCAGGATAAGCGCCTCGCTTTCCATTTGCAGATAATTTTGTGATTCATCCAGGTTTGCGGCAGCTCCCAGATAGTCTTGGGGCCACATCGAAACGACATCAAAAATAAGCGACAGCAATAATGGCGCGTACAAAACTACAGTTTGCCATAGCGCCACATGCAGCGAAGCTTGATCGATGAATATCAGGATGGCAATATTGGCGGCTAAAATGGCGAGAGCTTTAGCGTCAATGCCGTCGCTGGTACTGAATACCAAATTGAGCTGATTTTGCTGCGTGTCGAGCAGTGGTTGTAAATCTCGGTTGCTTGGCATAAGCGGTTTACCGTAAAATAGATATTGAGCCGGATTATAAAACAATGATAGATATCTGTCCAACCATTGACGCTGAAGACCTAGGAACGTACCGCCAACAAATGGAGCGGGTGGCGAATTTCGCGCGCCGCGTACATATCGACCTGGGTGATGGTGACTTTACGCCAAATCAGCTTGTGCCGATTTCGGACGTTTGGTGGCCGGGCGGTATGCGCGCCGATTTACACGTGATGTATAAGCGTCCGTTTGATCACGTCGAAGCGCTGATAGCGCTGGGTCCGCAGCTTATTATCGTGCAAGCAGAGGCCGAGGGGGATTTCACAGCCTTTGCCGACACGGTGCACCAGCATGGAATTGAAATCGGGCTTGCGTTGCTGCACGACACGCCGGCCGAAACTATCAAGCCCGCGCTGGCGCAAACCGACCACGTTCTCATATTTTCCGGTAACTTGGGACACCAAGGCGGCAGCCAGGCGGATCTGAGCTTGCTCGAAAAAGTTAAAGTTCTTAAGGCCGCCAAGCCGTCGCTGGAAATCGGCTGGGACGGCGGTGTCAATGACCAGAACATCCGACAACTGAAGGATGGCGGCGTGGAAGTTATGAATGTCGGCGGCTTCATCCAGCATGCCAAAAATTCAGCTCAAGCATACGATTCACTTATCGCGGCAACCGCATCCAATGAATCTTCGTAAAATTTTTAAAAGCAGTTTATAATCATTACCAATATGCAAAAACTAACAATCGTAGAAATGGAAGTGAAGGCGGACGAAATCCGTCAAGACATAATCAAAATGCTGGAGCATGCCGGCAGCGGCCATTCTGCAGGGCCACTGGGGCAAGCCGATATTTACACGGCGTTGTACTTTGACGTCATGAAGCATGACCCGAAAAATCCGGAGTGGGACGAGCGTGATATATTGCTGCAAAGTAACGGCCACACCTGTCCGGTGCTATACGCGACTATGGCGCACGCCGGTTATTTTGATCGTAAAGAGTTGATGACACTTCGGCAGTTTGGATCAAGGTTGCAGGGCCACCCGCACCGTGTAATGTTACCTGGGCTAGAAAATAGCAGCGGTCCGCTCGGGAGCGGTTTGAGCCAAGCCTGCGGTATGTCATTGGCGATGCGCATGAATAAACAACTGCACCGTTGGATATACGTGACGGTTGGCGACGGCGAATTGAACGAGGGCAACAACTGGGAAGCAATCATGCTGGCCGCAAAATATAAGCTGCATAACATCGTCGCTATCGTAGACCGGAATAATATCCAGATTGACGGGCCGACAGAAGTCGTTATGCCGCTGGATGATCTGAAGGAAAAGTGGGAAGCGTTCGGTTGGCATGTGATTGAAATCGACGGCAACAATATCGAAGATGTTATCGATGCCTGCGCTATGGCTCACGCAATCGTAGAAAAACCGGTCTGTATCATAGCGCACACCGTGCCGGGCAAAGGCGTGGATTTTATGGAATATGATTTCCATTGGCACGGCGTTCCGCCCAATCACGAGCAGGCTTTGGTGGCGCTTAAGGAGCTTCGTACGCTCAAAGGCAAAATTGAAAGCGAGGCAGACTGATGTCTGACATGCACTTAGTTTCAAACATTATGGCTAACGATTTGGTAGTTGAGGTAATGAAAAAAGGCTATGGCAAGGGCTTGCTCGAAGCCGGCAAACTTGACGAAAATCTGGTCGCCGTATCATCCGATGTCGTCGGGTCGACCGGTACGAATACTTTTACGGACGCGTTTCCAGAACGATTCGTTGAGGTCGGTATTGCCGAGCAGAACCTGGTCACCGTTGCATCCGGGCTGGCGGCCATGAGGAAAAACACTTTCGCGGCAGCGTACGGCGCGTTCAGCCCCGGACGTTGCTGGGAGCAGATCCGAACGACTATCTGTATCAATGACCAGCCGGTAAAATTGGTAGGTACTCACGTCGGCATATCGGACGCACCCGATGGTGCGACCCATCAGATTCTAGAGGATATCGCACTGATGCGCGTGTTACCGAACATGACGGTTATCGCGCCGTGCGACAGTATCGAAGCCGCCAAGGCGACGATGGAAATGGCAAAATATAAGCATCCTGTATATATGCGCATTGCACGTGACGATACGGTAATCTTTACTACCGAAGACACGCCATTTAAAATCGGCCAGGCCTATGTGTACTGGGTCGGCTACGACGTGACGATTGTTGCGACCGGCCGCATGACTTACCACGCAATGAGAGCCGCTGCCAAGCTTGCCAAAGACAATATCCGTGCCGAAGTGGTGCACGTACCGACCGTCAAACCGCTTGATACGGATACGATTCTGGATAGCGTGCGCAAAACCAAATGCGTCGTGACTGCCGAAGAAGCCCAAATGGCCGGCGGCTTGGGCGGAGCGGTTGCGGAACTTCTTGGCGACGAACTGCCAGTACCGGTCAGGCGTATCGGCGTGCGCGACCGATTCGGGGAATCCGGCAAACCCGAAGAATTATTCGATCATCTCGGTCTCAGCGAAAAACATATCATGTTAGCCGTGCACGAAGTATTAACCAAAAAGCAGTAAACACCAAAACAAGTGGTAGGAAATTATGAACTGGCAAGCTGCCATCATGCTTCAGACGATTTTAACAGCCGGCAGCGTGATTGTTTTTCGTGTTTTAGCGCGCGACAAACAAACTGCCAACGCAAGTTTTGCTGTCAACGCCGGTATGTACGTAACGTTGTACATCAGCATGTTGGTCGTGGCAGTATTCCTTGGTCGTATACACAGTGCCGCGCTTGGGCAGTATTGGTGGCGCTTTATCGCTGGCGGCTTGGCGTTCACACTGACCAATGTCTGTACTTACAAGACGCTGGTATATTTTGATGCGGCTATTGCCAGTATCGTCGCTACCGTAAATGCGTTGTTTACGGTGGTCGGTGCTAGTCTGTTTTTGAGTGAGAATTTATCTATGCAGCAGTTTGTCGGCGCGGTGGTTCTTCTGCTTGGGATTGGTTACGGCCTGTTGGCCACGCATGCGACCCGCAAGAAAGCAGTGCGGCGTTCGCTCAGGCTCGGCATTACGTATGCACTGCTTGCCGGCATAAGCTTCGCGGCAGCGGCGGTAAACGAAAAGTCCCTGCTGGAGCACATGTCAACCGGTTCGTATATGGTTTATGGCGTCGGCGGGCAATGCATAATAGCAGTTTTGTTGGGTGTCATCTTGCAGCCAAAGTATCTAAGGTTATTTGCTAAGCCTCGCGTTGTCGGCTGGAGTTTGTTGGGCGGAGCGCTCCGCGGTTTTGGCGGGGCTTGTTTTATCGTAGCGGAGGTAAACAGTAATAACGTCGGATTAGTATCAGTAATCATGAATTTTCGACTCATCGTCGTTATAGTATTGGGCGCGTGGTTGCTCAAAGAACATCAGCATCTGCGGCAGAAGTTTGAAGCGGCATTGGCGTCGATCGCAGGCGTAGCAATAATGTTCTGGAAATAGTTGCAGTAATAACGTAAGCAGTTACAATAATTAATGAAGTTATATAAGCAGGTGGGAATTCATATGAATCAAGAAGAACTCGAGCAGGTCGCGAAGGCGATGGTCGCGGGGGGCAAAGGCTTGTTGGCGGCGGACGAAAGCAATGCCAGCTGCGAAAAGCGGTTTCTGGCAGTCAACGTGGAATGCACCGAGCAGACACGGCAGGAATATCGGAATCTGTTATTCACTACACCGGAAGCCGAACAATTTTTAAGTGGTGTGATTTTGTTCGATGAGACATTCTGGCAATCGACCAACGACGGAAAAGTATTCCGAGAATACATGAAAAACAAAAATATTTTCCCGGGTATCAAAGTCGACAAAGGTTTGGTTGATTTGCCGGGTTTTGACGGCGAGAAAGTAACGCAAGGCCTGGACGGTTTACCGGAAAGGATGCAGGAATATGCCGGTGCAGGTGCGAAATTTGCCAAGTGGCGCGCGGTGATCGCAATCGGTGACGGTATCCCGACTGACGAATGCATCGGCGCTAACACGTATACGCTTTCCCGATATGCCCGCATTTGCCAAGACGTCGGCATCGTGCCGATTGTCGAACCTGAAGTTTTATACGACGGTATTCACACTGCCGAACAGGCGGAACAGACGCTGAGCCGCGTGTACGACACGCTCTTCAATACGTTGCGCGCATTCCGCGTCCACTTGCCGGGTGCGATTTTGAAGACCGGTATGGCATTGCCCGGAAAAGACAGCGGCATTCAAATGAATCACGATGAAGTTGCCGAGCGGACAGTTCGAGCATTGCACGAACACGTGCCGAACGAACTGGGAGGCGTCGTCTTTTTGAGTGGCGGCCAGACGCCGGTCGATGCATTCATCAATTTAAATCGTATCGCCAAACGCGGACCGCATCCGTGGGGTCTGACTTTCTCGTATTCACGCGCATTGCAGGATCCGGTGTTGAAAGCATGGGCTGCTAACAGGCGAGCAGTGGAACAGGCGCAGGATATATTCAAGCAACAACTGATTTTCGCATCGGCCGCATCAAAAGGCGGGCTGGATGAACCAGGTCTCGATACTGATAATTTCGTTTCGCATAGCCAGGATTTGTAAATAACGTGATTCTTGTGGCACAATAAAGCTAAAGTTTAAAGCATTAAACCAAAAGGGCGGGTATGGACCAGATTGACGTACTGAGTATCGGCGACATCGTCACGGATGATTTCATCAAACTGTTCAACAAAGAAGAAAAAGTCGAGCACGAAAAAGACGGCGGCTTATGGTTGGCCATACCGTTCGGAACCAAAATACCATTTGATCACCGTGAAGTTATCGACGCGGTCGGGAATGCCGCAAATGCAGCGGTCGCATTCGCGCGGCTGGGCCTGAATAGCAGCTTCGTGACAAACGTCGGTGCCGACAAATACGGCCGTGACATGATAACTACCTTGGGGAAAAACAAGGTGGATACGCGTTTCGTACACATCAACCATGGAAAGCTCAGTAATTATCACTTCGTGCTGTGGTACAAAGAAGAACGCACGATATTAATCAAACATGAAGAGTACGATTACCACTGGCCGCATCTTCGGCCAAGTGAAATTCCGCGCTGGGTTTATTTCAGTTCCATCAGCGAACGGGCGATTCCATACCACGATCATGTCGTTAATTGGTTGAATGCAAACCCGGAAGTCAAGTTCGCGTTTCAACCAGGCACCTTTCAGATGGAAGTCGGCACCGAGCGTTTAGCTCGCGTTTACAAGCGGGCCGAAGTACTGATTTTAAACCGGGAAGAAGCCGCAAGAGTCGGCCACGGCAAGCATGATGATATTCGAGATTTGATTGAGCATTTGCACAAACTCGGTCCCAGGATTGTGATCGTCACGGACGGACCGAAAGGTGCGTATGCCAGCGATGGCACGAATAATTTCAAAATGCCGCCCTATCCGGATATCGCTCCGCCATTTGAACGAACGGGGGCAGGGGACGCGTTCTCATCTACGCTTGTCGCCGCGCTTGCCAAGGGTTTGAGCCTTGAAGACGCCTTGCGGTGGGCGCCGATCAATTCGATGAGCGTCGTACAGAAAGTCGGTGCCCAAGCAGGTTTGCTTACAGAGCGAGAATTGCTAACGTACCTGCATCACGCTCCCTCGAACTATAAACCTGTTAAATTCTAGGACTGAGTACCATCCAGCAGCCGGTCTGTCGTCTCTGGGCGATCGGGCGGGAATTTCATGCGTTGGCACGTTGCTATCGATTGTTCTGTAATCCCTTCAAGTGCAAGGCATATGTCATCAATTGTAAGACTTGGGTGGCCTATCGTTGCGTAAGAGCCTTCGCCGGTTTCAACAACGATGTTTACACCCTCTCTCCACATGCTTCTCATCCAGTAAAAACCTTCATTAGCTATGAATTTACAATGAAAGGATACTGATTGCAATCGCTCGTACGACAGTAGTTAAACAATCATGCTTGTGGTAAGATTTTAAGTATCTATGACGAGGGAGTTATCTCAAATGTTGGGCGCCCGCGAGCCGGCGTTCCGGGCTGGATTACGCCAGCTGGAGCGGGCAAGCGGTAACCCGAGCGAAGACATCCGCCTGAGCAGCGAGGTGCGTCTCAAAGTTCAGCAGGCGCTGAGGGAGCTTGGGCTTGATTCCCACGACACGACCGGCCAAGAATTGTATAACGCCCTGCTTGAGCGCACCAGGCATGATGACGCGGCTATCAAGGATTTGCTTGGAACTGATACCGATGAAACGAATTTGATGTTGCGAACGCAACGGTTGCTTAAAAAACTTGACTATCCGCGGTCGATTTTTGCGCTTAAAACTGCAGCTGCCAAGCGGTTGCTAAAAAAGAATCCGCCCAAAAAGGCCATGAAGAGTCTTGGGTATCGCTCTGCCGATTCGCTGCTGAAGCACGAGCCGGTAGCACAAATTCAGGCTGCGGCGTTGATATGCGAAGCTTCTTCGTGGCATCGAGCGCAGCTGGCGCAATATAAATTGCTGAAGCCGATGGATTTTGAAGTACGAGATATCAGTTTTCTGGTTCCGAACAGTAAGCATTGGGAAGCGTTGGGAGCGGATTTTGTTGGCAAGAATCACCAGAACATCTTGACATTCAAAGAACTTGGATCAGTAATTTTATTACCACTCGCGGCAGACGCGGTGCCGGGCGCGGCGCTGATGACGCTTATCCTCGTGATTAACGCGATCAATGATATCAGGACGACAAGCGCTTATCTAAAACTGCATCAAGTGCGGCCGGATTTCGGTGAACTTGTAGCCGGTGCGACTCGCGGCGAACCATATACCAAGGCCAGTCTGGTCGGTGACGAACGCTTACCGTGGAAATTAGTGCAAAAATATTTTGCACGTTCGGTATCGGCATTTGTACCTGAATTGTTCGAGCCGCATGTGCAGCGCGAAGATCTCATGTCGGTGTCTGTTGAAAGTGTGTTGAGCAAACTACACCCGCGATTTGAATTCTGGAAAGGCAGGTCTCATACCGGCCTGTTGCACGATCAGCAGCTCGTATCGCTCAATATTGCTGATGCGGCTCTGAATTTTTGTAATCATTTGCCATATGAGCAGCGCGTAGTCCATTATCTGCGCGATCATCTATGGCGCGAGTTGATGCTGCGCTATATGCACCAGGATAATTTAGAACGGACGATTCACGAACAACTCGAGCAAGAACTTGTCCGGCCGCAACTCTCACAATAGATTTTATATCGCACCTGTTTAAAAAAATTGTCTTGACTAGAGACAATGATGGTCGATACACAGCAGCCGGGCTTGTCGATGGGAATACCATAGCATAGAATATAACGTAAGCAGCATGAAAATATATGGGAATCGCAAAATATGACGCCGGTCAAATCGGATAATAAATTGTTGAGGTATTCTATATGCGTGTCTGGTGCAGCTGCCGGCGAGACTCTGAAACGTTCAGCCAAAATGGCCGAGGCTATCGGCGAAGCTGTGGCGGACAGCGGACATATCCTGACGACCGGTGCGACGGTCGGCCTGCCATACGCGGCGGCGCGCGGTGCCAATCGAAAAGGCGGCATGAGCATCGGATTCAGCCCGGCCGTATCGTTACGTGAGCATTTGCGCAAATATCGTTTGCCGCACGATGTGTTTGATTTTATTAACTTTACCGGCATGAATTATGTCGGCAGGGATTTGTATTTGGTACAGTCGAGTGATGCGGTCATTACCGTCGGCGGACGTTTCGGCAGCTTGCACGAATTCACCAGCGCGCTCGAAGCTCACAAACCCTGTGGAGTGTTGCTAGGCAGCGGTGGCACGGCAGATCTGATACCTGAACTGATGCAGACGCTTGAACCGCCGAATGGTGATCTAGTCATATATGATGACGATCCTGTAAAACTCGTTAAAAAGATTGTCAAGCTGCTTGACGAAAAGTATGTCGATATCCACGAACAGATTGCCCGCCACGACCCCGCGTGGTTTCTGAACCCCGCCGAACCGCTGCCCCGCGCCGGCTAGTTACTTGTTGTGTTTATAGCATACTCATGCTAAACTACAGCTAACTTACAGCGTATAAGGGCAACTAAATGAAAATAAAAACTCAATACGGATTCACGGTGCTTGAAGGTTTACTCATCATTGTTGTTGTAGCGGTTCTCTCCAGCGCCGGTTACTTTGTGTGGAATCGAAATCAACACAAAAGCATAGCGACAACCGTATCGGCAAGCTCAACAAAAACTGGATCCAGCAAGCAAGGTGCAAAGGGTACCACGAGTCAAAGTTCGGGTGCAATTACGATGGCAAAGCCGGGCCAAATTTGTATGGATTTCAGCAATGGTTATTGCATCACGCCGGATGGCAAGAAGTTTACACTACCCAAGGTTACGCCGACTGCCGAATACGTTGCGTGGGCCAACGTACCGTCTGATTTGCAACAGGCGCTTACAACCGTAGGCAACAGTGACTGTGCGGGCGGTTCACCGCCATATTCCAAATTCGATACGAGCAGTGCGAAGGTTTTACTGAATAATGACGATAAATTTGCCGATGCGGGCTTGGGTTGTAAAAACGGCTACGGCGGTGCCCATTTCCTAATGGTCAAAGTTGACGGCAGCTGGAAAAAAGTCGCAAACACCCAACTCGGTCCTTGGTCTTGCAACACGGTAGCAAACTATCATGTGCCAACTTCGTTCCTGGCCAGTCCAGACGGCAGTTATAGCGCGTGCTTAGTCTCAGATGAATCAGGTAATGAAGAAGTTCTGTAAAAGTTGCATTAGTGCTGGCGTGAATAAATTAATTTCAGGAGCTGTTGAAAAATGAAACCAAAAGACCAACTCGGCTTCAGCGCACTTGAATCTTTACTTATCCTTATAATTATTGCCACCATTAGTGCGACGGGCTGGTTCGTTTGGCTTAGCGTTCAGAAGACAAATAAAACGAATAATCAGGCAGTCGTTGATTCGCAATCGAATACGAAGTCCGATACATATAAAAACGGCATTGTAACATTCAGGCATGCTTCGCAATTCTCGGACGCAAAAAGAAAAGAAATATTGGCTAAAGTAGCCGATCCATTGATATATTATGAAAAAACCGATCTAAAATCTGATTTGACCGAAGTTGTAATTGACTTGGGTAAAGGGCCTGATAACAAAACGTTTTCAGCAAAATATGGATACTCGCTTTCCGAAGTGCATCCGTCGGGAAGCAAATTTGGACAAGGTATTGGCTATGTTCTCGGTGAAAACGGCAAAATTGATTACTGGGTTCCGCAATTGTGTGATGACGGCGGCTGTGTGCAATATCCTGCCGATTTCAAACAAAAATATCCGGCCAATTACCAGGCGTATATAGACTCTCAAAGCGCGAAGTAATAGAAACCGCCATCACTTCAACGTTCTTGCTACAATATATGGATGTCTCCGTTCAAGCTTACGAGTGATTTTAAACCGACCGGTGACCAACCGTCAGCGATCGCCCAATTATTGGATGGGCTTCAAGGGGGCGTTAAAGAGCAAACGCTGCTGGGCGTGACTGGCAGCGGCAAGACATTCACTATGGCCAATGTTATTCAGGCCGTACAGAAACCGACGTTGGTGCTGAGCCATAACAAAACGTTGGCGGCGCAGCTATACGGCGAGTTCAAAAAGTTTTTCCCGGACAACGCGGTGCATTATTTTGTCAGCTACTTCGACTATTATCAGCCGGAAGCTTACATACCGCGTTCAGACACGTATATTGAAAAAGATTCTGCGATCAATGAAGAAATAGACCGGTTGCGGCACGCTGCCACTGATTCACTTTTGAGCAGGCGGGACGTGATTATCGTGGCCAGTGTGAGCTGTATTTACGGCATCGGCTCGGTCGAGGATTACGATGGACTTTCGATTGACGTGAAGGCTGGCGAACGGCGGGTGCGCGACAAGATGATGCGCCAGCTAACGGATATTCAGTATCAACGCAACGACATTGATTTTCACCGCGGAACTTTCCGCGTGCATGGCGATGTCGTCGACGTGTATCCGGCAGGCGAAGAAGTCGCCTATCGAATTGAATTTTTCGGCGATGAAGTCGAACGCATTACCAAAATCGACCCGCTGACGGGCGAAATATTATCCAAGCCGGAATCTATCAAAATATTCCCGG
This sequence comes from uncultured Candidatus Saccharibacteria bacterium, assembly GCA_963742655.1. Classification (GTDB taxonomy): domain Bacteria; phylum Patescibacteriota; class Saccharimonadia; order Saccharimonadales; family UBA4665; genus JAICLK01. Next base: position 389,668 of record CAVUMM010000008.1, read on the forward strand.
GCTCGCATTACGTGACGCCGTATGAAAAACTGAAAATAGCGCTCGGCCAGATCGAACAGGAACTGGCGCAGCGGCTGGAGCAGTTTAACCGCGAAGGGAAACTTTTAGAAGCACAACGATTAAATCAGCGGACGCGCTTCGATTTGGAGATGCTCGAGGAAACCGGTTTTGTCAAAGGTATTGAAAATTACTCGCGGTATCTGACAAATCGCGAGCCGGGCGAACAGCCGGCAACTTTGCTCGATTATTTTCCGGACGACTTTATGATGTTCGTGGATGAATCTCATATGACCATTCCGCAGGTGCGCGGCATGTATAACGGCGACCGCGCGCGCAAAGAAGTGCTGGTGGAACACGGCTTTCGGCTGCCGTCAGCACTGGATAATCGGCCGCTTACGTTTACTGAATTTGAAAAACACGTTAACCGGGCGATTTACGTTTCAGCCACACCGGCGCAATACGAACTTTCCCGCTCGCCTGAGCCGGCGCAGCAAGTCATACGTCCGACCGGATTGCTAGACCCGCCGATCGAAGTCCGGCCGGTCGACGGCCAGATCGACGATCTGATCGCTGAGATTCGCGACACAACTGCAAAACACCAGAGAGTACTCGTAACGACGTTAACAAAGCGTATGTCAGAGGAATTGACCGAATATTTGCAGGATATCAACCTGAAGGTCGCTTATCTGCACAGCGATGTGGATACGCTCGAACGAACCGACATTTTGCGGGATCTGCGGCTCGGCACCTATGATGTGTTGGTCGGCATTAATTTGCTGCGCGAAGGCTTGGATCTGCCGGAAGTTTCGCTGGTGGCAATTTTGGATGCCGACAAAGAGGGTTTCTTGCGCAGTGCGCAAGCGCTAATCCAAACCGTCGGCCGGGCCGCACGGCATGTGGATGGTCACGTCGTTATGTATGCCGATCATATCACCGATTCAATGCGCAAAACCATGGACGAGACCACGCGCCGCCGTAAGATTCAGGAATCGTACAATATAGAACATGGAATTACCCCAACCGGAATTACGAAAGCAGTGGAAAAAGGACTTCGTCCGGATCTGCCCGAAGAAGCCAAACGCGCCAAGCTCGACCTCAAAAAAATTCCCAAGGACGAATACGGCACGCTAATCAAGGATCTGACATCGCAGATGGACCTGGCCGCCGCAAATCTGGAATTCGAAAAAGCTGCCGAACTCCGCGACATCGTTACCGATATCAAAAAGAAATTGTGACAAACAACAGCAGGCTTTGAAATGAAAAATGACGAAACAAATCAATAGTATATAATATTCTTAATTAGGACTAAGTATAGAAGGTTTTTGTGTCAAAAGGAAATCCGGGCAAGCGACGATACCACGGTGATATGGCACCATCGTCAAGGCTGAGAGGCCGAAGCGGTGATGTAGTGGCAATTCAACGTGAGATTGCCGCACGAAGCAAAAAGACTCGCGTTACGATCGGGCGGCTGTTATTGGGCCCGCCCGAACTACCGGGCTTGGCGGAGTCCCTTGTTACAATGGCCCGAGACATTGGTTTGCTGACTAGCACCCGCCTCATAAGTCCGCTTGCCATCCGTTACACATGCAGTCGAGATCAGACAGGAGCCAAAAGAATATTAAACGATATCTTGTCACCAGCCGACAACGCTGATGGTGATCATTTTTCTGTGAACAACTTTGAATGTACAGCACTCGGCATGGATGATTGGCCCAGCCGGCAAGTAACAAGGTTCGGCATAGTTCTAAATATTAATGGGGGTATGCTGCCAAAAGAGCGTGCGCATGTTAGATCGCTATGCCACGAGGGTAACGACGACGAATATGAGATGCATGTTCCTTTACTCGATGCCAGCGGCTCGAGATTAGTGTATTTTATGGATGAAACGCAAGCCATCCGCGAAAGCGTTGCCGGCATGCCTTTACGATTCAGCAAGCTTTGCTTGGTGCCCGGCAGCGAATCAAGTTAGGCAGTTACACGATCGTTTATTCGATTTAATCGTCCGGGATACGTAGCAAATGATATCTGGAACTATACACACCGGTGGTGATATACTATTTTGCAATGGCAGATCTTTCGCGTGATGATGTATTGAAATTGGCTCGTCTTGCACGGCTTGATTTGACCGATGAAGAAATCGAGCGTTACCAAAAAGAACTCACGGAAATACTGCATTATGTCGAGCAACTGCAATCCGTTGATGTAAATGGGCTCGAACCGACGAATCAAGTTACCGGACTGACAAATGTCATGCGAAAAGACGAAGTCGTGGACTATGGTTACGCGCCGAAAGAGCTTTTGAAAAACGTGCCGTACACGCAGGATGACCACATCAAGGTTAAGAGGATGATAGGATGAAATTCAGTAGCTGGAAGCTGGTAGCTAGAAGCTTGGAGCGCATTGCGGCGGCAATTGCAAACTGCCATCTTCTGGCAACAAACTACTGTCCCATCAGAGGTACGGCATGAGCCAGTGGTTGCCGGTTGCGGATATCGCCGCGAAGGTGCAGAGCGGGCAATTGACTGCCCGTGCTTTAGTTGATCAGTCTTTAAAGACAATTGCCGAAAAAAGCGAATACGATGCAATCATTGTTACGCTCGAAAAGCGTGCGTTAGAGCGGGCTGCTGAAATCGACGCAAAGGTAGGGCGCGGCGATACTGTGGGCGCCCTTGCAGGCGTCCCTTTTATTGCGAAGGATAATTTTCTTGTTTTCGGCGCTGACACTACGGCTGGCAGTAACATCCTGAAGGGTTTTGAAGCGCCATATCAAGCGACCGCCATCAACCGTCTGGAAGCGGCTGGCGCGATTTGTGTTGCCAAAGCGAACATGGATGCGTTTGCTATCGGTTCTTCAACAGAAAATAGTGACTTTTTCACGACTAAAAACCCGCATGACATGTCGCGTGTGCCTGGTGGTACTTCCGGCGGCTCTGCTACGAGCGTAGTGCTGGACATGGTCCCATTCGCGATCGGTACCGATACAGGCGGATCAATACGTCAGCCTGCAAGTTTTACCGGATGTGTCGGATATAAACCGACGTATGGATTGGTGAGCCGCAGTGGCGTTGTGGCGGCTGCCAGCAGCACGGATGTTATCGGTCCATTGACTCGGAGCATTGAAGACGCGGCATTGGTGTTGGACGTTATGGCCGGCATTGACGCGCTCGACAGCACGACAATAAGTCGAAATCCGACAAACTATACAAAACTTGATTCGGTAATGGCGCAGAAGAAGGTCGGCGTTATTAAGGAATACATGGGTGACGGCTTGCAGCCGAGCGTGCGGCAAGTCATCGAGAAGACTGTCGATAAGCTTAAGGCTGCTGGCGCTGAGGTGCGTGAAATAAGCCTTCCAAGCCTGTCCATAGCGCTGTCGGCGTATTACATAATCATCCCGGCCGAAGAAGCAAGTAACCTCAGCCGTTACGACGGGCAACGGTGCGGTTACTCGTATTCCGAGGCCAAAGACCTTGAAGAAAGTTACAGCAAGTCACGCGGACATGGCTTCGGCAGCGAGGTCAAGCGCCGGATCATGGTCGGTACCTACGTTTTGAGCAGCGGATACTATGACGCGTATTACAAAAAAGCGCAAACCGTTCGAACAAAACTTATTTATGAATTTAACGAAGCGTTCAAAACAGTCGAATTCCTGGTTGGCCCCACCGCACCGACAACTGCCTTTAAAATTGGCGAGAACACGAGCGATCCATTGCAGATGTACTTGGCTGACGTTATGACGGTGGGCGTGAGTTTGGCGGGTATACCAGCGGTAAATATTCCTGCTGGCACCGGAGATGGCTTGCCGGTCGGGTTGCAAATTATGGCAGCGCAGCAACAAGATCACGCGCTGTTAAGTTTGGCAAAAACGGTTGAGGAGTTGGTCAAATGAACGGCGGAGTTGGTGCGACGGTTGCGGCCGTAGTGGCCGTGGCTATTATTTTGTTGTTGATTTTCGGGGTCGGCTTTTTACAGCGAAGGCCCCGCGTACTGAAGCGCGATTACTTTGAAAAACGCTGGAAGGAGCTCCAGGGTTTGTGCGGCAAAAAAGACACCTGGCCGCTGGCAATTATTAACGCGGACAAACTGCTCGACGAGGCTTTGCGAAAGCGACGGTTTAAGGGCAAGGCGATGGGCGAGCGATTGGTTGCGGCGCAGCGTATTTTGACGGATAACGATGCGGTTTGGTTTGGACACAAGCTGCGCAACCGTTTGGTGCACGAGGACAATGTGAAGCTGAAAGAAAAAGAAGTAAAGCAGGCGCTTCTCGGCTTCCGGCGAGCACTTAAGGACCTTGGAGCTTTGTGATGATAAGTCAGGAAGTGCGGGATAAATATCAAGCAACGATCGGCATCGAATGCCATGTGCAGCTGAAGTCAAAAACTAAGTTGTTTTCAGCCGTTGACAATGACGCGCGAGAAGCACCGGCCAACACATTAGTGAGCCACATCGACTTCGGTTTGCCGGGCGCCTTGCCGGTGTTCAACGAGGAAGCGCTCCATTTGGCGTGCAAGGCGGCGTTTGCGCTTGATTCGGCGCCGCAGAAGTTCAGCAAATTCGATCGCAAGCACTATTTCTACCCCGATTTGCCAATGGGCTACCAGATAACCCAGTTTGACGAGCCGATAATAATCGGCGGTTCGGTTGTTATTACTATTGAAGGTGCGCAAAAGACAATCGGTATTACTCGCGCTCATTTAGAAGCGGATGCCGGCAAAAGCACCCACCCGGAGGGCAAAGATTACAGCCTGGTCGACTTGAACCGTGCCGGCACCCCGTTGCTCGAGATTGTCAGTGAACCGGATATGCACGCTGCAGCCGAAGCCAAATCGTACGCGCGCGAGTTATATCTGCGCATGCGCTACGCCGATGTTTCGGACTGCAATTTGTATTATGGCAACATGCGATTCGATGTGAACGTTTCGGTGAGCAGCACGGAAGAACTCGGCACGCGGACTGAAACGAAAAACCTCAACAGCTTCCGTGCGGTAGAAAAAACTATCGAATACGAGATAGACCGCCAGATTGAAGTACTTGAAAAAGGCCAGACAATCGTGCAGGAAACGCGCGGCTGGAACGACGCCAAACAAAAAACTTTTTCTCAGCGCACCAAAGAGAATGCCGACGATTATCGCTACATGCCCGATCCGGATTTGCCGCCGATCGTGCTTGGCGATGAATACATCGAAAAAGTTCGCGCGGAAATGCCTACTATGCCAAGTGCCTGGCGTGAAAAATTAAAGCAGCTCGGACTTGACGCTTCACAGACTGACACGCTGCTCGAAGCCGAACTTGACACCGACTCAGTAAATTATCTTGCACTTATTGAACAAAACTTGCCTGACAAGGCTTTCGCCAAGCAACTGGCCAACTGGTTTGTAAACATCGAAATTCCCATGCGTCGCGATGACGCGGTTTTGAATGAGCAAGACAACGAAGCCAGGCTCGCATTCTACGAAGCCGTGCATGAATTGGGCCAGACTGGAAAGCTGAGTTCAACCAACGCCAAAGGCTTGATTACCGATTCGCTTGCGGCCCACAATTTCCCGGCTGATGTCGCCAGACATGCCGAAGAACAGGGCTTTATTCAGGTCTCCGACGAAGGCGAAATCGCCAAAATTGTCCAACAGGTATTGGATGAAAATCCAAAGGCTGCCGAAGACGTGAAGAACGGCGAGATGAAAGCTATCGGATTCCTCGTCGGCCAAGTCATGAAAGCATCCAGGGGCAGAGCTAACCCGAGCCTCGCACAGGAACTTATCAAGAAACACCTCGAAGTTCAAAATTAAAACCGAACTACGCCGCTGCAACCTGCGCAATAAATTCAAGAGTATCTAATGCATCCCGAAAAGTATCACTTTCAAAAGATAATGCGCGGTTCGGTGCCGTGACTACATCAACCACGGCGAAATTTTCTGATGTAGTTTCGCCTACCCTAAACTCTGCTTCAACATTAAATCTTATAATCGGTATTTTAGTTTCTAGCAGCTTCTCGGAATTAGCCGGATTCGGTTCGGTTACCATCATCAGTAGCTCCGAAGCTTGTCCATATCCCGGGACATCATTGCCGTATCGCAGCTTATAATAATATCTTTTTTGACCATCAAATAAATCTGGATTTTCATACCATGGAGTTTCCCATGTTTCTTGAACTGCGGATTGCAATGGATCATCCGAAGCACCATACAATTGAGCTAGCTCACACGCTCTCGCAGCAGCTTTACTGTGTTTGGGCAATTCTTCCGCCAGAATTATCTCGATATCATACTTTTCTTTAGATAATGTGAGTAATCGCTCGGGCGGTCGTAACGGTGGCATAGTAATGTGAATATAACATCCGAATTAATATTTGCAAGCAAAAGCAAATTGCGCGTCTAAGGTATAATGTAGTATTCAAAAGCTATAACAATTGATTTTTCAGCCCGAATAGATTGCATATGAAACACTGGAAACGATTTGAGCCAACGAAGAAGTTCAAGCAAGGTCACCGGACAATTGTTTCAAAAACCTTTAGGCTTCCGGATGGCAGAGTACTTGAATTTGGAACATATAACCCGGAAGATAAGATTGATGTTACGACGATCGCCATAACTAAACAAAATAGAGTACTTGTATTCCGCCAGTTCAGGCCCGGCCCGGAACAAATCATGGACGAACTGCCTGGCGGCGGCGCTGACAAAATTAATGTCGACCCTAAAATTGAAGCTCTGCGCGAGCTCGAAGAAGAAACGGGATATCACCCGGGACACGTGGAATTTTTAGGCAGACGGAATTATGACGCGTACTCAAATGCATGGCGCAACTACTACTTGGCATTGGACTGCGTGCCAACCGCCAAAGGACAGAAACTTGATCCCAACGAAATGAGCGGTGAGTTGCTGGAAATTAGTATCGACCAGTTAATCGAAAACGCTAAGACTGGCCGCATGACTGATTCTGGTGCTATACTTCTCGCATACGACAAATTATTAAAATTAAAGGAGACTAAACGCCTATGACCAAAGTTCGTAAAGCTGTTATTGCCGCCGCCGGTTTCGGAACTCGCTTTTTACCGCAGACCAAAGCAATGCCCAAAGAAATGCTGCCGATCGTCGACAAACCTATCATACAATACGTAGTCGAGGAACTTGTCGCCATCGGTATCACAGATATTATCATCGTCACCGGCCAAGCTAAACGAAGTATTGAGGATCATTTTGATATCCCATCCGGCGACCTGATAGCCAACCTTGAAATGGGCGGAGAAAAAAAGAAGCATTTTATCGAAGAGATAGAACAAATCGCCGATATGGCGAACTTCGTGTACGTACGACAGCAACGATTATATGGCAATGGCGTACCGCTGCTTGATGTCGAACATCTGATCGGCGACGAGCCGTTTATTTACACCTGGAGCGACGATTTTATCGTATCCGACCCGCTGCGATTCAAGCAATTGTGCGATTTATACGAACAGCATGGCACTTCGGTGCTGGCCTGCATTCGTGCATTGTTTGAGCACGACTACGCAAAGTATGGTTTTGCCGGCGGAGACGAACTTGAGCCGGGACTCATAGACATTAAGTCAATAATAGAAAAGCCTGGCTCGCGCGAAGCTTCGCCTTCTGATTTGGCAATGGTCAGCGGATTTTTGTTTACACCGGATATATTTGACTATCTGCACAAAGCCCAGGACAACATGCAGCCCGGTGCGGAGCTATGGTATAACGACGCCTTGAAACTCATGATTGCCGACGGTAAGCGCGTGCTTGCCGCTGAAATCAAGAACGGCCGGTATTACGACGCCGGCGACAAGCTTGAATACCTTAAGACGGTGGTTGATTTTGCGTTGCAGCGCAACGATATCGGTGAAGCTTTTCGAAATTATTTGCGAGAAAGAGTACAGTAAACTAGCGAAGGCGTTGTATAATAAGCATTAGCTATGAATACGGCAGAGCAAATCCTGGTAATATTCCTCTCAGTAGCACTCGCGGCATTCCTGACTCTCGCTATAATTTTGACTATCCAGGGTATCCGTCTGCTCAAAACCGTGCAACGTATCGCCGACAAAGCCGAATCGGTCGTGCAAACCGCGGAGCATGTCGGGCAGGTGCTTCAGAACGTAAGCGGGCCTCTGGGAATTTTAAATATGATTAAAAATATCATGAATGTTTCACATAAGAACAATAAGCGGGGAAAGTCATGAAAAACAGCGCAAAACGCTACGCGGTCGGGACACTAGTAGCTTTGGCCGCGGGTTACGTGGCCGGAGTCCTGACAGCACCCAAGAGCGGTAAAGAAACACGCGAAGATCTGAAAAACGCGACCAACAAAGCAATTAACGAAGCGGAAAAACAGTTAAAGATGCTGCATACCGAATTAACCGATTTGCTCGGCCAAGCCAAGACGCAAGCCGGCAAAATGTCCGGTAAAACCAAAGAACAACTGGACGTAGCCATTAAAGCCGCTCAAATTGCCAAAGAAAAAGCCCGCGAAATCCTGAGCGCCGTCCACGAAGGCGACACCGACGACAAAGACCTTAAGAAGGCAATCGACGAAGCAAACAAAGCCATCAACCACCTGAAAACTTATCTAAGCAAGTAATATTGGTCACTAATTCCGGCTCGGTGTATCGAAGCTATTTAGGGATGTAGTACATCTGTTTGATTTGGGCTTGTGCAATAAACGTGTGGCGGAAACTCTAGCTTCTATTAATCGCACGATTGCGGCTATAATGGGTAGGACGTGAGGGGTAACAAATGGCACGGATTGTTTGGGAATGAGTAAGCTTTCTTCTACTGATTACGTGCACTTGCACAATCATACGCAGTACAGTTTGCTGGATGGGCTGACGAAAGTTCCGGCTCTGATTGATTATGTAAAGGATGTGGGCATGCAAGCGGTGGCCATGACGGATCACGGTACGCTGAGCGGCACGATTGAATTTTATAAAGAAGCCACGGCCAAGGGTGTGAAGCCGATTATCGGCATGGAAGCCTATGTGGCGTCACGGACACACTTTGACAAAGACCCGTCCAAAGACAAAGTCTATTATCACCTGATTATCCTGGCCATGAACAATCAGGGTTACCAAAACCTGATGCGCTTGAGCACGATTGCGAACCTGGAAGGCGTGTATTACAGACCGCGTATCGATCACCAGTTGCTCGAGCAATACAACGAAGGCTTGATTGTGTTGAGCGGCTGCATCGGCGGCGAGGTGGGCGACAATTTACGGCAGGGTCAATATGACAAAGCCAAAGAAACCGCGCAGTGGTACAAAAAAATCTTTGGCGACAGGTATTATCTGGAGGTTCAGGACCATGGGCACCGCGATCACCCGAGCGTGTGGGCAGAACAGGTCGGCGTGACTGATGATACGCTCAAGCTCGGCAAGGAGCTCGATATCCCGTGCGTGGTGACGTGTGATGCGCACTATTTGAAGCACGAGGATCAGCAGGCACATGAAATCTTGCTGTGTGTGCAGACCGGATCGTTTATGAGCGACGAAAAGCGCATGACGCTCGCGAATTTTGAACTGCATGTCACTGACCCGAAGGAAATTATCAAGCGTTGGGGCGCAGAACACCCCGAGGTTATTACGAACAGCCGCGCCATTGCCGACAGGTGCGAGGTCACCATCGAACTCGGTAAAATCCTGATTCCCAAGTTCCCCGTGCCAAAGGGCGAGAATGAAAAAAGTTATTTGCACACGCTGGTCTGGCAAGGTCTGGCATTTAGGTATTCCGGCACAGATCTTGAATCAAGCCGTGATTTAACAATTACAGACGCGCAAAAAAAGTTGTCAAAAGAAATAATCGAACGTGCCGATTATGAACTCGGTGTCATAGATAAGATGGGTTATAACGGATATTTTCTTATCGTGCAGGATTTTATCCAGTGGGGCAAAGACGAAGGGATCATCTTCGGACCCGGGCGCGGTTCGGCAGCTGGATCACTGGTCGCGTACGCTACGCGCATTACCGAAATTGAGCCGCTTCAATATGATTTGATGTTTGAACGGTTCTTGAATCCCGGCCGCATCAGCATGCCCGATATTGATATCGACATTCAGGATACCCGCCGCGACGAAGTCATACAATATTGTGTCGGCAAATACGGCACCGACCGTGTTGCCAACATCGTGACATTCGGCCGCATGGCTGCGCGCAATGCGGTACGTGATGTCGCCCGCGTGCTGCAGGTTCCGTACGCCGAGGCTGACCGGCTGGCCAAAATGATTCCACCGCCGGTGCAGGGTCGCCACATACCGTTGCAGCAATCCATAAAAGACGACCACGACCTGAAGCATGAATACGAAACCAACGAAACGGCCAAGCGGGTTTTTGATTTGGCAACGCAGATGGAAGGAACCATTCGCAGCCACGGAGTGCATGCCGCCGGTGTGGTGATCGCGCCCGATGACATCGTGAACTTCGTGCCGCTCGAAATGGCCCAAAAAGGCGTGGTGGCCACACAATATCCGATGGGCCCGGTCGAGGAGCTGGGGCTGCTCAAGATGGACTTTTTGGGCTTGTCGAACCTGACCATTTTGAAAAACGCCCTTCGTATCATCAAACGTGTCTACGACAACGACATCGAGCTAAGCGCCATACCGAATGATGATGATAAAACATTCGCGCTCTTCCGGACTGGCGATACGACAGGCGTGTTCCAGTTTGAATCCGCCGGTATGAAGCGTTACATGAAAGAGTTGAAGCCGACGGAATTTACGGATCTGGTGGCCATGAATGCGCTGTATCGGCCAGGCCCGATGGCCGAGATTCCCCGCTTTATCGAAGGCAAAAACAATGCCTCGTCAGTCAAGTATCTGCACGAATCGCTTGAACCGATCCTGCAAGACACGTACGGCGTGATGGTCTACCAGGAGCAGATTATCAAGCTTCTGCAGCTTGTCGCCGGCTACACTCCCGGAGAAGCCGACCTAGTTCGGAAAGCCATCGGCAAGAAAAAGCGCGACATCATGCGCGCCGAAGAACCCAAGTTTTTGGAAGGCTGTCTGCGCCAGGGCTTAACCGAAGCCGGCGCCAAAAAATTATGGGCGCAGATCCAGCCATTCGCAGACTATTCATTCAACAAAGCGCATGCCACATGTTACGCACAGATCGCGTATTGGACGGCTTACCTAAAAGCGCATTATCCGGCGGCGTTCATGGCGGCGCTCATGACCAGCGACTACGACGATACCGATCGTCTGGCAATTGAAATAACCGAATGCAAGCACATGGGTATCAATGTATTACCGCCGGACGTGAACGAATCGTTCGTTGAATTCGCGGTCGTTCCGGAAACGAACCAGATACGCTTCGGCATGAACGCCATCAAAAATGTCGGTACGGCCGCGGTCGAAGAAATCCTACGAGCCCGCGAGGAAGGGGCATTTGCTAACCTCGAGGATTTTTTTACCAGGGTAAGTTGCCGCATCGTCAATCGCAAAACCGTTGAGAGCCTGATCAAAGCCGGTGCATTCGATCGTTTCGGCGAGCGCGACGTATTACTTTTCAACATTGATACGTTGTTGGCTTTCGCGTCGCGGGTGCAGAAAGATTTGCAAAGCGGGCAAACGGATTTATTCGGTAATGTCATAGAAGATGTCGCAGTCGTGCGGCCGCAGCTCAAACTTGATGAATCGGCGCCGAAACTTACCAAACACGAGCAACTGTTGTGGGAACGAGAACTGTTAGGATTGTATTTAAGCCAACATCCGCTGGAGCTGTATGCGACATTCCTGGAAGAGCAGGCAACACCGCTGAATGAGTTGAAGCCGGAGCACGACGGCAAAGCCGTTAACGTTGGCGGCGCCATCACTGATGTGCGGGAAATTACTACGAAAAACGGACAAAAGATGGCATTTATTAAAATTGAGGATCAGTTCGGCGAGATCGAAATCGTATTGTTCCCAAACAGTTATCAGCGCACCGTCGGGTTGTGGGAGCGTGACCGCGTCGTATTGATTCGAGGCAAAGCATCGGCCAAAGACCGCGATGGTAACATGGGTGAAGAAGTTAAGATTATGGTTGATGACGCGCGAGAGGTTACACCGGAGCAGGCCCAAACCTATCAACCGACCGGCAAAAAGATTAAGACGCCCAAAACTTCTAAAAAAATCACAAAAAGTTCGGACTCAACGACATCGGGCGCGCCGACACTGAAAACTCCCAGCCGAGTGTATATCCGGCTAGCCGATACCAGCGACCAGGATTTACTGCTAACCCTGAAAGCTACGATAGATAAGCACCAAGGCCAGATCGACGTGGTATTAGTGCTCGGTGACGGTGACGGTAAACAGATAATCAAATTGCCAAGCGGCGTCGAAGATACACCGGAAGCGATGGCTGCATTCGGTGAACTCGTAGGGGCTTCCAACGTTAAAATAAAGTGAAGCTCTAGGCTACGAGTATTGAACCTTCGAGTGATGCGATCCACTCGCTGCGGTCGAGCATGCCGCAGTCAGTCAGAAAAATACTGGCACAACACGAGCCCTTTATTGCGGCCGGCATGAGCTCCATTGGGTCTGAAGTCCATTTTTGATCGGTATATTTCGTGACTTTTGTATTGGACTTTATTACATCCGGTTGTTTGCCGCCGTCAAGCCTCATTTCGATGTCGGACAAGAAAAGATCATAGCTATTGCGCCGCTGAAACATAGTTCCTAAAAATCGTGTCGGTACTGCTTCGCAACTTAATTTTTCAACTGCGACTCTTCGGGCGGCCTCTACAGGAAATTCGCCAGGTTGCAGTGTGACTGAAGGAAAGCCCAAGCATCCGCCCAGATCCGCATCTTCACTTGGTCGTTTCACGATTAAGAACTGTCCGGGTTTACCGGGGTCAGTCAAAATAATCGAAATCGTGTGCTTTACATTCTTGGTCATAGCATTACCTCTGTCGTCTATGCATCAGTCATGATAGTACATGAAACTAAGCAACAGGAATATGAAGCATATTTCATAAGTTATTGTCGGGCAAGCATTTTTAAGCGGTGATTATTTAATGTATAAAACCCGCGCTTCGAGTCAAAATAAATCCTAGCGTTACCGTCACAACCATGAGAATATCTAGCATGCGGTGGCGGACGACGAACCTTTCGCTGCGAACCAGGACTCGCCGCCAAGCCAAACTATGGCGCAGAATGAGCCAGACTGCCGCACCGGCAGCCAGTACCGACACGACGAAGAAGGCCTGAGTTGAACCGCCGCTCCACGATTCTATGCGCGCTATGCGTTGTGAAGCCGAATGTTTATTACTCGTTGGCGAAGTAGTATTGTCACCGAGCACTTTAGCAGCATTAACAGCTGAACTGTCCGTCCCTTTTATGGGCTCTCCGTACATAGCAACGATAACAGTTTCCGGCCCGTCACCCCGATAATTCGGAGCATTTACGATCCCGAAACCAACCTGGCTGTAATCTCGATTCAAAATGTTCGCGCGATGTTCCGGGCTATTCATCCATCCGTTCAGGGCTGACGCGCTCGTGTTAAAACCATAGGCGAGATTTTCACCGGCTGCCTGGTATTTATAACCGGCCGCTTGCATGAATGTCCACGGTGTTTTACCGTCCGGTGTGTTGTGCGACCAATAATTACGGGACACCATGTCATTAGCTTTGTCCTGCGCGGCAACCATTAACTGGCTATCAAGCACCAGCGCTTTATCTTTGCCGCCGATACGCTGCGCGTTAGTGTCGGCGAGCAAGTTGGTGACACTTACGTCGGTAGAAAACCCGAGCACATCAGTATTCGCATGAGCCAGCGAAGTGTTTACAAATAGCCCGATTAGTACTATCAAGATCATCGGCAAATATGGAACATACGGCCGAATGTAATCCTTGGAGTGCCGGTGATGTCCGCCGCTCCGTTTTTTGTGTGAAATCGTAGTGTGTGGTTTTGCTTTTGCTACCAGAACCATGTTGATTTTCTTTGTTACGATTCAACTTTACCATAAACATAAGCATCCGGCTAGGTCTTAGCTTGCGAAGCGGCAATGATAAAGTGCCATCGCGGCGGCTTGTGCGACGTTGAAGGATTCCTTTTGCCCCAGCATCGGGATTTCAAGGCAGACATCGACCTGTTCCAGAATATCAGGCTCTATGCCTTCAACCTCGCGCCCGACGACAATCGCGATCATACCCGGCGTATTATAACTAGGCAGCTTCAGGCATTGCTTTGTCTGTTCGAGTGCTGCGATAACAAATCCATCCGATCGAAGATCAGCAAACACCTTTTCGATATCGTCAGATTGCCGCCATGTCACGTTTAATTCCGCGCCGAGTGCAGTCTTATGTATTTGTGATGAAACTTTTTTGGCAATATGCGGCAGGCGCATGTCGTGCCGATGAGTCGGATAAGGAGTATACCCTGTCAAATATACCTTGGCATCAAGCCCATCGGCAGTTCGTAATAGTGACCCGACGTTATGGCAGCTTCGCAGATTGTGCGCTATCAAAACTATTTTCCGCATAGTGTTAGTCTACGGCCGGCATTAGCAATGTCAAATCGGATACGTTAACTTTCAATCCATACTTTTCGCTAACCATAAGCATGTGCTTTAATTAATACGTATGACTCAAGACGCCCGCCTGGATGAAGAACAGGCTACCGAAAGACGCGCCAATTTGTTGCGCATTGCATATATCGACACTTCTAAAATTGTCGAAAAAGTGCTGTATAAAGATTTGCTTCCAAAGGAAGAACTATATCGTTTACGCGTGATTCCGGTGCATAGCGATAACAATAATATTGCGTTTGGCATAACGACGACAACATCTCAGCAGACGATGAACCAATTAGTGCAGGAATTTCAGGATCAGCGTGTAACGTTTTCTCTGATATCAGAGACCGGCTACAACGAATACATGCGATTGTATGATCCGCCAAAGCAGGTAATTTACCAGGATATCGCTTTGAACACGGCCGGTACCGAGCAACTCGTTCAAAATGTTTCGGTCATGTTAGACCAAGTCCGCGCTGACGACATGCTGGCATACTTGGTTGCGCAAGCTCATCGTTTGGGGGCATCAGACATTCATATTGAGACCCAGCGTGATTTGGTGCGGATACGTTTTCGCATCGACGGCGTCTTGCATCCAATCGCCCAGCTCAGTTTTGAAAAATACCGTATTTTAATTTCGGCTGTTGCCAGCGCCGGCAATGTTTCTACTTCATCGGATGAAGCCCAGCAGGGACATATCGCGCAGCGCGTTAAGATGGCTGACGGCAATGACGTTGATGTAAACGTGCGGCTCGAAACGGTACCGACTATCAACGGAATGGATGTCGTTATGCGCTTGTTCAATATGCAAGCCGATATGTACACATTGGATAAGCTTGGTTTATCGGACCAGGAACGCAGCATCGTCGATTCAATTATCGCAAAGCCTACCGGCCTGGTATTGGCAGTCGGTCCGACCGGTTCAGGCAAAACTACTACGCTTTATTCGATGCTGAACTCGCTCAACTCGGAAGAGCGAAAAATCATCACCATAGAAGACCCGGTGGAATTTCAATTTCCAGGCATCACGCAAATTTCAGTCAGATCGAGCGAAAAGGGTAATGATGAATCTTTCGCGGCGAAGTTGCGTGCAGTATTGAGACTTGATCCGGATATCGTGATGGTCGGTGAGATCCGTGATACGGATACGGCGCGCACCGCTTTGCAAGCCTCGCTTACCGGGCACCTGGTCCTGAGCACGTTCCATGCTTCCAGTGCGGCCGCGGCGCTCACTCGTCTGATGGATGTCATCGGCCAAAATCCATTGTTTGTTTCGGCCATACGCCTGGTGATGGCGCAACGACTTGTGCGGCATCTTGACGATGCTACGAAGCAAGCTTATCAACCTGACGATGCTACGATGCAAAAGCTTCGCGGAATTGTAGATGGCCTGCCTCCGAATATTGAACGCCCGAATCTTGATAGCTTACAATTGTTCAAACCTGGTACATCGGCTGAAAATCCATATGGGTATCAAGGTCAACTTGCAATCCGAGAACAATTTACCATGAGCGGTGAAATCCGCCAGCTGCTTGAAACTCATACAGCCGTGCTGTCCACCCAACAGATCGAAGCCGCGGCAGTCCAAAGCGGTATGCGCACAATGCTGCAAGACGGAATTTTGAAAGCGGTCGCGGGCGAAACGACACTCGAAGAAGTATATCGGGTAGTTGGTTAACGAATTAAATTGAGCGATTGATTCGCAATGCACAAACTAAAGTCGAATTGTGCAGGCAGAACAGATATGTTATACTTATGCACAACTGAAATACTAGGAAAGGTTTGTAGAGATTAGCTATGGAATCTGTTGTCCAAAAAATTGAGAAACAGTTTAAGAAATCCGCCGTTGTAGATGTACGAAGCGGTGATACGGTTAAAGTTCACCAGAAAATCCGCGAAGGAAACAAAGAGCGCGTGCAGATTTTTCAGGGCCTGGTTATCCGGACAAGCCGCAAAGGCAGCCACCTGAGCCGCATTACTGTCCGTCGCATCGCCAGCGGTATCGGGGTAGAGAAAAGCTTCTTGCTGCACAGCCCGCTAGTACTAAAAGTTGAAGTCACAAAACGAAGCAAAGTACGCCGTAATTACCTGACATACATGCGATCACGCACCGGTAAAGCCGCGCGATTGACCGGAGTAGAATTTGACCGCGATGCAGTAAACACGATCCGTGACGAAGCTGCTGAAGCAGAAGAAGCAAAACTGCGGGAAGAAGCCGCCAAAGCCGCCGAGGCAGAAGCCGCCAAAAAGGCCGCAAAAGAAGCCAAACTCGAAGCCAAAGCACAAGCCGCACTCGCCGCCCACGAAAAGGCCGGCGACCAAGCTGACGCAAAATAGCGACGGCAAACAGAGAAGATCAGTTAGTAGAGCTCGGTTTGAAACCAAGCTTTTTGCGCACGTCCTTCTTAAAAATTTGCCACAAAGCCTTGTGAAGTGGCGCATGATATGCCTGTCGGACGGTCACTTTATCGTAGAGGTTGTCAAAAATAGCATCGGCTCTGTACTTTTTTCTCAGTTTGTCGTAGTGTGACTTATCGTAAAGTTTCCAGAACTCGCTTTCGGGGTAATAAGCATGGGCATATAACGTCTTGCGGCCGCCAAGTTGAAACACCTCTGTTTCGAGAGCCCGATTTATAGTTACGAACTCATCAAAAGTTGGCGGGCTTGTTCTGCCCCATATGCCGACGTTAGTAATGGGCTCGCTGCCAGTAAAGCTAAGGCCGAACTTATCAAGTAATTCACCGCTCGGCTTGAGCGGCAAGAGCCATAACGGATAAATATGTAGCTCTTGATCAATATAGCGCAACAACCTTTCGACTGTCTCGCTCGGCATACAGCAGTCCTGCACGATGTATCGCTGCGACATGTTGGTGGCGTGCAACCATTCATACATTTGTCGCGTGTGCATTTGGCTATCAAGTACGCGGCGGGTGAATCGGTTGAAAGGAATGCGGAACAATCTAAAAGCCTGCCTCCCCATCCAAAACGCTCCCCTGTCGTATCGAAACAGATAGTCTTTTATTGGAATGTATTCTGTATAGAAGTCGTTCGTTTTGATTAGGCGCCTGGCATGCAGGTAAAACCAGGGATCTTTCTTGCCCAGGAAGCGTACGGTAGGGCCGCTCGGTGTGTCCGCGAATTCGCCGCTCATCACTACGCCCAAGCGTGGTTCAAACAGTATTCCGTCTACAAAATTTACCGATTGAAGTGTGCAACTATCCAATTGTGACAACATAGCTTTTAATGAATCTGTTCGATAGTACGAAAGTTTTACATATTTTGAAACGGGCACAAGTGTAAGCTTGACCATTGTTATGACGCCAAGCGACCCGTATGTGCAGGCGGCACCCCAAAACAAGTCGGGATGTTTCGTTCGTGAAACAATTAGGCGCTCACCATCGCCCAGGATTATTTCATATTCCAGGGCCGTCTCATGAAATCCACCCCATCTAAATGAGCTGCTTTCGGCGGCTCCGCCCTGAACAGCGCCCCCGACAGAAATTCCGGGAAACTCCGTGACAACTGGTGGTAAAAGCCCGTACGGTACAGTTGTATCTACTAGCTGATCCATGGTCACACTTGGCTCGACGAGCGCATATTGCTCGTCAGTGTTGATTTCTAGTACACGGCTGAGGCCGCTCGTGTCAATAATTCGGCTGGGATCAAAGTCAGGTTTTCTTGTGGAGTTACTCGCGCCGTGGTAAATGCGAACTTTTTGTTTGTGCGCGTAAAAGTACCGAATCTGAGCTTGAATATTTTTTACCAATTTTTGATGTGATTCCATTATTTTCGTATGAACGTATGAACCTTATGTAACCATCCAAGCATAACTCGGCTAATGTATACCCGCAAACGTTTTAAAACATCTCTAGATACTGATAGACTAACTTTATGATTGTAGGTGTTGATGAGGTCGGCCGCGGCTGTTGGGCGGGGCCACTGGTGGCTGGGGCGGTCGCACTGCATAAGCCGATCAATGGCCTGGCAGATTCAAAAGCCATGCGTAAAAAACAGCGGCAAATTCTTGCTGCAACCATACGAATTGAAGCGGCGGGTATCGGCTTAGGCTGGGTAACGTCGGAGGAAATTGACGAAGTTGGTTTAAGTGCGGCCGTAAAGCTGGCCATGCATCGGGCGGTTAATCAGATAGCTCTTGTTTTTGATGAATTAATAATTGATGGTAATATAAATTATTTTCCAGAAGACCCCAGAGCCAATGCGATAGTTAAAGCCGATGCAATCGTGCCGGCAGTCAGTGCAGCGAGCATCATTGCAAAAGTTGCGCGTGATTCGTGGATGACGCAGGAGGCAACCAAACAATTTCCGCAGTATGGTTTTGATAAACATGTTGGATATGGCACGGCTTTGCATCGCAACGCACTTCGCCTTCACGGAGCATGTTCACTGCATAGGCGCTCCTTCAAACCGATACAGGCATTGTTGGAGCAAGCTTCATGACAACTTTTGACATTGGGCGCCAAGCCGAAGCCGTCGCGGCTACTCACTTAAGGCGACTTGGTTACAAAGTCCTTGCTCAAAATTGGCGAACGCGCTGGTGTGAGGTCGATATAGTTGCGAGCAAAGACAGGGTTGTAACTTTTGTCGAAGTAAAGTATCGACAAAGCGGCGGACATGGCAACGGGCTTGATTATGTGACACAGAAAAAAATTGAGCAAATGGGTTTCGCAGCTGAAAGCTGGGTGCGCGAAAACGACTGGACGGGCGATTATCAACTGAGTGCGATTGAAGTTTCGGGCGCCAATTTTGACGTTACGAACTTCGTTGACGATATTTTCTAAATTTTAACCGAGGAGATACTTCTTTAGCAGCGGCTCTTCACGTTTACGCCAATCGACGCGCGCCTGAATTTCCGAGAACGATATGATTATATTTCGTCGCAAGGACATGTCGTCGAGTTTTGGCTCAAAGAAAGCTTTGTAGCGTTTTTGCCATTCAGGCGTCGAAATGGGCCGGGAGGCGTACCAGATGAAGTATTCCATTTTTTTACCTTCACCGAATAGCTTGGTCAGGTGCGGCCACCTGTCTTGCAACCATTGCCAGGCCAGCTCGCGGGTGTGACGGTTGCGCATCAAGTACGCGAAGAAGTGATCGATATCTTGAGGTTTGATGATTCTATCGTCATACATTCCCCATTTTACAATCCTTTCGCCAACCCGTTCGTCTTTGGTGGAGCATAACGCCGAGGCAATACAATCTTTTACTTCCGGGTTGTTACTGGTCTCGTATTCATGCATGAGTTTATCAACGGTTTTCGGTTCTCCAAGTCTCACTGCCGCACTGGCTATTATTGCTCGCTGCTCTGCCGGAAGCGCTTCCACGTTTTTAGCTTTTGAGAATTTTTCATGCGCGATTTTTAATGCTTGCGCATCTTCACCGCCCACACAGAACGCGATGGCGGTCGTGCGCAGTTGTTTCGTATTCGGATCGTCATCCGGCGCATCTTCCCAGCCTAATTTATCGTACCAGTTTCGCGCCAGGTCGCGACGGAATTTTTTAAGCGCTTCTTCGACTCGTTCATCGCCGTCAGTCAAACCCTGTGCACTGCCGATGACGCGGATGAACATTGACCAAACCGCATCCCTGTCTTCATGTCCGCAATCTTCAATGAGTTTCAGGATGTCCGATACCGCTATGTGGCCTTTTTTGGCAAGTAACAGCTGGTCGCTCAAGCTTATTATCCTTCCGGTTGATGCCATTGAGCGGTCTTTTATTTTTGCGAATACGGTTTGTTGAGCGGATTTATCGGCATATCGTGTAATAAAATGTCCGCTGCCATTGGGGTTGAAAACCGGCACCGTGTCGTTTTCTAAACCTATAGAAATATCCCGAGTTCGCATCACACGGGTTGGCAGAGGAGTGTCGGAAAGTAATGGAATCGGCCATTCGGTGGGTGTATCTTCGTCTCCTAACAGGAATCGTTCCTGATGCAGTTGTAAATTGCGGCCGGACTTTTTGACCGTCAGCTCTGGCGTGCCGGACTGTTCGATCCATGGAGTCATCATGGCGCCGATATCTATACCGCTTGCGTCACTGAGCTCCTTCCACAGATCGTCACGAGTCGTGTTTTTGTAGGCATACTTTTTGAAATAACTTTCCAGGCCTCGGCGAAATGAGTCTTCCCCGATAAAATCAAACAGCATTTTAAGGATGCGCGCGCCTTTGGCGTATACGATCGACGGATCAAATATCGTTTGAATTTCATCCGGCTGACGAACGCGGACACCGACCGGCTGAACATCTTTATACACATCACGATCGGCTGCTCCGATCACGCGGCTGGACGTAAAATCCTCCCACTCTTGCCAGTCAGGATGCAGTTTATCCGGCGCGAGCGATTCCATGATGGTGGCGAAACTCTCATTCAGCCACAAATCGTCCCACCATTTCATGGTCACAAGATCACCGAACCATTGATGCGACATTTCGTGCGCGACAACCATCGTCACCAGACGTTCGCCGGAAATAGACCGGTTGACCGGATCGGCTAAAAGCCCGACTTCACGGAAGGTGATCAACCCCCAGTTTTCCATTGCCAGAGAATCGAAATCCGGCAGTGCGACTTGGTCGAGTTTGGGCAGCGGGAACGGTGTATTAAAATAGTCTTCGAAAAAATCCAGACAAGCGATGGCTTCGTTGTTCGCATACTCAAGGTGGTTCAATGGTTGCGCTACGGTTGCCCACGATCGCACCAGTACGCCGCGCTTGGACTTGCCTTCCACACAGTGTAATTCGCCGTGAACGAACGCCAGCAAGTAAGTACTCATTATCGGCGATGTTTCAAAGGTAGTTCTAAGCTTTTGTCCAGCAAATTCCTGTGATTTGACTGGCGTATTACACAGTGCTACCTCATTTTTCGGCGTGATGAGCGTTAAATCAAACGTCGCTTTGGCTTCCGGTTCGTCTATGCACGGAAACGCCTGCCGCGCATGATGGCTTTCAAACTGCGTGGCGATGAGTTTTTTATCCTTGCCCTCATGTTTGAAAAAGCACGGGTAAATGCCTTCCATGGTTTGAGTGATCAACCCGTCAAACTCCATAGTCACCGTAAATTTGCCCGCATAAAGCTGTTCATCAGTATGCAAACGGACTTCGTCAAACGATTTGTGTATACCGATGCGGCTCAGCTGCGCCGAATGGTCGCCTCGCTTGTCGTGACGAGTTATGCTAGCGCCGGTTATTTTTAACCCGTGTTGATGGAATGTGATCCGCTGGCTTGGACGGCCGGTCTTTTTACCAGTAACAGTGACCTTACCGGAAAATGTGAGATTCTGGGCATCCGTTGTAATTTCTAAGGTATAATTTTCTGGCCGGAACTGCTCGAACAGCCTTTTAACATTTTTACTCATAGCACCGATTGTATCACGGTACCGCTGTTAACGTTTGCTGCCGGGGCAGATTTGACAACATTCAGAATAGGATGATAAACTAAGCACAGTGTATTGGTCGGCCAGAGCGGTCGACTTTTTTCATAAATAGCTCGGTATAGCTGCAAATAGAAAGGAAAATATATGGATTTTGACATGAAACAACTGGCAGTTGCCATCCGGTCGATTGCCGAGGAAAAAAATCTGCCGGAAGATGCAGTAAAAGAGATCGTCGAACAAGCGCTGGCTGCCGCATATCGGCGTGATTACGGTGACCGCGAACAAGAAGTACGCGTCAGTATGAATTTGAATACGGGCGATGTTGACGCCTACATCGCAAAGGAAATCGTTGAAACCGTCGAGAACCCGGCGTATGAAATAAGTCTCGCCGAAGCACAGACGCGACGCAAAGATGCGAAAGTCGGCGAAACTATAGAGACGCACGAACCGGTTGAAAGCTTCGGACGGGTTGCTGCCCAGACAGCCAAACAAGTTATTTTGCAGCGGTTGCGTGAAGCTGAACGCGAGATCGTGATGCAAGAGTATGAAGATAAGATCGGCACGGTTATTAACGCTTCGGTCGCTCGGGTAGAACCCAACATCGTGCGCGTGGATCTTGGAAAAGCACAGGGAATCATGCCGCGCAGTGAGCAGATTCAAGGCGAACACTATTATCCGGGCCAACGTTTGAAAGTTTTCCTGAAAGACGTTGAGCGCGACTTCCGCGGCCCGCAGCTCGTTGTCAGCCGCGGCAACACGCAGTTCCTCGAATGGTTATTCCGCGCCGAGGTGCCGGAAATGGAAAACGGTGCCGTAGAAATTAAAAACATCGCCCGCGAGGCTGGCGTTCGCAGCAAAATCGCCGTTGCCAGCAATGTGCCGGGCGTTGATCCGGTCGGTACGTTCGTCGGCGGACATGGCACGCGTGTGAATGCCGTCATGAGCGAAGTCGGCGAACAGGAAAAGATCGACATTATCGTGTGGGATGGTAACGCTGCCACCTACATAACGAATGCACTCAGCCCGACGAAAGTATCCAAAGTCGAGCTTGATGAATCGACCAAAAAGGCAAGAGTTATCGTGCCCGAAGACCAGTTGAGCATCGCGATCGGCAAAAGCGGGCAGAACGTGCGCCTTGCCAGCAAATTGTCCGGGTTTGAGATTGACATAGAATCAGATAAGACACCGTCAGCACCGACTGCCGCTGAAAAGCCCGAGACTGCCAAAGCGCCAAAGCTTAAGAAAAAATCCGAGATTGAAAGCGACCTACTCGAAGCCATCGAAGAACACGCCGACTAGAGTGGATATAAGGCATGTCGAAATTTAATAGTCACACCGGTTTTGAAATTAAAGTGCCGAGGACTCCAGAGGTTCGTGATCGCTTACTAGGCTTTTATGCGGGCATCGGCGCGCATATTCAAGAATCTGCTGAAAACGAGAATGACTTATTCGTTTGGATGCTGCCCGAAAGTAGAGATCAATCACCAGTTTTTTCGTATTGGCTATCGGAAAACGAAGGGGTAACGCGTCGTTTTAGGCAAAATCCAGGGCCTTACCCGAGTGAGTACTCAGCAGGACTAGCTTTGCCCGGTCCTGAAGAATCCGATAATGAGGATGTGTATGAAAATTCGCTCAATATGCCGGATAATGACGCGGTTCGGGAGTGTCTTAGACGTGGTGGTCAACTATTAAGGAGCCACTTATTTGTTGAGTTGCGAGAACATCCGCCAGGCTCCGGTCGTGACGAGTTTCGTTTCCTGGGCCCTTTGCGTGAACGATTACGAGTTACGGTACCTGGTGAAGTGCCAGAAATGGTGCGAGATTAGCACTCTTGACGTGTGAGTGCCAGCGCGCTATTATAGATTTCAGCGGATACGAACCGCGCCATCGTTATTAGCGTAAAGCGCGACCGGGTGAAACATATACGGTTTCGGCGGCGCGATGAGATAAAAGCAGGTTTGTCTCAATATCGAAAGGTGGATAAAAAACTATGATGCCAGGATCACAAGATTTTCAAGAATTTCTAAATCATTTAACGAACAATGCTTTAGCAAGCCTTAAACATGCTGACGCGATCGCCCGCGGAACGGGCAGCGCTTATGTCGGCACCGAGCATCTTTTGCTCGGCGTATTGGCGCAGGACAGCAGCATGGCAGCCAAAATGTTAGGCAATGCCGGTGTGACACTTGATAAAGCCCGCATGGCGCTCAACCTTACCCCAAAAACTCTCGTTATAAATATGGGCGCCAAGGGTTTGAGTGAAACTGCCAAATTAACGCTTAAAATGGCCTATGACACAGCATTGGATTATGCGCAGGAATACTGCGGCACAGAGCATATTCTATACAGCATATTGAGCCAGAAGAATGCGCGTGCGACCGTATTGCTTCGCGATATGAATGTAGACGTAGATTCGCTGATGAGTGAGATCGAACAACTGATGAGCCGCCAGCAGTTCGAAGACGAGGCCGTCGGTGCCGGCACGCAGAAACGCAGTAAGCGTCAGCAAAAAGGTGCAGTCGATGCCTATGGAACTGACATGACCGATATGGCGCGTAACGGCAAACTCGACCCGGTTGTCGGCCGCGAAAACCAGATACGCCGTGTCATTACGATCCTGAATCGCCGGACCAAGAATAATCCAGTTTTAATCGGCGAACCAGGTGTCGGCAAAACCGCCATCGTAGAAGGTTTGGCGCAACGCATCGTTAATGAAGACGTGCCGGACAGCCTGCTCGATAAACGAATTGTCATGCTGGATTTGGCCGGAATGGTCGCCGGTACAAAATATCGAGGCGAATTTGAAGAGCGGCTTAAAAAGGTCATGGCTGAACTCGAAAACGACAAGCGCACGATCATTTTTATCGATGAATTACATTTGATTGTCGGCGCAGGATCGGCTGAAGGCTCTATGGATGCCGGAAATATCCTTAAGCCGGCCCTGGCACGCGGAAAAATTCAGCTGATCGGCGCCACGACTACGGCCGAGTACACGAAATACATAGAGAAAGACGCCGCGCTGGAACGCCGTTTCCAGCCGATTCAAGTACCCGAAGCTACATTACCCGAAACGCTATCTATCCTGAAGGGCTTGCGCAAACATTACGAAGCATTCCACGGCGTGACCATCAGCGATGAAGTTTTGGACGACACGGTGAATTTGGCAAAGCGTTACGTCAATGATCGGTATATGCCGGATAAAGCGATCGATTTATTGGATGAAGCTTCAGCGCATTTGCGCGTTGACAAAGGTAAGACTTCGCCAGAGGTGCGCAAACTGCAAAAGGAGCAGAAGCTTGTCAACATGCGGATCGAAGAAGCGGTTGATGCTGAAGACTACCAAAAAGCTGCCGAATATAAGACTCGAGCCAGCCAGATCCTAGAAGAGCTCACGAAGTTGCAGGCGGCCAGCAAACAGACTAAACCATTGACTCTTACGACTGATGATGTGTCACAAGTCGTTTCACGGATGACCGGTGTTCCGGTTGCGAAAGTTATACGCAGCGAGGCGAAGTATCTGCTTAACCTTGAAAAGTCCCTCGGCAGGCACATCATTGGACAACCGGAGGCAGTTGAAGCGGTGTCACGTGCTATCAGACGAAACCGTTCCGGTATTGGCAGTGAAAAGCGCCCTATCGGCTCTTTCATATTCCTGGGACCGACCGGTGTAGGCAAGACGGAGTTGGGTCGCGTACTTGCGAATGAATTCTATGGCTCGGAAGAGGCATTCATCAAAATTGACATGTCTGAGTTTGGCGAGCACCATAATGTGGCACGACTTGTCGGCGCTCCGGCCGGTTATGTCGGTTATGATGATGGCGGGCAATTGACTGACAAGATTCGTCGCCATCCGTACAGTTTGGTGCTTTTCGATGAGATTGAAAAGGCGCATCCGGATACATTCAATATGCTGTTGCAGATTCTTGAGGACGGTCAACTGACAGACGCCAAGGGCCGAAAAATCGATTTTACCAATACAATCGTGATCATGACCAGTAATATCGGCGCGGAGAAATTGCAGCGCGAAGCAAACCTGGGATTCCATGCGAACCAGGCTAGCGACATAAAAGATTTGCAGGTTTTACATGAATCAAATAAAGACAAGGTGCTTGATGAGCTTAAAAAGAGTTTACGCCCGGAATTACTCAACCGTATAGATAAGGTCATCGTTTTCCGGGCGCTGACCAAAAAGGATATATTCCGAATCATCGATCTGCAGATTGCGGAATTGCAGCGACGTTTGCAGAAACAAGGGTTGGGGATTCAACTGACGCCGGCGACAAAGCAATACTTGTTAGATCATGGTTACGATCCCAAAAACGGTGTCCGGCCGCTCAGACGTCTCATACAGGACACGATCGAAGACCAAATCGCCGTAGAGTTATTGGACGAGAAATATCAAACCGGCGACATAATACAGGTTGGAACACGCGGCGGGGAACTGGCCTATGAGACCATAAGCGAGTAGCTTTCCAGCGACTAAAGTTTGAGGCTATACTAGCTATATGCGAAGAATGACGTTGCTGGGCGCGGCGGTAGCGGGTGCGATAATTTTTGTCGCTATCGGCGCCATAACCAAGCGTGATGCTATATATGATTGGTGGCGTCTGCATGATTATGCGCCACCGGCCGCAGCCGTTCAGTTTGCAGACGATACGACCATGACGGCGAAAGCAAGGACGCTGTTCTACATCAATCATCCGAAGCTTGAGCAGAGTGTAGCGTTTAACGGTGAATGTCCTAATAACAGCGAAAAGGCTATTGTCCTTGGCTGCTATCATCCGAATCAAAACGGCATTTTCCTCTTCATGGTAAACGATAAAACGCTGAGCGGTGTTGAGCAGGTAACGGCGGCCCACGAAATGTTGCACGCGGCGTACAGACCGTCTGAGCCCGGACGATCGCGTACATGTCGATAAATTATTGGAAGATTATTACGAACACGATCTCCACGACCAATCGATTCGTGCCGAAATCGCAGCGTACAAAATAAGTGAGCCGAACGATGTAGTTAACGAAATGCACTCTGTTTTCGGCACAGAAATAATCAAGTTGCCGGCACCGCTAGAACAATATTACAGGCAATATTTCAAAGATAGGTCAAATATCGGCCGTTACGCTGCTTCATACCGGTCGGCTTTTACGTCGCGGGAAACCAAAGTCAACCAATATGACCGTCAATTATCTTCGTTAAAATCCAGTATTACGTCCGACGAAAACGCGCTGTCTAATAAACTGAAAATAATTAACAGCGAAAAAAGCCAACTTGACGGGCTTAGATCGACAGGTAATAATGCAGCCTACAATATTGAGGTACCGATATATAATTCAACAGTCGAAAATTATAACACGCTTATCGACCAGCTTCGGGGCATGATCGCTTCATATAACGCGACAGTAAATAAGCGTAACGAACTGGCACTTGAAGAGAATCACTTGGCCCAGGAGCTCAATAGTAACTCTACGCTGATTAATCAATAGGCTTATAAACGGAAAGGATTGCATGGCAAAAAAGCCGAAATTAAGATATGTATGCACGAACTGCGGTGCCGTCTCTTCGGCCTGGGCAGGGCGATGCCCGCAGTGCGGCGAGTGGAATACGATCCAAGAGGAAGTTGATCTCGTAGAAACGGCCGGAAAAGGATCGAGCGGCAAGTTATTGCAAACCGAATCAGTCGGTACGCTGATTGCGCACGACCAGCGACGCATATCAACAGGTATGGATGAAGTTGATGCGGTATTCGGCGGTGGCATCGTGGCCGGTAGCGTAAACTTGTTGGCCGGGCAGCCTGGCATTGGTAAAAGCACGCTTTTATTACAATTAGCATACGCTGTCGCCGCACAGTATCCGGTTCTTTATATAAGTGCAGAGGAATCCGGGCATCAAGTGGGCTTGCGGGCCAAACGACTCGGTACGGTGCGTCCAGAGCTGCAATTTGCCAGTACGACATCGGCCGACGATATCGCGGCAACGATCGCCGGAGGTTCATATAAAGTCGTGGTCGTAGATTCAATCCAGAGCGTCACGCTAAGCGATATTGCCTCGGCTGCCGGTTCAGTGTCGCAAATTACCAATTCCACGCATGTTCTTACCGGCGTCGCCAAAAGAACTTCAACGGCGATTGTCCTGGTCGGTCATGTCACTAAGGAAGGCATGATTGCCGGGCCGAAGGTGCTAGAGCACGCAGTGGATGTCGTGTTGCAGCTTGAAGGTGACCGGTACGGTGGATTTAAAGTGCTGCGGGCTATTAAAAACCGATTCGGGTCCACATCAGAAGCGGGCATATTTGAAATGGTCGACGATGGCCTGAAAACGGTCGACAATCCTTCGGCTGCTTTACTGGCTGAACGTCAGGTGACAGATGGCTCGGTAGTCCTGGCGACGCTTGAGGGAACTCGGCCCTTGCTCGTTGAGGTGCAAGCGTTAGTAAATAAGACGAATTACGGATATCCAAAACGAGCTGCCAGCGGTATAGATTTGAACAGGGTCAACCTGCTAATCGCGATGCTCGAGCGACGGACAAAACTGAATCTCGCCGACCAGGACATCTACATTAATATCGTCGGCGGAATGCGCATTACGGAACCGGCAGCGGATCTGGCGGTCTGTATGGCGATCGGTTCCGCCGCAAAAGGTTTGCAGCTGAAGCAAAACGCGGTCGTGTTCGGCGAAGTTGGTTTGAGCGGCGAAGTTCGCCATGTTCCATTCGCTGACAAACGTATTAACGAAGCGAAAAAACTTGGATTTGATGCGGCGATCGCACCGGTGCAGAAAAACGGCAGAAAAACGGGGTTCTTAAATGGCGTACCTGATGTCCGTTCTGCACTCAACCAATTCCTGGAAAAGGATTAGTTACACTTACATCAAGGCCCGTTACCGCCTTGGCCGAACCCGCCCGGGTTATTATCGTTATTTCCGCCGTTGTTCCCATTGTTATTGTTAGACGAACTGTGGATTGTAGCACTATTGCTGTTCACCTGGTAAAGCACGCTGTCGGTAACGGAAGCACTTATGCTGGCATTCTTTGCAGAAGGTTTATACGTGTAACTGAATGTTTGCGGGCTGCTGGCATCGCTCGAAGTAAATGTCTTGACGTTGTTTCCGCTCACAATTATGCTGACACTCAATGGAAATTTGCTACTGGCGAGCGGATGCGTACCTTGCGTGACAGTGACCGTTACCGTACAGCCGCTTTGTTTGTCACAGATTGCCGAATCGCCACCGCCGTTGTTCGTGACTGTCAACGTCGCCGTTGGTTTTGCGTCGCTACAATTATGAACATCGTCTGACGCCGAAGTATTATAACTGCCGCCGCTGCTGCCACCTGTCACCCATTTATCGATAGAGAAGCTGCTGGCGTTACTGTTTGTAAGGTACTGTTTGGCATCACCTGGCGTACAGCTGGTTGCAAGTTTGCCGGAGACTTTATCAATCACCGCGTTTGTATTGCCCGTATTTGGCGGCTGGTACCACGACGGGAAGAGGTCGGTGGAAGGACTTGGTTCTTGCGATCCGATGCCGACGTGGTTATATACCACGAAAGCCGGCTCAGTCTTAATGTCAGACGGTTGTTTCCAGTTGACCGGACTCATGTGTGAACTGTCCAGCGCATATTGTATGAGTCCACGGGTCAGCGGCTCCGTCATATACTCCATCCCTCCGG
This sequence comes from uncultured Candidatus Saccharibacteria bacterium, assembly GCA_963742655.1. Lineage (GTDB taxonomy): Bacteria > Patescibacteriota > Saccharimonadia > Saccharimonadales > UBA4665 > JAICLK01. The sequence continues at coordinate 419,201 of CAVUMM010000008.1, forward strand.
CGGTCATCGCTACGTTGCGGGTATGATATCCGACCCAGCTGGCAACCGCATATTGGGTTGACCAAGCCGTCATAAGCCCATCGAAATTATCATTGGTCGTGCCGGTTTTAATTGCGATATTCCAACCGTTATAGCGGTGGAATTTGTAGCCGCCGTATCCCAGCGGCGTACATGTATAAGTCGTGCAACTTCCCGGCAGGTAACTGGCGCGGGGGTCGCTCGCCATATTATCGACGATATAGGCTGCGTCTTGTTTTATTACTTGCGTACCTTTTGGCTGAGTCCACTGATCGATTGTTTTGCCGGAAGCATCTTGAATTTTAAGAATGTATGTCTGCGGTATCTCTTTGCCCAAGCGTGCAAGTGTAGCTAAACCGTTGATATGCTGGTCGAGATGCAGATACGCGCCATCACCGATCGCCGAGGAGCCATAGCACTGTGATTCCTGGCTTTTTGTTGCCGTTTCTACATTAACACCTGGCTGATAGCATTTGTACGCATCGCTGTTGCCCATCATGGCGTCAGCCGTACTTATGACTTTGTCAGTGCCGACTGTAAGCATCGCTTTTACGGCGGGGATGTTTCTGGATCCGCCCAGTGCGTATCGCAACGTTACCGGTCCGGGTTGACGGAAATCGTAGTCCATCAAACAGTTACCGCCGTCTTTCGGCAATGTGCGGTTGGTACAGGGATACCCGGGCAATGGACTTTCAGAATCATATAAAACCGACCCGGCACCGACATTTTTCGACTCGTTGATCAAAGTAGTATAGTCATACGGTTTGACGCTGGAACCAGGTGATATATTGATTTGAGCGTAATTGATCTGGCCATGATCCGGATCATCGAAATTGATACCGCCGACCAGTGCGACCATTTGGCCGGTGTTGACATTTTCGGCTGCCAGCGCCTCTTCGTCGCCGCCATATGACTCGACGTTAGGCAAGTTTTGCTGCACCAAATGCTCCGCTTCGTGCTGAACGTTGAGATCGATCGATGTCGTCACGCGCCAGCCACCACGATTAACCGTCTCCGGCCCGTATTTATTCTGCAACTCCTGTTTTGCGGCAAGCACGAAATACGGCGCCTGGATGTTCTGGTACTTAGACTGTAGTTTATGGACTTGCGCCAGCACATCAACTTTTTTAGCCGCGTTTGCCTCAGCTTGGCTGATCATACCTTGCTGAACCATTTGATCGAGTATGTAGTCCTGCCGTCCTATCAAAGCGCCCTGGTCGAAATAGTCTGCCGTGATTGAAGAGTTGAATTTAGGGTCGCTGTACGGAGAATAATATGGTGGGTCACGCGGAATCGCGGCCAACATGGTAGCCTGTGCGAGCGTAAGTTTTGACGCTGTGGTATGGAAGTAATCCTCGGCAGCGGCTTCGACGCCGTATTCAATCCCGCCATACGGCGCCACGTTTAGATAACCCGTTAATATTTCGTCCTTTGAATATTCGCGCTCAAGCTCGACAGCCAGGATTATTTCTTTGAATTTGCGGGTAATCGTGTGCTGGTTCGTCCAGTTTTCGTTCAGCTTGACCAGCTGCTGGGTGATTGTCGAACCGCCCTGCAATCCTTGATCCTTTTGGAAAAGATCATGGAATCCGGCGCGAGCGATACCCTTAACATTAAAGGCGCCCTCGTGATAAAAACTCTTATCCTCGATAGCGATCGTAGCATCCTTCATGTATTTCGAAATGTCATTGGTCGGCACGGGGATGCGCTTTTCTGCAGAATAATCCTGGAAAAGCAAAACTTTACCGGTCCGGTCATAATAATTGATACTGCCGCCCAAGTTGTTGCCTGATACATCCGTGATATTAGGCAGGTCCTTACGGAAGTAGGCGAACATGCCTACCATCAAAATAAAACAGGCGATGATACCGATGCCCAGTATTTTGAGCGCCATGATACCGCCTTCACGGCTGAACCAATACTGTGCCACGCGCTTGGGTTGCATCCGGTAGGCAAGTCGCTTCCAGCGGTTTTTTGGCAGCGTACTTAAATAAGTCGCACGCTGACGGGCCCGCATATCTTTGCGGGCACGAATGCGATCCGAGAAACTTCTGTTTACTTTTATACTGTTGCCGCTTTTAGTCGTGAACGTACTACTACCTGGTCGGCGCCGCGGGCTTCGCGATGTGCTCATTGTTTTGTATAGTACCCCTTAAAACTTTCTAAGCTATCGGACTAATTATAGCAAACATATCAACATAAGCGTCTACTACTTTTTAGAAAATGTCAGGACAATCCACAGCTATGCTTTTAATCAGGAACTAAGGTATAATCAAGCCAGAATTATGCAACTAATCAATCCTATCACCCGGCAATATTTGTATAACGGTTAAATTACTCGCTATACATTTTTGATATAAGGAGCTTTGCTTACAATGACACTATCCGAAGAGTTACAGTGGCGCGGGATGGTAAAAGATAAGACTTTCGAGGATTTAACATGGCTAAATACACCACGAAAATTCTACCTCGGGTCCGATTGTTCATCAGATAGTTTGACGATTGGTAACCTGGCAATTTACATGCTCGCACGCACTCTCGCGAAGCATGGCTGGCAAGTGGTGCTACTTGTCGGTGGTGCCACCAGTTTGATAGGTGATCCGGGCGGGAAGGGCGAAGAGCGCGTGCTGAAATCCAAAGATGAAATCGATCGCAATGTTGCAGGTATCAATGCTCAAGTAGAACTGTTATTCGCGGGTGAGCCCTTCGAGCTCGTCAATAATTATGACTGGTTTAAGGATATCGGATATCTCGAATTCCTGCGTGATGTCGGTAAGCACTACAGCATGACAGAACTTGTGCAACGCGACTTCATAGCGACGCGCATGGGCGAAGGCGGCTGCGGCATCAGCTACGCTGAATTCAGCTACAACCTCATTCAGGGGTACGATTATTGGTGGCTTTTCAAGAATAAAAACGTCGAATTGCAAATCGGCGGTGCTGATCAATGGGGTAATATGCTTTCTGGCGCACCGCTTATTCGCAAGAAAGAAGGTAAAGAAGTACACGCACTGAGCATGCCGCTCATTATTAACAAAGCCACCGGCAAGAAGTTCGGCAAAAGCGAGGAAGGTGCCATCTGGTTAGATTCCGCCAAAACGAGCCCGTCGCAATTTTACCAGTTCTGGATTAATATTGACGACGCCGGCGTGGAAGAATATTTGAAGGTTTATACGGAGCTCGATAAGCCGACGGTCGACGAAATAATGGCCAGACACCGGGAAAACCCAAAAGACCGTGTGGCGCAGAAACGACTCGCCGAAGAAGTCACCAAATTAGTACATGGCGAAACTTCACTGCAGGAGGCGCAAGCTGACGCCGAGGCATTGAAGAGTTCGTTAAGCGAAGCAGTCAAAGTTGCGGAGTTATTCGAAGTATTGAGTGGCGACAGTATAATTGACACGCTGGTGGCGACTAGCCTGGCAGCATCAAAGTCAGAAGCTCGACGCTTGTTGGCCAGCAATGCGATCTACATAGACGGGCAGCAGATTAGCCACGAACAATTCGAACCAGGTGATTTTCAAAATGGTGTTCTCAGGTTACGAAAAGGCAAAAAACTCAAAGACTCTGTACTGGTCAAGCTTAAGAATTAATCTGGTATACTATCGTAATGTCAAAATCTCAATCCAAAAAAACTACAAACAAATCTAAGAGTTCGGCAAAGAAAAATACCGGTCCAACCACAGCCAAGCATGATGTCAGGAAGGCCGATCAATACAACGACCCGAAGCATAACTACCTGCACTATTGGGAAGGCCGCGAGTACGAGGACGCGTCCGAACGTATGGCGATAAAACGCCTGTTGAAAGGCAAACATTTCCGTCACGCGGTCGATGTGGGCGGCGGCTACGGCAGGCTCTGTATTTTCCTGGAGAAATACGCGGATAAAGTGACGCTTGCCGAGCCAAGCAAGCAACAGCTCGAAATCGCCAGGGATTTCTTGAAGGATCATCCGGAAATCGACCGCAAATTATTGCAGGCGGCCAACTTGAAATTTCCGGACGGTTCGATCGACCTGGTAACGGTAGTGCGTATCCTTCACCACATTCCGGATCCGTCCCCTGAATTTAACGAAATCGCCAGGGTTTTAAGCGATGATGGCTATTTCTTAATGGAATTTGCCAACTATACTCATTTTCGAAATCGCGTCAAATACGCGCTAAAGGGCAAAAAACTGCCCGTCAAGCCGGTCGACATACGATCGCTTGAAAATCGAAACGAAAATGAACTGCCTTTCGTTAATCACAATCCCAAAACCGTTATCAAGCAACTGGCTCATGCCGGCCTGCGGGTCGAGAAAGTGTTGTCCGTGTCTAATTTAAGAAGTCCGGGGCTAAAGAAGGTCTTACCTAAAAGCGCGATGTTAAGTATCGAAAGATTTATGCAAAAGCCGCTTGCCGGCACATATTTCGGCCCGAGCACTTTCTTCTTGATTCGCAAAGCCAAGTAGCGCGCCGGCCTTAAGCTGATTATTGCCAAACTCACGCTATACTACTTAAGTGATGAGATCAGGTGACCCAATATCAAGTTTGAAGGGAGTCGGCGCAAGTGCCGTACAACTTTTTGGGCGGCTCGGTATCACAACTCTGGAAGATTTGATCACATATTACCCGCGACGTTACGAAGATTATTCTGAAGTTTCGCCGATCGCACGCATCCGACCGGGCGCTGTCACTATAAAAGCCGAGATCAAACAAGTGAGCGGCCGTTACGTGCGCAGAGGAATGCATATCACCGAAGCTGTGGCGAGTGACGATAGCGGCAGTGTACGCATCATCTGGTTCAACCAACCATATCGAGAAACGAGCCTAAAACGCGACCAACTGTATTACATTTCCGGCAATTTTGAGCTCAGCCGCCAGAAATTAAGCATCATCAACCCCAGCGCCGAACTGGTGAGCGATTTTCCGCTCAACACAGCCAGAATCGTTCCTATATACAAGGAGACGAAAGGCTTGAATTCGCGCCAGATCCGCAAAGCAATACTGCAAGTGTTAGCGGAAATTCGCGACATGCAAGAGACACTTCCCGGCTGGATTGTGAATGATAACAGATTGATAATTCGATCCCGGGCAATCGAAATGATGCACTTTCCGACAGGCACGCAAGCGTTAGATGCTGCAAGGCGCCGGCTGGCATTTGAAGAAGTCTTTGAATTGGCCCTGGCTAGCTTGCTTAACAAATATGAGTTGCTCGAGGAGCAGGCTCCGAGTGTGCCGTTCGAGCAAAGTGTAGCCAAAAGCATTGTCAAGCATCTGCCGTTTATTCTGACTGACGCGCAGCGTAAAGTCGTCTGGCAAATATACCTTGACATGCAGCATACGCAACCCATGAACCGGCTTGTTGAAGGCGACGTTGGATCGGGCAAAACGGTGGTGGCGGCCATGGCAGCTGTGATGGTGATGCATCACGGCCATCAAGTTGCGTTCATGGCTCCGACGGAGCTGCTAGCCCGGCAACATGCAGCAACGTTGCAGAATATGCTCCAACCGCTCGGATATGGCGACCGGGTTGGTTTGCTCGTCGGGAGCATGAAATCAAAACAAAAAGATAGTGCTCGGGAAGCAATTCGTACGAACAAAATTCAGCTTATCGTCGGCACGCAAGCATTGATTCAACAAAGCGTCGATATGCATAATCTCGAGCTCGTAATAATTGATGAACAACACCGCTTCGGAGTGGAACAGCGTAAAAAACTGCAAGCCAAAGCCGGCCACATGCCCCACGTGCTGAGCCTGACTGCCACCCCGATTCCACGGTCGCTTGCATTGACTCTGTATGGCGACCTTGACATATCATTACTCGAAGACAAACCCGCTGAGCGAAAGCCAATCATAACCAAAGTTGCCTCTCCAAACAGTCTTGAGCAGCTTTATGCCGCCATTGACGTGCAACTAGCAGCCGGACGACAAATGTTCGTAGTGTGCCCGCTGATCAGTGATAACGATGGCGTGAATGTGAATTCGGTTGAAACGGTATACGACCGGTTAAGTAAAAAAGTTTTTAAGCATCGCCGGGTCGGATTGCTGCACGGCAAGATGAAAGCGGATCTGAAAAATAAAGTCATGCAGCAATATGTTAATCATGAGCTCGATATCCTAGTGGCGACTACCGTGATCGAAGTAGGGGTTGACGTGCCGAATGCCACCGTGATGCTCGTTGAGGCGGCCGAGAGGTTTGGCTTGGCGCAACTCCATCAATTGCGCGGCCGTGTAGGTCGGAGCGAACATCAGGGCTATTGCTACTTGGTGATGAGCGATTCAGCCGCTCCTTCAAAACGATTGCGCGCGCTGGCTGCATCGAATGACGGCTTTCGTTTAGCCGAGCTTGATTTAAGTTTGCGCGGGCCCGGGGCCATATACGGGCAGATGCAGCACGGTCAGTTGGATTTACGCATTGCGAACTTAACTGATACGCGGTTGATCACGAGCGCACGCTATGCTGCCCAAAAGTTTATCGAGCGTCAAGAAAATTTGTTACAATATAAAGAGTTACAAGGCCATATTTCCAGGCTGCGGGCCGTCACAAATTTAAATTAATCTATGAATCGCCAGAAGGGAAAAGTGCAACCTGAGCGACTGATTCACTTCGTTGCCCAGCGTGATGAGAAAAACCGAAGGTTTATCCTATTTCAATTATGTATTCCGTAGTTTTTCATGCTCACCAGAAAATCGACCGTGTAGCTTTTCGTCATTTACGGCAGTTGGTCGGCAAACCCGCGGCGTGGCCTTCTCTCAAGTCAATTCTGCATTTCGAGGGCAAACGAGGCCCTGACGCCGTAAAACTCAAAAACAATCCCACTGCCGGAGAGCCGCCGTGGCATTTCATCGATCCATTTGATGCGACCGACCGCGATTTGAAGCTTACACTGCAATCACATTACGATTCGCTGGTTCGTGCGCTGCGGGTAAAAAGCACGGAACGGGTTGCATTTGAAGCGGCATGGTTGGCACATGCTTTGGTCGATGGCTTAACACCGGCGCATCATTATCCGTACGAAGAAGAACTGGAAGATTTGCGCGACGGCCGGGACCGTAAGACTCGAACATCAGTCATGCGTCGCATCACGGTCAAAGCCGACACGCACCGTGAATCTGTCAAAAAAAGTTTTAAACTGGTCGGTCCAAAAGGTTTACTCATGACTCACACGGCTTTTGAAGGCGGCGCATTTATGATATTGTTGCCGCTTTCTTTAGACAAGGCGCAGCCGACGCAAGATGATCTCGACGCCGTACTACAGATGGGAGTTATCAAGTATTTTGAGCGTCAAGCGCGTGAAATAGGCGCGTTCAATTTATACGAACGGTTTTACAGATTCGGTTGGACGCCGCGCCTTGCGAGGATTGTACGCAACGAAATGGCGCCTCGTATGACACAGATGGTTACGGTTGCTTGGTACGCCGCGCTGGTTGAAGCTGGAATCATAGAATCCACCAAAGGAATTCGGGTATGAGAGTAATCGCAGGCAAGCTTGGCGGAAGATTATTTAACTCGCCGAAGGGTCACCGCACACACCCGATGAGCGACCGCGTGCGCGGTGCTTTATTTAATTCGCTCGGCGATATCGAGGGGCTGACGGTGCTCGATGCTTTTGCCGGCAGCGGCGCTCTCAGTTTCGAGGCTATCAGCCGCGGAGCCGATTCGGCGGTAGCGATCGATATCGATAAAAGTGCCGCTGATGTAATTACATCGAACGCTCGGCAGCTCGGGCTGCGAAAAGAAGTCAAAGCTATCCGCGCCAATGCGAGCGGCTGGTCAGATAACAATAAAGAAATGCAGTTCGACATAGTAATAGCCGCACCACCATACGATGATTTACAGCTTTCACTGGTCAAAAAGATTACGAAACATCTTGCCGCGGACGGCATTTTCGTACTTGATTGGCCCGGTAATCTCGAGCCTCCGCAACTAGATTCGCTGCACATGGTAAAACAAAGCGATTTTGGTGACGCCCAGCTGATATTTTACAAACTTAGTTGATTACACTCGTTTTATCGGTATGCATATTTCGAATTTTCGATTTATAATACGCATCGATACACAACATCACGGGGATGTGGTGGAATTGGTAGACACGCATGCCTTAGGAGCATGTGCCGCAAGGCGTGAAGGTTCAAGTCCTTTCATCCCCACCAGGGTACATTTTGCTGACATATTTTTAATTTTTATTTTTCGATCCGAACATTACAAATAATATTTCAAAATTTATGCTGTGGCGGTGGGTTACGGAAGAGTAGTATGAAATTTATCGGATATTCTAAGGCCGCTATTTTTTTTAACAATTATATTAACAAATCATTCCAATCGAAGCCTTCTGCGCCAGTTTCGGCGGCTACGATTGCGTCGATATCATTTTGATTTCTTGACTCGGACAAAATTCTATTCGCTTCGCCGATCATACGCATGATGAGCCCAAAACCTACTCTGATATAGCGTTGGTGGTTGACGTCCGCGGGCAATAATTCCATTTCCAGTTCTTCCATGAAACTAGCAAGCCCTTCATTTTCCGCTAAGCCCTGTTCGCCATAGCTAAGCACGGCTTGCGACCGTTGGTGTTGCACTTTATACGTATCTTTTTCGTCGGCAAGCTCGGGTATCGGTATCCGCAGCTTGGCGGCTTTAGCTTGCACTTCCGCCGGCGTGCATTCCTTAAGCACACGCAGGCCGATAAGCTCCCCGATCAGGAACGCTGCCGCTAACGGTCTTTCTTGGTCAACACCAAGCTGTCGATCAACTGGTTCTACGAAATTAGCTAACGCAAAGAGATTATCGAACCACCATGGAGCCTTACGACTATATATGCGTGACAGACCTGCGGTATAGCCGGCATCCTCATGATTTCGAACCCGCACATCCTCCAGTACTGCTACAGGATTACCGAAATTTTCTGTATCAAACACACTCATGAAGCTACGCTAGCATAAATTGCCGCTCTTGCAAAACCGTGCGCCGGTGAATGCGGGATCAATACGCGTAACTTGGATAAAAGGCGACGAATCTATCTTGGCCTGATTCAACCACTATCATTCCTTCCCAACTTCCTTTTTTGATACCGATTACTTTTCTATAATGCCGGGATCTTTGTTCCGCGCGAGTATTTGGCGGATGTGTTTTTGCCCAATCAACCGATTCCGCATCGGGAGTACACGGCAGGGTTGTGTCCATCCGAGCAGTAACACCCGCGCCATGCCGTGCTCCAACCGCTTCGCCGCGTGCGCCAATTCGTGTCAGATCGTAGCCCCTGTCAATGGCACGTGCCTTGCTATCCGTCATACTATTTTTAGGTTCAGCTTTAGCATACTCGATTACAAGCCCCATTTTACGGGCCCAATCGGAACGGTCTGCTAACAATTCGATAGTGGCCTGCCCGTTCATGACTTGCAGGAAATCCTGGCAAAATTGATGCCGCATGCCCGCAATTGCCAAATAGGCTGCGGGCACATCCATGTAACTGGGCAACCTCTCGATGGCATAATCCATAAGTCGTCGCTCACTATCAACAGCTGCCGTAAGTAGGTCAGATTGGGTTATCGTGCCTTCGGGTGTTAGGTTAAGCCCGTTGAAGTATTTACCGTTCGATGGATTTGTTATAGATATTTTTCGGTCAAGCTCTTGCACCAACGGCGTTTGTATAAGTGCCGCGACAATTGCCACACCGCCAACCCGCATGACGTGCGCGGCGTTATTGACGTTTCGGTCGCCACTACGAATCTCCAGCCTGGAACCATGATCTTTATTGAACCTGAAATGTGAAGATTTGTAGGCGTAGCCATTGAAGTATTCTACGTCATCAATCTTCTGCGCGTATCGCAATCCATTGGCAGTCACCAGGCCAGCACCGGAAATAAACGAACGATGGAAAAGGTGATTCAACAGTACGCTTGCTCCTGGACCCGTAAAGCCGAAGTCATTTTGCGTCCGCATGTCAGCGTACAGGCTATCACCGAGAGATTCAGGAATCGAAGCGTTATCATGACAAGCCCAGGTATTTCTCTTTCCGGCTTCATTACCGTCAGCAACTCGGCGATGAATGAACAACATGACATCCTGGCCTGCGGCAATCGAAAGCCGTTTGGCATATTCAAGCATTACATCTTGGTAAACGTCATCCATAGCAATTGAATAGGTAACAAGCTCGAAGGGATTTTCGCACTCCGGCTTTGCGACTTCCGGGCCGTGACTATCAAAATAAATTAATCCGCCGTTCGTCATATGGCCCTGTACGCCAGTATGCATCGGTACGCCCCACATTAACTCCGCTAGAGCTTTGGTGTTAAATTCGCATGGGACAAATTTTCCCGTTGCGTCCTTCATGCTTAATGTAGCGCGAGTTTCGTCCTCGCTGCTGACTATCGGCGGAAATTGCATTTTTTCAGACATAAAACGTGTAGCTTTGATAATAACTTTAGAATGAATATGGGTTAACGTCAAATTTCCGGATAGTCGGTACATTAAGCTCTTATGAAAAAATCGAATAATCCAATGTACACATCTGATACAATAAACGAAACAGCATATTCAGGAATTTTCACATGGCATTATCGACACAACCTTATAAGGGCGCTCGTGATTTCTATCCCGAGGACAAACGCTTGCAGAAATACATGTTCGGAGTAATTCGCCGGACAGTTGAAAAATTTGGATACGAAGAATATGACGCACCGGTTCTGGAACCGTTAGAGCTATATATGGCAAAAACCGGCGAGGAAATTGTGAATGAGCAAACTTATGCGTTCGAAGACCGAGGCGGCCGGCGTGTCGCTCTCAGGCCTGAAATGACCCCTACTGTCAGCCGGCTTGTGGCAGCAAAACGGCAAGAGTTAACATATCCGTTACGGCTCTTTAATATCGGTGGCCGCTGGCGCTATGAACGACCGCAACGCGGCCGATACCGTGAGTTTTTCCAATTGGACGTCGACATATTCGGTATTGAATCCGTCGCGGCAGAGCAGGAGATTATCCGGATCGCAGACAGTGTTCTGCGTTCATTCGGTGCCACGCGCGAGATGTACACCATCCATATCAATAGCCGTAAGCTGATGGATTTTGTCATGCATGCTTATCTAGACTGTAATGACGTGCAGGCACACTCTATCAGTAAGCTGATTGATCGCATGAACAAGATGGATCATCCCGAATTTCTCGCCCAAGCCGATGCATTGTTCAGCCCGAGCCAGCGCGAAGCAGGCGCGGTCGATAAACTTATGGCGGTGCTTAAGACCAAAAAGCCGGAACTTTTACCCGACGCACTCCAGTCGCACAATTCTGTCAATGAACTTTTGAGCGTACTGCAGCTTTTGCAAGATTCGGGAGTAACGAATGTGGTTTTTGATCCTACGATAATGCGCGGTTTTGATTACTATACGGATATCGTATTTGAAGTGTTCGACGCCAATCCCGACAACAATCGCTCTATGTTTGGCGGCGGTCGCTATGACGGTCTGGTAGGATTGTTCGGAGTTGAGCCCGTTCCGACCGTAGGTTTTGCGATGGGCGACGTCACGCTTGCGAATTTTCTGGAATCGCACGGTTTATTGCCGGAGTTACAGCCCGAAACTGATGTATACGTAATTTTTATAGGTAATGTATGGAAGCAGGCCCAAAGAGTAGTCGAAACGCTTCGCGATGAAGGCCTGAATGTTGCCGTCGATCTGACCGACCGCAAATTAGACAAGCAAATCAAAACTGCCGACAAAAAAGGCGTCCATTATGTCGTGCTTATCGGCGAAAAAGAATTAGCCGATGGCCGTTACGTGCTGAAGCATCTTGGCACCGGCGCAGAAGAGCATCATTCGCCTGCACGGATCGTCAGTATCGTCCGTGATTATCGCGCGCGGCATACTTTTCGTACATTACCAAGCATGGACGACTCAGAGTTACTTGATGACTAAACCGGTTTGCTTGTTAAAGCTAATCCTTGCGGGTGAACAGATTAATCTGGTACAGTAGAAACTCATGCAGGTAGAAAAAAAGCAAATTAGCGATACCAAAGTACAGTTACTGATCACAGCCGAAATTGACGAATTAAACCAGGCCAAACAGCAAGCAATCCGGCAACTTGGCCGCGATGTTCGGGTACAAGGTTTCCGCGACGGCAAAGTACCGCCGGCCATTGCCGAGAAGCAGATCGATCCAAGTTCGTTACAATCGCGCGTGCTTGATATCGTCATCAACCAGATTTACGGGCAAGCCGTCGTGCAGGAGCACATGCGCCCGGTTTCCCAGCCGGAAGTTTCAATCAAAAAGTTCGTGCCGTATACCGATTTGCAAATCGAACTCGACGTCGAAGTTCTGGGGCCTGTAAAATTGCCGGACTACACTAAAATTAAGCTTACACCCAAGCCGGTAACAATTACCGATAAAGATGTCGCCGAAGTTATTGAAGCCCTGCGCATCCGTGCCGCCGACAAGCAAGAAGTGGCGCGCGCGGCCGCCAAAGATGATGAGGTATTGATAGATTTTGCCGGTACGGATGCGGAATCTGGCGACCCGATCCAGGGTGCCGACGGCAAAGATTATCCATTGTTACTCGGAAGCGACAGCTTTATCCCCGGATTTGAAGACAACATACTGGGACTTACTGCCGGGCAGGACAAATTATTCACTCTGACATTCCCGAAAGATTATGGCGTCAAGACACTGCAGAAACGCAAAGTTACTTTCAAAGTGATTGTCAAATCTGTCAGTGAACTCACGAAGCCAAAAGTCGACGATGCGTTCGCCGCCAAAGTCGGACCCTTTAAAACGCTGGCTGAACTGAAGGCTGATATAAAGAAGCAGCTCACGGCGGAGCGTCAAAACGAAGCCGACAGGAATTTTGAAAACGAGCTTGTCGAAAAGATCGTCGAACAATCTCTAGTAACGGTGCCGCAAGCGTTAATCGACGAAGAAGCTGAACGGCTTGAAACTGAAGAACGCCGAAACCTGGTATATCGCGGGCAGACATGGCAAGAGCATTTGGCATCCGAAGGTTTGACCGAAGCTGAACATCGTGATCAAAAACGGCCGCAAGCAGAACTTCGCATCAGAACCGGTTTAGTATTGAGCGAGATAGCCGAAAAGGAAAAATTAAGCGTCAGCCCCGAAGAGCTCGAAATCCGATTGCAGATCCTGAAAGGCCAATACCAGGATAAACAGATGCAAGCCGAGCTCGACAAACCTGAAAATCAACGCGATATTCAAAGCCGGCTGCTTACCGAAAAAACGCTCACAAAGCTCAAGTCGTACGCTACGAAGTAACGAAGTTAACGATAGACTGAATTAGCACTCTTGACGTGTGAGTGCTAATTTTCTATACTTAAATTACTGTACGTAGAATACAATTTTTAAAAGTTTCTGATTACTTCGGAGGTAAACATGAGCGTATTAGTTCCAACCGTCATCGAAAACGAAGGCCGCTACGAACGAGCCTACGATATTTATAGCCGCTTATTAAAAGATCGGATCATTTTTCTCGGCACGCCGGTCGAGGAAGTCACGGCAAACTTGATCGTTGCCCAACTATTATTCTTGCAGGCAGAAGACCCTAAAAAAGACATATTCTTTTATATAAATAGCCCTGGAGGCAGCGTGTACGATGCGCTGGCAATTTATGACACGATGCAATATGTAACGAATGACATTCAAACGGTTGGCATCGGCGTGCAAGCATCGGCCGCGGCGTTTCTTCTGAGCTCTGGGACCAAGGGCAAGCGTTTCGCCCTGCCAAGCGCGACCGTGATGATTCACCAGCCATCAAGCGGTACCCGTGGTAAAGTCACCGACCAGGAAATTGATCTGCGCGAAAGTCTGCGTATCAAAAAACTACTCGAAAGCATCATGGCCAAGAACACCGGCCAAAGCCCCGACAAAATCCATGATGACATGGAACGCGACAAATGGCTCGACGCCGCCGAAGCTAAAAAATACGGCATCATAGACGCAGTAATAACGACACCTCCCAAAGCAAAATAGCCAGTATTGCTATTACATGATATAGTTCGTGTATAAGGTGTCAGCATTATGGCGGAAACGAACTTTGTCCCTAATTTTGGCGGCATGCAGGATTTTAGCATTGAAATATACGATGCCGCTGAAGTTCCGGAAGAGTTGTGGGCCGCCCTTCAGGATATTCATAATGAGTCTATACGTGCGGGACTTCCAATGGATAAATGGCCGCGTGCGGATGTAATCACTAGAAAATATGATTTGCCTACATATGTTGAGCGGCGCGTTCGGCCGCAGCTGCAGTCAGGTCGGGACGGATGGAACGATCAATTATTCAGAGACCCGCTCGTTGCAGTAGTACATGATTCCAGTAATCAACCGGTGTGCGGCGTCGTAACAACTAACAATACCTCGGCATCTGATCGAACGCCCGCACTACTAAGGAAGCCGGAGATGTGGCTAAAAATGGTTATTCCACCCGACATTCGTGTGCCGAAATTCGGCGGAAAAAGATATGTGCACTTTCGCGAAGCGTACGTACATCCTGATGCGCAACATACATTGGATACAAGGGATGGCACGGTTGTCGTCAGCGGAATCGCATTGAGCGGGCTATACTACTCACTCCATCAAAGAGACCAAACGCAAATCACCGCCGCATATGTCGTACGTGGAGACCCGGCAGATTATCAAATGGAATATATTACGGCCGCACTCGGCATGCACCAAACCGGTTTTAAAGCTCCCAATAGTCTTCCCGGATACAAACCGGACGCGCCGCTTGTCAGACTGCAACGGGAACTTGCGGATATGGCGGAAGATATAAGTGAGATGCCCGGAGCGAATCAAGTTCTGGGCGGTATCGCGGTAAACGTAATTAGAAAATAAAGCTGTTACGGAAGTATTTTCATACATATTGGCACATAAATTCAAGAAACGTAGACAGAAGATTGAGAATATAAATAATAGTCTTGACAATTGCATTTCAGTCGTTCAAACTAGTAATCAAGAAGTAGTATAAGCTGGGCCGTGCTGTCGCATACTTAGAGAAGCACTAAAAACTCCCACTTAGTTGACCTTCGCGCGAAATATTACAACAATTATCAATCAATGGGCTTACACGGAAACTAGAAAGCAGTAACTAGATTGGTGTATTTAAGGCACGATAATTTATCGCTCAGGCACACCGCTGAATCGCCGATGTCCAAAATATCAATTGTAATAAGGGGGCGTATTAATTAATGGCAAAAGTTAGCAATAAGGCAACCGGCAACAGTAAGCGGGTCTATTTTACAAAGCAAGATGACGCGATTGCCCTGCCAAGTCTCGTAGACCATCAGAAAAAATCATTCCAGTGGTTTGTCGAAGAAGGTTTGGGCGAGCTACTGGCGGAAATCAGCCCGATTGACGATTATACCGGCGCCAAGCTGTCGCTCAAATTCAAAGATTATCATTTTGATGATCCGAAGATGAGCGAATTTGATGCGCGTGAAAACAACGTAAGCTTCGAAGCACCGCTCAAAGCCACGGTGGAACTTACCAATAAAGTGACCGGCGAAGTCAAAGAGCAGGAAATTTACCTCGGTGATTTCCCGTGGATGACCGCTCGGGGTACATTCGTTATTAACGGCGCCGAACGTGTCGTCGTATCACAGTTGATCCGCTCCAGCGGTGTATTCTTCACGGCAGACCAGCATGGCACGTCGAGCCTGTACGGGGCAAAAGTAATCCCCGGCCGCGGAGCGTGGCTGGAGTTTGAAACTTCCGCCAGCGGCGCATTGTATGTCAAGATTGACCGCAAGCGAAAAATTCCCGTTACGACTCTGCTTCGCGCCCTCGGTGTGGGTGAAACGCAGATGCGCGAAAGTCTTCAAGCATGTCGACCAGGGCAAGACGAGTTATCTGGACGCCACACTCGAAAAAGACCCGTCACAAGGCCAAAACGACGCATTGATCGAGGTTTATCGCCGATTGCGCCCGGGTGATCTGGCAACCGTCGATAATGCCCGCAGTTTGCTTGAAAATATGTTTTATAACTTCAAACGATTCGATTTTTCCCGCGTCGGCCGTTACAAGATCAACAAACGTCTTAATCTTGATGTACCAAATACCATCGAAAACCGCGTTATGCGCCTTGAAGACCTCGAAGCAATCATTGCTGAGCTCATGCGTCTGAATAATACGCAAGAACCGGCTGATGACATCGATTCACTGGCTAATCGTCGCGTAAAACTGGTCGGCGAACTGGTGCAGCGCCAGTTCCGCATCGGTTTGCTGCGCATGGAACGCAATACGAAAGACCGTATGAGTATGAGTGACATCGAAACGGTTCAGCCGGGCCAGCTGATAAATGCCCGCCCAGTGGTAGCTGCTGTCCGCGAATTTTTCGCAGTCTCGCAGTTGTCGCAGTTCATGGATCAGATTAACCCGCTCAGCGAATTGGCTCACAAACGACGTCTGAGCTCAATGGGCCCGGTGGCCTGAGCCGAGAGCGCGCTGGCTTTGAGGTCCGCGATGCTCACGCCACGCACTACGGCCGTATTTGCGCCGTCGAAACGCCGGAAGGCGCCAACATCGGATTGGTACTGAATCTTGCCAGCTATGCCCGCATCAATGATTACGGCTTTATCGAAACACCATATCGCAAAGTTATTAATGCCGTTACCGCCAAAGATGCTGCCGGACTATATCGCAGCGTGTGAATCTGGAAGATGCCAAAGGCAAAGTTATTGTAAAAGCCGGCACAGACTATTACCGCCGCCGAAGCAGCAAGCCTCGCAAAAGTTAAAGAGCGCGTCACCTGGCCGGTAAAGGCGAAAGTGACGACTAAAGTTGAGTATCTTGACGCATCCGCAGAAGAGGGCGCGGTTATCGCCGGTGCGGGTAGCGAACTGGACGACAACGGATATTTCGAACAAGATCGCGTAAGTGCACGCCAATACCTTAAATCCGGTGAAGTTGACGCCAACGAGATTACGCATATGGACGCATCCCGGAATCAAATTATCGGTTCGTCGGCCGGTCTCATCCCATTCATTGAAAAAAACTACGTATACCGCTCGCTCATGGGTAGCAACCAGCAGCGTCAAGCCGTTCCGCTGATTAAACCCGAAGCGCCAATCGTCGGTACCGGACTTGAAGCTGATGCTGCCCGCAATACCGGACAGGTTGTTCTTGCAGAAGAAAACGGTGAAGTATTAAAAGCAACAGCTGACCAAGTTGTCGTTCAATATGAAGATCGTAAAGCAACCTATCTACCGCAGCACTTTTTCCGCAGCAACGAAGGTACATGTATCAACCAGAAAGTTGTTGTCAGCACTGGCGACACGGTTAAGAAAGGTGACGTGCTAATCGAAGGCATGTCTATACAGAGCGGCGAATTAGCTCTTGGCAAGGATTTGATCGTGGCGTTTATGCCTTGGGCCGGTTACAACTTCGAGGATGCCATCATCATCAGCCGCAAACTGGTCGAAGACGATACGCTTACCAGTGTACACATCGTGGACTTTATGATTGAAGTCCGCGAAACGAAGCTCGGCCCGGAAATCGTTACCCGCGATATTCCGAATGTATCCGAAGACGCGCTGCGTCATCTCGACGAAGACGGCATCGTTCGAATCGGTGCCGAAGTTCACCCAGGCGATATTCTGGTTGGAAAAATTACGCCGAAGGGTGAGCAGGAACTGAGCAGCGAAGAACGGCTATTACGTGCCATCTTCGGTGAAAAGGCCAAAGAAGTCCGCGACACGTCGCAGCGCATGAGCAATGGCAAGCACGGCAAAGTCGTCGGCGTGAAAGTATTCAGTCGCGAGAACGGCCATGAGCTGAAGAGCGGCGTCATCAAGCAGATCCAGGTCTTCGTAGCCCAGATGCGCAAGATCAGCGTCGGCGATAAACTCGGTGGTCGCCACGGAAATAAGGGCGTCATCGCCCGTATTTTGCCGTTAGAAGACATGCCGTTTACGGCAGACGGAACACCGGTAGATATCATTCTGAATCCGCTCGGCGTGCCATCTCGTATGAACATCGGCCAGGTGTTTGAAACCCATCTTGGTATGGCTGCCAAAGCGCTTGGCATGAAAGTTGCCAGTCCGTCCTTTAACGGGCTGTCGGCCGCCAAGATCCAAGACCTGCTCAAAGAAGCCGGTTTGCCGGAAGACGGCAAACAGCAACTTTTTGACGGTCGCACCGGTGAGGCATTTTCCGAACGCACCACAGTCGGCATTATGTATATGATTAAGCTGAACCATATGGTAGCCGATAAGATCCACGCCCGTTCGACCGGCCCATACACCATGGTCACTCAGCAACCGCTGGGCGGTAAGGCGCAAAACGGTGGTCAGCGCTTCGGCGAGATGGAAGTCTGGGCCCTGGAAGCATATGGTGCGGCAAATACTCTGCAGGAAATGCTGACCATTAAATCTGACGACGTTTACGGCCGCAGCAAAGCATACGAATCTATCATTAAAAAGACAGAAATTGTCGGGCCGAAAGTTCCGGAAAGCTTTAACGTGCTCGTAAAGGAACTGCAGGGCTTGGGCCTTAAAGTTGACCTCATCAGCTCAACCGCCGTGGTTGACGCCGAAGAAATCCTGGCGACCAACGTAGCATTGGAAGCAAAAAATCCGGCAGAATTAGCCGTGCCTGCACCGTAGTTTCAGACGTAGACATGTCCGAAGAAGATATGATTTCAGAGGAGTTTGAAGTTGCCGGCGAAGAAGCTGCTGTAACGGCCGACGATAGCGCGACTACGGTTCCCGTAGGAGATGATGCTACCGAAGACAATGACAGCAAGGAGGAGAAATAAGCATGAGACGTTACGCATATGGCACCAATATTGCCGATTTCGACGCAGTCCGACTGGCAGTTGCCAGCCCGAGTGATATCCTGGAATGGAGTTATGGTGAAGTAACCAAGCCGGAAACGATTAATTATCGTACCCAAAAGCCGGAACGTGATGGTTTGTTCTGCGAACGCATCTTCGGACCGGTCAAAGACATTAATCCGCACGATGCCAAATATAAGGGTGTGCGTTCACGCGAAGCCGCAGTCGATAAGAACGGGGAGCTCGTCACCAAATCGATCGTTCGCCGCGAACGTATGGGCCACATCAGCTTGGCAGTACCGGTGGCACACATATGGTTCCTGCGCGGCACGCCATCGGCTATCGGCTTACTGCTTGGTATGACCGTCAAGAACCTGGAACGCGTCGCTTACTTCGCGAGTTACATTGTCATCGGCGTCGATACTGACAAACGCGATAAGATGCTGGCCGACAAAGAGGCCGAATTCGCTGCCGCCAAAGAGGCGGTTCGCCTGCGCTACGAAGCTGAGGCCAAGAAAGAAGGCGCAAACACTAAAGCACTGGCTGAAATGCAGACCAAAGAGCTTGAAGAAGTCAACAAAGCCTTTGAAACGGTCAGGGAACAACTTAACAGCCTTGAGAAATACCACTTGCTCAGTGAAACAGAGTACCGTAATTTACCCGACGAACTGCAGGCTATCGTAAAAGTTGGCATGGGCGGTGCAGCACTGAAGGAATTGCTCGTCGAAATCGATTTGCACGAACTCATTAAAGAGCCTGAACAAAGAAGCCGAAGAAGCCAAAGGACAGCGCAAGAAGAAACTCATGAAGCGCTTGCGCTTACTCGAAAGCATGGACCGCGCCGGCATTAAGCCGGAATCATGTGCGTGTCGGTGTTGCCGGTCATTCCGCCAGACCTACGCCCGATGGTGCAGCTGACCGGTGGACGATTTGCTACCAGCGATTTAAACGACCTTTATCGCCGTGTCATTAACCGAAACAACCGGTTGAAGAAGCTGATCGAGTTGAATGCCCCGGAAGTTATCCGACGCAACGAACAGCGCATGCTGCAAGAAGCTGTTGATGCGCTGATTGACAATAATAATGCCCGCAGCGGCCGTGCTGTGGCTGCAACCGGCCAGCGCCGCCGATTGAAATCGTTCAGCGACATGCTAAAAGGTAAGCAAGGCCGTTTCCGCCAGAACCTGCTCGGTAAGCGCGTGGACTATTCCGGCCGCTCGGTCATCGTTGCCGGCCCGGAATTGCGCATCGACCAATGCGGCTTGCCGAAGATGATGGCGCTTGAACTATTCAAGCCGTTCGTCATCGGCGAACTCATCGCCCGAGAGCAAGCCCACAATATCCGATCGCGACCCGCATGATCGAAACCGGCGAAACGGCGGTCTGGGACGCGCTCGACGAAGTCATTAAGGGTAAATATGTGCTTTTGAACCGCGCGCCAAGTTTGCACCGTCTCAGTATCCAGGCTTTCAAGCCGGTTCTCATCGAAGGCCATGCCATCCAGCTGCACCCGCTAGTTTGTAAGGGCTTTAACGCCGACTTTGATGGCGACCAGATGGCTGTCCACTTGCCGCTGAGCAACGACGCACAAGAAGAAGCCCGCACATCATGGCTGCCAACCGTAACTTGCTGAAGCCAGCCGACGGTTCACCAATCCTGCATATCGAGCAGGATATCGTGCTCGGTTGTTACTACTTGACCTACCAGAAACCGGGAGTCAAACAAGCAAAGCCGCGGCCGTATTCAGATGCGGATGAAGCCATCATGGCATTTGACGCGGAAAGTCTTGGCGCTGCAAGAAACGATTCGGGTGAGGTTCCGAGGCGAAATACGCGAGACCACCCTTGGCCGGATGCTGTTCAATGAGATCTTTCCCGGAAGATTTCCCATTCCAGGACGAATCAATGACCAAAAAGCGTTTGCAAAAAGTTATGGCCGATGTGTATCAGAAATACGGCCAAGCAAAAGACGGCGAAATTGCCGATGATTTGAAAGACCTCGGATTCCATTACGCTACCCGCTCGGGTCTGAGTATGGGCATGGGTGACTTCGCGGAAACCGCTGGTATCGAAGACCTGATTCGTCAAGGCGAAGATCGGGCAGCCGCGATTTCCGAACAATATGACCAAGGTTTCATTACCGATGAAGAACGTTACCGTTTGACGGTCGACAACTGGACCAAGATAGACGAGCAGGTGCAGCAACTGTTGGCCGAGCAGATGGGCAGTAAGAATACTTCGATCGCTATCGCGATTAACTCTGGTGCCCGTGGCAATATCTCTCAGATGAAGAGTGCCGTCGGCATGCTTGGTGTTCTCTCCGACGCCTCTGGCCAGGCTATTGAACTGCCGGTAAAATCCGGCTATATGCATGGTCTTACGCCGCTGGAATACTTCACCGGTACCCGCGGTACGCGCAAAGCGCTGATTGACATCGCCTTAAGACAGCCGACGCCGGTTACCTGACCCGACGCCTGGTTGATGTTGCCCAAGATGTCTTTACTATTGATGATGACATAAATGATCCTGGTTTTGCGATGCTTCGCGCTGACGCTGAAACAATCGGAGTGTCAGCTATGCATCCCGGCTGGAA
The DNA here is from genome assembly GCA_963742655.1 of uncultured Candidatus Saccharibacteria bacterium. Lineage (GTDB taxonomy): Bacteria > Patescibacteriota > Saccharimonadia > Saccharimonadales > UBA4665 > JAICLK01. Next base: position 440,562 of record CAVUMM010000008.1, read on the forward strand.
GGCCGCTACGCTGCGGAAAAGGTCAGGTAAATACGTTAAAAAAGGTGAGCTGATCACCGCAGAAATGGCCGCTACGATTGATGCCGATGTCGACTGTCGATGGTGTGAAGATCATGAGTGCGCTAAGCGCCTCTTCGGCTCACGGTGTACCGCAAAAGTCATACGGCATTGATCCGGCGACCGGCGAACTAGTGGTTGGACATCACCCGATCGGCGTAATTGCCGCACAAGTCCATCGGTGAACCTGGAACCCAGCTGAGCCTGGACTCCAAGCACCGATCTGGTGCCGTCGTGGCCGATGATGCGGCCCAAGGTCTAACCCGTGTTGAAGAGCTTATTTGAAGTCCGTACACCAAAAGGCCAAGCCTACCTTGACTGAGATTGCCGGTACGGCAAACGTCTGGGAAGAAGGCGACCACTACGTCGTCCAGGTTACCGCTCAACGACAAAGACAAAGTCAGCCTTGAAGCTCGATGGCGCAAACCACAGATCGCCAACGGCTCGGACGTCGCCATCGGTGATGTTGTCGCGGCCCGCGAAGACGGCTGCCGAACCATTGATCGCGCCAATGGCCGGCAAAGTAACATATCAGCGATAAAGCAATCATTATTTCGCCGACCAGACAAGAGCGTCAGTGCGCTACGAAATCCCCGGCTTCAAGCAATTGACCGTCAAGGATGGTGATAAAGTCGTCGCCGGCCAGCGCCTGACCAACGGTTCTATCAACTTGCACGACCTGATGCGCTTGCAGGGCGTCGAAGCCTACCCAGCGCTACATCATGAACGAAATTCTTAAGATCTTTGCCAGCCAGGGCCAGAACATTGCCGACAAGCACCTGGAAATCATTGTTCGCCAGATGTTCAGCCGGGTCCAGATCGAAGATGCCGGCGACAGCGAGTTCGTAACCGGCGATATCGTCAGCAAACTGGCGGTCGTTGAAGCCAACGGCAAGCTTAGTGAGCGCTAAGAAAGAAGCCGGCTAAGTACAACCAACTGCTGCTCGGCATCACCAAGGCCATCGCTCAGCACCGATTCATTCCTCAGCGCCGCATCCTTCCAGGACACCACCCGCGTACTGATCGCCGCTGCCACCAGCGGCAAGAGTCGACAACCTGTACGGCCTGAAAGAAAACGTCATCCTGGGCCGCAAAATCCCGGTCGGCACCGGCGTACAAGGCTGAAGATGATGAAGACGAGCGGTTGCAGACAGAAGCTAAACTTAGTCGAGTAGAACTGACAAGATTAAAGCTTTGACAAATGTCATCAAATCGACTTAAGTATGACAGTCAGCTGATTTCAGCTTAGGGAAGCGGATATCGCGAGTAGATTTAGTTGAGACCATGCCAACAATTAATCAACTTAGTCCGCAAACCGCGCGCTGAAGGTGAATCAGAAAGCAAAGTCACCGGCGCTGCTTCGCGTAACGAACAATTTAAAGACTAAGAATTACGAAAAGCCAGCGCCGTTTAAGCGTGGCGTATGTGTTAAGGTTACGACCAAAACGCCAAAGAAGCCGAACTCTGCGCTTCGCAAAGTTGCCCGTGTCCGCCTTACGCAATGGCCACGAAGTCTGGGCCTACATCGGCGGCGAAGGCCACAACCTGCAGGAACACGCCGTAGTTTTAGTTCGCGGCGGTCGCGTTAAGGACCTTCCGGGTGTGCGCTACCACATCGTCCGCGGCGCACTCGACCTCCAAGGTGTCGCCAACCGCAAACAAGGCCGCAGCAAGTACGGCTCCAAAAGGGATAGCAAATAATGCCTCGCCACAAGACTAAATCGCTAGTTCGCGACATTCCTCCTGACCGCTTGTACAACAGTGCATTGGTACAACGTTTAATAAATCGCGTTATGCTAGACGGCAAAAAGCAGCTGGCTGAACGCCTGGTTTACGGCGGCATGCAAAAGGCCGCTGATAAGCTGAAAGTCCAAAATCCGCTCGAAGTCTTCGAGCAAGCCATGAAGAACGTACAGCCGCACGTGGAAACTCGCTCTCGCCGTGTCGGCGGCGCCAACTATCAGATTCCGTTTGAAGTCAAAGGCCAGCGCCAAAACCACCTGACTACTATGTGGTTCGTGGCTGCAGCCCGCTCCCGCAAAGGTATGAGCATGGAAGACCGCATCGCCCAGAACTCGTCGACGCCTACAACAACACAGGCGCAGCCGTTAAGAAGCGTGAAGACACCCACAAAATGGCCGAAGCCAACCGCGCCTTCGCCCACTTCGCCCGAGGTTAGCATATAGCTATGTCTGTCAACGAACAAACATTATGTCCTGAGACTGGATTACAATGTGAAGCACGGGCATATTTATTGAGTTACAAGAGGCAACACTCTAAATGCTGCGTAGAGATTTCCGAGCCGAATCAGTATGACCGATAACACCGGCAGGACAGGCCGATTACTAATGAGAGCAGCGAACTTGGCAAGCGGTACTGCGACACGATCAGCGAGTATGGAAGTCTAAACGCTGTTAATGAGCAAATCGGTGCTGCATCAGAGGTAGAATCAGCAGTAGAATGCGAAGGCTCGCTTTGCGGCACTTCGATACAGCTCGTGACTAGATTGCGCCAGCAAATACAAAATAGATAGAATAATTTTCAATTCTGAAAGGACAGTACTGGCAGATAAGAAATACAAATTGAGAAGACTTCGCAACATTGGCATTATTGCTCATATTGACGCCGGTAAAACCACCACCACCGAAGGCATTCTGTACCGTACCGGCTTAAAGCACAAAATCGGTGCCGTTCACGAGGGCGAAACCACTACCGACTGGATGGCGCAGGAACGAGAGCGCGGTATTACGATTATCGTCTGCCGCCGTTACTTGTTTCTGGAAAGACCACCAGATTAACATTATCGATACGCCTGGCCACATCGACTTTACGGTTGAAGTTGAGCGCTCTCTGCGCGTGCTCGACGGCGCCGTGGTTGTGTTTGACGGCAAAATGGGTGTCGAGTCACAGTCCGAAACCGTTTGGCGCCAGGCCGACAAATACGGCGTGCCGCGCATCTGCTTTATCAACAAGATCAACCAGACCGGCGGCGATTTTTATAAGTCACTGGAATCAATCCACAATCGCCTGAGCAAACGGGCCTTCCCGATCCACTTGCCAATCGGCTTCGAGCAAAGCATCAACGGCGTTGTCGACCTAATCAGCATGAAGGCCTATACCTACAAGGAGTTTACCGACCATGAGCTGGTTGAGGGCGAAATTCCGGCCGACATGATGGAACAAGTCAAGAAATACCGCTAGCTTACTGATTGAAAACGCCGTAGCCGAAGACGAAACAATGCTCGAAAAATATTTTGAAGTCGGCGAAGAAGGCTTAAGCGAAGATGAAATCAAGCAAGCTATCCGCACCGCAGTGCTGACCGGTAAGTTCTTCGCCGTGACCGGCGGCGACGGCCGCGGCGTTATCGTCGAAAAAGTGCTCGATGCCGTCAACGACTTCCTGCCAAGTCCGCTCGACGTCGGCAGCACCTGGGGCACTCACCCCAAAACCGGCGACGAAATTGAGCGCAAACCGGATGATAACCGAGCCGTTTGCCGCACTGGCTTTCAAGATTACCACCGACCCGTTTGTCGGCAAGCTGGCTTACTTCCGCGTCTATTCCGGCAAAGTTCAGTCCGGTTCATATATCTTGAACAGCTCTACCGGCGAAAAAGAGCGCGTCGGCCGTATTGTCCGCATGCAGGCCGATAAGCGCGAAGACGTTACCGAAGTTGACGCCGGCGATATTGCCGCAATTGTCGGACTAAAAGGCACCACAACCGGCAATACGCTCTGCGACGCAGAACAATCCGATCGTTCTAGAAAGTATTACATTTCCCGAACCACCGGTCAGCATCGCCATTGAGCCCAAAACCAAGGCCGACCAGGAAAAGATGAGCCTGGCTTTGCAACGACTGGCCGAAGAAGACCCGACTTTCCGTATCCACGTCGACGACGAGACCGGCCAGACAATCATCAGCGGTATGGGCGAACTGCACCTGGAAATTATCGTCGACCGGATGAAGCGCGAATTCACGGTTGAAGCCAACGTCGGCCAGCCGCAGGTTGCTTACCGCGAAACTATCCGCAAAGACGGCGTGGAAGTCCAGGGCAAGTTTATCCGCCAGAGCGGCGGCCGCGGCCAATACGGCGATGTCTGGCTGCGTTTGTTCCAGAACGAAGCCGGCAAAGGCTTTGAATTCATCAATTCAATTAAGGGCGGCGTCGTTCCCGGCGAATACATCAAACCGGTTGAGCAAGGCATCAAAGAAGCGATGAGCCAATGGCGTTATGGCCGGTTATCCGGTAGTAGATATTAAAGCAGAACTATACGACGGCTCGTACCACGACGTTGACTCTTCAGAAATGGCCTTCAAAATTGCCGGCTCTATGGCATTGCAAGACGGCGTCAAAAAAGCCAACCCGGTGTTGCTGGAGCCAATCATGAAAGTCGTCGTTGTTACGCCGGAAGAATTCATGGGTGACGTCATCGGCGACCTGAACAGCAAGCGCGGCCGGATTGAATCGATGGAAGACCTGACGCCCGGCATTAAAGAAATCACAGCCTTTGTACCGCTTGGTGAAATGTTCGGCTACACCACCAATCTGCGCAGCACTACCCAGGGCCGGGCCAGCTCAAGTATGGAGCTCGACCACTACGCCGACGTTCCAAATAACGTCGCCGAAGCAATCATTGCCAAAAACGCCAAGTAAACCCTTGATGGCGCTTGTCCTATTTATTGCGGCACGCCGTGAGCGGCTTGACTTGTATCATGAATTTCGCTATCGTCAGACTTAAAGCATAACCATTTAACTTTGAAATAAAAAGGAGCAGTCCGTATGCGTTGTTCACCACGATTGAAACGATTAACTCAAACAGGTGTCGCGCATTTTGTGCCTGTTCTACTGGTATTTGTTATTTTATTCGGCGTTGTCGGTACATACTTTTATTTTGTTTCACATGCTGCCGCCAATCCGCCAGAAATGCTTTGGGGCGTGAAGGCGTCGGGAAAAAATTGGTGCATGAATGACGCAAATGGAAGCACTGCCGCTGGCAATCAGATAAATACCGCGGTTTGTAGCGGTTCTGCCGCGCAGCAGTGGACATTCACCGGCGGAGTCATTAAAAACACTAAATTGTCAGGCACATTCTGTGTTCAGCCGAAAAACGCTGCCTCTGCGAAGCAAACAGGAGTTGTCTTGGCTGCCTGTAACGGCGCTGCCGCTCAGAATTGGGTACGCTTTCAGAGTGGGTTCAAGAATACGAAATCCGGTCTTTGTCTCGGGAATCCTGGTGGCGTAGCCGGTACTCAGCTTGCAATTGTAACGTGTGCTAATTTCCCGGCTCAACATTGGACCAGCACGACATTTTCGCAGTCTTCCTCTACAAGCTCGGGCATTACCGGCACGAGTAGTAGCGGCTCGACCCCGAGCAGCGGTTCCAGTGGCGGCGCTACTCAGTCCAAGAATTGCGTTCCCAACCCGCATCTGTGCGGCTTCCCGGATGCCACTAACACCGGCGTGCCTGCTGGAACTACACTTACCAACAGTGGCTCGATCAGTGTTACCACCAATGGGGCAGTCGTAAACGCAAAGAATGTGAGCGGAACAATTGAAGTACACGCCAGCAACGTAACGATCAAAGACACGAAAATTACAACAGGATCTATTTATCCGATCAGGTTATTCTCCGGCTTCTCAAACCTGACAATTGAGGATACCGAAATTAATGGACAGTCAGGCTGCCTTCGAGCAGAGGAGCCCGACGGTAATATTGTAAAAATGATCCGCATCAATGCGCACGGTTGCGAAGACGGCGTACAGATGGGCGGCACCGACACGTTGCAGGATTCCTACATTCACGATCTGCGCTATACCTCGAGTTCACACAACGACGGCGTGCAGCAAAACGGTGGTTCCGGCGACGTGGTGCACCACAATACAATCATTCAGAAGCGAGACCAGACCTCGCCTATTAACTTCACCACTGACTTTGGCAAGATCTCGAATATTACCATCGACAACAACCTTCTCGATGGCGGCGGCTACATCTTCAACATCCGTAATGGCGGCAGCGGCAATCCCACAGGAGTAAAGATCACAAACAACCGTCTCGGACGCAATAGCGTCTACACGCCCAACGTGATTGCGGTCGACGGTACTATTACTTCGAGCGGCAACGTCTGGGACAACACAGGCGCGGCTGTGAGCTTGTAATATGCTTTGATCTATTCACCGAATCAATAAAAGCAATAAAGCGAGTTGTGCGTCGCTATAAACGCTTTGACAATATCGAACATTTCCCCTATACTACCGAAAGACAACTCGTGTGAGTTTTGTTATAATGTGACTGATTAAGGAGCATTATACGCAGAGACCACGCTTGCTATCCATATAAAACAATGCAAGCCACGCTCAAAGCTACATGCTCATGCAAAATTAATGAATTAACAAGGAGTCATTCTAAATGGCAGACAACTTCGACCGTAGCAAGCCACACGTTAACGTCGGAACAATGGGTCACGTCGATCACGGGAAAACTACATTGACGGCCGCGATTACCGCGGTACTCGCCAAAAAACTTCCCAGCAACATCAACAAGCCTGTTAAATATGATGAAATCGACAACGCACCCGAGGAAAAGGCTCGTGGTATTACCATCGCGACGTCACACCAAGAGTACGAGAGCGAAAATCGTCACTATGCGCACGTCGATATGCCAGGTCACGCCGACTACGTCAAGAACATGATTACCGGAGCCGCACAGGTTGATGGCGCCATTCTAGTGGTGTCTGCCGCTGACGGGCCTATGCCACAGACCCGCGAGCACGTGCTGCTTGCCCGCCAAGTTGGCGTACCTTCAGTCCTTGTGTTCCTCAATAAGATGGACTTAGCCGACGCCGAGCTTGTCGAGCTTGTCGAAGAAGAAATCCGCGAATTGCTCGAAAAGAATGGCTTTGACCGCAACGCGCCGATCATTCGTGGTTCCGCTACGAAAGCACTCGAAGGCGATGCCGCCAACGAAGATGCCGTTATGGAGCTTGTCAAAGCTATGGACGATTTCATTCCTGAGCCGAAGCGCGAACTCGACAAACCATTCCTGATGCCAATTGAGGACGTCTTCAGCATTAAGGGCCGCGGCACCGTTGCCACCGGCCGTGTTGAGCAAGGCATCGTAAAGGTCAACGAAGAAGTTGAAATCGTCGGTCTGAACCCGACAAAGAAGACTGTCGTTACTGGTGTAGAAATGTTCAAGAAAAATCTTGACCAAGGCCAGGCAGGAGATAACGTCGGCGTTCTGCTTCGCGGCATCGAACGTGATGACATCGAACGCGGCCAGGTACTTGCCAAACCAGGAACCATCACACCGCACACAGATTTTGAATCAGAAGTATACGTGCTTACCAAGGAAGAAGGCGGCCGCCACACCCCATTCTTCAAGGGCTACAAACCGCAATTCTATTTCCGTACTACCGATGTTACCGGCGAAGTAGAACTCCCGGCCGATAAAGAGATGGTCATGCCGGGCGATACAGTTACATTTAAGGTTAAACTACTCCAGCCCATTGCCATGGACCAAGGTCTGCGCTTCGCCATTCGCGAAGGCGGCCGAACTGTCGGCGCCGGTGTCGTCACTAAGGTTACGAAATAATCAGAGCAGATTTAAACAGCTAGCACATTAAATACAAGGGACAAAACAAGCCATGGAAGCAATCAAGAAAGCAGAAACTAAACAACGTATTCGTATTCGCCTGAAAGCCTACGATCACAAAGTAATTGATCAGGCCGCGAAACAGATTGTTGATACGGCACTGCGCACTGGTGCTTCCTTGGCCGGCCCGATACCTTTGCCGACAAGGCGAAGCACGTTTACGGTCATCAAGAGCCCGCATGTCTACAAAAAAGGACGCGAACAATTTGAGATGCGCGTCCACAAACGACTCATTGACGTATTTGAACCGACACCGAAAACCATCGATTCGCTCATGAATCTCAGCCTGCCGGCTGGCTGCGATGTCGAAATAAAAATGTAATTCAAGCGCCCGAAAGGGCGTTTTTCTATTTACACATTTAAGCCCGACAATAACCGGAGTCTGAAATGTTACGAACTGACAATGAACAAATCATCTTCGTCGACAAAGACGGCAAGCCCACGGGTAAAGTGGGCCCGAAGTTGGCAAGTCACAATGCAGACACAAAATTGCATTTAGCTTTTTCATGTTATATTTTGCGACGCGCCGATAATAAGTTTTTGTTGACTAAACGTGCATTAGTAAAGAAAGTTTGGCCAGGTGTTTGGACGAACAGCGTTTGCGGGCATCCGGCGCCGGATGAAAGCGTGGATGACGCTATTCGCCGCCGCTCAATATACGAGCTCGGCATAGGGAATCTTGAAGACCTTGCGTGTATTGTGCCGAAGTATATTTACAAGACACCATCATTTAACGGCATTGTAGAGCATGAGTTTTGTCCGATATATGTAGCGTATACGGACGAAGATCCCAAACCCAACCCGCTGGAAGTTGAGGTGTTCAAATGGATTGATTGGGCGGACTACTCAAAAATGCAAACTAGCGACGCTAACAATATGAGCTACTGGTCCAAAGACCAATTCGAAATAATCAAGTCATTAATGCCTTTTTCGACGCTACTATAAAAAGTTGACAATAATCAGTAAGCCGCTTATGCTATTACGTAATGTTTGGACTATTACCAAATCAATAGATAAATAAGGGACGCCCGCAAGGGCGTTTCTTTTTATATAGGGGAACTACATGGAGGAATCCAATATATTAGAGGCAAGTCGATCAGACCTTGACGGTATTTTGGTAGCGTCACCACCTGAGGCAGCCGAACTTGTACAAGCATACGACGACTGCAAAATCTGTCGCGACAAAGCTTTAGATGTCGCAGAACGACTACGAGGTTGGTGGGGTGTTCGTCAACACCTCACAAAACAAGCCATGATTTCTTCAATTCTTGATTGCGTCATTTGCATGCACACAACAGAAAATATGGGATAGCAGTATCCACCGTGTTTGTGCTGGGCTGTCGTTCATGCTTTAATTATGGTAATGGCAAAAACAAAAAGCCAGCGAAACAAAAAGAGCAATGCCGAAATGGACAGCACGTTTTTGCTCAAATTAGTATTATTTTTGATAGTAGGCGCACAATGGGTTCGGTTTGAAAACACGTCAGGGTCACTACAGTTTCCAGTTCCAATCGGCTTGGTTGTCGGATTCGCATTTGCGCTGCACGAACACTTTCAGATCGACCGTAAAATTGAATATGCCGTGCTTCTCGCCGCAACGTTTATAGGATTCTGGACGCAAGTGGGCGTGTATGTGCGCTATTAGTAAAGTAACATAAGCGTAACCTTGACGACTTACCCATATGAATGCTATGATTACGCCAAACAGCAAGGAAGAAGGCCAGGCAGACATGGATACCGACACAATCGGTTCTAGTACAAATAATCAAAAATTTCCTTCTTTTCCGCTGGCCGAACTTCACGCGCATCTCGGAACATCAATTAGTCCGGCAACACTCTGGCAAATCGCACACGATCTCGGTTTTAAGCTGCCGAAGGACGATTACGCGGATTTTGCAAACTACGTCATGTTGTCACGTGAACGGCGCATGACCCTCCAGGAATACTTCGAGAAGATCTACCATCCGCTGCTTGACACGTTGAGCTCGGGAACTCACGCAGTCGAACAAGCAACCTACCACTGCATGGCGGGTGCATATCGATCGCAAGGCATCACGCTCCTGGAGCTACGCAACAACCCGATGAAACACAACGCCAACGCACGGCTCGATCTGGATCACATTATTATGGCTATGTTGCGGGGCATGGAGCGGGCGCTGCTTGAATATAAGCACCTGCGAGCAGGCCTTATCTTCTGCATGGGGCGCGACATGACTTTCAAACAAAACTCAATTATTCTGGACAAAGCGATCAAATATCATAACCGTGGCGTAGTTGGCATTGACGTTGCCGGACCACCTACGAAAGATTTCCACTTTCAGGATTACGAGCCGCTATTTAAAAAAGCGCGTTCCGCCGGCTTGCATATCACTGTGCATACCGGCGAATGGAGGGGCACAGACGATATGTGGGAAGCGCTCAAATATGCTCAGCCGGAACGTTTTGGTCATGGCATATATGCGGCTTACGACAAGGAACTTATGAAGGAAATCGCGAATCGCGGAATCGTCCTTGAGGTGTGCCCTATGTCCAATATCGCGACCAAAGCCGTTCGTGACGCGGCTGAAATGAAATCCATACTTCGCACGCTTATAGACAACAAGGTAAAATTTTGCATCAACACAGACTGGCCTGAAGTGATTGAGGGCTGTCACTTGCGCAATCAACTTGTAATGCTGCGTGACGAAGCGATGCTAAGCGAAGATGAAATTAAAGCTTGCAACAAGATAGCTTTTGAGTCCTCGTTCGTGCCGCAACAAACTGGGCTGGACGCCTACTTATAATAAATTACGTGCTCATATTTTTATAGTAGAATTTGCAACGTATTGACAGGGGTTGTTTCGACATGTTATTCTTTGTTGGTAGTTCATAAACTTTTGTACTTGGTGAATAAGGCAGGTCTGACCTTAACAGGGGTAGAAACCACCGATTGCCAAGCATTTTTATGCAACGGTCGCTATAAAAATAGCGACAAGTATGAGTCAATATAAATTCAGGGAACCCAGGTGAAGGCTTTAATTACCCGAAAAATCGGTATGACTTCAGTAATTACAGAAGACGGCGCAGTACAAGCTGTGACGCTTCTTTCTGCCACTCCGAATGTCGTCACACAGGTCAAAGACGTCGAGAAAGCGGGCTATATGGCAGTCCAAGTCGGTTTTGAAGAGACGTCGGAAGCGCGCACCAACAAAGCTCAACAAGGTCATTTTAAGCTCTCAGGCGTCCTCCCGAAGATTATTCGCGAATTTCGCGTTCCGGAAATCACAGAAGACCTCAAAGTTGGAGAAAAAATCAACCTCGAGGTCTTTTCAGTAGGGGACGAAATTGATGCTACCGGAGTCAGTAAAGGCAAAGGTTGGGCTGGTACTATCAGGCGCCACAATTTTCACCGCGGCCGAAAAACGCATGGTGGCCGAAGTTACCGTCGCGTCGGCTCAATCGGTTCGATGTACCCGCAAAAGATTTTTAAGGGTAAGAAAATGGCCGGCCAGCTTGGACACGAACGGGTTACGACAAAACATCTAAAAATTGCTCTTGTTGACATTGAAAATAGTGTAATCGGCGTGACCGGAGCTGTACCCGGCCCGCGCAAAGGGATCGTACTCATCAAGGAGTCCAAATAATGGCTGTCGCAACGTACACGAAATCCGGGGCAAAAGCCACTGTCGCCGCAAAGCTCGATAAGTCGATATTTGGTATAATCCCTGAAAATCATGAACTCTTAAAGTCCGCATACGTCGCCTACCTTGCAAATGGTCGCGAAAATTTAGCGGTCACCAAAAAGCGCGGCGAAGTTAGCGGAGGCGGCAAAAAGCCTTGGCGGCAAAAGGGAACAGGCCGAGCGCGAGTCGGCTCTAGCCGTAATCCAATCTGGCGCGGCGGCGGTATCGTTTTTGGTCCGAGCGGTAATGAAAATTACTCCAAGCGTATCAACGTCAAGGCAAAACGATTGGCAATCCGACAAGCATTGAGTCTTGGAGCTTCTGCAGACAAGATAATCGTGATCGAAGATATCGCACTGAAAGACCCGAAAACGTCAGAACTGGTAAACTTACTTAAGAAAATCGGTACGATCAAAAACATACTCGTCGTCGTTGAAAAAAAGAACGAGAAACTTATCCGTGCAAGTGCAAATTTGCAAACAGTTAAAGTAGTATCGGCGAGATATGTCAATGTCTACGACGTATTGAACGCCGATAAGATAGTCATAACAGGCGATGCTTTAAAGATTATAGCTGAATGGCTTGGCGTTGAAGCGAGTGGTGCGAAGAAAACGGCGGACACGAAATGAGCAAATCGATGCTTCTTATTCCGCGAATGAGTGAAAAGGCTTACGGCGTAAGCCAATCGCTCAACACATACGTTTTTGATGTGCCTAAAGATGCCAACAAATTCACCGTCGCCCAAGCTGTCGGTGCACAATTTGACGTGTCGGTCGTTAATGTAAATATCACCAACATCAGAGGTAAAGTCATCCGCTCATATCGCAAGCGAAGCCGAGCGATCAGCGGGCGTCAAAGCGACTTCAAGAAAGCATACGTTACTTTGAAAGAAGGTGACTCACTGCCACTATTTGCCGCCGTTGAAGAAGCCGAAGCTAAGAGCGAGAAGATATCTGAAGCTGCAGAAAAGGCAGCCGAAAAACGCGCCAAAAAGGAGAAAAAGTAATGGCAATTAAAGCTTTCAGGCCAACTACTCCAGGCCAACGCGGCATGACGACGCAGGACACCAGTGCAATCACTACTAAAAAGCCGGTTCGATCTTTAGTCGTCGTAAAGCGTCGCACGAATGGACGCAATAACCAGGGGCGTATTACCACCCGACATCGCGGCGGCGGTGCCCGCAGATTTTATCGATTGGTCGATTTCAATCTCGCCCCAGGCTTGACGGCTACTATTGAACATATCGAATACGACCCGAATCGCTCCGCCCGCATTGCTCGCATCAAAGAGTCGAACGGCACCTATCACTACATACTAGCGGCTGCCAATATGAAAGTCGGCCAGAAGATTCAAAGCGGCGAAGATGCCCCGATAGAAACAGGCAATCGTCTGGCACTGAAAAATATACCTGTCGGAAGCGTAATTCACGCGATCGAATTACAGCCAGGGCGCGGAGCACAACTGGCACGAAGTGCTGGTAACAGCGCGCAACTGATGGCCAAAGAAAACCTGTACGCCCAAATTCGTTTGCCTAGCGGTGAAGTCCGCATGATTAACATCAACTGCACAGCTTCACTCGGAGTTGTCGGCAACGAACAGCACCAGAATATTAAGCTGGGAAAAGCCGGCCGGAAACGCCATATGGGCGTACGCCCGTCAGTTCGCGGAGTTGTCATGAACGCCGTCGACCATCCGCATGGTGGTGGCGATGGCGGTCGTCATGGTGTAGGTGGCGGCAAGAATCACGGTGCCGCGCCAAAGACACCTTGGGGCCAAAAGACTTTGGGCTATAAGACGCGCCGCCGTAAATCAACCACGAAGTTCATCATAAGAAGCCGTCACGAGGCGAAGAGGAAATAATATGAGCCGATCACTGAAAAAAGGACCGTTTATCGATTCGAAACTGGCTAAGAAAGTCGCTGCTTTAAGTTCTGATGATCGCACGATCATTAAGACTTGGGCACGCGCTTCTACGGTGGCACCAGAATTCGTCGGCCGCACATTCGCAGTTCACAACGGCAAAGTACATGTGCCAGTGTTCGTCACCGAAAACATGGTCGGCCATAAGCTGGGTGAGTTTTCGCCAACACGCAAATTCCGCAGTCACGGCGGTAAATTAGCGAAAGGTAAGAAGTAGGCAATATGGCTGTTCGAGCAATCGCAAAGGGAGTTCGCATGAGCCCGCGCAAAGTCGGCGTGGTGGCCGCTCTGGTGCGTGGTCGAAGCGTCGAAGACGCGCTTACAATTCTTGATTACACGCCTCGCCGATCGGCAACTGCCGTGCGCAAAGTAATTGCCAGCGCCAAAGCCAACGCGGAATACAACCACAATTATATAGCGGATTCCCTGCGAATTATTGAACTGAGTGTTACAGCCGGACCGCGGTTAAAGCGATATCGACCAGCTGCGCATGGAAGAGCTTTACCGTTTGAACGCAAGACTTCGCACATACGTGTCGTTGTAGATGGTGAACAAAGAATCGCCAAAAAACCCGCGAAAACTGCCGACAAGGAGAAAAAATAATGGGCCAGAAAGTTAATCCGATCTCAATGCGCTTGCAAGTTAATAAGGACTGGCGCAGTAAATGGTTCGCTTCAAAGCGTGATTATGCCACGTACCTGAAGCGTGATTTGACCGTTCGACGCCTTATCCAGACGAAACTCGGCTCGCGCGCAGCCATTAATAAGGTAGACATTGAACGTTCACCAAACCTGGTAACCGTCACGATCACCACCGCCAAAGCCGGTGTAGTGATTGGTCGAGGCGGTTCGGGCGCCCAAGAACTAAAGCGGGCAGTCGAAAAAATTTACGGCGTACCGACCCGTATCAATATTGAAGAGGTGAAAAAACCGGAACTGTACGCGAAACTCGTAGCCGAAAATATCGCCCACCAGCTTGAACGGCGTATCTCATTCCGTCGTGCCGTCAAATCCGCGGCCGCCGCGACCATGCGGGCTGGCGCTAAAGGAGTACGCATCGAGGTTGCCGGACGATTGAACGGTGCCGAAATGTCACGGCGTGAAAAAGAAGTCGCCGGTAGTGTGCCGTTGCATACGTTGCGCGCTGATATTGATTACGCCCAGGTCGATGCCCACACCGCAGGAGCCGGCATTGTCGGCGTAAAAGTCTGGATTTATAAAGGAGAGGTAGCGTAAGATGTTACTCCCGAAGCGAACTAAATTCCGCAAGGTCCGCAAAGGCCGGATTCGCGGTGTCGCAACCAGTGGCAATTATATTGCTTATGGCGAGTTCGCGCTGCAAGCTCAAGGCCATGATCGCATAACTTCGCGTCAAATTGAGGCCGCTCGACAGGCAATGACCCGATACATCAAACGCGGTGGTAAAATCTGGATTCGAATATTTCCGCATACTCCAGTAACCCGCAAGCCGCAAGATGTAAAGATGGGCAGCGGCAAGGGAAGCCCGGAATATTTTGCAGCGAAAGTCCGCCCGGGATTAATCCTGTTTGAAATGCAGGGAGTAACTGAAGAGGTGGCGCGTGAAGCTATGCGCCTGGCCGCACACAAATTACCCGTTAAGACGAAATTCTTGGTGCGAGAGGAGACTGGGAAATGAAAGTTATTGAGATTCGAAAGCTCTCAACCGAAGATCTCACATCGCAAACCTTTAAACTGCGTGAGGAAATCGCCGAATTACGCCGAAGGGTTCGCCTTGGCGAAATCCAAAACGTTCGTTTGGTACGCGCTAAGCGCAAGGATCTCGCACGAATGCTAACAGTGCTTGGTGAACAACTGACGAAGGAGATACAGTAATGGCCAGAACGATTACCGGGATCGTGAGCTCAAAGAAGACCGACAAGACGATTGTTGTAACTGAACATGTTCGTTTAACGCACCCATTGTACCGAAAGCAATACACAGTGACGAAGAGATTCATGGCGCATGATGAAAAGAATGAGGCCAAAGAAGGTGATAAGGTCGTAATCGTAGAGACACGCCCAATAAGTGCCCGAAAACATTTTATGCTGCAGAATATCGTGCAGAAAGCGGGCGTAAAACACGTTGAGTCAGAGAACCCGCTCGAAGAACTTGAAGCCAAACCGGATCAAAAGGAAAAAGCGAAATGATCCAGCAAGAATCACGACTATTTGTATGCGACAATAGTGGAGCTAAAGAAATTCTATGTATCCGCGTGCTTGGCGGCACTGGTCGTCGATACGCTCGCGCCGGTGACATTATTGTCGCTACGGTGAAGGATGCTAGCCCGAACGGTACGGTAAAGAAAAAGAGCGTCGTGAGAGCAGTAGTCGTTCGCACCCGTGACACGATCCGTCGTCGCGATGGGTCAACTATAAAGTTCGACGATAATGCGGCGGTAATAATTGGTGATGACAAGCTGCCTCGAGGTACACGCATTTTCGGGCCAGTTCCACGCGAACTACGCGAGCGCGGCTATGCTAAGATCATCTCACTTGCCCCGGAGGTACTTTAGATGAAATCTGCATCTGACTATCCGAAAATCTACAAGATTCGCATTAAGAAAGGCGACACCGTGATGGTTCGCACCGGCAAGTACCGCGGACAAAGCGGTAAAGTGATCGCCGTTCACCCGTCTGAAAACAAGGTTACCGTTGAAGGCATAAACATCGTCAAAAAGCATTTGAAGCCTAATCGCGCATACCCGCAAGGTGGCATCGTAGAAATTACAAAACCAATGTGGGTCAGTAAGGTTGGCATTCTGGAGCCAGGTACGAAATTGCCAAGCCGCATCGGTTTTAAAGTTGAAAAAGACGGCAAGAAATCACGCATCTACAAGCGCAGCGGCAAGGAAGTGAAATCATGAGTGATATTACCAAAACAACATCCAGGACTAAGAAAGTGTCTACGAGCACATCCGCTAGATTAAAGGTTGCCTACCAAGGTACGATTAAGACTGAGCTTCAGAAAGAACTTGGTCTGAAAAACATCCACCAGGTGCCGCGTCTTGAAAAAATCGTCGTAAATGCCGGACTTGGCCGAGCCAAGGACGATAAGAAACTCATAGAAGTTGCGACCAATACGCTCCGCAAAATTACCGGGCAACAACCGATTCAAACGACCGCCAGAATGTCCATTGCAGCATTCAAACTCCGCGAAGGCAATAAGGTTGGCCTGAAAGTAACGCTCCGCGGCGAGCGAATGTATGAGTTTATGGACAGAGTCATTAGCATAGTCTTGCCGCGACTTCGTGATTTCCACGGGGTGAACCCAAAGAGTTTCGATAAGTCCGGCAACTACGCGATCGGTTTCACAGACCAATCAGTTTTTCCGGAATTAAGCTTTGAAGAGACCACAACTTTGCATGGTTTGCAAGTGGTATTTGTGATTAAGGCGGTCGAACCGGCACATGCACGTGCATTACTCGAAAAGTTCGGATTGCCATACGAAAAGGAGCATAAGTAATGGGTGAATTAAATAAAGTAGGTTTGAGTGACTTGGATTTAGCTGGTGATCTTTATTTGGATTTTAGAGGCCCGGACGCTACGATCGGGAAATCGCAAGCCGGCGCATCTACGGTCCACAGAGAATTTGTCGGGACTGAAGATTTATACATATATATGGCACTCCCTGGGATTGTGATAGACCCAGCTGCCGATACCGGATATCAAGTAAGTGATGGATTGCCTGTAGACGATACGCATGGAGGTGAAAATGGCTAGGAAATCAAATATCGCACGAGATCAGAAGCGCCAGAAAATGATTCGCCAATATGCCGCCAAACGGGCTGAATTGAAGGCAATGGGGGACTACGAAGGTTTGGCTAAATTGCCCCGTAATTCATCACCGACCCGCTGGAAGAACCGATGTGTCGAGACTGGACGTCCGCACGCTTATATGCGTACTTTTGGCTTGTCCCGAATTTCATTCCGCGAACATGCGTCAAAGGGTGAAATTCCCGGTGTAACAAAATCGAGTTGGTAGAAAGGAGCCCGTAATATGATGACAACAACTGACCCAATCGCAGACATGCTGGCTCGTATTCGCAACGCGATCGGTGCTAATAAAAACGAAGTACGCATGCCGCATTCGAATATCAAAGAAGCCGTCGCGCGTTTATTGCAAGAAAATAATTTTGTATCGCACGTTCGGTCAGAAGGTAGCGGTATTGAAAAATCATTAACCATTACCATTCATGGGATAGACGAAAACGCACATATCACTGAAATTACCCGTATGAGCAAGCCGGGTCGACGCCACTATGTCGGTTCTAAAGAAATTCCCGTCGTGAAACGCGGGCGCGGCATGGTTATCGTCTCAACTTCTAAAGGCGTCATGACAGGTGATGCTGCTCGCGAAGCCCGTGTTGGCGGTGAATTAATTTGCAAGGTCTATTAAGAAAGGTAGATGGAATATGGTAGATGGAATATGGCAAAAAAGACAAGCGCGAAACGCTTGTGCCAGCTACTATCTACTAACTTCTAACTACTGTTTAACGGAGTTAAACTAATGAGTCGAATAGGAAAACTGCCGATCAAGATCCCCAGCGGCGTGACAATCACTGTCGACACTGATAATATTACGGTCGCGGGGCCTAAAGGCACGCTGAAACAATTCACGGTGCCAGGTATATCTGTTGCACAAGAGGATGATGTACTAAAAGTCACACGCGTTAATGATGAACCGCAAAATCGAGCTAAGCATGGATTGATGCGCGCACTTTTGAACAACATGGTAGTCGGTGTAAGCCAGGGCTTTAGCAAAAAGCTCGAAATTAACGGAGTGGGTTATCGTGTTGCGCTTCAGGGCAGCAACCTAAAGTTTAATCTTGGTTTTTCGCATGATGTCATGTATGCGCTGCCCCCGGAGATAACTGCCGCAGTTGAACAGAATACAATAACAATCACCGGCATTAGCAAGCAGCAAGTCGGGCAGGTTGCAGCCGAAATCCGCGCGCTCAAGAAACCCGAACCATACAAGGGCAAGGGGATCAAATACGTCGGGGAACGAATTATCCGAAAATCCGGTAAATCTGGTAAGGAAAAATAGCATGGGATTTATAGCACAAAAATTAGCACGTCGATTGCAGCGCGAAGCTCGCACTCGTTCAACAATTAACGGTACCGCCGAGCGACCGCGCCTCAGCGTGTTTGTTAGCAACAGGCATATCAGCGCTCAGCTTATAGATGACGGCAGCCATCACACACTGGCTTACGCAACGACGGTCGGACAAAAAGTTGAAGGCTCAATGATCGAAAGAGCTGGTTGGATTGGCACTGAAATCGGCAAGAAAGCGAAAGCCGCAAAAATCAAACATGTCGTGTTTGATAGGGGCGGCAAATTGTATCACGGACGAGTCGCGGCATTAGCAGATGCCGCTCGTAAAGCAGGATTGGAGTTCTAACATGCCTATTACACCACAAAAGGATAATCGTGCTCGGCGACAAATTGAATTGCCGGAAGAAAAGCAATTTGATGAACGAACCCTACATATTGATCGTGTGGCACGTGTCGTAAGAGGCGGCCGCAGATTCCGCTTCCGTGCCCTCGTCGTTGTCGGAGACCGTAAAAATCGTGTCGGCATTGGCAGCTCCAAAGGTGCCGATGTAACCGCGGCAGTCACCAAAGCGACTGACGTAGCAAAAAAACATATGGTTAGCGTTGCGCTGTATAAAGGTACGTTGCCGCATGAAGCAGAGTTCAAGGTGAGCGGTGCTCATATCCTGATTAAGCCGGCCAGCCCGGGAACCGGTCTGATTGCGGGCGGTGTCGTTCGAACCGTGCTCGAAGTAGCCGGCGTTCATAACGCACTGAGCAAATCGCTTGGTTCCTCGAACAAAACGAACACTGCCTATGCGACGGTCGGTGCACTGCAAAGTATCCAGCCCGCCAAGAACTGGATCATGAGACCAAAATCCAACAAGCCTAAGACATCCAAACCGACGACCGAACAGAGTAAACAAAATGTTTCCAATGATCCAGTTGCGTCGGCAAAACCAGCGATAAATTCAAGTAAGAAGTTGCCATCTAAAAAGACAACATCAAAGAACACGCCTAAGGAGAAGAAGTCATGAAGTATCATGAACTTCAAATGACCAAAAATAAGAGCCGTAAGCGTGTCGGGCGCGGTATCGCTGCCGGTCAAGGTAAGACTGCCGGACGCGGTACCAAAGGCCAGAACGCTCGAGCCGGCTCGACCCGCCGACCAGGGTTTGAAGGTGGCCAGAATCCCCTTATTCAGCGATTGCCGAAATTGCGCGGATTTCGATCTTATAAAATTTCGGCCGAAGTCGTTTACACGGGCCAACTGAACGATCTGAAATCCAAATCAGTCGACAATCTGGTCCTTGCAGAAGTGGGGCTTGTCAGCAGTGAATTCGTGTCCGTTAAAATTTTAGTGAAGGGTAATCTCGAAAAAGCCCTTTCCGTTAAATTGCAAGCTGCCAGCGAAAGCGCGATCGAGGTCATTCAAAAAGCAGGTGGCAGTTTTGAAACAGCTCCACGCGTCGGTCGCACCGCTACAACAAATAGGCAAGAAAAACGCACTACGGCTAAAAAAACCGGACGCCGCTAGATTTTCTAGCCGGCACGAACTAGCTTGATGCTATACTGTGCTGCATGGCAGGGGGGACGTATACTAAGCGCGACCGCGAAGCTGCACGTTATACGCACGCCTTGTTTTGGCGGGCAACTTTTGTCGCTAAGTTATATTTTTTCATTTGGCTACTTACACGCCCGACCGCGTTATTCATTAATAATGTCCTAATCCCATTTCAGGTAGCATACGGCTTGCAGGCCATCGTTACACAGCAGTTCAGCGCTGTCGGCCATTATGCACTGACTATTTTTCTATTGTCTATTATATACTGCGCGCTTTGGTCGGTCGGCGGAGTGGCGATATGCCGAAATGGCAGGGCAGGAACCGAATATGTTCAGCGGGTCGTTTTTGAGAACTACTTACACAAAGACTTTGAGTACTACAACTATACGTACATCGGCGCGCTCGCACAACAAGCAACCAAACTGCGTGACGCATTCAACGAATACTGCCAAATATCAATTAACGGTTTAACAAGAGAAATCGTTATCATTACGACAAGTATCGCGATTATCGCCTACCATTCACTGTCGCTTGCCGCTATAACGCTCACCGCGCTCGCAATCGTGCTCGGCTTCACCGTTTTGAGCAGTAAATGGCGTTTGAAATATCGTCGCGAGCTCAGTGAAGCGGCCAGCGAAACGGCAGGCGTGATCGGTGATGCGCTCGGTCATGCCACGACGGTTAAAAGCTTCGCCGCAGAGACATATGAACAAAGCAGACTCGATATTTCTCTTAAGCGTTTTACGTCGGCGCAATATTGGTCATGGATGTCATCGATTCCGTCCGATTCCGGCAGAATGCTGCTTGTTGCCGCGACGACTGCGCTCATGCTGGTGTTTACCGGCCGTTTATACGAACAACACAAAATCTCAATTGCGATCGTCGCGTTAGTACAGCTCTACGTTATAAAACTCGTTTCTGCTACATACGATATTGCCGACCTTATAAAAGTTTACGAGTCAACCATGAGCAGCGCGCACGAAGCCATCAAAACCATGCTTCGCAAACCTACAATTCTGGACAAACCTCATCCGCTTTCACTAAAGAAGGTTCACCAAAATATCGTCACGTTCACTGACGTGTCGTTTCGCTACAAAGACGCAGCATCCAAAATTTATGCGGTGTCTAAATTCAATTTACAAATTGCCTCGGCTGAAAAGGTCGGTTTAGTCGGCTACTCCGGCAGCGGAAAAACGACTCTGACCAAGCTGCTGTTGCGCTTCATGGACGTGACTGGCGGAAGTATCGCAATTGACGGAATCGATATACGTGATATCGCGCAATCCGATTTACGAAAACACATCGCATATGTACCGCAGGAACCGCTTTTGTTCCATCGCAGCATCGCCGACAACATTGCATACGGTAAACCTGCCGCGTCGCGAAAAGCAATCATTGCCGCCGCCGAAGCGGCTTTTGTCAGCGAATTCGCTGACGAATTACCCAATGGCTATGACACGTTAGTGGGCGAACGGGGCATCAAACTGTCAGGCGGCCAACGCCAGCGGGTAGCCATAGCGCGCGCAATATTAAAAGACGCGCCTTTTTTGGTGCTCGACGAGGCAACGAGCTCACTTGACAGCAGAAGTGAGAAACTTATCCAAAAGGCGTTGTGGCATCTGATGAAGGATCGCACGGCACTTGTAATTGCACATCGTCTAAGCACCGTTCAGCATATGGATCGAATCGCTATAATGGATAAGGGCAAACTCAAACAAGTCGGCACGCATATGGAATTATTGCAAGCCCAGCGAGGAATTTATGCCAGGTTATGGGCGTATCAGAGCGGCGGCTATATTGGAACTGATCCGAAACGTTTCGATGACCAAAATATGTAGGTAATTGTGCGTGCATGCGATATACTATTTTTTAAGGTTAATAAAATAAGAGCAGGTGAGATAGTTGTAACGTGAACTGGAAGATTATTGCCAAGTCGCTTGGGCACAAGGACATGCGCAAAAGGATTTTTGCGGTACTTGGTATATTGTTCGTATTCCGGGTATTGGCACATATTCCGGTACCGCTCAGCGACCCGCACACTCTCCGCCAGGTACTTGATAACTTATTTAATTCAGCAAGTACTCCGCAATTTTTGAATTTCGTTAATGTTTTGAGCGGCGGCGCGCTGGCAAACTTCTCTATCATGATTGCCGGGCTTGGGCCGTACATTAACGCGTCGATCATTATGCAGTTGCTCACCAAAGCCATCCCGAAACTCGAAGCACTGCACAAAGAGGGTGAATTCGGCCAGAAAAAAATCAACCAGTATACTAGGATCTTGACGTTCCCGCTGGCGATCATCCAATCCGTCGGCGCGATATACTTAGTAAGACAGTACGCGCAGAGTATCGGCGGCGTCGGCGATATCACTGCCAACGCCACTCTAATGCAGTGGGTCCTGATGGTTTCAGCCCTGACGGGCGGATCCATGCTGTTGATGTGGCTCGGCGAACTTATAACCGAACAAAGTGTCGGAAATGGTATATCGCTTATTATTACCGTCAGCATCGTGAGCCGTCTGCCGCAAACGATTTCAGAGATTGGCGGCCCGATATTCGGTAAAAAAAATCACTGGCACATTTTCGGGCAAAACTTTCCGATCAACAAACACCAATTCATAATTGGAGTTGTTTTGTTAATATCGGCTATTATCGTAACTTGGGCGGTTGTGAAGTTAAACGAAGCTTCGCGAAATATCACTGTCAATTATGCGAAGCGCGTACAGGGTAACAGGACATATGGCGGCGTAACCACTATTTTGCCGGTTAAACTCATTACAGCTGGTGTTGTTCCGATAATTTTCGCAGTAGCTTTTTTGAGCGTACCAAGCTTTGTAGGACAACTTTTAAGCAACAATCATAGCGTACATCTGCAGCATTTAGGGGCGAACTTAACACAATGGTTCCAGGCGCCAACTTCGCAAACTTTTGCAGCGGGCGGCTTCGCACCATGGATTTACCCCATAACTTACTTTTTGTTAGTATTCGCATTTACATTCTTCTATACGAGTATTACGTTTAACTCCAAAGAAATCGCCGAAAACTTGCACAAACAAGGCGGCTTTATCGAAGGTGTTCGATCTGGTGCGCAAACAGAAAAGTATTTAAGTAAAGTAATAAATCGCTTGACGCTATTCGGGGCTCTCAGCCTTGGCGTATTAGCGCTTTTGCCAATCATCGCCCAAGTCTACGTCAATCAGAACATCGCAATCGGCGGTACTAGCGTTCTGATTTTGGTTTCAGTATCACTGCAAACGTTACGTGCAGTAGAGTCACGCGCCTTGATGATTACGTACGATCAATATTCGCAATCGGACTTTTTCTACGAAACCGACGATGATCCTATGAACGCCGGCACAAATTCCCGCAGATTTAAGTTTATTCCGCGCTTACGCCGAAAAAAGTCATAATGATAATTACAAGAATTACAGAAAAAATGAAAAACCTTTGCAAAAATAACCTACGTTTGGTATAATTAACTCTTGTTATATTTATGGCTGGTAAAAAGGAAGTAATTGAGTTGACGGGAACGATCACTGAAACCCTTCCGGGTACTCAGTTTCGTGTCGAGCTCGAAAACGGCCATCAAATTATAGCTCACGTTGCCGGCAAGATGCGTAAGCATTTCATACGCATAGTGCCAGGCGATAGCGTTACGGTCGAGTTGACCCCTTACGACCTTACGAAGGGAAGAATCACCTATCGCAAAAGCTGAACCGCTCGGGGTTCATAGTTATTAAATGTAAAGCAGTGTGTCGTGCACAACGTTAGAGGAGCATGATCCGCATGAAAGTGCGTGCCAGCGTCAAAAAAATCAGTCCAGACGACAAGATAGTCCGCCGTAAAGGACGGCTATATGTCATAAATAAATTTAAGCCAAAGCACAAACAGAGGCAAGGATAAAATGCGTATGCCGTATAACGTATGTCATATTACGTATCGATTAATTTCTGTTTTGAATGCAAGCGGAATACGTAATACTAAATTCTTAACACTGCAGCCGGAGGCTATTCATGGCTAGGATTTCGGGAGTGACAATCCCTAGCGACAAGCAAGTTTGGGTTGCCTTGACGTATGTCTATGGTATCGGCCCAAAAACCGCCCGTACCATTCTGCAAAAAGCTAACGTCGAATTAACAGTTCGTGTCAAAAGCCTTACCGATTCCGAAGTATCCCGCATCCAAGAAGTTATCAACGCCGATTATGTTGTCGAGGGCGAACTGCAGCGGATAGTAAGCGGCAATGTAAAACGTCTAAAGGATATAAATGCCTATCGTGGTCTACGGCATAAGGCAAACTTACCCTCCAGGGGCCAACGCACAAAGACGAACGCTCGCACCAGGCGAGGTAAAAAAGTAACTGTTGGCGGTACCGCAAAGAAAGTTGCGTCGAAGACGTAAACAGGAGCATTGAGAAGGATTAATTATATGGCAGAAGCAGCAACACCAACAACCCCCAAGCGCAAGAAAGCGAAGCGCAGTGTACCGGTAGGCCAGATGCATATCCTGGCGAGTTTCAACAATACCATCATCACTTTCACCGATCCAAAGGGATCCGCACTCGTTTCTTCTAGCGCAGGCGCTTGCGGATTTCGCGGCTCTAAAAAAGGTACGGCATATGCTGCGCAGGTAGCCACGGAGCGGGCAGCTCAAGCTTCCAAACAGCAATACGGTCTTGCTAAAGTCGAGGTTTTCGTAAAGGGTGTGGGCCTTGGTCGTGATGCTGCCGTACGCACATTGCACAATGCGGATATGCAAGTTGAAAGTATCACGGATGTCACCGGCGTGCCGCATGGCGGTGTCCGCCCACGTAAAGCAAGGCGAGTCTAGGGGAAGTTAATCATATGGCAAGAGATACCGGTTCAATCGTAAAAATGTCCCGACGCGAAGGTTATGCGTTGCATCCAAAGGCACACAAAGCATTGGTAAAACGCACCACACCCCCGGGGGGATTATCTACTGGCCGCGGTATGCGCGCGAAGACCAGCCAGTATAGTTTGCAACTCCGTGAAAAGCAGAAAGTTAAGCGGTTGTATGGCCTGTTGGAGCGTCAATTCAGCAATCTCATGAAAGAAGCTGCCCGCGTTCCAGGACAATCAGGTGATGTTTTGCTGCAATTCCTCGAGCGTAGATTAGACAATGTGGTGTACCGCGCAGGCTTTGCACCGAGTCGTCGCGCTGCACGCCAGCTCGTAACCCACGGGCATTTCGTACTTAATGGCGTACGGGTAGACGTTCCGTCAATTCGCGCCAAGATAGGTGATCAACTTACTATTCGCGACCATGGCAAGCAGACCGAATACTTTAAGAAGCTTGATGATGTAAGTCCGGCTCCGGCTTCGACACCGGGGTGGCTGAAAGTTGACCGCAACAAACTGACCATACAAGTCAGCGGTTTGCCGGTGCGCGATGATGCGGAACCCGACATCAATGAACAATTAATCGTAGAATACTACTCACGTTAGGGGGAGGACAAGTAATGTCAAACATGATTCACACACCAGGCCTCGTGCACGTCGACGATCACAGCGCCACCAGCGCGACTTTTAGTGTCGAGCCTTTGCACAGCGGCTATGGCATGACACTCGGCAACAGTTTACGTCGCGTGTTACTGTCGAGTATTTCTGGTGCCGCAGTAACCGCCTTTAAAATTGAAGGTATTACGCATGAATTCACAAGTGTACCTGGCGTCAAGGAAGATGCTGTCGATATTATGCTCAACCTCAAGGGAATTCGATTCCGCGTATTCAGCGAGGAACCACAGAGCCTCCGAATCGTTAAAAAGGGGAACGGTATCATTACAGCCAAAGACATCCAAGTAAATGCGGATGTTGAAGTCGTAAATCCAGCTCATGTGATCGCTACGATAGATGATGCGAAATCGTCATTCGTGATGGATTTGGTTATTGAAGTGGGCCGAGGCTATCGAACTATCGAAGAAACCACGTCGCGTAAAGCCAGCGATA
This sequence comes from uncultured Candidatus Saccharibacteria bacterium, assembly GCA_963742655.1. GTDB lineage: Bacteria > Patescibacteriota > Saccharimonadia > Saccharimonadales > UBA4665 > JAICLK01. The sequence goes on from CAVUMM010000008.1 coordinate 466,435, forward strand.
TGATAGCGCTTGACGCGATTTTCAGCCCTGTCTCGCGCGTACGCTATAAGGTTGAAAACACCCGTGTTGGTCAAATGACCAATCTTGATAAGCTTTTACTTACCATCGACACCGATGGGTCAATTACGCCCCGCGATGCGTTTGAAGAAGCTGCTGCGATTTTGGTTAACCAGTACACGGCACTTGCCGGTAAAACTCGTGTTGCGGCACCAGAACCGCTGCTTACACCGGAACAGTCCGGTCAACTCGAAGATAACGCGGACGAACCTGCTGCGCTTAACACGCCGATCGAAGATTTGAACTTGAGCGCCCGTACAACGAACGCTTTGATTAACAATGACATTCATACGATTAAGGATTTGTTCAGCCTGAGCGATGTTGAATTGCGTGATTTGAAAGGCTTTGGTAACAAAGCGCTGGATGAGGTAAAAGACAAACTAGCGGAGTTGGAGCTGTAAACCATGCATCGTCACGGTTACCAAGGCAAAAAATTGCACCGCGAACGCGACCAAAGACGTGCGCTTATTAAGGGGCTGACCGATTCGCTCATTAAATATGAATCAATCGAAACGACTTTGCCCAAAGCAAAAGAAGTGGTGCCGTATGTTGAGAAACTCATCACAAAGGCCAAGAAAGGCGACCTGCATAACCGCCGCCAAATCATCAGCAAAGTTCAGACAATTGAAAGCGCACACAAACTGGTTGATGAAATAGCCCCGAAGCTGAAGGGCCGGACTAGCGGACACGTACGCATTGAAAAAACCCGCTTACGACGTGGTGATAATGCCCAAATGGCCCGTATTACGTTCGTTGATGATTTGAAGGAAGCCCCGGTCGCCAAAGCTGCCACCACAACGAAGGCCGAGAAACCAAAGACCGAGCCGAAAGCAACCAAGGATCCGGCCAAGGAGACAAAGAAATGAAAACTTATTCCGCAAAGCCAGCAGATGTAAGCCGCAAATGGTACGTGGTTGATGCGAGCGAAGCACCTCTGGGACGTGTTGCCACTAAAATCGCCGTATTGCTTACCGGCAAAGAAAAACCTATGTTCACCCGACACATTGATTGCGGCGATTACGTAGTAGTCGTTAATGCGGCGAATATCAAAGTGACGGGCGACAAAATGCGACAAAAGATGTACTATCACCACAGTCATTTTCCTGGTGGTTTGAAAGAATTGACACTAGCCGAAAAAATGGAAAAAGACCCAACTCACGCTCTATACCATGCGGTTCGCGGCATGTTACCGGTAAACAAACTCCGTGATACTCGCCTGCAACGCCTTAAGATTTATGCAAACGAACAACATAATCACGATGCGCAAAAACCGGTAAATATTTCCGTGAAGGAAGGTAGGTAATTATGGCAACTGCTTCATCCGATAAATACTTCTACGCATTAGGCCGGCGCAAGAGTGCGACGGCTCGCGTACGATTACAGAGCGGCAAGGGCGTTATCGTCGTCAATGGCAAGCCAGCCGAGGAATATTTCGCCGGCAGTAAAAATCTTTTGCACGAACTCGACAAACCTTTTGCTGCACTTGAAATCGAAAGTAAGTTTGATATCTCAGTTCGAGTCGGTGGCAGTGGACACGCCAGTCAGGTTGACGCGATACGACTCGGGATTTCAAAAGCTCTCGTGCTCATGAATGAAGATCTGCGCAGCACGCTCAAACGGGCTGACATGCTCAGCCGTGATTCACGCGAAAAAGAACGCAAGAAATTCGGTCTGCGCGGCGCCCGCAAGCAACGCCAATTCACCAAGCGTTAAATCCAACCGCATGGCCTCATGCCTGCAAGCAATATATCACCCGCCGAATTCTTAGGCTCGCCGATAGTTTGCCCCCTAGCAAACTCCTTTATAGCCATGGGCTATGATATAGCCTGTGAAGATGCACCGCCACAAACCCATCCGCTTGCTCTTGCGGAGCAGCTGTGCCCCAATGTTTTGCTGAATGAGATACAGAGGCTAGATGGCGATACGCGGGCACGGGAGCGCAAAGAACTCGCTTGGCATTTTATAGAATTAGGGCTTTTGGCCAAGAGTGATGCGGTTGGCCAAGCCTGTTTCGAACAGGCCCCTAACATCACCCAGCTCATCATTTCGGATAGCTCGCCGCGCACTTACACCGCGATGCAGGCCAGCATCATACAATCAAACATACCGATTTTTAAGGCTCGACGTTCTGAAAGGCAACCCTCGCCCGCAACCATGCATACGGCTTACCGGGCTGTGGGCAATGCTATCGGGCAGTTGCTGCCAATCATCGAACCTTTGGGCGAAAAACACGCGGATGTAAGTGCCGTTTTTATCGGTTTGCTCGGTGAATTAGGTATAGCCGGCTTACTCGCACAGCATGCGAGCCTCACCGAACTGAACAGTTGCATGCCAAACTTTGCTTCCGACAGAGAGAATAGTGGAGTAAGATATCCGCGTTTCGCTCACGACTATTACCTTTTAGACGACAGCAAAAAAACTCCTTTGCAAATAAAGTTTAAGTTTGATAACAGGGATGATCCGTATCACCCTGCCATAAAAAGACTTTACTTTGCCAACATCTGTCGGCAAATCGCCGAAGAATGGTACCGCCCGCACGAACGGCCATCAATACACGCAATCGCATTGAAGATAATGCAAAATTTGTGTCGCGATTCGCAAGGTCAATCAATTCCGCGCGCTCAGCAATCATTACTAGATTTTTCTTCCCGATTGGTACGTCAACAAATAGGCGCTTTATAGCGCACCGGCATAAAATAAAGTCATCGTATTTTTGATATTCTGGAGAAAAAGAATGAGCCGTAAAATTGACAAATCGATATTAAAACGCCAGTCTTGGATCGAACGCACTGCGACGGCGCTAGATCTAAGCGAAGACACGACTATCAGATTATTGGGTATAGAACGCAGGCAATCTATCAGACTGAACCGGCTGCGCGGCGACCCTAAAGGAACGCTTTCAGCGCTTAACGACATCGGGTGGAAAGGCATAAATTATGACTGGTTACCCGACGGCTACACGGTCGACAGCCCATTAACAACAATTCGCGATAGCGCACTGGTAAACGACGGCAAAGTTTTTATACAAAATGCCGCCAGTTGGCTGCCGGTACTTGCGCTCGATCCACAACCCGGTGAATGTATTTTAGATGTCTGTGCGGCGCCAGGCGGTAAAACTAGCCACATCGCGGCGATTACATATAACCACGCTATTATTTGGGCGAACGACAACTCGCGTCTCCGGCTGGCGAAACTCCGCGCGAATATGGATCGGTTGGGCATCAGGATCGAGCAGTACACGCTATTTGATGCCGCCAAGCTCGCCCGCAAACTCGAGGGCCAGACTTTCGACAAAATATTACTGGACGCGCCTTGCAGCGGAGAAGGCTTAATGAGCCTGAACAACGACAGCGACTTTGCAACCTGGTCAGTCGCGCACATCAAGCGACTGCAACAGCTGCAAAAGCGCTTGATCACGCAATCATGGCAACTCTTAAAACCGGGTGGAACACTTGTTTACAGCACGTGCACCATGGCACCAGAGGAAAATGAAGCAGCTGTGGATTATATACTCCGAAGGTACGACGATGCCGAAATCGTACCGTTTGAAATCGCTCTGCCGAATCGCGTCGAGACAGTTCGGGCCTGGAATGGAAAAAAGTTCTCGCCCGAAATTTGTCACTGCATGCGATTGATACCGAGCCAGCACATCGAGGCGTTCTTCGTCGCGAAATTAAAAAAGTTGCCGCTCTGAAATAAAGTGTGCTATCATCATAAACAATTATGAATAAACTGCTTGTGAACTTCTATTATTGGTTTACACCCCGCGCCCTGGCGGTTTGTTCTGTGCGTTTGAACTCACGTAAATAATAAAGCATCGAACTCGTTGAAGAAACCGCCAAAGGGCGGTTTTTTAATATTTTATAGTTTATGAAAGTAAACAAATGAAATTCATATTACCGACGGCTGAACAAATTGCGGTTATCAACGAGTCACGACAACATCATGCAGCGCTAATGCAGCAAGCCGGCAGCCCGGAAACACCCTTGATGGTTGCGTTTGGACCTTGCGCCGCCGATGACAATGTTCTTGCGGATGGGACATTCGCAACGGAAGCACACATGTCAGAAATTCACGAAGTAGCGCTTCGTTTAGGCGAAGAAGATGAACCCGTACGGTTAGTAGATGCGTCTGGAAGACTTGTTGGTACGAAATCTAGGACGGCCAAGGGTCGGACCGGTCTGATACATGGTACCGACGGAGCACTTTCGTATGGCCGAATGGCGTGTGTGCTGACCACGCGCGGGCTGCCTTTGGCTTCGGAAATAATGGATGAATCAGATTTTGCTGTTGCCAGTCCATGGTTAACATGGGGATGGGCTGGAGCGCGAACGAACGGTGATACCGGCGTTCGATACCTACTGCGGCATACCAGGGAAGAGCAGGAAAACGGAATTTCCCCACGGCCCGCCTACGTAAAGAGCGATCAATCCGGTGAACTCACCAACGCCATGAACGCCATCGCGACAATCCTCTCAACCGACGAAAGGCCGCGTCTGCGAATGGGGTTGAACGGACCCGAGCATGTTACGACTATCGCCAACCCGTTTGTTGGGCTGATTCTGCGCGGCGGTATGCGTTTCCTGGCATCAAAAGCGCCGCTCGCAGATGTACTCGAAGAGCAAGTAACCCTTGCCAGAGATGAGCTCGAACAAAGATTCGATCAAATAATTCCTGTCGGCATAGACATTTCGCACGATAACGCCAAGCGTGAAGGTGGGGGTGAGGATGGCGAATTACGCGTCGCTGAGGCTCTTATCGATCTGATGCGCAGAGGAGTCATCCAAATAGATCTCGTCATGGCAGAGACATATATTCTGCCCGGCAAGCAGTCTGAAACGGGTACCGTACCGGGTTTAAGTACAGTAGACGAATGCATTCGGCAAGAAAAAGCTATAGAACTATTAACTTCGCTTTACGAGCTTCAGGCAGAACATCGGTGGCGTCAGTTGACGCTCGCCGGTAAAGTTTCATAAACAAAGTAAGGTATAATGTCGATAATGAGTAAACAAGCGATTTTAACTGGTCTGCGGGCCAACAGCGATTTGCACATTGGTAACTATTTCGGAGCGCTCCTGCCGATGGTCGATATGGCTAAATCGCGGGCAGATGAGTATGAAGTAGATTTGATGGTAGCTGATCTTCATAGTTTTATAACGCCCATTGATTTTGCAACGCTACAGGCACAAATACATGAAAATTTGAAAGTTTTTGTTGCAGCAGGCTTACCGCTGGACCATCCCAACGTGCGCCCGTTCCGTCAAAGCTACGTACCGGCCCACAGCGAACTCACGTGGATATTGGATTGTTTTACCGGCATGGGCGAACTTGGCCGGATGACACAGTTTAAAGATAAGTCAGCAAAACTGAGTGAAGATCGGATCAATGTCGGATTATTTAATTATCCAGTTCTGATGGCCTGCGACGTATTGCTCTACAATGTCGACTACGTCCCGGTCGGAGAAGATCAGAGCCAGCATCTTGAATTCATGCGCGATATCGCTATTCGAATGAACAATCAATTCGGCGGGTTATTCGTTGTTCCAAAAGCGGTTAAAGAACAACATGAATTTTTTGGCAAGGATCAAGGTTTACGTATCAAAGATCTGGCTGATCCGGCTAAAAAAATGAGCAAGAGCGACGAATCGGGCAGGGGGATAATCTTTTTGGGTGACAATCCGGATGACGCAGCCGAGAAAATCATGAGTGCAACCACCGATTCCGTTGGCGTCGTTCACTATGACCCAGAAAATCAGCCGGGTATATGCAATCTTTTGCAAATCCACGCGTTATTATCGGGTGAAAACCTCGATGAAGTTATTAAACACCACGAAGGACAGCAAAGTTACGGCGATCTGAAAAAGGAAGTCGCCGACCAGGTCAAGCAATTCCTGACCGATTTTCAAGAACGTCTGGCAAAAGTTGATGACGCGGCGTTGCAAGCCAAACTCACCGAGTCCGAAAAAGCTATGAACGAAGTCGCCAACGCGACACTGCTCAGAGTTCAGCAAGCTGTCGGTTTGCGCTCGCTGTAAGCCATGAAGGAAGTTCCATTCTATCCGAATCACGAGGATGGCATGCACTGCATGCTGGCGGCGTATCGTTCGATGCTAGCCTACTTTCTGCACCGGGATTTCAGTTGGAAAGAGCTGGAGAATTTAACGGGCTATAAAAATGGCATAGCCGCCTGGACTGTCAAACCATTAGTCGAACTGCAGGAAATGGGACTCGACATCCGCATGATCGAGCCGTTTGATTACCGCAATTATTTAAAAGAGGGCGAAGCGTACCTGCATAAAATATATAAACACGAAGAAGTAAAGTGGATTCTGGAAAATACCAATATCAGGGAAGTCAAGCCGTTTATTCCGAGATTTTTGAGTCGGATCAAATATGAGCGCCGCACGCCGACATTGGAAGACATTGATGAAATGCTCGCTGATGGCCGACTGGTTTTCGTAACAGTCAACTCGCGGATTTTAAATGACCGCGAGGGTTTTAGTTCGCACGCACTGCTGGTGCTTGACCGAAACGGCAACGATTATATTGCGCATGATTCCGGCGGCAAAAACGTAAAGCCAAAAGCCAGTCGACGGATTAGCCGTGAAAAAATATTCGAAGCGATGGGCGGCAAAAAAAACACAGCAGAAGTCACTGGGTTTAAGTTAGCTACATCACAGAAGGGTAAACGGCTGGATAAATACGTCGCCGAGCAGTTCGCGGGCTTAAGCCGAGCGTACGCCGCAAAGCTCATCGAACATGGCAAGGTGAAGATTAACGCGCGTGCTATCAACAAAGCGGGTTATAAACTGCACGGGACCGACGCGGTCGACATCGATTACGATCCGAAGGAGCTGAAGCAGATTCCACATATTGAATTACCGATTTTGTACGAAGATAATGATTGTGTCGTGATCAACAAGCCGGTTGGCGTGTTGACGCACAGCAAGGGATCGCATAATTCTGAAGCGACAGTTGCCACTTTTCTAAGGAGTCATTTACAGAATTCGCAAAATCCCACCCTGTTAAAGGTCAGACCTTTTGATGGTAAAGTTGGGGTGAGTGACCGTGACGGGATTGTTCATCGGCTGGATAGGGCGACCAGCGGTGTTATGATTTGCGCGAAGACGCCGGAGGCTTTGAGCTGGCTGCAAAAGCAATTTTCGCAGCGCAAAGTCAAGAAATCATATATGGCAATCGTGGCGGGCAAGGTCGATCCCGAACATGCTGTGATCGATATGCCGATTGAGCGGAATCCTAAAGCTCCGGCTACTTTTCGCGTCGGCCCCAACGGCAAAAGTGCATCAACCGAATATTTTGTAGAAAATTTCAACGGACAATATAGCCTTGTAAAGCTCACACCGTTAACCGGCCGTACACATCAATTGCGAGTGCACTTAAAGCAAATTGACCATCCGATCGTCGGCGACACATTTTATGATGGCGAGACAACCGACAGGCTTTATTTGCACGCTTTGAGCCTAGAAATAACATTGCCAAGTCGCGAGCGAAAAACGTTTATCGCACCGCTTCCATCCGAATTTGAGCGAAAAATGGAGCAGAATCGTGCCTGAATTAGAATTCCACCCAGCCAGCCGTAAACAACTTGATCAATTTATTTCTCGACCTTCGCATGCACTCATAATCGTTGGGCCGGAAGGTATCGGTAAAACAACTACCAGCCGGTGGCTCGCCATGCAGCTGCTTGGGCTTCCAAGTCACGAAGCCTACGACAAGTATCCGTACCAAAAATTAATTGAACCAGATGGACAAAGTATTTCAATCGAATCAGTCCGCGAGCTTTCCCGCTTCATGAAGTTAAAGGTCGCGGCAAACAGAAACATTCAGCGGATAGCCATCATTGATCAAGCACAGCTCATGACGACGGACGCCCAGAATGCTTTATTGAAACTGCTCGAGGAACCGCCCGAAGGAAGCTTGTTAGTTTTAACGGCGACTCACGAGCAGGCGTTGCTGCCGACGATTCGTTCGCGTGCCCAAACGATTGTGCTGCAAGAGCCGCTTGCCGAGTTGCTTATAGACTATTTCTCGAGATCAGGGTATCCAGTCGGAAAGATCCGTCGCGCACTATTGATGAGCGGCGGGCTGCCTGGGCTTATGAACGCGTTGCTCGAACAGGACGAAGAGCACCCTATGGCAAGGGCTTCGCAACAGGCCAGGGAAGTGCTGCGCGCATCGACTTTTGAGCGTTTGGCTCTTGTTGACCCGATCGCAAAACAACGCGTTGAATGTGGGCGATTACTATTCATGCTCGGACAGATGTCACAAGCCGCGTTAGGGCAAACGGCGTCAAGCGGCGATTCGAGCAACCGTGCTATCGCCCGCTGGCACCGTGTCATGCATGCAGCCTACGACGCCGAAACCGCACTTCGGGCGAACGCCCAGCCGAAGCTAGTACTTACCAACCTGATGCTAAACCTATGAACAAAGTGTATAATGGCTAGTTACGATGTTTGAGCTGATCATCATTGTCGGTTTTGCGATACTCGCTTACGCAAACACCACCGTCCACGACGATGAGTTTGCTGGCGTCTCGAGAAAAGTCGGCGATCGGCTCGGAAAGTTGTGGGATATCGCGCATCAAGGCATGCGCGAAAACCGCTTTTTGCGCGCCGAAAAAGCGCTGCTAACAATCCTCAAAATCGACGAAAAGAACGCCGCCGCCTACAACCGTCTCGGGATATTGTACGCCAAGCAGAAGGAATACCGCGATGCCATCGATTGTTTTGAAATCGCCTCTAGCATTGAAGCCACGCCATCAAGCCTCCATAATTTGGGGCTTATTTATTATGAAACCGAAAATTACGATAAAGCCGCTGTAGCTTTTGAGCAAGCCTTGAAGCTAGAAGACAATCTTGCGGCGCGCCACATCGCCTACGCCAAGGTACAGGAAAAGATGGGCAATGACAGGATGTTGTTCCAGGAACTTGAACGCGCCGTTGAGTTAGAGCCTAACAAAGAAACGCTGAATCTGCTTCACAAAGCCTATGAAAGCCACGGCATGGGTCGTGAGGCTGATATGGTGGAACAAAAGATCAAGCGACTAATCGTACCGTCCGGCCACGCGAAACGCATAATCCGCCCGAGAAGGGTAGCCATATAGCTATTTAATTACTTTGTGGCATTGCGAAATAACCCCTGTTTTGCTAAAATTTCGTAGACAGCTCAACCTTCAAGTTTGTAGATCAATATTAATAATGTTACAGACTAAGGGAAAAGAGCAGGAGCGGTCCGCCGCAGGCGGATGCGGATTCAGTTCGCAAGCTCCGACGAGAAAAAACCGTAGGTTTGTCTCGTGATGCGCCACCTTAGCTCAGCTGGTCAGAGCATCGGTTTTGTAAACCGAGGGTCGTCGGTTCGAACCCGACAGGTGGCTCCAAGCTTTGCTTCGCAAAGCAATTAACAATTATCAATTTACCTTTTAGCATTGCCGATTAATTTATATATCAAATGCCGAAAGGGAAAAGAGCAGCCCGAGCGAAAACCGCATTTTTCGCCCGGCGCGATGAGAAAAACCGTCAGGTTTGTCTCATTTTTGCAGGGATACTCAAGCGGCCAACGAGGGGTGACTGTAAATCATCTGGCTTATGCCTACGGGGGTTCGAATCCCTCTCCCTGCACCAAATTAGAAGTAGTACAAGTTTAAATATACGTTGTCAAAATGGGGAAATCGCAAGCACATAAACGGTCTCGAGGCGTAGCAAATCGGAGACAGCATTTTATGACTGCACCGGTTCGACTTGCGGCAAATAGTGACCAAACATATTTACATCGTCCTGTCCTGGGAGATTCTGTAGCTTATCTGAATAATGCAACAATGGGTATCCGCTCTAAAAATGCTACTCGTATTGTAGACAGTTTTTCTTTAGCTCTCGTCCTTCCCAATAGATTTATGGACTTACGCAAACATTCACGCCTTGTACATCCTCCTACGATGGAAGAATTAGCTGAAAGACTGGGTAACATATCGATTGATTCTCTGTGGCAGCCCGTAACGGCAGAGGTACAGGGAGTTGAGATTTTTAATGATGACGCAGGAGCGCAAGTAGGAGTACGTGCATACTACCCTGAACACGAGAGTGAAGTTGCGACATTACGATCCGAGATAAACGATCTACTTCAGCTTCCGCCTAACTTTAAGGGCAGATTTGGCCCCATCGCATCATATATCGGGGTAGTGTTTGGCGGGCTTGCTATAGCCCAAATAAATAGAATTCAGAGTCACCTGCCTAATATTATTGAGTTGGGCGCTACTTTACCTGCAAGTCGTTCCACATAAAGGCTTTGGTATTACAAACTACAGTAAATCAAACGATAACCCGCATTTGCCGCTATGGCAAATACAAATTAAATAACAGAACTCTATTTTCCAGGAAAGTCAAACACGAGTGACTGTAAATCATCTGGCTTATGCCTACGGGAGTTCGAATCCCTCTCCCTGCACCAATGGATATTTAAATATTTTACAGGGTAGAAATATATCATATAGTCTTCAAGTTGAATTTGCAGCATCCCGTCCGCCCTTCGGTAAGGTAATTTGGCTCCCGATAGCTGCAAAGATGGCGATGACAACAAGCACCCAGCTGGCAACGAACACCGAGTGCGATTTTGTAATCGCCGAGAACACGAACACTGTTCCGATAAATGCCAAAGTAGCAAAGGTACTCACTGCCGATTCCACACCCGAACGCTGGGATGATGGTAGTTTGTCTTGAATCCGACCGCTCAGGAGAACCGTCAACGTGACAGCGAGAGCTAACAATATGAATTCGCTCGCCGCAACCACCACGATATTATGCACAATAAGACCGAATGCACTTAATACTAACCCGATGCCCAAAATACTGACATATGAAGCCGTCAAGATAAGTTTTTTGATAATAAGTGCCGGCACAGCCTGGCTTGATACCAGCAGGGCATTTAGCGGACCATACAAAACTACCGGAAGGCTCAGTGCGATAGGCCAAAGTTGGTCAAGCTGCTGCATATAATTTACCTCTATGCCTGCCAGTATTCCTACCAATACCAATAGTTTCATTTCGCGGGATTGTCCGATGGCCCGAAGCAATCCGCCAACATGCCGAAAAATTTTTTCGGCTTCAACCCGCCGGTGCAACTGCGGCTCCCGGAAACCTTGCAAGCAGGCAATTGCGATTAAACAACTTACACTACCTGCGTAAAAGGCGCTCGTGAAACCGATGGTTGCTGCCATAACAGCACCAACTAACGAGCTTGTTACCGCACCGACGCTGCCAAAAAGACTCAGGCGACCTAGCAGTCTTTCATACAAGCTTCGCTCGTCAATCTCGAGTAATGTGTCATAAAGCATGGCTTCTTTCATTCCCGACTTGGCAGCAGTGAAGGCGCTTAAAAATATACTGCTGAGAATAAACACGCCGAAATTATGCGCGTTCGCAGCAATTAGCAAACCGATAAGCATTGATGCTACACCCAGTATGAGCACCCCTTTACGGCTCCAGCGATCTGCCAGAATCCCGGACGGAATCTCCAATGCCAGAACCAAGATATATTTGATCACGACATACAACGAAATCTGTGCGGCCGTGATACCGACATGATACATATAAGGCAAATAGATCGCATCCTGGAACATCAAACAAACAAATAAGGTCGAAAGGAACAAGGCTCGAAGTCGTTTTGGTATTGATTGCATTAACTTTAGTGTACGCCAGGTGATGGATTGATTATAAGTCATTTTTACCACCGCTCAGGAGTCAAAAATTAATTCTTCTAATTTTGCTGATAATTGCTGCAAACTAAAATACAAGGTGTTCCGGCTACGGACACGGACTGCATCAAGTTTCAGACAGTAATATTACAATTGCCCGGGTAGCACGACAATAAAGAAATCTACTGGGCATTTATATTTTTTGTTAGGACGATTTGTTTCATGATTGAAATTGTCTCTTGCGATTTTGAAAATATTCACGCCTTAGCCGGCGATGCGAGCCGAAGTGCTAGCCGTTACCCGGGCAGAGCAATCCGGCCTATACCCATACGAATCATCCGAACCGCTTTTAGACCTGGTAGCTCAAAATTATGCATTAGCAGACTGGCCTTATGCTTTTTTGCGGGCCCGCGATATCGCAAATATGTTCTCCAGACAGCGTGATGGCGGTGTCGGATGGCGGGAACGGATAGCAATGCCCGAATTCCAGCTAGATCCGCTGCAACCTGAAGCCGACCGGCGCGAGACGACAGCACTTATTGAAACGATTCTTTTGTCACGGCTCGAGGTCGAACCAGCTGAAAACGCCGATGTGCCGAAACAACAAACGTGGGAGGCACACGCCACCGAATGCGCCGCTTTTTTTGATGAACTTGGGGGGTGATCCAAGCAAACCAGGCTATCTTCCGGACATCAATTGGGCGCGTGTCATTACTTCAATGCTCGCCGGAACGATCCGTGTCGGTCCCGAACCGGTTAACCGCTGATTCCACCTAAAAATAATCTCTATTTTTTATCAGGCACCGGCTCTACCTTGCTCGTGCAGAACTTGCAGCGTGTAGCGGCAGAAGGAATGGCACTGAGGCAGTGCGGGCATTCGCGTTCCGCCGGCTGGTCGACGTCTTCTTCAGGATTTAGATGAGCCATTAATTTATTGAGTGGCAGGACTACAAAGAAGAAAATAATCGTTCCGATGATCAGGAACGATATGATTGCGTTTAAAAAATCGCCGTATCTGAATATGCTTTTATTGACAGTGAACGTGAGGTTAGAAAAATCCGGTTGGCCGCCAATTGCCGCTATTAAAGGCGTTACCAGATCTTTTACGAACCCCGTAATTATTGCTCCGAAGGCAGCTCCGACAACAACAGCAACAGCCAAATCAACGACATTGCCGCGTAAAATAAATTTCTTAAAATCTTTAAGCATATTATTCTCCTATTCCTTACTCTAAATTATAGTACAAACTACCTGGTGATTGAGAATTCTGCGGTGTTGCGATAGAATGACGTAAAAGCATTTGCCGAAGTAGCTCAGTGGTAGAGCACCTCCATGGTAAGGAGGGGGTCACGAGTTCAATCCTCGTCTTCGGCTCCATTAATTTTTGAGCGTATGCCCAAGATTAGCAGGACCAAGCAGGCTTAAGAACTTTCTACCGATGTCAGCACGAAGCGGATGGCAATGAGGGCATGATTTCGTGCCTCCGCCATCAGGCTCATTCAGCCAAAAACCGTTAACTAATTTGCCATACGTTTTATCAACTATCATAACGAGCGTACGAGGGTCCGGGATTCCAGCAGACGGATTTGTAGATATACCGGATAATATGATTGCGTCCGGATTAGCTTGTGCGACTTTCCGTGCTTTCCAGGCTATGGTGTTGTTATAACGGCTCGTGCTTGATTGTGCGTATTGTGCTTGAATATCGACGACGTCCGCGTATTTAGCGACTTTTAGCGCCCTCGCTGATGGAACGGGCGGAACGATGAATAGCATGTGGTTATCATCGTGAATCAGTTCACTGAGCTCCTTATATATGCGCCTATAATGATCGTACTCGTACGGTGGTGTTAGCGCCCATGGTTCATCATCGTACAATATCGCCTTTACATACTTTGGCAACGTTTTGTTAAGTATTTCGTTGACAATGTTACCGGCTTTTGTCGATGTATATGTGGGAATTATGTTAAGATCTTTTTCTGAGTCAGTGGCATCGTGCGGGTCGAATCCGATAGCAAAAATCCTGTCTTTTGCAATCGCAGCTAACGATTCAGGATCCGATGTGACGCTGTTAAGTACCCTGGAATTCATAATCCATGTCCGTACTGCCGGCATGCCGCGATTTTCATCTTCAGAACCATTATCATACACGTCGGAATGGACTGCGCCGTCAATACTTATTTCACCAAAGGGATTGATATGCTGTTCAGATGGCGCCGTTATCGTAGCGTTCGCATGAGAAGTGCCGCCCGGAGAAATTAAAAGATTGGCAGCTAATAAACCGGCTGCAAATAATCTGCTGTAACGTAAACGGTCAAAGAACGATGGATGGTCCTGATCGGTTACACCATCAGGAACTTCTACCGGTCCATGCTGCCAATCATTAAATAAACATTCAGGCATAATAATAAAAACACCGCTTAGAAGCTGGTGCCAAATTTAAAATAATATTTTATCATCTTAGTTCTGTTTTTACAATTTTCTAAAAGTCTTAAAAAAGTTTCTTCCGGCTGCGGACAATAAGCTTAAAAATTATTTTGTAATTTAGATTATTATTGCTACAATACTAATCCGCTTAGCAAAAGCATTAAAAGTTTAAAATAGTGTTGACAAAGCAAAAGCGCTTTGTTATCCTCTACTTAAGTAAGAGTAAAACCAAAAGAATTACCTTACAAAAATCAGTAGGATCAATCCCAAAAGGAAAGAAACTACAACTATCCGCCTTGCAAGGGGAATGAAAGAACTGGTCTGATCAACCAGTTTTTTCATTTATGAGCAACAGCTTTCGGCACATTTTATCCGCAAATTTGCGCTCCGCACTTGCAGTACAATCAAGTACGGCTCACTATCACCCCACGAAACAGGTTTTGCGGGGACCCCGATGTTTACGGTGCTCGATTTGCGAACAAACTGCACCAATATTTTTACCCCATATGTTATACCGTTTCATGTTTACATTATTAGTTGTATCTGTTACAATCTATTGAAATTACAGGAATTTATTTGTTATGGCCAAAAAAGGCGACAAGCGCAAATTGATCGGACTCGTCAGCGAAGAAAGCGGCGAGCGTATTTACTATACTTCAAAAAACACCATGAACACGCCTGAAAAGCTTTCATTACGCAAATACAGTCCTAAACTGCGTAAGCACGTACTTTTTGTCGAAACCAAAAAGAATCTCGGCCGTAACGAAGTCAAACCGAAGAAATAGTAGTTAGTAAATAGTGGTTGGTAGTTGCCAAAAAGCAGCAGCATTGTTGTGGTTTGATTATCATGTTTCGCCCACTTCTACCTTTTAATTCATTTGCCAGTTCGTCCGTCAAATTAGGCGATCCGGGCGAGATCAAGCAGCGTATTGATGAGTTCGGCGTGGCTCCAAACCAGTGGCGTTACACCAAGCGCCGATCCTTGCTCTGGGTCGAATTGCTCGCTCAGCGCACCGCTTGGGAAAGCGCGTGCCAGCGCCCATGTAACAAGCTGTTGTACTTTGTCCGTTTGTTCAGTGCTGTTGTAATACTGCGCCAGCCACAACGTGCACACAACCCAAGGATTTCCTTTGTATTGCCGCTTGGATAGGAAGTAATCGTCCTGCTCAAACCGTATTACGCCGCCAATCGGCGACGTATTGAGCAGCCGTTTTTCGACTTGATTGACGGTGCTGATAAGCCGGCTGTCATCAAGCGGCAATTTAGCAAACATGTATAGACCGTACAGGCTTGAGATATCAAGCGTATCGTCGTATTGCAGTTTGCCATTGTCAGGATTCAACAGAAAGCCCTTACGGAAATAACCGCTCGGGTGAAACAATAAGTCAAGGTTCTCGCCCATCTTTGCCGCAGCGTGCCGCCAATGGATTACGTCCGCCTGGGATCGTTCCAGCATATCTGCCAGGTGGGCGGCGACTTCAAGTGCCGCAATTACGGTACACACCGTATAGGTTGTCGTCAAAAATTTTTGCTCCCACAAGTCGTAACTGGCGTGCGGCAGTCCCGTTTGTTCGTCTACGAAATCGCTCATGAAGTTCGCGCATGGGTCGATAAAACTGTCAAACATGTCCTCGACATAGGCGCGGTCTTTGCTCACGCGGTAGTATTCGCCAATCATGAAAATCACACTGGCGGTTTCATCCTCCTGAATTGCCAGCTCTTTGGAGCGGCCATGGAGAAGCGGGTGCCACGTGCTGCCAATCGCACGGTCGGGCTGGTATTTATGCATGAGATAGCCGTCCGGGTGGCGTGTGTCTCGGGCGAAATCGAAGAATTTTTTGGCCTCATCGAAAAATCCTAGCCTAATGAGCGGCCAGGTGGCATAAGCCGCATCGCGCGGCCAGCAATAGCAATAATAATCACGTCCGTAATTGAATATACTCGAGTCGCCGCTAGCCAGAATTGAACCGCGCTCGTCACAATGCGCCTTAATTATCAGAATGCTTTTACGCAAAGCCCGTTGTTGCTGGTCGGTAAGTGCGCGCAGATTTTGATGTTCTGGCTCCAACCAGTTGCGCCAGAAATCACGGGTCGCTTCCATGCGCTGTTCGAGCGGGAAGTGCTTAAATTGCGTATGTACCACTTGGGCATCTGTTTGGCTGTCCGCCACAACGACCCAATAGTCGATGCCGAATGATCCGTGCGGTTCAACTTCGCGTCGAAACCGAATCACGCTATCAACGCCACCGTGCTCAACAGCATTGCCGCTTAATTCGCCGTCTTCGGCATCAATAAATGTGCCGGCCTTACCCTCGATAGCATAATTGCCAACAGCGAACTGGTCAAAATCGCCATCGCCAGCGATTTTGCCGGCTACCAACAGACAGCAGCGCCCTTTGTAGTCGAGAATGTAGTTATCTTCCGGGACAAACATAGCCGTATCTGCCCGCCCGGCACGGGAAATCTGAAACACCTGGTGCATAAACAAACGGATGTCACGTTTTTTGTTAGCATTGTTGGTAATCTTGACGCAACGGATGAGCGCGTTGTACTCGGTGTCGACAAAATCTCGAAAAGTTAACGTAACATCAAGCTCAATAGAACGCATGGTTATGTCACTTATGAGCGCGTCATCGCCGAAATCAACCGTAATGTTCCACGAACCGTCATTCGTCCATTTGAACTTGCCATCGACCCAAACGCCGATTTTATGTTGGGAGCTACGGGCGTTGGTTAAATTATCAAGCCCGACGTATGGATAATAAAAATCATGAACCAGCCCGTCTTCGTCGAGCCCGACAAACATTTGTCCGTTACTCAAAACTACAGGGCGGCCCACCGCTACATCTCCACGCCTTTTTGACTCAAGCGATATCGCACGTCATGGTATGCGTTCATGAAATTCATATACGCTTCATACGGCGTGTCATATGGACTGAAGTAGGCGTGGATATCGCCGTCATTGAACCATTTGGTGCACATGTAATAAAAGTGGTCCGAGGTCTGCAAGCGGCGCCAATCCTCGATCAATCCGCCATCATTGGTTCCCGATATTTTGTCCTGTAATTCGTACAGCGCAGAAATAGCCGATGACTGCATGGAATTTCCCAGCCAAGCGCTTAAATCGCGTTCCGTGTCGGCCCAAGTTACGGTATAGGGCATGTCCACTTTATCCTGCGGTTCGAACGCGTCAGCCGCTTCGGATACTGTCATAAATGTTCGCTCGGGTGTTTTAAGCCATTCTTTCGGCAAGTGTTTCAGAAATTCGAAAATGCCGGTTTCGTGCCACTGGTGCTCGCCGAAGGTTTCATAATCCATGAACAGATTGAAGTTGGTCGCATTTTGATCCGAGTTCAGCCAGTTCACAAATTTATCTGCGGTCAGCGGCCACTCGCTCCATTCGCGATTACCGAAACGGAAGGCAATATCGTCGCTCAATTTATAGTTCTTCATGAGCAAACGGACGTTGTCGGTATAGGTGGGTTGATATACGAAATTGGCGTTTCGCCAGCCGAGCACGTTGTCCCAACCTTCAGCCAGGATAGCCTTGTAGCCGGCGTTGTCAGCCCAGTAGGCTAGGTCGTTATTGTAGGCTAATTCGGTATTTCGGAAAGCTGTCGGTGTTTGGCCGAACAGCTGCTTGATTTTATCGCGATGCATCTTTACCTGGGTCTCAAACTCTTCCCGCGAATAGAAAAAGGCCAACGAGTGATGATATGTTTCACCGACTATTTCAACCCGGCCGGTACCAACCAGATCCTTGAATGATTGCAAAGCCTCAGGCGACCAGTTTTCTAGTTGCTCCAGCACGGTACCCGTGATAGACAAGCTCAACTTAAATTCAGGATTGTGCTCGAGCAGTTCAAGCAATTTCCGGTTGGTAGGTATGTACGATTTTTCGGCTACTTTTTGCAAAATCCGCTGATTGCTTGTCTGGGTATCGTAAGCACTGTCGAAATAATCATGGCGTTCACCGGCGTCAAAAACCGTGTAATGCCGGATACGGTAAGGCTGATGTACATGCAGATACAACACTATTGCCTTGGAGCTCATGCTAGAGCTCCCGCTAATTGCTTATCATAGACACGCATCAGCTTATCGGCTGTGGCATCTGATCGAGACATGCGTTCAAGTTCGTGGTATGAGTTTTTATGCAACTCATCGCGCAACGGGTCATGACGCAAAACCGAAGCGATTTGATTGGCCATTTCGTCATGGTCCCAATAATCGACACTAAGCGCGTTACGAATAACTTCGGCGACGCCCGTCTCCTTGCTTACCAAAACCGGTGTACCGTACCCGATCGCTTCGAGTACTGTCAAAGCGAATGGTTCCGTAGGCGAGGGCAACACGAACAAATCGGCGATCGCAAAAGCATCACGCCATGTTTTGCCGCGTTGAAAACCAGTAAACAACACCTGCTTGCCAATGCCGAGTTCAGCCGCCAATTCAATCAGTTCGTAGTATTGTTCGCCCGCGCCCACCAGCAGCAGCAAAGATTTTGGAGCATATTGAGCCGCGATACTGAAGGCCCTCAATAAGTGAGGCAAACCTTTTTGAACAGTGAATCGGCCGACGTTCACGACCACCCGATAGCCGTGCTGTTTCATTTCCGAAATGTAAGAGTAGGCATTGACGCCGGAGGACGGCATCAGCGCCGAAATATCAATATTGTTATGAACGACATCTATCTTGTCGTCCGGAATACCGTACTCACGCATAATATTATTTTTGGTTACCTGGCTAACGGCAACTATGCGATCGGCCATCTGCAAACCCAGTTCCTCGATTTCCCGCACCATCGGATTCCCACCGAACGACCGGCCTGACCGATCCGATTCGATCGAATGCATGTGCACGATCATCGGCTTGCCGCTCGCCATCTTAGCCCGTATGGCGGCCCGGCATGTCAGCCAGTCATGGGCGTGTATGACATCAAACGTTGCCAAACGGGCAATCCGCTCAACCGCATCTTCATACAATGAGACCTGTCCGTACAAATCAAGCGTGCTTATTTCGCCCGACGTTTGGACATACCGAAAACTTTCATACACCGAACCGACAGACTTGACCTGTACTACGGTTTGACTATGCGTCGGATTTATTTTCATGAAATCAACATTATGCTCGGCCGTGTACGGCAAAATGAATTGAATGTCTACGCCTTTTTTCGAGAGGGCTTTACACAGCCGATAACACTCGACTCCCATCCCACCAGCATTGTGCGGCGGCAGCTCCCACCCGAGCATCAATACTTTCATTACCCTCTGTTTCTAAAGTTTTATTTGATTTACGCTAATGATTATAGCTTGGGGCGTTCGTTAGCACAACAGCTTTAGCGCTTTGTGAGTACAATCACTAAGTGCACGCTGTGGATGACGAAATTTACAGAGGTGATTCGCGGGAATTTTCTTCAGCAAAAATTAAGTTTTCAAATCGTGCACGCTATGGCAGATCAAATACATGTCATAATATTAATTATTCGATTTAATTGCAGTGACCGCTGAAAGCGCCCGCACCGCTACTCAAGATTTTTTAACCTTTCGGCAATACATATTATTCAAATCTGTCAAAATGCCCGATTAATCGCTGCAATCCTTCACGAAGCGCGTCCTCTTCGCAACCGAACGAGATACGGATATGCGACTCGCCGCCAGTCCCAAAAGAACTGCCCGGCACAACTGCTACTTTGGCGTCCTGCATAAGCCGAAGGGCTAACTCATAATCATCCGTCTGCCTATCCACTTTTACGAATGCAAAATACGAACCTTCCGGCAAGATCAGCTTCAGTCTATCGCTTCGCTTTACCGCATCACATACGATTTGACGGTGACGTTCAAACGCACGGTGAAAACCCCGCACTGCATCTTGCGGACCTTGAAGAGCTGCCAGTGCGGCATATTGGGATACGACGGTCGGGCACGTCACCAGCGAATCATGTACTTTGATCATTTGTGATATAAGCTGCTCTTCAGCCACTACATATCCGACGCGCCAACCGGTCATCGCGTATGATTTTGAGAATCCGAAGATAGAAATCGTTCGCTCTTTCGCCCCCGGCAGGCTGGCGATACTGATATGTTTTTTACCGTCGAACGTGAAATATTCATACATCTCATCGGTAATGATATATAGATTATGCCGCTCGGCGATGCGCACGATCGCCTTGAGTTCGGCTTCTGAATAAACTTTGCCGGTCGGATTGCACGGATTGCAAATCAGGATCGCTTTTGAATTCGGCGAAATAGAGTCTTCGAGCTTTTGCTCATCCAGTATCCAGCCTTCGACCGTTTCGGTTAGCGGGACACAGATCGGCATCTTTCCATTGCTGATGATTCGAGCCTGCGTGATATGAGATGCATAATCCGGGGTAAGAATAATGATTTCGTCATGCGGATCAAGCAGCGCCATGAATGCCGACATCACCGCTTCGATGCCGCCGTGCGTCACGAGTACTTGTGAACTGCTTGTCTTTATTTTATTATCGCGCGTCACTTTTTCAGCAATCGCTTCGCGCAAGGGTTCTATGCCATAGCCTGATGTGTATTTATCGACCAAGTGTTCGTCGATAGCTTTTTTGGCAGCTTCACAGATGTGCTCCGGCGTTTTGAATGATGGGATTCCCTGGGCGAGCGAAATGATACTGGAATCCTTATTCGCCAACAGCTGCATTCTTTTAATCATAGATACTTCTATGCCGGCGGCCAGTGTTGATGGGTTCAATTTATTGGTCAATCGGTTGGAATTTGGGATGCTACTTTTTTTCGTGATGGGGGAGGCAAGCGTACTCATGCGACTCATTTCTATGATTAATAATTAAAAATCCCGCTTTTTCAGCGGGTAACTTTTGCGTGAATTGCAGCAAACGTCACCCGCTGGATGCGGCTGAGACGACGAGACCTGCGATTGCTACTTTATTCATTAACATATTCCTCTCAAGTCTAAATGCAAAACATCTGATTGTCAAAATTTTGCTTCAATTACAGTTCGAAGAGGGGGCAAAATATGACTGATAATGACCAGATGGCGAGAAATATCTATTATTTAGATTAAAATTGTGTAGTGCATTTCTCGGAAAATTATTGGAACGACGTCAACCGGTATTACGGCGAAATACTTGCCGGGCTGCCTGCGGAACGAGTGGGCTTCGCGCCGTTCAGGCAAGACGCAACCAGATATGACTGGCCGGCGGCAGAAGAAAGTGTGGATGCCTGCGTAATACGGCAGTCGTACCACATCTTGGGAGTATTCGCGATGACCCATAATCACTTGGGATTAAGAAGAACTCAAAGTGACACCATCATGCATCACTGGATACGATTTGACCCTCATCGCAATAGAATTGTGCGCGTGCAGGATGATACAGCATCCGCAACCCGCGAAAAGACTGTCATCGAATACATACTATCATTACGGTCGCGGCAAAATATGGCCAGGCAAACAGGTGTCTTAATCCCCACCGACGACGATTACTTACTGCTACACGACGAATTGCAGCGCGGCTCCCAATTTCGTTCGTACGATCTCTAAGTTGGCAACTAAAATCTTATTATAATGGCCTCTGATTTAGTTTGCCAGAAACAGTGGCAGTGGCACGTTGAATATAGCTTCTCGCCGGTCATTCTTCTACTTAAGAGGAAAGCATGCTCTGGCTCTGCATATAATATCCGCTAATCGCGCAAA
>CAVUMM010000009.1:0-21212 GCA_963742655.1 uncultured Candidatus Saccharibacteria bacterium
GCGGATTCAGCGAATATGGCATCGTGGTGCCGGTCTCAAACGAAATCAGCACGCCGTTACGCAGTTGCTGAAGGGCAGGGCCGATCGGCTGGTAACCGGTGATGAGCGAATTCATGATGATAGTGCCTTTGGTTTGCGTAAGCGGTATGTTGCGCAGACCTGACGCGCCCGCGTAGGGAGCTCATAGACTACTTTGGTCACGCCTTTGGGCTAGAGAATTGGTCTTTTAGCGTGGCCCTGCGTTGTCCTAATTCCATCTGAACGGCACCGACATCTTCGGCTTCGGAACCTCTACGATCAGCTCCTCGACCGGCTATAGCGTCTGGCCGTCTACCTGTTTTGGTGACGATTGCGGACGGCCGACTTCAGATTGATAGCCTTCTCGCCGCATGGTTTCGATGCGACACGCTCCAAATGCAATTCGCCGCGGCCGGACACTAAAAATCCGATGCCATTTTCTTCGACTCGCAATCCGACATTTGATTCAAGCTCTTTGGCGAGCCGTTCGCCGATTTGGCGTGATGTGGTAAATTCACCTTCCGTGCCTTTGAATGGCGGGGTGTCGGACCGAGATAGACTTTGAGCGTCGGCGCCTCGACTTCAAGTACCGGCAATGCTTCGGGGTTATCCGCATCGGCAATCGTCTCGCCGATCCGGGCATCCGCGATGCCGGTAAGCTGCACGATATCACCGGCAACACCTTCGGCAACTTCAAACTTGCTCACGCCATGACTCATGAAAACAGCTTCAACCTTGGCTTTAACCACACTGCCATCGGCTTTACATAGGGCCACTTGGTTGCCGGACTGGACTCGTCCACGGCTGATACGGCCGACGGCGTATTTGCCTTTATAGCTATCCCAGGCGAGCGCCGTAACAAGCATCTGGAACGGCTGTTCGAGTTCAACTCTCGGCGCCGGAATATCATGGACGATAGCTTCAAAAATAGCATTGAGATCCGCTGGCTCGCTCGGATCGGACGGCACGCTTGGCCAAGCTTTGCCTTCACGGCCGATCGCGTAGTAAACGGGGTAGTGAAGCTGATCTTCATGTACGGCAAGTTCCAAAAACAAATCAGCAAGTTCGTCTTCGACCTCATGCACTCGCGAGCCCGGTTTATCTCTCTTATTGATGACCACAATCGGCTTCAGCTCATTCGCAAGCGCCTTGGCAAGTACGAATTTGGTCTGAGGCATCGGGCCTTCCTGGGCGTCAACGATCAATAAGCAACCGTCAGCCATATTGAGCGTGCGCTCTACTTCGCCGCTGAAATCGGCATGCCCCGGCGTGTCAATAATGTTTATGCGATAATCACCATGCTGCACGGCGGTAACTTTGGCCGTAATCGTAATACCGCGCTCGCGCTCCTGGTCGCCGCTGTCCATGATGAGCGTCTGGCTCATTTCCGCCTGATTGTCGCGGAATGTTTTGGATTGCTTCAACAGCCCATCTACCAAGGTAGTCTTTCCATGGTCGACGTGGGCAATGATAGCAATATTGCGGATCTTCGACGGATCCTGCGTCTGTGGCTGCATTTGATTAACTTTCTAAATTAGATATTTATACCATTAAAGCATAATTACTAACAATTTACAAGGTTTTTAAACCCGAATCACGAAACTCGACTCATCTGATAGCCCAGTAGCACTCTCAGATAATGCACGAAGTAGCCGCGTACACTGCGCGGGAACGAGGTCACGAAGTGAGCTCGTTCTTTGAGGATACCAAAGACAGCCTCAATCTTCGGTCGCAGTGTCAGCAGGAGATGCTGCCTTCCAGCCATGAGCCAGCACTGTCGTGGCCTGGGTGGCGAGATAACAAGACACTGAAAGTCCCGCCAAATATGGCGTCGGGTGACTTGGGCGGTATAGCCGGCGTCAGCAACCACGACGGTCGTCTGTTGGTTCACCAGATGCTTGAGTTGTAAGACGTCTGCTTCATTCGCTGGCGTAAAGTAGAGCCCGGCAAACTGGCCGAGGTAGTCAATGCTCGCGTGTAACTTGAAGCCGTAATGCCAGCCCTGCCAGTTCTTACCAAAGGCGGCAAAGCCTTTGGCTACCTTGTGCCGGTCAGCTCGGACTGGCTTGCACACCGGAAGCATGGTGCTGTCGGCGAATCTGAGCGGTGTGGCAGTTGACAGCGTCGCTTGCAGCAGCCACGACAGTGTCGGAAGCAAACGGTGACAGTGCGCTACAAAGTTCTGGTATCTCGGCATTTTCGGGAAGCAATCCCGGTATTCGCGAGCAATCCACGAATACACTGCCGACAGATTTTTGTGCGGTTCGGTGAGACCATCCCAGATGAGAATGGTCAGTAGCTCACTGTCGCTGAGGACCGGAGGGCGGCCAGTACTCTCCCGAGTTGGCAGTATGTCGTCTATCCATACGAAGACATCTACGATATGCTGTTTCTGTAAAGCGTCCATGTTTGTTTTCCTTCTGTTAGCTTGAACACTTACAGAGTAACAAATGGGCGCTTTATCTTGTTAGGGAGTTTCGTGCTTCGGGTTTTTAAGCGACGCGACTTTCTCAAGCGCACTACTTTGCCCGCCGTTTGGCGTCACTAATGTATGATTTGATCTTCGTATAACGAAAATGCGGCAAAACCTTTCCGTGATCAGTGCGACACCGATACCAGACCGCGGCGAGGACGAATTCGGGCCGCCCCAGCAGCCAACCGTCAAAATCTTCGGCCGGTATGCCGCTTAACTGTGCTACTTCCTCGCGATTCACTAACAATTCGGAAACTGAGGGATTCGGCGCAATATCGTAATTGCCGTTTGTTTGTGCCTGCGCGAGTTGGACTGAATCCGGATAAAGGTAATCCAATTCTTCGCCCGAACTATTCCAGTGCGGATGGACGGCGCCGCCATTTTGCCTGATAAATTCGGCGAGTTTGCCGGCATCTTCGCCGACCTGACCGGCGATATCGCCAAGCGTACGAGCTCCGCGGGGGACATTAAATGCGCTGCGTGCCGCTCGCCATGCGTCATTCGAATAGCGGCCTAGATTATTTACTTCAAACCTATTGAACATAAACTTTGTAATGGCTTGTTGTGGAACATTAAGCTGATCGGCCATCATGGCGGGCGAAATGCCGCTCAGCGATATGATGATTTCTTCTAGCTGTCGCCCGGAATAATGTGGCGTCATTAATCCTGCTGAATTAAGCTGCTTTACCGGCGGCAAATATCCGGCGCCCGCTGTCTTGGCGATTGCTCCATTGACTGAGTCTGCAGGCAAACCCAAGCGCAAACCAATATCTAGCGCGTCCAACGTTTCCTTTGCCGTATCAATCACAGCCAGGGCTTCAACGCCTTCAGTTCGAGATTTTCTAGATTGTCTGGAAGCTGCTTTTAGCTCGCTCGGCGAAACTAATCGAACGGACGACCGAAGAAATCTGCGCTGCAATTTGATTGCATAGTCGATCCGATCAAAATCGCCGTCATAATTATCTTGGGGAAGGGCATAAAAAGAAATTTCCGGCGCACCAGGTTTAACTCCGTGAGCTTCCTGCAATCGGCGCACCACATCCCACGTATAGCACGGGCTTTTATCGCCATATACCAATTGCAGATCTTCCGGCGCGTATTCTGCAAGGATTGCATCCCAGGCACTTCGCGGACCGCGCACCACCCGATCCATCAATTCCAGCGTAACTAGCTGCGGAGGCAATTTATCCAACATCGTCCGTTGAAGGATATCAGCCGCTACGGACTCAACAACGACTGCTTGCCCCTGCATTTGGAACCGCTTGTCGTGCGGCCATTTATAGCCGACCTGAGCCGTTTCATCTTCAGTCATAGCCGCACGCAAATCTTGGATTGCCACGCCTGAAAATCTTTGTAATCTTTCAAGACTGACTAATGGTACGCCGTTTGCAGCGCCCTGATTGAATGCGATCCACAACATATCAGCCTGCTGGCGATTCAAAAAATACGCGTAAGCCGGTCTTCCGGTAACTGGATCGATAAATCTTTTGTAATCCGGCCCGTCTTGACTCAACCCGTTATCGTAGAACGCTTTTACAAAATTTTTGCTCGCGCCCAATTCGTAAATGAATTCCGTCATCGGTATGTCACTTTCAGACGCATTCGGAATATTCGCAACAGCTTCTTCAACAAGCGTCAATGCTTTCAAATCATACGTATTCCAGCTATGAACGCGCTGCCATATGCGCCGGTTTTCGGCGGGGATTATCCCATTACGGACAAATACCTCCATCAAGAATGAACTATCAATATCGTACCGATCCAAAATTTCGCTGTATCTCAGTTCACCGACTTCGGCAACTGCCGGAATAGGATTATCCTCAAAATACGAGGCCGCTTCCGGATCAAAGAACGGCACCATCACATGACTGTCAGAATCCGCGTTGAAAACCCAGATTCCCTTGTAGCCGATTCCAGCCGATTCTAATTGCTTCATGACGTAGGTTTCTGATACATGCTCTGGAACGCCGGGCGAGCGCATTATTATATCCAGCGATATACTGCCTTCGGGCGGTTCTTCATATTCGAAACCGGGCCTTGGAATCGTAACTTCTCTGACCGGCTTATTATCAATTTGTCGGACGAGGGCTTGCACTGATAATGGCAAATCTTCATAGCTCAAGGATCTGCGTTTCACGGCGTCCGAAGGTAATTTGTCGGCGTCAGTAATTTCAGGCGCGATTATCATTCCTTGGCGGACCGTTTCCAGGCCGAGCACGCCCCAGTGTGAAGCGACCCGGCGTGTCGCTCCAGGATAAGCCGGAATAAATTCAATGTAGACGGTCACCGGAAATTCTTCACTTTTTCTGGCGCCGCGTCCGTAGTGCTGTTCTTTGAGCAATTCTGATTCGATCGCCCAGGCATCGATGACGACATCAATCGGCGCATCTAAGCCTTCGCCGATCATTTTTGTCGTGGCAACGACGTTCACTTCCCGTTTATCTAATTTGTCGAGGATTGCTGCGTTTTCGGTCCGGGTATTGAAGTCCCCGAGTGCTTCAGCCGAAATGGGCTGTGTTGTGCCGTCCGGCAATGTTGCCACCAGATCTTTTTCTACAACGAGAGCCCGCAGTCTGTCGACGATAGTCCTAGCTTGCTTTGAGTGCGCGCCGCTCCGGCCGAATATTGCTATGCGGCGTCCTGTCTGCGCGAGCCCGGCTGCTAATTCTACGACATGCTCGGTAATTTTTTCCTCAATAAGTGCACGCACGGCTCGTTTGCCTTCAGCCGCAGCAACGAGTTTCGCGTCGGCCTCCATTCGGATCGTAAATATCTGCGAGCCGTTGAGCAGGTCCTTGTTTATATGCCACAGGATGCTTTCACCCTGGACATTGTAAGGCACGATGTCGCCAAGATGTCTCCCGTCCGCCCGTTGCGGCGTTGCCGTGCACAGTACAACCAACGGACCCAGGCTGCCACTGACGAATTTTTCGCGCATCATCGGACCCAAGATATGGTGCCCTTCGTCTACGATCACGACGTCGCGCCCGCTTAAATCCACACCTCCCGAACGCGTCTGGTTGTTCGTAACGATTAACGCGTTACCGGTTTCATCATACACACCTCCAAAGCGACCTGTCGTGACGACCTCTTGGGATGTAAATCGACCGAAAGTATCGTTTCCGCGTTTGCCGAGGAACTGGTTACCGATAGCGATAGTCGGTTGCGTAACCGCCGCGCGAAGCGGTTCCGGATCCAGTTCTGAAACCGGCCGCCCGATCCCGCCGTCATCCGTGAAAACAGCCTCCAACGGTGTTTTTCCGCTGCCGGTTGGCGCGACTACACTAATCGCTTTGGCAATTTCTTTTATCGGGTTATCGCCGACGATGACATCTTGCAAATTCGGCGGCGCAAGCAAATGCCGCAGGATATTTTGACGCAATTCCAGCTGATCGGGCCTTAATCCCTTCGGTTGATCGATGCTTCTTTCGACGTTGTTGATGATGGCCGTTTGACGGCCGATAATTCTGATCAATCCGTCATTGGCAGCCCGCAAAGCATCCCGCTGGTCCGGGCTTGGCCGCCAGGATGCGTTAAATTCATCGGCATCAAATGCGTCTCCGTCGGTAAGTTCTGTTTTTTCTCGGTCTAGTGCGCGAACTTTTGCAGCTTCCCGGGCAACAATAGTGGCAAATACTTGCCGCATACCGATTTCTGACGGGTCGAGCTCATGCGGTGCTTCACGCCAAAGCCTGGAACGAAGCTCATCGTGGAAGAGCGGCACGCCCATCACCGATTCTATGACATCGAGATGGATCGATTGGATCTCAACCGCATCGAGAATTTCAGGTGTCCAATGTGCGTCGGTAAGAAGATCGCCGTTTTCGAGCGGCCCTGCCATAAAAGGGGCCGGAACGGATAATCCAGCCGCGGGATGAAACTGGTCGTGATTCTGACTGCCCATTTTAACTTCGTACCGTCCCGGCCTAAAGTGCCGCCTTTGTTGTGGGTGGCTTTAATGCTATAATAATTATATAATAGTTAAAACTGAAAGACAAACGCTGATTATCTAAAAACTGACCATTTGCGTATAATTAAGGCGAATATCGCTACATAGCAATTCCCAGGAAGACCAATCATGATTCTATATGCCGACCAGATCAACCAGACCATCCAGCAATCCAGTAGCATCCTGAAACAAACCGCGGACACGTTTTTCAACGCCCGTTCGCTGCTGATTTTAGCTGTCGCCTTAACGGTTGCTTTCGTGCTCGGCAGACTAATCGCCATCATATCTCATCGCATTACCAAAAGTATCGGCCGGCGGGTTGACAAGGCCAAGAGCATTGACGCTGTCAATAAATTGCGGCGCACCGAAACGCTTATCGTGCTTTCGACGGCGCTTATTCGCGTACTTCTGGTTATCATGTCGTTGTTCCTTTGGTGGTCGCTGACGCACCCCAACCAACAAGCCGGAGCTATTATTGGTGCCAGCGCGTTGTTCGCCATTATTTTGGGCGGGGTGCTGAGTCCGGTTTTACGTGACATGTCATCGGGTAGCGTGATGATGGCCGAACATTGGTTTGGGGTTGGCGATCACGTAACCATCGAGCCATACACATTGCAGGGCATTGTTGAGTTAGTAACACTGCGTTCTACAAGGGTGCGCAGTTTGAACGGCGAGACAATTTGGGTCAACAACCAAACCATTGGGGCGATCCGCATCACGCCCAAAGGCATTAGCACAATGGCGCTGGAGCTGTTCGTGTCCGACTTGGAACGCGGCAGAAAATTGATCGAGGATACGAACTTGCGTTTACCGAGCGGGCCGCTTATGGTTGTGAGCCCACTGTCTATCATGACCGAGGTGCAAGCCGGTGATCACCTGTGGCACATCACGGCCATCGGGGAAACCGCGCCCGAAAGACAATGGCTGCTCGAGAAATATGCCGTACAGACCATGCAAGAGCTCGATCAAAAATCCAAACATCCCATTTTGCAACACGAACCGATTGCCCGCTTTTCGGACGGCAATGCCGAACGCCGGTTTGCGCGCACAATAAATAGCGCCAAAAAGGCCAAAGCTCCCCGAAGAATTGAACGCTTGAAGAAAAAAACTGCCAAGTCCGCCCGCCGTTCTGGTAAATCAAACTAAAAAGCTGGGGTCATATGCCATATTTGCGCGCGCCATTCTCCGACGACACGCTCGCTCTGGCAATCAGGAATGGCCGTCTGTATGTCCGCATTTCCAGTTTTCTCACGTTGATGAGCGGTATTTCTCTCGTTTGGGAACCTTTGCTGCGCCATTCGTCCCATCAATACACGAACTATTTTTTGCCGCCAGGGTCGCGCAACGTGGCCGATTTTACAAGCCTATTTATCGGACTCGTGTTGGTGTATCTGGCCTATGAACTTTCGCAACGCAAACACATTGCCTGGTTGATTACGCTCGGAGCAGCGTTGTTCAGTTTTGCGGTCGGCATCATGGTGGATGAACCGATTGTGCATGGCATTTTTGCCATCACCCTGATCGTCGTTCTGGTGGCCGGCCGTGACCAATTTATTGTTAAAAGCCATGCGACGAATTTACGCTTTAGTTTGTTGGCGCTCGGTGGCAGCACTCTTTTGGCGCTCGTTTATGGCACGCTCGGTTTTTGGCTGCTCGACACGCGTGATCTTGGTATCAACTTTTCGCTAACCAATGCATTTGGCCACACGCTCAGCGCCTATATACTGATGGGCGACGGAAATTTAATACCGCACACCCGCTATGGGCACTGGTTCCTGGAATCACTGAGCGTTGTCGGCGTGGTAACGGTCGCTTATTGTCTGTTTAACATTTTGCGTCCTTTGCGCTATGAACTGAGCCGGTTGCCGGCGGAGCGTGAGCAGGCCGAGGCATTGCTGCAAAAATATGGCGGCGGTATCGATGATTATTTTAAATTGTGGCCGCGCGATAAATCATACTTTTTCTCGAGCGACGGCGAAGCTTTCATCGCTTATGCGGTCGCACGCGGCGTGGCCGTCTGTTTCGCCAATCCGTCGGGAAAGCCCGACTCGATCCCTGCGGTAATACTTGAATTTTCTACGTTTTGTCTGAGTAACGGTTGGCTGATAGCGTTTGTCGCCGCCAGTGATGTTAACAAAACACTGTTCGAAAAGCAGGGCTTCAATAGTTTATTGATTGGTGCTGATGCTGTCATTGATATTGATAAATTTGTAAACGAAACCTCACGAAACAAATATTTCCGCAACATTACCAACCGATTCACGAAGTCCGGTGCGACGGCATCGCGCTACCTGCCGCCGCACTCCGCCGAGCTGATCGATGAGTTACGTTACGTTTCAAACGACTGGCTGAAAATCCCCGGCCATAAACAGTGGCAATTTATCACAGGCTATTTCTCGGCCCGTTATTTTGAACACACACCGTTGTTTGTCGTCCGCGACGAAGCGGGCAGGGCACTGGCATTTGCCAACGAACTGCCAAGCTTTAAATCCGGAGAGGCAACAGTCGATTTGATGCGCCATAAGCGTACTGCGCCCAAAAATGTGATGGATTTTTTGTTCGTTCGTTTAATGCAGCAATTACATGAAGAAGGGGTGCCGCGTTTCAACCTTGGAATGTCACCGCTAGCCCGCCAAACGTTCACCGGCAACAGCGAGAAACTTTTAGACTATATTTATTTGGCGACACAGCGTTTTATTTCCACCAAAGGCCTGCACCAATACAAATCGAAGTTTGACCCAACTTGGGAGCCACGCTATGTCTATTTTATCGGCAGCGCTTCGTCACTTCCCGTTATCGGCCTGGCGGTTTCCAAATTGAGCATTTACAAACATAAAAAGTAGTCATTTGGCGTCGTGTTAATTTTATCCATGAAATTTTAAACATCTTCTGGGGTTTCATACGAATGTATGTTTAAATTAACCTATGGCAGCACAGCAAAGCAGACCGGAGCTACGGATAGTAAACGTCGCGCCCCTTGACTCAACTGAGAGATGGGGAGAACACGATGAAATTTTCCGATTAGAAGCCAGCGCAGATTTATTCGGTAGTGAGGCGGTCCGATACTTAGCGCCGCTCGTTACTCTTGAGCGTGTGTTCGCCGAGAACGGGCTTCGAATAATCGCAGAGAAAAATCGAAGACCAACCGACGCGCCTAACAACGCATATATTATTGCTGATGGTTCATATAGTAATCCAGTTCCGGTTCCGGTCACGGCTGATAATCTTAATGCATTTTTGGCCGCCGACGTCGCGCCAGATGTACGCGTGGCGCGAAGCACTACCGGCGAGCACCCGGGTTTGATTACAGCCCATCGAAATGTAGCGATCGGTGAATGCGCCTTACGATATATCAATGATTTGGACACCATTGAAAATGCGGGCCTCGTAAACACCTCGGGAGCCGAATTCCCGTATTATCTTTACGGCGATGGCTGCTTGCTTGTTGCCGTTGCCGCCCCTGGCGCGGACTTGATTGGAGCGACACTCGAAATACATTCTGCGCTTACTTTGTAATCTGGATAATCTGCAACCTTCGGGTTTAAAATGCGATACAGGCATATAATAGGATTCTTCTGAAGTTTGATTAGAAACATTTATCAAGCGTACCTTCAGTAATTCAGCCTATAAGTACGCTCATGAATACAATCACTCTTGGAATGCGTAACGCGTTTCGAAATACCACCCGTACTTTATCAATCGTAACTATCCTGGGACTCAGTATCGGCTTGAGCTTGATAATGCTGATCGCGCACCAGGCCGTGGCCAAAAAGATTTCTGACGCCAAAAGTTCAATCGGCAATACGATTATCATTGCGCCAGCCGGATTCAATGCGCAATCGCAAGCCAATAATGCGCTGACGACTAGTCAACTGAGCAAAGTCGAATCGCTACCGCACATAACGAATGTGACCGAAACACTGACCGACCGGCTGACGACCATCGGTTCAACACAGCCATCATTCGGCCGATTCGGCGGTGGGTCGTCAAACAGCAGTACCAGCGGCCAGACGAGCCTGAAATCACCGACGACTATTGATATGAACAGCGGTTCGGGTGGCGGCCGTCGTTTCTTTATAAATGGCGGCGACACCAGCAATCTTCCGACAAGCTTCAGCCTGCCGATCACTTTTATCGGCACCAACGATCCGACCAATTTGGGTAATCTCGCGAGTGGTACCGGCACGATTACTATTACTAGCGACAAAACTATTGACGGTTCAAGCGACAGCAACGATGCGATGATTAGCCAAAGCATGGCCAGCAAAAACAACCTGAAAGTCGGATCGACATTTACGGCTTATGGCAAAATGCTGACCGTCGCGGGCATTTTCACAAGCAGCACGCAGACCGGCGGTGACGCCGTGATCGTGTCGCTGCCGGCCGAACAACGTCTAAGCGGGCAGAGCGGTGACGTGACGAATGCAGTTGCGACAGTTGACTCGGCAGATAATCTCGGCTCGACAACGACGGCTATCAAAAACATGCTTGGCTCCAGTGCGGATGTCACTAACTCGCAAGACACTGTGAATCAAGCTGTCCAACCATTGAATAGCGTAAAGAGCATTGCGCTCTACAGCCTGATCGGAGCTATCATTGCAGGCAGCCTGATAATTCTGTTGACCATGATTATGATCGTGCGCGAGCGGCGCCGAGAGATCGGGATACTGAAAGCCATTGGCGCCAGTGACTCCCGCGTAATTTTCCAGTTTATGAGTGAGGCCGTTACGCTCACCATCGCCGGTGCGCTCATCGGCATAATAATAGGCATCATCGGCAGCAACCCGGTCACTAATACGCTCGTCAGCAGCGCGGCGAGCTCGTCATCCACAACCAGTTCGGCAACTGGCGGATTTGCGTCCAGGCAAAGCGGCGGCTTTGCGGGTCCCGGCGGTCAGGGCTTCGAGGCTCGCACCACCACCGGACGCAGCTTCTTCGGGCGCAATGCCAACAGCCTTACGAATAGCGTTCGCAATGTGCACGCCAACGTCGGCTGGAGTATTCTAGCGTATGGATTAGGCGCCGCGGTACTAATCGCGGTCATCGGCAGCTCGTTAGCCGGCTGGTTGATTGCGCGGGTTCGGCCAAGCGAAGTAATGAGGACAGAATAGGAGACTGTATCATGTTGCAAGTAAAAAACGTATCCCGAAAATTTCAATCCGGCGACGGCACCGTCAGCGCAGTCAACGACGTCAGCTTCGCGGTGCCAGAGGGCCAGTTCGTGTCTATCATCGGCAAAAGCGGCAGCGGCAAGACGACATTACTGAGCCTGCTCGGTACACTCGAAAAACCCTCGAGCGGACATATTGAGATCGATGGAAAAGATATCACGACTTTAAGCGATCACGCGCTAGTCGCGTACCGGCGACGCAAAATAGGTTTTGTATTTCAGGGTTATAATTTGATCCCAAATCTCACGGCGCTCGAAAACGTCATGCTGCCGCTGAGCTTTGCCGGCGTGCACGGCGATCAACGCAGGAAACATGCTGCAGAACTGCTCGATCAAGTAGGCATGGATGGCGACAAACAATCACGCAAACCAGGACGACTTAGCGGCGGGGAACAGCAGCGAGTCGCCATCGCCCGGGCGCTGGCTAACAAACCAAGCCTGATTTTAGCCGACGAGCCAACCGGCAATCTCGACACCGAAACCGGCAAAATGATTTTTGACCTTTTGCATAATCTCGCACGCACGCAGAACACAACCATCGTCGTCGTTACTCACGACTTAACAATTGCCGGCAAAACCGACAAATCATTCCGTCTTGCCGACGGTCAATTGGTCAAATAATTATATTGGACAAAAGTCTAGCGATCTTTTGTTATTGTTTGCCGAGCAAGTTTACGTCGCGCTGCAAGTGCGCCCGAAGTAACCATACCGACATATAACAGCCCTATTTCGCAGCTATGCAAAATCGATGCATGCGAGCTGATTACTAAGACCGTACCACTGGCAAGCGTAAGCGCGACCAGGCCATATGTAATATTGATCTTTGTTTTGGATGGAGCGATAAATGCTGCCGTGCTGCAGGCTAAACCGGCAAGGGCTACGAGGATATGAATCACCAAAATCATGTTATTTCTACTATATCACGCTCATGGCAAAATCGCACCCACCGACACCGCGAACGCGAACACCAACAGAACTTTAAGTGAAAACAAAAACATGCCGCGCGCCCATTTAGTGTCATCTTGGGTATGCCAGCCGCGCCAAGCAAGCCGCAGCCAAAGAAAACTGATCGCCGCCATGGCAGCTGCATAAACATAACCGGTCGGGCCAAATACGCTTAAACTTAGGGCTGTGAGCGCGAAGGCAATCGCATAGAGCACGATTTGAACTTTGGTAGTCCGCAAACCCTTGACGGCTGGCAAAACAGGGATGCCACCGGCTTTATAATCCTTCAGCCGATATATCGCAATCGCGAAAAAGTGCGCCATCTGCCAGAATGTCATCGACAGATACAAAATTACCGCGGTAATATCAATCGAAGCGGTCACCGCACAATACCCGGCAACCATCGGCAGCGCACCGCACACCGTGCCAACAAGTGTACCGTGCACCGAATGCCGTTTGGCCCAACCATACAAAACGATGTAATCAAAGTAGGCGATTGCGCCGAGCAAGACCACAAGCCAATTAGTGGTATCGGCCAGTATTGCAAAACCAAGCAATCCAAGCACGATACTGAAAGTAAGCGCCGACTTTGCCGACACGGTTCCCGACGCCAACGCCCGCTTTTTTGTTCGGGCCATTTTGGTGTCGAGCTCGCGATCAATATAATTGTTCAATACACAAGCCGAGGCTACCAGCAATGATAATCCGACAATCGTCCCGAAAAACAAAAACCAGATAATGCTCAAACGCGACGCCAACAAAAATCCGGCCGCCGCCGTTATAACATTAGCAAATGTCCGCTCGGGCTTTATGAGATTAAAATACGTTTTCAACATATCACAGTAAAATATTGGCTTAAAAACACAGCTTGATAGGGTGTTCGAATTTTAGCGTAGTTTGCTAACTAGGTACAGGATTTCAATGCCAGCTTAAATTCTGCTGAACAATTAAGAACTATGCTGAATGATTCGTACCTTATTGATTAGAACAGTTATGGTATAGTAGACGTAATGATTATGCTTATGCCCCACTGGAGTTAGTTTAATGCCGCAAATCAAAAAAAAGAATAAACGAAAAAGTGGATTGCGGCTGATTCCCTTGGCAGTTTGTGCGTTAGTGTTGCTGATTTCAGCGATGCTACACGGGCACAACATCGCTATGTTAAATCCAAAAGGCCTGATAGCGGCAGACCAACGCAGATTGATATTCGTTACTGTCGCCATTTTGCTCGTAATAGCAATCCCGTCGGTTTTTCTGCTTTTTTTCACCGCCTGGAAATATCGGGAATCCAACCATCATGCGAAATATGCCCCCGATACCCATCATGGTAAATTCTTTGTTTTCACAATCTGGCTGATACCCAGCATGGTAATGTTGCTGCTTGCTTTTATCTTGTGGACTGCAACGCACAAGCTGGTACCGCAGGATCCGATCGCATCTAGCGAAAAACCTCTTGTTATCCAGGTCGTTTCGCTGCGCTGGAAATGGCTTTTTATTTACCCCGAGCAGAACATCGCGACGGTCAATTTCGCTCAGATTCCGGTACACAGACCGGTGGAATTTGAATTGACGGCAGACGAATCACCAATGAGTTCGTTCTGGATACCGAATCTCGGGGGCCAATTATACGCGATGACCGGCATGGTCAACAGATTGAACCTGATGGCGGATACAACTGGAGCGTATCCGGGCAGCAGCGCAGAGATAAATGGAGCCGGCTACGCAGGCATGAAGTTTACGGCACGGGCAAGTTCCGGCGTTGAATTCAATCGTTGGGTTCAGGGGGTTAAGCAGTCAAAAAATGTGCTCGATGACGCATCTTACGCAAAATTGCTTAAACCGAGTGAAAGCAATCCGCCCGCTTTCTATGCTTCCTCTGAAAGCGGCCTGTATGATAAAGTGCTTATGAAATACATGATGCCCATGGGCAGCGATACGAGCACGACGGAGCACACACAAGGCTGATGAAAGAGTTCCTCCTAGGTCATTTGAACGCGCAAGCGCTGCCACACGAATGGTTCACTATCGGCGGGTCGGTCGCATTTTTCTTACTGTTTTTGTTCCTTGCGATTATCCTGACTTGGACTAAACGATGGGGTTGGCTATGGCGGGAATGGTTGACCTCGGTCGATCCGAAAAAAATCGGTATCATGTACTTCATCGTGGGCGGTTTTATGCTGCTGCGCGGCGGCCTGGATGCCTTGATGATCTGGCTGCAGCAAGCACTTTCGGTTGGACCCCATCATGGCTACCTATCTGCCGACCATTTCCAGCAGATTTTTACTGCTCATGGAAATATCATGGTCTTTTTCGTCGCGATGGCTTTTGTATTTGGATTGATTAACTACATAGTACCGCTTCAGATAGGTGCGCGAGATCTGGCTTCTCCATTCCTGAATACCTTGGCGTTCTGGCTGTATATAGGCGGCGTTATCATGGTCAATTTATTCTTCTTTCTCGGCGGCCAGTATGCCGCCACCGGCTGGCTCGCCATTGCCCCGTTGTCCGACCTGCAATTCAGTCCAGGTGTAGGCGTCGATTATTGGATCTGGAGTCTGCAGATTTCCGGCATCGGCACGACACTGGCAGGGATCAACTTCATAATGACAATATTGAAAATGCGTGCGCCCGGCATGACATTATGGAAGATGCCGATGTTCACGTGGGGTTCGCTGTGCAGCATGATAATGGTGGTCGCCATATTCCCGCTGCTGACAGCTACGCTGGCCCTGATGTTTTTTGACCGCTATTTTGGATTTCACTTTTTTACTACCGGCTTCGGCGGCAATGCTATGATGTATACGAATTTGATATGGATGTGGGGTCATCCGGAAGTGTATGTGCTGGTATTGCCTGCATTCGGAGTCTTTTCGGAAGTTGTTTCGACGTTCAGCCGCAAACCGATAGCCCACTACGGGTCGCAGGTGGTGG
Organism: uncultured Candidatus Saccharibacteria bacterium; assembly: GCA_963742655.1. Classification (GTDB taxonomy): domain Bacteria; phylum Patescibacteriota; class Saccharimonadia; order Saccharimonadales; family UBA4665; genus JAICLK01. The sequence goes on from CAVUMM010000009.1 coordinate 15,487, forward strand.
GAATGATCGGCGTTACTTTATTTGCCCTATCCGTGTGGCTCCATCACTTCTTTACTATGGGGTCTGGGGCAGATGTTAACGCGTTCTTCGGGCTTATGACTTTAGTTATCGCCATACCGACTTCCGTTTTGGTATATGGTTGGATCGCTACGATGTGGCGGGGTAAGATCCGGTTTTCCACACCGATGCTGTGGTTCCTGGGATTTATTGCGACTTTTTCGATCGGCGGCATGGCAGGCTTGTTACTGGCGGATCCGCCGGCGGACTTTCAATTGCATAACAGCTTATTCTTGGTGGCACACTTCCACACCATGGTAATTGGCGGGGTGTTATTTGGAATTTTCGCGGGTATAAATTATTGGTTCCCCAAATTTGCCGGATTCCGGTTGAACGAACGGATAGGCCGCTATGCTTTTTGGTGTTGGATCGTCGGCTTTTTCTTCTCATTTATGCCGATGTACGCGCTGGGGCTCATGGGGGCCAGCAGAAGGCTCGACCATTACGATGCGAACAGGGGCTGGCAGCCGCTGTTCATCATGATGTTTATCGGCGGGCTTATTATCGCTACAGGTGTTGCGCTGCAATTAATTCAGATTGTCGCCAGTGTCATAGATCGTAAGCGGTTAGCGGATACCACGGGCGATCCCTGGGGTGGCAGGACTTTGGAGTGGGCCGCGACTTCACCGCCGCCATTTTATAATAACGCGATAATCCCGACGGTTACGACTCGTGATGCATTTTGGGAAATTAAGCAAAACGGCGGCCAACCTAAACCGAAGTATGTAGACATCCACATGCCCAAGAATACCGGGTTCGGCGTTTACATCGCCGCCTTTGCGTTTGCCGCGAGCTTCGCTTTCGTATGGCATATAATTTGGCTGGCTGTCGTTGGTATCATCGGTGCGATCGTGCTTGTAATTATCCGCACATTTGATGAACATATCGAATATACACTTACCGCTTCAGAGGTCGAAAAAATCGAAGCCAAAGCGCACGACAATATTCACGTGCCGCCGGCAGACCCTGATGAAGATATGGGTTTGCTCGAACTCATGAGGATTATTATCAAGTTCAGCAAAGACTTAATCAGGAAGAAGCTATGGCGGACATCGTAGCCGAAAACACAAGCATGGACCGTGAAGTGGAGGCCAACGAAAAGATATTGTTCGGCTTCTGGGTCTATCTGATGACTGACCTTTTGCTTTTTTCGGTATTGTTCGCGACTTTCTCGGTGCTGCGGAACAACACATTTGGCGTACCTACGGGCCGGGAGCTTTTCGACCTGCCATCAGCGCTTATGGAAACGCTGATTCTGCTTACCAGCAGTTTTACGTGCGGTATTGGCATGATCGCAGCCCGACAAGGCAATAAGAAGCAGGTACTGGTTTGGTTTGGAATCACTTTCTTGCTGGGACTTTCATTCTTAGGTATAGAGTTGCACGAATTCAGTAAATTCATCCAAGAGGGCCATACGCCGCAGAGCAGTGCATCAATGTCGTCGTTCTTTACGCTCGTCGGTACGCACGGCCTTCACATTACTTGCGGGTTATTTTGGATGGCAATTACCATGGTCTACATAATGAAGCGCGGATTAACCTCGAATATGGTCCGGAAATTAACACTGCTAAGTCTTTTCTGGCATTTCCTGGATATCGTCTGGATCTTTATTTTCACCATAGTGTATTTAATGGCTTTCGTATGAACGAAGAAACATTCGTCACCCATAATCACCAAAAACCCCCGCACGGGAAAATCGGGTCTTACGTAACGGGGTTCGTATTGTCAATAGTGTTTACACTCATACCTTATTATCTGGTAGTACACAAAACACTTACGGGCAGTTTGTTACTTCCCATGATATTGGGATTTGCGTTCTTGCAACTTATTATTCAGGTAGTATTTTTCTTGCACTTGGGTCGGGAACGAAAACCGCGCTTTAACACTGTATTCCTGGTGGCGACAATTGGCGCTGTTTTTGTAGTTATCGCAGGATCCGTGTGGATAATGGGTCACCTGCAATCCAATATGTCCCCGATGGATGTGACGCAAAAATTGTCTGATGACGAAGGAATCAGCCAGGTGGAGGGCGTAAAAACCGGTGGCTGCCAGGGTACGAATGCCAATCACCACATTATTATCTTAAATGGTATTGCTTATCCCAATCACGTCATAGCGCACCTCTGTGATTCACTGACGTTTACAAATGACGACAAAACGGCGCGCAATATAGCCTTCGGGGATTATCCTCATCAAGTAGTGTACGCCGGAAATATCGGGCAGACGTTGTATAAGGATAAAAGCTGGACATTGTCGTTAAGCCAGCAAGGTACTTACAAATTCTACGATCACGATCACCCCGATACAAATGGCACCTTTACGGTTGGGCCATAATAATTAAAAGGTTCTATAATAAATAAAAATTGCGGCCTGCTATGGTGGCCGCAATTTTTCCGCTTACCGTACTAATTTAACCGCTAGTTGTACATACCCCCATAACTTGGCATGCTATAGTCGTTGAATGACGACTTGTTTAACGCGGCTGCGAATGATGCGTTATTCGCCGATTGCTGCGCGTTTGCGAAATATGCCGTTTCGCTGGCACTGTACTTCACGTAATATAGCGCTTCGTAGTTCACTGTCTTATTGACATATGCGACTGAATTCGAAGAGTTCGAATTACTCTTATCTGCCTTGACGGCTGCCGACGTACTTTTAATTGACGTAGCGTTCGAACCGCCGCCTGCCGTGCCTGCCGCAGCGCTAGCTGATGGTATCACGCTGGCCGCAAGTACCGACCCAGCGATGATTGCTTTTTTGATAACTTGTCTCATACCACACCCCCTTATTTAGTATTTACTAAGCTTGCAACTAAAAAGTCGTAAGTAACAACATATTTACACAAATTTTAGTATAGTGCTGTGATATATTTGACAACTTATACATATTTATAATTTTCGAACAAGGGTAGGCTGAATTAATCACAAATACCGATACATCATATACGGTATTGCTATCACAAGTTTGACAGCTTGTTTGTTTCCATGTCTTTATGTTAAAAATGGTCACGGATATGCGAAAAACTGTAATTCCACTCGGCATTGGCTTTTTTGTGCGGGTTGAAAATATGTTCTGGATCCATGATGTTTTTGGTCTCGCGAAAAATTTCAAGCATGGCGTGCCCGTACATCGCACCGAGCCACGGACCACGGACCAGACCGTCGTTATGTTCACCGCTTAATGAGCCGTGGTATTTCAGTACCAGATTATCAACCTCTTCCATTGCTGGCAGGAGTTTGGCGCGGTCTTTTGGATCTTCCAGCTTCATGAGTGGGATTATGTGAAAATTACCATCACCCATGTGCCCGGCAATCGTGGCTAACAATTTATATTTTTTGATAATTTTTCTGATTTTAGGCAGAAACTCGGACAAATACGGCGGATTAACTACCAGGTCGTCAATAAATGGTGCCGTATGTTTGTCTTTGACTTTACTCCGAAGTAGCTGAAAACTATAGCGGCGCATAATCCAGAATTTTTCCGATTTGCCTTCGGTTGCGTCTTCTTCAAAGCCGTTTATTTCGTAGCGGGCGCGATGCTTTTTGAGTTCATGGTGCAGGGCTTTGATTTTATCTCGAACTTCTTCCTCTGTTTCACCATTAAACTCGACCATCAGGATAAGTTTCGGGATACCGCGCAGGAGCTGCAATCCGTCAGGAATCAAACTAATGAGCAGATGGATAAAGCGTTTCACGCCCAGTAGCTTCAAAAAACTCGGCATAAAACGGATTGATAGCCACAACGTAGCGTCGTCGAAACTCTCGAACGTCGCCGGATGAAATTCAAGTACTTTTGGAATAATTTCGCCAAGGTCGCCAATGTCGTGCAAAAATAGCACTAATAAACCGGAATGTGGACGGGCAGGCACAAGTTTGAAATGGATATCGGTGGTAAATCCGAGCGTACCTTGCGCGCCGACAATCAGTTTGGTCAGATCAAACACACCGGTATCGCGGTCCCACACATCCCACAAATTATAGCCAGTGGAGTTTTTGGTGACATGTGGTTTGGCGGCTTTGATTTTGTCATAGTGCGTTTTCGATCAAGTTGAACAGCTCTTTGTAAACCATGCCTTCAAAATCCTTTTGGGCCATTTTTTTAATGAGCTGCACTTTGTTGAGCGGCTTAACGGTGCGCTCTACGCCATCCGCAAACACAAATTTTAACTCGGTCACGTAATTTTCAGTCTTGCCGAATTCCAAAGATTTTTCACCGCCTGAATTGTTGTTGACCATGCCGCCGACCGTACATAAATCGCGGCTGGCAGGGTAGGAGGGCATTAGCGCCTTGTGTTTGAGCGTGGCTTTTTCGAAGTCGCGATAAAACACGCCGGGCTGCACGTGCGCCTTGTTGGCATCAACTTTTTCAATCTTGGTAAAGTGCCTGGTAAAGTCAACGATAATCGAGTCATTAATTGCGCCCCCACCCATATCTGTGCCAGCGCTACGTGCCGTTAGGCTCAAATCCTTGTCTGTTTCTGCTCAGCCACGAGCGCGACGAGCTTTTTCAACGTCCTTGGCGGTTTGCGGTCGCACCACAAGTTTAGGCTTAATTTCGAACATCGACGCTCGTGGCTGGCGAATTCCAACGCTTTGTCCGAATCATCAATCTCGCCCTTAAATCCGGCTTTGACAAGTTTTTGTTTTACATCATCCATACACTACAAGCTTAAGCGCTCTACGCCGCTTTCGCAAGGTTACAACAGGACTGAATTGGCTAATTCACTCTTGTGGGATAGTCAGCCTGGACCGCTTTTAGAATCGCCTCGACCCATTGTTCGCCGTTCTTTCTCATGGACTCATTCGTGCACCAGCCAAGCGCTGGACCGTTCCAAATATTCCCGTCATGCTTGCCGAACGGACCTTTTTCGTCTTCGTAGGCATAACCGCCGACTTTACCTAGCTGCACGAGATTTAAGAGCGTTATCTTGGTTAAAAATAGGGTCGACGATACTAACTACAACCGCCGTCGATTTAATTGACGCCAGCATGTCGTCACTAACAAGCGACTTATTTTTTCATCGTTTGTGGCAATGGCAGGCAAAATGACGTCCGAAGTATGTATCAATTCTGCAAGTTCAACATACTGGAAGCGATCGTCGCGACTACTGCGGGACCAGTACTGCACATTCAGACCGAGCCCGGCCATGTTCTCGGCAATGGCCGTGGCAATTCGACCCATACCAATGACACCAGCTGTCTTGCCTCGCAACTCAAAGCCACGATGCTTCTCGTAATCCAAATGCCAGTTGTCTTTGATAACAATTGGCAAACGTCTAGATACGGCTAAGGTCATGAAGGTCGCCCACTCAGCAACAGCAATCGATGAAAAGCCGCGTAAGTTGGTAACCACAACGCCTTTTTGCTTTGGCATGTTCAGTGTCCATCCAGTTAAAGCCGGTAGTTTGAAGACAAATCGCTTTAAGATTGGGAATAGCGTCAATAACGTCATTCGGTAAATGAAAATCACTAAAGTCCGGATCCACAGCCACAATGCGGGGTTCGTCCCCCTCATATAGTTCGGTGACTTGGTCGAGCGGCTTAATGTCCTTTATAAACACAGACTCGCCGGCTTTTGCTAAGGCTTCTTGCTGCTCCTGATTAAATAGTGTGTCTACATTGGGGCTGATGATAAAGATTTTCATGCGATTCGTTCCTTCGTTAGGTTAG